>NZ_JAFEMC010000010.1:0-1196 GCF_016892685.1 Sphingomonas longa
AACCTGGCCTATCGCTGGTTCTGCCGGTTGGGGCTGGAGGGCGACGTGCCCGACCACTCGACCTTCTCGAAGAACCGACACGGGCGCTTCCGCGACAGCGACCTGTTGCGCCGGTTGTTCGAGACGACGGTAGCGCGCTGCATGGCCGAGGGGCTGGTGGGCGGCGAAGGGTTCGCGGTCGACGCCAGCCTGATCCGCGCCGATGCCAATCGTCAGACCGGCGGTCCGGGCAGCGACGGCGTGCCGCCGGACGCCGACAGCCGTGCGGTGCGCGAGTATCTCGCCGTTCTCGACGATGCCGCGTTCGGTGCAGCGACGCCGGTGGTGCCGAAGTATCTGGCGCCGGCCGATCCGGCATCGCGGTGGACGAGCGCACATCGCGGGCCGGCCTTCTATGCGTACTCGACCAACTACCTCATCGATCTCGACCACGCCGTCATCATGGACGTGGAAGCGAGCACCGCCGTGCGCCAGGCCGAGGTGACCGCGTGCAAGCGCATGATCGCGCGGGTGCAGGACCGCTTCGGCGTCTGGCCCGAGCGGCTGGCCGCCGACACCGCTTACGGCTCGGCGGAGATGCTCGCCTGGCTGGTCCACGAGCGCGACATCCAGCCGCACATCCCGGTGTTCGACAAGTCCGCCCGCCGCGACGGCACGTTCGAGCGCGATGCCTTCACCTACGACCATGACGACGACAGCTACGTCTGCCCCGGCGGCAAGCGCCTGCGCCCCAGGAACCGCAACTTCGCAACCGCCCGGGGCGATGTCGGCCAGGACGGCTTCATCCGCTATCGCGGCCGACAGCAGGACTGCGGCGGCTGCGCCCTGCGGGAACGCTGCACGCCCAACATGCCGGCGCGCAAGGTCACCCGCTCGATCCACGAAGGGGCTCGCGACCTCGCTCGCGACATCGCCACCACCGACGCCTACGTCACCTCGCGCCGCCAGCGAAAGAAGGTCGAGATGCTGTTCGCGCACCTCAAACGCATCCTGAAGCTCGACCGATTGCGCCTGCGCGGTCCAAACGGCGCCAGGGACGAGTTCCATATGGCAGCTACCGCCCAGAACCTCCGCAAGATGGCCAGGCTCATCCCGATGCCCGCGCAGCCGCTGCCCGCCTGAGCCAATCAGCACCGTCCAGCGTCAATCAGCCGTTGCCTGTCTCAAGACCCAACACCGACTTCTTCAACACAATC
>NZ_JAFEMC010000001.1:0-1251994 GCF_016892685.1 Sphingomonas longa
CGCCCCTTCTGCGCAGCAAGCGAGAGCACGTCCCGACGTGCCACGCGCGCAAGCACGGCCAGCGGTGCGCAGCACCGACCGACGGCGCGGCTTAGCCGCGACGCCTCTTCTGCGCAGCAAGCGAGAGCACGTCCCGACGTGCCACGCGCGCAAGCACGGCCAGCAGTGCGCAGCACCGTCTGACGGCGCGGCTTAGCCGCGACGCCCCTTCTGTTTTCCTGAACGTATTCTGGTAGCCGCGAAGCATCTCGCTCGCGGAGCCCCCCCCAGCTCCCCCCCCAGCCCAGGAGAGAAGTAGAGCACCAACCACAAACCTGTCCTACGCCCCCCACATCGTGCATACCGACACCGATGCCAGCCACAGCGCCGATCCCCGCAAACACCCCCCTGACGTCGGCCGTCCGCGCCCCTATGTGGAGACCGATGGAACGCCTCCACTTCCTCCACTTCGATGCCGCCCGTGGCTGATTCGTTCGACCTTGGCGAGCCGCCCCAGCCGGTGAAGGCGGAGGCGTACCGCGTCCTGGCGCGCAAGTACCGGCCGCAGACGTTCGCGGAGCTGATCGGCCAGGACGCGATGGTCACCACGCTGGGCAACGCCATCGCGCGCGACCGGCTGGCGCATGCGTTCCTGATGACCGGCGTTCGCGGGGTCGGCAAAACCTCGACCGCTCGCCTGATCGCGAAGGCGCTGAATTGCATCGGACCGGACGGGCAGGGCGGCCCGACGATCGACCCGTGCGGCGTCTGCGAACCGTGTCGCGCCATTGCCGAGGGCCGGCATATCGACGTGATCGAGATGGACGCCGCCAGCCACACCGGCGTCGACGACGTGCGCGAGATCATCGACGCGTCGCGCTATGCCGCCGTTTCCGCGCGCTTCAAGATCTACATCGTGGACGAGGTCCACATGCTCTCCAAGAACGCCTTCAACGCACTGTTGAAGACGCTGGAGGAGCCGCCCGCGCACGTGAAGTTCCTGTTCGCGACGACCGAGGTGAACAAGGTCCCGATCACCGTCCTGTCTCGCTGCCAGCGATTCGACCTGCGCCGCATCCCTGCCGATAAGCTCGCGAAGCATTTCGCGGAGGTCTGCGAGAAGGAAGGCGTCGCTGCCGAATCGGAGGCGCTGGCGCTGATCGCGCGCGCGGCGGAGGGTTCCGCGCGCGACGGCCTGTCGATCCTCGATCAAGCGATCGCGCATGCTGGGCTGGAGGGTGGTGGCGTCACCGCCGATGCCGTCCGCCAGATGCTCGGGCTGTCGGATCGCGGCGCGGTGCGCGACCTGTTCGCGATGCTGCTGGCGGGCGACTCGGCCGGTGCGCTCGGCTCGCTGCGTCGCCAGTACGATTACGGCGTCGATCCCGTCGCGGTGCTGCGCGCGCTGCTGGAAACGGTGCACGGCGTGACGCTGTCCAAGGTTGGCGGCACCGACGATCTCGCGCAGGCGGTGGAGGAACGCGCCGCGCGCACGGACTGGGCCGCGAACCTGTCTTTCCCGGCACTGCACAGGCTGTGGCAGTTGCTGCTCAAGGGCCATGACGAGGTCGCGCATGCGGCGCTGCCGATCGAGGCGGCGGAGATGGCGCTGCTGCGCGTCATCCACGCCTCCAGCCTGCCCGATCCGGGCGAACTCGCCCGCCGTCTGGCCGGAGCACCCGAGGCTGCCCCGACGCAGGCTCCTGCACCGGTGCCGGCCGCGCCGCCGCCACCGGCATCGTTGGTGCCCGCCGACTTCGCCGCGCTGGTCGACGCGCTGGACGGGGGCGGCCAACTCGCGCTGGCGGCGCGATTGCGGCACGGCGCGCGGCTGGTCCGCTATGCGCCGCCGGAGATCGTCTTCAGCGGCTCACGGCCGATCGCCACCGACACGCTGGCGGAACTCGCCGCCGCGCTGAAGTGTATGACGAAACAGGTGTGGAAGCTGTCGCTGGACGATGTCCCCGGCGAGCCCACGCTGAACGAGCGCCAGCTCGCGGCCGACGCGGCGGAGCGGCAGGCGATGCTCGACACCCCGCTCGTCCGCGCCGCGCTGGCCGCGTTTCCGGGCGCCGAACTCGAATGGCCCAACCAACGGAGCACCGCATGAAGAACATCGACGAAATCCTGGCGATGGCCGCCAACGTCCAGCAGGAACTCGAAAAGGCGCAGGCGAACCTCGATACCATCGAGGTCGAGGGTGCGTCGGGTGGCGGTCTGGTCAAGGTCAAGGCATCGGCCAAGGGCCGGATCATCGGCATCGCCATCGACGATTCGCTGATGCAGCCGTCCGAGAAGGGCATGCTGGAGGATCTGCTCGCCGCTGCGTTCAACGACGCGCGGGCAAAGGCCGATGCGGTTTCCGGCACCGAAATGTCGAAGATGACCAGCGGTTTGCCCCTGCCGCCGGGTTTCAAGCTGCCGTTCTGATCCCGCGTTCCGACCCAAAACGGGGCGGTCGTTACGCTACGGGAACAGCCTGTGCGGGTGCGGCGTTGGAGGCCGCACCAGTAACAGGGAGAGTATCATGGCAGACGAACGCATTGTGAGCAGCGACGCGGCACCTCACACGACCGTCATCGAACGGCGCGGCGGCGGTGGCACCGCGATGATCGCGGTCGTGTTGCTGATCGCCGTCCTGATCGGCGGTTTCTATCTGTTCAGCCGCCAGGGCGCGCAGAACAGCAAGGACGCCGCAATCACCTCTGCGGCGAAGAGCGTCGGCGGCGCGGCCGACAAGGTCGGCGACGCGGTCGGGTCGGGCAAGGAATAAGGAGAAGAGGGAGCGGCCGACGCCGCTCCCTCCGAACCCGTCAGGCGAAGGCGATCTTCGCCGACCGACGACGCAGCGCTCCGCCGGCGAGGCCGACACCGGCGATCATCATTGCCCAGCTGGCCGGCTCCGGCACGCCCGGCGTCGGCGTGAACGTCGTGATGACGAACTGCGAACCGTCCGTGCCCAGCGCCTGGAAAACGCCCAGGCCACGCAGGCCGTTGCTGAAGTCGGCATAACCGGTCGACCCGATCAGCTCGTTGCCGAACACTGTCGCCTGGCTCGGGCTGTCGACATCGATATCCCACACGAACGACTCACCGACGGCAAAATTCGAGAAGGTGAACGCCAGGCTGGTCGCGCCGTCGGCGAACGACGACGGCCCGGTATAGCCCGTCGTCGCGGCACTGCCGCCAGCCGGGTTGAACGCCACCGAATTGTCGAAGCCGAAGCCGCCATTGACCGTGTCGAAGCCGAACGGCGAGATCAGGCTGATGCCGAAACCCACGACGGTTTCGCCGCCGGTCGAGGTGTTGCTGATCGTGAACGGCTGCGAGAACGTGTCGCCGACGATCTGGAACGTCAGACCGCCATCCGCAGCGGCCGGCGATGCCGCAGCGACGGCGGCAAAAAACAACATAGATGAAAGTGTCGTACGCATGATGATTTCCCCTGTTCGAGTCGCAAAGCAACTCGCAAGGACCGGTACTCCTCAATTGCGACATAACGAAGTACTATTTCGTTGCGGATGCAGACCTCATCGAGTCTAGGGGCGAAGGCAAGAGTCCATGCCATTGCGCCGCACCACACCGATATAGCGGCTCAAAACATTTCCGTGCCGCCGCACGAATCCTCTCGGAGAAATCGCGGCACGCTTCTTCGGCAGCGGTAATACCGCAGCAATTCTCGCTGCTTCTGTCGGTGACAGTTTTGTGGCGTCGTGCCCGAAATACCGGATCGCCCCGGCATTCGCGCCATAGGTTCCGATGCCGGTTTCGGCGATGTTCAGATACACTTCCATGATCCGCCGCTTGCCCCACAGCGTTTCGATCAGCACGGTGAAATAGGCCTCCAGCGCCTTGCGGATATAACCGCCGCCCTGAAACAGGAACGCATTCTTGGCGGTCTGCTGGCTGATCGTCGAACCGCCGCGGATGCGTCCGCCCTGTGCGTTGCGCCATGCCGCATTGGCGATCGCGCCGAAGTCGAAGCCGTGATGCGCGCAGAAGCCGGAATCCTCGCCCGCAATCGCCGCCCGCGCCATGTCGGGGTCCATCTCCGACAGCGCCATCCAGTCCTTCGTGACGCTGCGCCCGCCAACGACATCGCCCAGCATCGTGAAGGTGAAGGGCGGCGGCACGAACCGGTACACGCCGACCCAAAGGACGGACACCGCGACGAAGATCAGTGTGGCCTTCAGCAGCCAGCGCAGGACGATAAACATCGCCGCTCCTTAGGATGCGGCGCTGCTATCCGCCAACTATGGCGTCTGCCGCGGCGATACCGGTCGCATAGGCACCGTGCGCGGTGGAGAAGTCGGCCGTCGAACATGCTTCGCCCGCGAAGAAGATGCGATCCTCGACGAATTCGGCCAACACCGCCCGCTCGCCGGCCCGCCCGACGCGGGCATGGCTGTAGCTGCCGCCGATCCACGCCTCCCGCCGCCAGCGCGTTGCGGCGAGCGGCGTCAAGCGCCTTCGCCAGCCGCTGCCGAGCAAAGCGACCAGTTCGTCCACCGCGAACGCCGTCGCGGCCTGCTCGTCCTCCAGCGCCTCCGCACAGGGGCCGCCGAAGAAGCTCTCGATCACCGGCCAGCCGAACGGCGACAGCCGGTGGCTCGCTGTGCAGGCGCGGTGCGGATTGCCGATCAGGTGCGCATTCGCCGGCCATTCCGGGCCGTCCACCGCCAGGATGACCTTGTCCGCCAGTCCCAGCGGCAGCGCAGCGGCGGCGTGATGCTTCGCGGGTAGGGGAGGGTCGAACACCAGCCGTTCCTCGGCCAGTACCGTCGTCGGAACGCAGACGACGACGCGGTCCGCCTCGATCGTCCCGTCGGGCGTTTCCAGCTTCAGAACGCGCCCGCGTCGGTCGATCCGCGTGACCGGGGTATTCAGCCGCACGGGCACGGCACCCGCATGATCGACGATCAGCGTCCCATACCCCTCGCGCACGGTCCAGTTGTCGTCGGTGGCGGCGTCTTCATACGCCGCCCAGTCGTGCAACGACACGTCCTTCAGCGCCGCGCCATTGGCATAGCCGGAGATCGCGTCGATCATCGTTCGGGCAGGATCGTCGGCAGCGATAAAGTCCGATAGCGGCCTGTCGGGGCCTCCCAGCGCCGTATGCGCGGCGGCCTCCCAACGCTGCCACGCCTCGCCGAACGCTCGCTGCTCGTCCGGCGGATAGCCGAGGTCGCGCCACTGCACGCCCCAGTTCGGTGAAGACCGGTCTACTGTGAAACCGGCCGCGTCGGCGATGCCCGTCCACGGATTGCGCGTCGCCGAATGCAGCCAGCCACACCCAAGGTCCAGGGTCATTCCACCGAAGCGCGCACTTCGGGCCCGTCCGCCGAGCTGCGCCCGCGCCTCGACGATCAGGACGTCCCCACCGGCATCGTGTAGCCGCCGCGCCGCGCCGATGCCCGCGGCACCGCCCCCGACGACGACAATCCGCACGTCGGGGGCCGCCCTTCAGGCCGCGAGCAGCCGCTTCTCGCCAGCGATCCGCATCATCGCTTTCTGGAGCTTCTCGAACGCGCGCACCTCGATCTGCCGCACGCGCTCGCGGCTGACGCCATAGACCTGTGACAGCTCTTCCAGCGTCTTCGGGTCGTCAGTCAGGCGACGCTCGGTCAGGATATGCTTCTCACGGTCGTTCAGATCGTCCATCGCCGATACCAGCATGTCATGGCGGACATCCGCCTCCTGCTGGTCGGCGACGACCTTGTCCTGCAACGGCGCGTCGTCCTGCAGCCAGTCCTGCCACTGACCCTCGCCATCCTCGCGCATCGGCACGTTGAGCGACGTGTCGCCGCCCATCGCCATGCGCCGGTTCATGCTGACCACGTCGCTTTCGGCCACGCCGAGATCGGTCGCGATCTTCGTGACGTCCTCCGGCTTCAGATCGCCGTCCTCGAACGCGTCGAGTTTGGACTTCATCCGGCGCAGGTTGAAGAACAGCTTCTTCTGCGCCGCGGTGGTGCCCATCTTCACCAGGCTCCACGACCGCAGGATATATTCCTGGATCGAGGCGCGGATCCACCACATCGCATAGGTGGCGAGGCGGAAGCCGCGATCGGGCTCGAACTTCTTCACGCCCTGCATCAGGCCGATATTGCCCTCGGAGATCAGCTCCGACGTGGGCAAGCCATAGCCGCGATAACCCATGGCGATCTTCGCCACGAGGCGCAGATGGCTGGTCACGAGCTGCGCCGCCGCCTCCGTGTCGCCATGCTCCTGAAACCGTTTGGCGAGCATATACTCCTGCTCCGGCTGGAGCAGCGGAAACTTGCGAATCTCGGCGAGATAGCGGTTGAGGCTCTGCTCCCCGCCCAGAGCAGGAATCGTCGCCGGGACGTTGCTGCCTTTTGCCATGATTGCATTCCCTTTCGTCGAAGGACGTGTCCGCCGCATCGCAGCGCGAAACGTCTGGTCTATACGTGGAGCTGGGTGAACAGTTCCTGCATATCGGGCGGCATGGCGCTGTCGAACGCCAGTCGTGAACGGCTGATCGGATGGATGAACCCCAGGTGCGCGGCGTGCAAGGCCTGCCGCCGGAACCCCAGCGTTTCCAGCAAGGTCCGGATCGTGCCCTTGGCCTTGCCGTACACCGGGTCGCCGAGCAGTGCGTGGCCGATCGACGCCATGTGCACGCGAACCTGATGCGTCCGCCCGGTTTCCAGCCGACATTCGACCAGCGCCGCGCCGCTCAGTGGCTCCATCGTCGTGTAATGCGTCACCGCCCGCTTGCCGTTCGCGACGATCGCGATCTTCTTGCGGTTCTGCGGACTTCGCGCGAGCGGGGCATCCACGGTTCCCGCCGCAGGGCGTGGGATACCACCGGTGATCGCACGGTAGCGACGATCGATGCTGTGGTCGGCGAACTGCTTCGCCAGCCCCTCGTGCGCGCGGTCGGTCTTGGCCGCGATCATCAGGCCGGACGTATCCTTGTCGATCCGGTGAACGATGCCTGGCCGCGCCACGCCGCCGATTCCCGACAGCGATCCGTGACAATGATGCAGCAGCGCGTTGACCAGCGTGCCGTCGAGGTTGCCGGCCGCCGGATGCACGACCAATCCCGCCGGCTTGTTGACGACGATCAGATGCTCGTCCTCATACGCGACGACGAGCGGAATATCCTGCGCTTCGTTATGCGCCGGTGTCGGGTCGGGGACCGCCACCGCGAACAGCGCCCCCGCGCTCGCCCGTTTCGCCGGATCGCGCGCCAGCAGCCCTTCGTGGGACACCGATCCACCCGCGATCAGCACCTTCAGCCGCTCCCGCGACAGCGTCGGCACCGCGTCGGCCAGCGCGCGATCCAGCCGCCAACCATCCGCCGCCGGTGCGATCCTCGCTTCGATGATGGAAACCCCCCGGTTCATGTCGTAGCGAGATATGAATGGAGGTCCGGATTTCAAGCGAATTACTCGATCGAATCGTCATCGAAACGATCGAATCGCCCCATCGCGAGGTGTGCGGCCTGCTGCTGGGCGAGGGCGACCACATCGACGCCGTGCAGTCCTGCCGTAATGTCGCCGCCGATCCGGCAACCCGGTTCGAGATCGATCCCGCGCAACTGCTCGCCGCGCATCGTGCGGCGCGGGCGGGGGGGCCTGCGATCGTCGGCCACTATCACTCGCACCCGACCGGCGTCGCGGCACCGTCGCGACAGGATGCGCGCGATGCCGCCCCCGACGGATCATTGTGGCTGATCGCCGCGGGCAGCACCGTCACCGCATGGCGCGCCGGCGTCGATGGAGAGGTTCACCACCGTTTCACGCCTGTCGTCTTGCGCGTCGCGACGCGGGGCGGCATCAGGGCCCACGGTAATTAGGGAAGACAGCATGACCATCAGCCCGGTCGATTTCGCGAGCCTGCTCTGTTCGCGCCTGTGCCACGACCTGCTGTCGCCGGTCGGCGCGCTCAACAACGGGCTGGAGCTGCTCGCGGACGAAACCGATCCCGCGATGCGAGAGCGTTGTATGGAGCTGCTGGCGGAGAGCGCACGGACATCGGCCAACAAGCTCAAGTTCTTCCGGCTGGCGTTCGGCGCAGCCGGCGGCTTCGGCGATGCCGTCGACCCGCGCGAGGCCAAGAACGCGATCGAGGGACTGCTGAGCGATGCCAAGCGCACCACGCTCGGCTGGATGGTCGAACTCGACACGATGCCGAAGCCGGCGGTGAAGGTCCTGCTCAACCTCGCGCTGATCGCCAACGAAGCGCTGGTCCGCGGCGGCACGCTGGATGTGGGCGCGGAGGAGAATGCCGGCCAGCTTGAGATCGTCGTGAAGATCGAGGGACCGCGAATCATCCTCGACCCCGAACTGCGCCGGATGCTGACCAACGGGCTCGGCGAGGAGCCGGTCGCGGCCCGCACCGCCGCCGCTTTCCTGGTCAACACGCTCGCCCACGAATCGGGCGGGGCGGTGCTGGTGTCGGAGCCGGCGGAGAATGTCATGATCTTCGGCGCGGCGATGCGGGCGCGCTGACAACGAATTCCGGAGCTCCTCCAGCGCACTAGCGCCGGGTAAAGTCCGTATTAACGCATTTCGGGCACACCGGGGGTCGAGCAAACCCCGGGAGCCTCATGGACGACCTGCTGCAAGAATTCATCGCCGAGACGCGCGAGACGCTGGAAGCGCTCTCGGGCGAGATCGTGCTGTGGGAAGCGCAGCCGGCGGATCGCGCGCGACTGGATGCGATCTTTCGCTTCGTCCACACCGTGAAGGGCAGTTGCGGCTTCCTCGACCTGCCGCGCCTCGGCCGGCTCGCCCACTCGGCGGAGGATGTGCTGGCCGCCGTTCGTGACGGCAAGCGCACGCCCGACACCGCGCTCGTCAACGCCGTCCTCGCGATCGTCGACCGGATCGGCGAGCTGACGGAGGCGATCGCGGCGGGCGTTCCGCTCGACGACACCACCGAAGACCTGCTGATCGCCGCGCTGGCGGAGGACGCCGCGCCCCGCAAGCCTGCCACGCCCCCCGCGCCTCAGGGGCAAACGATCGCCGGCACGCCGCAGTCCCGGATCGCGAATCGCAGCGTGCGGCTGGGCGTCGAGCTGCTCGACCGGATGATGGCGGGCATGTCCGAAATGGTGCTGGCCCGCAACGAATTGGCCCGCCGCCTGCGCGACGCCGCGCCCGATCCCCGTGTCGAAGGAGCGCTGGAACGACTGTCGCTGACCGTCGCGGAGATGCGCGACACGATCACCCGGACGCGCATGCAACGGATCGAGGCGCTGTTCTCCGCCATCCCGCGCATGGTCCGCGATACCGCCGCGCCACTGGGTAAGCAGGTGACGCTCGCGATCGAGGGCTCGGACGTCGAACTCGATCGCGAGATGATCGAGTTGCTGCGCGATCCGCTCGTCCACATCATCCGCAACTCTGTCGATCACGGCATCGAACTGC
This sequence comes from Sphingomonas longa, assembly GCF_016892685.1. Taxonomy (NCBI): domain Bacteria; kingdom Pseudomonadati; phylum Pseudomonadota; class Alphaproteobacteria; order Sphingomonadales; family Sphingomonadaceae; genus Sphingomonas; species Sphingomonas longa. The sequence continues at coordinate 9,381 of NZ_JAFEMC010000001.1, forward strand.
CGTCGGAACGTCGACTAGCGGGGAAGAAGGAGAATGGGCGGCTCGTCGTCTCCGCGCGCCAGTCGGGCAACCGCATCCTGATCGAAATCGCCGACGACGGCCGCGGCATCGACGTGGCCCGCGTCGTCGCCAAGGCGGTGAAGAGCGGCCTGTACACCGAGAACGACGTCGCGCGCATGGACGAGGTTCAGCGGCTGGAGTTGATCTACTGTCCCGGCCTGTCGAGCCGCGACACCGTCACCGCGACATCGGGTCGCGGCGTCGGCATGGATGTGGTCCGCGCCAATATCGAACAGATCGGCGGGCGGATCGCGCTGCGCAACACCCCCGGTCGCGGGCTGATCATCACGCTTCAGGTGCCGCTGACGCTCACGATCATCCCGACGATCGTCGTCGCGGTCGGGGCGCAGCGGTTCGCGCTGCCGCGACAGTCGGTGGAGGAGATCGTGTCGCTGAACGGGGGTGCGGTCCGCATCGATCCGCTCGGCGACGCGCGCGTCGCGACCGTCCGCGGCCAGCGCCTGCCGCTCGTCGCGCTGGGCGATCTGCTCGACATCCCGACCGAGGACCCCCGCGTCCTCGTCATCATGGCGACCCGCGAGGGCAATTTCGCGATGGCGATCGACGCCGTGCTCGACACCGAGGAACTGGTGGTAAAGCCGGCCGCGCCTGCGGTGATGGCCAGCGGCCTCTATGCCGGCCAGACGCTGCCCGACAGCGGCCTGCCGCTGTTGCTGCTCGACAGTGGCGGGATCGCCGCCGTCGCCGGCCTGCGGTTCGCACCGACGATGAACGACGCCGCGGACGCGGTGCACGCGGTCGAGGAAGCGGGTATCACCGCCCTGCTGTTCGACGATCTCGACGGCGCCCGCCGGGCGATCGCGCTCGGCGTGGTCGATCGCGTCGAAACCGCGCCCTTCGCGCTGATCCGCACCACCGGTGGCCGTCGCCATCTGACGGTCGAGGGCGGTGTCATCCCGCTGATCGCGGTCGCGGAGCCGACCGGAGGGGAGGGGGTCGCGGTGCTGCGGTTGACCGATGGGTTCGCCGAAATCGGCTATGCCATTGCCGAACCGCACGAAATCGTCACGCTGCCCGCTGCGATCGCACCAGCGCGCGATCGGCCCGGCATCGTCGGCGTTGCTGTGATCGACGGCGAGCAGATCGAGTTGATCGACCCGCATGCTCTGTTCGCGGGCGAGGCCCCGGTTTCGACGGAACGCCCGCTCTGCCTGCTGCGCTGCGACGGCAGCGGCTGGATGGACACGTTCCTGCGGCCGGTGCTGGAGGCGTCGGGCTACCGCTGCGCCTTATGGTCGGACGGCAACCCGAATCAGCCCGGCGCGATCACGCTGACGATGGACGATTGTCCTGCGGACGTGCCGCTCGACGCAGTACTGACTCTCCGTCGTCAAGTCGCCGCGACACCGGGCAGCACGAGCATCTACCGCTATGACCGGACCGCGCTGATCGCGGCGTTGGAATCGCGCCTGACCCGTGCGGGTGGCAGCAAGAGGAATGCGGCATGAGCGAGTTGTTCCTGATCGCGCACGTCGCCGGTCGCGCCATCGCGATCGACGCCGACCAGGTCGCCTCCGTCGTCGACATCGGCCAGGTGGTGTCGGTGCCCCGCGCGTCCGGCGTCGTGCGCGGCCTCGCCGCCCTGCGCAGCCGGGTCGTCACCGTCATCGATACCCAGGCCGCGCTCGGCCACGGAGCGGCGGGTACGCCCGGTCGTGCCGTGATCGCCTGCTTCGACGGGCATTTCTACGCGTTCCTCGTCGATGCGCTGGAGGATGTCGCGCCGTTCGAGCGTACGCACCTGTCGTCGGGCATGGCGCTCGATCACGGCTGGGGCAGCTGTGCGGCCGGGGTGATCGAGCGCGACGGCGAGCCGCTGCTGATCGTCGACCTCGTCCGCCTCGTGCCGATGCCGATCGCTGCCTGAACGTCCCTAACACCGTCCTCACGCGCGATTAATCCAGCGCTTACGCTTTGCTGTCATACCGTCATTCGAGTTTGCGGAAGGCCTATCTCCCATGAAAACCTGTCTAGTTGTCGACGATTCGAAGGTGATCCGAAAGGTCGCCCGTCATATTCTCGAGACGCTCGATTTTCAGGTCAGCGAAGCGTGCGATGGTCGCGAGGCGCTCGACGCCTGCAACGCGTCGCCGCCCGACGTGATCCTGCTCGACTGGAACATGCCCGTGATGAGCGGCATGGATTTCCTGCGTGCGCTGCGCGAGTCGAACGTGCCGACACGGCCCAAGGTCGTGTTCTGCACCACCGAGAACGGCATGGCGTACATCCGCGCTGCGATCGAGGCCGGTGCCGACGAATACGTCATGAAGCCGTTCGATCGCGACACGATCGAAAGCAAGCTGCAGATCGTCGGCCTCGCCTGATTCCTGCGGCGCGCGCGTCATGGCCTCCGTCCTCCCCCACGTCGTCGACGACACCCGGCGAGTCCTGATCGTCGACGATTCGGTCGTCGCGCGGGCGGTGATCGGCGGCTTGATCGCCTCCGGCCCGCGGTTCGCGGTGGCGGGAGCGGTGGGAACGGTCGCGGCGGCGCTTGCCTTCCTGGCCGATCAGTCGGTCGACGTCATCCTGCTCGATATTCAGCTTCCGGGCGTCGACGGACTGACGGCGCTTCCCGACCTGCTCGCCGCCTCCGACGGCGCGAAGATCGTCGTGGTGTCGTCCTCGGCGGGGGACGGGGCGGCCGACACGATCCGGGCGCTGGCGCTCGGTGCGGCCGACACGCTGGAAAAGCCCACCACCAGCGGCATGTCCGCCCGATTCGGTGCGGCGCTGAACGAGCGGCTGGAGCGGCTGTTCGATACGCCGGCTCCGCGTCTGCCGCTCCCGTGGCCGACCCCGTCACCGGCGATACCCGCCGCGCGGCCCGGCGTCGGCGACGACTTCGACCTCGTCGCGATCGGTGCCTCCACCGGCGGTATCCATGCGCTCGGCCAGTTGCTGAAGGCGCTGCCCGCCAGCTTGCAGCTACCGATCCTCGTCACGCAGCATCTGCCGGCATCGTTCATGCCCTATTTCGCCGCGCAGCTCGCCGTGCTGGCCGACCGACCCTGCGACGTCGCGACGGAGCGGCTCCGTATCCGGCCTGGCCGGATCGTCGTCGCGCCCGGCGACGGCCATATGCGCTGCGTCGCGCTGGGCGAGGGGCAGGCGGCGGTTCGCCTGTCGACGGAACCCGCCGTCAGCCATTGCATGCCGTCCGTCGACCCGATGCTGGCGTCGCTGGCGGACATCTACGGCCCGCGCCTGCTCGCGGTCGTGCTGAGCGGCATGGGCCGCGACGGTGCGGAGGGCGCACGCCGGGTCCGCGATGCGGGCGGGTGCGTCGTCGTGCAGGATCAAGCCACGTCGGTCGTGTGGGGCATGCCCGGCGCGGTCGCGGCGCAGGGCATCGCCCACGCCATCCTTCCCCCCGACGAGATCGGCAAGCTGATCGGTACGAGGCGTCGCGTATGATCGAATCCCACCTCGCTATCGCCAATCCGGCGGTACACCCCGGCGCCAGCGGGGCCGGCGCCAGTGCCGGCACGCTGACCGTGCTCGCCCGCCTGCTGGAGGCCCGCACCGGCCAGCAGATTGCCAGTTCGCGCGCCTGGCGCCTCGACGTGGCGCTCAAGCCGCTGTTGCGCGACCGCGAGATCGATACGCTCGATCAGCTCGTCGACACGTTGCTCGACGGCAGCGATCACGGGCTCGGCGACCGCATCATCGATGCGCTCGTCAACGGAGAAAGCTCGTTCTTCCGCGATCAGCCGGTGTTCGACACCATCGCACAGGCCTTGACCGCCATCGCCCCGGATCACCGCGGCCGTGTCTGGAGCGCAGGATGCGCGACCGGGCAGGAGCCGCTATCGCTGGCGATGATGTTCGCCGAGGCTGCGGGTGAAGGATCGCCGCCCGAACTCGTTGCGACTGACGTGTCGGAGGCGGCGCTCGCCCGCGCCCGGAGCGGTCGCTACAATCAGTTCGAGATCCAGCGCGGCCTGCCGGTGCGCCGCATGATGCGCTGGTTCGACAGCGACGGAACGGACTGGACCGCCAAGCCCGAGCTGACCCGGCTGATCCAGTATCGCCAGTCCAACCTCGTGACCGATCCCGCTCCCGGCGGCCGGTTCGACATCATCCTGTGCCGCAATGTCCTGTTCTACCTCGCGGCCGGTGCGAAGGCGAAGGTGTTCGCCAGCCTCGCGGCGGCACTGCGGCCGGGTGGGCTGCTGGTCCTCGGCGCGGGCGAGACGGTGATCGGCCAGACCGACCTGTTCATGCCCAGCACGCGCTATCGCGGTTTCTACGAACACACGGATACGAAGCGCCGCATCAAGGGCTGATCCGTCCGGAGGCTTGCCCGCGATCCCGCTTTGCGCCAACGCTGCTCCCCGATCCGCGGAGCGCAGCCTTTGAACATCATCGACACGCCGTCGCCCAATTTCGACGACCGCACGGCGCCGATCTCGATGCTGGTGCTGCACTATACGGGCATGCAGACCGCCGAGGCCGCGATCGACCGGCTGCGCGACCCGGCCGCCAAGGTATCCTGCCACTATCTCGTCGCCGAGGACGGGACGATCCTGCGCATGGTCGGCGAGGAGTGCCGCGCCTGGCATGCCGGCCGCTCGCACTGGCGCGAGATCGATGATTGCAACGACGCCAGCATCGGCATCGAGATCGTCAATCCCGGCCACGACTGGGGCTATCGGCCTTTCCCGAACGAGCAGATAGATGCGTTGATCCCGCTCGTCGCGGACATCGTCAAACGGCACAAGATCACGCGCGGCAACGTCGTCGGGCATTCCGACATTGCACCCGCCCGAAAACGCGATCCGGGCGAGCTGTTCCCGTGGCACAGCCTCGCGCGGCTACGCCTGGCGCTACCGCGCCCGACGAAGAACCTGCTCGACCCGCAATGGACGGAGGCCGGCTTCTGCCTCGCGCTCGAACGCTTCGGCTACGACGTGTCGGACCGGATGGCGGCGATCATGGCCTTCCAGCGCCGTTTCCGCCCGGAACTGGTCGATGGCGAGATCGACGCGGAATGCCGCATGATCCTGCTCGCATTGCTGCTTCCCAAACCGCAGGGCGACGAGTAGGGCCGCGCCAGCGCCAGAGGGTCGGGCGGCCGCGGCTTCTCCTTTATGGGGGAAGGCGAGGAAAGTCCGGGCTCCATGGAACGACGGTGCCGGGTAACGCCCGGCGGGGGCGACCCCAGGGACAGTGCCACAGAGAGCAGACCGCCTAATCCTTTCGGGGACGAAGCCTTCGGGCGGGCAAGGGTGAAAGGGTGCGGCAAGAGCGCACCGCGCGACCGGTAACGGAAGCGGCATGGTAAACCCCACCGGGAGCAAGATCGAATAGGGACGGCATATGGGCCTCGTTCCGGCTCGTCGTCCGGGTTGATTGCTGGAGGCGGCGCGCAAGCGTCGTCGTAGAGGAATGGTCGCCTATCCCGCTCGCGCGGGTGGACAGAACCCGGCTTACAGACCCTCTGGCGCGATCCCTCCGCACGCGGCATGACCCCGTTCGACGGTTTGGGGGAAGCGCGATGCGGACGGGTTTGACGATGGTGGCCGGTGCGATGCTGGCCACGGCGGCGGTCGCGCAACAGCCGCCCGCGACCACAGTGCAGCAGGATTTCGTCGCCGCTATCGCACTGGACGAAGCCGCAAATTACACTGGTGCCCTCGCGGCGTGGACCGCGCTGGAGGCGAAGACCAAGCCCGGATCGCGCAGCCGTGCCATCGTCATGGCCCGCAAGGCCGATTCGCTCTACCGCCTGTTTCGCTACGACGAGGCGGCCGCGGCGGCCAAGGCCAGCCTCGCCGGCCTGCCGGTTGACGACGCGACATTGCGCGACGATCTGCGCCGGACGTGGTTCATCGTCGGCACGATCGCCGCGAGCACGCTCGATTATGCCGGCGCGGTACCGGCCTTCGCGAAGGCGGAAACTTTCGCGGACACGCCCGGCGGCAAGCTCGGGCCTCTGCTCGCGCTGGTGGACGCTCAGACGTTTGTCGATCCCGCCGCCGCGACCGCATCGCTGGCGCGCGCGGAGACGGTGCTGGCATCCGCTAACTTCGACGCGGATACCCGCGGGTTCGTCGGGCGGCGGCGAACGGTGCTGCTGTTGAACACCGGCGATCTCGCAGGCGCGAAGACCAGCGCTATGGCGACCGTCAAGGCGCTGGGCGGGCTGACCGAAAAGACGAGCGGTCTGGATGCGCAAGCCCGGTCCGATGCGGCGCTGACCCTGATCCTCAACGGCCAGCCCGACAGTGCGCGCGAATATATGGCGATGACCGGTGCAGGTCGCCTCGCCAAGGGGCGGTTCGATCCCGGAGCGCAGATGCAGTCGCCGGATTGCGGCGGAGAGGCCGGCCTGAAGCCGTCGGACGTTGCGGTCGTCGAATTCAACATCGCGCCGGAGGGGCGCGTCACCGGCGTGGCGCCGATCTATGCGGCTGGCGGTGGCCGCGTCGCGCTGGAATTCGCGCGCGCCGTTCAGGGTTGGTCGTGGTCCCCCGCCGAGATGGCTGAAATCCCCGCCTTCTTCCGCTCGAACGTCCGGGTCGAGATGCGCTGCTCGACCACGTTCGAGCGCCCCTCGATCGGCGACGGGCTCGATGCCGGTCTCGAACAATGGCTGACCGAAAAGCGCGTTGCAGTTCCGGCGACACCGGGCGGCGGCGATGCACAGGCGCTTCCGGCACAACGGGCTGCGCTCACGACGGCGGAATCCGGCGGACCGACGTCGCTCGCCACGCTGGCCGCGCTGTACCGCCTCGCCAACAACCGGGCGGTCGGCCGGGAGGAGCGTGCCAAGCTGTATGCGCGCGCCTTCACGATCGCCGTCACCAATGACGCACCCGTCGAACCGCGACTGGCACTCGACCTGCCCGCCCGCACCGAGGCGCTGGTCGATCGCTGGAAGCCCGAGGCGTATCGCCGCGCTGTTCAGCCTATGCTGTCCGAAGCGCCGTACGCCGCCGATCCCCAGGCGCGTGCCGCGATCCGGCTGACGCTCGCCGACGACGCTCGCCCGGGCCGCGCGACCGACGCGCAGACGCTGGTGCTGCTCCGTCAGGTCGCCGACGATGCCGCGCTGAAACCGAACGATCCGCTCCGGGTCGGTGCACTCGTCCGCATCGCCTCGATCGAGGAGCGCAACGGGCGGGCGGATGTCGCCCGCGCATCCTTCGCGTCGTCGGGTCTGACGGCCGACCAGTGCGCCATCCTCGACGCGCCGCCGAAGATGCTGCGCTCCGCCGGCGCGGAAGCCTTTCCGATGGAGGCCTTACGCTGGGGGTTCGAAGGTTGGACGCTGGTCCAGTTCGACATCGCAGCGGACGGCTCGACGAAAGCGACCCGCACGCTGCTCAGCTATCCGCCCTTCATCTTCTCCAAGGCGGGCAGCGACCTGATCGTCGGTGCGAAGTTCGCGAAGACCTATCGCCCCGACGGCGGTCTGGGATGTGGCGGCAGTACGAGGCGGATCGTGTTCGGCCTGCCCAAATGACGCGGGCGGCGTAGCGCCCGGACCGCGGCGCGACCGAGCCTACACCAGTGCCAATCGACATTCAGTGACTGGAGTGCATGTCGCCGTCACGCATCGTCGCCCTGAAATTGTTCGGTGACTATCCCTTATAGACATGTACCGATCATGTGTCCCTGCGAAGGCGGGGACCCAGTACCGGGCTCCCGCCTTCGCGGGAGAACGTGGGATGCCGCGCCGGCGCCTGTCCCTGTCCCTGTCCTAAGGATAAGTACTGACGTGTTCCGGGGTCCACCCCGCGCCGAAACTCGGAGTTGCATTCACTATTCGCGTCGTAAGCCGCCCGGTGGAACCCCGGAACACGTCCGGGGTGGCAACGATGTGCTGAATGTCGATCGGTCCTGCGTGCTGGCTCACACCAGAACGGTCGCCGGCCTACCCACCTCGTCCAGCTTGGTATGCCGGTCGATCTCCATCAGCGGCTTCAGCAGGCCGTCGCGGATGTCGTAGACCCAGCCGTGCAGCGTCAGGTCGCGCCCCGCCGCAAAGGCGTTCCGGATCGTGTCGATGCGCGCCAGATGCAGCAACTGGTCGCGCACGTTCATCTCCACCAGCCGGTCCACCCGCTGCGCCTCCGGCAGCGTGTCGAGCTCGTCCGCGTGATCGCGCGCCACGTCGCGGGCATTCTCCAGCCAGGTCTCGAGCGCACCCGTAACACCGCCGTGCAGCGCATCGTGGATGCCGGTACAGCCGTGATGCCCGCAGATGACGATGTTGGGCACCTGCAACACATCGACCGCATATTGCAGGACCGACAACAGGTTCAGATCGTCGTCATGGACCAGATTGCCGATGTTGCGGTGGATATACATCCGTCCGGGCAGCGACTGCGTCTTCTGTTCCGGGCTGACGCGGCTGTCCGAACAGCCGATCCACAGGAATTGCGGCTTCTGCCCCGCCACCTGCCGCGTGAAGAACTCCGGGTTCTCATCGGTCAGCTCGTTCGCCCAGGCCTTGTTGGCGAGCAGCAGCTGCTTGGATTCCCTCATGAATACAGGACCTCTGACACGGGGGCGTTGATCTTTCTCACCGTCCGGCCGGCAACGTCGCCGCGGACCGTGATGTGGATGTTGCGGAAGCTGGCGTTCTTGATGAACGCATTGATGACGTCGATATTGTCGAGATCGACATAATTCGTCGATGTCAGGTCGATCATCAGATTGGCACCGTCCGGCACCTTGGCCAGATCCTTCTGCAATTCGTACTTGTGGATGAAGTACAGGTTGCGCCGTGCCCTAACGAGCCAGTCGTCGCCGTCGTTCGCGACGGTGATCGCGGTGCGGAAATTGCGCGCGATGACGAAGCCGAACCCGACGACCATGCCGATCAGGATCCCCTCCAGCAGGTCGGTGAACAGGATCGCGACGACGGTCACGACCAGCGGCACGAACTGGGTATAGCCCTGCTTCCAGCGTTCGGCGAACAGTTTGGGTTTGGCCAGTTTGTACCCCGTCGCGATCAGCACGGCAGCCAGCGCGGACAGCGGGATCAGGTTCAGCATTGTCGGGATCAGCGCCACCGACAGCAGAAGCCATGTGCCGTGCAGCAGCGTCGACAGCTTGCTCTCCGCGCCCGAATCGACGTTGGCGGAGGAGCGGACGATCACCGACGTGACCGGCAGGCCGCCGATCAGGCCAGACACGATATTGCCGCCGCCCTGCGCCATCAGCTCCCAGTTCTTGTCGGTCGTGCGGCGCTTCGGATCGATCTCGTCCACCGCCTTCACGCTCAACAGCGACTCGAGGCTGGCGACGATCGCCAGCGTACCTGCCGCCATCCACACCGCGCCGTTGCCGATCTGGCCGAAGTCCGGGAAGCTGAACAGCGCGATGAACTCGGACGCGTTCGCCGCCTGCGGCACCTGCACCAGATGCTTGGTACCGAGCTGCCACTCCGGCTTCACCGCACCCAGCAGCATGTTGCCCAGCACGCCGATCAGCACGACGACCAGCGGCCCCGGCACGAAGCGGAGCGGACCCTCTTTCGGCCTCGCGCCGTCCCACCAGAACAGGAAGGCAAGGCTGACCGCGGCGATCAGCACCGCGCCGGGCGTGATCGCTCCGCTCAGGCTGTCGACGATGCGCGTGAAGGTGTTGATGCCGTCACCCGTCGAGAATTCGAAAATGCCTTCCGCTTCCGCGTCATAGCCGACCGCGTGAGGCACCTGCTTCAGGATCAGGATCAGCCCTATCGCCGCCAGCATGCCGGTGATGACCGACGACGGCACGAACTCGGCCAGGATGCCCGCCTTGGTGAAGGAGAAGGCGAGCTGGAGGATACCCGCCAGCAACACCGCCAGCGTAAACGCCTGAAACGTCGGCAGGCTCTCGATCGCGCCGAGCACGATGACGGTCAGGCCGGCAGCGGGGCCGCTGACCGACAGCGGCGACTTCGACAGCGATCCGACGACGATACCGCCGACGATGCCCGCGATCAGCCCGGCGAACAGCGGCGCGCCGGACGCCAGCGCGACACCGAGACACAGGGGCAGCGCGACGAGAAAGACGACGATCGATGCCGGGATATCCGCGCGGGCCGTGGAGAGCAGGGAAGGCCGGGCAGGGGGTGCGCCGGTATGAAGGTCTGTGGACGGCACCGATGTTCCTGTTCGCTAGGGTGTCAGGACTATGTCCGGATTGGACATGAAGCTAACATGACGTCGGCGTCATAAAGATAGCACCAGTGAGATCAACCGCCCTTTGCACGAGACGAGTTGCTGCGGCGCAGCAGCTTTGCGGGCGCAGGAGCAGCAGACTGGCAAGCCAGAGGTTGCGCCGGTCCGAAGGCGGCCTATGTCGGTCGTTCATGGCTTACCGCCCGACACGATCGAACGACTGGGGATTTCCACGCTGGCGCGGCTACGGCTCCGGCCGCGATGCGAAGCCGGTGCGGCTCTGCGACCGGCACGGGTGCGAGGAGCCGGGCGATTGCCCCGCGCCCAAGTCTCCCAACAACCCCGAACGGTGGTATTTCTGCCGCGAGCACGCTGCCGAGTACAATCGCGGCTGGGACTATTTTCAGGGCCTGTCCGCCGAGGAAGCCGCCGAGCGCGAGGCGGAGGAGTCGCGCGGGGCGGCCGGCTACGAACGGTCGCGCCATTATGCTTGGAGCGGTCCCGGCGACGGCACCCGCTCACGCGACGAACTGCGCGCGCTGGCGGCGCTGGGTCTGGATGACGAGGCGACGTTCGACGACATCCGCGCGGCGTGGCGTCGGATGGCCAAGGAGAACCACCCCGACGTGCGCCCCGGCGATCCCGACGCCGCCGTGCGCTTCCAGGCCGTGCAGGCCGCCTACGAAGTACTTCGCTCCGCCGAGGAACGGCGCAGCCCGGCGTGAAGGTCGCGAAAAGCGACTGGCAGGGCGTCATCCTCGTCTGCGGCAAATGCAGCCGCAAGGTCGATGGCGGCTTCGGGCCCAAGGGCCGCACCCCGCTCGCCAAGCTGTTGCGCAAGCTCGCGGGCAAGGGGCGCAAGGCCCGCGCGGGCGTGGTCGAAAGCCGCTGCCTGAAACTCTGCCCCAAGAACGCCGTCACCGTTGTCGACTCGCGCCGTCCCGGCGAATGGCTGGTGATCGCCCCCGGCGAACCGATCGACGAACTGGCGGCGAGGGTAGGGCTGGGCTGAAGCGTCCGCGCCTCAGGCTAAACCACGCCGCACCACCCCGGCGAAGACCGGGGTCCGGTTGCGGCATCCGGCGTGAGTCTCATCACCTTCGCTGAAGCTGAACCCTGGCGTTCACCGGGGAGGGCAAATGAATACCAGCACGGACCGGTCTCAACCGTACCGCGCCGCCGTCTCCCGGATCAGCGCGATCATGTTCGGAATGCCCTGCGTCCGGTTCGAACTCAGCTGGTTCTTCAGATCGAACGGCGCAAGCTCGCCCTCGATATCCGTCGACAGTATTTCCCCGGCGGGCCGGTCCTGCACCGTCAGAAGCACCAGAGCGATGATGCCCTTGGTGATCGCCGCGTTCGAATCCGCCAGAAAGTGCAGCCGGCCCGACTCCGGTGCCACCGGGTAGACCCACACCGCCGCGGAACACCCCTTCACCAGCGTCGTATCGGTCTTCAGCGCCGCCGGCATCTCTTCCAGTTCGCGGCCCAGATCGATCAGCAGGCGGTACCGATCGTCGGGTTCGAGAAACTCATATTCTTCGCGGACATCGCTGAGGCTGGTCATCCCCGCCGCCTAGCCCTCCCGCCGACCCCGTACAACTACAGGTCGACGCCGGCCGCGATCGCCTCCAGCTTCTTGATGCGTTCGCGCAGGTCGGCGATCTCGATCCGTGCGCCGGCGGTCGGCACCGGAGCATCGCCCGGCATGCGGTCCAGTTCGCTGGCCTTCAGCGCCAGCCAGCCGCGCCAGCCGGCAAGGCCGCCGAGAACGACCATGCCCGTGCCCGCCAGTGCGGAGAGCGAGAGGGTGACGGTGACGAAGGGATCGACCATGATGGCACTCCTTTCAACGGTCGCGCAGCCGTTCGATCTCACGATCGAGACCGATGCTGCCATGATTGTCGGTGACGACGCGCTCCAGCACGGACACGCGCTCCTTCAGTTGCCGGATTTCGTCCGTCGCGGCCCTCAGCGCCTCGATGCTCTGCGGGTCGGACCCCGGCGTCCGGGCATGCGCCGCGTGGCGACCCGACAGGACTTTACCGATGGTGGCGATCAGGACGATCAGGACGACCATCGCATAAGGTGACATGTCGTATATCCTCAGTTCAGCGGCGACTTGGTCGGGGCGGGATCGCGCAAGTCCTCGATCTGGTCGGCCAGGGCGGTGCCCCGGTCGGTCACGATCCGCTCCAGCACGCGGATGCGCTCTTCCAACCGATCGTTCTTCGAGGCGTTCAGCGCGGCCTGCTCGTTCAGCGTCGTGGCCAGCCGCTCCTTGTGCCTGAGCCACGTTTTGAAGATCTCCAGTCCGATCCCGAGGATCACCGGCAGGCCGATCACCACGAAGGCGATCGCGAACACGGTGAAGCCGTTGATCATGAAAAAGTCGGTCATGCCTCGATCCTCAATCGCTCGATTTCACGGGCGGTGCGGGTGCCGGGATCGGTGGCGATCTGCTCCATGACGGCGATCCGCTCCTGCAAGCGGTCGATCTGCTGCGACCGGCGCTCGTTCTCGTTGTCGAGCAGCTCGACGCCGCGACGTGCCACCAGATCGGGTGCGGTCATCGCCTGCTTCACCTTGCGGCGGCCGTACCACTGGACCGCCAGCGTGATGACGGCGCCGACGAGCATGAAAAACACATGATCGGGTCCCATTGGTCTTCCCCTATTGTCGTTGGTGCGCGCCCTAGCGATCCCGCAGCGCGTCGATCTCGCGGGCAGTCCGCTCGGCGGGGTCGGTGGCGATGCGCTCCAGCACCGCGATCCGCTCTTCCAGCCGGCTGACCTGCCCGGTCAGCTTCTCGTTCTCGTTGGTCAGCAGCATGATCTTGCGATCGTCGTCGATGTCGCCATCGGTATGATGACCCGTCATCCAGTTCATGCCGCCGTGCCGCTTGTGCCGGCGCCCGCCGAACCCGCCCCAGTCGTTGGTCGGTTCGTAGCCATGCTTGGCGCGGATCCAGTTGTTCACGATCCAGCCGCCCGTCGATATCGCGATGATCGCGAGGACGAAGAAAGGTCCACCCCAGTCCATCGTATCTCTCCCCTGTTGAGCCGGCGCCTAGCGCAGCCGCTCGATCTCGTCGGCCAGCGCGGTGTTGCGGCTGGTGAAGTGGGTCTCCATGTCGGCCAGCCGGCGGTCGATATCGCGCAGCTTGCTGCGGACTTCGGCACTCGACCGCTTCGGGTTGCTGCGCACGCCCTGCCAGAACTTGGCGTCCTCGCGGGTTTCGTACAGGCCGATCGGCTTCGCCTCGGCGACCCACGCGATCACCCAATAGGCCATGATGAGCCACCATTGTTGGGCCACGACGGTGAGGGCGGCGAGTCCGAGGCGGACCCAGAGCGCTTCGACCCCCGTGTAATCGGCGATCCCGGCGCATACGCCCTTGTACTTGGCATTCTGCTTGTCGAGGTAGAAACGGGTACGGGCAGCCATGTCACATGCTCCGGTTGGAGTTGCGGTCGGTGGTGTAGCGTGACGACGGCAGCGGCTGCGTCGCCTGCGGGGCGTTCAGGCCCGGCTTCCAGTCGGGGTTGTCCGCTGCGACGATGCGCTCGACGGTCTGCACCCGTTCCTCCAGCCGGCGGGCGAGATTGTACATCTCGTCCAGCATCTGTTCGTCCTCGGTCGTGATCTTGGGGGCCTGCTTCCACTTCGTCACATAGTGCATGATGAGCCAGGGCAGGCCGACCAGCGCGCACAGGATCGCGACCAATCCTTCGATATCCATCTCAACCCTCCCGGTTGGTGTTGCCGCCGGAGTTGCCGGACAGCCGCAGCTTCAGCGCGGCCAGTTCGGCATCCACCTTGTCGCTCTGGCGCAACTCGTTGATCTCTTCGTCCAGCGTCTTCGACACGCCCAGACCCATCGCTTCCGCGCGGCCCTCGGCCTCGTCGGCGCGGCGTTCCAGTTCGCCGAAGCGGCTGAACGCCTCCTGCGTCTTCGGCCCGGCATACATATCGCGCATGCGGAAACGGTTGTTCGCCGTCTCCAGCCGTGTCTGGATGTTGGACTGCTTGTTCCGCGCCTCGCGCAGGCGGCCCTGCAATTTGGCGATGTCCTCTTCCGACGCGCGCAGCGCATCGTCGAGCACCTGAACCTCGGCGCGCAGCTGGTCGGCCATATCGGCCGCCTTCTGCCGCTCGACCAGAGCGGCTTTCGCCAGGTCCTCGCGGTCCTTGCTCAGCGCGAGTTCGGCCTTCTCGGTCCAGTTGGCCTGAAGGCCGTCGAGCTTCGAAATGTGGCGACGCATCTCCTTTTGATCGGCGATCGTCCGGGCGGCAGAGGCGCGCACCTCGACCAGCGTTTCCTCCATTTCGAGGATGATCATGCGGATCATCTTCGCCGGGTCTTCGGCCTTCTCCAGAAGGTCGGCGAAGTTGGCGGCGACGATGTCGCGGGTTCGGGAAAAGATGCCCATCGAATACTCCTGAGGGACGCGGAAGGCGTTCATCCCCTTATGCCATGAAGCGGACGGTGTGTGCGACCGCAGACTTGCCCGCGCCGTTCGCCGTTGCGCTGGCGGGGCCCACCGCGGACAGAACGCAGGTGGCGCTCATCACGACAGTCAGGGCGAGCGCTGCAAACTTCTGGAACATGATGATCTCCGTTTTCGAACCTGTGGACCACCGTATCGGCGGTATGTCAGGGTCATTGCAGCCTCCGTGCCAATTTCGAAAATGGCGGATTTCCGCCGCTTACCCGATAAATCGTCGGCCATCTGGCGTTCAGAACTTGCCAAGTGTCGGGATTTTGCGCCAACCATCGGCTATGGAGCGAACCAGTCAGGTTATCGGCCAATCGGGGGCCTTTCTCGACGCGCTCGAACGCGCCAGCCGCGCCGCCGCGCTCGACCGTCCGGTGCTCGTCATCGGCGAGCGCGGGACGGGCAAGGAACTCGTGGCGGAGCGTCTTCACCGACTCAGCCCGCGCTGGGATCAGCCGCTCGTCGTGATGAATTGCGCTGCCCTCCCGGAGACGCTGATCGAAGCCGAGTTGTTCGGTCATGAGGCAGGCGCCTTCACCGGGGCGACCAAGGCGCGGACGGGCCGGTTCGAGGAAGCGGACGGCGGCACGCTGTTCCTCGACGAACTCGGCACGCTGTCGATGGGCGCGCAGGAACGCCTGCTGCGCGCGGTCGAATATGGCGAGATCACGCGGATCGGGTCCTCGCGTCCATTGCGGGTCGATGTACGCATCGTCGCGGCGACCAACGAGCATCTGCCCGACAAGGTCGACGCTCATGAATTCCGCGCCGATCTGCTCGACCGGCTGTCGTTCGAGGTCGTGACGCTCCCGCCGCTGCGCAGTCGGCAGAGCGACATCATGGTCCTTGCCGACCATTTCGCGCGCCGCATGGCCGCCGAACTCGGCTGGGACCGCTGGGTCGGGTTTGGCCCTGCCGCGACGGAGCAGCTCACCAAGTATCGCTGGCCCGGCAACGTCCGTGAATTGCGCAACGTCGTCGAGCGCGCCGTCTATCGCTGGGATGCGGATGGCCCGGTCGATCACATCGACATCGATCCCTTCGCCTCGCCCTATCGCCCGCAAGGCCGGGGCGGCGCGACCGTGGCGCCGCCCGCGAAATCGACCGCCCCGGCCGCCGCCGAGGGTCAGGACGAGGAAGTCGTGGCTTGCAATGTTGGACCATCCGACTTCAAGAGCAGGGTGGCCTTGTTCGAACGCGACCTGCTCAGCCGCGCGCTGGCGGAGAACCGCTTCAACCAGCGTCAGACTGCGGAGGCCTTGGGCCTCTCCTACGACCAGTTGCGCCACGCCTTGCGGCGGCACGACCTGATCGGTGCGACCGGGTAGCGAACTTGTGGAGCGGACACGCGTTATGGGCCTAACCTTAGCCTAACCTTCCGCAGCTTTTCCCAATGTTTTCAATGGAGACGTACATGGCCTTCGAATTGCCCCCGCTGCCTTACGACTATGACGCGCTGGAGCCGACCATCTCCAAGGAGACGATGACGGTCCACCACGACAAGCACCACAAGGCCTACACCGACAAGCTCAATGAGGGCGTCGAGAAGGACGCGTCGCTCGCCGGCAAGTCGATCGAGGACATCCTCGCCACCGTGTCGAGCCAGCCACCGCTGATCCGCAACAATGGCGGCGGCTATTGGAACCACGACTTCTTCTGGAAGACGATGAAGAAG
The DNA here is from genome assembly GCF_016892685.1 of Sphingomonas longa. NCBI lineage: Bacteria > Pseudomonadati > Pseudomonadota > Alphaproteobacteria > Sphingomonadales > Sphingomonadaceae > Sphingomonas > Sphingomonas longa. The sequence continues at coordinate 25,757 of NZ_JAFEMC010000001.1, forward strand.
GGCGGCGGCACGCCGTCCGGCAAGCTCGCCGAGGCGATCGATCGCGATTTCGGTGGCGTCGACAAGCTGAAGGAAGAGTTCAACACCAAGGGCGTGGGCCAGTTCGGCTCGGGCTGGGCATGGCTGATCGCCGACGACAGCGGCAAGCTGAAGATTACCTCCACCCCCAATCAGGACAATCCCCTGATGGACGTGGTGCAGGACCGCGGCACGCCCCTGCTCGGCAACGACGTGTGGGAGCACGCCTACTATCTGACCTACAAGAATGATCGCGCCGCCTATCTGAAGGCGTGGTGGGACGTGGTCGACTGGGACACCGTCGGCCAGCGCTACGACGCAGTGGCGTGACCCTGCTCCCCTCCCGCATCGGGAGGGGACCGGACCCGAAAAGAAGCGGCCACGGGCGAGATGCTCGTGGCCGCTTCTTCGTGGGGCGACGATCGGTGGTTGTTGGACCTAGCGCTGGATCAGGTGATTGCGGATCAGCGTCTTCAGCGCCTCCTCCGCACCGATGGTGTCGGCGTGCGAGGTTTGCAGCCATTCGCGCTCCAGCGTCGGCAGGTCCCGCGTGCCGTCCAACAGCATCAGGAACGCGCGCGCCGCCACGTCGTCCAACTTCAACATGCTGTGATCCAGCGTGACGACCACCTCCTGGCTACCCCTCACCATCGCCCGTGCCAGCGGACTGGCGCATGGCTCTGCCGACGCCGTCGCCGCAGCAGCCGGTGCGCTATGCGTCATGATGGCACCGGCCTTGTAGAGTTCGACCAGCGCCAGCAGCCGTTCGTCATCGTCGGCGGCGATATGGTCGGCGATACGAACGTAAGCAGGCAATCCCGCCGCTGCCGCCGCGATCACCGCGGAGACCTGATCGTCGCCCACGGTGAACCCACCCTTCGGCATCTCGAAGCGACCCTGTCCGATGGGTATCGCTTCGGTGCTCACCCACAGGCCATGCACCGCCGCGCTGTCCAGCCGACGTGCCGGACCCGCCTCCGTTCGCACGAACATCGACTGCGCGAAGAACCGCTGAAGCTCATAGTCCAGCGCCTGCGCCCGCCGGACGATCGCCGACTCGTCGGTCGCCGTCTCGTCCTCGTCGTCCAGCAGCATCCCGCTACCCAGCATCGCCGGCTGAGTTTCGTTGAGATAGGATAGCCCATGCGCGTTGGCGACCGCGACGACATCCTTCAGCGCCTGCGGCTCGAACACCTCGCCGAGTTCATCGTGATGCAGCACCTCGGGTTGCTTGCGCAGGATGGCCCGCGCTTCCTCGCGCAAAGACCCGATGCCGGGAAGGTCCGGGTCGCGCGGTTGTCCGAACCGCGAAAGGTAGGAGCGGGCGCTGGACAGCCGCTTCTGTAGGTCGTCGATCCCCTCCACATGGTGCAGCACCATGTCGCGCAACGCCAGCCGCAGATATCCTCCCGGAAGCGCGTTGTAACTGATGTAAGCGACACCGTTCGGGCTGAGCGTCCGGCCGATCAGCTTCATGATCGCGGTCCGCACCACGGCTGGAACCCAGGCATACACACCGTGCGCGATGATATAGTCGAACGTCTGGTCCAACGTCTCCGCCTCGGCGACGATATCGCCGACGCGAACCTCGACGTTCGGCAGTGCCAGCCGCTTCGCCAGCAACTGCCCCCGTTCGACGGGCGCCGCCGCCAGGTCGATGCTGACGAACTGCGCCTCCGGATACGCCACGGCCAGCGCGATCAGGTTCAACGCGTCGCCTCCGCCCAATTCGAGAACCCGCGCCGTTGCGATCGGCGGCGGGCTCATTCCATGCAGGGTCGCCGTCGTCGCCATCCTGTCCGGATGCGTCGATGCGATGATCGTCGTCGGATAACCGATGACGTCGTAGGCGTTGGTGCTCACGTCGGGCCTTCACCAGAGATCGGAACGACGCCGTCGGCAACACCGACGGCGCGCTTGCATCGTTGGACTGTCAGCCTTCGCGGACAAATTCGACCCGGCGGTTGCCGGCGGCGCGGGGCGTCAGGCCCGGCTTGGGCTTGTCGAAGCCGAAGCCGCGCGCGTCCAGCCGCTGCGCCTCGACACCCTGAGTGACGAGATAGTCGACGACCGACTGGGCACGCCGCTGAGACAAATCGCGGTTGAACTCGCGGTTGCCGACGGCGTCCGTGTGACCCTCGATCGCGAAGCGCATCGGCGCGAGCTGCGGCGACTTCATCGCGGCGGCGAAGGCGCGTGCCTCCGCCTTGGCCTGCGGGGTCATGTCGGCCGAGCCCATGTTGAAGGTGACCAGCATGTCCAGCCCCGATCCCGAGCGGCGCGCCGGCTGGCGCGTCGCGACCGGCCGGCGGCGTACCGGCGCCTCCGCGCGCACGGTGGCAGCCACAGGTGCGGCCGCCGGGCGAGCACCCGAAGGACGGGCGAGGCTGAACGCCTTCTCGTCACCCACCTTGATCTTGCCGTTCACGGGCGGCGGCGGCGCGTCGCAGGTATTTGTGACAGCGCAGATAATTTCGTCGGGCGTGTTCTTGGCCTGCTGAGCATCGGCACCTGCGGCGAACAAGGTTGCCGCGGTCATCGTCACGATCATCGTCGAAGCGCGCATGATGAAATCCCCCTAAGAATACAATGAAGTCTTGTCGTCCGACCGAGTCGGGTTGCGCCGAATATTAGCCGAGTGCTTGGTCGCGTACAATCGCGCCGACGAGCGTCGACAACAGGGCATCGCCGCCGCCGTTATTGCCTAACGGCACGCGACGGCTACACACGACGCAGTGCGGACACGCGGATTCGCCCGTCAGTTCGCCGATCCGAAGAGTGCCATGCCGCTGATCCTGACGCTTTGCCCCACCACGACCGGCCTCGTCCTGCCGCCCTGTCGCATCGGCACCGTCGACATCGTCATCGGCAGCGGTGTGGACGTCGATGTGCGCTTGCCGGATTCGCAGGGTAAGATCGCGCCGCGCCAGTGCCAGATCGGCTGCCGCGAGGGCGTATACCTCATCGTCGATCTCGGCGGCTTCGGCACACGGCTTAACGACCGGCCGCTGGATCGCCCCCAGAGGCTTTCGCCCGGCGACCGCATCGGTGTCGGCCCCTACGAACTGGCGGTCGCACCGGCGGATGCAGCGCCGAGCGGGGGGCAGGCGGGCGGCCCCGCTGACGCCCTGCTCGCGGCGGCGGGGCTCGCGCGCGGCAAGGTGGCGGGCGACGATACCGCGATCGTCCGGACGGCCGGCGTACTGCTGCGTACGCTGGTCGACGGGATGGTCTCGCTGCTCGCCGCCCGCGCGCGCGCGAAGGCGGAGATGGGGGCGGAGGCGACGGCGCTGGCGATCGGGGCGGGCAATCCGATGAAGCTGGCCCGCGACGGCGAGCAGGCGCTGGCGCTGCTGCTCGCCCCCGCCACCCGGGGCGTGATGCCGGCACAGGCGGCGGTCGCCGACGCGTTCGGCGATCTGGAGGCGCATCAGGCGGCGACCCTGCGCGCGATGCAGGGAGCGATGGCCGCGACGCTCGACCGCTTCTCACCGACCGCGATCCGCGCCCGCGCCGACCGCCACGGCCTGTTGTCGCGCGTCCTGCCCGGATCACGCGACGCCGCCCTGTGGCAGGCCTATGAACGCGAGTTCGACGGCGTCGCCAAAACGTCGGGCGAGGATTTCGTCGATACCTTCGCCCGCGAATTCCGCGACGCCTATCAGCGGATCAGTTCGGCAGCTCGTCCACCATCTTGAACCACACCATTTCCGCGCGCCAGCCGCCCTTGGCCGCGGCATCGGCGAAGCGCTTCCGCCATTCCGGGCTGCGCGCGCCGGCTCCCGTCGCGACGAGATCGTCGGAAAAGCCGCCCGTCCCGGTCAGCAACAGAATGCCCGACCAGCCGGCGGCATCGGCATCGGCCTGGATGCGGTACTTGCCCCCACCCAGGTCGGCGACCGGAAAGCCCGGCTTTTCCATCGCCTTGAACATCGCCGCATTCTCGATCAGCGGCGAGATGATGCCCTTGGGATCGAGGCCGTAGAGCGCAAAGTCCTTCACGTCCGTGCCCAGCGTCAGGTTCAGCACGGTGCGTGCCGCGATCTTGCCCGCATATTCGCCGTCGCTGAGCTTGCTCATCTCGAAATGCCGTTGCGGCACGGCGAGGTGCGTCGTCGTATCGCTGCTGCGGATCGCGCGGAACGCATCGAGCGAGCTGCACGCTTCCGCCGCGATCGGTGCGACTTCCGCGAAGTCGACGCTGGCGACGCTCGCGCCGGTCTTCTGCACGGCTTGCGACACGGCCGCTTCCGCCTGGATCGGCTGCCCCGCGACACCCGCCAGCGCCAGCGTTACGCCATCGGCGGTCGTCAACGCCTGGGTCACGTCGAGCCAGCTACAGCCCACCGTCGGCAGCACCGTCGTCACCGCGGCGCGCGCAGTGGCAGCCGCCGAGACGGATGGAGCGACCGCAGCGGGCTTCGTCGCCTCGGGCGCAGCCCCGCCGCCGCCACCGCCGAACGCGATGAACCCCACCGTACCGAGCAACGCCGCCGCCGCGACACCGCCGCCGACATAGTATTTGAGCGCGCCGTTCGGCTTCGTCGCCACAAGCGGGGTAGGCGGAGGCTTGACCGGCTCGCGCGGCAGGACTGGCGCTGCCGCACCGCCGCCCAACAGGTCGAGCACCGCATCCATCGACCGCAAGCGCTCCGCCGGGTTCGCCGCCAGCATCGCCGCCAGCACGCCGCGCAACGGCTCGTCCATCTCGGACAGGTCGATGCCCTTGCGCCGCTTGTCGATCGCATCGACGAAGCTGCCGCCGAGATCGACGTTGCGTCCCCGCGCGACCGCGAGGATCACGAGCGCGAGACTGTACACGTCCGACCACGGTCCGACCTCGCGATCGAAATCGCCGAGCTGTTCGGGCGCGACATAGGACAATTTCCCGGCGAAGCCGTCGCCGATGATCGTCTTCGATCCGGGATCGAGATCCTTGGCGATGCCGAAGTCGATGATCCGCGCGCGATCGAGGCGGCCGTCCTCCAGCAGCACGTTGTCGGGCGAAATGTCGCGGTGGATCGCCCCCAACATATGCGCCGCCCGCAACCCCTCCGCCAGACAGCGGAGCATGCCGATCAGCGTGGGCAGGTCGGCCTTTTCACGCCCCAATACGTCCGACAGGTTGGCGCCATCGACGAACTCGGTAACGATGTACAGCACGCCGAGCTGTGGCTCCTGCGCCAGCACGCGGTACTGCACCAGCGCCGGGTGCGACAGTCGCGTCAGCGTCTTCGCCTCCTTGCGGAACATCGCCTGGATGTTCGGATCGGCGGCGAGCGCAGGCAACATCACCTTGATCGCGACGCGTTCGTCGCTCGTGATGTTTACGCCCTCGAACACCTCGCCCATGCCGCCGCGCGCGATGAAGCGCTTGACCTCGAAGATGTGGTTCAGGACATCGCCGACCTGAATGCGATCACCGTCGAGGCGCGGCGCCATCGGGGCGAACGACGTGCCGAGCGACGTCACGCCGGGTGGCGGTGCGGCTGGCGGAGCAGGGATCGGGGGCGCGATCGGTGGGGTCCCGCCACCGGACGGCATGAACACGGTGCGGTCGTCGTCCGGCGGGCCGTTGTCGTCGGTCATATTACGGCATCCGCAGGCTGGAAGATGAGCGCCGTCGTCTCGTCGAGGGCGACCGTCACGATCGTGACGTTGTCCGGTGCGCCGCGCGCCAGACAATGACGGATCAGCGTCGCCGGTACGTCCGGCTGCGCGCGATCCAGCACCGCGGCGATCTCGTCGTCGGTCAGCACGCCGTGCAGCCCGTCGCTGCACAGCAGGAACACGTCGCCGTCCGCCGCCGTGTCGATCACGCTGGCGACCTCGACCGAGGGTTCGACGCCGACGGCGCGCGACAGCACGTGCCCCATCGGGTGCCCCGCCGCCGCTTCGGGTGCGATCAGGCCGCGGTCGATCATCTCCTGCACTTGGCTATGGTCGCGCGTCAGCCGGTGCAGGCGACCCGCGCGCAGCAGATACGCGCGGCTGTCGCCTGCCCACAGCACGCCGAATCGCCGTCCGACGATAGCCAGCGCTACGATGGTGGAACCCATCCGCGCGCCCGCAGCGAGCGATTCCGAGTGGATTGCGCCATTCGCTGCCAAAATCGCGCGGGTCGCATCGTCCAGCAGCGTTTCCAGATCGCCGCGCCGGCCGACCCCCGCCAGCGCTCCGGCGATGGTCCGCGACGCGCGGTCGCCGGCCGACAGCCCGCCCATACCGTCCGCGACCGCCCACAGGCCGACCTGACCATCGGCATGCCAGCTGTCTTCGTTCAGCCGGCGAACCGCGCCGACATCGCTGCCGGCCCGCCACTCGGTTCGCAACGCAGTCATCGCGCGGCCATGCCTGATCCCCCAAATCCCCGCATGAGCGGTAGCCCGCGTCAGACGGCGGTGCAATCCGCTCGATACCGCCGCCCGACCGCGCTATTGGGTTACCGGGGGGACTATTCGATGGCAGATGACGGCGGCACGCAATCGTTCGATCCGCGCAGCTGGGTGAAGCCCGCGGCGCCGCCGCCGATCACGCCGCCTCCTTCGCCGCCACCACTGCCACCGGGACGGCGGACGCCCATGCTGGCGCTCGGCGGTGCCGCCGCGTTGATCGCGGTTGGCGGCGGAGCGGCGTGGCTGTCGCGCGGGAAGCCCGTGGTCGAGGCGGCGGCTCCCGCCGTCGTCGCCGCCGCCAAGTCGGGGCCGGCGCAACCGGGTACGATGCGCCGCACGCTCGTACTGTCGGGCCCGCAGGACTTGAAACCTGCGCTGATCGCGAGCGGCATCCCCGCCGCCAGCGCCGACGCGGCAGTGGCGGCGACGGCGGGCGCGCTGAAGCCGGGCGAGATTCGCGCGGTCATCACGCTGACGCCGGGCGCGGACGGCCCGACGCTGACCAAGCTGGAGGCATCGAACCCCGACAGTTCCGGCATCGTCGTCAGCGCGGACGGGCAGGGGGGCTTCACCGCCTCGCGCATCGCGGCGAACCTGACCAGCCGCGTGATCGTGAAGCGCGGGACGATGGACGCCGACAGCTTCTATTCGTCGGCGGTCGCGGCGGGGATCACCGACAGCCTGATCCCCGATTTTGCGCAGGCGCTGGCGTTCGACTTCGACTTCCAGCGCGAGGTTCACAAGGGCGACGTGTTCGAGGCCGCGTTCGAGCAGGAGACGGACCCCAACGGCAACCCCGTCGGGCCGCCGAAACTGCTCTACGCCGCGCTGACGACCGCGGACAAATCGGCCGCCGTCTATCGCTTCGCGCCGTCGGGCGAGGCGGCGGGCTGGTTCGACGCCAGCGGACGCAGCATCGTCCGCGCGCTGCTGCGGACCCCGGTGGAGGCGGCTCGGGTGTCGTCCAGCTTCGGCTTCCGCATCCACCCTATCCTGGGCTTCGCCAAGCTGCACAAGGGCACCGACTTCGCCGCGCCCACGGGTACGCCGATCTTCGCCAGCGGCGACGGTCAGGTGGAGTTCGCCGGGCCGAAGGGGCCGAACGGCAATTTCGTCAAGCTGCGCCACGACAATGGCTGGGAGACGCTCTACCTTCACATGAACCGTTTCGGCGACGGCATCGCCACCGGCGTCCGCGTCGCGCAGGGCCAGCGGATCGGCGAGGTCGGCACGACCGGTCGCTCGACCGGCCCGCACCTTCACTACGAATTGCACATCGACGGCCAGCCGGTCGACCCGATGAGCGTCAAGACGGAAAGCGGGAAAACGCTGGCGGGATCGGCGTTGCAGGCGTTCACGAAGGAACGCGACCGCATCGACGTCAGCCGGACGCGGGAGGCGAGCTGACCGCGCCGACCGGCGGCTTCCGCCACGCAATCAGTGGCACGATCAGCGCCGCCAGCACCAGCGTCACGCCGACGCTGGCGTTCAGCCCCTCGGCCGACCCGCCCCACCACCGGCTGCCGACGAGGTCGAGGTTCATGATCGCGCCGAAGCTGCCGACCCCGGGATTGGGATCGAGCCCGAACAGCACGATCTCCGCCCAGTTCCAGCCGGCATGCGCCGCCGCCGCAGCCAGCACGCCCCCGGTCCGGACCGCGATCAAGCCGAACAGCGCACCCGCCAGGAAGATATTGAGCAAGGTCATCGGGCTGCGCGCGCCGCCCGCGATGTGCAGCGCCGCAAACGCTAGCGCCGCGACGATCACGCCGGCGGCCTTGCCCCAGCCGCGTGTCAGCGCAGGCTGCAACCAGCCGCGAAAATACACCTCCTCCGCGGTCGACTGGACAACGACGCCGAGCGTACCGATCAGCAGCAGGCCGATGCCGTGTCCGCTACCCGCCTGACCCGGCTGCACCAGCCCGGCGATCATCGCCAGCAGCATCGCCAGCGTCAGCCCGCCCATCCCGACCGCCAGACCCGCCCCGGCGGCAACGCCGTTACCGATCGCCAGCCGCCGCCGCTCGACCGCCAGCCCGATCAGCGCCACCGCGATCAGCAGCCCGAACAGGACGAGCGTGAACACCGCCTCAATGCCCGCATCGCCCAGCGCCGCGAACCACGGGAAGGTCATTGCCGCGCCGAACCCCGTCTGCGCCACCAGCACCAGCACCGCCGCTGCGACGCACGCCGCGATCAGTGTCGCGAGCGCCCGCACCGGGGCATTCACTTGGCGGCCACGCGGGTCTTCGCCTGCGAACCTGTGGACAGCATCGTCTTGCTCGCATCGCCGACGAGGAAATACGCGCCCCAGAAATACGGGTGCGAATAGTCCGGCTTGGCGATCGTGATCCGTTGCGCCGACCGCAGAGCCGCACCGATCGTCGCGGTGCGTCCGGTCGCGTAGAAGGTGCGGATGAAGGCGTCCGTCTCCGCGGACGCCGGCACGTTCCAGTAGGTCGCCAGCACCGCGCGGGCGTTGGCGGTGATGAACGCGCGGACCAGCCCGTCGAGCGTCGCCGCCGACTCGTCCTGCCCCGACAGCCGCCCGCCGAGCTGCGACACACCGCTGGCGGTGTCGCAGGCGGACAGCACGACCAGATTGGCATTCAGCCGCAATCCGGCAATCTCGGAAAAGGTCAGCAGCCCGTCCGAGGGGTAATCGCCCGCGTCCGCCGGGGGATCAAGCGAGGTCACCAGCGACGGCGGAATACGATGACAGTCGACCCGCATTTCCGGCAGGCCATGCGTGGCGAAGTGGATGACCTGATAGCGATCGAACTCGCCCCGCTGTCCCTCCGTCACCAACGCCGCATCGTTGAAGGCGCGACCGGTGATTTCGGGCGCGTTCGGGACGCCCAGCGCGGTTGCGGCGATGCTGATCTCCGCCGCGCTGACAGGCCGGTTGGCGTTCATGATCTGCGCCAGCTCGCCGTAGCTGATGTCGCACCCCTGTCCGAAGCTGATCCGACGGCTGGTCAGTGCCGCCGACAGCGTCGCCGCCGGCGCATTCTGGCCGAAACCGATGAAGGGGTTCGCCGCCGTCGACTCCGGCAAGGCGCGCGAGATCAGGAACGAACGCGCCGATAACGCACCCGACAGTTGCGCCTGCGCGCCCAGAAACGCCACCTTGCTATAGTCGTTCGGCTGCGTCGCCCGCGTCGCGACATAGCTTCTGACGCTGGCGAGATCGGTGACGAGCACGCCGGCGGGCAGATTTTCCAGCGGCCCGGACGGATCGACCACGATTGCGTCCGCCTTCAGCAGCGCCGGCTCGGCCGGCCCCGCGATGAGCTTGAACAATGTAAACGCGGCAGGCACGTCGAAGAAGGGGAGGCTGCCGCTGTCGTTCCGGATCGAGGTCCGCACCTTCGCCGCGATCCCGTCGACCTCCGGCACGGTGGCGGCGAGCGCGTAGACATAGGCCCGCTCGCGATCGATCACGATGCCATAGGTACGGCTGCGCAGCCGCGTGACCTTCAGATAGGCTTCGCCCGGCTGGAGCGCGCTTTGCACCTCGGCGATCGTTGCTGGCCGATCATCGACCGCGCGATAGCGCTGGTCCGCCGCCAGCGTGGCGTTGACGCTCGCCAGTTGAACCTCGGCGGCACTGCGTTCCTGTTCCAGCGCGCGTGCTTCCTCGGGAGTGGCGGTCGCGAGTTGATAGCGGATGCGGACGACCTGCCGCTCCAGTTCGGCGCGGTCGCGCACCTTCGCGCCCAGCGGGCCGTCGGCGGTCACGATCCGCTGCAACTGCGCGACCTGACGCGCGATCGCCGGCTCCCCCACCGCCTGGATGGCGCGGAAGAACCGCTCCTCCACTGCCGAGATCGGGGCTGCGGCATCGCGGTCCGCCAGCAGGTCGAGATAGGTTTCCATCGCCGGCGGCACGATGCCGCCCGCTGCGCTGGAGGCGATCAGCGCTTCGACGGACGCGTCGAAGTCGGCCAGCACCTTGGTCTGGTCGGCGCCCGGCTGGCGCGCGAAGAGGCTGGCGCGTTCGAGACCGGTTTCCGCGATCAGGGGGCCGGTCGCGCCGCCGGGCGTCTGTTGCCCGACACCGCCGCGAGCGCCGGCACGGGGCGCCAGCAGGCAGGTTCGCGGGTCTTCCGGCGCGACGTTCTGGAGCGTCGCCAGCGCGCAGTCGAAATGCGTCAGTGCCGGCCCGATCCGCCCCGCGCGGGCTTCGACGCGGCCGAACTGGCGCTGGATGCGCGCCTTGATCGGGATGATCGCCGACGGATCGACGCTCCGCTGGAGTTGCGTGACGTTCACGACCGCGCGTTCCAGCGCAGCGCGCGCCCGCGCGGTGTCGTTCGTGGCAAGATAGGCGACACTGCGCGCCCATTGCCGCTGCGCCTCCAGCAGCAGGCGCGACAGTTGCGCATTATCGCCCGTTGCGATCGATGCCGTCGCGCCGTTGCCGGCGCTCGGCTGGTTGAGGTCGGCAAGCACTGCCGGGTCCTTCAACGGCTGCCCCGCCGATTCACCGCCGCCCAGCGCATCGACCGCCGCCTTGAAGTCGCGCCGGTTGATCAGATCCAGACCGCGATACGTCGCCCGCTTCGATTCGAGAAAGGCCGCGCGGTCGATGTTGGGCTGCTGCGCCAGCAATGCGCCCGCGCGCTCCAGATGCTCGCTCGCGGCATCGAACTGGCTGATGTTCGAATCCGCCAGCCCCGCTTCCAGCTCCAACTCGACCCGGTTCAGCGACGGGGTGCTCGCCGGCAATCGGCTGAGTGCGTCGTTCAGCAGGCGCGATGCCTCCACGTACACGCCGCGCTGGTTGAGCGCGATGCCCGTCTGGAGCGCGGCGGTCGGGTCGATCTCGCTGAACGTAGCGGTGGATGCTGCCGCTTTCGGGGCGGCCGGCACCTGCGCCACGGGGATCGACGCGACGACCGCCACGTCGCGACTGGCAGGCGGCGGCGCGACGCCGGCCGCCGTGCGCAGCGCCGCCTCCAGCGGCCCGAGCGCCGTCGCGGACGCCGCCCCCAGATACTGGACTCCGCCACGCTCGAACCGGATCGTCGTCACCGGCAGGCCGAGAGTGGCATCGATGCAGGCGCGGGCCTCGACTGGCCCCACACCCTCCATCGCCACGGTCACGGCCGCACCGCAGCGCGTCGTGTCGACCGCAGGAATCGCGACGCCCCGCACCGCCAGCACCGAACCCTGCGGACGGCTGGCCGCAACGCCGCGACAAGTGATCGACCACGCGCGGTCGAACAGGCTGCCAATTCGTGCGTCGTTCCACGCCCGCGTCGCCGCACACGGCTCGCCGTTCGCGTCGCGACCCAGCACGAAGCTTTCCGGCGGCACCGTCATCCGCGCCTGAAGCGGGGCGGAACCGGGAATTGCGCCACCCAGCGCCGCCAGCGCGGCCAGACCGTGACGAACGTCGACGCGCTTCACTTGGCATCTCCCACGGGCGGGCAGGGGGTCGCGGCGGTTCCGCACTCCTGATCGGTGCTCGGCACGTAGCCGCCGATGTCGGAGAACAGCGCTTCGTTGTTCGTGCCCACCAGCGGATCGAACGGCAGCGACAGGTCGTCCGCGGTGCGGAAGATTTCCGAACGGCTGGTGTCGAAGATGTTCAGCGATGCCTGCGCTATCGAGGACGACAGGCATCCTCCGCCCGCCGACCCGATCACGCAGCCATTGGCGCGGCTGTTCGTGCGGCTGACCGCCGCATCGACGGCGATCGCGTCGCCGCCCAGCAGCGACGTCGCGGTGCTGCCGATACCGTTGATCGTGCCGAACAGCGCGAACGCGTTCGGTGTCGCTCCGCCGTTCGCCACCAGTTGCAGCGCACCGCTCGTCGGCGCACCGGGCGTCGTCCCGAGCACCGCGCCCGCCGTATCGCCGGCGCGCGCGGTATTCTGGAACAGCGCATAGTGCGAATAGCGGACGATCAGCGACCGTGCGGTCAGCAGGACCGGGTCCGTATAGCCGGGCTGGCCGGTGAAGGATGCGTTGTACAGGGTGCTGTTCGGCTGCGCGACATAACGGCTCGCGACCTGATCGGTGCCCAGCGGGGTACCGCCGTTGGCGAGGCCGATCGCCGACAGGAAATCGGCATCCAGCCCAACGCCGATCCGGTCCGCTCGCAGATCGAGCGTGGCATCGCCGACGAGCAGGCGGCCACCGCCGCCCTGCGTCGCAGCGATCCGGATCACGCCGGCCCGACCGCCCGACCCGTCCGCCGCCGCAACACCGTCGCCTCCCAGAACGATCTGCCGGGTCGCTCCCGACCCGAGCGTCGTCATGCGTCCCAGCACGTCGAGCCGGCCCCCCGTCCGAACCTCGAACCGGTTCGCGCCGGTGGCAGTGCCGATCGCCAGCGCGCCGATACGGACATCGCGGCCGCGCGAATCCATGACGAACGTGGTGGCCGCCAGCCGACCGACTTCCGCCGTCGAGAGATCGAAGCGACGCCCCGCGAGATCGAACTCCGCCCGATTGTCGGCGGGCGAGTCCCCCAGTCGCGTCGCGCCGCTCGCCGCGATGTTCGTCAGGCGGATCGTGTCGGCCGTCACTCCGCCCGCCAGCGTGACATCCTGGGCGGACACCGCGATCGTCCTGCCCGTTGCGGCGACGGTGCCCAGCGCAGCCGTTTCACCAGCAGCGATCGTCACGTCGCCCCCGACGGCCCGAACGGAACTCGCCCCCGCCAGCGCGATGTCACCGCTCGACGTCAGCGTCACGCCGAGTGCGCCGGACGCCAAATTCAGGGCCGCGCCACCGGTGATCGCGCCGCCACGCGCCGTGATCGTCACGCGGCCGTTCGCCGTCTGGCGGGCGGTCGCCGCTGACCCGAGCGCTACGTTGGCCGCATCGATCGCGTAATCGCCACCCGCGCTCAGATCGCCCGCGACGCTCACGAGCCCGTTTGCGGCCAGATTGACGTTCGCCGCGACCGATGCCGTGCCCAGCGCGAGGTCGCCGCCCGTGGCGGTCAGCGTCATGCCGCCACGCGCGGCCGTCGCGCTGCCGATCGCGACGCTACTGCCGGTCGCCGTCAGCGTCTGTCCGGCGATCAGCGTGGTCGCCGTCGTGGCCCCCCCCGATCGTGTCCGAACGCCACCCGTAGAGTCCGCCGTGCCGATCGCGAGCGCGCCGCCTGCGGTCAGCGCCGCATCCCCTGCGACCGTAAGGCTGCCGATCGACGTCGATCCGCCGCTGGTAATCACGGCGTCGCTGCCGCTCCGGGCGGTGACGAGGCGCGCATCCCCGGTGCTGGTCACGGTCAGCGCACCACTCGTGACGCCGTCGTTCAGCGTCAGCGCACCGACGCGGATCGTGGCCGTCGAAGCGCTGCGCAGGCGGTCGATCGTCGCCGTACCACCGGCGTCGATCGTTATCGCCCCGGTCGTCGTCGTCACGTCGCCCGCGGTCAACGTCCGCCCGGTCGCCACGGTCAGGTCGCTGCCGGTCGCGATCGTGCCGAGGCTCATGTCCCGCGCCGCATTCAGCGTGGTCGTCGTGCCGGCCGACGCTGTCCCCACGGTAAGATCGCTGCCGGCGCGGATGTCGATCGCACGCGCGGCCGCCAATGTCGTAGCGGCCAGGGCATCCGAGGCGAGCAGGGTGATCGCCCCCCCATCCGCCCGGACGTTGCCCAAACGCGCCGCGCCAGCCGTCGCGGTCAGCGCCACGTTCCCAGTCGTCGCATGCGCAGCATCGATCGACAGGTTGCCGGCATCGGCCGACAGGCTTCCACCCGATGTCAGATCCCCCGCCGTCAGCGTCAGCGCGCGAAGCATCGTCGCGGAACCGCTGCTGAGCGTCCCGATCGCCAGCGCACCCGCGCCGGCAATCGCCTGCGCCGTCGTACCGGCGCTACCCGACGTCAGGGTCAGGTTGCCGCGCGTCGCCGTCAGATCGATCGCGCCGGTCCGCGCCGTCGCGTTGCGGATGTCGATCGCGCCGCCGCGCATCGTGAGGTCGTTGGCAGCGATGATCGAATCCGCGACGATCGCGTCGCCTGCGGTCAGCCGCACGCCGGCGCCCCGCGATTCGAGCGAGCCGATCGCGGCGCTGGTTCCCGCCGTTAGACGGACATCGCCGCCAGTAAACCCCTGCGTCAGGCGGACATCGCCGACGCTCGCGATCGTCAGCGTTCCCGCCGTATCCACCGACCCGATCGGCACGCGGTTCGCCGAAACGTCGACGGCCCCGGTGCCGGTCGCTGCCCCGATCGTGGCAAGCCCGTTGCTCGCCGTCACGCTCGTCGTACCGCCTGCGCGGGTCGTGCTCACCGTCAGGTCACCGGCGGTCGCCGTCAGGCGCAGCGCGCCGCGTTCTGCTGTTACGGTGTCGATGGCGACGCTGCCGCCCCCGACATCGATGGAGTCCACCGCATGCAGCGTCGTTGCGAGCACGTCGCCATCTGCGGCGATCGTCAGGCTGCCGCCGGTATCGATGCTGCCGATCGCCGCCCGAGCCGCGCGGATGTCCGCCGCGCCGCCGCTGGTCAGGGACCCGATCGTCACAAGTCCGCGGCCCGCAGCGATGGTCGTCGCTCCACTCGACCGTCCCACGCCCAAGGTCAGATTGCCGGTCGTCGCGATCAGCCGCAACGTGCCTGTGGTTGCCGCTGCCGAGCCGATGTCCAAGACACCTGCCGACGCCTCCAGATCGCCGGCCGCCGTCAGCCGCGTCGCGTCCAGAGCACCGGCCGCCGCAATTAGCAGCGGGCCGGCGATGTCCGCCGTTCCGATCGCCATGTTGCCGCCGGCGGAGAGCGATGTGGCGGAGCCTGCCGTGACGGTTTGCAGGCGACTGGCGGCCGCGCTGACCGTCGTGAGTGAACTCCCCGCGACCAGGGTCGTCGCGTCGATTCGGTCGGCATCGAGGACCATCGACGTGCCGCTCGTCAACGAGTCGATGCCGGCCAGCCCGCTTGCCGTGATCGAGACGCTCGATCCCGCTATCCCCGTGCCCAGCACCGCATCGCCGCTCCGGGCGATCATCGTCAGCATACCAGTGCGGGCCAGACCGCTGGTCAGGTCGATCGATCGCGCGGACACCGCAAGATCGGTGCCCGCATCGGCCGTGCCGAGCAGAGCGGCCCCCGCCGCATCCACTGTAGTAGTGCGAGCCGAGGTCAGCGTCGTGCGGGTCCCGCCGATGATGCCCCCGATGTCGCCGTCGGCGTTCGAGATCACGATGCCGCCGGTTCGGCTGACGGCGCGGTCCAGCCCGATCGTACCGACGCCGCCGATGAACGGGACGCCCAGTCCGCTGCGCAGGCCAATATCGCCAGCGGCATCGATCGATTCCACCACGATGCCCACCGACGCTGTGCCGGCCACGTTGCGACGCGCCGTCACGGACAAGTCGCCCGCCAGACTCGTGATCGTCGCGGCCATGACATCGCGGCCCGCTATCGCCACATCACCCTGGCCGGCGACGGTCGCCAGCCGGACGACGCCCGCGCTTGGCACCGCCTCATTGGTCGCGACTGTCACGGTTCCACCGCTGCTTGCCAGCGTGGCCGAACCGAAGCCGCTTCCGCGGGATCGACCCGTGATGTCGCTCGTCGAAGTCGCGACGATCGCTGCTGTCGCCGCCGCGCGGTCGATCCGCAGGTCGCCCACGGCGTCCAGCATGATCGAACCGGCGGCCGCGTCGATCGATCCGACTTCCAGCGTGCCACCCGTGCTGCGCAACGTCGCACCGGTTCCGGCCCGCGCCGCGCCGATCACGGCGCTCGCGCCGCTAACGTCGATCATGCCCCCCGACAGCAGGTCGGTCGCGGTAAGAGCACCGTCACTCGCAAGGCGGATATCGCCGCCACTGACCATTGTTGCGACGGCCAGCGGCGCACCCGCAACCCCGATGTCCAGCGTGTCAACGACCGTCACGTTGCCGAGCGATACCGGTCCGTCGTGACGGAGCGTCGTGGCGGTCAGACCCGGATCGTAGGACACCAGTGATCGCGCATCGACCCGGTCGAGCGAGATCGTGTCGCCAGACCCGGCGGCGATGCGGATCGCCGCCACCCGCGCCGGACCGCCCGCGGCGAGCGAACGGCCCGCAGCGAAGTCTATCCCCGCCGACGATCGCAAAATGAGGTCGCCGCCGCTGCCGTCGATGTCGGAGGCGAGCGTCAGCCCGCTGCGCCCGACGATCGCACCGCCCTGCGACAGGATGTCGATCCCACCGGTCGCCGTCTGGTCGATTGCGATCCCGGTCAAGCCCAGCGTCACCGATCGTCCGGTCACGCCGTACAGCCGGCCGGCGCTCACCGTGTCGATCATTGCAGCGTCGCTGCCGGCGGTCACCATCACCGCGTCACCACTGATTGCGCCGAGTTGCGCCGTCCCGAACGCGGAAACGGCGACATCGCCGCTCGCGGTCAGCCTTGCCCCATCGTAACTGGTCAGCAATCGGCCGTCGGTGGCGGGTGCAGGGCGGGCGAGCCCACTTACCGCGCCCCCGGCGGTAATCAGGATGGCGCCGGTGGTCGCGTCTACGCTGCCGAGCCGCGCGTCGCCCGCCGCCTCGATCGTCGCCGCGCCGCCACGTGCCGTCAGTGCCGTCGTGACGATGTTGCCGCTGCCGATCGTCCTCAGCGTCGTCACCCCGCTTGCCGACCCGTCCGCCAGGACGATCCCCGCCACGCTGGTCTGCGTGCGATTCGCCGCGGTCATCGTCAGCGCCCCGCCGCGCGCCGTCGCCGTTCCGACGCGGATGGCGCCTGCGGACACCGCGTTGAGCGGATCGCCGGCCACGATCGTCACCGATCCGCCGGCGTCTACGGAGGCCGCGTCCAGAAGCGCTCCCGTCGACACCAGTACGTCGCGCGCGTCCGACCGCAGCAGTGTGGCGGTGGTGGCCCCCGATACATTGGTGACGAGCGTTCCTGAAGTGCTCGTCACGGACCCGAGTGCGGCATCGGTGGTGCTGCCGATCGTGATGTCGGAACCGGTGGTCAACGTTCCAAGCACGCGCAGCGCACCGGTCGTCCCGCTTTTGTCGAGAACCGCGGTCGTGCCGGCTGTGCCGCTGCCCAATTGCAAGTCGCGCGCCGTCGCGGTCAGCGTCAATGCCGTACCCGCCGTCGCCGTCCCGATCGAAAGCCCTCCCGCCGAGGCGTTGGCGGACCGATCCGCGGCGCCTCCGAACGTGCCGGACGTCAGCGACGTGAGCGTCAGATCGGTCGCGGCCCGTATGTCGGCACGCGCGCCGGCGGAGACCACGCCGACACCCGCGATGCCGCCATCCTGCGCGATCAGCGTTACGGCGCCGGTCGGGCTCACCGCCGCTCCGCTACCCAAGAAAGTGATGTCGCCACGCGCGGTGACCGCCACGTCGCCGTCGGCCTGAAGACGCCCGCGCACGGTCACGTCGCTACCCGCGCCGGTCGTGGTCAGACCTAGCCCTTCTCCGACGCCGCTGACGGTGATGGCACGGGTCAAAATGTCGCCCGACGTACTCGCCTGCAACGCGCGGGTCAGCGTCACCGGACCATTCAGGTCGATCGTCCCCGTCGTCGTCAGGGGTGAGAACACCGTCCCGCCCGCATCGACCGACAGGAGCGCCCGGGCATCCACAGCGCCGAGCCGCAACGTTCCTCCCGGCGATCCCAATCTGATCCCGATGTCACCCGTGCGACCGACGCCGCCCGAAACCAGCGTGTCCGGCGCGAACAGGATGTCGCCGCCCGTGGCATCGAGCACCAGCGATCCCGCGCCGCCACCCGCGGCGCTCAGGGCCAGCGACGCTTGCCCGACGATCGATCCGTCGCGGGCGGTGATCGCGATATTGCGAAGGGCGGTCTGCGTGACGGGCGTGCCGGCGCCCAGCAGGACGCTTGCGCCCTCCACGGCGTAATCGCGGCCCGCTGCGATGCTGCCGGTGACGCTTGCCTGCGTATTGCCGCGGACGAGCAGGTCGCCGCCGATCGCAGTAGAGCTGCCCAGCAGCGCAGTCGTCCCCTCGGCCATCAGCCTAGCGCTACCGGCTCGAGCCTCGATGCTGTCGATCGCGAAGCTATTGGACGTGACGGTCAGGTCGCTCGCCGCGATCAGGCGCGCGGCGGTGACCGCCCCGCCCGCGGTGACGACGGCGTCGGCGTTCACGCTCTCCAGCGTCGCGATATCGATTCCGCCGGCGGCTTGCGCGGTCACGCCCGTGCCACCGCGATAGGTGCCGGTCAGCGACAGGCTGTCCCCCGCGTCGAGCAGGGTCGTCGTACCCGACCGGCCGCTTCCCAACTGCAAGGCGCCACCCGCGCGACTGGTCAGCACCAGCGCGCCGGTGTCGGCGATGGCCGACCCGATCGCGACGCTGGCGCCGGCTCCCGACAGAGTCGTGGCAGCGTTCAGCGTCGTCGCGGTCAGTCGGCCGGCGGCATCGATGTCGATCGCGCCGGCATCGATCCGGCCGATCACCGCCGCACCGGCTGCGTTCAACGTCGCCGCCCCGGCCGCGAAGCCGTCGGTCAGTCGCAAACTGCCCAGCGGATCGCTCGTCGTGATCGCAAGGTCGGTGCCGAGCGCATCCACCGTCCCCAGGTTCGTGCCGGTACCGTTGACGGTCACACTCGTGCCGCCGGTAACCGCGGCGGCCGTTACCACGCCGCCGCTGGCCGACAGCCCCACCGAGCCCGATGTCGCGGCCGCGCTACCGATAATCAGGTCGCCGGTCGCCGCGGTCAGCGACAATGCGCCGGCGCTCGCCGTGGCCGTGCCGGCGTCGATGGCGGCGGCACCGACGGTGACGCCCGTGGCCCCCCGAATCGCGGCCAGCAGGGCAGGGCCTGTCACCGTGACGTCCAGGGCACCCCCGGCCGTCAACGTCGCCCGCGTGCCGGCACCGACCCCCGAAACCGCGCCTCCCAGCACGCTCAGGTCGCTGCCCGCCAAACTGGTCACCGCCGTGTCGACGCGGGTCGCAACGGCACCGTTCAACGTCATCGCGCCCGCGGAGCTCGCCGAGCCGATCGCGAGTGTCCCGCCGCTCGACACCAGCGACATCGTCCCGCCGGTCGTGATCGCGCTGGTGCCGGTGATATCTCCCGATGCGGTGCCGGTGATGGCACCGGAGGACTCGAGGGTCGCGAACGCCAGCGCACCGGCACCGGCGTTCAACGCCGTTCCGCCCACGCCGGCGACCGCGGTCCCCAGCGATACCCCGCCCGCCGTCGCCGTGACCCCGACCGAGTTGCCCGTCGCCGACCCGAGCAGGACGTCGCCGGTGAGCGAAGTGGCCAGAATGGCCTGGCTCGCCGCGAGCGAGGACGCGAACGGGGCTGCCCCGCTACCGCCGCCGATGCCGCCATTGCTCGCCAGCCGGATCGCGCCACCCGCGCCGGCCGCCGTCAATCCGCTGTTGAGCGCTGCGCCGCCCAGCGCCAGCGATACGGTGCCGCTGTTCGCCGCCAGCGGCGCTCCGCCGGGACCGCTGGCAAATGTGACACGCGCATCGGCAGCGTTGTCGCGGCCGGCGATCAGCACGATGCCACGGTCCGTCGCGACCGCCGTCGTCGCCGTGACGGCCGAACTCATGTCGAGCACGGCATCGGTCACCGTCTGCCGAGTCGCGGCTACGAACAGTGCCGACCGTCCGCCGATCGTACCGCTCACGACCATCGGGCCGTTCGTCGTGACGCCGCCGGTTGTCACGGTGCCCAGCGATGTGCCCTCCCGCACGGTGAAGCCGAGCGGGTTGGCGGCATCGTAGGTCAGGGTCACGTCGCTCGCCGCGACGAGCGCCACGTCGCCGGCCGCCGCGATCGTGCCGGCGCTGTCGATGCGCGCGCCGATCAGTGCGACTAGGCCAAGCTGGTCCGCCGCGAGCCCCGTGCTCGTCAGGTTGGCCGACGATGCGACGGTGATCCCCGCCGTGTTGCCGGGATCGGCGAAGATGTAATTGCCCGCCGCAAAGTTCGTGTCGCTGATCGCCAGCGTGCTCGCGATCAGTCCGCCGACGTTGACGACGGCATTGTTGCCGAACACGATGCCCGAGGGGTTGACGATGTACACCGCGATATTGGCGGCACCGTTAAGTGTGCCGTCGATCTGGCTTCGCGGGACGATCCCCAGCAGCCCGGTCACCCGGTTCAGCATCGTCATTCTCGATCCCGCGGCGGGGCCGGTCCGCGCATCCGAGATCGTCACCGTCTGGCCGGTACCGATGTTGAAGCTCTGCCAATCGATGATCGTGCCGGTCTGCGTCACGCCGATGGCATCGGTAGCTACGCCCGGAGTAACGCCGGTGGGGCTACCGATCAGCGTGCCGACCGGTGCCACGACGGGCAGATCCTGCGCCCGGGCAGCCGTCGCCGCGAAGGCAGCAAGACAGCCGCCCAACGCGGTCGTCAGCACCAACCGACCGCGCAGACGCCCAGGGAGGCGGAGCGGGGTGGGGGCGGGCCGGCTGCGGGTCATGGGATAATCCTTGGGTTTGCGCCGTCTGAGTGGTGGGTGATCGGGATTACCGTGGTCGCGGGGTCAGCTGCGCCGTCACCGACAGCAACACGCGGTCGGTCGGTCGACCGCGGTCGAACGTCAGCGCGCGGTCGAGCGCATGCGCGTAGCCGATGTCCATCAGCATCTTGCCCGGCAGCGACACGCGCAGCCCGCCGCCGATCGAGCGCAGCTTGCGATCCGTTTCCGTCGAGAAGCTGTCGAGATTCGTCAGCCACACCGTATCCGCGAACCCGTAGAATTGCAGCGGCACCGGCGAGGTCTGGAACAGGTCGGCGCGCAGTTCGGTATGGATGCCTGCCGCGCGATCGCCGGTATTGGCGCCCGGATCATAGCCGCGTCCGACCGTCAGGTTACCGATCGCGAACTCCTCGAAATTCAGGAGCGGTCGGTCGGTATATTGCGCGCGGACATTGGTAACGGTGCTGAACACCCGCCCGGCCCGCAGCAACAGGTCGAGGTCGGCGCGCACCACGGTCGCCTTCGGGTCGCCCTCGAACCGGGAAGGCGTGTAGCCGCCGGTCGAAATCGCGCCGAGCCTCGTCGCGTTGAGAACGCCGAAGCCCTGCCGGACCTCCGCCGAAGCGCCGATCGCGAACGCGTCCAGCCCGTCCGGCCGCCGTCCGCGCAGATTGCCGTCCAGCCGCACGAACCCCACCCGCAACCGGTCACGGTTCAGCGGTGAGGAGTCGCCGTCGCCGTAAACCCGCGTCCGCTGCTCGATCACCTCCGCGCCGCCGGTCACCGACAGGTTGCGCCGCACCGTCCGCAGCACCGGCAGCGTCACGTCCAGCCCGCCGATGAACGAGCGCGACCGCAGGTCCAGCGGTCCCAGGTCGGGCCGCGACCACGCATAGGTGCTCCGCACGCCCAGCGTCAGGCCCTGGTTCCCGATCGGGAATATGTAGCCGCCCTGGACGACCTGCTGCTCGTCGAAATCGATCGTCGAGGACGCGCCGACATAGACGATGTCGCCGGCGGTCAGCACCGAATAGGTTTCTCCGCGCAGATAGGCGGTACCGCGTCCGATCTGGCGCGACCCGTAGTTCTGGATGTTGCCGATGATCGCGAAGTTCTGCGTCGCGACCACGACGTCGCCGATCACGTCGCCCGGCGCCGAGCCCGCGGGACGCAGCGACAGCCGCACGTCGAGGCCGGGGATGTCGCCCACCAGCAACAGGATGCGCTCGGCATCCCGCTCGTTGATCGGGTCGAGCGCGCGGATCTGGGCGATTCGCGCGGCTAGCACGTCGCGGTAGCGGCCGGCCTCGCCGTGGATGCGGATTTCGGTGATCCGGGCCATCACCACCGCCAGCGTCAGCTCGCCGGTCGTGATCTCCTGCGGCGGAATCTGGACGGAAGCGACATACCCCGATGCCCGCAGCGCTGCATTGGCCGCATCGCGGATCGCGCAGACGTTCGCGATCGGTTGCTCGCCTTTCGTCGCGGGCACGATCGGCGCGAGAATGGCGGCGATCGCGGGCGGCAGCGTGTCACGACCCGCCGGGACGAAAGCCACGCGGTCGATCGTCACCTTCAACGGTGATGTCGCCAGCGCACACGGCGGACGACCAAACGCCTCGCTGCCGTCGACGCTGACGCTGGTGCCGGTCGGGGCGCTTTGCGGTCCGGGCTGCTCCACCTGTTGCCGCGTGGGAAGCCCGGTCGGGGTGGTCGGCTGCGGCGTGGTCTGCGCGCCCAGGCCAGCGGGACCCGCGATCAACGCAACTCCCAGGCCGATGCGACACGCACGGCGCCCGTCGACACGCCTCATCGCGAGCGCCGCCGGCGCCCGATCCTTATAGAGTCCCCACCCCATCGAATCCCCCTGCGCGGCTTTTACATCCCGAACCTCATGCCGCCAAGCGCAAAACTTGGTCGTTATTTCGGGATGCTCTTGTGTTTGCTTGATGTCGCCGTCGAACCTTTTGGCAACGCAGCATGATTGTTAGGCGGGGTGCCGGGCATCTATAGGTCGCGCATGATCGATTCCGCCACCGCTCGCGACGCCTCTCCCATCACTGCTGCTGCCGCCCTGACCGGCGTCCGCATCCTCGACCTGTCGCGTGTTCTCGCGGGTCCCTGGGCGACGCAGATGCTCGCCGACCTCGGCGCGGACGTGGTGAAGGTCGAGGCACCCGGCCGCGGCGACGACACGCGAGCGTGGGGCCCTCCGTTCCTGACGGACAGCGACGGGAACGAGGATTTGGGTGAGAGCGCCTATTACCTGTCGTGCAACCGCAACAAGCGGTCGATCGCGATCGACCTCGCCGATCCGTCCGGTGCGGCACTCGTCCGCGATTTGGCGATGCGGGCGGACGTCGTGGTCGAGAACTTCAAGGTCGGCGGGCTCGCCAAATACGGGCTCGACTTCGCCAGCCTGTCGCGCCTGAATCCGAAGCTCGTCTATTGTTCGATCACCGGCTTCGGCCAGACCGGCCCGTACCGCGACCGCCCCGGCTACGACTTCGTGGCGCAGGGAATGGGCGGCTTCATGAGCATTACCGGCGAGGAGGGCGGCCAGCCGCTGCGCGCCGGCGTCGCGATGGCCGACCTTTCCACGGGTCTCTATGCGGCGGTCAGCATCCTCGCGGCGCTGCGTCATGCGGAGCGGACGGGAGAGGGGCAGCATATCGATCTCGCGCTGCTCGATACGCAGGTGGCCATGCTCGCCAATCAGGCGATGAACTGGCTGGTCGGCGGCATCGATCCCGGCCGTCTCGGTAACCGTCACCCCACCGTCGTGCCCTACACCACGTTCGACGTGGCGGACGGCACGATCGTCATCGCGGTCGGCAACGATCGGCAGTTCCGGCTGCTCTGCGCGGAGATGGGCGTGCCCGACCTCGCCGACGACCCGCGCTTCGTCACCGCCCGCGCGCGCCAGATCAACCGCGACGCGATCGAGTCCATCATCCGCGACCATGTCCGCACGTTTCCGGGCGAGGCGCTGGTCGAACGCCTCGTGGCGGCGGGTATTCCGGCCGGGCCGGTAAACACGATCGGCGAGGTCTTCGCCGATCCCGTCATCGCCGCGCGCGGCACCGTCCACCATTTCGAGCGCGAAGACGGCGCAACGATCCCCAGCGTCGCCTTCCCGGCCAAACTCTCCGCCACCCCCGCCACCTTCCGCCGCCGCCCGCCGCGGGTGGGGGAGAATGCGGCCGACATCCTCGCAGACTGGCTCGACCTTGACGAAGCCACCGCCACCCCTGATCGGGGCGATCGGGGAGAGACGCGTTGAACAGCTACGACATCGTCATCGTCGGCGCGGGCCATGCCGGCGCGCAAGCCGCCATCGCGCTGCGCCAGCGCAAGTTTGCCGGCAGCATCGCGATCCTCGGGGAGGAACCCGAACTTCCGTACGAGCGCCCGCCGCTCTCCAAGGACTATCTCGCTGGCGACAAGCCGTTCGAACGCCTGCTGATCCGCCCCGCGGCCTTTTGGCCCGAGCGCGCAATCGACATGCTGCTGGGCCACCGCGTCGTCGCCGTCGAACCCGCCGCCCGGACCGTCACGACCGCCGATGGTGCAGTCGTCGGCTATGGCGAACTGATCTGGGCGACGGGCGGCCACGCCCGCCGATTGAGCTGCGCCGGCCACGATCTCGCGGGCGTCCACTCCGTGCGCAGCCGCACCGATGTCGATCGCATGGTGGCAGAACTCGCCGGAACGACCCGCATCGCGGTGATCGGCGGCGGCTATATCGGACTGGAGGCCGCCGCCGTCCTGTCGAAGCTCGGCAAGCAGGTGACCGTCTTCGAAGCGCAGGACCGCGTCCTTGCCCGTGTCGCCGGTGTTGCCCTGTCGCGCTTCTTCGAAGCCGAGCACCGTGCCCACGGCGTCGACATCCGTCTTGGTGTCGGGGTCGATTGCATCGTCGAGGAGGCGGGTCGCGCAGTCGGGGTGCGGCTTACCGGCGGAGAGGTCGTGCCCGCGGAGATGGTCATCGTCGGCGTCGGCATCGTCCCCGCTGTCCAACCGTTGCTCGACGCGGGCGCGGAGGGCGGCAACGGTGTAGCGGTCGACGCCCACTGCGCCACCAGCCTGTCGCACGTCCACGCGATCGGCGACTGCGCGCTTCACGCCAGCGTGTTCGCGGACGGCCTGCCGATCCGGCTCGAATCCGTCCAGAACGCCAACGATCAGGCGACCGTCGTCGCCAAGGTACTGACCGGCACGCCCGAACCCTATGCGGCGGTGCCGTGGTTCTGGTCGAACCAGCACGACCTGAAGCTCCAGACCGTCGGCCTCTCGACTGGTCACGACGCCGAAGTGCTCCGCGGCGATCCCGCGACGCGCAGCTTCACAATCGTCTACCTGAAGGCCGGTCGCGTCGTCGCGCTGGACTGCGTCAACGCGGTGAAGGACTATGTGCAGGGCAGGGCACTGGTCCTCGCCGGCGCGGCGATCCCGCCGGATCGGCTCGCCGATGCGAGCGTGCCGTTGAAGGACATGGCGCCCTAGCCGATCACGCCTCGGGCGGCGCCATCACCTCGATCACGCCCGCTGCGATTCGCGCCGTGATCGGCGTCTTCGCCAGCACCTCGCCATCGATCGAGATCGGCAGGCGCGGCTCGGTGTCGATATGCACTTCCTTGCCGGAGAAGCTGATCGTGTCATGATGCCGCGCCTCGTGCCCGAAGAAGCTCAGCGCCCAGTTCTTCACAAGCCCGCGCTTGTAGTGGCCGCGCACCGCCTGCACGACGATCTCGCCCGAATTCACCGACGCCTCGTCCACCAGCCAGGTGCCGCCATGATAGGGGCCGTTCGAAATCCGGACTTCCACCACCCGCATCTTCCGCTTGGTCGTGCCGTCGTCGACGTGCAGGATGAAGGGGCGGAACTTGGCGAACTGGTAACTGGCCCAGCCGAGATAGCCGACCATACCCAGCACTTTCTTCAACCCGTGCGGTACCGTCTCGGCGATCTGCGGGCTGATCCCCATCGCCGCGCAATTCGCGAAATAATCGCCGTCGATCATGCCCAGATCGATGCGCCGCGTATGGCCGGCGCGGATCACCTCCACCGCGCCTTCGATCGTCAGCGGAATACCGAGCGTTCGCGAAAAGCTGTTGGCGGTGCCCAGCGGCAACACGCCTAATATGACATCATGCCCCACCATCAGGTCCACAAGCCCGCTGATCGTGCCGTCGCCACCGCCCAGGATCAGCAGGTCGGGTTTGGCGGCCAGAACGTCGCGGACGGTCGATTCCAGCTTCTTCGGATCGTCGACTGCGCGCGCGTCGACCTCGTACGGCAGTCCCTGCATCGCCGCGCACGCCCGTTTGAACAGTTTCTGCCCCTTGCGGGACTTGGCGTTGACGACCATCGCGGCCGACCTGATTTCCCGCATTCGATACGCTCCCGCAACCAACGCCGCCAACGCTTGCGACCGCGCGTTCGATCCCGCAAAGCGTGCGGCATGTCGTCCTATCCCGCCGTCCGCCTTCGCCGCACCCGCGCCTCCGGCTGGAGCCGCCGCCTCCACGCGGAAAACACACTCACGCCCGCCGACCTGATCTGGCCGCTGTTCGTGACCGAGGGGCAGGGGATGGAGGAGCCGATCAAGAGCCTGCCCGGCGTCTCGCGCTGGTCGGTGGACGGCATCGTCGCCCGCGGTCGTGAGGCGCGCGACCTCGGCATCCCGTGCGTCGCGCTCTTCCCCAACACGCCGGCTCATCTGCGCAGCGACGACGGACGCGAAGCGCTGGACCCCGACAACCTCATGTGCCGCGCCGTCCGGGCGCTGAAGGATGCGGTGCCGGAGGTCGGCGTACTGACCGACGTCGCGCTCGATCCCTACACCAGCCACGGCCATGACGGGCTGGTCGACGCAGCCGGCTATGTCGTCAACGACACGACCGCGGACGTGCTGATCGGGCAGGCGCTGGTGCAGGCGGAGGCGGGGGCCGACATCGTCGCGCCGTCCGACATGATGGACGGTCGCATCGGCCTGATCCGTGCGGCGCTGGAGCAGGGCGGACACCACAATGTCCAGATCATGAGCTACGCCGCCAAATATGCGTCCGCCTTCTACGGCCCGTTTCGCGACGCGGTCGGCTCGCGCGGGCTGCTGAAGGGCGACAAGAAGACGTACCAGATGGACTCCGCCAACGCCGAAGAGGCCTTGCGCGAAGTCGCGCTCGATCTAGCGGAGGGGGCGGACACGATCATGGTCAAGCCGGGCCTGCCCTATCTCGACATCGTCCGCGCGGTGAAGACCCGGTTCGAGGTACCCGTCTTCGCCTATCAGGTCAGCGGCGAATACGCGATGATCGAGGCCTCCGCCGCGGTCGGTGCTGGCGACCGCGACGCGCTGGTGCTGGAGACGCTGATGGCGTTCAAGCGGGCCGGCTGCTCGGGCGTGCTGACCTATTACGCCGCGCATGCCGCGCGGCTGCTGAGCGCATGATCGTCGTAGCCCGATGACCGCCCGCGTCTCCGGTACCACGCCGCTCGGCCGCGGGCTGTTCGTCGCGACGATCCTGGCCGGATCGTTCCTGTTGTTCCTCGTCCAGCCGATGGTGGCGCGGATGGCGCTGCCGCGGCTGGGCGGGGCGCCCGCCGTGTGGAATTCGGCGATGCTGGTCTATCAGGCGCTGCTGCTCGGCGGCTACGCTTATGCCCACGCGCTGGGCCGGGTCCGGCCGCGGATGCAGGCGACGATCCACATCGCGGTGCTGCTGATTGCCGCTTTGTGGCTGCCGATCGGGCTGATGTCCGCCGACTTGCCGCCCGACGCGCAGCCGGCGGTGTGGGTGCCGTGGCTGCTGCTCGGGTCGATCGGGCCGCTGTTCTTCGCCGTCTCCGCACAGGCCCCGCTGATCCAGCGCTGGTTCTCGCTGGCGAGCGGCGGGCGCGATCCGTACGCGCTCTACGCCGCCTCCAACTTCGGCAGCTTCGCGGGCCTGATCGCCTATCCGTTGCTGGTCGAGCCCGGCCTGGCGCTGCACTGGCAAAGCCTGATGTGGAGCGGCGGCTACGTCCTCGTCATCGCGCTCGTCTTGGCCTGCGCCAGCATGCTCCCGCGGATCTCGGCGGAGGCGCATGTCCGCGCCGAAAGCCCGGCTCCGGCGCGCGCGTCCGTCCTCCGCTGGATCGTGCTCGCACTGGTGCCGTCCGGCCTGATGCTCGCGACCTCGACCTACATCACGACCGACATCGTCGCGATGCCGTTATTGTGGGTGCTGCCGCTCGGGCTGTATCTGCTCAGCTTCACGATCGCCTTCGCCGACAACCGCGCGCCGGCCGACCTCATCACCCGCATCGCGCCGGTCACGATCCTGCTGTTCGGCGGCGTGATGATGGCCGGGTACAATCAGGGCCCGTGGTTCAGCCTCGGCGTGTCGCTGCTCCTGTTGTTCATGGTGTCGGTCGCGCTGCACACCGCGATGTACCGGTCGCGCCCCGCGCCTGATCGTCTCACCGGCTTCTACCTCGCCATGTCGCTCGGCGGCGCGCTCGGCGGTGTGTTCGCCGGCCTGCTCGCGCCGGTGCTGTTCGACTGGACCTACGAATACCCGATTCTGATCCTCGCCGCCGGTGCGCTCGCGCCGCAGACCTTCCTGACGCACGGCATCCGCAACGTCTGGCATGTCGGCGCGACACGGCGCATCGCCTTCCTGACGGTGGCGCTGGCGATCGGCATCCTCATCCTGCTCCGCTTCAACGGCCCCGCGGCGCTGTTCGGGGAGGGGCATGACGGCTTCGCGTTCATCATCATCGCCGCGATCGGACTCGCGACGATTGGCTTCCGCCCCGCCTATCTCTGCGTCCTCGCCGCGGCATTGATGATCTTCGGCGGCTATCGCTCGATCAGCCTCTCGCTCGATCCCGGCGCCCGCACCCGCAGCTATTTCGGCGTCTATACCGTCCGCGGCGACGGCAACGTGCGCGAGCTCGACCACGGCACCACCGTCCATGGCATCCAGTTGCGCGGCAGCGTCGCGCGCGAGAAGACGCCGACGACCTACTATGCGCCCGGCTCCGGCGTGGGTCAGGCGATGCTCGCCGCCCCCGCAATCTACGGCGCCGGCGCGCGGATCGGCGTGGTCGGCCTCGGCACCGGCACGCTGTCCTGCTATGCCCGGCCCGGCCAAAGCTGGCGCTTCTACGAGATCGATCCCGCCGTCATCCGCATCGCGCGCGATACCGGCCAGTTCACCTATCTGTCGCGCTGCCTGCCCAACCCCACCATCCGTCTCGGCGATGCCCGCCTCAGCCTCGCGGCGGAACAGGAGTCGTCGCTCGACCTGCTCGCCCTCGACGCGTTCTCGTCGGACGCGGTGCCGATGCACCTGATGACGCGGGAGGCGTTCGCGACCTATTCGCGCGTCCTGTCGCCGCGCGGGCTGCTGCTGGTCCACATCTCCAACCGCTTCCTCGATCTGGAGCCGGTGGTCGCCGCCGCCGCCAAAGCCGGGGGCTGGCATAGCGCGGTGATGAACTACCGCCCGTCCGCACTGGCCCGCGACGCCTCGTCGTCGCTTTGGGTGGCGCTGTCCCGCGACCCGGCCGTGCTCAAGACCCTGCGCGGGCAGGAGCCGGACTGGCGAGACATCCAGCCGCGGCCCGGCATGACTGCGTGGACCGACGATTATTCGACGATACTGCCGCTATTGAAGCATTTCTGAAGCGTATCAGGCCGCCGGCAGGGTCGCCTGCAGGCGGTCGATCGTCGCGCTCTGGCGCTGTCCCTCGGCGGCGATCCGCTGCTGCACCGCGTCCAGCGTCGGATAGGCCGGCTCCAGCGCCGCCGCCCGCCCGCTCGCCAGATCGCCGGCCTCGCTCGCCAGCGCGTTCGCCTGCGCGCGCAAGTCGTCAAGCAGCCCCAGCGCGGTCTGCGCGTCGAGCCACGCATCGCTTCCCACCGCGCGACCCTTCGCCGTGCGCGCCGCGGTTTCTGCCCGCGCAGCATCCCGGTCGAAACCGCGCGTCACCGCCGCCAGCCGCGTCGTCAGGTCCGCGACCTTCGCGTCCAGCGCCGGATCGGCCTTCAGCGGTTCGGGCGGCGGCGGCGCAGGCTCCGCAAACCCGATCTTCTCCGTCGGTCGCACCGCCAGCGAGGGGTAGACGCTCGCGTCGCGCGCACAGGCGCCGAGCGAGACGAGCGACGACGCGAGCAGCAGCGCGGTGAAGACCTGTTTCATGGCGCCACCCCTAGAAGCGCGACTTTTTGCGCGCAACGGACTTGCCACCCCAGCGAACTCTGCTAAGAGCGCACCTCCATTGTGCGCCCGTAGCTCAGCTGGATAGAGCATCAGACTACGAATCTGAGGGTCGGACGTTCGAATCGTTCCGGGCGCACCATTGGAAACTCCTGAAAAAGCCGGACCGGCGACGGTCCGGCTTTTCGCATATCGGGCCTATCGCGATCCCGCCCGCCCGCTATCCTCCCGCAAAAGCACGGAGAGGATCATGACCGACCATCCCGCCCCCGGCCCGCTGCGGCTGGCGCAAACCTATGCCGCCGGCCTGATGGGTCGTCGCGCGACGGTGCCGTTCCGCATGGACGAACTGGAATTACGGGCGGAGGCGACGATGACGCCCGAGGCGTTCGGCTATCTCCGCTCCGCCGGCGCCGAGGCCACCGCCCGCGCCAACAGAAACGCGCTCGACGCGGTGAAGCTCGTCCCTCGCATGCTCCGCAACGTGGCGAAACGCGATTTGGCGGTGGACCTGTTCGGTCGCCGCCTGCCGGCCCCGGTGCTGCTCGCGCCGATCGGCGTTCAGAACCTGGCACATCCCGACGCCGACCTCGCCACCGCCAAGGGAGCGGCGGCGCGAAATGTGCCGATGATCTTCTCCAATCAGGCTTCGGTCGCGATGGAGGACTGCGCCGCCGCGATGGGTGATGCGCCGCGCTGGTTCCAGCTTTACTGGACCCGCTCCGACGCCTTGGCCGAGTCGCTCGTCCGCCGCGCCGAGGCCTGTGGGTGCGATGCTATCGTGGTGACGCTCGACACAACGATGCTCGGCTGGCGGCCGGTCGACCTCGGTCACGGCTTCCTGCCGTTCCTGAATGGGCAGGGGATCGCGCAATATGTCAGCGATCCGGTCTTCCGCAGCATGCTCGCCAAGTCGCCGGAAGAGGAGCCGCTCGCCGCCGCGCAACTGTTCACGCAAATCTATTCCGATCCCAGCGTCGACTGGACCCGGCTGCGCAAGATCCGCGAATGGACGCGATTGCCGGTGGTCCTGAAGGGCATCCAGCACCCCGCCGACGCGCAACGCGCCGCAGAGGAAGGGTGGGACGGCATCGTCGTCTCCAACCACGGCGGCCGGCAGGTCGACGGCGCGGTGGGCTCCGCGACGCAGCTTGCCGCCTGCGTCGATGCCGTGGCGGGGAGGGCGCGCGTCCTGTTCGACAGCGGCATCCGCGGCGGCGCCGATATCGCCAAGGCGCTCGCGCTCGGTGCGGACGCGGTGCTGCTCGGCCGACCCTATATCTGGGGACTGGCCATCGACGGTGCGGACGGAGTCACGTCGGTCATCGACAATGTCATCGCCGAACTCGACCTCACGCTCGGCCTGATCGGATGCCGCTCCGTCGTCGAACTCGGCCGAGAATATCTGGCGTGATCTGACCCGACCCTCGCGGCACCGCCTACACGAAACGATTACAGCCGCGGTGCACGCCGCCGGCTAGAATGCTGCCAACGCTTTAGGAGAAGCAGTGATGGTCGATCCAATCACGGGCACACAGGTCCGCCCCTCGACGGCTCCGGCAACCGCCGCAAGCTCGAAGACCGATACGGTCGCCCAGATCAAGGCGCATCTCGACGGTACCGGCTTCCTCGGCGTCCAGACCGACGGTGACATCGCCGCGATCAAGGACCTTCTCACCGCACTTTCGCCCGCCGATGCGAAGCGCGTCGTCGCCGACCTTCAGCGGTCGGGAACGCTGGACACGGTCGCGGCTGCCTTGACGGACGATACGATGCTGGTCGGCTCCGGCCTGTCCGCATCGGATCGTCAGGGGTTCTTCGCCAGCATGGCCAAGTCGCTCGACGGCCCCGGCCTCGCTTCGCTCAGCCGTGCCTTCGGCAAGGTCGACCAGGGTGACGGTGCGACCGGTGGCAAGCCGGACGGTACGGACGGTGCGACCTATGCCCGCGAACTCGGCCACGCGGTGGCGTCGCACGCGACGGTCGCGGCAAAGGTCGATTTCGTCGGTGCCCTGGCGAAGGACACGACCGCGACCGGTCACGACTCGCAATTCGCGGCCACCAGTTTCGGCGGCACGATCCACATCGGCAACGCGCAGGCGCGGGCTTCGGGAGAGGTGCTCGCGTCGCTGCGTGGCGGCGCCGCCGAACGCGGCTTCGCGTCCCTGACGGGCGAGCAGCAGAAGGCGGTGTTCACCGCCGCGATCGGCGCGCGCCTGTCCGCCGGCAACGGTCAGGGTCCGGCCGGCAACCCGGACTATGACATCACCCTGTTCCGCGACCTCTCAAAGGCCGCGGCGACGATGGGCGATCCGCACAACAAGGCGCAGGTGTTCGCGGCCGGTGCCGACGTGCTGCGCGGCGAGCGGATCGACAACCAGCTCGGCGCGACCCTGCTCGGGGTGCGTGCGGACCCGGCGAACAAGGCGTGCGCCGGCATGGCGAACAGTCTGGCGACGATCATCGACAGCGATCCCAGCCGCATCATCAACGATTTGGCGAGCTTCAAGACGCCGGCGGCGGGGTCCGGGGACATCTCGACGTGGCAGGGCAGCGCCGTCGCGGCCTATACGAAGCAGATGGTGCTCAACGGTGACGCCGGACAGGCGCGCCTTGGTCAGCAGGTCGCGCTGGTCGCGGCGGGCTCGAACGGGGCGACGAATGCGACCGCCGCTTTCAACGCGGAGGTGGATGGCCATTACCAGACGGCGACCGGCCTCGGTTACCTGACCGGCGCCGTCTCGGCCTCGGTCAAATCGATCGACAGCGACGCCGCCAAGCAGCGCGAACTCGCCACCAATATCTTCCAGGCGGGGCTGAGCCTCGTCGACAAGGCCGACGTGACCGGACCGGCGGCGTCGCTGGCGAAGGATTGGCTCGGTTCGGCGATCAGCTCGCTGTCGGGCACCGGCGGTACGGGCGACATCGTCGCGCGGTTGACGGACGCGGCGGTTCCGACCGACACGCGTGGCTATGTATCCGCCGAGTCCAATCCGCTCTCCGCTTTCCGCAGCGCCGTCACCACTGTGTCCACGGATGCGACGCCGTAATCGGATGATCCTCGTCCGGTCGGCGATATCGATAGGGGCGCTGGCGCTGGCGGCATGCCAGCCGCCGGCCCCGATCGACGGTCCCCCCGATCCGGCCGGTGCGCGCGACGACGCCTATCTTCCGTTCACGGAGCCGTTACGATCCGAACTGGTCGGCGCGACCGTCGCGGTCCTGCGGACGCTGAAGCCGGATCACCGTTGCGTCGACAGCCGTATTCTCAGGGTTCCGGTCGCGGAGGCACCTGCCGTGGTCGCCCATTATCGTCGGGCGTTGCCGAACTGGAAGCCGCTGGCGCTGACATCGCCGTCGCGTACGCAGGTCGCCGGCCTGACGAACGGGCAGGCGGTGTTCGCGATCGTGCAACCGGCGGGCTCGCAGGACGGCTATGCCGGTCTGGGCATCGTCACCGATACCGCCTGGGATGCGGACTCGAAACAGCGGGTCGCGGAATGCCTGCGGTAGCGGCCGGCGGACACCGACCGCTCCCGGATCAGGCCGCCCGGCCCAGCGCGATGTAGCGCTGCAAATGCTCGTCCTGATCGCCCAACTGGTGATCGATCATCGTCAACCGCTTGGCATAGTGGGACAGCGGCAATTCCCACGTCATGCCGATGCCGCCGTGAAGCTGGATCGCTTCCTCCGCCACCAGTTGTCCCGTCGCGCCGACCGTGTATTTCGCCGCCGCCAAAGCCCGCTCGACACCCGGCTTTCCGAACGCATCCGCCGCGTTGATGACGGCGGACCGCGCCTGCTCCACCTCCAGCAGCACCGTCGCGATGCGATGTTGCAGCGCCTGGAACTTGCCGATCGGCACGCCGAACTGCTTGCGCGTCTGGAGGTATTCGATTGTCGCGGTCTTCGCGACGTCCATCGCGCCCAGCGCTTCCGCCGAGAGCGCCAGCAGCCCCGCCGCCTCCGCCGCCGCGATCGCCGCTTCGGCATCGCCGCCGACCGGAGCCGCCACGCGCACGCCGTTCAGCCGAACCTCGCCCGCGCGTCCGCCGTCGACGGTGTTGTAGCCGTGGATCGCCAGCCCCTCCGCGCCCTTCGACACGAGGAACAGCGCCATGCCCGCGTCGGTCTGCGCCGACACCAGCAACACGTCCGCCGCCTCCGCCTGCGCTACGACCGCCTTCGCACCCGTCAACGACCAACCGTCGCCATCTCTCACCGCCCTGGTCGCCAGCGCCTCGCCCGGCGCACGATCCTGCGGCTCGGCATGCGCGAACGCCGCGATCGTCGTACCCGCGACGATCCCCTCCGGCACCGCGTCGGCTATAGCCAGTGCGCGGCCGACCATCAGCGTGCCGAGGAACGGCTCCACCGCCAGCGCCCTGCCGAGTTCCTCGAACACGACCATGATGTCGAAGCCGCTGCCGCCGAACCCGCCGACATCCTCCCCGAACAGCGCGCCTGCGATGCCCAGTTCGCCGAGCCCCGCCCAGACCTCGGGCGAATACCCCGTCTCGCCGTACGCGACTCTGTTGCGTGCATCGACCGGCGCCGCGTCCGCCAGATAGCGGCGCAGCGTGTCGGCCAGCATCTGCCGGTCCTCGCTATGCTGAAAATCCATCAGAGCCCCACGATCATCTTGGAAATGATGTTCTTCTGCACTTCGTTCGATCCCCCGAAGATCGACAGCTTGCGCATGTTGAAATAGGTCGGCGCGGCGGCCCCGGCATCCTCAGGTCCGACCGGCTCGCCGTTGTAACCATCCTCCAGCGCCTCCGGGATGAACGGAATCGCATAGGCACCGTAGGCGCGGCGGGAGAGGGCGGTAATGGCCTGACGAATCTCCGTCCCCTTGATCTTCAACATCGAGCTTTCCGCGCCCGGCGCACCGCCGCCCGCCGCCGCCGCGACGACGCGCATGTTGGTCGTCGCCATATTGGCGAGGTCGATCTCTATCCGCGCCATCCGCGCCGCGAACAGCGGGTCGTCGGTCAGCGGCTTGCCGCCCCGCGTGATCTTGCCCGCGACGCTTCGCAATCGGTCGAACGCCGCCGCCGACGATCCGACCCCCGCAATGTTGGTCCGCTCATAGGTCAGCAGGTACTTGGCATAGGTCCAGCCCTTGTTCTCCTGCCCGACGAGGTTCTCCACCGGCACGCGCACGTCGGTGAAGAACACCTCGTTCACCTCGGCGTCGCCGTCCAGCAGCACGATCGGGCGCACTTCGATACCCTGCGACTTCATGTCGATCAGCAGGAACGAGATGCCCTCCTGTGCCTTCGCCGTAGGATCGGTGCGGACGAGGCAGAAGATCCAGTCTGCGAACTGGCCCAGCGTCGTCCACGTCTTCTGGCCGTTGACGACGTAATGATCGCCGTCCCGCACCGCGCTCGTCTTCAGGCTGGCGAGGTCCGATCCCGCGCCCGGCTCCGAATACCCCTGACACCACCAGTCGGTGCCATCCAGAATGCGCGGCAGGTAATGCTGCTTCTGCTCCTCGCTGCCGTATTTGATGAGCACGGGGGCGAGCATGCTCAGCCCGAACGGCACGATCCGCGGCGCGTTCGCCCGCGCCATCTCGTCCTCGAAGATCGAACGTTGCACCACGGTCCAGCCCGGCCCGCCATATTGCTCGGGCCAATGGCTCGCCAGCCAGCCGCGCGCATTCAGGATCGCGTGCCATTCGACCATGTCGTCCCTGGTCAGCGACAGCCCGTGCGCAACCTTGTTCGACAGCCGCGCGGGCAGCTTCTCCTTCAGGAAGCTGCGTACCTCATCGCGGAAAGCCTCTTCCTCGGGCGTGAAGCTGAGGTCCATCATCCGTCTCCATATCTTCTACGGCTGGCATATCACGCCCGGGTCCGGACGCAAACGCTTCCATACCGAATGTTCGAGAATTGCGATCGTTGCGTGCGATCGGCCGACCTGTCACGATGTTCATCAAAGGGGTGTCGAATGAGTGAGTGGCAGGCGGCCGTGGCAGCAATGCGCCGCGGCGATACGGTGGGTGCTGCGGGGTGTGCGATCGTCCTGGGCGCGCGGGGGCGCGTCGGCTCCGCCTTCGCGCGCCGGCTCCATGACGACGGCTTTCTGGTGCTGACCGATCCCGCCGCGGTCGCGCGGGCTGCGGCACCGACGTACCTGTTCGACTGCGCCTATGCCGACGGGGACCCTGCCGGCCATGTCGAGCGCGTCGTCCGCCACTTGGCAGACTGGCGCGACTATGCGGGCATCTTCGTGCCCTCGTCCGCGTGGATCGACACCGATAGTGATTATGCTCGCGCCAAGCGTGCGGTCGAGGCGCTGGTCGCCTTCTACGTCGCGCTCGGCGCACCGATCGTCACCGATCGCATCGGCTACTTCCCCGGCGACGGCGCGCAGCCTGATGCCAACGAGCCGATGATCGACCGGCTGGTCGACGGCGACACGCTCTATGCGCGCGTGATGGCTAGGCTGTACCAGCCCGCGCGATGACGTTTAGCACCCGCTTCGCCAATTCCGGCCGGCAGATCAGCAGGTCGGGCAGCAACGGGTCCGCGCAATTGTAGACCAAGGGACTGCCGTCGATCCGCGACGCGTGCAGTCCCGCCGCCAGCGCGACCGCAGCCGGCGCGCAATTGTCCCATTCATACTGGCCGCCGGCGTGGAGGTAGATGTCGGCGCGCCCGTCCACGACCGCCATTGCCTTCGCCCCGGCCGATCCCATGCCCAGCATCTCGGCATCCAGCGCAGTCGCCACCCGTAGGGCGATGTCCGGGCACCGCGTCCGGCTGACGACGACGCGCGGCCGGGCGGGCAGGGGAGGCAATACGGCGCGCGCATGATCGGTGCACCAGACGCGGCCCCATTGCGGCACCGCTACCGCGCCGAACGCCGGCCGACCGTCGATCGCCAGCCCGATATGGACCGCCCAGTCGTCCAGCCCATCGGCATAGTCGCGCGTCCCGTCGAGCGGATCGACGATCCACACCCGTCGCGCTCCGCACCGCGCCCGATCGTCCAGGCTTTCCTCCGACAGGATGAAGTCGTCCGGCCGTGTCTCTGCCAGCCGCCGCAGGATCAGCGCGTTCGCCTCGCGGTCGCCGCGATCGCCCAGCGCCCGGCCCGTCTCCGCACCCTCGGCCCGGATCGCGCGCAGCAGGTCGCCCGCCTCGGCCGCGATGGCGACCGCGAGTTCGGTATCGGTCACAGTTCATGGCTCCACACGCCGACGACATACTCCACGATCCGCTCGGCCGCAGCTTCGGGAGTTTCGCGCGTCGTGTCGATCTTGATCTCCGGCCGCTCCGGCGCTTCATAGGGGCTGGAGATGCCGGTGAAGTCCCGAATCTCGCCCGCCCGCGCCTTGGCGTACAGACCCTTGGGGTCGCGTTCCTCCGCCGTCGCCAGCGGCGTATCGACGAAGATCTCGACGAACTCGCCCTCCGGCAGGCGCGACCGCACCATCGCCCGTTCCGCGCGGAACGGCGAGATGAACGCGGTCAGCACGATCAGCCCGGCATCCGCCATCAACCGCGCGACTTCGCCGATCCGCCGGATATTCTCGATCCGCCCCGCATCCGAGAAGTCGAGATCGCGGTTCAGCCCGTGCCGGATATTGTCGCCGTCCAGCAGGAAGCTGTGCTTGCCCAGCGCGTGCAGCTTCTTCTCGACCAGATTGGCGATCGTCGACTTGCCCGATCCCGACAGGCCGGTGAACCACAGAACGCGCGGCGACTGCCCCTTCTGCTGCGCATGCGCCTCCCGCGTCACATCCACCGACTGCCAGTGCACGTCGGTGGCCCGCGCCAGCGCATGCTGCACCATCCCCGCCGCGACCGTCGCGTTGCTCGCGCGATCGATCAGGATGAAGCCGCCCAGATCGGCACCCTCCTCATACGGTTCGAACACGATCGGCCGGTCGGTATAGACCTCCGCGACGCCGATATCGTTCAGCGCCAGCGTCGTCGCCGCCACCTCCGCCTGCGTGTTCACGTCGACGGTATGGCGCGGCGGCTGCACCGTAGCATTGACCATCTGCGTACCCAGCTTCAGCCAGTATCCGCGACCGGGAACGAGCGGCTGGTCCGCCATCCACACGATCGTCGCGAGCATCTGGTCCGCCACCTGCGGCGGTCCTTCCGCCGCGGCGATCACGTCGCCGCGCGAACAATCCACCTCGTCCGCCAGCACCAACGTCACCGACTCGCCCGCCGTCGCATGCCCGCGCTCGCCGTCGGCGGTCAGCACGCGCGCGACCGACGTGTTGCGCCCGGACGGTACCACGCGCACCCGGTCGCCGACCGCCACGCCGCCGCTCGCGATCATCCCCGAAAAGCCGCGGAAGTCGAGATCGGGCCGGTTCACCCACTGCACCGGCAGCCGGAACGGCCGCGCCGCCGCGCGATCGGTGTCGACCGGGATCGCCTCCAGATGCGCCAACAGCGTCGGGCCTTCGTACCAGTCCATCGCCGGCGAGGGCGTTGCGACATTTTCCCCCGTCAGTCCGGACAGCGGGATCGCCGCAAATCGTTCGATCTCGATGCCCTTGGCGAACTCGGCGTAATCGGCGACGATCGCCTCGAACCGTGCGCGGTCATGGCCGATCAGGTCCATCTTGTTGACCGCCAGCACGATCTCGCGAATGCCGACCAGATGCGCCAGCCAGCTATGCCGCCGCGTCTGCGTCAGCACGCCCTTGCGCGCGTCGATCAGGATCACCGCGCAATCGGCGGTCGATGCGCCCGTAACCATGTTGCGCGTATATTGCTCGTGCCCCGGCGTGTCCGCGACGATGAACTTGCGTTTCTCGGTCGCGAAGAACCGGTACGCGACGTCGATCGTAATGCCCTGCTCGCGCTCGGCCGCCAGCCCGTCGACCAGCAGGGCGAAGTCGATATTCGCCCCCTGCGTCCCCATCCGCGCCGAGTCCGCCTCCAGCGCCGCGAGCTGATCCTCGAAGATCGTCTTCGAATCGTACAGCAGGCGGCCGATCAGCGTCGACTTGCCGTCGTCCACCGATCCGCAGGTGATGAATCGTAGCATCGTCTTGGCGGCGTGCCCGGCGAGATAGGCGTCGATATCCTCGCCGATCAGCGCCTCGGGTGTGTAGGCGCTCACTCTGCTCCCTCCCTCTCGGGGACGAACGCTTGCATCGGCGCACCCATCAGAAATACCCCTCGCGCTTCTTCTTCTCCATGCTGGCCGCCTGATCGTGATCGATCGCACGTCCCTGCCGCTCGGAGGTCGTCGTCAGCAGCATTTCCTGGATCACCGCCGACAGCGTATCCGCCCGGCTCTCCACCGCGCCGGTCAACGGGTAGCAGCCGAGCGTGCGAAACCGGATCGATCGCTCCACCGGCAGCTCCCCCGGCTTGAGCCGGAAGCGATCGTCATCGACCATCAGCAACATGCCGTCGCGTTCGACGGTCGGACGAGGGGCAGCAAAGTATAGCGGCACGATCTCGATCCCCTCGGCCAGGATGTATTGCCAGATGTCGAGTTCGGTCCAGTTCGACAGAGGGAACACGCGCAGGCTTTCGCCCCGGTTCAGGCGCGCATTGTACAGCCGCCACAATTCGGGGCGCTGCGCCTTCGGGTCCCAGCCGTGACTGGCCGACCGGAACGAAAAGATGCGCTCCTTCGCGCGGCTCTTCTCCTCGTCGCGCCGCGCGCCGCCGAACGCCGCGTCGTAACCGCCCGCGGTCAGCGCCTGCTTCAGCCCCTCCGTCTTCCACAGGTCGGTGTGCCGCCCGCCATGATCGAACGGATTGATCCCCGCCGCCACGGCGTCCGGGTTCTTGTGGACGATCAGCTCCATGCCGGCGTCCGCCGCCGCCTTGTCGCGCAGGTCGTACATCGCCCTGAACTTCCACGTCGTATCGACATGCAGCAGGGGAAAGGGGGGGCGGCCCGGCGCGAACGCCTTCTTCGCCAGATGCAGCATCACCGCGGAATCCTTGCCGACGGAATACAGCATCACCGGCCGCTCCGCCTCGGCGACGACCTCGCGCAGGATGTGGATGCTTTCGGCTTCGAGCCGTTGAAGGTGGGTGAGCGTACTCATCGACGCTTCAGATAGTCACGTCGCCGCGCCGTGCGACCAACTTATCCTGTCAGTCGCAATAGTCCGCCCGTTCGCGCTCCAGCGAGTCGAGGATGCGCGCGCCCGCCATGAACACCGCGACGGGGCACAGCGCGAACAGCATCACGCCGCCCCACCCAGGATACTGGTTCATGTAATGCACGCCACGCTCCGCCGCGCCGTTGGCGAGGCCGTAGATCACGAGGAACGCCTCGAACTTGGTCTTGATGACGAACAGCCGGGCGAAGCGGGACCACATGCCCGAAACATAGCAAGGTTGGGGCCAATGGCGGAAGAGCGTCGGTTTGCCGCGGGCGAAGATGGTTACCCGTAAGTTAATCCGACACATTCAGCGGGATCGAGATCGTCCCGGCATCGACGATCATCGGAGCGTGACGATATCGCATCGAGCCGACGGACCCGGTCGCCCTGAGCCTGTCCCGATCCGTTTGCCCTGAGCTTGTCGAAGGGCGCAGTTGTCGTCCTTGCGTCGGCGGGCCCGGCACGAACGGGTTCAAGCCGATGTCCGCACCCTTGAAACGCTATAGCATGCGGTACCGTGGACGCGGGGCGAGCCCGGCTCGAATGACCGCTGAGCGATCCATCAACGGGTGATCGTCGCGACCAGACCGTCACACCAGTTCGGCCAGACCCAACGCCTCCAGCAACGCCGCCCGCGCCGCTTCGACCGCCGCCATCAGCGCAGGATCATGCAAACCGTCCGCCGCGATCTCCTCCGGCCAATGCGCCTCGATCACCGCCGCGATCCGGTCCAGTCGGGCATGGTCCACCAGAAACCGCGGATCGACCAGCGCCGGATCGGCCACTACGCGCAGCCGCAGACACGCCGGCCCGCCACCGTTCGCCATCGACTCGCGAACGTCGACCACCTCGACGCGGCGGATCGGGCCGTTACCGGCGACATGCTCCATCAGCCACGACCATACGGGCGGCGTTTCCCGCGCCTCGCCGGGCACGATCAGCGACATGCTTCCATCGGGCAGCGTCACCAGCTGCGCGTTGAAAAGATAGCTGGAAATCGCATCCGCCAGCGATACCCGGGCCGTCGGCACCTCCACGATCTCCACCGCCGGCAGCGCCGCACGCAAATCTGCGTAGAAGCCGTCACGATCCGCGAACGCCTGTTCATGCGCGAACAGCACCCGCTCGTTCGCCACCGCGACGACATCGTTGTGGAACGCGCCCGCCGCGATCGCCGCTTCCGACTGTTCGACGAACAGCGCGTGACGGACACCGTGCCGCCGCGCGACAGCCGCGCTCGCATCGCGGTGCTGGCGTGCAGGAAAGGGCCCGCCGCTGCGCCCGTAGACGAAGACCTCGACGCCCGCCTCGCCATGCCGCTCGCACAGCCGCATGTGATTGGCCGCGCCCTCGTCC
This sequence comes from Sphingomonas longa, assembly GCF_016892685.1. Classification (NCBI taxonomy): domain Bacteria; kingdom Pseudomonadati; phylum Pseudomonadota; class Alphaproteobacteria; order Sphingomonadales; family Sphingomonadaceae; genus Sphingomonas; species Sphingomonas longa. The sequence continues at coordinate 67,242 of NZ_JAFEMC010000001.1, forward strand.
CCGAACGGGGCCGGCACCGGGCCATGCACCACGAACGACGGATCGGCGAACGCGACGCGCAACTGCGCCAGCGTCGCCGGCCATTCGTGGCTGCGATGCGGCATCGTCACCAGATTGGCGACGGTGAGGTGACACTGTCCGTCCGTGCAGTCGGTGGCGGGCGACACCGTCGCCGCATTCGCCGCCCACATCGCCGACGCCGACATCGCCTGCGCCAGAAGATGCGGTTCGGCTGCTTCTACATCGCTCGCCAGCGCCGCCAGCCAGCCACGATCGGGCCGCGGGTGCGGCAGCAATATACCCTGCACCACTCCAAGATCGAGGTTCGCGCGCATCTTGGCGATGCCCTGCAACGCCGCCGCGCGCGGCCGCGACACCAGCCCGGCGTTCCGCGTCGCCGCCAGATTGCCCGGACTCAGGCCGGCATAATTGTGGCTCGGGCCGACGATCCCGTCGAAATTGATCTCCCGCATCACAGCCGCCCGACATGCGTGACGTGGTCGTCCTCACCGACGCCCAGCGCACTTGCCGCTTCGACAGACAGCACAATCCCGTCCGCCGCCTCGCGTACCAGCCCGAACGTGCAGCGGAAATCCGCCATGTGCCCGCACGCGACCAGCGCCTCCGCGCCGCCGTCGCGATCGACCGCGATGATCCGGCTCGCCCGTGCCTCCCGGATCGACCGGACGGCATCGGTCCGCGCCGTCATCGTCGGTCCCCCATCGAAGATGTCGCAGTAATTCTCGTACGCGAAGCCTTCGTTCTCCAGCATCCGCATCGCCGCCCGACCGCTGGGGTGGGGCAGGCCGATTACCGATCGCGCATGATCCGACAGCATCGCGGTGTAGATCGGGTGCTTCGGCATCAGGTCGGCGATGAACTGGTGGCCGTTCGTCGCATTGAACTGGTCGGCATCCTGAAAATTCATCCCGAAGAACCGCCCCGCCAGCCCGTCCCAGAACGGCGATCCGCCCGCCTCGTCGATCACCCCGCGCAACTCCGCCAAAATGCGATCCGCGAACCGCTTCCGGTGCATCGCGATGAACAGATAGCGCGCCCGGGCCAGCAACAGCCCCAGGCCACCCGCGCGCTCGCCCGGATGCAGGAACAGGCCGCCGACCTCCGACGCCCCCTCCAGATCGGTGGTCAGCGTCAGCATCTCGGCGCGGAACGTCCGCCCCAGTTCCTTGCTTGCCTGCGTCAGCGTTCCCAGCCGATAGCTGTAGAAGGGGTGACGCTGCCCGACCCGCGTGAAGATCTGGCACGTGCCCCGGACCTCGCCCGTCGCGACATCCTCCAGCACCAGCACGAACAACTCGTCCTCGATCGCCTCGTCCTGCCGCGCGAACGCCTCGTGACTGCGGTCCAGCTTCGCCTTCAGCGCGCGGCGGTCGGGCGGCAGGTTCGTGAAGCCGCCCCCGGTCAGCTTCGCCATCTCGTACAGGTGCTGAAGATCGTCGTCGGTCGCGGCGCGGATGCGGTGGCTCATGTCGGCAGCCTAGCCGCGATCCGCAGCATCGTCACGGCGGTCAGCGCGGCCCGTTCGATCAGGCTGTCGACCAGCAGGAACTCGTCGCTGGAATGGATCGCACCGCCGCGCACGCCCATCGTGTCGACCACCGGCACGCCCGCCGCGGCAATGTTGTTGCCGTCGCACACCCCGCCGGTGTCCCGCCAGCCGACCGCGATGCCCAGCGATCCTGCCGCATCCTCGATCACCGCCTGCAACGCTTCCGCCCCCGCATCCACCGGCTTGGGCGGGCGATTGAAGCCGCCATGCACCGCCACTGAGACGCCACGTCGGCCCGCGACTTCCGCCGTCACCCGGTCCACCACCGCCTGCGCCCGCGCGATCGCACCGGCATCGCGCGGGCGGAAGTTCACGCGCAGCACGGCCAGTTCGGGCACGACGTTGTTCGGCCCGCCGCCCTCGATCCGCGCCGGATTGACCCACAGCCCGTCGCCGCGCGCATCCGCCAGCCGAACCGCGATCTCCGACGCCGCGACGATCGCGTTGCGGCCCTCTTCGGGATTGCGCCCGGCATGCGCGCTCCGGCCACGCACCACGATCGAGAAATTGCCCGTACCGCCGCGTGCGCCGACCAGCGTGCCGTCCGCCAGCGCCGGCTCATATCCCAACGCGGCGACCTTGCCCGCCGCCACCTTCGCGATCAGCGCGGCCGACGACAGCGATCCGGTCTCCTCGTCCGAATTGATGAGCACGTCATACCCCAGCGCGCAGCCACCCTCCGCCTCGATCGCGGTCAGCGCCGCCAGCATTGCCGCCAGCCCGCCCTTCATGTCGGCCACGCCCGGCCCTACCAGCACCCCCGGCTCGCGCCAGTGCAGCGTCTGGAACGCGTGGTCCGCGCCGTACACGGTGTCCATATGCCCCATCAGCAGCACGCGCCGCCCGGCGTCCGGGCGTACCCGCACCAGCAGATGCCGCCCATGCGCCAGCGGCGACACGATCCCGTCCGCCGCCACGCTCTCGACCGGCGCCGGCTCGATCAGCGACACGTCGCCCGGCAGCACCGCGAACGCATCCGCCAGCACGGTGGCCATCCGCGCCAGCCCGTCGAGATTGCGCGTGCCACTATTGATGGCCGCCCAATGCTCGACCTGCGCCAGCATCGCCGCCGCATCCAGCCGGGCCACGACGGCCTGCTCGTTCGAAGTCATCCCCACCATCGGCGGGGATGTACCGACGTCAGAAGGAATAGACCAGCGACGCCCGGCTGATCGTGTCGGTGGTCTTGCGCCCGGCGGGCGGCATGCTCTCGTACTGGACGTTGTACGACAGCTGCGCCGACAGCGGCCCGATCAGCTTCGCCTGCACCGCGCTGTTGGTGTTCACCGTCGAATTGAACCGCTGCACATAGGCCGATGCGGTCTGGGTAAAGCCCAGCCCCGGCAGGATGCGGATCCGGAAATCGATCGTACCGCGCCCGGCGACGCTCGACTGCACCGTCCCGTCGGTGAAGGCGGTGTGCCGGTACGCCGGCCCCAGCTCCACATCGAGCTGCATGTTCGCTTGCTTGATCGCGCTGTACCCGGCACCGCCCGACACCGACACACGGTCGTAATAGCCGAGGAACTTGTCGCTTTCATACTGCGCCGCCCCGTACGCATAGGCGCGGTCGCCGAACTTGTAGTTCGGTTCGTAGCTGGCGAGGTAGTGCTCGCGCGTCGTGATGCCCAGGCTTTCCTGATAATCCGCCTGCGCGCGGAACTTGTGCCGCCATTGCAGCCCCTCGCGCGTCAGGTCGACGACCGCGCTGCCGCCCGCCGTCTCCGAATTGCCCGTCGAAACGAAGCCGCCGAGCTCGGCCTTGCCCGTCCACAACGTCAGGAAGCTCGCCTGCCGGATCACCCGTTCGCGTGCCGCCGCGCGGTCCGCACGCCACTTGTTCGCGATCGCCAGCACCGCGTCGCCGCTCAGCGGATCGGCCGAGCGCGCGTACTTCACGATCGTCGACACCTCGCCCTCGTTGCCCGAATCCAGCGCGGCATCCAGCATCGCCCGGATATTCTCCGGGATCATCGCCCCCGCCGCCGTCTGCTGCGGGGCGGGAGCCGGCGCCGACACATCGACCGCGGCGCTCATCAGAAGGGCGAGGGTAAGCACGCTTGTCCTACTATAACATTGTCGCCGGCTCGCAACCGTCTCTGGGCGATCCGCTTTTCGACCTTCTAGGGCTATGCGCCCAGATGCCCCGCGAACGCGGCCAGCACATCCTCGTACAGCTGCCGCTTGAACGGCACGATGACTCGCGGCAACTCCGCCGGCTTGATCCAGCGCCACGCGCGGAACTCCGGATGCGGCGTACGGATGTCGACGTCGCTGTCCTCGCCCAGAAAACGGAACAGGAACCAGCGTTGCACCTGCCCGCGCCACTTGCCCTTCCAAACCTTGCCGATCAGCTCCGGCGGCAGGTCGTAGGTGAACTCGCCCGGCGCCTCCGCGACCAGTTCGACCTTGTCGGGCGCAACGCCGGTTTCCTCCCATAGCTCCCGCGTCGCCGCAGTCAGGGCATCCTCGCCGGGATCGATCCCGCCCTGCGGCATCTGCCACGCCTCCAGCGTCGAATCGAGCCGCTGCCCGACGAACACCAGCCCCTCGCGATTGACCAGCATCACGCCCGCGCAAGGGCGATAGGGCAGGTCGCTCACGATCCCGCCGCCTGCCGCATGACGCGGTCGCCTTCCATCTCGACGATCATCGCCTTCACCGCCAGCAGGAAGCCCGCGACATCGGCCTGCGACGAGGGGATCGCCTTGCGGACGTTCAGGAAGCCGTGGATGTTGCCCACCGCTTCCCGGTACACCACCGGCACCCCCGCCTGCGCCAGTGCCGCGACATAGGCACGCCCTTGATCGCGGATCGGGTCGAGGCTTGCGGTGATGACGACGGCCGGCGGCATGCCCGCCATGTCCTGATGCAGCGGTGACGACCGCGCATGATGCAGGTCCGCCGCGTAGGCATCCTGAAACCACAGCAGCGTCTCGCGATCGAGCAGATAGCCCTTCGAGAACGCCCGCACCGACGCATAGTCGCCGCCCGTCATGTCCGCCGCCGGATAGAGCGGCGCCTGCACGATCACCGGCACCCTGGCCGGCCGGTCGCGCAGGCTCATCGCGGTGACGATCGTCAGATTGCCGCCCGCACTGTCCCCGCACAGCACCAGCGCCGTGACGCTCCGGCCCAACTCGTCGGGGCTGTCCGCCACCCACCGTGCCGCCGCCTCCGCATCGTCCGGTGCGGCCGGCCATTTCGCTTCCGGTGCCAGCCGGTAGTCGACCGCGATCACCGGGATATCCAGCACGCGCGCAATTTCCGCACAGGCGCTGGCGTGGCTCTCGAGATCGCCGATCACGAAGCCGCCGCCGTGATAGAAGACCATTGCCGGGCCCGGCACGCGCGTCTCCCGCGCGTCGAACAGCCTCGCCTTCATCGGTCCGCCGGGGCCGGGGATCCTCAGGTCGCGCATCACCGCCAGCGCGCCGACCGGCGGCTCCGCCACGCCCGGCATCGCCGAATACACCGAACGCGCGGCGGGCGGTTCCAGCTGATGGGTCCGCGGGCCGGGCAGGTTGTTCAGATACTCCAGGAACTTGCTCACGTCCGGGCGGACATACGGGCTCGGGTCGGTCATTCCTGCTCCTCGCGCTTCTGGCGTGTCGATCCTACCTAGGGGGCGTGATCCATGTCGTCCATCACCCCGCCTATGTCGCGCCCGCACCCGCCCGCTCCACCTATCGCTGGGGCAAGAACGGCCTGATCCGCGACCTGCTGCGCGAAGGCGGCGGAGCACTGACGTGGCACACGCCCGACCCGATGCCGGTCCGCTGGCTGGAGGCGACGCACGACTCCGAATACGTGGCGGAGGTGCTGGAGGCCCGCGTGCCGCCCTCGAAGACGCGCCGCATCGGCTTCCCGATAACGCCGGAGGTCGCCACCCGCGCCGCCGCGGTGCCGGGCGGGACGTGGCTCGCCGCGCACCTCGCGCTGGAACACGGCTTTGCGGCCAATACGGCGGGCGGCAGCCACCACGCGCTGCACGACACGGGTGCCGGATACTGTATCTTCAACGATCTGGCGGTCGCCGCGACGCGTTTGATCGAGGAGCGCACCGTCGCCCGTATCCTGATCGTCGATGTCGACGTCCATCAGGGCGACGGCACCGCCGCGCTCACCGCCGGGCATCCTCAGATCGCGACCTATTCGATCCACGCCGACAAGAACTTCCCGGCACGCAAGGCACGTTCGACGCTCGACGTGCCGCTGGCGGACGGGATCGGCGACGACGACTATTGCGCGACGCTGGAGACGACGTTGTCCCCGCTGCTCGACGGCTTCGCGCCCGACCTGATCCTGTATCAGGCCGGTGTCGATCCGTTCGCCGACGACCGCCTCGGCCGCCTGTCGCTCAGTCTGGCGGGGCTCGAACGCCGCGAACGGCTGGTGGCGCGGCTGGTGTCCGACCGCGGCATCCCGCTCGCGAGCACCGTCGGCGGTGGCTACGGCGACGACGCGCTGGAGATTGCCCACCGCCACGTCGCCGCGATCATGACGCTGGGCGATGCGCTGTCCTACAGGTCCGCTCTCGTGTAAGGACAGCAGGATCAGGGGTTTACGGCCGGACTCCGGGTGGTCGTGAAAAGCCGCATTGGACTAACCTTAGCCTAACTTTCCGAAGCATCGGGGAGGGTCAGGCGGGACAGCGATCGGGAACGCCACCACCCGCCGGAGCGTACGTCCTGCCGATGCAGACTCCCGTAATCCTCTGGCTCCGCCAGGACCTTCGCCTCCACGATCAACCCGCCCTGATCGCCGCCGCCCATGAAGGCCCGGTGATTCCGGTCTATATCCTCGACGACGACACTCCCGGCGAATGGCGGATCGGCGGCGCGCAGCGCTGGTGGCTCCATCACAGCCTGACCGCGCTGGCGGAGGCGCTGGCGGAAAAGGGCAGCCGCCTGATCCTCCGCCGCGGCAAGGCCGTCGAGGTTCTGGACGCGCTAATGCAGGATACCGGTGCCGACACGATCCACGCCATCCGCCACTACGAGCCGTGGTGGCGCAAGGCAGAGGCGGCGCTCGGCGATAAACTTTACCTGCATGACGGCAACCACCTCGCGCGGCCCGAGGATGTCCGCACCGGCTCCGGTGGTCAATTCCGCATCTATTCCTCCTTCTGGAAGGCGCTCCAGAACCACCTCCCGCCGGAACATCCCCATCCGGCTCCGCGCGATATCCCCGCACCGGCGACATGGCCGAAGTCGGAGACGCTCGCCAACTGGGACCTGCTGCCGACCAAGCCCGACTGGTCTCCCGGCTTCGACGAGGATTGGGTGCCCGGCGAGGACGAAGCGCTCCACCGGCTGAAGACATTCGCGAAAAAGGCCGACGCCTACGACACCGCCCGCAACATGCCGTCGGAGGAGGGCAGCTCGCGCCTGTCGCCGCATCTGCATTTCGGCGAAGTCTCCCCGCGCACCGTCTGGCACGCCACGTCCGGTACGACCTATCACAAGGAACTGGCGTGGCGGGACTTCACCGATGGCGTCGTCCTAGCGCTGCCCGGCTACGCCACCGATAACGGCCGCCCCAAATACGATGCGCTGAAATGGCGCACCGGCAAGGACGCGGCATCGGACCTGAAGGCCTGGCAGACCGGCCATACCGGCTACCCGATCGTCGACGCCGGCATGCGCCAGCTTTGGACCAGCGGTTGGATGCACAACCGCGTCCGGATGATCACCGCCAGTTTCCTCATCAAGCATTTGCTGATCGACTGGCGGGAGGGGGAGCGCTGGTTCTGGGACTGTCTGATCGATGCCGATTACGGCAACAATTCCGTCAACTGGCAATGGGTCGCCGGCACCGGCGTCGACTCGAATATGTTCAGCCGCATCATGGCGCCGCTGACGCAGTCCGAAAAGTTCGACGCCGCCGATTACATCCGCCGCTGGGTCCCCGAACTCGCCAAGGTGCCGGACGCCGCGATCCACGATCCCGAAGCCGCCGGCTGCCTGCCCAGAGGCTATCCGCCGAAGATCATCGGCCACCGCGAAGCCCGCGAACGTGCATTGGCAGCGGCGGCGGCGCTGTAGGGCTTCCCTCCGGCGGTCCGCCGGTGCAAAGGCGCGCCGCATGGAAGCAGGGGGCATCCACCTTCATCGTCGCAGCCGGACGGCGCGCCTGATCGCGCGGCCGTTTCACCGGCTGCTCGACCGTATCGATCGCGGACTGGAATGCGGGGCGATCGAGGCGCAGTTGCCGGACGGCACCGCGCGCCTGATCGGTGGTCGCGCCGACGGTCCGGTGGCGATCGTCGCCGTTCACCGCTGGCGCGCGCTCGTCCGCCTCGCGACCGCGGGGTCGGTCGGCTGGTACGAGGGGTGGGAAGCCGGCGACTGGTCGAGCCCCGATCCCGTACCCCTGTTCGATCTGTTCATGCGTAACCGCGTCGCACTGGGTCGGGCCGCGCGTTCGGGCGGTGTGGCACGGCTGGCGGCGCGGGCGTGGCATCACCTCCGCCGCAATCACCGCGCCGGCTCGCGCCGGAACATCGCCGCGCATTACGACCTCGGCAACGATTTCTACCGCGAGTGGCTGGACGACAGCCTGACCTATTCCAGCGCGCTCTTCGGGCAAGGCGATACGCTGGAACAGGCGCAGGCCCGCAAGCTCATGGCCGTGCTCAATCGCACCGGGACGAAGCCGGGCGATACGATCCTGGAGATCGGCTGCGGCTGGGGATCGTTCGCGGCGCTCGCATCAGGGCAGGGACGCAGCGTCCACGCGCTGACCCTGTCGACCGAGCAGAAGGCGATGCTCGACGCCCGCGACCTGCCCGGCGTCACCGTCTCGCTGACCGATTACCGCGACACCGCGGGGCGCTTTGACGCGGTCGCCAGCATCGAAATGGTGGAGGCGGTGGGGCAGGCTTACTGGCCCGCCTATCTCGATACTATCGCCCGCGTTCTGAAGCCGGGCGGGCGTGCCGCGATCCAGTATATCGCCATCGCCGGCGACGTGTTCGACGCTTATGCCAGCAGCGTCGACTTCATCCAGCGCCACGTCTTCCCCGGCGGAATGCTGCTCTCCGAAACCCGATTCCGCGCACTGGCGGAAGCACGCGGCCTGTCATGGCAGGACACGCGTCATTTCGGCTTCGATTACGCGGAGACGCTGCGCCTGTGGCGCGAACGCTTCGACGCTGCGGAGAGGGAAGGGCGCTTGCCCGCCCGCCTCGACGCCCGCTTCCGCCGCCTCTGGCGCTATTACCTGATGTATTGCGAAGGCGGCTTTCGCGGCGGCGGCATCACCGTCGCGCAGGTCACGCTCGTCCGGGAATGACGCTCAGGCGCTGACCCGTTCGCGGTGGCCGTCCGCGAAGCCGTCGACCGCCAGTGCGACGATCGCTTCGGCCACCACCTCCGGCGCCTTGACCGACGCCGGGTCCTCGCCCGGATAGGCACGCGCACGCATCTTCGTGCGGGTCGCGCCCGGATCGACGATCGCGGTGCGGACGCGGCTCATCTCCGCCACCTCGTCACCATACGCGCCCAGCAGCGTCTCGAACGCTGCCTTCGACGCGCCGTAAGCACCCCAGAAAGCACGCGGCGTCTGCGCCACGCTGGAGGTGACGCCGATCACGCGGCCGTGTTCCGCACGGCGCAGCATCGGGTCGAACGCCGCGATCATCGCCGCCTGCGCGCTGACGTTGAGCGTCAGCACCTGTGCGAACTCCTTGGGATCGATCGACGGCACCGACGCGAGGCTGCCGAGCATGGCCGCGTTCAGGACCATCACGTCCAGCGCCTGCCAGCGCTCGCCGACTGCCGTCGCCAGCTTGGCGATCGAATCGGTCTGCGTCAGGTCGAGTGGCGCGATCGTCGCCGACCCGCCGGCGTCGAAGATCGCCTGCTCGACCTCCTCCAGTCCCGCCGCGGTGCGTGCGGTGATGACGACGTGCGCGCCGCGTGCCGCCAACGCCTTTGCGGTCGCGGCACCGATGCCGCGGCTGGCGCCGGTGACGAGCGCCAGCCGGTTCTCGAGTGTCTTGTCCATGTTCGGTCCGGTCAGTTGACGCGTTCGGCCAGCAGCGCGAACTGATCGACCTCGGCGCTTTCGTCCTGGTCGGTCAGGGTGGTGGGATAATCGCCCGTGAAGCAGGCGTCGCAATACCGCGGCCGCGCATCGCGCTGCGCCTCGCCCAGCGCCTTGTACAGGCCGTCGATCGACACGAAGGCCAGGCTGTCGGCGTGGATGAAGTCGGTCATGCCGCCGATGTCCAGCTTGTGCGCCAACAGCTTGGTCCGCTCCGGCGTGTCGACGCCGTAGAAGCAGCTGTGCTTGGTCGGCGGCGACGCGATGCGCAGGTGAACTTCCGCCGCGCCGGCATCGCGCATCATCTGCACGATCTTGAGGGATGTCGTGCCGCGGACGATCGAATCGTCCACCAGGATCACACGCTTGCCCTCGATCAGCGCCCGGTTCGCATTGTGCTTGAGTTTGACCCCGAGGTGGCGAACATTGTCGCCCGGCGAGATGAAGGTCCGACCCACATAATGCGAGCGGATGATGCCCAGTTCGAACGGAATGCCCGACGCCTGCGCATAGCCGATCGCCGCGGGTACGCCCGAGTCGGGCACCGGTATGACGAGGTCCGCTTCGACCGGCGATTCCGCCGCCAGCTGAGCACCGATCTCTTTACGTACCGAATACACGGAGTGATCGTCGACGATGGAATCGGGTCGCGAGAAATAGACCCACTCGAAGATGCAGGGACGCGGGGCCTGTTGCTTGAACGGGTGGATCGAACGCACCTCGGTGCCCTGCACGATCACCAATTCGCCCGGCTCTACGGCACGTTCGAAGGTCGCGCCGCAGACGTCGAGCGCGACCGTCTCGCTTGCGAAGATGATCGCATCGCCCAGCCGGCCCATCACCAGCGGCCGGATACCGAGCGGATCGCGGCAGGCGATCATCCCTTCCGGCGTCATCACCAGCAGCGAATACGCCCCCTCGACCTGCTTCAGCGCATCGATGAACCGGTCGAGCAAGGTGCGGTAGTTGGACGTGGCGACGAGATGGATGATCGTCTCGGTATCGCTGGTCGATTGGAAGATCGATCCACGGCGGACGAGATCGCGACGGAGCTTCATCGCGTTCGAGATGTTGCCGTTGTGCGCGACCGCGAATCCGCCCGACTGAAGCTCCGCATACAAGGGCTGCACGTTACGCAGCGCCGTCTCGCCGGTGGTCGAGTAACGGACATGGCCCGTCGCGACGCTGCCGGGCAGGCTGCGGATCACGGAATCGCTGTCGAAATTGCCGGCGACGTGGCCCATCGCGCGATGCGTATGGAAATGGTGGCCGTCGAAGCTGGTGATCCCCGCCGCCTCCTGGCCGCGGTGCTGCAGCGCGTGCAGCCCGAGCGCCACCAGCGCCGCGGCGCTGTCGCTGCCGGAAACGCCGAAGATGCCGCACTCTTCGCGCAGCTTGTCGTCATCGAATGGGTGGGTGGTCAGCATGATGTCCGCAGGTCCGCCGGCTGTGTGGCCGGGCATATAGGGACGCTAACATGGTTTGTCGCCCCGCCCGTGGAGCGCTTCGTCGAAAGGATCGTTATGGGCGGCCGAAGGAGAGGTGTCATGGCACGCGATCACGGTCCCCAGATCAAGGACGATGGGCTTTACGAGGACCTGCTGAAGCAGGGCAATTCGAAAGAAAAGGCGGCGAGGATCGCCAATGCCAAGGCCGCTGGAACGATCGACCACCGCAGCACGCACCTCGAGGATCGAACCAAGGCGGAACTGATGGACGAGGCGAAGGAGATCGGGATCGAAGGCCGATCCAAGCTGGACAAAGCCGCGCTGGTGAAGGCGATCCGCGACCATCGCTGAGATAGCGACAAAGCTGGCGGGCGATCCCGCATCTACGCTACGCCGCGCCGATGACCGACCGCGACGCCACGCTCCGCCTTGATCCCCGCTATGACGAGCACGGCCTCGTTACCGCCGTCGTCAGCGACCGGGCAGGTGCGCTGCTGATGGTCGCGCACATGAACGCGGATGCGCTGGCGGCGACGCAGGCGAGCGGCGAAGCGACCTTTTGGTCGCGCAGTCGACAGCGCTTGTGGAAGAAGGGCGAAACGTCCGGCAACGTCCTGGCGGTCGTCGAGATGCGGATCGACTGCGATCAGGACGCGCTGTGGTTGATTTGCGACGCGGCGGGCCCAGCCTGCCACACCGGCGCGACGAGTTGCTTCTACCGCCGGGTGGAGGGCGACGCGCTGGTTCCGATCGCATGAGAGTGAGCATTGCGCTGGCGCTGGCGATCGCGGGGTGCAGCGGCGAAGCGCCCGACCGATCACCTGATACGCCCGGATCGAAGCTGGAAGCTGTTGCCCTCGAGCAGGGCCTGATCGTTGATCCCGCAACCGCCACGCTGGGCGGTTCATGGGCGCGCGACTCGGATCGGCTGTGCGTCGTCGGCGAAGAGCGTGGTGATCAACGGATCGGCATCGTCACCGATTACGGCGAAGGACAGGCGTGCAGCGCGACTGGTCTTGTTCGTCGCTTGGGCGAAAGACTCGACGTCGAGCTTCGCGACGGGTGCCGGTTCGATGCGCGGTTCGAAGGCGACCGCATCGTATTTCCCGCCGAGGTCCCCGCGTCCTGTACCAGTTTGTGTACGGGTAGAGCGTCGCTTGCAGCGATCCGCGTCGAGAGGCTCAGCACGTCCGTGTCGGAGGCGCGCACGTTGCGGGATCGCGACGGGGCACCGCTCTGCGGCGATTCTTGACGTTGACGTAAGGGTAAGCTAAATTTGGGGACATGGTGCAGGCTGCTTCCTACGCGCCGATCGCGGCTCATCCCGATCGGCAGACCTTCTCGATCTCCGACTTGTCGGCGGAATTCGGGATCACCGCTCGCGCGCTGCGGTTCTACGAGGACGAGGGGCTGATCGCGCCGGAGCGACGCGGCACCCAGCGGATCTATTCGCAGCGCGATCGTGCGCGACTGGCGTGGATCCTGCGCGGCAAGCGCGTGGGCTTCTCGCTGGGCGAAATTCGCGAGATGATTGACCTCTATGACTTCGGCGACGGACGCCGGTTGCAGCGTCAGGTCACAATCGAACGTTGTCGCGCACGGATCGCGACGCTGGAAGCGCAACGCCGCGATATCGATGCCGCGATCACCGAGTTGACCAACTTCGTGGCGGTCGTCGAACCCGCCAGCGATAACGACAACAAGACCAAGGACTGAGAGAGATGCCGCAGTACACGCCCCCCGTCCGCGATACGCGTTTCGTGCTGGAGCACGTCGTCGGCCTCGATCGGCATGCCGATGTGGAGGGTTTCGCCAATGCCACGCCCGATACGGTCGACGCCGTGCTGGAAGAGGGCGGCCGCTTCGTCGCGGAGGTGCTGTTCCCGCTGAACCAGATCGGCGACCTGCACGGCTGCACCCGCGCCGACGACGGCAGCGTCACGGCACCGCCGGGCTTCAAGGACGCGTATCGCCAGTTCGTCGAGTCGGGCTGGGGCACGCTCAGCGCGCCGGAGGCGTTCGGTGGGCAGGGGATGCCGCACGTCGTCTCGACCGCGTTTCAGGAATACATGATCTCCGCCAACATGGCCTTCGCCATGTATCCCGGCCTGGCTCACGGGGCGATCGCGGCGCTGGTGGTGAAGGGTAGCCCTGAACAGCATGCCAAGTATCTGCCCCGCATGGTGTCCGGCGAATGGGGCGGCACGATGAACCTGACGGAGCCGCAGTGCGGCACCGACCTGGGCCTGATCCGCACCCGCGCGGAGCCGCAGGCGGACGGCAGCTACAGCATCAGCGGCACCAAGATCTTCATCTCGGCGGGCGAGCACGACCTGACCGACAACATCATCCACCTCGTCCTCGCCAAGACACCCGGCGCACCGGACAGCAGCAAGGGCATCTCGCTGTTCGTCGTGCCGAAGGTGATGGTGGAGGACGATGGTTCGCTCGGCGCGCGCAACGCGGTGACGTGCGGCTCGATCGAACACAAGATGGGCATCCACGGCAATTCGACCTGCGTCATGAACTATGACGGCGCGACCGGTTGGCTGGTCGGCGAGGAGATGAAGGGGCTGGCCGCAATGTTCATCATGATGAACGCGGCGCGGCTCGGAGTCGGTCTGCAGGGGCTGGCGGTAGCCGAAACCGCATACCAGAACGCGGTCCATTACGCCCGGGACAGACGCCAGGGCCGCGCGCTAACTGGTCCGGCCGAGCCTAACGAAAAGGCAGACACGCTGTTCGTGCATCCCGACGTTCGCCGGATGCTGATGGAGGCGAAGGCGTGGACGGAGGGTCTGCGAGCCCTGTGCCTGTGGGGCGCGCTTCAGGTGGACCTGGAGCACAAGGCGGGTACCGATGAGGAGCGCCAGATCGCAGCGGACCTGATCGGCCTGCTGACCCCGGTCATCAAGGGCGTCGGCACCGACAAGGGATACGAGATCGCCACGACGGCGCAGCAGGTTTACGGCGGCCACGGCTACATTCGCGAATGGGGTATGGAGCAATATGTCCGCGATGCCCGCATCGCCCAGATATACGAGGGGACGAACGGCGTGCAGGCGATGGACCTCGTCGGCCGCAAGTTGGCGCAAAACGGGGGTCGCGCGGTGCAGGCGTTGTTCCGCATCGTGACGGAGGAAATCGCGGCGGCCAAAAGCGACGCAGCGACTGCCGACTATGCGACCCGGCTGGAGCGCGCGCTAAACGAGCTTCAGGCGGCGACGATGTGGTTCATGGCGAACGGCATGAAGGACCCGAACAACGTCGGCGCCGGCGCGACCGCGTACATGCACCTGATGGGTTTGGTCGCGACAGGCCTGATGTGGCTGCGCATGGTCGTGGCCGCGACGGCACTGAAAACGGCGGGTGAGGGCGATGCCGCCTTCCTCGACGCCAAGCTGGTCACCGCCCGGTTCTTTGCTGAGCGTATTCTGCCGGACGCGGGCGCGCTGCGCCGCAAGATCGAGGGCGGTGCCGAGGCGGTGATGGCGTTGCCGGAGGAGATGTTCCTCGCAGCTTGATGCGGGTGAGGAGCAGCCGGTGCGAGGTGTAGCTCGGCTTTGGCGTCGAACTTGGCCATGTATCGCTAGAGAGCGTCATCAGCGAAAGCTGATATCGTCCAGTGGCTTGCCGGCTTGCACCGTCGCGGAAAATGCCAGCTTTCGCTGAAACCGCGGAGGGGCGGGGACGGCACCAGCTTTGTCGGAATAGTGGGTCGGGGCGTTGCCTGGACTATTCCCGAGACTGGCCGATCTGCGCTGTCGTAGAAGCTCCCAGCCTCTGCTGGGCTGACGCAGGGGGCGGGGACGGGGCGCCGGACTTGGTCGGGGTCGCGCGTGATGTGGGGCGAGAAGCTTCGGGTGCCGTTGCGTCCTTCGCGGCTGTGGGCCGCACCGGCTTCGTCGCGTCATTGCCGGTCGAACGACGTACGCCGGTCAGGTCCGACACGGTTCTGGTCGGTGACGGCTGCGGGGTCGGCGTTGCGGTCGGTGCCGGACCCGCCGCCGGCAGCGTCAGGACCTGCTGGCGCATGCAACTCCGCGGATCGGGGCGCTTGACGATACGGCAATTCCACAGCGTCCGTTCGAACCCGAAACCTCGATCGCGCAGGTAGCTGAAGGTCATCGTCGCGACCTGTTCGGGCTCCAGCGGTAGGGCCGTCGGTGTCTTCTCCGTCCAGGCGGAAAACTTGCAGACCGGTCGATCGCCGCAGGCTTGTGTCGCCAGTTGCGGCCAAGCCTCTGGTGCCATACCTGCGGGCAACGTCACGAGGAACGTCGTCGGATCGCTTGCCAGAGGTTGGGGAGCATCCTTGCCCAACACAGCGGCACTTTCGGCCAATGCGCTCGTCGCCTCCGCCAGCGCCGCTGCGGTCTTGTGCGCGTCCGAGAACGGGGCAAGGGCGGCGATCACCGGCTCTGCGCCGGCGATGCCGCGATTGAAAGCGGGTGGCGTGCCCCACCAGCCCGACCAGCGGAAGAACAAGTGGCTGTGGACGGCGGCGATCTTATCGAGGCTCGACTGCCAATAGGGCACCACCCAGTCGGTATGATAATGCGTGGCATAGCCGACCTTGCGGTAGACGGTGCCCGACAATGCCGCGGCGGCTATCTTGCGCGCGGCGGTCCACAGCGCCTCGGGCGGCGTCCAGCGGGTCAGGGCACCGTCGCAGCTAAAGCTGAACTGGCAACCGGTGCGCCGCTCCTGACCCTCGAACACGACGCCGCACACGGTCTTCGGGAAGGCGGGGTGGCGGATGCGATTGATGACGACCTGCGCCACCGCGCGTTGCCCCTCCGGGTCCGCGCCGGCCTCGTACAAGAGCGCGGTGGCGAGGCAATCGGTCGCGCGGGCGCGGTTCTCGGCGTCTTCCGGGAGGCGGAACGGGCGCGCAGCCGGGATCGGATCGCGCGAGAACGGCACCGATGCGTTGAAGGCACGGGCTTCGTTGGCCGGCAAGTCGACGAACTCGACCGGCTCGACCGGCGGCAGCACCGTCTGCGGCACGACCTTGGTTGCGAGGCGCAGTTTCGGCGCGCGGACGTGGGGGATCGTCGGCGCGTTCAGTACGACCAGCGTCGGGATCGCCAGCGCCAGCACGGCGACGATCAGCAGGACGGCCCGGAGCAATGCTCCAGGCGCAGCTTGAGGTGTCACTGTTCGGGCAGGAAGTCCGGGACCGACAGATACCGCTCACCCGTGTCGTAGTTGAAGCCGAGCACGCGCACATCGTCGGGCAGATCGGGTAGTTTCTGCAGGATCGCCGCCAGCGTTGCACCGGACGAGATGCCGACCAGCATGCCTTCTTCACGCGCAGCGCGGCGGGCCATGTCCTTGGCCACGTTAGCATCGACCTCGATCACGCCGTCCAGCGTCTGCGTGTGCAGGTTGGCGGGGATAAAGCCCGCGCCGATGCCCTGAATCGGGTGCGGCCCCGGCTGGCCGCCGGCGATCACCGGGCTGGCGGCGGGTTCGACGGCATAGACCTTCAGGTTGGGCCAGACCTTCTTCAGCGTCTCCGCGACACCGGTGATGTGGCCGCCGGTCCCGACGCCGGTGATGATGACGTCGATCGGGGTGTCGGCGAAATCCTCCAGAATTTCCTGCGCGGTGGTGCGGGTATGGATCTCGATGTTCGCGGGGTTCTCGAACTGCTGCGGCATCCACGCGCCGGGTGTTTCCCCGACGATCTCCAGCGCGCGTTCGATCGCGCCCTTCATGCCCTTTTCACGCGGCGTCAGGTCGAAGCTGGCGCCGTAGGCCAGCATCAGGCGGCGACGCTCCAGAGACATCGACTCGGGCATGACGAGGATGAGCTTGTAACCCTTGACCGCCGCGACCAGTGCGAGGCCGATGCCGGTGTTGCCGCTGGTCGGTTCGACGATCGTGCCGCCGGGCTTCAGGTCACCGGAAGCCTCCGCCGCCTCGACCATCGCCAGCGCGATGCGGTCCTTGATCGAGCCGCCGGGGTTCGACCGTTCCGACTTGATCCACACTTCGGAATTCGGGAACAGGCGCTGGACGCGGATGTGCGGCGTGCGACCGATCGTGTCGAGGATCGTGTTGGCCTTCATGGCTGGGCTACTCCGTGCTGCGGTTCGATGGCGAGATTGTCTGGCGGGTCAAAGGTCCGCGCGCGCTTCAGTTCCGGGAACAGCCGCGCCCACAGAAGTGTGACGGCGATCGCGCCGACGCCGCCGAACACGACCGCGCCGACCGGCCCGAGCAGGGAGGCGAGGAGGCCGCTCTCCGCCTCGCCGAGTTCGTTGCTGGCGGAGATCGTCAGCTGCGACACGGCGCTGACACGGCCGCGCATGTGATCGGGAGTGTGGAGCTGGATCAACGAGGAGCGGACATAGACCGAAACCATGTCGGCACAGCCGGCGACGACCAGCGCGACGAGGCTCAGCCAGAAATTGGTCGAGAGCCCGAACGTCAGGATCGCGAGGCCGAACACGACCACGGCGATCAGCATCTTCACGCCGACATTCGACGTCATTGGCCGGATCGAGAAGAAGATCGCGGTGGACGCAGCGCCGATACCCATGCCGGCGGCGAGGAAGCCCAGCCCCTGCGACCCGACGTGCAGGATGTCGCGGGCATAGATCGGCAGCAGTGCGGTTGCGCCGGCCAGCAGTACCGCGAACAGGTCCAGCGTGATCGCCGCCAGCACCAGCCGGTTGCGGCGGACATAGGCGAAGCCTTCGAGGATGCGGATCAGCGGCCGGCGGTCGGTCTGCGCAGGTGGCTGCGGTACCGGGCCGATCAGGAAGATCGCGCCGAGCGCCACCACGAACAGTGCCGATATGGTGCCATAGGCGACGTCGGGATGGATCGCGAACAGCAATCCGCCAACCGACGGGCCTGCGATCGTACCGACCTGCCACGCGATCGAACTCACTGCGATTGCGGTAGGCAGCGACTCGCGCGGCACGAGATTGGGGGCGAGCGCGGAATAGGCGGGGCCGGAGAAGGCGCGGGCGATGCCGATGAAGATCGCGGCCCCGAACAATGCCGGCAGCCCCAGCATCCCCGCCCAGGTGAAGACGCCGAGCGTCCCCGCGGTCAGCACCAGCAGTCCGGTGGTGAAGCGCACGATCCAGCGCCGGTCGACACTGTCCGCGACCAGTCCGACCAGCGGCGTCAGCAGGAACAGCGGCACGAACTGCGCGACGCCGATCATGCCGAGCAGGAACGCCGCCTCCCGGATCGACATCGTTTCGCGCGCCAGGCTGTACACTTGCCAGCCGATCACGATCGCCAGCGCGCTGAGCGCGACCGTTCCGGTGAACCTTGACAACCAATAGGCGCGGAAGTTGGCGATCCGGAGCGGGTGGAGCGGTTTATCCATCGATCACGGGCTGTAGTCGCCCGGCCGAGCGGCGCGCAAGCCGACTTCCTGTATCGATCGCCCAAGCGCGGATTGATGTTGCAGCGCGACCGGTTCTATAGGCACCCCCTGATCCCTTACGGAAACGAGGAAGTTTCGTGGCCAAAGCCCCCGCTCGCGCGATTGCCGACCCACCCATTCCCAACCGCGAGCGCCCGGGCGAACCGCTCCCGTTCGAAGCGACGAAGGAGCAGTTGCTCGATTTCTACAAACAGATGCTGCTGATCCGCCGCTTCGAGGAAAAGGCCGGACAGCTTTACGGCCTCGGCCTGATCGGTGGTTTCTGCCACCTGTATATCGGTCAGGAGGCGGTCGCGGTCGGTCTTCAGTCGGCGCTCGACGGCGACAAGGACTCGGTCATCACCGGATACCGCGACCACGGCCACATGCTCGCCTACGGCATCGATCCGCAGGTCATCATGGCCGAACTCACGGGGCGTGCCGCCGGCATCTCCAAGGGCAAGGGCGGGTCGATGCACATGTTCTCGACCGAGAAGCGCTTCTATGGCGGGCACGGCATCGTCGGCGCTCAGGTGTCGCTGGGCGCCGGCCTCGCGTTCAAGCACAAATACAGCGGCGACGGCGGCGTCTGCATGGCGTATTTCGGCGACGGCGCGGCTAACCAGGGCCAGGTCTACGAAGCGTTCAACATGGCCGAGCTGTGGAAGCTGCCGATCATCTTCGTGATCGAAAACAACCAGTATGCGATGGGCACCAGTGTGAACCGCGCCTCCGCCGAGGATCAGCTTTATCGTCGCGGCGAGAGTTTCCGCATTCCCGGCATTCAGGTCGACGGCATGGACGTGCTGGCGTGCCGCGGTGCCGCCGAGACGGCGCTGGAGTGGGTGCGCGCGGGCAAGGGTCCGGTCATCCTCGAGATGAAGACCTATCGCTATCGCGGTCACTCGATGTCTGACCCGGCCAAGTATCGCAGCCGCGAGGAAGTGCAGGCGGTGCGCGACAAGTCCGATCCGATCGAACACGTGAAGCAGTTGCTCGCGGCGCAGGGCGTGAAGGAGGAGGATCTGAAGACCGTCGAACAGGCGATCCGCAAGACCGTCAACGAAGCGGCGGATTTCGCCGAAAGCACGCCCGAGCCGGATCCGGCCGAGCTGTATACCGACGTGCTGGTGGAGACGTACTGAGATGCCGATCGAGATCAAGATGCCCGCGCTGTCCCCGACGATGGAGGAAGGCACGCTGGCGAAATGGCTGGTCAAGGAAGGCGATAGCGTCAAATCCGGCGACATCATGGCCGAGATCGAGACTGACAAGGCCACGATGGAGTTTGAAGCCGTCGACGAAGGCACGGTCGCGCGGATCGTCATCGCCGAGGGTACCGATAACGTGAAGGTCGGCACCGTCATCATGACGCTGGCCGCTGAGGGCGAGGACGCCTCTGCGGCACCCGCCGCGCCCGCGACCAAGGACGACAGCCCGAGCCCGGACGCCAAGGCCGACGAACGGAAGCCGGCCGATACCGTCGAAGACTCCGCGCATCCCGCGCAGGAGAAGGTCGACACCGGCGTGCGCCAGATGTTCGAGGCGGCTGGCCACACCGCCGAGATTACCGACCCGCAGGTGCCCGAGGGCACCGAAATGGTGAAGACCACGGTTCGGGAGGCGTTGCGCGATGCGATGGCCGAAGAGATGCGCGCTGACGATCGCGTGTTCGTGATGGGCGAGGAAGTCGCGCAGTATCAGGGCGCGTACAAGGTCACGCAGGGATTGCTGGACGAGTTCGGCGACCGTCGCGTCATCGACACGCCAATCACCGAATACGGCTTCGCCGGCGTCGGCACGGGCGCGGCGATGGGCGGACTGAGGCCGATCGTCGAGTTCATGACGTTCAACTTCGCGATGCAGGCGATCGACCACATCATCAATTCGGCCGCCAAGACCAACTATATGTCCGGCGGTCAGATGCGCTGCCCGATCGTGTTCCGCGGCCCCAACGGCGCGGCCAGCCGCGTCGGTGCGCAGCACTCGCAGAATTACGGCCCGTGGTACGCCAGCGTCCCCGGCCTGATCGTCATCGCACCGTATGACGCGGCCGATGCGAAGGGCTTGTTGAAGGCGGCGATCCGCAGCGGCGACCCGGTCGTGTTCCTGGAAAACGAGCTGCTCTACGGCCGCAGCTTCGACGTTCCCAAGGTGGACGACTGGGTTCTGCCGATCGGTAAGGCGCGGATCATGAAGCCGGGCAAGGACGTTACGATCGTCAGCTATTCGATTGGCGTCGGGCTGTCGCTCGAAGCCGCTGACAAGCTGGCGGATGAGGGCATCGATGCGGAGGTCATCGACCTGCGCACGCTGCGGCCGCTCGACACGAAGGCCGTGCTCAAGTCGCTGGCGAAGACGAACCGGCTGGTCGTGGTCGAGGAGGCTTGGGCGACCTGCTCGATCGCGTCCGAGATCGCGGCGGTGGTGATGGAGGAGGGCTTCGACGATCTCGACGCTCCCGTCCTGCGCGTGACGAACGAGGATGTGCCGCTGCCCTATGCCGCCAATCTCGAAAAGCTGGCCCTGATCGACTCCGCCCGCATCGTCGCGGCGGTGAAGAAGGTCTGCTATCGCTAAACGCGACTGCTCGATCGGTAGCGCAAAAACCCCCGCCGGCGACAGCGGGGGTTTTTCGTTGCGCGTATCCTATCAGCGAATGATCGTGGGTGTCTGGGTCGCCTGACGGAAGAGGTTCTGCATGGCGGCGTGGATCGTGGGTTCGTCGGAAGCCTCGAAGAACCAGCCAGGACTCGCGCATTTTTCGAGATTGGGTTTGATATCTTTCGCGATGGGCTGCACCAGTTTGATGTATTCGTCGCGCAACGCGGTACTATTGGGCTTCGTGGGATCGGCCTTTGTCGGGAGAAAAGTCGTGTAGACGATCCCGACCGTCACCCCTTTTTGTTTGTAGGCGTCGCAGCTGGCGGGATTGATCGGCGCTGTGCAGTGACCGTAGGTGCAGTTGCCTTCGATATCGGTGACGCCGTCCGTGACCATGAAAAAGAACTTACGGGCCTTCGCCTGCGTCGTCCCGTCATCGACGCTGGTGCTCGTAGCCTTGATATAGGGCAGAACAAAATTGGCGGTGGTCGGCAAATCCGTGTCGCCGAAGCCGATCGCCCCATCATTGTCGCTGAGCGTGAGCGAGCTGACCTTGCTGCGCACGCTGGCGAGATCGGTCGTCAGCTTTACGTATTCGTCGACGCCTATGTTCCAGCGGCCGGAGTTCTTCCCAATCCGGTAGAGGCCGAACTGATAGGTCTGGTCGTTGCCTTGGCCGGCAACGGCCGTATCGATCATGTCCATCGTGGCTTCGCGCAGTACGTCGATTCGCATCTTGGCATCCACCATATGCGCGATTTGCTCCATCGAGTATCTCTCGTTGGGATCTTTGGCGTGACAGCCGAACTGACAACCTCGATTATTATAGAACTTGGTTGCATTCCAGAGTTTCAGCGCTTCGGCATCCGTCGCGGCCAAGCCCATCGACTGCGAAGTATCAAGCGCGAGATGGATGTCGATGTATGGCGCGATCGTGGTCTTGGCGGTCGCGGAGCCGCCGATGTCCAGCGTGGCTTTGCCAAGAATGCCCGAGAAGCCGTTGGCGGACGTCGCATTGTACGTGACCACGACGGTCCTGCTGAGCGGGCGCGAAAATGGCACGATTGGTGTGCCACTGGCCGGACAGACGATCGTGACCGGGATACCGATCGGCAGCGTGTCGGTGACCGTGATCGTCAGGCCGGACGCACGCGTCGTGTCGATCGCCAAGCCGGGGATGGCGGTGGACTGACTTTCGAACGTACTGCGCGCGGCCTTGCACGCCACATCCATCGTGTTCTTCATCATCGGCGCAGTGACGCCGGCGAGCGACGCCGCATCGGTCACCGCGTTGAGCCGTGTCTGAAGCCGCATCGCGCCCGCGTAATCGATGCCCATGCCCGTCGCGAAGGTGAGCGGGATCATGGAGAAGGCGAAGATCATCAGCATGTTGCCACGCCGGTCCCGGCGCAGCTCGGCCAGGCGGCGAAGGATCGCGTGCGTCAGCATGTCGAGCAATCCACGTAAGTCGATTTGCGGGGAACCATGAACAGCGACTGGGTGAAGTTGATCGGCCAGGCGAACTGGCCGCCGATCGGGCGATAGTCGTACGCGACTTCGCCAAGCACATAGTAGCTGTTGGCGATCCTCATTGCGGCGGGCAGACCGGTGAAGGTGCCGGTCGGGCGCTCGACCCCATTCTTGGTGACGCTCCAGACCACGGTGACGTTTCTGGCGGCATCGACCTTGATCAGGCTGACGCGGGACTGGGCCGCCACGACGTCATACGGGGCCATGATCTGGGTCGACGCGTCAAGGATCGTACCGACCTCCGCCGCACTGATCGTGTCGTAGCGCGACACGAGATCGGCGATGGAGCGCGCGACGATCGTTACGCGTCTTTGACATGCGGAGGCTTGGGTCAGCTGATACCCGCCGAGAAACAGCGTGATCAGGATCGGCAGGACCATCGCGAATTCGACCATCGCCATCCCGCGGGCATTATTGCGCAGCGAGCGGATCATGACCGGTAAGGCTCCGACTTGAACACCATCGTGCCGATCAACAGGCGCTTGCCCCGACCGGCGTTGGAGAAGTCGAGGCTCAGCGGACCGAGCTGCACGTTCCAGAAGTACATGAGCCGGACGATCATGATCGACTGGCTGCCGCCCGAATTGAACTGCCACGCGTTCGAAACCGTGCCGTCGGGATTATAGGTGATGCCGGGCGTGTCGGTGTCGATATTGGAGAAGTCGGTGGCGGTTCGCACGTCGACGATCAGGTTGTTGCAGTCGAAGATGCGCGGCATCTGTCCGCAGGCGTAGGTGCGGAACTGGGCGGCGCTCATCGCTGCCTGCTTGGCTTGCCCGGTCATGATGTAGCGAGCGCCGGCCTCCGCGCCGGTCTGGAGAGCCTGCTGCGCGAAGAAGATCAGGACGGTCTGTGCACAGGCGATCAACAATGCGAAGAAGGCGGAAGCACAGATCGCGAATTCTACCGCCACCGCCCCGCGGCGGTCTGCAAGCAGACCCTTGCGGGGGAACCACCCAAGGGGGTTCGTGAGAAACGGGCGGAAGTACATGAGTCCGCCTTATCCTGTGTTAGTAAAGATTCGGTTCGAAAGCCTCATCCTTCAGGAAAACATGAACTACGGTCAGAATAGCCAAGTTGATGCAACGCACGCCGCTGATATCGCGCGACGTTTGACCATGGCGCATATGCCGGTCGCCCGACGCCCGGCAGTGGAGGCGGTCTTGGCGCTCGACAGCGCGTTGGGTCAAATCCTGCGCACGACTCGCGAGCCGATGATCGGACAGATGCGACTGACGTGGTGGCATGGGGCGCTGAGCGACCTTGACGACAAGGCACCGCCTGCGCAGCCGGTGTTGCAGGGGTTGGCGACGGACGCGCTGCCTGCGGGTGTGTCCGGGGCTAAGCTCGCCGCGATGGTGGAGGGGTGGGAGGTGCTCCTGGAACCCGACCTGGACGCGCCGGCGCTGAACCGGTTTGCGGAGGAGCGCGGTGGTCGGCTGTTCCAGCTGCTCGCGACGATCGTGGCTCCCGGAGAAGGGGATCGGCGCGGAGCCACTATGGCGGGCGAGGGATGGGCGTTAGCCGATCTCGTACCGCGGCTGACGGATCAGCTCGCGTCGGCCAAGGCACGGACACTGGCTGAACAGCGATTTGACGCCGCGTTCTCAATGCGCTGGCCAAGACGTTTGCGACCATTGGCAACGCTGGCACTCGTGGCGCGGGCTGCACTGGCCGCCCCCGACAGGCTTCCCGGTCCTGCGCTGGCGTTCCGTTTGATCCGGCACCGACTGACAGGGACGTAGCGCACTCAAGAAAACTGCTTTAGCCTGCGCATCTTTGATGTGGGGGTGGTCTGATGTGGCGATACATGGCGGGCGGTGTGGCCGGGCTGGCGGCGTTGGCGGCGGGCGTGATGGCGTGGGATCGCGGCGGCGCTGCGTCGGAGCGGTTACTGCCGTCCGCGCCCGCGGCGCAAAGCCGGGCCGCGGCAACCGACACCGCCCCGGTCCCGGAGGCGACGGCTGAAACGCGCGAGCAGAAAAGGTTCGGACGGTATGACAAGGACCGCGACGGCGATGTCACGCGCGACGAATATTTGGCACAGCGGCGCAAGGCGTACGCCAAACTCGACGTGGACGGTGATGGCAAACTGTCGTTCGACGAATGGGCGGTGAAGGCAGCCACCAAGTTCGCCACTGCCGATCGTGACAAATCCGGCGGCATGACCGCCGCCGAATTCGCCACGACTGCGGTCAAGCGGAAGCCGAAACTGCGCTGTCCTCCCGCTGGGGAGCGGGAGCCGGCGGCGGAGGAGAGTTGAGCCATTCCGCCAGTGCGGCCCGGCCCCGGTCGGTATACATGCGCTTGCGATCCGCCTTCTTTGTTCGGCCGGGGATCGGCGGAAACAGGCCGAAATTGACGTTCATCGGCTGGTACGTCTCCGCCTCAGCGCCACCGGTGATATGGCCGAGCAGCGCGCCGAGCGCAGTCTCCACCGGCGGCGGCGGCAAGGTTTCTCCACGCAACTCCGCCGCCGCGAACCGCCCCGCGAGCAGGCCGATCGCCGCACTCTCGATATAGCCCTCGCACCCGGTGATCTGCCCGGCAAAGCGGATGTTGGGGCGGGATTTCAGCCGCAACGTCGGGTCGAGCAGTTCAGGCGAGCGGATGAAGGTGTTGCGGTGGAGCCCGCCCAGCCGCGCGAACTCCGCGTTCTGCAGGCCGGGGATGGTGCGGAACAGGCGCACCTGCTCGGAATGCCTGAGCTTGGTCTGGAACCCGACGATGTTCCACAACGTGCCTTGCGCATTATCCTGCCGCAACTGAACGACGGCATACGGCCAGCGGCCGGTCCGCGGATCGTCGAGGCCGACGGGCTTCATCGGGCCGTAGCGCAGCGTGTCGACGCCGCGTTCGGCCATCACCTCGATCGGCATGCACCCCTCGAAATAGGGCGTGTCCTTTTCCCAGTCCTTGAACGGGGTCTTTTCGCCCTCGACCAGGCCGGTGTGGAAGGCGAGATACTCGTCCTTCGTCATCGGGCAGTTGATGTAATCCTTCGTCTCGCCTTTGTCCCAGCGGCTGGCGAACCATGCCACGTCCATGTCGATGCTGTCGCGGTGGACGATCGGCGCGAGCGCGTCGAAAAAGGCGAGCGACTCCTTGCCCGTCGCGGCGCCGATCGCCTCCGCCAGCGAGGCGGCGGTGAGGGGGCCGGTGGCGAGGATCGTCGGCCCGTCCGGTAGCGTGTCGATCCGCTCACGGACCAGCGTAACGTTCGGATGATCGGCAAGCGCGGCGGTCACGCCGGCGGAATAGCCGTCGCGGTCGACCGCCAGCGCGGAGCCGGCGGGAACGCGATGCTTGTCCGCCTCGCGCAGGATCAGCGAGCCGAGGCCGCGCATCTCCTGATGTAACAGGCCAACGGCATTGGCCTCGGCATCATCGGAGCGGAAGCTGTTGGAGCAGACGAGTTCGGCGAGATCATCGGTCTGGTGGGCGGGTGTCCGCTCACCCGAGCCGCGCATTTCGGACAGGCGGACGCGAACGCCGGCCTCCGCCAGTTGCCAAGCGGCTTCGGACCCGGCGAGGCCGCCGCCGACGATGTGAATGTCGTGTGTCATGCCCGTCGTTCACCGCGATTGGTCCCAAAAGTCACGGGAAAACGCATGCAGCCGGGACCGATCGCTATGTCCGCCGCAGATGGATCGGCGCGGGAGCCAGGCGGCCAAGGTGGTTGAGCCGAGGCGTGTTCGTTGCCATCTCCGGACCATGAAGGTCTTCACCATCGGGTACGAAGCGACGACCGTCGCCGACTTCATCGCGGCGCTGGCGGCGGCGGGGGTCGAGCGGGTGATCGATGTCCGTGCACTGCCATTGTCCCGGCGGCCGGGCTTTTCCAAGTCGTCGCTCGCGGCGTCGCTGGGAGAGGCGGGGATCGAATATCGGCACCTTCGCGCATTGGGTACGCCCAAGCGGGGACGGGATGCGGCCAAGAAGGGCGATGTGGCAACGTTGGAGGCCGTCTACGCCGAACAGCTGGAACTGCCGGAGGCTCAGGCCGAGGCGGCGGTGATGCTCGCGCTGGCCGCCGAACGCCCCAGCGCGCTGGTATGTTACGAGCGTGATCCATGCCACTGCCACCGCACGCTGCTGATCGCGGCGATGCGGGGCGAGGTGGCGGACGGTATCGAGGTGGTGGACCTGTTCGCCTGACACGATCAGGCGGCAGGCTTCTTCGCCTTCGGTCCCGGCTTCGGTTTGCGTTTCGGCTTCTTCCGCTTGCCGCTGTCGCGGGAGGCGACGAACAGCCCGCCCGCGACGGCAGCGAGCCCAAGCCCCAGACCGGCGGCGAGCGCGATCAGGCCCATGTTTGGCGACTTGCCGGCGGGCGGGGTGGCGGCGACGCGCGGATCACCCGGCGGCGGTGCGTGCTCGGTGTGGGGCTTGGGTGGTGTCTGGAGCGGGTAGGGCGACTGATTGCCGGCGGGGACGGGAGGTGTGTGGGTCATGCAGGCCAAACCGGCGAAGGCGCGGTTCGGTTGCGCGCAGGCTTCAACCCGCGACGGGCAATTTCACCAAGCCATCGTCATCACGTTCGAGCGGCCCATAAGCGATGACCGTTTCCAGGAGCAGCGGGCCGTAAAGATGCGGGAAGAGCTGGCCGCCACGGCTTTCCTCCCACTTCAGCGATGCGTCGAAACTGCCGAGATCGACGGCAGCGACGTACAGGTCGTGCTGCCCGGCGAAATGCTTGTCGACCGTTTCCGTCAGTTGATCGGCGGTGGAGAGGTGGATGTAACCGTCCGCCACATCCACCGGTGCGCCGTCGAACCGGCCGTCCCGCTCCAGCGTCGCCATCTGGTCGGCGGTCAGCACCTTGTACGCCGTCTGGGTCGTCATTCCGCGTCGTCCCCGTCGTCAGTCTCGTCGACCTGCTCGTCCAGCGTCTGCGGGCCCGTACCATCGTCCAGCGTCAGCGCATCGTCGGCGGGTGCGGCGGGGCTGGCCGACAGTTCGTCGGCGACGATTGCCTCGGCTTCGTTCTCCGGCTCCTCCTCCTCGTCGATGCGCGCGGCGGAGACGACATGTTCGCCCTTGCCGACGCTGAACAGGGTGACGCCCTGCGTGTTGCGGCCGGTGACGCGGGTATCTCCGACCGACAGGCGGATCAGCTTCGCCTGATCGGTGACCAGCATCAGCTGCTCGCCCGAATGCGCAGGGAAGCTGGCGACGACCGGGCCGTTGCGGTCGGAGGTGACGATGTTGGTAATGCCCTGACCGCCGCGATTGGTGCGGCGATATTCGTAGGCGGAGGTGCGCTTGCCATAGCCGTTGGCGGTGACGGTGAGGATGAACTCCTCCGCTGCTTCGAACTCGGCCATGCGATCGGGTTCGAGGGTGATCTCGCGCTCGCCCTCCTTCCACGGCGCGGCCTTTAGATAGGCCTCGCGCTCGGCCGGCGTCGCGTCGA
Organism: Sphingomonas longa; assembly: GCF_016892685.1. Lineage (NCBI taxonomy): Bacteria > Pseudomonadati > Pseudomonadota > Alphaproteobacteria > Sphingomonadales > Sphingomonadaceae > Sphingomonas > Sphingomonas longa. Next base: position 95,252 of record NZ_JAFEMC010000001.1, read on the forward strand.
AGCCGCGCAGGACGGAGAGCGAGATGACCTCGTCTCCGTCCGCCAGGCGCGCACCACGAACGCCGGTCGAATCGCGGCTCTGGAACTCACGCACGTCGGTGGCGGAGAAGCGGATCGCGCGCCCCTGACGCGTCGCGAGCAGGACGTCGTCCTCCTCGGTCAGCAGCGATACGCCGATCAGGCGATCGTCGGAGCCTTCGTCGAAGCGCATCGCGAGCTTGCCGGAGGTGCGAATGCTCGCGAACGCGTCCATGCTGTTGCGGCGCACCGACCCCTTCGCGGTGGCGAACATGACGTGCAGGTCGCCCCAGCGCAGCTCGTCCTCTGGTAGCGGCAGGACGGTGGAGATCGTCTCTCCCGGTGCCAGCGGCAGCAGGTTGACCATCGGTCGGCCGCGGGTGGCCGGGCCCCCCTCGGGCAGGCGCCAGACCTTCAGGCGGTACACCTTGCCGGCGGTCGAGAAGAACAGGACGGGCGTGTGCGTCGAGGTGACGAACAGGCTGGTGACGGCATCCTCGTCTTTCGTCGCCATGCCGGCGCGGCCCTTGCCGCCGCGGCGCTGCGAGCGGAAGGTGTCGAGCGGGGTACGCTTGATATACCCCTCCATCGTCACGGTGACGACCATGTCCTCACGCTCGATCAGGTCCTCGTCGTCGATACCATCGGCGGCGGCGGCGATCTCCGTGCGGCGCGGCGTCGCGAACTGGTCGCGGATCGCCTTCAACTCGCCGCGCATGACCTCGTACAGCTTCACGCGATTGGCGAGGATTTCGAGCAACTCGCCGATCGAGTCGGCCAGCGTCTTCAACTCGTCGCCGATTTCGTCACGGCCGAGCGCGGTGAGGCGGTGGAGACGCAGGTCGAGGATCGCGCGGACCTGTGCATCGGACAGGCGATAGACGTCGCCGACATGGTCGACCTCGACCGCCTCGACCAGCCGCAGGTACGGCGCGATCTCCGCGACCGGCCATTCGCGCGCCAGCAACGCCATGCGCGCGGCGGTGGGGCTGGACGATCCGCGGATGATCCGCACCATTTCGTCCAGGTTAGTGACGGCGATGACGAGGCCCAGCAACAGGTGCGCGCGGTCCCGCGCCTTCGCCAGTTCGAACTTCGAGCGGCGGGTGATGACCTGCTCGCGGAAGTCGATGAACGCGGCGATGATATCGCGCAGGTTGAGCAGTTCTGGCCGACCGCCGCGGATCGCGAGCATGTTGGCGGGAAACGACCCCTGTGCGGGCGTGTGCCGCCACAGCTGGTTGAGCACGACCTCCGCCGTGGCATCACGCTTCAGATCGATGACGATCCGCACGCCCTCGCGGTTCGACTCGTCGCGAATGTCGCTGACGCCTTCGATCCGCTTTTCCTTGGCGGCCTCGGCGATCTTTTCGACCAGCGCGTTCTTGCCCTGCTGGTACGGGATTTCGGTGAGGATGATCGACTGGCGATCGCCGCTCTTCGTCTCGATCTTGTAGCGCGAGCGGACGATGATCGAGCCGCGGCCGGTGCTGTACGCGGAGCGCGCACCGGCGCGGCCGAGGATGATCGCGCCGGTCGGGAAGTCCGGACCCGGAACGATCTCGGTCAGTTCCTCCGACGTGATCGCGCCATTGTCGAGGTATGCGAAGCACGCATCGATGACTTCGCCCAGATTGTGCGGCGGGATGTTGGTCGCCATGCCGACCGCGATGCCGCCGGCGCCATTGACCAGCAGGTTCGGGAACTGCGCGGGCAGCACCGACGGCTCGCGCTCCGAACCGTCATAGTTCGGCGTGAAATCGACCGTATCCTTGTCGAGCCCGTCGAGCAGCGAATTGGCGACCTTGGCCAGCCGCGCCTCGGTGTAGCGCATCGCGGCGGGCGGATCGGGATCCATCGAGCCGAAGTTGCCCTGACCGTCGATCAGCGGCACCCGCATCGACCAGTCCTGCGCCATCCGCGCGAGGGCGTCGTAGATCGCGCTGTCGCCGTGCGGGTGGTATTTACCCATCACGTCACCGACGATGCGCGCCGACTTGCGATACGCCTTGCCCGCGACGAAGCCGCTTTCGTACGCCGAGTAGAGGATGCGGCGATGCACCGGCTTCAGTCCGTCGCGAACGTCGGGCAGCGCGCGCGCGACGATGACGCTCATCGCATAGTCGAGGTAGCTCGACTTCATCTCGTCGACGATGGAGATCGTCGGCATGCCATCGGGATTGGCGGGAGGATCGGCGAGGACGATGTCGTCGGCCAAGGTCAGTATCCGGATCGTTACAGGGGTGTGGCAGTCCTAGGTCGTCCGGCAGCCATTGTCCACGCGTGCGCGCGCGTGCGAGGTGCGGATCGGAATCGTTCGGCCCACGCACGCGTACGGGGAGGCGCGTGCGTGGGCGGTGGGGAACGGGGTAGGTCTTCAGCCCTTGCAGGCGGCCTTCGCCTTGTTGCCGGGCTTGCGGCAGTCGTAGGTCACGGTCTTGCCGGTCGATGTCTTGGTCGTGACCATGCGGCCGCCCGGCGTGTGCACGACGGCGGCGGTGCGCGTTGCGGTGGCGACGCGCGCCGAAGTCGGCTTGCCGGCGACCTTGGTCGTGACCGCGCGCTGTTTGGTGACGACGTGGGCGGTGGTAGCGGGATGCGCCGCCTGCGGAGTGGCGGCAGCCACGGCGGCGGCTCCCGACGCGATCGACGCAGCGGCGAGCAGGGCGAAGGGGAGCGACTTGGTCATCGAAGCGATCCTTGTTCCGGTTGGATAAGGCGACGACGCCGCCGGGAGAACGACGCCGTCTAGGGCCCCTATCGGCTCCGGCGGATGGCGGGTGCTTGGCGGGGAGGTGACAAAATGGTCACGAGTGCAGGTGTTTAGGACGCGTGTGAGCCGTTGCCCGCACCTCCACCCGGCGGAGGCCGGGGTCCAGTTGCCGGCGGCTTCGTGCACCTCTCGACGTTTGCCGAGCTTGAACGCCGGCACCCGCCGGAGGGGTTTATGTTGATGCACTAAGCGAGACGGCCGATGCGCTTCGTCATGCCCGGGCCTGTCCAGGCATCCACGGTGCCGCGTATTCGTCGATCGTTTTTCGCGGGCGGGTGGATGCCGGGACAAACCCGGCATGACGGGGAAGGGCGCCCGTTACGGCGTGACTTCCTTGCCCTCCCAGTCGAACAGCTTGCCCGTGTCCGGCGCCTTCAGCGCGTCGAGTACGTCGAGCAACTGCACCGCGGCGCGAGATGGCGTGAAGAGCTGGTCGGCGCGGACGTTGCCCTGAAACGGCTTCGACAGCGCCGTGTCGACGGTCCCCGGGTGCAGCCCGACGACGATGCTGCGATCGTTCCGCCGTTTTTCCTCGATCGACACGGTGCGGACGAACTGGTTGAGCGCGGCCTTCGCCATGCGATAGCCATACCAACCACCCAGCCGGTTATCGCCGATACTGCCGACCCGCGCGGACAGGGCTGCGAACACGCAGCGGCCCGTCTTCGGCATCTTCGGCAGCAGGTGCTTGGCGACGAGCGCCGGGCCGATCGTGTTGATCGCATATTGGCGCATCAGCCATTCGGCGTCGAGCGCGGCGAGCCCCTTTTCGGGCGATCGCTCGTCCTCGTGCAGCAGACCGGTGGCGAGGAAGACCAGGGTCGGTGGCGTCGTCAGCGACGCGGCGGCGGCGGCGATGCTCGCCTCGTCGGTCAGGTCGAGATGGTCAGGCCCGATGAAGCTGCGGGCGAAGCCGCGGACGGCAATTTCCTCGTCCCGCAGCGCCTCGACCATTGCTGCGCCGATGCCGCCAGACGCCCCTATGACGATCGCCGTCATCGCGAAAATCTCCATCGGGTGTCGTCGCTCTCGTCCGCGACGAAGCGATAGCCATCGGTGTCGAAGCCCTTCATCGCCTCGACATCGGCGACGCGGTGCTCGACCAGCCAGCGCGCCATCATCCCTCGCGCCGTCTTCGCGTGGAAGCTGACGAACCGGTCGCCGTCGCGGAAATCCACGGCGATCACGCGGACATCGGCGGGCAACCGGCCCTCTACCGCCGCCCAATATTCCTGGCTGGCGAGATTGAGGACTGTGCCGGAACCTTCCTTTTCCAGATCCCCGGCGAGCGCATCGGCGATGCGATCCTGCCACCAGTCGGTCAGCTTCGCCTTTCGCGGTGCCCAGCGAGTGCCCATCTCCAACCGGTAGGGCTTCATCGCGTCGAGTGGCCGCAACAGCCCGTAAAGCCCCGACAACATACGCAGATGGTCCTGAGCGTAATCGACCGACGCCTCGTCGAGCGTGGCGGCATCCAGCCCGGTATAGACGTCGCCGGCGAAGGCGTAGAGCGCCGGCCGTTCCTGTGCGCCAGCGAAGTCGCGGAATCGATCGGCGTTCAGCTTCGCCAACGCGGGCGAGATATGCATCAACTCGCGCAGACGCTTCTGCGGCAGCCGCGCCGCGGATCGGGCGAGGCTGGCCGCCTCCTCCGCGAAGCGGGGCTTCGTCGGCGTGACCGGCGGCAGCTTCGTGTCGTAGTCCAGCGTTTTGGCGGGCGAGATGACGGCGATCATCGTCGGCGGTTAGCGGGGGTGGCGCGTCGGTTCAATCGGAGCCTTGAAGCGGGTGTTCAATCGCGGTTCAGCGCATTTCCCGGAAGGAACCAACATCCTCGCACTTGCTTGAAGGGGTGAGGCGGCATCGTTAATGACGCTTGCCACGCGACCCTTCCGGTCGGCAGATACGGTCAAACGGGGCTTAAATGCCCGATTGGAGAGACTTTCCCGATGAAGACGATCTCGAAGCTCGCGCTGGTGCTGGCGCTGACCGGTGTCAGCGGCCTTTCCCTGACGGTGCCCGCATCAGCGGCCAAGAAGGAAGAGAAGGCCGGCCCGAAGTACAGCCCGGAGGTCATGAAGGCCGCGCAGGTCGCGCAGCCGGCGATCGCCGCGAAGGATTTCGCCACCGCCGAAACCGCGCTGGGTCAGGTCGACGCCGCAGTGAAGACCGACGACGACAAGTATCTCGCCGCCGCTCTGCGCTACGACATGGAGAACCAGAAGCTGGTTCAGCAGCAGACCGCGAACCCGAATGCGCCGCTGAACGAGACCGCGCTGGCTGGACCGCTCGACGCGCTGATCGCCAATCCGCAGACGCCCGCCGCCGACAAGGCGAAGTACGCGTATCGCCGCGGCGCGCTGGCCTATAACGGCAAGCAGTACCCCGTCGCGCTCCAGTATTTCGCCCAGGCGAAGCAGCTCGGCTACACCGATCCGAACCTGAATCTTCAGATCACGCAGGCGAAGGTCAGCAGCGGTGACGTGGCCGGTGGCCTCGCCGACCTTCAGGAATCGATCAAGGCGCAGGTCGCCGCCGGTCAGAAGCCGCCGGAGGATTATTTCCGTTACGGCATCGCGCGTGCCAACCAGGCGAAGCTGCCGACGACCGGCGACTGGCTGCGTAGCTACGTCACCGCCTATCCAACGGCGAAGAACTGGCGCGACGTGATCGTGACCTACGGTCTGTCGGGGAATTCGATCGCCAAGCTGACCGACCCCCAGAAGATCGACCTGTTCCGCCTGATGCGCCAGACCAAGTCGCTGGCGGACCAGAACGACTATCTGGAATATGCCGACGACGTGCAGCGCCGCGGCCTGCCGAACGAGGCGCAGACCGTGCTGAAGGAAGGCATGGCGAACGGCAAGATCCCGGCCGGCAATACGCAGGCGAAGGATCTGCTGGCGGCGGCGACGACCTCGATCAAGGCGGACGGCCCGATCGCGCCGCAGGAGAAGCGCGCGACGGCGGCGGCGGACGGCAAGATCGCCGTTGCGACGGCGGATGGCTATCTGGGTCTGGAAAACTACACCAAGGCGGCGGAGCTGTACCGTCTGGCGCTGACCAAGGGCGGCGTTGATGCGGACGAGGTCAATACGCGTCTCGGTATCGCACTGGTCCGCGGCGGTGACCGCGAGGGCGCGAAGGCGGCGTTCGGGGCCGTCAAGGGCGCCCCGCGCACCGGCATCGCGCAGCTCTGGACCGCGTATCTGGAGGCTCCGGCGCCCGCCGCCTGAGCTGTCCGACTGGGCATTTAAAAGGGGACGGCAGCGATGCCGTCCCCTTTTTGCTGCCCGTTAGGGGCGTCCTATTCCTGCGGCACCGGCACGCCGGAAACCGACTTGGCGGTGCGGATCGTCAGCGAGGTCTTGACGCTGGCGACGTTCGGGGCCGGCGTGAGCTGCGTCGTCAACAGTTCCTGGAAACTCTTGAGGTCGGCAGCGACGATCTTCAGGATGAAGTCGATCTCGCCGTTCAGCATGTGGCATTCGCGGACTTCGGGGATCGCAGCGACGTGGTTCTCGAACGCGGTCAGGTCCGCCTCCGCTTGGCTGCGCAGCGACACCATTGCGAAGACGGTGATCGGGAAACCGAGCCGGGTCGCATCGAGGTCGGCATGATAGCCGCGGATGGCGCCGGCTTCCTCCAGCGCGCGGACGCGACGCAGGCAGGGCGGGGCCGTCAGCCCGACGCGATCCGCCAGCTCGACATTGGTCATGCGACCGTCCGCCTGTAGAAACGACAGGATCTGGCGGTCGATGCGGTCGAGAGACATACTGATACACTCCGTCAATCGTTCGATTCGGGTTATAAAGCCCCCTTTAGCGATAATATTGTTGCCAACAACCGCAATTGTCCCACTATGTGACGTGCCGAAATGGATCGTTCCGCAACGTCAGGATCATCGTTAAGGAAACGTTACGAACAAGCCTCCCGCCGTCTGGACCTCCATTTGCGCTTCGACGACAGCCTCCGCACCGTCCTATCCGCCGACATGGCGACCGGTTTTGGTGCGTCCGCGGCGTGGCGGCAACTGGTCGATTTGATGGGGCGCGGCCGGATTGCGGCGGACGATGCCGGATTGGCGCGCTTGCAAATGCTCCGGCCCGATGTGCCGATGAGCGTGCGTGCCGCGAGCGGGCGGGCACTGGCGTTCACCCGTCCTCCCGCCGAGCTCGTCGCGCTGTTCGCGGAGGACGAGCTGATGGTCGCCGCGCCGGTACTGCGGATGGCGGAATTGGATGCCGCTGCGTGGCTCGCACTGCTTCCGCGCCTGACGCCGCCGGGCCGCGCGGTGCTGCGCGGCCGACGCGATCTGCCCGCCCAGGTCGTGCGCGGGCTGGAGAGCTTCGGCAGCGTCGACTTCACGCTCGCCGATCAGCGACCCGTCGCTTCGGCTTCGCCGACGATCGTACCCGACGCTCCGCTGTCGCCCACCCCGTTCGTGATGCTGGGTGATGTCGCGCGTGGCTTGCCGCTGGTCGCCGAGGCGCTCCGCCGCGCGGAGGAGCCTCTGGTTGCGGATCCGGAACCCAGCTTCGCGATCAGCGACATCGTCGCACGGATCGATGCGTTTCGACGCGAACATCCGGCACCCGAGCAGGTAGAGGCTATCGCAGCGCCTGCCGGCTTCCGCTTCCTCACCGACGCCACCGGCGTGATCCGCTGGGTCGATGGCGTCGGTCGCGCTGGACTGGTCGGGGTCGGGCTGGCCCGACCGGGCCGGCAGGGGATGGTCAAGGTCGACGCCGGCATCGCCGCCGCACTGCGCCGCCGTGCACGCTTCGCCGACTTGCGATTGGAGATCGAAGGCGCAAGCGACGCGGCCGGGTCCTGGCGCGTCGCAGGCATGCCCGATTTCGACCGCGGCACCGGCCGGTTCACCGGTTTCGCGGGCACTGCCCGCCGCCCGTTCCGCCACGAAAGCGCTGCTCCGGTCGAGCCGCGCCGCTCGCCGGCCTCGGACTCGCTGCGTCAGTTGGTGCATGAACTGCGGACGCCAGCCAACGCCGTCGCCGGCTTTTCGGAACTCATTTCCGCGCAACTGATGGGGCCGGTGCCGGAAACCTACCGCCAGCGGGCGGAACGGATCGGACAGCAGGCATCGGACCTGATCGCGGCGATCGACGATCTCGATACCGCCGCCCGCTTGGATAGCGCGGCGCTCGACTTGCGGCCCGCCGCTGTCGCGCTGCTTCCACTCGTGAAGCGGATCGCCGACGATCTCGACGCGCTGATCTCGACGCGGGGTGCGGTGCTGGCGTTCGATCTAGCCGACCTGACGCTGGACGCTGACGAACCCGCCGTCGAGCGCATTTTGGCCCGGCTGATCGCCACGCTGGTGGCGGCGACGGGCGCGGGGGAGCGGATCGGCGTCAGCGCGATCGCGGCGGGCGCGACGGCGTTAATCCTGATCGACCGCCCCCGGGCGCTCCGCGATCTGGTGGGGGAGGCGCTGTTCCGCCTGGACGATGGCGGCGACGCGGATGACATGGGCGCACCGTTGCTGGGGGCCGGCTTCACGCTGCGACTGGTCCGCAATCTCGCGGCGGAACTGGGCGGCTCGCTGACGATCGGCGCCGACCGCCTGACGCTGTCGCTGCCGGCGGTGCGGGACGCAGCCCTCGGGGATCCGGCGGTTCGCGACGAGGTCGTGGGACATGCCCCTTCGGGACAGGCGTCATCCGAACTACGGTGAGCGACGCGCCGTTCCGGGTGGCCGCAGCTCGTCCGGAGGAGCGGATCGCGTGGCCGAAGTCGTTCGGCACGCGGTTTTTGGTGACCGTGGACGTCGAGGAGGAGTTCGACTGGTCCGCCCCGCTCGATCGTATGCAGCGCGCGACGACCGCGCTGTCGGCGCTCCCCGACGCGCACCGCCGCTTTGCCGGCCGCGGCGTCGCGCCGGTGTACCTGATCGACCACCCCGTCGCGACCGATCCCGCCGCCGCACCGATGCTGCGCGAGATGCTGGCGGACGGACGGTCTGCGATCGGCGCGCAACTGCACGGCTGGGTCAATCCCCCCTTCGACGAACCCGATGCCGCCGCCGCCAGCTATCCGGGGATGCTGCCGGAGGCGCAGGAGGCGGCGAAGCTCGACGTGCTGACCGCCGCGATCGTCGCGGCGACGGGTGCGCGGCCGCTGGGCTATCGCGCGGGACGCTACGGTATCGGACCCCGCACGTTGCGGCTGCTCGCGACGCGCGGCTACCGCGTCGATAGCTCGATGCGCAGCGGCTATGATTATGCTGGGCAGGGTGGCCCCGATTTCACCGCGGTCGGCCCGCATGCGTTCCGGCGCGAGGACATGCTCGAACTGCCGCTGACGACCGTCTTCACGGGCGCGGCGCGGGCAGGGGGCGCCCGCCTGCACCGCGGGCTTGGCCGCTATGGGCGCGGCGCGTTCGCCCGCGCGGGCTTGCTCCAGCGCGTGGCGTTGACGCCCGAGGACATGCCGGTGGCGGCGGCGATCGCGGCGATCGACAGGGCGACGGCCGATGGCGTGCGGCTATTGACGCTGTCCTTCCACTCGCCGTCGCTGGTGCCGGGGCACACGCCCTACGTTCGCGACAGTGCCGATCTGGCTGCGTTCCATGATTGGTGGGATCGGGTGTTCGCACACCTCGACCACCGAGGCATCGCGCCCACGACCTTGGCGGAGGTAATCGCCGCCGCCGATTAAGCGGTCACGATCTGCCCCTCCGCAACCACGACCGGCCACGGCGTCAGCCGTTGCCCCGTGCACGGCCCGCCGACGCATTCGCCCGTGTCGATCCTGAACAGAGCCGAATGCCAGCTGCACGCGATCAGCGAGCCATCGGGCGTCAGATACTGGTCAAGCTGCTGCGCCATCGGCACGCCCATGTGCGGGCACCGATCGACATAGCCGAATACGGCCTCGCCCCGCCGCACGACGAAACCGTGGAAGCGCCCGGCACGAAGTTGCAGCACGAAATTGCGCGCCGCGCCGTCCGCGATCGTCGCCAGCGACCCCAACCCCACGCCCGCGGGCGTCGCGAATACCCTCTCGTCGCTCATAGGGGAGGGGTGGCGACGCGCATCGACGCTGTCAAACGACGATGCAGCTTGCCTTACCCGCCCCTTGGTGGCTAGGGCCACTCAGCGTCGGGGAGTGGCGCAGTCCGGTAGCGCGCCTGCTTTGGGAGCAGGATGTCGCAGGTTCGAATCCTGTCTCCCCGACCACTTTTCAAATATTCCTCCAACGACGTTTCGGGGGCGATTTATAGGCGGTTTACATCGAAGCGCGGCAGCGTGCATCGCGCCGGCCTAGCTCTTGGCGCGCTAACGCGCTTCAATCTGTGGCCCGGAGCGTGTCTCCGACGTAGGCAGACGCCCTTTGTTCGACCATGATGAGCGGTTTGAGACCAAGTTTCTGCGTGCCTTCGGGAGACGCTATGTTCGGCACGCCAAACTCTTGATCCTGTGGCGGTCGTTTAGGCCGGCTACCACTTAAGGTTTCTGTCAGAACCAGCCGAACCAAATCTCGGGCAGCCGTTAAATCGACCGGTCCGTTGATCGGCGCGTATGATCCCTCTGCATGACGGAAAGAGTTGGCTGTCCGCTTGGTTCTCTCAAGCTTGGCTTTAAGTGCAGGAAAGGACCTAAAAAACTTAGATTCGTTGCCATAATAACGTTTTAACGCCTCGATCGTTTTGTAGATTTCGAACCACCCACCCTCGGCGGAGAGTTCCGATGCGGCGATACGAAGTGGTGCGCTTGCACGGGCCGCGTCGACGAGATCTTTGAATTCAGCTGGCGAGGCATACTCGGCGGGATTGGTCCGGACATAGATACTAGATGAAGTTCGCTGCTGATCTATAAATCCATCTGCTCTAGAGAAAAATAGGGTCCCAAAACTGATCCTGAGCGAGCGATCTAGGACGTAAAGGCAACTTCGTAAAAGCGCTAGATCTTCCTCTGCGATCGTTTTTGCTTCCGAGTGTTCAGATGTAGCATCCCACCGGGAGCTCCGGAGGACTTTGCAGTCATCGAGGAGGGAAACAAAAAAGTCGTCAGGCGCACGTATCGAGCCATTGATTTTGTCTACCAGATTCGAAATATCAGCATCATAGCCAACTAGCTCGAACCCCCAATTCGAATAGAGCACGTTCATCGGCTTAGCTCCTACCACTGCACAGTAGGTGCCACCCTATACGTTTTAATTTGCTTAGCAAAGTTTGGGTTCCGCTGCACATCAGTCAGCAACAAGGAAGATTCTAGCCTTTCGCCGTGAAATAAAAAGCCTTGTCGGAATGACGGCTCTTTGTCTTGTTGCACTCATTGATCGAAATCAGCCGCACGTAACGGCTGTACGAGGATATCTCGGCCCGCTCTCACCCCCGCTTCGCGGATCGTAGACGCTCGATTCCCGGCGGACTAAGCTCTGCCGATGGCTCCCTTTGACGACTCCGCTGATCCCGAACTTGGTGCGGCGTGCAACCGGCTGGCAGCGTGGGTCGAGCCGCTGCCGGCTGGCGTCCTCATCGATGCGGGGTCCGGTCTCAACGAGCGCGATCTGGCGCTCATCCTTCGGCACCTGCACCGCACTCGGCTTGAGGGCTCGACCGACACTTCAGCCAGGGAGGAGGGGCGACGGTCCGGGCGTTCATCGGTTCCAATTACCGCCCGGGACTGATCCCGTCGTTCCACTGCATCCCGGCACGCGGAGGATCACGTGCGGCACGCCTTCGTCCAGATCCCGGCATCCGCCCTCCCGTGTGTCCCACATCGGTGGCGCGGCGCATCTGTACGCGTGGACCGATTTGGGGTATGCCTTCATGCGATGTTAAGCTTCGGATCACGCACGGCAGCCATGGTCTTGGCAACGACCGGCTTTGCCGTGGTCGGCCTGGCTATGCCCGCGGTGGCCGCAGCCGCCGTCGACAGGCCGAAGCCGGTCGCGGCGGTGCCGTGTGAGCGGGGCATCGATACCGCGGCCTGCCGTGCGATCGAGGACCGGCATGTGTCGGGTGTCCGGCTTCGCCGCGAGGGCGATCAGTTGACCTTCATGCGTGCCGGCGATGCGCCCGGCGTGGATGTCGCCTTCTCCGGCAAGGGCGCAGACCGCGTCGACGACGGCGACGCCAAGCTGGTCGGATCGCTGTTCCCCAATTCCGGCATCAAGGCTGGATCGTTCACCGGCACGATCACGAACGCCGCGAACCAGACGTTCGACTTCGCCGTCGCGACAGCGCCCAGCGTATCCGGAACGATCGCCGCGGTGCCGGAGCCGGCGGGCTGGGCGACGATGATCCTGGGCGTGGGGCTGCTGGGGGGCGTGCTGCGACGCCGTATCCGCCTGTCGGAGGCGCGCTTCGCGGAGAAGCTGCGCCGGATCGAGGCTGGCGAGAGCCTGTAGCGCGCCTGGCACGTGCCCATCACGCGATCGTTCGGGAAACCGCCGTCAGCGATGCCGGCGGTCTTTTTTTGCGCGGGCGACTGCGCTACCGCCGTCCGCGGTGGGGCCTGTAGCTCAATGGTTAGAGCTGGCCGCTCATAACGGCTAGGTTGCGGGTTCGAGTCCTGCCGGGCCCACCAACTTCCTTCTGATGCGCTACGACAACGGCACTGGAGCCGCTCGACGGGGCCGGCGTCCCTCGCCGTGCCCACACTGCACACGCACGAAAAAGGGCGCCTCCCACCGGAAGCGCCCCCTCGACGTGCAGTCGTACCGGGTCCGGGGACCCGATGCGGCATTACTGCATGTTGTCTGCCTTCTCGTCGGCTGCGTCACGGACGTTGTCCGCTGCCGAGTTCATGTTGTCGGCGGCGTTCTCAAGCGCACCGGCAGCCATCGAGTTGGAGCTGTTGTCGGCCATGGCGTCCATGTTGTCGGCAGCCATTTCCATGTTGTCCGCCATCATGTCGGCGTTGTTCTCGACGGCAGCCGCCTCAGGCGACTTCGAGCAAGCCGCCACGGACATCAGGCCGGCGGCAGCGAGAACGAAAGCGATCTTCTTCATTCAAATGCTCCCAAGCATAGCAATCCTCGCGGCCGACCCGATCGCCGTCGCGAGCCGGTGTGCATAGCGGACCGGTCCCCCCGGTCAATGCACAATTCATCGCAGCGCAACCTTGCCGACACCGTTTCGCCGCATTTCCATTTAACCGCGCGGGGTTACCGGCCCGATCTCTTCCGGTGCGTTGGCGACGATCGACAGCATCGTGGTCCATGCGGCGACGTTCTGCTGCAACTGCGCCGGATCGATCCGGTCCAGCGTATCCTCCGGCGTGTGATGCCAGTCGAAATAGCGCAGGCCCGACTGGTTGAGGTCCACGCCCGCGACGCCGGTGCGGATCACCGGGCCGATATCGGTGCCATCCCCCGCCAGCGCGGTGCCGCGGACGATACCGAGCGGGGCGAGCGCCATCGCCAGCCGGTCGCCGACCGGCTTGGCGGCGCCGGCGAAGTTCGTCTCCACCCGCCACACGCGGTCCGCGCCGAAATCGCTTTCGCTGGCGGTGGCGTGGCGTTCGCCCTTGTGCGCCTCGGCATAGGCCTGCCCGCCATAGCCGCCGGTCTCCTCGTCGCCGAACCACACGACGCGGATCGTGCGCCGCGGCCGGCCGGCGTCCATCACCAGCTTGGCCGCTGCGGCGGTGATCGCGATCCCCGACGCGTCGTCGATCGCACCGGTGCCGAGTTCCCAACTGTCGAGGTGACCGCCGACCAGCACGATGCCGGCATCGCGGTCCGTGCCCGGCACCTCCGCGACGACATTGCCCGACTGGCGATCGCCGACGAAGCGCGGCGTCAGCACGAGGCGCAGCGTCACGGGCTTGCCCAGCTTCACCATGCGTTCGAGGTTCTCGGCGTCGGCCACAGACAGCGCGGCGGCGGGGATAGGGGTGACGCCGGCTTCGAAGTTGGTCGTCCCAGCATGCGGCCCGCGGCCGTGATCGGTGCCGATGGAGCGGATGACGAGCGCCGCCGCGCCCTTCTTGGCGGCGACATTGGGGCCCACGAAGCGCGCCGAACCCTGGCTGCCATAGCTGGAGCCGTCCTGCGTCGGCTGCATCGTGTTGGAGACGAACGCGATCTTGCCGCGCAGACTGCCCTCCGGCGCGAGCAGCAGATCGTTCAACGTCGCGAAGTACACGACCGGCGCGGTCAGGCCGTTCGCCGGTGTCGCACCGGAATTACCCAGCGCGGTCAGGCGCAGCGGCTGTGGATAGGGGGCAACGACCTCGCCGGTTTCGGCTCCACGCTCCCACACATTGTGCAGCGTGTACGGTTCGATCCGGACGTTCCTGAACCCCATCGCCTTCAGTCGCGCCACCGACCATTCGCGCGCGCGCGCCTGCGCCGCAGAGCCGCCGGGCGGACGTGGGCCGATCTCGGTCGTCAGTCCCTCGACGATCGAATAGGCACTAGTGTCCGCCAGCGCCTTGTCCCGCAGCGTGGCGATCTTTGCGTCGAGGACGACCGGTGTGGGCGTGCTGCGCTGCGCCTGTAGCGGCATGGCGGTGCCGAACAGCGCGAGCAATAGGGCAGGGCGTCGACGGATCATGCGAACTTTTCCTCTGGGTATGCCGGTAGCCTAGCGACCACCGCCTCGAGACGCCACCGCTCGACACCGGTGAAATAAAAGATCCATAAAGTTCACCAGTGAGAGCAATTACCACTGGACTCGCGCCGGTCTTGCATGAAGTATACGTTATACGAGAGATTGGGAGGGGGGAGCGAATATGAAGCGGAGTGCCATTCTCGCAGGTACGGCCATGCTTGCCGTATTGAGCGGATGTAAGGACGATGCGGATCAGCCGGCGCCCGCGATCGGCCTTTCCAGCTTCACGCGTACCGCTGCCGATACGACGGCGTTCGGCTGCCAGGCACGATCGACCCGTTTGCCCTGGGGCACGCTGGAGGCGCGGACTTGGACGCCGCGGCTGGCTTCGCAACCGGCAAACCCGGCAGGCAGTTTGGCGCAGGCCTATGGACCGCCATTCTCGGCTCGCCTGATCCAGGCCTATGCCGACAATTTCGGTGAAGAACGCCGCACCGTTATTCTCGAACTGGAAGATGGCTGCCGCCGGCAGTTCCGCGCCGATTCCCTGTCGGATGCCGACAACGCGATAATTTCCGCCGAGATGGCGCGCCATCCCTATGCACCAGACCCGGCGACCTATCGCATCCAGTATTCCAGTCCGTTGACCTCGCCGGAGCTGGTCCGCAGCGGCGAGTTGCGGCTGCTGGAGACCCAGCATTTCGCCATTTGGTACGGCAACGGCGACGATAGTCGCTACGATTTCCATCGCACCGTTACGGCGCAGGGGCGGACCAAGGCCGAGGCGCTCCGTGATATCGCGGATCAGATCGAGCGGCAGTGGCTCATCAACCGCGACGTGATCGGCGCACCGATGCCGTTCGCCGACAGCGCCGACAAGCAGAAGCTGAACATCTTCATCTGCGGTACGGGTCGGCCGAATGCGGGGGGCGATCTCAACGAGTGTGGGGCCTCTGCCGGCGAGTCCATGGGCATCTCGGGCTGGGGACTCGGCAAGGGATCGATGGTGCTTGCGCACGAGTTCGGCCACATGATCGAGTTTTTCACAGGCGGTTTCCGCGGCCGGGCGGAGGCTGGGCCGATCTGGGAAACCGGTGCCGAATGGACGGCATTCGCGGTCAGCCCGCATTTCAATGCGTCCCGCTATTATATGGACAATCTCGAGAACGGGCCCCTGTTCTCGATGTCGCGCTATGAAGCGTATCCCTTCATGAACTACCTCTACGAAAACGACCGCACGCGGGCGCTGACGTGGAACGCGTGGAGGACATCGGTTCAGGCAGGTGCCTGGTCCAACCTGACGAAGGACTTCGTCGAAACCCTGGTCCCGCTGGGACAGAAGACCGGGGCCTATCCGCAGGGATATGTTTCGTTCGCGGACGATATGGGATGGTACGGTGCCCGGCTAGTGACGATGGACTTCTTCAACCAGCGCAACATGCGTGACGGTCTTCGCCCGACGCCGACCACGAACTCGCTGGCGCATCTTTACACGCCGCTGGCGGGTGGCTCGCAGCCGTCCGTATACGCTTCGCCGCGCGAACGCCCGCTTTTGCAATGGGGTACCCATCTCGTCCCGCTGACCGCGGGGGGCACCACGGTCAAGGTCACCCTGACCGGCAGGACGACAGCGACTTCGGCGGCGTGGCGGTTCAGTATCGTTGCGGTAAAGGACGGCGACGTTCCGGTCTATTCCGCGCTCGGCAAGGCCGCGGGGACGGCGAGCGGCAGTACGTCGCTGGCTGTTCCGTCGGGCACCAAACTGTATCTCGCGGTCACCGCGACGCCGTATCGCTACGAATCGCTCGGCTGGCAGAAGAACGACGACCCGCCGAAGGGAACGCAGTTTCCGTATAGCGTGAAGATCGAGGGTGCGCTCCCGCGGACCGGTCCCGTCCAGGCATGCGATCCGGAGATGGAGCCGGGTACGTGGTCGATGAACTACCGCCTGAACGGCAACACGGATGAGCCGAAACCCTGCTCATGAACGCCGCGGCCCTTTATGCGCCGCCAGTACCGCGACGAATGAAGGGCCGGATTGAATCGCAATACGGGTCGCCAGAACGGTCAGCCCCAAAGACAGGAAGACATAGAATGACGATGATGACGAAACTGGCCTTCGCAGTCGCACTGTTGGGATCGGCGCCTATGGCACAGGCCGCTACGCTGAATATCGGCCCTGTCCGGGGCGAAGCTTACGGCACCCAGGGCACGACCGGCAACACCGTGCTGACCTACAATCTGGGCGCCAACGCCCATGTCACGAACATCGCCTATACCCTGACGTTGACCGCGCTCGTGCCCAGTTGGCGTTGGGACCACGTGATCCGGTTCGGCGGCAGCAGCTCCTACGATGTCGAATTCAAGCCAGCCTATGATCTGCAACAGCCCGGAACCGATACGTTCACGGGCACCATGGACCTTGCGGCGGCGGGGATGGATTTTTTCCTGATGGGAGACGGCGTGTTCAAGCTGGAGTTCCTGGACTCGTTCGAAACGCGTGGCCTTACCGCCGTCTGGGATGATGTCAGGATCGGCGTGACCTATCAGCCCGGTATCGGCGCGGTCCCGGAGCCTGCGGCATGGGCGCTGATGATCGTCGGCGTCGGTGCGATCGGCGGGCGGATGCGCCGGCGGCCGCGGAGGACGGTGTCGTTCGCCTGACCAGAAAGGGCCGCGGCTTCGATGAAGCCGCGGCCCTTTTGCTACCGCTCTGCGACGCGGGCCGTGAACGCGCAGCGTGTCAGCGGGTCAGCTTCTTGTACGCCAATCGCGTCGGACGATCGGCGGCGTCGCCCAGACGACGGCGCTTGTCCTCTTCGTAGCTCTCGTAATTGCCTTCGAACCACTCGACATGGCTGTCGCCCTCGAACGCCAGGATGTGCGTGCAGAGGCGATCGAGGAAGAAGCGATCGTGGCTGATGACCACGGCGCAGCCCGCGAACGTCTCGAGCGCCTCCTCGAGCGCGCGCAGCGTCTCGACGTCGAGATCGTTGGTCGGTTCGTCGAGCAGCAGGACGTTGCCGCCCTCCTTCAGCATCTTGGCCATGTGAACGCGGTTGCGCTCACCGCCCGACAATTGGCCGACCTTTTTCTGCTGGTCGGGACCGCGGAAGTTGAACGCGCCGACATAGGCGCGCGTGCCCATCTCCTGCTTGCCGAAGCGGAAGATCTCCAGCTCGTCGGAGATTTCCTGCCAGACGTTCTTGTTCGGATCGAGGTCGTCGCGGCTCTGGTCGACATAGCCGAGCTTCACCGTCGATCCGACTTCGATCGTGCCCTCGTCCGGTTTCTCCTGACCCGTGATGAGCTTGAACAGCGTCGACTTGCCCGCACCGTTCGGCCCGATCACCCCGACGATCCCGCCTGGGGGCAGGGTGAAATCCAGCCCGTCGAACAGCAGCTTGTCGCCATACGCCTTGGTCAGGCCCTTCGCCTCGATGACCTTGCCGCCGAGGCGTGAGGGAAGCTGGATCAGGATCGCGGCCTTGCCGGCGACGCGGCTCTCCTGCTTCTCCATCAGCTCGTCGAACGCACGGATACGCGCCTTGGACTTGGTCTGGCGGGCTTTCGGAGTCTGACGCATCCAAGCCAGTTCGTCGGCGATCGCCTTCTGCTTGCCGGCCTCCTCGCGCTCTTCCTGCTCCAGCCGCTTGGCCTTCTTCTCCAGATAGCCGGAATAGTTGGACTCGTAGGTGTAGTAACGGCCGCGATCCAGTTCGAGCACCCAGTTGACGACGTTATCGAGGAAGTAGCGGTCGTGCGTCACGAGGATGACGTTGCCGGTATATTCCTTCAGGTAGTTTTCCAGCCACGACACGCTTTCGGCGTCGAGATGGTTGGTCGGCTCGTCGAGCAGCAGGATGTCCGGCTTCTCCAGCAGCAGCTTGCAGAGTGCGACGCGCCGCTTCTCACCGCCGGACAGGTTCGTGACGGCGGAGTCGCCGGGCGGGCAGCGCAACGCTTCCATCGCCTGCTCCAGCTGGCTGTCGAGCGACCAGCCGTCGACCGCGTCGATCTTGGCCTGAAGCTCGCCCATCTCCTCCATCAGCGCGTCGAAATCGGTGTCGTCCTGCGGATCGCCCATCTCGGCCGAGATCGCGTTGAACCGGTCGACCAGATCCGCGACCGGGCGAACGCCGTCCTTGACGTTGCCCATCACGTCCTTGGTCGGATCGAGCTGCGGCTCCTGCGCCAGATACCCGACACGGATGCCTTCGGCGGCCCAGGCCTCGCCGACGAAATCGGGGTCCATACCGGCCATGATCTTCATCAGGGTCGACTTGCCCGAACCGTTCGGGCCGATGATCGCGATCTTCGCCGACGGGATGAACTGCAGGTGGATGTTGTTCAGGACGGGCTTGTTCGCGCCCGGGAAGGTCTTGGTCAGACCCTTCATGACGTAGGTGTACTGGACGGCCATGCTGGCACGCGCTCCGTATTCGAGAAGTGGCGGAAGTGTTGCGCGCGAGATAGCGACGGCGCGGGTTTTTGGCAACGCAGGGGCGGGGTGGAACCCTAGCGCACCCGCTTCACGTATAACCGCCCACCTTCGCGCGATTCCGACTGGAAGTTGGGCACCGCCCTGATGAGATCGGCCAGATTGCGATAGCCATAGTTGCGCGCATCGAAGCTCGACCGGTTGGCGGCCAGCTGCCCCATCGCCGACAGGCTGACGAAGCCCTTGTCGTCGCGCTTGGTCGCGTCATAGGCGTCGATCAGCAGCTTCAGCAGGTCCTCGCCCACCGGTGCCTTGGCCTTTGGCGCGGCGCGACCGGCGATGGCGGGGGGCAGCGACTGCTCGATCGGCACGTCTTCCGATGTCGGCGGTGTGGCGGCGGCCGGGGCAGGGCGCTCGGTCAGCAGCGCACCGACATCGATGAAGCGCGTACACGCCTGCCGAAACCCCTCCGGCGTCTTCGATCCGCCGAAACCGTAGACGGGCAGCCCGTCCTGCCGGATCCGCATGGCGAGAGGCATGAAGTCGCTGTCGGACGACATGATCCCGAACCCCTCGACGCGACCGCGGAACAACAAGTCCATCGCGTCGATCGTCATCTTCATGTCGGTCGCGTTCTTCCCCTTCGTCAGGTCGAATTGCTGCTGCGGTTCGATGCCGTGGCGGATCGCCATGTCCTGCCACGGCTTCAGCCCGGATTTGGTCCAGTTGCCGTAGACGCGCCGGACGTTGACGGTGCCGAGCTCCGCCAGCACCGTCAGCACGGGGTCGAGGGTCGAAGCGGACGCATTGTCGGCGTCGATCAACAGGGCGATGTTGCGGGTGGAGGTGTCTTCCATCCCGCCCTTGTCGCCGACCCGGCCCGCTCCCGCAAGGCGACCGCACGATCAGGCTCTATTTCGCTTCGAAAGCTGTGATGATGCGATCGCCGTTCGGGCACTGGGGGAAAACATGATGGCCGACGACTTCGATCTAACGGACGCCAAGGGCTCCGTCGGCAAGCTGTTGAACTTCGATCACATGATCGGTCCATCGCTCATCCGCGTCATCTATTTTTCCGGATTGGTGCTGGTCGTGGTCTATGCGGTCGGCGGACTGGGCACGACGGCCTATTTTCCGGTCGCGGGTCTGCTCGGCAGCCCTGGCGGAGCGATCCTGCTAGTATTCGGCGCGGTGATGTGGCGCTTCACCTGCGAGTTGTGGGTGCTGATGTTCAAGATCCACGATCGGATCGGCGAAATCCGGGACCGCCTGCCGCCGCGCTGAGGGCGCACGGCGGCAGACTGGACGGCTATTGCCGGTCCGGGCCGCGGGTCGAGGGGCGCGCCTGCCCGGTGTCGATGTCGTCCTGCTTGGTCGCGCGGGTGTGGCCCTGTGGATCGGCGGTAGCGCGGGTCAGGTCGTCGCGGCTGCCGACATCACGGGCGAGCGCGCCGCCGCCGCCACTGCCGCCGGTGTTGCCAGTCGGCTGACCGCCGTCCGCGGAGTCGGTCACGGCCTGCTCGATCATTTCGTGATCGTCGGTGTCGCGCGCGGTGGTGGTGCGGGGATTTTCGGCCATTTCTCGTCTCCTTCGAGCGAATTAACGGCCAGCTCTCCCGCCGCGTTCCTCATTCGGTCGGGTAGGAGAGGGCGATCACCTCATACTCGCGCGCACCTGCGGGCAACTCGACGCGGCGCACATCGCCTACCGCCGCCCCCCGCAGCGCGCGGGCCAGAGGTGCATTCCAGCCGATCCGCCCGGCCCCCGCATCCGTCTCGTCGTCGCCGACCAGCGTCAGGACGCGCTCGTGCTCGTCCTCGTCGGCGATCGTGATCGTCGCGCCGAACAACGCGCGGCTGCGGTCCTCCTGCCGGGCGGGATCGACGACCTTGGCCGCCTTCATCCGCTTCGCCAGCCAACCGAGCCGCCTGTCGATCTCGCGCAGGCGTTTGCGCCCGTAGATATAGTCGCCATTCTCCGACCGGTCGCCGTTGCCCGCGGCCCAACTGATCGTCTCCACCAGCGCGGGGCGTTCCGTGGCGAACAGCTGTTCGTATTCCGCGCGCAGGGCGGCGTATCCGGCGGGAGTAATGTAGTTGGGGCGGTCCATGCCGCGTTCCTACGCGGACCGCCGCATTCATCAACCCGGGCGGTTCTTGCCCAGATACCAGCTCAGTCGCGTCGTGCCGCGGCTCTGCGCGCGTGCCGGGTTCATCAGGTCGTACACGACCGCATTCTCCAGCACGCGTTGAACATAGTTGCGCGTCTCGGTGTAGGGGATCGCCTCCACCCAATCGACCCACTCGATCGCCCCCGTACGGGGGTCGCCGAACTGGCGCAGCCACTTGTTCACGTTGCCGCCGCCCGCATTGTACGCGGCGATCGCCAGCGGATAGCTGCCGTAATTGTTGAAGACGCGCTGGAAATAGCTCGATCCCAGCATGATCGACAGGTTGGGATCGGTGGTCAGCTGATCGGGCGAATAGCTCAACCCCATCTTGCCCGCCTGCTCGCGCGCGGTGGCCGGCATCAACTGCATCAGCCCGCGCGCACCCGCGCCGCTGATCGCCGCCCGGTCGAACTGGCTCTCCTGCCGCGCGATGGCGTGGATCAGCGTCCACTGGCCCTCATATCCGCTCGGCACCGGCACCGTGGGGAAGCCCGCGGCGGAATACTCCGTCAGGCCGTTCTGCATTGCACTGCGGCCGACCATCACCGCCAGATCGGGGCGCGCGATCTGCCGCGACAGGTCGGCGGTCAGCCAATGATCGGTATCGGTCGTCGCATCCGCCGCGATCTGGCGGACGAAGGCGGTCTGATCCTTCCAGTCGCCGATCTGGCCGAGGAAGCGCACCGCCTGCACGGTCTCGCGCGCGGCGAAGGCGTCGCGCTGCGCCTGCGCGATCAACGGCACCGGCGGAGCCGGCGGCGCGACCAGCGCCTGTCCGGTCCGCTCCAGCGCCAATTGCCCGTAATATTGGTCGCGATAACCCGCCGCCTGAGCGTAGTATCCCGCCGCCTGAGTCGCTAGTCCGGCTGCCTCCGCGGCGCGTCCGGCCCAGTAGAAGCCCTTGGCACGGGTCTGTGGCGCCATGCTGCCACGGCCGTATCGCTCGAACAGCGGCATCGCGTCGGCGGGGCGGCCGAGCTGCTTCATCGCCGTCTGCCCGGCCAGCCACACCAGCGACGTGTAATCGTCGCGCTCGCCATACGGCTTCTTCGAGACGTCGGTGCCGGCCGGATACGCGTCGTCGACCTGCCGCGCGATGTCGTAGGCCACCTGCCACTGGTTGTCCGCCGCTGCTCCGCGGGCGTTGACCAACAGCACCTCGTACCACTTTTCGACGTTACCCGGCCGCTGCGCCAGTGCCGGCCGCGACGCGAGATAGGGCCGCACGCTGGGGCTCAAGGTGTTGCGCAGCCACGTCGCGCGGTCCGCGACATAGCCCGGATCGTTGGCGTACAGCGCCTGCGTTGCCGCGGAGATCGCCGCCGCGTCGGGCGCCTTCGTCCGGAACGCCAGCCTTGCCGCAAAGATCGGGCGCTGCGCGGCGCTGGTATAGCCCAGTTGGCGCTGCGCCGTGCCGGTAGCGTCCTGCCACAGCAGCGCGTCCATCCGCGCGTCGTGGTCTTCGGGCGTCAGCGCGCCGGCGAACTGCGTCAGCACCAGACCCTCGTCCTGCGTCGACAGTGACCCCATCCGCCACGCCGCTTTCGCTGCGGCATTCGCGCCCGCGATGTCGCCGCTGGCCGCCAGCGCGCGGGCCAGCGCGACGTTGCCGGTGGCCGATTGCGGCGGATAGCGGCGGAAGAATGCGACGACGTTGCCCGGCGCGGCGGTCTGCGCCTGACGCTCCGCCGCGCGACGGTTCGCGGTCTCGCCCGGCCAGCCCGGATGCGCCATGACGAACCCGGCATAGCTGTCGAACGGCAGCGCGTCGGTCTGCTGCAACGCCCGCCACTGCGCGATCGCGGAGGCCAGCGCCGGATTGCCGATCGCCGGCCGAGCTTGCGGAGAGGCCGGCGTCACCCCGGCCGCAGTGGCGGCGGCGCGGTTCGCGGCCTCCACGCTGGCGCGCTCGATCTGCTCCTGCGTCTGGGGCAGGCCGGCGGTACCGGCGAACAGGGCGAGGAGGACGGTCGACTTCAGGGATGCGATCATGTGGACAATGTAGGGCCACGACCCGTATCTGTCCTGAACGAATTGACGCCGACCGGCGCGAAGAAGGTCATTTTTCCCATGTTTTCCGGATCGATCCCTGCTCTCGTCACGCCGTTCGATTCGAGCGGTGCCTTTGACGAGGCGGCATTTCGCGATCTGGTCGAGTGGCAGATCGCGGAAGGCTCGTCCGGTCTCGTCGCCTGTGGCACCACTGGGGAGGCGGCGACGCTGACCAAGGACGAGCATTTCGAGGTCGTTCGCGTCTGCGTCGATCAGGCGAAGGGCCGCGTGCCGGTGATCGCGGGGGCGGGATCGAACGACACCCGGGTCGCAGCCACCAACCTCGTGGCCGCGAAGGACGCCGGGGCCGACGCCGCGCTGATGGTGCCCCCCTATTACAACCGGCCGGGGCAGGAGGGGATCTTCCGCCATTTCGAGGCTCTGGCGGCCGACACGCCGCTGCCGATCATCCTCTACAACGTGCCCGGCCGCACCGTCACCGACATCCTGCCGGCAACGGTGATCCGCATCGTGCAGGCATTTCCGGCGGTATTCGTCGGGATCAAGGACGCCAGCGGCGTCCTGCCGCGCGTGACGCAACACCGGCTGGCGCTCGGTAGCGGCTTCGCGCAGTTGTCGGGCAACGACGATCTGGCGCTGGCCTATAATGCGCTCGGTGGAACAGGCTGTATTTCGGTAACGGCCAATGCCGCGCCGCGGCTCTGCGCCGAGTTCCAGGCGGCCTGCGCGCGCGGGGATCATGATGCGGCATTGGCGCTGCACGACCGGCTATATGCCTTGCACGATGCGATGTTCGTCGACGCCTCGCCGGGCCCGGTCAAGTACGCGATGACACGGGTCCGGCCCGGCTTTCCGCCGCACCTGCGCCTGCCGATGACGCCCGCGGGCGATGCGGCGACGACGGCCGTGGACGAGGGGCTGGCGACGGCCGGGATCGCCTAACTCACGTCCCGTTTCGGGACATGACTGATGGCTCCAGAAAATAATCGAGGTTACCTAGGAACTTTAACAACCTGAAAACGTACCGCTTCCAAGTCGTTAACAGGAGGTTAACGGCTTCAGGGAGAGTACCGCTTATGAAGACCTACATCCTCGCCGCCGTTGCGGCGGCCGGTTGCATCGCGGCGTCGCCGTCGTTCGCACAGACCACGGTGAACTTCGATCAGAGCACCGATACGAGCTTCTACACCACCCAGGGCCTCGTCCTGAACGACTTCACCATCCTGCCGGACACGTTCGGCGGCGCAGTGAACGTTCCGTCGAGCCCGAACTACGCCAACGTCAATTCGAGCGGCTCGACGATCAGCTTCGTCGATCCGACGACGGGTCGCGCCACGACCTCGAACGGCTTCGGCCTGACGGTCGCTGGTCTGAACGCTAGCGGTGGGTATTTCGCCGGCGGTACGCTGACGTTCCTCGACGCAGCCGGCGCGACGCTCGGCACGCAGTTCTTCGCGCCGGTCGGACCGAGCGAAGGCCGTTCGCCGATCGAATACTCGAACATCTTCAGCAACATCTCGCTGATCACCTTCACCCGCGCAGAGAACCAGAACGGCCCCGCGCTGTTCCCGATCGACAACGTCACCTTCTCGCTGAACGCTGCGGGCGCGGTGCCGGAGCCGGCGGCATGGGCTCTGATGATCCTGGGTGTCGGCATGGTCGGCGGCTCGATGCGCCGTCGGACCATGACGGTCCGCTACGCGCGCTAAGCGCTCACGCGAACATCGTTGCGGACGGCCCCCGGTGCAGGCGCACCGGGGGCCGTTTGCGTATCGGCCGCGCCACGATGCCGTGGCCGCGGGCCGGATCGTGCGATCGCCGCTTCCCAGCGGGGCAGCCGCTGCCTACATCGGACTTCCATGTCGCGTCCCAAACCTGCAACCTTCGACAAGAAGAAGATCGTCGCCGAGAACCGCAAGGCTCGCTTCGAATACAGCATCGAACAGGTGTTCGAGGCCGGCATCGCGCTGACCGGCACCGAGGTGAAGTCGCTCCGCTTCGGCGAGGGATCGATCGCCGAAAGCTATGCCGAGGTGAAGGAGTCGGAGATCTGGCTGGTCAACGCCAACGTCCCCGAATTCAGCCACGGCAACCGCTTCAATCACGAGGCGAAGCGGCCCCGTAAATTGCTCCTTCATGAGCGCGAGATAAACAAGCTCCACGGCGCGGTTGCGCGGGAGGGCATGACGCTCGTCCCGCTGTCCGTGTACTTCAACAGTCGGGGGAGGGCGAAGGTGGAGCTGGCGTTGGCCAAGGGCCGCAAGGATCACGACAAGCGCGCCGCCATCAAGGAGCGCGAGTGGAAGCGAGAGGCCGGGCGCATCATGCGCGAGCGCGGCTGATGGCGCGCGGACCGGACGTCGTAGCCGCACCGACCGTCTGGCAGCGTTCGGCAGCGTGGTGCCACCGCAACCTGCCGACGCGTGAGTCGATGGAGCGCAACCGCATGCTGCGCCCCGTCGCGCACCGGGTACTCGCGCCCGAACTGTGGCGCTTCACCCGCCGGTCGGTGCCGCGCGGCGTTGCATTGGGGATGGTCGCCGGCTTCCTGTTCCCGGTCGCGCAGATCGCCATCGCCGCGATTTTCGCCCTGCCTTTCCGTGCCAACGTGCCCGTCGCCGCGCTGACGACATTCATCACTAACCCGCTGACCACGCCGATCCTGTGGATCATGGCGTATCAGATCGGCGCGTGGCTGCTGCGGACCGACGTGCCCATCCTCACCCAACCCGCGGCGGAGGCAGCGACCGGCTGGTTGCAATGGGCGACGCAGGCTTTGCACTGGCTCTGGGACAAGGGGCCGGCCTTCGGTCTCGGCCTGATCGTGATGACGGCGGCCGCGTCGGTCCTCGGCTATGCGCTGTCGGCGCTCGGCTGGCGGCTCTGGATCGCGCGCAAATGGCGGCACCGCCACGATCGCCACAAGCCGGTCTGACCTCGCCACCACATTACGTGTTATTTAATTTCGTCCTGTTTGACGGGCCGTCCTGGAAGAGTAAGACACCGCGCATTCACAGCCTTCAAGGGATGTTAGATGCGTAAGCCGGTCATTGGTTTCGTTCTGTTCGCTTCCACGGTATCCTCTCTTGCCATAGCCCAAACCACCCCGGCCCGTCAGGCGGAGCAAACGCGCACCGTCGCGCAGACCGCACAGGGTCCGGTCGCTCCCGCCTCCGCCGACAAGCCGCAACTCGGCACCTTCGGGTTCGATATGGCCGGCCGCGACATGGCGGTTCAGCCCGGTGCCGACTTCTTCGACTATGCCAACGGCACGTGGTTCAAGAACACGGAGATCCCCGCCGATCGCTCCACCTACGGCATGTTCCACGTCTTGCAGGACCTGTCGCTGACTCGCACGCGCGGCATTCTGGAGGATGCGTCGAAGCGTTCCGGCGACAAGATCGGCGATTATTACGCCAGCTTCATGGATCAGGCCGCTGCCGATGCGAAGGGCGTCACGCCGGTCAAGCCGTGGCTGGCATCGGTCAAGGCCGCGCCGACCAAGGACGCGCTGCTGCTCGAAATGGCGAAGCTTCAGCGTCAGGGTGTCGGCGGACTTTTCGGCATGGGCGTCGGCCCGGATGACAAGGACCCGAACACCTACGCGGTCAGCTTCGGTCAGGCCGGTCTCGGTCTTCCCGATCGCGACTATTATCTGAAAGACGACGCGAAGCTCGCTGCCGTCCGCACGGCTTATCAGGCCTATGTCGCGAAGATGCTCGGCTTCGCCGGCGAGCCGGGCGCGGAGGCGCGCGCCGCTGCGGTCGTGAACCTCGAAAAGGCGATCGCGACGGCGCACTGGACGCGCATCGAAAGCCGCGACGCGGACAAGACCTACAATCGCTGGACCGCCGCCGACTTCGCCACAAAGGCACCCGGCATCGCCTGGGCACCGTACATGACGGCGCTCGGCGTCGCCGGTCGCCCTTATTATATCGTGTCGCAGCCGAGCGCCGTGACGGGTGAGGCGAAGGTTTTCGCCGACGCGCCTCTGGCCGTGCTGCGCGACTACGCCGCGTTGCGCGTGATGCGGGCTTTCGCGCCCTATCTGTCGAACGACATCGAAAAGGCGAACTTCGCCTTCTACGGCACGACCCTGTCGGGCGCGCCGCAGCAGCAGGATCGCTGGAAGCGTGGCGTCGGCACCGTCTCAGGCGGACTGGGCGAGGCGATCGGCCAGCAATATGTCGCGAAATACTTCCCGCCCGAGTCCAAGGCGGCGATCGACGCGCTGGTCAAGAACGTCATCGTCGCGATGGGCGATCGTCTCGACAAGCTGGAGTGGATGGCGCCCGAAACCAAGGCCAAGGCGCGCCGGAAGCTCGCCGCCTTCACCCCGAAGATCGGCTATCCCGAGACGTGGCGCGACTATTCGGCGCTCCAGATCAAGCGCGACGACCTCGTCGGCAACGTCGCGCGCGCCAACGCCTTCGATTTCCAGCGCGATCTGAACAAGCTCGGCCGGCCGATCGATCGCGGCGAGTGGTTCATGACGCCGATGACGATCAACGCCTACGCCAACCCGGTGATGAACGAGATCGTGTTCCCCGCCGCGATCCTCCAGCCGCCCTTCTTCGACCCGAAGGCGGACCCGGCGGTGAACTATGGCGGCATCGGCGCGGTGATCGGCCACGAGATCAGCCACCATTTCGACGACCAGGGCCGCAAATATGACGAGACCGGCAAACTGACCGACTGGTGGACACCGCAGGACGTAACCCGCTTCAAAGCCTTCACCGATGCACTGGTGGCGCAGTATGATGCGTACGAGCCTTTGCCGGGCCAGCACATTCAGGGCGGCCTGACACTGGGTGAGAACATCGCCGATCTCGCCGGGCTGACGGTGGCGCTCGACGCGTACCACCGCTCGCTCGGCGGCAAGCCCGCGCCGGTGATCGACGGCACGACGGGCGACCAGCGCTTCTATTACGGCTGGGCGCAGGTGTGGCGGATCAAGTTTCGCGAGCAGGCGCTGCAACAGACGTTGCTGTCCGACCCGCACTCGCCGGGCCATTACCGCGCGTGGACGGTCCGTAACCTCGATCCCTGGTATGCGGCCTTCGGTGCCAAGCCGGGGCAGGCGATGTATCTGCCGCCCGCCCAGCGCATCCGCATCTGGTGATGCCGCTATCCCCTTCCGCGGACCTCCGCGGAAGGGGATATGCTTGACGAGCCCTCTACTTCCGCCCGAAGGCTGGCGCGATGACATCCCTCGGCCTGTCCCCCGTCCGTCTCGCTGCGCTGATCGCTGTCGCTGCCGGCATCGCGGCGGCGGTGCTGGTGCTGCTGCTGACCGGAAGCTGGATCGCAGCGGCGGGCTTTCTCGGCGGTGCGGTAGTGCTGATCGGGATCGCCGCGGTGTGGCGACTGCTTGCTCCGCCCCGCGCGCCGGAGGGCAGGGCGGTCGACTGGAACATCACGCGCGCCGTTGCCGCCGCTAGCACGGATGCCGTCGCGGTCACCGATCGCGCCGGACGGCTGGTGTGCGCCAACGATGCCTATGAACATCTGTTCGGCGACTTTCCCACGCCGCCCGCGCTGCCGATCGGGGAGAGTGGGGTCGACGCGCTCAGCCACGCGGGGCGGCTCGCGTGGCGGGACGGGACCGCTACGATCGATCGGCTGGTGGTCGAGGGCAGCGTGATGATCGCCAGCGTCACCCGCGCCGGCGAAGAAGCGGACATGCTCGTCTGGCGCTTCGCCGCCGCGCCGGAGCAGGATGTCACCACCACCGCCGAGCAATTGATCGCGGGCGAGTCCGGTGAGCGACTGGGGCAGGTCGGGATCATGGCCGCGCTGCTACATAGCGATGGCCGGGTCCGTGCCGCCAATCGCGCGCTGACGCTCCGCGCGACAGGTGGCGAGGCGACGATCCGCCACCGCGACTTCGCGCACTTCCTGATCACCGACAGCCGCGGACTGCTGCGGTTCGAGCGCGAGGGGCTGGAGGGCACGCCGCTGCGCCTGTTGCAGGTGCCGTTCCTGGAGGGCGACGATTCCCCGATCCTGATCGTCCTGCTCGACGACCGCGAGGATGCGCCCGCGATCGGCGCGTCGGCGTCGGCGCATGTCCGCAGCCTGGTTTCGCTGATGCCGTTCGGCATGGCGCTGGTCGATCGCGACGGGCGCTTCCTGCAGATGAACGATTCGTTCGTCCGCGCCGCCTCCGTCGATCCGCATGCGCCGCCGCTCTATCCCGGTGATCTCGTGGTGCGGGAGGACAAGGCGGCGGTGGCTGACGCGATCCGCCGGTTCGCGGGCGGGGCGACGCACTCGGCCGACATGGCGGTGCGGCTGAAGGATCATCCCGACGAGCCGGTCGCGTTGACGATCGCCGGCGCACGGGGGCTGGGCGATGCCGCGGTGCTGCTGAGCCTGAAGGACAATAGCGAGGAGAGCCGCCTGAAGCGCGAGGTGGCGCAGGCGACTAAGATGCAGGCGGTCGGCCAGCTCGCCGGCGGCGTCGCACATGATTTCAACAACATCCTGACGGCGATCCTCGGCCATTGCGACCTGATGCTGATGCGCCACTCGCCCGGCGACAGCGATTATGACGACATCCAGCAGATCCGCACCAACTCCAACCGCGCCGCCGGCCTGACCCGCCAGTTGCTCGCGTTCAGCCGCCAGCAGACGCTGCGCCCACAGGTGTTGCAGCTGCCGGACGTCGTGTCCGAGGTGTCGAACCTGCTCAAGCGGCTGATGGGCGAGACGGTGAAGCTCGACGTCACGCATGGCCGCAACCTGGGGCCCGTCCGCGCCGATCCGGGGCAGTTGGAGCAGGTCGTCGTCAACCTCGCGGTCAATGCGCGCGACGCGATCATGACCGCGCACCCGCGCGGCGGCGGCACGCTGACGATCCAGACCCGCTCCGTGACCGCGGCCGAGGTTCGCGCGATGGGGTCCGACATCCTGCCCGCCGCTGACTATACGACGCTATCGGTCACCGATACCGGCACCGGCATCCCCGCCGACATCCTGCCGAAGATCTTCGAGCCGTTCTTCACGACGAAGGAACTCGGCAAGGGCACGGGGCTGGGCCTCTCGACGGTGTATGGCATCGTCAAGCAGTCGGGCGGCTGGATCTTCGCGGACTCGCGGCCGGGGCAGGGTGCCACCTTCACCATGTACCTCCCCGTCCACACCGCACCGGAGGCACCCGTTCTCCCGACCAAGCCAGCGATCCGCGAGATGCCGAAGAGCGAGGCGTGGGCGCAGGGCACCGTGCTGCTGGTCGAGGACGAGGACATGGTCCGCGCGGTCGCCGAGCGCGCGCTCGCGCGGCAGGGCTATACCGTGGTCACCGCCGATAATGGTGAGGCGGCGCTGGAGGTGCTGGATCGGATTGATCGTCCCGATCTGCTGATTTCCGACGTGGTGATGCCGACGATGGACGGCCCGACGATGGTCCGCCACGCCCGCGAACGCTATCCCGACCTGCCTGTGCTGTTCATGTCCGGCTATGCGGAGGAGCAGCTGCGCAAATCGATCGATCTCGATAACGTCGCATTCCTACCTAAGCCCTTCTCCGTGCAGCAATTATGGGAAGCCGCTCGGGATGCGCTCGGCAATCGGTGACGTGCGTTACCGGGGCGGCGCGCAACCGTTGCGTCACCGTCCCAATCAAGGCTAAGGCATCAGGCGATGACTGCCCCGAAGCACATCCTCATCGTTGAGGACGAACCCCTGATCGCCATGATGCTCGAGGATTTCCTCGAGGTGCTCGACCAGAGCGTCGCCGGCAGCGTCGACAGCGTGGCGACCGCACTGGGCCGGATTGACGGTGGCGGCATCGACGCCGCGATCCTCGACGTCAACCTGCGCGGCGGTGAGAAGATCACTCCCGTCGCCGAAGCGCTCGACGCGGCCGGAATCCCCTTCGTGTTCGCGACCGGCGGCAGCGACGACAGCGTCGACCAGCGCTTCCGCGACCGCCCGGTCCTGCAAAAGCCGTTCACGATGGACGGCGTCGCGAAAGCCCTCGCCGCATTGTAATCCGTTGCGATCGCCCGCGTTGGCGGCGATCCTCGCTCATCACAAATACCGCGCACGTAAAAAAGGCCCCCACCACAAGGGTGGAGGCCGCAAGTTGAGCCGTCGCTCGGGGGAACGACGGCTGTCCTTGAAAAAGTAGGTTGGGGTGAGCGGCCCGGCGTCTAGACGCTGGGCCGCGCGACGATCCTCAGAGCCGGAGCGAAATGCCCGCCACGATCTGGCGACCCAGCAGGTCGTATCCCTGGATTGTATTCGTCCGCAGCAGACCGATCCGCTCGCGGCTGTTCGGCACCAACGGCGGATCACGATCAAGGATGTTATTGGCCGTCAGGCGGAACGTCATGCGCTTTGCGATGTCAAAGCTCAGCGACAGATCGAACCAGTTGAACGCACCGATACCCGGATAATCCGTCCACTTGGTATCCGCCGGTTGCGCGGGAACACCACGATCGGCCGGTGCGAACGTCCCCAATGGCATGCCCGCGCGGTGACGCCAGTTCAGTGACACGTTGGTGACGCGATCCGCTGACGTCCAGGTCGTCCGGAACTGATGCGCCCATCGCGGCATGCTTTCGCCGCACCCGTAACCGAAATATCCTACGCAGTTCCGGGGAATGGCGACGGGGGATGCCTGTCCTCCGACCAAGGTCATCAACGTGCCGTTGAAGTTCAGATTGACCCTACCGTATGCGCCAAGGCCAAGATCATACTGCCCCTGAAAGTCGATGCCGTGTGAATTCGTCCGATAGGCGTTCCGCACCCCGCGCGCGACATAGCCGCTCGTCGGATTGCGTCCGAAGGCACTGAACAGAGTAAACGTTCCAGGGTTACGCACCACGCCCTGGCAGAAATACTCCAGCCCACTCGTCAGACACTCGTTCAGATAATCCTGAGGCTGAACGAAGGCGAGTTCGTCGCGGACATCGATCTTCCACCTGTCGATCGACATTGTAAGACCCGGCAGGAAGCGCGGGCGGAGGACGACGCCGAAAGTAGTGGTGTACCCGGTTTCCGGGGTAACGGGGAACCCGTTCTGCCGTACGGTGCACGCATCGTCAGGGCAGATCAGCGTTGCGCTGCCATAAAGGTTGTCTGGAAGACCGGTGTTACGACACTGCGCCGCCGTGAAGATCGGCGCGAGACGAGCGCCGTTGGGATCGGCTGGATTACGTCGCGTCGAACAAGGCTCAGCATAAAAACCTTGTTCGCTGAACACATCCAGAGCGTTGGTAGCCGTGCTCGCGTCGGGCGCACGCTGCGACTTGTTGTATGAACCGCGGAATGTGACGTCGGGTATCGGCCCCCAGAGGCCCTCGAGCTTCCAGGTGTCGAAGTGGCCCCGGAGACGATTATACTTCGACAAACGATAGCCGCCGTTGACCTGGAGAATGTCGGCCCACGGCCGGTCTTCAATCAAGGGCGCCTGTACTTCGATGTTCGTCTCGAGGATGTTCTGGGTGAAGCTCACGTCCTCGCCACCTTGCGCCGCACGGAATGCGGCGTTCGCGCTGCGGCTATCCCGTTCGTCACGGTACTCCGCTCCCAGTGCGATCGCGACGCCCTGCTTGGCGAGTGGCGAGGTGATCCCATACTTGCCAAGATCTCCGCTGATCGTGCCGAGGAACTGCATAAGGCGCGGAGTACGGATTTCGGCGATTGCGTTGGAGTTGAACAGGTACGCGCCGAGAGCGGGATCGCTGTTGTAAGGGGTGAAGGCGTTGAACGGAACGCAGTCGCCGCCCACGCGGCATGTCGGGCGCCCGTTCACCGTGATCACGTCGAGCGCGTTGTTGATCCGGTCGTAGTCGACGAACGGCGTGCCGTAGTTCTCGATCTGTGACCGTGAGATCATACCCGCCAAGTCGTAGGTCCAAGTACCGTCTCCGGTGCGTCCTCGGAATCCACTGGTGATGCGATAGCTCTGGTTGAGGAAGCGCGTCTGCCTCGGAGGCAGTCCATCGAACCGATAGCGGACGTCGATCGGCGCAAACGCCCCCGCGACGCCAGCCGACCTGCCGCAGAGAACGGTCGCCTGCGCGGCGGAGAGGAACGGGTTATCGCAATTCACCTGAAACGGCGGCTCGCCATAGTTCAGGTGGCTTTCGTTGCGGTTGAGCACAGAGTTTGAAGAGGTATCGCTGTAGGCGAGCGCGCTCGCATAGAACTCGATCTGATCGCTGATCTGGGCAGTCAGGAATCCACCCGTATTCCACCGCTCGAACCGACGCTGATAGGAATTATCGTCGAAGGGATTGGCAGAGGTTCCGGGTGCCGAATTGATCGGAATGAAGGTGCTGGAACCGGTGGGATCGTTGACCAGAAGCTGCCCTGCGCGCGCCCCGGCCCTTGGGATGATCGTTCCGACACCAGTATAGCTGGCACGCAGACAGGCCGGGGCGGCGTCACGGCTAGATTTGGTGATTTCGCAGGCGGAGTGCGACCGGTTGCCGAACGGCAGCACGTCCGACTTCGCGTAGTTCAAATAGGTGCTGATGTTCACGCGGTTGTCGAACAGGTTGACACCTGCCGCGATCGTCACATTCGCACGCGCCCCGTCGTTGGTCCAACCCGGCTTGAAGTTCAACCCGGCGGCCCGCGCGGTGCGGGCGACGACACCGTCTCGGTTGTCATGGTTGAAGAAGCTGTAATTGCCGTCGATGCGGACGCCCTCGAAGTTCTTCTTGAGGATGAAGTTGACGACGCCCGACACGGCGTCCGAGCCGTAACCCGACGACGCACCGCCGGACAGAACGTCGACCCGCTCGGTGAGCATCGTCGGCACGATGCCGACGTCGATCGTGTTGGGCAGCCCGAAGCGCAGCCCGTCGATCAACATCAACGTGCGCTCATAGCCAAGACTGCGGAGCTTGATCCGCTGCCTTCCCTGCGAGTCGTCCAGATTCTGCTCGGAATTCACCTGCACCTGCGGCAGGCGATTCAGCACCTCTTCGATCGTCGTCGCCCCCTGCGCGGCGATCTCGGCTGCCGTCGTCGTGACGATCGGGGCGGCCGACTTGTTGTTGGGCCGCGTGATGCGCGTGCCGGTGACGATGATCTCGTCGGGACGGGCGGTGCGGGCGTCGTCGTCCTGATCGGCGATCAGCTTCGCGTCCGCGACCGGATCGCCCGGTACCGACGGCGCCGTCTCTGCCGTCTGTGCCCAGGCCGGCGTCGCCGCCACCGCGACGAGACAACTCGTCGCCATCAACCTCATGATCGTCTTCACGTCGTTTCCCCCCTTCGGATCGACGCCCGCATCGCGGTGCGCCGATCCAGCGACCGCCCCCTGCGGCCGCTTGATCCGTCAACTTCGCCTGAGACTGTCGGCCGGCACGATCGTCGTCGCGCCGTCGCCGTCCGTCATTGCGTAAGTAAATCCCGGTTGCAGCGCGAACGCGCCGACGCCGCCATGGCGATCGATCGCCAGGAAGCCGACCTGCGCGTCCCGCACGGCGTCGCCGCGCAGTCGCACGATATGCTCCACCGCTTCCCGACAGGCCGCCTTGGCGCCCATCCCGCCGCGCATGGACGCGACGACGCGCGCCGTGCCTGCGATCCGTGTGACCTCTTCCCCGACACCCGTCGCGGTGGCCGCGCCGACGCCGGCCTCCACGAACAGGCCGGACCCGACCTGCGGACTGTCGCCCACCCGGCCCCGCATCTTGAAAGCCATGCCCGATGTCGTGCACGCTCCGGCGAACCGGCCGTCCGGGCCGCGTCCGATGATGCCGATCGTGTCGTGATCCAGCGCCGATCCGCGCGTCCCGCCGATGCGGTTCTCGATATTCGCTTCCGGTTTGTAGCGCGCGGTCTTCAGCCACTCGCGCCACGCCTTCTTCGACTCCGGTGTCAGCAGGTTACGGGTGGGGAAGCCCTGCGCCAGCGCGAATTGCTTCGCGCCCGGTCCGACCAGGAAGGTGTGCGGCGTCTTGTCCATCACCGCACGGGCGACGGACACCGCGTGCATCACGTCCTCCAGTGCGGCGACCGCGCCGACATGGCCGCGGTCGTCCATGATGACGGCGTCGAGCGTGACATGGCCGTCGCGATCGGGATAACCACTATAGCCCACCGAATGATTCGAGGGGTCCGCCTCCGGCACGCGAGCGCCCGCTTCGATCGCGTCGAGCAGCGTGCCGCCGGCCTTCAGACGTGCGATCGCCGCCGCATTGGCGGCGGCCCCAAAATCCCATGTCGACACGATGACGGTGCCGCCCGACGGTGTATCCGCCGCTCCCGCCCGGGTGCCCCCCAGCACCGCGAGCGGGAGCGTTCCGAAGGCCGCACCCAGCAGAACGCCACGGCGGGCAAGGCCGCTCACGCCGGCATCTCCCTCGTTGCGGCGCTCGGCCAGATCATTACCCCTGTTCCCCCTGCCAAGGTCGTTGACCCGATCATTGATATACATTGGTTCTATCCTTTCAAGAGAAGAAGCCTGTTTCACATAACAAAAGTGACGGAGAGTTCATGGAGGCGGGTCGATGGCACGCACCATGAAAGAAGCTTGCGCCACGGACCCTCGGCGCGACATAGGCTGTCGCCATGACTCAGTTCGATAAGGCCCGGCTCCCCAGCCGTCATGTCTCCGTCGGTCCGGAACGCGCTCCGCACCGCTCCTATTACTACGCGATGGGAATCACCGAGGAGGAGATTGCGCGTCCGTTCGTCGCACTGGCCTCGGCCGGCAACAACTCCGCACCGTGCAACACCACGCTCGATGGGCAGGCGGATGCGGCGCAGGCGGGCGTGATCCAGGGCGGCGGCCTGCCGCGGCGCTTCAACACCATCACCGTTACCGACGGCATCGCGATGGGTCATCAGGGCATGAAGGCGTCGCTGGTCAGCCGCGAGGTGATCGCGGACTCGGTCGAACTATCGGTGCGCGGCCACTGTTACGACGCGCTGGTGGGCTTTGCTGGGTGCGACAAGTCGCTGCCGGGCATGATGATGGCGATGCTCCGCCTGAACATTCCGTCGATCTTCGTCTATGGCGGATCGATCCTGCCCGGCCGGTACAAGGAGCGCGACGTGACCGTCGTCGACGTGTTCGAGGTCGTCGGAAAATACGCCGCCGGCGCCTGCCCGATCGAGGAGGTCCACGCGCTGGAGAAGGTCGCCTGCCCCGGACACGGCGCGTGCGGGGGGCAGTTCACCGCGAACACGATGGCCTGCGTCGGCGAGGCGATCGGCCTGTCCCTGCCCAACAGCAACATGGTGCCGGCGCCCTATTCCACGCGAGAGCAGATCGCGGTGGCGGCGGGTGCGCAGGTGATGGAACTGGTTGCCCGCAACCTCCGCCCGCGCGACATCTGCACGCGCGAAGCCTTCATCAACGCCGCGCGCGTGGTGGCCGCCACCGGCGGCTCGACCAACGCCGCGCTGCATCTGCCGGCGATGGCGAGCGAGGCGGGCATCGATTTCGACCTGTTCGACGTGGCCGAGGCGTTCAAGTCCACGCCCTATATCGCCGACCTGAAGCCCGGCGGGCAGTATGTCGCAAAGGATATGTATGAGGCCGGCGGCGTCTACATGCTGATGAAGACGATGCTGGCCGGCGGACTGCTGAACGGCGACTGCATCACCGTGACCGGCAGGACGCTGGGCGAGAATATCGATCAGGTGACGTGGAATCCCGACCAGAAGGTCATCTACGACGTCAAGACGCCGCTCAGCCCGACCGGCGGGGTCGTCGGCCTGCGCGGCAGCCTCGCCCCCGATGGCGCGATCGTGAAGGTCGCCGGCATGCATCGCCTCCAGTTCGAGGGCCCTGCGCGCTGTTTCGACTGCGAGGAGGATGCCTTCGCCGCCGTCGAGGCCCGCTCGATCGTCGAGGGCGCAGTCGTCATCATCCGCTACGAAGGTCCGAAGGGTGGACCCGGCATGCGCGAGATGCTGTCGACCACCGCGGCGCTCTACGGACTGGGCATGGGCGAGAAGGTGGCGCTCATCACCGATGGCCGTTTCTCGGGCGCGACGCGTGGCTTCTGCATTGGCCATGTCGGCCCCGAAGCGGCGGAGGGTGGCCCGATCGCCCTGGTCGAGGACGGCGACACGATCCGTATCGACGCGGAGGACGGGACGATCGACCTGCTGGTCGAGGATGCCATACTCGCGGAACGCCGCGCCCGCTGGCAGCCGCGCACCAACGACTATCAATCGGGCGTGCTGTGGCGCTACGCCCGCAACGTCGGCCCGGCGTACAAGGGCGCGCTGACTCATCCGGGCGCGCAGGCGGAGACGCATGTCTATGCCGACATCTGAGATGTTTGGCCCCGAACGCGGGCATCCAGTGAGGCAGGCAGGGCTGCGGGCGGACGACCAATCGCAGTACTCCCGTCTGCGCGGAAGCATTGGGCCGGGGGTCGCCGCCCTTATGCTCGTTGCGTGCAGCCAAGGCAGCACCACCGACACGGAGGTACTGGCCAATGCGGAGGCGCAGCAGGGTGTCGCCGCGGCGGAGGATGGCCGCATCCTTTGCGCGCGCGGCAACGCTCCGCTCGCGCGCAGTTGCACCGTCGAACAGACGCAGGGCGAAGCGGGGAGGGACGGCACCGTCCTGACGCTGCGCCACCCGGACGGCGCGTTCCGGCGCTTCACCGTCACCACCGACGGCCGCGGCGTCATTCCTGCCGACGGCGCGGAGGATGCGAAGGTATCGATCGTCGAGCCCGGCGTGATCGAGGTGGACGTCGCCGGTGATCGCTACCGCTTGCCGGCCACGGTGAAGGCGAACCCGTGATCCCGCTCGCCGGGCGCCCGATCCTCACCGCCGTGCAGATGTGGGTGGCGGAAGCGGCGCATGGCGACCTCGCGGGATTGATGGAGCAGGCAGGGCAGGGGATAGCGACCGCCGTCCGCCGCCTCGCAACGGGGGCGGAGGTGCTCATCCTCTGCGGCCCCGGCAACAATGGCGGCGATGGCTATGTCGCGGCGCGTCGGCTTGCGGAGTCGGGGCACCCGGTGCGCGTGGCCGCGTCCGCTCCACCCGCCACCGATCTCGCGCGCGCCGCTGCCGACCGCTGGATCGGCGCGGTCGAGCGGCTGGCGGATGCCGCGCCCGCACCGATCCTCGTCGACTCGCTGTTCGGCACCGGCCTGTCGCGCCCGCTCGCCGACGATGTCGCGCACCATCTTCACCGGCTGGCCGCATCCGCGCGCCTGTTGATCGCGGTCGACCTGCCCAGCGGCGTCGCCACCGACGACGGCAGCGTCCTGACCGAACCGCCCGCCGCCGACCTGACGCTGGCGCTCGGCCACGCCAAGCCCGCACACCTCCTCCAGCCCGCCGCCCGCTACAGCCGTAACGCTCGCATCATCGACATCCTGGCTCCCTCCGGGAAAGTGAAGGGTGAGGGCAGCACAACCTTCGTCCTGTCGACCCCCGATCTCCCAGAACCCGGGCCCGACTCGCACAAGTTCACCCGCGGCATGGTCGCGGTCGTCGCGGGTGCGATGCCGGGCGCGAGCGATCTCGCCAGTCTTGCCGCGATGCATGCCGGCGCGGGCTACGTCCTGCATCTCGGCGACGCCGACGGCATCCCGCACGCGCTGGTCCGCAAGACCTACAGCGACGCCGCACTCGACGATCCCCGCATCGGCGCGGTCGTGATCGGCCCCGGCCTCGGCCGCGACGATACCGCCCGCGCGCGCCTCGCCGCCGCGCTCGCCAGCCGCCGTCCGCTGGTGATCGACGGCGACGCGCTGCATCTGTTCGACCCCGACGCATCGCGCCATGCGCCGGCGATCCTCACACCCCATGCCGGCGAGTTCAAGGCGCTGTTCGGCCACACCCATTCGAGCAAGATCGACCGTGCCCGCGCCGCCTCCGCCCGCGCCGACGCCATCGTGATCTACAAAGGCCCCGACACCGTCATCGCCGTACCCGACGGCCGCGCGGTGGTTGCCGGCGACGCCAGCGACTGGCTCTCCACCGCCGGCACCGGCGACGTGCTGGCCGGCGCGACCGGGGCGATGCTGGCGAGCGGCCTCGATCCGTTCGCCGCCGCCTGCGCCGCGGTATGGCTGCACGGCGAGGCCGCACGCCTTTGCGGACGGTCCTTCATTGCCGACGACCTCGCCGCCGCGCTATCGCGCGTCCGATGAGCACCATCCTCCGCGTCGCCGCGCCCGGCGACGGCGTCGCCGACGACGGCCGCCACGCCCCCTTCGCCGCCCCCGGCGACACGCTGACCGACAGTTTCGAGGTCATTCCCGGCCCGCACCATCAGGTGCCGCCATGCCGCCATTTCCCGCAATGCGGCGGCTGTCAGCTCCAGCATCTCGACGAGGAGAGCTATGCCGGCTTCGTCACCGACCGTATCGCATCGGCGCTGGACGGGCAGGGGCTGAGCGCCCCCATCCGCCCGGCAATCGTCTCGCCGCCCAATACCCGCCGCCGCGCGACTCTGCACGCGGAACGCGGGGTGCTCGGCTTCACCGCAGAGGGCAGTCACCGCGTCGTCGACATGCGCGAATGCCACATCCTCGCGCCCGAACTGTTCGCGCTCGTCGCGCCGTTGCGCGCGCTGTTCCAGAAGCTGGGCCTCAAGCGTCGCGCCGACGTCCACCTGACGCTCTCCGATCAGGGGCCCGACGTTCTCGTCAGCGGCTTCGCGCCGGAGGGACTGGCCGCCGCCGAGGCGCTGACCAGCTTCTGCGACCGGCACAAGGTCGCGCGCTTCTGCGTCGACGACGGCCAAGGCCCCGAAGCGCGCTGGGAGCCGCAACCGGTGACGATCACGCTCGGCGGCATCCCCGTCGCGCTGCCCCCCGGATCGTTCCTGCAAGCCACGCGCGAGGGGGAGGACGCGCTGGTCGCCGCCGTCCGCGAAGCGACGGCCGGAGCGCGCACCGTCGCCGACCTGTTCGCCGGGCTCGGCACCTTCGCGCTCGCGTTGCCGTCCAAGGTCTATGCGGCGGAGGGCGCGCGCGACGCGCTGATGGGGCTGAAGGCCGCTGCGCACGCCCGTCAGCTGCCGGTGTTCACCGAGCATCGCGACCTCTATCGCCGGCCCCTGACGGTGGCGGAACTCGATCGCTTCGATGCGATCGTCATCGACCCGCCCCGCGCGGGCGCGCGCGAACAGGCCGCCGCGCTCGCCGCCTGCAAGACGCCGCGTCTCGCCTATGTCTCCTGTAACCCCGCGACGTTCGCCCGCGATGCGAAGTCGATGGTCGAGGAGGGCTGGCGCATCGACTGGGTCCAGCCGGTCGGCCAGTTCCGCTGGTCCACCCACGTCGAACTCGCAGCCTGCCTGAGTCGCTAATTCGAAAACCAACCGATCCTGTCGGGAAGATTGTTCACGCAAGACGCAAAGACGGGGAAGCCTTCTGGATATTCAGGCCGAAAGAATCCTCAAAACGTTGGCGGACCGTTCCTCTTCCTGTCCGCGCGTCCGCGCGAAACTCGCAGCGTGGTCACATCGGCTTGATCCGTTCGTGCTGAGCCTGTCGAAGCACAGATCATGCGCGAGCCCCTCGACAAGGTTGGTGCGCGCCGATCGGATGGGCCAACGTCACGTCGTTACGCTGTCGGGATACACCGCCCCGACAAAGAACAACCCGTCCGGCGGCGCATTCAGGCCCAGCCGCGACCGATCCCGCGCCGCCAGCGCAGCCCCGACATCGTCCACCGCCCATCGTCCCATGCCGACCAGCGCCAGACACCCGACCATCGACCGCACCTGATGATGCAGAAACGACCGCGCCGCCGCCTTCACCGCGAGCCGCTCGCCGACCCGCTCAACCGCGAGCACGTCCAGCGTCCGCACCGGGCTGTCCGCCTGACAATGCGCCGACCGGAAGGTGGTGAAGTCATGCCGCCCCACCAGCATCGCCGCCGCGCGCGCCATTGCCTCCTCGTCCAGCGGCTGCGGGACCTGCCATGCCAGCCCGGCCTCCCATGTCAGCGGCGCCCGCCGGTTGACGATCCGGTACTCATACGCCCGCCCGATGCAGGAGAAGCGCGCATGCCAGTCGGCCGCGACCTCCTCGCACGCCAGCACCGCCACCGGATGCGGCCGCAGCCGCGCATTCAGCGCCTCCATCAGGCGGAACGCCGCGAAGGGCTTCGCGACATCGCAATGCGCCCGCATCGCCAGCCCATGCACGCCGGCATCGGTCCGGCCCGCGGCGTGCACCGCCACCTCTTCGCCAGTTACCGCGAACGCCGCCGCCTCCAGCGCACCCTGAACCGACGGTCCGTGCGACTGCCGCTGCCAGCCCATGAAGGGCCGGCCGTCAAACTCCACCGTCAGCGCGAACCGCTTCAAAGCTGGGTCCCGACGGGGATCGGAAAGCCCCGCAACAGATCGTCGGCAGAGGTCACCCCGCGCCCGGCCCGCTGCACCAGCGTCGGCCGGATCGCGCCCGACCCGCACGCGATCGTCAGCGCGTCGTCCAGGGCGGTGCCGGGGGCTATGCCGACCCCGTCATCCCCGCTCTCCCCGTCACAGCCGCCGTCACCCCAGCGAACGCTGGGGTCTCGCGCGGCAGGCGTCTCGCTCTCCCCGGAAAGACCCCAGTTTTCGCCGGGGAGACTGGCGGAGTGACCCGGATCGACAAGCGCGGGGCTTGCACCCACCACCGCCGCCAGCACCTTGACCCGCTCTCCCCCGATCTCGAACCAGGCCCCCGGTGCCGGGTTCATCGCCCGCACCAGCCGTTCGACCTCCACAGCACTTCGCGAGAAGTCGATCCGCGCCTCGGCCTTGTCGATCTTCGCCGCATAGGTGACGCCGTCCTCCGGCTGCGGCACGGGCGGGTGCCCGGCAAGGTCACCCAGCACTGCGACCATCAACCGCGCGCCGAGCGTCGCTAGTTCGACGGTCAATTCGCCGGCCGTCTTGGCGTCGATCGGGGTCTGCCCCTCCAGCCGTACGGGACCGGTATCCAGCCCGGCTTCCATCTGCATGATCCCGACGCCCGTCTCGGCATCGCCCGCCAGGATCGCCCGCTGCACCGGCGCCGCCCCGCGCCACCGCGGCAACAGCGATCCGTGCACGTTCAGGCAGCCATGCACCGGCGCATCCAGTACCGCGCGCGGCAGGATCAGCCCGTACGCCGCGACGACCGCGACATCGGCGTTCCAGCCCGCGAACTCCGCCTGCGCCTCCGCGGTCCGGAGCGACACCGGCGTCCGCACCGCGATGCCGAGCACCTCGGCGCGTCGCTGCACCGGCGAGGCGACCAATTCGCGTCCGCGTCGTCCGCCCGGTCGCGGCGGTTGGCTGTATATTGCCACCACGTCGTGTCCGGCCGCGACCAGCGCGTCGAGCGTCGGCACCGCAAACTCCGGCGTTCCCATGAAAACGATCCGCATGGGCACGCTCTCGACACGCTGGCGGAGGCGGACGCAACCCCCTATCTGTTCCCGACATGGCCTCTCCCGAGATCGAAGCATTGACCCAGGCGCTCGCCCGCCTGCCCGGGCTCGGCCCCCGATCCGCCCGTCGCGCGGTGCTGCATCTGCTCAAGAAGCGGGAGGCGGCGCTCGGTCCGTTGCTGACCGCGCTGGCTGCGGTCGAGGAGCGGCTGGCGACCTGCTCCACCTGCGGCAACGTCGACACCACCGATCCCTGCTCGATCTGCGCCGACCAGCGCCGCGACGCGCGCGCGTTGTGCGTGGTGGAGGAGGTGGCCGACCTCTGGGCGCTCGACCGCTCGCGCCTGTTCCCCGGCCGCTTCCACGTGCTCGGCGGCCGGCTGTCCGCGCTCGAAGGTGTTCGCCCCGAGGACCTGTCGATCGACGCGCTCGTCCGCCGCATCGAACAGGGCGGCATCGACGAGGTCGTGCTGGCGATGAACGCCACGCTGGAGGGGCAGACGACCGCCCACTATCTTGCCGAGCGGATCGAGCGCTTCCCGGTGCGCGTCACCCAGCTCGCCCACGGCCTGCCGGTCGGCGGCGAACTCGACTATCTCGACGAAGGCACGCTGGCGCAGGCGCTCAGAGCGCGGCGCCCCGTATCCTGACCGACGCGCGTCGACGGATCGCGCCGCCGACCATCCCGAACCCGGCGATCATCAGCGCCCAGCTCGCCGGCTCGGGAACCGTTGCGGCGTCGGTGATGGCGATCGAATAGCGGCTGTTGAGCGTCTTGCCCGTCGATGCGCCCAAAGCGTCGTCGGGATCGTTGCCGACCACATTCGTCGTCAGGTCGCCGACGAACATGCTGTAGCGACCCGCACCCAGCGTCACCGTCGAGGCGAACGGGCCAGCGATCCGGCCGCTGTCGAACAGCGCAGCGCCACCGCTGCCCGTAATGCCGATCCTCTGCCCCAGCGGCACCGCGTCTTCGCCGCTGGTCGCGACCGTTCCGGTCAGCGCGATGTCGGACCGCGTCGTCAGCACGAAATCGTAGAACAGCACGCCGACCGCTACCGCGACGGCGGTGCCCGGTCCGGTATAGCCCGTCGCCTGATCGAAGGCGATCGTCGCCGACGCGGACGACGTGAACTCCGCGATGATGCTGGACGCAGCACGGGCGGTCGAGGATGTTCCGATCCGGCTGGCCGCGTCGACGATCGACAGCGTTCCGGGGGCGGTGATCCCGTCATTGATCGACGACACGTCGGGACCGCCACCATCGACCCGCACGACGATGTTGGTGGCCCCCGTGGCGCGTTCGAAGATCACCGCCGCCGTGGCCGTACCCGGGACCACGACCGACGCTGCGCTCATGGCCGCAAGCTGGAATAGCGTGTTCATTGATGAAACCCCTTTGCACGGCCGCCTACAAATGATCGTGTACCGGGTAAAGCAGGATGATCGCGTCCGGTCCCGGAACGGGGCATGCTTGACGGTTCGGCGGTTCGTCGGCATCCGGCGCGCATGACCGTCCTCACCATTCTCGAAGTTCCCGATCCCGGCCTCCGCGCCGTCGCCGCACCGGTGGAGACCGTCGACGACACCGTCCGCACCCTCGTCGCCGACATGACCGAGACGATGTACGCCGCGCACGGCATCGGCCTCGCTGCGACGCAGGTCGGCGTCGAGCGCCGCGTCGTCGTCATCGATCTTCAGTCGGAGGAGGACGAGGAGGGCAAGCCGGTCCGCGACCCGCATGCCTATATCAACCCCGAACTCCTGTCGGTCAGCGAGGATGTCGCCCGCTACAACGAGGGCTGCCTGTCGATCCCGGAGCAATATGCCGAGGTCGAGCGCCCCGCGCGCTGCCGGGTCCGCTGGCTCGATCTCGACGGCCAGACGCACGAAGAGGAACTGGACGGACTGCTCTCGACCTGCATGCAGCATGAGATCGACCATCTCGACGGCATCCTCTTCATCGACCACATTTCCCGCCTGAAGCGCGACATGCTCATGAAAAAGCTGACGAAGATGCGCCGCAACGCCTGACGCGGTTTTGCGCTGTCGCACCGGCGGCGTTCCTGCTACGTTCCCTGCGCCTGTCCGATGTCGGATGGGTCGCGTCCCTGCATGCCGCGAACGAAAGACGAAACGATGCGCCAGACCCTCCACTTCATCCACTTCGGGGCCTGACGCATGACCCCGGACCTTCTGATCGTCGGCATCCTCGCGGTGCTGGTCGGCCTCGCGGTCGGCTGGATCGTCGCCAGCCGCAGTGTCGCCAAGCTCGCCAGCGACCTCGCCGTCGCCAACACCCGCGCTGCCGATCTCGACATCGTCCGGCAGGCGCGTGACGCGGTCGAGCGCGAACGCAACGACGCGCTGCAGGAACTCGCCTGGCACCGCGCACAGGCGGCCGAACGCATTGCCGCGCACGAAGCGGTCG
Organism: Sphingomonas longa; assembly: GCF_016892685.1. Classification (NCBI taxonomy): domain Bacteria; kingdom Pseudomonadati; phylum Pseudomonadota; class Alphaproteobacteria; order Sphingomonadales; family Sphingomonadaceae; genus Sphingomonas; species Sphingomonas longa. The sequence goes on from NZ_JAFEMC010000001.1 coordinate 139,944, forward strand.
TCGATCAGCTGGAGCAGGCCCGCGGCGCAATGCAGGACCTTGCCTCCTTGCGCGCGCAGAGCGAGGAGCGTCAGGCCGCCGCCGAGCAGACGATCCGCCACCTCGTAGAAGCGCGCGAGGTGATGACCGCGCAATTCGGTGCCGCCGCCGCGCGCGCGCTGGAGGGCGCTCAGGCGCAGTTCCTCGAACGTGCCCAGGCCCGCTTCACCGAATCCGAGCATACGTCGGGCCAGCGCCTCGCCGCGCTGCTGCAACCGGTCCACGACCGCCTGCAACGCTACGAGGAAGGCGTCGGCAAGGCGGAGGCGGAGCGTCGCGACGCATTTGGCAATCTCACCGGACTGATGGAATCGATGCGCGTCGGGCAGGAGACCGTCCGCAACGAGGCGTCGAAGCTGGTCAACGCGCTGCGCAACGCCCCCAAGGCACGCGGTCGCTGGGGCGAGCAGCAATTGCGCAACGTACTGGAAAATTGCGGCCTTTCAGAACACACCGACTTCCAGACCGAGGTCAGCGTGTCGGACGGGGAGGGTGGTCGCCTCCGCCCCGACGCGATCGTCCGCGTGCCCGGTGGCAAGTCACTGGTGATCGACGCCAAGGTGTCGCTCAACGACTATCAGGACGCGTTCGGCGCGGTCGACGATACCGAACGGCAACTCGGGCTCTCGCGCCACGCCGCCTCGATGCGCGCGCACGTCAACGGGCTCGGCAACAAGAGCTACTGGAACCAGCTCGACGACGCCCCCGATTATGTCGTTATGTTCGTCCCCGGCGAACATTTCCTGTCCGCCGCGCTGGAGCATGACCCGACCCTCTGGGACTTCGCCTTCGACAAGCGCGTGCTGCTCGCCACCCCGACCAACCTCATCGCCATCGCCCGCACCGTCTCGGCCGTCTGGCGACAGGAAAAGCTGGCCAAGCAGGCGGAGGAGATCGGAGCGCTTGGGAAGGAGCTTTACATCCGCCTATCCAAGATGGGCGAGCACATCACCAAGCTCGGCCGCAACCTCGAAACCGCAAACACCGCCTACAACGCATTTGTCGGCAGCCTCGAAAGCCAGGTCCTGACCTCCGCGAAGCGGTTCGAGGCGCTGAATATCGATACGGCCGGCAAGACGATCGAACCGTTGCCGCTGGTCGAGAGCAGCCCGCGCCCGCTCGCCAAACTCATCAGCGCGGTGGAATAGGGATGGCGCGGGGCCGTCACACCACGCTCCCGCCACCCTATCTCAAGCGCGTGTGGATCGACCCGGACGCCTTGGTCGATCACGCCGCCTACCCGTTCTGCCTGCCGCTGTTCGCGCGCGGGCCGTTCGAGCTGCAATTCGACGCACCCGTCACGATCCTCGTCGGCGAGAACGGCGTCGGCAAATCGACGCTGCTCGAAGGGATCGCCGTCCTTGCCGGCTTCGACGAGGGCGGCGGCGGCCCCGGCTACCGCGCGGTCGATCACAGCACTGCGATCGAACGCGGCGGCGGCGACCTGGCCCGTGCGTTAAAGGCCGCATGGCTGCCCCGGATCGGGCAGGGCTGGTTCTTCCGCGCGGAGAGTTTCTTCACCGTCGCCCGATATCTGGACGCGGCCGGCAGTCCGTCAGCGGATTTCCTGTCCCACTCCCACGGCGAAGGCTTCCTGCGCTTCTTCGAGGAACGCTGTACCCGCCCCGGTCTATTCATCTTCGACGAACCCGAGTCCGCGCTGTCGCCCAAACGCCAGTTCGACTTCCTGAAACTGCTGCGACGCATGCAGAACGAGAGCCGGACGCAGGTCATCATGGCGACCCACTCGCCCATCCTGATGGCGCTGCCGGGCGCGGCGCTGCTCCAGATGTCGCGCGGCGGCCTTGACGCGGTGGAGCTGAAGGAAACCGACCATTATCGCCTGACCCGCGAATTCATCCTCGACCCGCACGGCATCACCGCGGCGATGCTGGACGAGTAATTACCCCCGCTGCTGCGCCAGCACCTCGTACGCCATCACCGCGGTCGCGACGGCGGCGTTCAGGCTGTCCGCCTTGCCCAGCATCGGGATCTTGACCAGCAAATCGCACGCCGCGGCATAGCCATCGGGCATCCCCTGCGCCTCGTTGCCCGTCAGCAGAAAGGTCGGCGCGGCGTATTCAGCGGCACGGTAGTCATCTTCAGTGTCGAGGCTCAGGCCCACCAACTGCCCCGGCCCCTTTCGCAGCCACACGAGGAAATCCCCCCACTCGCACCGCACGACCGGCACCGTGAACAGCGCCCCCATGCTCGCGCGGACCGCCTCGACGGAAAACGGGTCGACGCACTCGCCGACCAGGATCAGCCCCCCCGCACCGACCGCGTCGCCGGTGCGCAGGATCGTGCCGAGATTGCCTGGATCGCGCAGACGCTCCGCGACCAGCCAGATGCCTGCCTGCGTCCGGTCGAGATCGGCCAGGCCGATCTCGAACTCCTCGAACACCCCGACTACCGCCTGCGGGTTATCCTTGCCCGACAATTTCGACAGGATATCCGGCGTCGTCTCGATCGCGTCGCCGCCGGCGCGTTCGACCTCGTCGACCAGCGTGCGGACCAGCGGATGCCCCGCGCTCGCCGCGGCGAAGAACAGCATCACCGGCAGCCGCCCGGCCTCGCGCGCCTCGGTCAGGATGCGCAGTCCCTCGGCCAGAAATCGCCGCTGCTCCCGCCGGTGACGCTTGTCGCGCAGGTCGCGGACGCTCTTCACGAGCGGGTTGGTATAGGCGGTGATCTGGCGCGGCATGACGGTGACGATCGGAGAGGTCAGTCCTCGCCGAACTTGGCCTCGACCAGTTCGGCAAGCTTGCCGACCGCTTCCTCGGCGCCGTCGCCGGTCGCGCGAATCGTGATGCTGTCGCCCATCGCGGCGCCCAGCATCATCAGCCCCATGATCGACGTGCCCGTCACCGACCCGTCGTCCTTGCAGACATGGACCTCGCACGGCAGCGCGGCGGCGAGCGTCACGAACTTGGCGGAGGCGCGCGCGTGGAGCCCGCGGCGGTTGGTGATCTGTACCGTGCGCTGCACGCTCATGCCGCGGCCTCTCCCAGAACCTCGGACGCCACCGAAATATATTTACGACCCGCCTCGCGCGCGGCGGCGACCGCATCGACCACCTTCATGGATTTGCGCGCGGAGCCCAGCCGGATCAGCATCGGCAGGTTCATGCCCGCGATCACCTCGACCCGGCCACGTTCCATCAGGCTGATCGCGAGATTGGACGGGGTGCCGCCGAACAGGTCGGTCAGCACGATCACGCCGCGACCGGCATCGACCGCCGCGATCGCCGTCGCGATGTCGGCGCGGCGTTCCTCCATATCGTCGTCCGGACCGATCGCGATCGTCGCCACACGCTCCTGCGGGCCGACGACGTGCACCATCGCGGTCACGAACTCGTCCGCGAGTCGCCCGTGGGTCACAAGAACCAACCCGATCATAAACTGGCTATTCTATCCTTGCCGACGCAACCGTGGACCCTCCAGCGAGTCCTGCGGTGCCGCCTCCAAATCACGATGCCGGACCGTGGGGGAAAATCCGCGTCCGCGCAAGAAGCCGCCGATCCGTTCGGCGACATGGACCGACCGGTGTCTCCCTCCGGTACACCCGATCGCCACTGTTACGTACGCCTTCCCCTCCGCGCGGTAGCGGGGGATCAGCAGCGCCAGCAGCCCTTCGATCCGCGATACTGCCTCCTCGTACGCCCGGTCCGCGGCAACATAATCGGCCACCGCCGCGTCCAGCCCGGTGCCCGGCCGCAGGTCCGGCACCCAGTGCGGGTTGCGCAGGAATCGCATGTCGAACACCAGATCGGCATCGCGGGGCAGGCCGCGCGAAAAACCGAACGACACCACCGACAGCACCGGCTCGCCGCCCTGCTCGTCGCCGAACGACCGCCGCACCTGCAAGCCCAATGCGTGCGCGTTCAGGCTGGTCGTGTCGATCAGGCGGTTGGCGAAATCCCGCAAGGGCGCGAGCAACTCGCGTTCATACGCGATCCCGTCCGCCGCCGGGCGATCGAGCGCCAGCGGATGCCGCCGCCGCGTTTCCGAATAGCGCCGCTCCAGTTCCGCGCCGGCGCAGTCGAGGAACAGCATCCCGACCTCCAGCCCGTGATCCTCACGCATCCGCCCGATCCGGTCGACGATCCGCGCCGGATCGAAGTCGCGTGTCCGCGCACCGATCCCCAGCGCCAGCCGCTGCCGCCGCCCGTCCACACCCGCGGGCAGCGGCGCGTCGAGCAGCCGGTCGAGCAGCACGAGCGGCAGATTGTCGACAACCTCCCAGCCCAGATCCTCCAGCGTCTTCAACACCGTCGACTTGCCGGCTCCGGACAGGCCGGTGACGAGCAGGACTTCCTGGCTCATGCTGCCTGACTCATGCTGGTTGTGTCCCGCCCAATTCGCGTCGCAACGCCATCTCCAGCTTGATCGGCGCGCTGGCCTCGAACGGCGCGAGCGCCACCTGCGGCACCTCGACGCCGGCGAGCCGTCGCGCCCGCCGCTCGGGCATCCGCAGCACGTCGTCGTCGATCCGCACGATCAGCACCACCGGCACATCCTCGACATGCGGCATCGGCAGAATGCCGAGTCCGCGCACCTCGATCCGTCCGGCGATCGTCGCGGGCGGTCGCGCCAGCAAGCGCCCGTCACGCCGGACGAGGAGGGTATAATCGTCACTGACCAGCACCGCACCACGATCGATCAGTCTCAGCGCGAGATCGGATTTGCCGCTGCCCGACCTGCCCTCGATCAACACGGCATGGCCCTCGATCGCAATGCTCGTCGCGTGCAGCGTCTCGGACGACAGCGAAGTCATGGCAGCATCCTCAAGTCGCGTCGGCGAGCGGCAGGCGAACGACGAACCGCGCGCCGGCGACGCCGTTCCCGCGCGCCTCTACCGCGATCGTGCCGCCATGCCCATCAACGATCGCCCGCGCGATGGCGAGGCCCAGGCCGGAATGCTGCCCGAACGCCTCGCCGGCCGGCCGGATCGACTGGAACCGGCGGAAGATCGCCTCGCGCTCCTCCTCCGGTACGCCCGGCCCGTCATCCTCGACCGCGACCACCAGCTCGTCGCCATCGGCCTCCGCGGCGATCGTCACCAGCCCGTCATCGGGAGAGAAGGACACGGCATTGTCGAGCAGGTTCTCGAATACCCGCTCCAGCCGCATGCCTTCCCCCAGCGCCACCAGCGGCTCGTCATGATCGTCCAGCCGGAACCGTACGCCGCGCTCCGCCCCGCGCGCCTCGCGCTGGTCGAGCAGGCCGGCGATCATCCGGCCGATGTCGACCGGCTCGAACTTGGCGCGGCTGAGCTGCGCGTCGAGCCGCGACGCTTCCGAGATATCGGTGATCAGCCGATCGAGCCGGCGCACATCGTCCTGCACGATTGCCAGCAACTGCGCCTGAAAGCCCGGGTCTTTGACGCTCGCCAGCCCATCGACGGCGGAGCGCAGGCTGGCGAGGGGGTTCTTCAATTCGTGGGTGACGTCCGCCGCGAACGCCTCGGTCGCGTCGATCCTGACCCGCAGCGCGCTGCTCATATCCGACAGTGCCCGTGCGAGCATCCCCAGCTCGTCGCGCCGCGACGGCAGGCGGGGCACCACCACCTCGCGCGCACGTCCCCGCCGGACCCGTACGGCGGCCCGCGCCAGCCGCCGCAGCGGCCGCACGATCGTCCGCGCCAGGAACAGCGACAGCAGCACCGACACGAGGGTCACGACCAGCAGCACGACGCTGAGGCGGAACCGCTCGATCCGCACCGTCTGCGTGATGTCGCGCGCATTGACCGTGGTCAGCACGGCGGTGCCGCGCGTCAGCGGAGCCGCGGCGGTGATGACCGGCGTCCGGTCCGGCGCGCGCCAGACCGTCGCGGCGACGCCGGTGCCGGCCAGCGCCAGCTTCACCTCGTCCCAGCCGGTCGGGGCGGTGCGGTCGCGGTACAGGGGAGGGCGGGGCGCGGCGACGACGGTGTCGATCACTCCGTCCAGGAACCGCGCGATCCGCTGGTCGTACCAGTCGCGGTCGGGGTCCTGGAGCACGAAGTTGCGCAGGCCCAGCCGCCTGCTGTCCGCGAACGTGCCGTCGGCGCCCACCAGCCTCAGTCGCGCCCCGGTTTCCGTCGCCAGCCGCAGGATCAACGCGTCGCGATCGTCCGGCCGACCCGCGCGGATCGCCTCCGCAATCAGCCGCGCCTCGCGCGTGGCTTGCTCGACCCGGCTGTCGACCACCCGGCTGCGATACGAATCGAGATAGAAGAACCCGCCCGCCAGCATCAGCAGCGCGATGATGTTCACGGCCAGGATCCGCTGCGTCAGCGAAATCCGCCCCGACCAGCGCAGCGACAATTCGTGCGTATCGTCCGGGCCGTCACCATCCATCTCGGACGGCCGCACGCTATTCCTCGGAGAAGCGATAACCGGCACCGTAGAGCGTTTCGATCGCGTCGAACTCCGGATCGATCTGGCGGAACTTGCGGCGGACGCGCTTGATGTGGCTGTCGATCGTGCGATCGTCGACGTAGATGTCGTCCTGATAGGCGGCATCCATCAACTGGTTGCGCGTCTTCACGATGCCCGGCCGCTGCGCCAGCGTTTCAAGGATCAGGAACTCGGTCACGGTCAGCGTCACCGCCTGTCCGTCCCACGTCGTGCGGTGCCGCGCCGGGTCCATCGCCAGCCGGCCGCGCTCCAGCGGCTTGGCCGCCGCCTCGGCCTCGCCGGTCGGCAGGATCGCCTCCGTCCGGCGCAGGATGGCGCGGACGCGGGCGATCAGCAGCCGCTGGCTGAACGGCTTGGCGATGTAATCGTCCGCGCCCATCGCCAGCCCCAGCGCCTCGTCCAGTTCATCGTCCTTGCTGGTCAGGAAGATGACCGGCATCGCGCTCTTCTCGCGCAGGCGGCGCAGCAGCTCCAGCCCGTCCATTCGCGGCATCTTGATGTCGAAGATCGCCAGATCGGCCGGGTTCTCCAGCAGCGCCTTCAGCGCCGCCTCGCTATCGGCATAGACCCGCGTCAGGAAACCCTCCGCCTGAAGGGCGATCGACACCGAGGTCAGGATGTTGCGATCGTCGTCGACGAGCGCGATGGTGGCCGTCATGATCCCGCCCGGATGTGTCAGGGACACTCCGCCTAGTCCAAACCGGGACACGCCTCAACATAAGCTAGACAACACGCGTTTGACGGTCTCCCCGTCGCTGCCTATGCGATGGGACCTAGGCATACGTATGCGGCGAAGACCGCGACGTGGGTAGGGAAAAGGACAGGATCTTGAACGAACGCATCCCGGAATCGGGCCTCGAGGCGCAGGGTATCGAAACGCGCGCCGACCTCCACTGGAACCTCGTGACCGCGCGGCTGGTCGAGGCCTCCGTCGCCCGCAAGGAAGGCAAGCTCTCTGCCGACGGCCCGCTGGTGGTCGAAACCGGCGCGCACACCGGTCGCTCCGCGCAGGACAAGTTCATCGTCCGCGACGCCGAGACGGAGGATACCGTCTGGTGGGGCAAGTCGAACAAGGCGATGACGCCCGAGCATTTCGCCGCGCTGAAGGCCGATTTCTTCACCGCACTGAAGCGTCGCGAGGACCTGTACGTGCAGGACCTGTACGGCGGGTCGCAGCCGGGCAACCGCGTCCGCGTCCGCGTCGTCAACGAACTCGCGTGGCACAATCTGTTCATCCGCACGATGCTGGTCCGCCCGGAGGAGCATGAACTGCGCGGCTTCCGGCCCGATTACACGATCATCGACCTGCCCAGCTTCCGCGCCGATCCGTCGCGCCACGGTACGCGGTCGGATACGGTGATCGCGGTCAACCTGACCGAGAAGCTGATCCTGATCGGCGGCACGCGCTACGCGGGCGAGATGAAGAAGTCGGTGTTCGGCCTGCTCAACTATCTGCTGCCGCCGAAGGGCGTGATGCCGATGCACTGTTCCGCCAACATGGGCGCCGACGGTCGTACCGCGGTGTTTTTCGGTCTGTCCGGCACTGGCAAGACGACGCTCAGCGCCGATGCCAGCCGCACGCTGATCGGCGACGACGAGCATGGCTGGTCCGACGACGCGGTCTTCAACTTCGAAGGCGGCTGCTACGCCAAGATGATCCGCCTGTCCGCCGATGCGGAGCCGGAGATTTTCGCGACGACCAAGCGGTTCGGCACCGTGCTCGAAAACGTCGTCATGGACCCGGTCACGCGTCAGCTCGACTTGCACGACAACAGCCTCGCGGAGAATAGCCGCGGCGCCTACCCGATCGACTTCATCCCGAACGCGTCGGAGGAGAATATGGGCGGCGTGCCGTCCAACATCGTCATGCTGACGGCCGATGCGTACGGCGTGCTGCCGCCGATCGCCAAGCTGACCCCCGACCAGGCTATGTATCACTTCCTGTCGGGGTACACCGCACGCGTGGCGGGGACGGAGATCGGCGTGACCGAGCCGGACGCGACCTTCTCGACCTGCTTCGGCGCGCCGTTCATGCCGCGGCATCCCTCGATCTACGGCAATCTGCTCAAAGAGCGGATCGCCCGCGGCAATGTCGATTGCTGGCTGGTCAACACCGGCTGGACCGGCGGGAAGTACGGCGTCGGCAATCGGATGCCGATCAAGGCCACCCGCGCGCTGCTCAACGCCGCGCTCGACGGCAGCCTGAACGATGCCGAGTTCCGCACCGATCCGAACTTCGGCTTCAAGGTGCCCGTCGCGGTGCCGGGTGTCGATACGGCGATGCTCGACCCTCGCGAGACGTGGGCCGACAAGGCGGCATATGACGCCACCGCCGCCAAGCTGGTCGACCTGTTCGTCGAGAACTTCGCGCAGTTCGCGGATCATGTCGACGAAGGCGTGCGCCAGTCCGCTCCGAAGATCGCCGCCTGAACCAACCCTTCCTTCCTCTCCCGTTGGGAGAGGAAGGAAGGCACGGAGCGCCGGACGGGTGAGGGTCACTGCGGCGGAAGCATTTCCACCAGCGCGACCCCATGCTCGACCCGCACCACCCGCACCCGCGTGCCGGCCGCCGCATCCGGCCCTCGCGCCGGCCACGATCCGTCGCCCACGCGAACCCGCCCGTGGCCGTCGACGATCGCCACCTCCACCGTCACCGTCTCGCCGATCATTCGCGCCGCACGGTCGTTCAACCGCACGTCGCCTCCACCGACCGGATAGTCGGTGTACCAGCGCCGCCCGATCAGCACCGTCACCACGCTCCACACCGCAAAACTGCCGACCTGCGCCGCGCCGGGCAATTCCGGCAGCGCCCAGGTGGCGATGCCGGTGATCGCCGCCGCGATCGCGACGAACACCAGGAACACGCCCGGGATCAGCAGTTCGGCGATCCCCAGTACCAGCGCCGCCGCGAGCCACGCCCCAGCGGGTCCGCCGATGGCGTCAAGACTCACGGCTTGGGCAGTTCAAACGGCCCCCGCTTGGGCGCGGATGCCTCCGCCTTGGTGTTGCGCTCGCCCAGTGCATCCTTCGCCAATTCGCCGATCCCGCCCAGCGTGCCCATCAATTGCGTCGCCTCGACCGGGAACAGGATGGTCTTGGCGTTCGGGCTGGTGGCGAACTTGCCGATCGCCTCGACATATTTCTGCGCGATGAAATAGTTGATCGCCTGCGTACCGCCCGACTCGATCGCGTCGGACACGACCTGCGTCGCCTTGGCTTCCGCCTCCGCCGCCCGCTCGCGCGCTTCGGAGTCGCGAAACGCCGACTCACGACGGCCCTCGGCTTCCAGAATGCGCGCCTGCTTCTGGCCCTCGGCGCGCAAAATCTCCGACGCGCGCGTGCCCTCGGCTTCGAGGATGTTGGCACGCTTCTCGCGCTCCGCCTTCATCTGCCGGCCCATCGCGGTGACGATATCGGCGGGCGGACGGATATCCTTGATCTCGACGCGCGTGATCTTCACGCCCCACGGCACCGTCGCGTGATCGACCACCGACAACAGCCGCGCATTGATCTCGTCCCGCTTCGACAGCGTCTCGTCGAGGTCCATCGACCCCATCACCGTGCGCAGGTTCGTCGTCGTCAGTTGCAACAGCGCCACATACAGGTCCGACACCTCGTACGCCGCCTTCGCGGCATCCAGCACCTGGAAGAACACCACGCCATCCGTGGATACGATGGCGTTGTCCTTGGTGATGATCTCCTGTCCGGGGATATCGATCACCTGCTCCATCATGTTCACCTTGCGGCCGACACGGTAGAAGAACGCCGGGTAGAAGTTGAAACCGGGCGCGGCGGTGGTCGTGTACCGCCCGAAATGCTCGATCGTGTACTGATAGCCCTGCCGCACGATCTTGATGCTCGTGAACAGATACAGAAGCACCAGCATCAGCCCCAGTGCGGCGACGGTCAGGCCCATCGGTCGATCCCCTCGTTGATGCCGACACCCTAGCGATACAGGCGTCGCGGGGCTACATGGCCCGCAACCCATTTAGCAGGACGCCCATGACCATCCGCCTCGGCCTCACCTTCGACGATGTCCTTCTGGTCCCCGCGGAGTCGGACGTGCTGCCGAGCGAGGCGGATACTCGCACCCGCGTGACGCGCGGTATCGCGTTGAATATCCCGGTATTGTCCGCCGCGATGGATACGGTGACGGAGGCGGACATGGCGATCGTCATGGCCCAGCTCGGCGGCATCGGCGTGCTGCACCGCAACCTGACCGTCGAGGAACAGGTCGCCGCGGTGCGTCAGGTGAAGCGCTTTGAAAGCGGCATGGTCGTCAACCCCTACACGATCGCGCCGACCGCGACGCTCGCCGAAGCACAGGCGCTGATGGCCCGCCACCGGATCAGCGGTATTCCCGTCGTGGAGGCGAACGGTCGCCTCGTCGGCATCCTCACCAACCGCGACGTGCGCTTCGCCGAAAACCCGAAGCAACCCGTCGCCGAACTGATGACGCGCGACAATCTCGCGACCGTGTCGACCGGTGTCGGGCAGGAGGAGGCGCGCCGCCTGCTCCACCAGCGCCGCATCGAAAAGCTGCTGGTCGTCGACGACAACTACGCCTGCGTCGGCCTCATCACCGTCAAGGATATCGAAAAGGCGGTGACCTATCCCACCGCCACCAAGGACGCCGCCGGCCGCCTGCGCGTCGCCGCCGCCACCACGGTCGGCGACAAGGGCTTCGCGCGCACCGAGGCTTTGGTCGATGCCGAATGCGACCTCATCATCATTGACACCGCGCATGGTCATAATCGCGAAGTCGCCGCCGCCGTCGCCCGCGTGAAGAAGCTGTCCAACTCGGTTCAGGTCGTCGCCGGCAACGTCGCGACGGGCGAGGCCACGAAGGCGCTGATCGACGCGGGCGCGGACGGGATCAAGGTCGGCATCGGCCCCGGATCGATCTGCACCACGCGCGTCGTCGCCGGCGTCGGTGTGCCGCAGTTGACCGCCGTGATGGATTGCGCCGAGGAAGGTGCGAAGGCCGGCGTGCCGGTGATCGCCGACGGTGGCCTGCGCACGTCGGGCGATCTCGCCAAGGCGCTGGCCGCCGGCGCGTCCACCTGCATGGTCGGATCGCTGCTCGCGGGCACCGAGGAAGCACCGGGCGAGACGTTCCTGTATCAGGGTCGCGCCTACAAGTCGTACCGCGGCATGGGCTCGGTCGGCGCGATGGGCCGCGGCTCGGCGGATCGCTATTTCCAGGGCGATATCAAGGACCAGATGAAGCTGGTGCCCGAGGGGATCGAGGGTCAGGTCGCCTTCAAGGGCCCCGCGCGCGACGTCATCCACCAGCTCGTCGGCGGTGTGAAGGCGGCGATGGGATACACCGGATCGCGCACCATCCCGGACCTCCAGAGCCGCGCGCAGTTCGTCCAGATCACCGGCGCGGGCCTGAAGGAAAGCCACGTCCACGACGTGACGATCACGCGCGAGGCCCCGAATTATCCGACGCGCTGATGCTCAGCGGGACGATCGGCGCTGTCCTACACGGTGCCGATCTGTCACGGGTTGCGGCATGAGCGTGCGTGCGAGGGCAGCGTATCGTCATGCCGGGAATATACTGGGAATGGCAGGCGGTCAGAGACGCCAACTCTTCCAACGGTCCACCGCGTTTTCGCGGACCAACCGCTCCGCACATCCCTTCGCGAAACGTCGCGTTGGACTAACCTTAGGCTAACCTTCCGATGACTCCCGCTGCCAGAACCCAGGCCGCGATCGACCTGCTCGATCAGATCATCACCGCCGCCCGCAAGGGCGGTGCGGCGGCCGACACGCTCGCGACGCGGTTCTTCGCCCAGCGTCGGTATGCCGGATCGAAGGACCGCCGGGCCGTCCGCGAACTCGTCTACGCCGCGATCCGCCGCGCCGGCGACCTTCCGGTGAGCGGCCGCGCCGCCATGCTGGCGCTGACCGACGAGGACACGGACCTCGCCGCCACGTTCGACGGCTCGCCCTACGGCCCCGCGCCGATCGATGCTGGCGAACCGCGCGCCACAAGCGGCATCGCGCCGGCTTGGCTGGAGGCGTCGCTCGCCAAATCCGACGTGCCGCTGCAATCGCTGGTCGACCGCGCGCCGCTCGATATCCGCGCCAACAGCCTCAAGCCGGCGCCCGACCTTCCCGACGCCGTCGAACTCCGCGTCAGCGGCGGCTGGCGATTGCCGTCCGGCACCAATATCGAACAACTGCCCGCCTTCGCCGACGGCGCGATCGAGGTGCAGGACGAGGGCAGCCAGATCGTCGGCCTCGCGCTGCCGGCACAACCGGGCATGAACATCGTCGACCTGTGCGCGGGCGCCGGCGGCAAGACGCTGGCGCTGGCGGCGCGCATGAACAACGAGGGCGTACTGATCGCCTGCGACACCGAACGGACCCGCCTGTCGCGCCTGGCCCCGCGCGCCGAGCGCGCCGGCGTATCGATCGTCCGCACCCGCCTGCTCAACCCCGGCCAGGAAGCCGATATGCTGGCCGACCTCGTCGGGCAGGCGGACGGCGTGCTGGTCGATGCGCCCTGCTCGGGCACCGGCACATGGCGCCGCAATCCGGAGGCGCGCTGGCGGCTGACGCCCGATCGCCTGACCAAGCTGCAGGCATTGCAGGCGCACGTCCTCGATCTCGGCGCGGCCTTGGTGAAGCCCGGTGGCCACCTCGTCTACATCGTCTGCTCGCTCCTCGACGACGAGGGCGCGGGGCAGGTGGACGCCTTCCTCGCCCGCCATTCCGGCTGGACCGTGGACCTGCTCGGCCTGCCGGCCGGGCGTCCGCGCGGGGAGGGGCTGCGGCTCGATCCCGGCACGGATGGCACGGACGGGTTTTTTGTCGCGCGCCTCCGGGCTGCGTGGTAGCCGTCGTCACAATGTCGCCTTCGGAGACGATCATGCGTGTTTCGTGCCTCGCCTTTGCCGGTCTGCTGGCAACCGTGAGCCTGTCCACTTCGCTCAGCGGGCAGCGGCCCGACGACCAGATCGACGCGCGGTCGATGCAGTTGCTGACCGAGGGGCGCGCGGCCAAGGCCGCCGGCAATCTCGACGGCGCGACCGACCTGCTCGAAACCGCCGTCGCAGTCGATCCGCGCAACCGCGGCGCGTTCGTCGCGCTGGCCGAGGTCGCCGACGCCCGCGACCTGCCGGGCAAGGCGATCCGCCTCTACCGCGAGGCGTTGCTGCTGGAGCCGAACGACCGCGCCGCGCTGGCCGGGCAGGGGACCGCGCTGGTCCACAAGGGCGCCCTGACTCAAGCGCGCGCCAACCTCATGAAGCTCAAGACGCTCTGCAAGGGCCAGTGCCCCGAAGCGACGACGCTGGCCGCCGCCATCCAGAAGGGCCCGCCGATCACCACAGCACAGGTCGATCCGAAACCCGGCGTGTCCAAGGAATAGTCACAGCAGCGCGGCGATCACCCCAGAACCCGCGCGACCTCCACGAACTCCGACACCGACACCGTCTCGGCGCGGCGTGTCGCCTCGATCCCTACTGTATTCAGAGCGTCCAGCGCGCCCGGCACCCCCTTCAGGCTCTGCCGCAACATTTTGCGCCGCTGCCCGAACGCCGCCGCCGTCACCCGCTCCAACGTCGCCAGCCGCACGCCAGCGGGCGGCTCGACCGGCACGATGTGGACCACCGCGGACATGACCTTCGGCGGCGGGGTAAAGGCCGACCGGTGCACCGGCATCGCGATCCGCGGCACGCTCCGCCACTGCGCCAGCACCGCCAGCCGGCCGTAAGCCGGGCTGTCGAGGCCGGCCACGATCCGGTCCGCGACTTCCTTCTGGAACATCAGCGTGCAACTCTGCCACCACGGCTGCCACTCTGCGGAAAGCCACCCGATCAGCAGCGCGGTGCCGACATTATAGGGGAGATTGCTGACGATATGCGGCTTGCCCTCGAACAGCGTCGGCATGTCGATCGTCAGCGCATCGCCCTCGATCACGCGCAGCCGCCCCGGAAACGCTTCACCCAGTTCGGCCAGCGCCGGCATGCAACGCGCGTCCCGCTCGATCGCCGTCACCCGAGCGCCTGCCTTCAGCAGCGCCCGCGTCAGCCCGCCCGGACCTGGCCCGACCTCCAGCACCTCGGCGTCCGTCAGGTCGCCCGGCACCGCCGCGATGCGGTCGAGCAACTGCCCGTCGAACAGGAAATTCTGGCCCAACGCCTTCGACGCCGACAGGCCGTGGCGCGCGATCACGTCGCGCAGCGGCGGCAACGGGGTGAGGGGGGTCATATCCCCGACGCGGCGCGGCGGTCCGCGGCCTCCGCTGCCATCGCGATCGCTGCGATCATCGCACCCGGCTCCGCGCGGTTTTGTCCGGCGATGGCGAAGGCGGTGCCGTGGTCGGGCGACGTCCGTACGATCGGCAGGCCCAGCGTCATGTTCACCCCGTCGTCGAAGAACAGCGTCTTGATCGGCACCAGCGCCTGATCGTGGTAACAGCACAGCGCCGCATCGTACCGCGCCCGCGCTCTCGGGTGGAACAGTGTGTCCGCCGCATAGGGCCCGGTCACGTCCAGCCCCTCCGCCACCAGCTGCGCGATCGCCGGCTCCAGCACCTCGATCTCCTCGCGTCCCAGCGCACCGCTCTCCCCCGCATGCGGGTTCAGCCCGGCGACCGCCAGCCGTGGCCGCTCGATCCCGAAATTGCGCGTCAGCCCCCGCGCCGTCGCCCGAGCCTTCGCCAGCACGAGGTCTACCGTGATCAGGTCCGGCACCGCAGAGAGCGGCACATGCGTGGTCATCGGCACGACGCGCAGGTCCGGTCCGGCCAGCATCATCACCGCGTTCTCGCCAGCGATGCCGCACCGCTCCGCCACGAATTCGGTCTGGCCCGGATATTCGAAGCCGATCGCATACAGGTGGATCTTCGCGACAGGCCCGGTCACCAGCGCTCGTGCCGCCCCCGACCGCACCAGCCCGACCGCCAGCTCCAGCGATTGCAACGCACAGCGCGCACCCTCCACATCGGGTACGCCCGGCGTGATCTCGCCCGCATCGTGGACGGTCAGCACCGGCAGGGCTCGATCGAACGCGTCCAGCGCCGCCTGCGGATCGTCGATCTCCGCAATCGGTCCGGCCCAGACGCGGGCGATCGACCGCGCATCACCGACGACGAAGAACGGCGGCAAACCGCGCGACGCCCGCGCATCCCACGCCTTGGCGACGATCTCCGGCCCGACGCCGGCCGGATCGCCGATCGACACCGCGAGCGGAGTCACGCCCGCGGCCTCAGCGATACTCGACGACGGCGTCGCGTCGCAGATCGCGCAGCTTCTGCTGCGCGCGCAGGTTGACGCGCTGCGACTGAAGCTGGTTCTCGACCTGATCGCTCGTCGGCAACTGCCCGCTCTTGGGATCGTCGCGACCACACAGCACCAGCGCGCGCACGCCCTGTTCGGGCGAGCCGAATGGCGGCGTCGACTGACCGATCTGCAACTTCAGCATGATATCGCCCAGCTGCGGCGGCAGGTCGCGGACGCGCACCGTGTCGTTGTCGACGACTTCGGCGCCGACGCTGCCGGCCACCTTTGCGACCGTACCGCAACCCTGGATGTTCGCCAGCGCCTTGGTAAACGCCTCTGCGCGCTGAGTCGCCTGCGCCTGCGTGGTGCCGTCCGGGAAGCGTAACGTCAGCTGCTTCAGGCTCAGCTTCGCATCGCGCGGATCGGCGGTCAGCACCTGCCGCTTGTCGGTCAGGTACAGGATCGATACGCCGCCGGGTACCTCGATCGGTCCGGCGACCTGCCCGACCTGCATCTGCTGCGCCGCCGCTGCCAGTTCGGCCGGCAGCACCGCGGTGCGGACCCAGCCGAGGTCGCCCCCGACCGCACGCGTCGACGCTTCGGAGAATTGCCGCGCGAAATACTCGAACGGCTGCTGGCCTTTCTGGATTTCGGTGATGATCCCACGCGCGTTGGTCACGACCTGCTGCGCCGTGGCATCGTTCGCCGACAGGTAGATCTCGCGGAGGTTATATTCCTCGGTACCCTTGCTGGCCTCCAGCCGGTCGAGGATCGCCTTTACTTCCTGATCGCCGATGTTGACGAACGGCTCGACCTTGCGACGCAGGAACCGCTGCCACGCGAGTTCGCCCTCGATCTGGCGCTTCAGCGACTTTTCCGATGATCCCGCCTCGCGCAGGAATGCCGCCATCTGCTGCGGGTTGCGATTGAAGTTGCGGGCGACCCGGTCGTAGCTCTGGTCAATCTCCGGCTTGGTGATCGTGATGTCGTTCGTTCGCGCTTCCTGGATCTGGAGCGTCTCGTCGATCAACTGGCGGAGCACCTGCAACTTCAGCCGCTCGCGATCCTCGGCGCTAACCTGTCCGCTGTTGTTCGCGGCCAGCACCAGTCCGACGCGCTGATCGACATCGGTTCCGGTGATGACCGTGTTGTTGACGATCGCGGTCGGCTTGCGGACATTGGGATCGAATTTGCCGAAGATCTGGAGGTTGGCGGGAATATCCAGCGGCGCCTGCGGCACGCTGTTGTCCTGGACGGTCTGTGCGACCGCGCCTGCGGCCACGGCGGCGATGCCCATCAGGCTACCCGCCAGGAGGGTCCAACGACGATGCTGATTCACTCGGCCTACCTGTCCCACTTGCGCGATCATCTCGAAAGACGACGCGACTACCCCGGCGATACTGAACCCGCGCTTAGCGGCCGAGGTTCGTCAACGCCAGCGTCAACAGGAAGTTGTTCCCCTTCCGCGCATCGCCGATCTGCCGGTAATCGCGCCGCCACGTCACGCCCAGCCGTATGCAGTCGTCCTCATACTGCACGCCCAGCCGGTGACGGATCGGATCGAAACCGTCGGCCAGCGACAGCACGTCCTCGTCGCGATTCGTCAGATCGACGATCGCCGAGCCGAACACCGACCAGAAGCGTGCGATCTGAACCCGGCCACCAACGCGAACCTCCTCGCGGTCGCGCAGATCCTCGGTCTGGTCGATGTCGCGGTTCAGCTTCAGATAGCCGACCAACGCGTAGGTTGAACGACTGCCGACGGTCGCATCCACCTCGTTCCGGCGCACCCGGAAGCTGTCTTTGTCCAGACGGTAGCGATGCACAATCGACACGAAGTCCCGGAACCGCGCCTCGGTCCGTCCCGTGTAGTCGGAGAACCGGTCGCTCAGCCCGGTACCGTCCGGCAGGATCGTCGCGCGCGTCGACAGCCGGTAACTCTGGCCGAAGACCGTATCCAGGCTGAAGCCCGGCAGGTCGAGCGCGTACTCCGCACCGTAGGTGGCGCGCGACGAATCCTCGAACCGGTCGTACCCGGGGAAACGGTTGAGCGCGAACAGGTTGGTGTCGTCGAGGTCGACCGCGCGCGAATCCTCATTCGGGATCGACAGGTTCTTGATCCGCGGTGCCGCCACCAGTTGCACGCGCGGGGTCAGCCGCTGCGTCCCTCCCAAGAAACTGCCGACGAACGGCCACTTCACGTCCGCCGCCAGCGCCCCGATCGCCCGGCCCTGAAACCCTTCTGTGCCGCGATAGGTGACGACCGCGGTCGAGAGCGTATCGTTGGTGTTGTAGGCATCACCCCGCGCAAAGGCGGTGAACGTCACCTCCTGCCCCCAGTTGGTCAGCCGCCGGACGTCCCATTGCAGGCTGGCGAACGCGCGCTGCGTGTCCTGTCCGTCCGTCCGCGTCAGCGCGAGGCTGTTGACCTGCAACTGGATGCGCCCGCCCAGCAGCGGATCGGCGAAGCGGCGACGATAGTCGATCTCGGGCAGCGCGATCGGCTGAAGGCCCTGCCTGTCATTAACGCGCAGCGTCTGCACAGCCCAGCCGCTGATCGCGAAATAGCTGTCGGTGCCGATCCGCTGCAACGTCGCCGTATTCCGCAGCCGGTCGTCGCGCGAAATATCGTACCGGCGCAGGAACGTGCGGTCGGTCGCCAGCCGCAGCGATCCGCTCGCGCTCCACTCCGGTGTGAACTGGTACCGTGCAACACCGTCGATATAGCCGCGCAGTGCCATCTCGGTATCGGTCGGATCGACCGTGTTCAGGTCGTCGCTCCGCCGGCTTTCGGTGACATAGCCATGCAGCCGGAACGCCCCCCGCTCCGACAGTTGCGAGTAATCCGCCTCCGCCATCGGCAGCACGCTGGAATAGATATGCGGCGTCAGCGTCAGGCCGCGATTGGGCGCGAGCTTGATGAAATAGGGCGTCGCCAGTTCCAGCCCGTTGACCCGGCTATAGCTGAACTGCGGGCTGAGAAGGCCGCTGTCGCTCGACCCGCCGACCGGATGCGAAAAGCGCGGCAGCGGCAGCGCGGGCAGGCCGAACAGGTCCAGCCGCCCACCGGCGTAATAGACGCGCTGCCTGTCCGGCCGATACGTCACCTTGATCGCGGTGATCTTCCAGCTCGGCTCCTTCGGGCAGCCTTTGGACGTCTCGACCGCGCAGGGCGTGTAGGCGGCGGTCTCCAGCGTAACGGTGCCGTCCTCCGACCGCGTACCCTTCGCGGCCGCGAGCCGTCCGCCCTGTTCCAGGACGACGAGCATGTTGTCGACCACGCCGTCCTTCAGCGTGTCGGTCAGGTCGATGCGGTCGCCGTAAGCGATATCGCCCTGCGGATTGGTGACGGCGATATCGCCGGTCGCCACGACCTTGCCCGTCTTGCGGTTCCAGACCACCTGATCGGCGCGCAATCGTTGCCCCTGGCGGATCATCCGCACGTCGCCCTTGGCGGTGACGATATCGCCCTCGGAGTCATACTCCAGCGCGCCGGCGGCGAACTGCACCTGATCGTCGGCGGCGGGCGGGGCGCCCGCGATAGGATCGCCGGTCGGCGGCGCGACAGGGCGGTCCTGAAGGTCCTGCGCGGTCGCGCTGGTGGTCAGGCCGACCGCGCATGCCATCACGGCACACCCAGCGAACAGGTCGATACGCGGCAAGAAACCCGTCCCCTTCAACACGTCGACGCGGGCCTCCTGACAGGACAGCGACACGCTCTGCGCCTATCGCACCCCGCGCGGTCCCGCAACGTCGTGCTTTATCGCCCGCTGCCGTCCCGGCCACGCCGCGCTTGTCATCCCCCTCCGCAATCCTAGATGTGATGTTCATCAACCGAGGACTTCATGCAGATTCATTTCGCGCCCGCTGCGGCCGCCGATGCGGCCATTCTCGTCATCCCCGTCGAGAAGGACGCGCTGGCCCGAACCCGGTGGACCGGCGACGCCACGCGTCGCGTCGCGGAGGCGGCCTCATCCGCGTCGCGCTTTTCGGGTGAAGCGGGCTCCACCGTCGAGCTGTTCGTCAGTGCGGGAGAGGCCGAAACCGTCCGGCACATCCTGCTCGTCGGCGTCGGCAACGACGAAACCGGCTGGCGGAAGGCGGGTGGCGCGATCGTGGCGAAGCTGCTGACCTCCGGTGCGACGGAGGCGACCGTCGACCTGTCGGCGCTGGCGAACGCGCCGTCGCCAGCGGCGGTGGCGAAGCTGGCCGCAACCGCGGCGCAGCGCGCGTGGCGGCATGATGTGTACCGGACCAAGCTGGCCGAAACCGCCAAGCCGACGCTCACCGCGCTGACCATCGCCGGCGCGCCCGAGGGTACGGACGCGGCGTGGCTGCATCAGGATGCACTGACCAAGGGGCTCGCGCTCACCCGCACGCTCGTCGCGGAGCCGGCGAACATCATCTACCCCGAAACCTTCGTCGAGCGTGTCCGCGCCGATGTCGAGGGGCTGGGGCTGGAAATCACCGTCCTTGACGAGGATGCGATGCGCGAGCTGGGCATGGGCTCGCTGCTGTCGGTCAGCCTCGGCTCGGCACGCGAGGCCCGCGTCCTCGCCTTGCGCTGGAACGGAGCGGGGGAGGGCGATCCCGACCTCGCGCTGGTGGGCAAGGGTGTCACATTCGACACCGGCGGCATCTCGATCAAGCCGGCCGCCGGTATGGAGGACATGAAGTGGGACATGGGCGGCGCCGGGGCCGTCGTCGGCGCGATGCGCGCGCTCGCCACGCGCAAGGCGAAGGCGAACGTGGTCGGCGTCTGCGGGCTGGTCGAGAATATGCCGGATGGCCTCGCCACGCGCCCCGGTGACGTCGTGACGTCGATGTCCGGCCAGACGATCGAGGTGTTGAACACCGACGCCGAGGGCCGGCTGGTCCTTGCCGACGCCATCACCTGGACGCAGCGCACGTTCCGCCCGAAGACGATCGTCGATCTCGCGACGCTGACCGGCGCGATGATCGTCGCGCTCGGCAACGAATATGGCGGGCTGTTCTCCAACGACGACGATCTCGCCGCGCAGCTCGCCGCAGCGGGTCTGGCGACCGACGACAAGCTCTGGCGGTTCCCGCTGTCGGCGACCTACGACAAGCTGATCGACAGCCCGATCGCCGACATGAAGAATGTCGGCCCGCGCGGTGGCGGATCGATCACCGCGGCGCAGTTCATCAAGCGCTTCGTCGACGAGGGCGTGAAGTGGGCGCACCTCGACATTGCCGGCATGGTCTGGTCCGACAAGCCCGGCCCCGGCTACGACAAGGGCGCAACGGGTTACGGTGTGAAGCTGCTCGACCGCTTCGTGGCGGACAATTTCGAAAAGTAGGGGCGTACGCTCCGGCGCTCGGCGCGAACGGGAAGGGGATAGTCCGTGATCCGTCCGCGCCGAGCCGACTTGAAGGCAGCGCGATCGGCTCCACCTGCAAATCCAAGCGTCATGCCGGCACAGGCCGGGCATGACGGCGGGTATCTTCCCGCCACGCCACGCCGCCGCTAGACCGCCCGCATGCAGGTCGACTTCTACCATCTCACCGCCACTCCGCTCGACCGCGCGCTTCCCCAGATCGCGGAGAAGGTGGTGGCGAGCGGTGGGCGCCTGTTGATCGTCGCGAGCGAGCCTGCCCAGCGTGACGCGCTCGACCGCCTGCTGTGGAGCTACGCACCGACCAGCTTCCTTCCACACGCACAACTGGGACAGGCGGATGATACCGTTCAGCCGGTACTGATCGCGCCCGACGTCAACGCGGCCAATCGTGCGCGCAACGTCGCGCTGGTCGATGGCGTCTGGCGCGACGACGCGCTCGATTTCGATCGCGCCTTCCATTTCTTCGACGACGATCGCATCCGCGAGGCACGGTTGGCGTGGAAAGCGCTCGCCGATCGCGAGGGCGTCCAGCGCCGCTATTGGAAGCAGAACGACGCGGGGCGCTGGGAACAGGCCGCCTGACCAGCGGGTGTTGTTGCCTTCCGCTCCGCCCCCGACTAGGGGCGACGCGACTTTCCTCCCCATCAGACAGGAGCCCGTGACCGTCATGGCCGCGAACCGTACCTTTTCGATCATCAAGCCCGACGCCACGCGTCGCAACATCACCGGCGCCGTCACCAAGATGCTGGAGGAAGCCGGTCTGCGCGTCGTCGCGTCCAAGCGCATCCAGATGAGCCGCGAGCAGGCCGAGGGCTTCTACGCCGTTCACCGCGAGCGTCCGTTCTTCAACGATCTGGTCGAATTCATGATCTCCGGCCCGGTCGTCGTGCAGGTGCTGGAGGGCGAGAACGCCATGCAGCGCAACCGCGACATCATGGGCGCGACCAACCCCGCCAATGCCGAGCCGGGCACGATCCGCAAGGAACTGGCCGAGTCGATCGAGGCGAACACCGTCCACGGTTCGGATTCGGACGAAAATGCCGAGATCGAGATCGCGTACTTCTTCAAGCCGGAAGAGATCGTCGGCTGATGCCGTGCCGGCTGCGACGGGCGGAGGCAGGCGATGCGCCGGCCCTGTCGCTCGTTGCGGCCGCCAGCTTCCTCGAGACGTTCGCCGGCACCCTGTCCGGCGACGACATCGTCGCGCACGTGACGAACAAGAGCGCACCCGCGATGTTCGCCCGCTGGATCGCCGATCCCGTCAGCATCGCGACGCTCGCGACCCATCCGGACGGCGATGCGCCCGTAGGTTACACCGTCCTGACCACGCCCGACGCGGTTGGCGACATCATGCCGGGCGACATTGAATTGCGCCGCATCTACACGCTATCGACGGCGCGCGGCACGGGGCTGGGATCGGCGCTGATGGACCGCGCGATCACAGATGCCCGCGCCCTCGGCCACACCCGCATGCTGCTGGGCGTCCTCGCGACCAATCACCGCGCCTGCGCCTTTTACGAGCGGCAAGGATTCAGCGTCGTCGCCGATCGCCGCTTCAAGGTCGGCGCGACCTGGCACGACGACCGCGTCTACGCGCGGGCTCTGACTGGAAGCTCGTCCGGGTAACGATGATCGGGGGCCACGGCTCGATGTCGAAGCATCAGCGCAACGCCGTCACCTCGAGCATCGGGTGACATTCATAAACACCGAGGCCGGCCTTCATCAGCGGATCGTCCGCGAGCAGTGCGGTGATCTCTTCGTCGTCCGACAGGGTGTAGAGTGCCACGCCGTACGCGCCGTTCGGGTCCAGCACCGGCCCGCACGCCACGATCCGGCGCTTTTTCGCCAGCCCCTGCTGCCAATAGCGCTGCATCATCAGCAGCTCGACTTCCACGGCTGACAGCGTGTCTAGGAAGTCCGAACGCGGCGGAATATACTTGCAGAAAAAGTGGTTCATGTGAATTCCGGGCATGGCGTTGTTGAGGACGTCTTTATGGCGCACCCGGGCGGTAAAAACCGCCGACGAGAGCAAATGTTGTCAATGTTTATCGAGCCTTAACTTACATGGGTTTATAAGGCGCAGTGTTCATTCGTGGAATATGTGCTCAGCGTGACAGCGCCATTTAGGTCGGCGGCTGTTTCCGCCCGACCAACACTCACCTTCGTCCGTTTTCGCAATGATGCTAATCCGAGCGTTCCGTTTGCAGGGCGGCGGAGGCGTACGCTCCCAATGCTCGCGGGAAGTTGATACTCGCTCTTCGCGGGAGTGCGGCGCAAATACAACATGTCAATAGGAAAGGTGTGTAGTCGTTGAGCGATTCGACTTTGAACCTCGATCTGAACGACATAGCCCGATCCGATGGTCGCGGAGCCTTGCGTAGGTCGGCGATCTGGCGGCCGCAACCGCGCTTCGTTCACGAGATCACCACCACTCTGCAACTCGACGCCGTCAACGATGCCGGCGGTATCGCCGTGCAGTTCGAACCAACACCCAGAAGTGCGGTTCATCTGGCATTCGAGGGTAGCCAAAGCGAGACGCTCAGCATCTGGACGACGCGAGCCCACCACGGCTTCATCAGTCGCCCGAAGCTCGCGGCCGATCTCATCACCATCCGCTTCGTGCGGACCGGCTTCATGCTTCGCGACGACAAGCGCGGCGAAGGAACGGTCGTGGGGTTCGATCAGGCGATGTGCGCGTCCTTTGGGGAAATGCACCACGAGCAGGCGTCAGCTGGATTCTCGGCTACGACGGCGAGCATCGGCCGTGACGCCGTCGAACGCGCCTGCCGAACGCTAAGCGGTTCGGAGTCCGTCCTTCTCCCTCGGTTCCTATCGGTCGTCGATGCAAATAGTCCCGGTCTGGCAGCGTTGCGACAGACGCTGGCTGTCCTGCAGGACCAACTTGTCCGCCGGATCGATAACGACCTGACCGTGCCGTTGCTTCAGGAGCTTCTCGTCTACCAGTTCGTCAGTGCGTGGCCGTCGAGCGGCGGGTCGATGACGCCGAAGCCGGCGGACATCTCGGTCAGACCGATCAAGCTCGCACTGGACTTCATCGAAGCGAACCTCCGCCGGGCGATCCGGATATCCGATATCGCGCACGCCGCCGGCCTCAATGCTCGCGCCTTGCAGACCGGTTTCAGGCGGCATGTCGGGTGCAGTCCCGTGCAATACCTCATCTCGCGCCGGTTGGATCGGGTGCATGCGGCCTTGCAACTCGAAAGCGACCTCAGCATTCAGGATATCGCCACCATCTGGGGCTTCACGCATATGAGCGACTTCGGCCGGCGTTATCGTCAAAGGTTCGGACGTTCGCCTCGCGATACCGTCAAGCCAATCCGGCAGTAGTTTACGCCGGCGTTACCGGATTCAAATCTTCTCGCGCGCCCACAAGGCATCGACCCGCGCCTGATTACCGCCGCGTTCACGGAGGCGCATGCCTTCGAGTCGCAACGTCCGACCGCGCAGCACGCGTCCCTCGGTCCGCCAGATCAGGTCATAGATCGCCGTCGACGTGCGCGCCGCATCGCCGTCCCAGTACCGCACTGTCAGCAGCACCGGCAGCCGCCCGGCGCGATCGTCCGCACCGCCGTCGGTCAGCTTCAGTATCGGCGCTTCGATCGCATTCACATCGATGGCGATATCCGCGACCGGCCGCTCCGGCGCGACACCCAGCGCCTTGGGGAACAGCACCGCCAGATCCTGCAAGTCGTGCTTTTCGTCCTTGATCGCCAGGCGCTTGCCGCCATCCTCGACCGTTGCGACCAGATCGACGCGGGCTCGCTCGCGCGCTTCGCTCGATTTGTCGGCGACCCGCGCTTCCTGATCGGCGCGCCGGTCGGCCCAGCCGGTGTAGAAGGTCAGGCCGGCGATCACGACGCCCGCAACCGCGACGACTTCCGCCAGCGTCACCCAGCGGCGGCGGGTCGCCTGTTCCGACGTCTCGCTCACCGGCCACCCGCTTCCAGCAAGCGGGCGGGGGCGGCCAGTTCCCAGCTTCGCGCGATACGATCGTCAACCAGCGCCCAGTCGACATCGCCCGACAGGGTCACGTCGACCCATCCGGAAGCAGGCGGCGAACGGGTGTCGGGCGCCGCCTCCGGCAGCATCGCCCGCTCGTCGTCACCGCTCGTCCGCACGCACATGACGTACAGCCCATCGCCGTGACGATCGTCGCGAACCTGTGCAAACAACTCACCGTCCACAAAGAAACCGACCCCCCCATCACTCGGCCGCTCCTCCGTCTCGGGCAGGCTCAACCCGGTTTCACGGATACGATCGATGGGCGTCATCACAAACTCCGACAGGATGCGCGGGTATAACGCATGTTCGGCCGACAGGACCCGTGCCGCCAGCGTCTCGGCGTCGTCGTCCTGCAACACCGCCACCCGCGATTGCCCCAGCACCGCGCCGCCGTCCAGTTCCTCGGTCACGACGTGCACCGAACAGCCCGCGTGCTCGTCACCGGCCGCGATCGCCCGTGCGTGGGTGTCGAGGCCTTTGTAGAGGGGCAGCAGTGAGGGATGTATGTTGACGATCCGTCCGCGCCAGCGCGCGACAAAGTCGTCGGAAATCAGGCGCATATAGCCGGCAAGCGCGATCGTCCCGACCTCTGCCTTGCGCAGTGCCGCGTCGAGTTGCGCCTCGTACGCCGCTTTTCCGATCCCTTTCGGGCTCAACGAAAACGTCGCAAGCCCACGTTCGCGCGCCCAGACCAGGCCGGCAGCTTCCGGCTTGTCGGAGGCGACCAGCACCACCTCGTAACCACGCGCCTGCTCCACAAGCGCCATCATGTTCGATCCCCGACCGGAGATCAGGATGGCGACGCGCTGGTTATTGGACATGGCTCGCCGTCCAGTCGCCACGGGCGCTCCAGGTTTCGGCGGAGCCGCGCACGGTGCAGCCGCGTTGTCCCGCCTCGATCCGGCCGATCGTCGCGACGCTCTCGCCGGCGGCGATCAACGCCGCCGTGACGGTGTCCGACTCATCGGCGGCAACGATCACGGCCATGCCGATTCCGCAGTTGAAGGTGCGCGCCATCTCTTCCGGCTCGATCGCTCCCTGCGCCTGCAGATACGCCATCAGCCGCGGCTGCTCCCAAGCGTCCGCATCGATAACGGCATGCGCTTCCGCCGGCAGAACGCGCGGGATATTCTCCAGCAGCCCGCCGCCCGTGATATGCGCCAAACCCTTGATCCGTCCCTCGCGCAGCAGCGGCAGCAGGCTCGCGACGTAGATTCGCGTCGGCGCCATCAAATGGTCGATCAGCAGCCTGTCCGCGTCGAAAAGCGCCGGACGGTCCAGCTTCCATCCCTTGTCCGCCGCCAGTCGCCGCACCAGCGAGAAGCCGTTGGAATGCACGCCGCTGGACGCCAGCCCCAGCACCACGTCGCCAGCCGCAATCGTCTGACCGGTCAGCAACCGATCGCGCTCGACCGCGCCGACGCAGAAGCCCGCCAGATCGTAATCTCCGGGTGCGTACATACCTGGCATTTCCGCCGTCTCCCCGCCGATCAGCGCGCAGCCTGCCTGCCGGCATCCTTCCGCGATCGAGGCGATCACGCGTTCGGCGATCCCCGCCTCCAGCTTGCCGCTGGCATAATAATCGAGGAAGAACAGCGGCTCCGCACCCTGCACGATCAGGTCGTTCGCACACATTGCGACCAGATCGACCCCGACGCCCTCATGCCGGTCCCACTCGATCGCCAGCTTCAGCTTCGTGCCGACGCCGTCGTTCGCCGCGACCAGCAGCGGATCGACGAAGCCTGCCGCCTTCAGATCGAACAGCCCGCCGAATCCCCCGAGATCGGCATCCGCTCCAGCGCGCCGGGTCGAGCGGGCGAGGGGGCCGATGGCGCGCACCAGCGCATTACCGGCAGCGATCGAAACGCCGGCATCGGCGTAGGTGTAGGAGGGGTTCTCGCTCATACCGATGCGCCTAGCCACATCGCGCTTGGATTTCCACGCCCGCTTCTGCAAAAGGCGCGGCACCATGCGCCGCTCCATCGCTCTTGCCGCCGTAGCCGCGCTCGCTCTCGCTTCCGCCACGGTTGCGCAGATGGACGATACCGGTCGCGGCGTCGCGCCGGTCGACAGCGCCGGCGCGTTCGAAGTTTCCGGCGTCACCGTCGATGTCGCCGCGAAGACCGCGGACGGTGCGCGGCTGGGCGGCTGGCGGCTGGCGCAGAGGAAGGCGTGGGTGCAGCTCTCGCGACGGCTCGGCGGCGGCGGAGGACTGGTGTCGGACGGCACGCTCGACCAGCTCGTGTCGGGGATCGTGGTCGAGAACGAGCAGATCGGCCCGACGCGCTACATCGCACGACTGGGCGTGCTGTTCGACCGGGGGCGCACGGGCGCGGTTCTGGGCATCGCAACCTCCGCCGGCCGCTCGACGCCGATGCTCGTCATACCGGTTCTCTGGTCCGGCGGGATCGGTCAGGTGTTCGAGCAGCGGACGCCGTGGCAGGAAGCGTGGGCGCGGTTTCGCACCGGCAACTCTTCGGTCGATTACATCAGGCCATCCGGAACGGGTGCCGACCCGCTGCTGCTGAACGTCGGCCAGATCCAGCGGCCCGGTCGCGGCTGGTGGCGGACGATCATCGACCAGTATGGTGCATCGGACGTGCTGATCCCCACGGTCCGGTTGACGCGGCAATATCCCGGCGGGCCCGTGATCGGCGCGTTCGAGGCGCGGCATGGCCCGGACAACGACCTGATCGGGCGGTTTCTGCTGCGAGTCGGCACGTCGGCGGGTGTCCCGCAACTGCTCGACGCCGGTGTGCAGCGGCTCGACGCGATCTATCAGCAGGCGCTGCGCAGCGGCCGGCTGGAGCCGGACGTCGCCCTGTCGCCGCCGCCGAAGCCGGCGGACACGCAGGCGCCGGTTCCCACCGGTGACATCGACACGGTCATGGCCAATCTGGGCACGCCCGCCATCGGCGCCGGCGCGACGCTGACGATCCAGTTCGACACGCCCGGCACCGCCAGTGTCGCCAACACGGAGGCGCTGGTGCGCGCGACTCCCGGCGTGCGGTCGGCGGCGACGACCAGTCTCGCGCTTGGCGGCGTATCGCTGATGCGCGTCGTGACGGACGGCGGGGCGGCAGCGCTCACCGCCGCGCTGGAGGCGCGCGGCTATCAGGTGCAGGGCGCGGGCGACACGCTCCGCATCCGTCGCGCGCCGCAGGTCGTACCGCCCGACGTGCCAGCGGACAGCCAGACGGCCGGTTGAGGGCGTGGCGCGCAGCCTCTTCCCCAGCCAGATGGCCTTGCCGCTGGCGCTCCCCGCCGACCCCCGCGACGATTCGTTTCTCGTGACGCCATCGAATGCGCGCGCCGTTCACCTGCTGGAGCGCTGGGGCTCGTGGCAGGTGCGCGTCGCGATCCTCACCGGCCCGCGCCGCTCGGGCCGCAGCACGCTCGCTCGCCTGTTCGCCGCGAAAAGCGGCGGCGCTATCATGGACGATGCTCATGCGACGTCGGAGGAAGCGCTGTTCCACGCCTGGAATGCCGCGCAATCGAGCGGCCGGCCGTTGCTGCTGGTCACCGACGCGCCGCCGCCCTTGTGGGACGTCGCGCTTCCCGATCTGCGCTCACGCCTTGCCGCCAGCGTGCATGTCGAAGTCGGCCCGCCGGACGATGCGCTGGTGCGGTCGCTGCTCGACTATCGCCTCAATCGGCTGGGTCTCGATGCGCGACCGGACCTCGTCGACTGGCTGTCTTCCCGGATCGAACGCAGTCATCTGGCGGTCGAGCGGACGGTTGATGCGCTCGACCAGGCCTGTGCGGAACGTCGCAAGCGCCTGACCATTCCGCTTGCCCGAGCCACCCTGATCGATGCCGGCCTGATCGCCGGCAAACCGGAGATGCCATGACCCGCCCAGCGCATATCGTGACGATCGCGGAGGCCGATGACGACGCATTCGTCGCCGAGCCGAACGACCGCTACTTCAACCGCGAACTGTCGTGGCTGGCGTTCAACCGTCGTGTGCTGGAAGAAGCGTGCAATTCTGCGCACCCGCTGCTGGAACGGCTGCGCTTCCTGTCGATTTGCGGGTCGAATCTCGACGAATTCTTCATGGTCCGCGTCGCGGGGTTGAAAGGCCAGCAGAAACAGGATGTCGAGCGGCGCTCCGCCGACGGCCTGACACCGGGGCAGCAGCTCGGTGCGATCGTCGCGGAGGCCGACCGGTTGATGGAGAGCCAGCAGGCGGTGTGGGGGGACCTGCGGGTGCTGCTCGACCAGGCCGGTCTGTTCATCCTCCGCCGCGACGCGATCGACGGCGAGGCCGACGAGTGGCTTGCGACGCATTTCCGTGAACAGATCTTTCCGATCCTGACGCCGCAGGCGCTCGACCCCGCCCATCCATTCCCCTTCATCCCGAACAAGGGGCTGTCGGTCATCTTCGATCTGGAGCGGAAATCCGATAAGGAGCCGATCCGCGAGATCGTCATGCTGCCCGCGACGATGCCGCGCTTCGTCCGCCTGCCGGGTGACCAGGCGCGGTACGTCTCCGTCGAGACGATCGTGAAGCGGTTCGCGCCCGTGCTCTTCCCCGGTTACGAGGTCCACGGTGCCGCTGCCTTCCGCGTCCTGCGCGATAGCGATATCGAGATCGAGGAAGAGGCGGAGGACCTCGTCCGCTATTTCGCCAACGCGATCAAGCGCCGCCGACGTGGACGTGTCATCCGACTGGAGCTGGAAACCGGCATGCCCGACGCGCTGGAAGGCCTGTTGAAGGAGGAACTCGGCGGCAGCGACACGATCGTCACCGAGAGTGGCAACCTGCTCGGCATCACCGACCTCGACATGCTGGTCGACGAGGACCGGCCCGACCTGAAGTTTACGCCATTCACCCCGCGATTTCCCGAGCGAATCCGTGAGTTTGGCGGCGATTGCTTCGCCGCGATCAGCGCCAAGGACATCGTCGTCCATCACCCCTATGAGACGTTCGAGGTGGTGCTTGCCTTCCTGAAGCAGGCTGCGAACGATCCCGACGTGGTGGCGATCAAGCAGACGCTGTATCGCGCGGGTAAGCAATCCGCCGTCATCAACGCGCTGATCGCCGCGGCGGAGGCGGGCAAGTCCGTCACCGCCGTCGTCGAGCTGAAGGCGCGCTTCGACGAGGAACAGAACCTCGTCTGGGCTTCGGCGCTGGAGCGCGCCGGCGTGCAGGTCGTCTATGGCTTCATCGACTGGAAGACTCATGCCAAGGTGTCGCTGGTGGTGCGCCGCGAAAGCGGCGGTTTTCGCACCTACTGCCATTTCGGGACCGGCAACTATCACCCAGTGACGGCAAAGATTTACACCGATCTCAGCTACTTCACGGCCGATCCTGTGATCGGGCACGATGCCGCGCAGATGTTCAACTACGTCACCGGCTATGTCGAGCCTCAGGATATGAAGATCGTCAGCCTGTCGCCCGGCGACCTCCGCCAGCGGCTGCTGCGGCTGATCGACGCGGAGATCGTGCATGCGCAGGCGGGGCGACCCGCCTCGATCTGGGCGAAGATGAACAGCCTGGTCGATCCCGCGCTGATCGACAAACTGTACGAAGCATCGGGCGCGGGGGTGGAGGTCGACCTCATCATCCGTGGCATCTGCTGCCTCCGCCCGCAGGTGCCCGGCCTGTCCGACAACATCCACGTCAAATCGATCGTCGGCCGCTTTCTCGAACACAGCCGCATCTGCGTCTTCGGCAACGGCAAGACGCTGCCCAATGACGGCGCCAAGCTGTACATTTCGTCCGCCGACTGGATGCCGCGCAATTTCGACCGGCGAGTCGAATATATGCTGCCGATCACGAATCCGACCGTCCACGACCAGATCCTCGATCAGGTCATGGTCGCCAATCTGCTGGATAACGAGCAGAGCTGGATACTGGGGCCGGACGGTGACTACACGCGCGTCGATCCGGGCGACAAGCCGTTCAACCTGCACCGGTACTTCATGACGAACCCGTCGCTGTCCGGGCGTGGTGCGGCCCTGCAGAAGGTGCCGACGCTGTCGCTGCGGGCGGCGCCGTGAACATCTTCGGCAAGCGTTCGGATCCGTCGCGTACGGCGATCGTCGACATCGGCTCCAACTCGGTGCGGCTCGTCGTCTATCAGGGACCGGCGCGACTGCCGGCGACCCTGTTCAACGAAAAGGTGATGGCCGGGCTTGGCCGTGGTCTTGCACAGACCGGGCGGATGGAGCCGGGCGCGCTGGCCGCAGCGCAAGTCGCCCTCGCGCGTTTCGCTGCGGTGACGCGCGAGATGGAGGTGGCGACCGTCCGCACCGTCGCGACCGCCGCCGTACGCGATGCGGCGAACGGGCCGGAACTGATCCAGGCAGCCGAGTCGCTGGGCCTGAATGTCGAAATCCTGTCGGGGGAGCAGGAGGCGCTGGGGGCCGGCTACGGCGTCCTGTCCGGCATGCCCGCCGCCGACGGGGTGGTCGGCGATCTGGGCGGCGGCAGCCTCGAACTCGTGCGCGTGCGCGGCGGCGAGGTCGAGGACCGCGTGTCGTTCCCGCTCGGCGTCCTGCGCATCGCGGGCACCCGCGGCAAGCCGCTGGAGAAGCGGGTCACCGACCTTATCGCCACGGCAGGTTGGCGAAGCCGGGGCAGGGGGCTGCCCTTCTATCTCGTCGGCGGATCGTGGCGGGCGCTCGGGCGGTTGCACATGGGGTTGTCGGACTACCCGCTGCCGGTCGTCCACCAGTACGAACTGTTACCCGCGACGATCGCGTCCCTCGCCGCACAGCTTCCCGGCATGACCAAGCAACAGTTGCGCGACATCCCCGGCCTGTCCGCCGGACGCGCCGCGACGCTGGCCGATGCCGCCGCGCTGCTGGAGATCGTCATCCGCGAACTCGGGTCGACCGGTTCCGTCATTTCCGCGTTCGGTCTGCGTGAGGGGCTGTTGTTCGAGATGCTGGACGCCAAAACGCGCGCGCTCGACCCGCTGATCGTCGCCGCGCGGGAGGAAGGGCGGCTGCTGGGACGGTTCCCCGAACATGGCGACCTGCTCGACCGTTGGATCGCGCCACTGTTCGGGCACGAATCGCCTGCGCAGGCGCGTATCCGCCACGCCGCCTGCCTGCTCGCGGACGTGGGCTGGCACGCGAACCCCGAATTCCGCGCCGAACGCGGTGTCGAGGTCGCCTTACATGGCAATTGGGTGGCGATCGATGCCCGCGAACGCGCGCAACTGGCGCAGGCGCTGTTCACCAGTCTGGGGGGCGGCACGATCTCGCCGGAGCCGCTGTCACGCCTCGCCGATCCGCGATCGCTGGCAACCGCTGTCGCGTGGGGGCTCGCGATCCGGCTTGGCCAGCGTCTGTCCGCCGGTCTCGCCGGTCCGCTTCAGCGCACCCGCCTGACCGGCGATGCCGGGATCGTTGCGCTCACGCTGCCGAACGACGACCGCGCGTTGTACGGCGAAACCGTGGAAAAGCGTCACGCGGCGCTGGCCGCGCTGCTCGGTCGCAAGCCGGTCCTCGGCTAGGCGGCTTTTACCCGCAGCGGAGTCCGTCGATCCGTCCGCCATCGTCCAGCACGACGTTCAGCCGATCCTCGCGCAGGTCCATCGTCGCCGCCTCGTCCGGCCGCAGCACGCGCAGGATGCGCGCATTCGTCCGCGCCTGCATCTCGTCGCGCCTCTCGCTGTCGAACTTCGTGCCGACGAAGCGCATGCGGACCTGTTCGTCGACCACGCAGGGGCCGGTGGGCTGCGGCGCGGGCGGCATCGTCGTGCATCCGGCCAGCAGAACCGCCACCGACACCGGCAGCATCAACACGCTCCTCATGCGACTTCCTCCTCGGTTCGCGTCATCTTCAAGCGGCCGTTGATCACCGCGAAGGCCAGCCGCCCCTCGACCAGATCGACCGCGTCGCGCCCGAACTGGTCGTAGCGCCAGCCCTCCAGCATTGGCAGCCCGGTGCGAACCCCGGCGGCCAGCGCCTCCAGCTCGTCGGACCGCGCCAGCAGCTTCGACGCGATGTCGATGTCACGCGACCGGATTTTCAGCAGCAGCTTGAGCAGGTCCGCAACCAGCGATCCTTCCTTGCCCAGCCCCGGCTTGCGATCGTCGCGCGGCGGCAGCTCATCCCCGTCGAGCGGCGTCGCTCCCTCGATCGCCGCCATCAATCGCGCACCGATGTCGTTGCCGGCCCATGTCGCGGACAGGCCGCGCACTCGCGCCAGATCGGCCTGCTTGCGCGGTGGATGGCTGGCGAGATCACCCAGCGTT
Organism: Sphingomonas longa; assembly: GCF_016892685.1. Classification (NCBI taxonomy): domain Bacteria; kingdom Pseudomonadati; phylum Pseudomonadota; class Alphaproteobacteria; order Sphingomonadales; family Sphingomonadaceae; genus Sphingomonas; species Sphingomonas longa. The sequence continues at coordinate 173,214 of NZ_JAFEMC010000001.1, forward strand.
TCGTCCTTGACGATGCGGCCGCGCGGCAGGTCCTTCGCCTGCGCCTCCAGTTCGCGCCAGCGCGCGATCGCCTTCAGCCGGCCGAGCATGTCCGGCTTGCGGCCTGACACGCGGACGCGCTTCCACGCGACATCGGGGTCGTTGGCGTAATTGGCGGGATCGCCCAGTCGCTCCATCTCCTGATCCAGCCACGCACCACGCCCGGTTTTGCGCAGCCGCTCCAGCATCTTCGGGAAGATCGCGGCGAGGTGTGTCACGTCGCCGATCGCATATTCGATCTGGCGCGCGTCGAGCGGCCGCCGTGCCCAGTCGGTGAAACGTGCGCCCTTGTCGATCTGGATGCCCAGCCAGCTGTCGACCAGATTCGAATAGCCAATCTGCTCCCCCTGGCCGAGCGCCATGGCCGCGACCTGCGTGTCGAACAGCGGATGCGGCGTCTTGCCCGTCAGATTGTACACGATTTCGAGGTCTTGCCCGCCGGCGTGGAAAACCTTCAGCACGTCCTCGTTATTGACCATCAGTTCGAGCAGCGGCGTCATGTCCAGCCCCGGCGCCTTGGGATCGATCGCCGCCGCTTCGTTCACGTCGGCGATCTGGATCAGGCACAGTTCGGGGTAATAGGTGCTCTCCCGCATGAACTCCGTATCGACCGTGACGAAGTCGGCCTGAGCGAGGCGGTGGCAGAGATTGGCGAGTGTCGCGCTGTCGGTAATCAACGGATGGATATGCATCGTCCGGTTCATAGCGAGGGTCGCGCGGGTTGACAAAGAGGGATAGGGAAGGGAAGCGCCCTCCACCTATTCCAGCCGCCACCCCGGCGAAGGCCGGGGTCCAGTTGCGAGCAGCCCGAGACTGGACCCCGGCCTTCGCCGGGGTGGCGCGTATGCGAGATGAAACCCATGCACGCCTATCGCTCCCACACCTGCGCCCAGCTCACCGCCGCGGACGTCGGCCAGACCGTCCGCCTGTCGGGCTGGATCCACCGCAAGCGCGATCATGGCGGCGTGCTCTTCGTCGACCTGCGTGATCATTACGGCATCACGCAAGTTGTCGCCGATGCCGATTCGCCCGCGCTGCCGGTGCTGGAAGCGGCGCGAACCGAGTCGGTCATCACCATCGACGGCATCGTGAAGGCGCGCGCGGAGGGCACCGCCAACGCCAACCTCGCCACGGGCGCGATCGAGGTCTTCGCCCGCGCGGTGACGGTGCAGAGCGTCGCGCAGGAACTGCCGCTGCCCGTCGCCGGGGACGCTGAATATCCGGAGGACATCCGTCTCCGCTATCGCTTCCTCGATCTGCGTCGCGAGCGGCTGCACGCCAACATCATGCTTCGCAGTCAGGTGATCGCCAGCGTCCGCCAGCGGATGATCGGGCAGGGCTTTACCGAATTCCAGACGCCGATCCTGACCGCCTCGTCGCCGGAGGGTGCGCGCGATTATCTCGTTCCCAGCCGCGTCCATCCGGGGAAGTTCTACGCGCTGCCGCAGGCGCCGCAGATGTTCAAGCAGTTGCTGATGGTCGCGGGCTTCGATCGCTATTTCCAGATCGCGCCCTGCTTCCGCGACGAGGACGCGCGTGCCGATCGTTCGCCGGGCGAGTTTTATCAGCTCGACTTCGAGATGAGCTTCGTCACGCAAGAGGATGTATTCCAGGCGATCGAGCCCGTGCTGCATGGGCTGTTCGAAGAGTTCGCCGACTGGCAAGGCAAGGGGCGTCAGGTTTCGGCATTGCCGTTCCGCCGCATCCCGTACCTGGAATCGATGCTGAAGTACGGCAACGACAAGCCGGACCTCCGCAACCCGATCCTCATCAGCGACGTCAGCGAGCATTTCACCGGCTCCGGCTTCGGTCGCTTCGCCTCGATCGTCGAAGCTGGCGACGTCGTTCGTGCGATCCCGGCACCGACGACGGCGGACAAGAGCCGCAAGTTCTTCGACGATATGAACGCCTGGGCGCAATCGGAGGGGTTCGCCGGCCTCGGCTATGCGACCCGCAAGGGCGGCGAGTGGGGCGGCCCGATCGCCAAGAACCACGGTGAAGAGGGTATGGCGAAGCTGGCCGCGGCACTTGATCTCGGTCCCGACGACGGCGTGTTCTTCGCCGCGGGCAAGGAAGCTCAGGCCGCCAAGCTCGCGGGCCTCGCGCGCACGCGGGTCGGCGAGACGCTCGGCCTGATCGATCCGAACCGCTTCGAATTCTGCTGGATCGTCGACTTCCCGATGTTCGAATATGACGAGGACGCGAAGAAGGTCGACTTCAGCCACAATCCGTTTTCGATGCCGCAAGGCGAGATGGAGGCGCTGGAAACCAAGGACCCACTCGACATCCTCGCCTACCAGTACGACATCGTCTGCAACGGCGTGGAGCTGTCGTCCGGCGCGATCCGGAACCATCGTCCGGAAATCATGTACAAGGCGTTCGAGATCGCCGGCTACACGCAGGCCGATGTCGATACGAACTTCGCGGGCATGATCAATGCCTTCAAGTTCGGCGCGCCTCCGCACGGCGGCTCCGCTCCAGGCATTGATCGCATGGTGATGCTGCTGGCGGGCGAGCCGAACATTCGCGAGGTCGTCGTCTTCCCGATGAACCAGAAAGCGGAGGACCTGATGATGGGCGCGCCCAACTTCGCCAGCGCCAAGCAGCTTCGCGAACTCAACCTCCGCTCGACCGCAGAGACGAAGAAGGACATCGACAAGGCCGTTGCGCCGAACGCGGGGTGAAGAAACGGCCCGGCGGGGTGGACCGCCGGGCCTGATCGTTCAGGCGGCCTCGAACGCGTCGTTGTCCTGCAACACCTTCAGCTTCCCGTCGGCGATTGCGAAGACGGCGCCGTGAATCTTTAGCGATCCGTCGGCGACACGTTCCTGAATGAACGGGAATGTCTGAAGGTTGGCGATCGACACGCGGACGCACTCTTGCTCTAGCGCCGTCTGCCCTTCGGCACCGGTGCCGTGCTCGGCCACCACCTTTTCGCGCGCACCGTCGAGCAGCGTGATCCAGTCCTTCACGAAGCCACCATCGCCGTGGCTCGACTGCGCCAGGCTCTGCGTCAGTGCGGCATTGACGCCGCCGCATGCGCCGTGGCCCAGCACGACGATCTCCGCCACCTTGAGCTTCGTGACGGCGAATTCCACTGCCGCCGACACGCCGTGATAGCCGCCGCCCGTTTCATACGGGGGGACAAGGTTGGCGACGTTGCGCACGACGAACACTTCGCCCGGGTGCGTGCCGAAGATCGTTGCCGGATCGACGCGGCTGTCGGAGCACGCGATGACCATCACTTTCGGCGACTGGCCCGACGCGAGTTCCGTCCACCGCTCGCGCTCGGTCAGCCATTCCGTACCACGGAACTTGTAGTAACCCTCGATCAGGTCGGAAAAGTCGGTCATCTGCACTGAAGCTCCATCTTGGGCCGAATCGGCCGTTGGCATCCTAACCGGTGTTGGTCCGTCCGGTTCCTGGCTTGCGATGCGCCGTTACCGCATTGCGACAAATAATGACAAGTCTGTCATGTTCCGGGTCGCCGGATGCACTTTCATGTGACATTTGGCCGGCGCGATCCTATCTGCACCTCATGAACGACATGACGCCGCTCGCCCCGATGGATGGTCGCCCGGAACGCGTCCGCAAGCCCGACTGGATCCGGGTAAAAGCCCCGACGAGCGCCGGCTTCGCCGCCACGCGCGAACTGATGCGCTCGAAAAGCCTGACCACCGTCTGTGAAGAGGCGGCGTGCCCGAACATAGGCGAATGCTGGTCGAAGAAACATGCGACGGTCATGATCCTGGGCGACACGTGCACCCGCGCCTGCGCCTTCTGCAACGTCAAGACGGGTATGCCGCGCGCGGTCGACGCGCGGGAGCCGCAGAACGTCGCGGAGGCGGCGGCGCAGATGGGGCTGCAGCATATCGTCGTCACCTCCGTCGATCGCGACGACCTCCCCGATGGCGGCGCGTCGCAGTTCGTGAAGGTGATCCACGCGATCCGTGCCGCCAACCCCACCACCACGATAGAGATTCTGACTCCCGACTTTCGTAACAAGGCGCAGGCGGCGATCGAGTCGATCGTCGAGGCGCGACCCGATGTCTACAATCACAATCTCGAAACCGTGCCCCGCCTGTATCCGACGATCCGCCCCGGTGCGCGCTACTACGCGTCTCTGCGGCTGCTCGAATCGGTCAAGCGCCATGACCCCTCGATCTTCACCAAGTCCGGCGTGATGCTGGGCTTGGGCGAGGAGCGGCTGGAGGTGCATCAGGTGATGGACGACATGCGCTCGGCGGACATCGATTTCCTGACGATGGGGCAGTACCTCCAGCCAACGCCGCGCCATGCGAAGGTTGCGGAGTTCGTCACGCCCAAGGCGTTCGACGCCTATGCCGGCATTGCACGCGCGAAGGGCTTCCTGCTCGTCGCGTCGTCCCCGCTGACCCGGTCGAGCTACCACGCCGGCGACGATTTCGCGAAATTGCGCGCGGCGCGCGAGGCGAAGCTGGCACCACGGCCGCGGGCCGTGATCGCGGTATGAACGCCTATGCCTAAGCATCAGGAAACGCGGCATCTTCCGTACAGTGCGGAGCAGATGTTCGACCTCGTCGCCGACGTGAAGCGCTATCCCGAATTCCTACCCTGGGTCACCGCGATGCGCGTCCGCAAGGACGGCGAGACGGAGACGCTGGCCGACATGATCGTCGGCTTCAAAGGGCTGCGCGAGACGTTCACCAGCCGCGTCGAGAAGGCGCGGCCGGAAACGATCCGCGTCGACTATGTTGAAGGCCCGCTCAAATACCTCCGCAACGACTGGCGCTTCCGGCCGGAGGCGCAGGGTTGTGCCGTCGACTTCGCGGTCGATTTCCAGTTCAAAAACCGCGTGTTCGAAATGCTTGCTGGGCAGGTGTTCGGCACCGCTCTCCGCCGCATGATCGGCGCGTTCGAAGATCGCGCCGCCGTCCTTTACGGTGCCTCCGGCTCCGGCTCCGGCGGCATCAGCAGTTCGAGCGCGCACAGCGCCGCCTGAAGCCGCACGCCGCCCCGCCCGGTATCCGGGAACAGCCGGCGGTCGGCATGCACGTCGTTGGGATCGCTGTCCTTTTCGGCTCGCGCGAAGACCACGGTACCGACCGGCTTCTTCTCGCTGCCGCCACCCGGCCCCGCGACGCCGGTGATCGCCACCGCGACATCCGCGCCGGTCTTTTCGACGGCGCCACGCGCCATGCCCCACGCGACCGCGATCGACACCGCGCCGAACGTCTCGACCAGGTCGCGGCCGACCTTCAGCAGATCGGTTTTCGCCTCGTCCGAATAGGTGACGATCGACGCGACGAACACGTCCGACGATCCCGGCACCTCGGTCAGCGCCGCCGCGACGAGGCCCCCGGTGCAACTCTCGGCGACTGCGATCCTGCGTCCCGCCTTGCGGTTCGCCTCGACGACGCGCTGCGCCGACTCGACGAGCTGCGCGGGGAGGAGCGTGTCCGTCACGCTGCCGGGCACATCGGCAGGGCGGGGACGCCGGACTTGCCGCCGCCGCGCTCGTTCATCTTCAGATACTGGAGCACCGTGACAACGATGCTCGCCGTGTTACGCGCTGGCAGTGGCTCCAGTTGCGTGACGAGCCGGTCGATCGTGCCGCAATCGTTCAGGTCGATGCGCCCGACGATCAGCGGCACAACGATGCTGGTCAGCACCGGCCGCGCATAGTCGGACGCCAGCAACAGGTCGGCGGCCGGATCGCTCAACTTGATGATCGCCGACTTGGCACTCGGCCACGCCCGGTCGGCGGCTTGTTGATATTTCAGGATCAGCGGCCCGTCGGGACGACGGATCAGGCTGGCGGCGGGCAGGCGCGCCGTGCACACGCGGCCCGTCTCGCGGATGATCTCCGGCAAGGCCACGAGCGCGAGCGACTCCGCCTCCGCATTGTTGAGGCAGGGCTTCGCCTGCGCCGCCGCGGGTGCGGCGAGCAGCGCCATCGTCACGAACATGGTCGTAAGGCGCATCATGCCTGTCCTCCACGGCCGACGCGGGGCAGGCTGATCGTGGCGATCGCCTGCGCGGCGATGCCTTCTTCGCGGCCCGTGAAGCCCAGCCGCTCGGTGGTCGTCGCCTTGACGCTGACCCGGTCGGGGGTCAGGTTCAGGATGTCGGCGATGCGCGCGACCATCGCCGCCCGGTGCGGCCCGATCTTCGGCGCCTCGCACAGGATGGTCAGGTCGACGAAGTCGATGCGACCACCCTTGTCGGCGACCAGCTTCGCCGCATGCGCCAGAAACTGGTCCGATGCCGCGCCGCGCCACTGCGGATCGCTCGGCGGGAAATGCGTGCCGATGTCGCCCGCCGCGATCGTGCCCAGTACGGCATCAGTCAGCGCGTGCAGCACGACGTCGGCGTCGCTATGCCCCGACAGCCCCCGGTCATGCGGGATCAGCACGCCGCCAAGCCACAATTCCTCGCCCGCCTCCAGCCGGTGGACGTCGAAGCCGCTGGCGGAACGGCTTTCCCATGCGACGCGCGCCTCGGCGGCCGCGAAATCATCGGGATAGGTGATCTTGTCGAGCATCGCGTCGCCCTGCACCAACGCGACGCGTCCGCCAAGCCGTCGCACCATCTGCGCGTCGTCGGTCGCCTCTTCGTCGGCGGGCCAGCCGGCGTGCGCGGCGCGCAGCACGTTGACGCGAAAGCCCTGCGGGGTCTGCACGCGGTACAACCCGGCGCGCGGTACGGCCTCGCCCAGCAAGGCGTCGCCGCGCACCAGCGTGTCGGCCACGGCCAGCACCGGCGTCGCGCCGTCATGATCGTCCAGCGCGGCCAAGACGCGGGCAATGACCGCGGGCGACAGGAACGGCCGGGCCGCGTCGTGGACCAGCACCCGCTCCACATCGGCAGACAGGGCGGCCAATCCATTCGCGACCGACCCGCGCCGTGTCGGGCCCCCCTCGACCAGCCGCACATCGGCCCCAAGCGCCGATCGCGCCAGCGCGCTTTGGCCGGGGCCAATCACCACCACCAACTCATCGACGTGACCGGCCAGCGCGGCGAAGGCATGCGCAACCAGCGGCCGGCCCGCGACTGCTGCGAACTGTTTGGGGACGCCGCCCCCCGCCCGGGTGCCGGACCCGGCGGCGACGATCAGTGCTGCGGTGCGATGACGGAGCATCGGGCAGCGGTAGCGCGCACCGCGGACGACCGCCAGCCTTGCGTCGAGAGGCCCTTTCCGCTAAGCAGTGCCCGATTTTCAGGCACATGCAAAAGCTTTCCCCCATCCAGATCGGACCCGTCCGGATCGATTGTCCCGTTGTGCTCGCGCCGATGACGGGCGTGACCGATATGCCGTTCCGCACCCTCGTGCGTCGCTATGGCTCGGGGCTCAACGTCACGGAGATGATCGCCAGCCAGGCAGCCATTCGCGAGACTCGTCAATCGATCCAAAAGGCCGCATGGCATCTGTCCGAAGAACCCGTTTCGATGCAGCTGGTCGGCTGCACCCCTTACGAGATGGGCGAAGCGGCCAAGCTGGCGGAGGATCGCGGCGCGGCGATCATTGACATCAACATGGGCTGCCCGGTCCGCAAGGTGACGAACGGCGACGCCGGATCGGCGCTGATGCGCGACCTGAAGCTGGCCGCGCAATTGATCGATGCGGTCGTGAAGGCGGTCTCCGCGCCGGTGACGCTGAAGATGCGCATGGGTTGGTGCCACGACAGCCTCAACGCGCCCGAACTCGCCCGCATCGCCGAGGATCTCGGCGCGAAGATGATTACGGTCCACGGTCGCACCCGCAACCAGATGTACAAGGGGCAGGCCGACTGGCGCTTCATCGCGAACGTCAAGCAGGCGGTGTCCATCCCGGTCATCGCGAACGGCGACATCAACTCGATCGAGGACGCTGAGGCTGCGCTCGAACAGTCGGGTGCGGATGGGCTGATGATCGGGCGCGGCGCGTACGGGCGTCCGTGGTTGCTCGGGCAGGTGATGGAATGGCTCGACACCGGCCGGCGCCGTCCCGATCCCGACCTCGACGAGCAATACCGTGTTATCACCGAACATTACGACGCGATGCTGGAGCATTACGGCACCGTCACCGGGGTCAACATGGCACGCAAGCATATCGGCTGGTACACCAAGGGGCTGACCGGATCGGCCGAGTTCCGCAACGCCGTGAACCAGGAGCCGGATGCGAACCGGGTCAAGGCGATGCTCGCAGAGTTCTACGCCCCTTGGCGTCGCCTTGCCGCAGCCTGATGGGCGACCCGGCGGAGGGCAGGGTCGGCCCGGCTTCGGCGATCTGTTCGCGGCCTTGCCGGTCGCGGTCGTCGTCATCGACCCCGACGATCGCATCGCTCACGCGAATGCGCTGGCCGAGCAACTGCTGAACCTGTCCGAGCGCGTCATGCGCGGGCAACCGCTGACCGCGATCCTGCCTCCGCCCGAAGCGACTCATGACCGGGGCGGCTATGGCTATGCCGTCTACGATACGGAGATCGCGACGGCTCGGGGCGTCCGCATCCGCGTCGATTTCGTGGAAGCGGCCGTCGCGGATCATCCCGGCTGGCGGACGATCACGCTGCATACCGCTGCCGGCTCCCACCGGCTCGGCCACACCGCCGACCGGATCGGTGGCGCGCGCGCGGCCGAAGGGGCGGCGGCGATGCTGGCCCACGAGATTCGCAATCCCCTGTCCGGCATTCGCGGTGCCGCGCAATTGCTGGGGCCAAGCGAACTCACGCATCTGATCGTTACCGAGGTCGATCGCATCGCCGCACTGATCGACCGGATGCAGGAGTTCGGCGACACCCGGCCCCTGCCGCTGACCGCCGAGAACATCTACCCGCTGCTCGATCATGCCCGTGCCGTCGCGCTGGCCGGTTTCGCGCGCGGCGTGGCGATCGAGGAACGCTTCGATCCCTCGCTTCCGCCGGCGCTGATCAACCGCGATGCGCTGACCCAGGTCATCATCAACTTGTTGAAGAACGCCCGCGAGGCCGTTCGTAATGAGCGTAATCCCCGGCTGGTGATGAGCACCGCCTATCGCCACGGCATCACCCGCAGCGCCGCGACGGGCCAACCGCGCGTGCCGCTGCCGATCGAGATCTGTGTCATCGATAACGGGCCCGGCGCGCCCGCCGACATCGCCGACCATCTGTTCGAACCGTTCGTATCCGGCCGTCGGGAGGGGCAGGGGCTCGGCCTCGCGCTCGTCGACAAGCTGGTCCGCGATATGGGCGGGATCGTCCAATATGCGCGGGAGGGCACGCCGGAGGCGACGGTGCTGCGCCTGCTCCTGCCGAGAGGAACGATATGAGCCGTGTCCTGCTGGTCGATGACGATGCCGCAATCCGCACCGTCGTCGCGCAGGCGCTCCGCCGCGCCGGCCATATCGTTACCACCGCCGACAGCCTCGCGCAGCTCGACCGCGCGATCGCCACCGAAGTACCGGACGTGCTCATCACCGACGTGATCCTGCCGGACGGTGACGGCATCGACCATGTCCGCAGCCTGCTGACGCTGCACCCGAACTTGCCGGTGATCGTGCTGTCCGCACAGAACACGCTGACCACCGCTGTCCGTGCGGCCGACCTTCAAGCCTATGATTATTTGCCCAAACCCTTCGATCTGGACGTGCTGGCACGAGCCGTCGACGGTGCGCTGACTCGCGGCAAGGGGACCGCGGAAGATTCTGTGGCAGAGGATGCGACGCTGCCGCTGCTCGGGCGATCGGCGGCGATGCAGGACGTCTATCGCGTGATCGCCCGCGTGGTCTCGACCGACCTGACCGTTCTGGTCTCCGGCGAGTCGGGCACCGGCAAGGAACTGGTCGCCCGCGCGATCCATGATCTCGGCAGCCGTCGTGCCGCGCCGTTCGTCGCGATCAACATGGCCGCGATCCCGCGCGAACTGATCGAGGCGGAGCTTTTCGGGCATGAACGCGGCGCCTTTACGGGCGCGGCCGCACGCAACGCCGGCCGCTTCGAGCAGGCATCGGGCGGCACGCTGTTCCTCGACGAGATCGGCGACATGCCGATGGAGGCGCAGACGCGGCTGCTCCGCGTTCTCCAGACCGGCGAGTTCACCACCGTCGGCGGCGCGCGGACGATCCGCGCCGATGTTCGCATCGTCGCCGCGACCAACCGCAACCTCGCCGATCAGGTCGCGGCGGGGCTGTTCCGGGAGGATTTGTTCTACCGCCTGAACGTGGTGCCGCTCAGCCTTCCGCCGCTGCGTGAGCGTGGTGACGATGTCGTGATCCTCGCCCGCCACTTCCTCGACGCCGCCGCCGCCGAAGGGCTGCCGCGCCGCCAGCTCGCCGCCGACGCTGCCGAGGTGCTGCGTGCGCACGATTGGCCGGGCAACGTCCGCGAACTGGAGAACCTGATGCGCCGGCTGGCGGTGCTGACCCGCGACGAGGTGGTCGGCGCGGACGCGATCACGGCGATTCACGGCACCCGCGTCAGCGCAGCGCCGCAGGTCAGCGTCGACTTCGATGAGGCCGTCCGCACGCTGGTCGGCCGGATCGCGCGCGAGCGGCCGGAGGCGCTGGAGGACGGCACGCTCTACGATCGCGTCATTGCGGAGGTGGAACGCCCGCTGATCGAGACTATGCTGGCACGGCACGGCCAGAACCAGCTTCGTGCGGCGCGGGCGCTGGGCATCAACCGGAATACGCTGCGCAAACGGCTCGACGCCTTGGGGCTTGATCCGCGTAAGCCCTGATCGCGAAAAGCTGCGTCTCACCAAGATTGTGGTTTTCATGCAACGGTCGACCTTGTAGGGCGGCCATAATGATCGCCACCGCGACGCCGTTCCAGCTCGATGACACGCCCTCGCGGCGGTTTCGGGTGACGCCTGCGGTAGAGGTTGCGGTGCTGGTGCTCGCGGTGTCGATCGCCGTTGCCAGCTACTTCATCCTGTCGGGCTTCGATGCCCCCGAACGGCTGATCGCGCCGCCGCTGGTCGCGCTTCTGCTGGTCGCCAACCTCGTCCCCGGTATCGCGCTGCTGATGCTGCTCGGCCGTCGCATCGCCCTGCGCCGCGCCGCCCGGTCACCCGTCGGGGGGGAGGGTCGACTGCACGTTCGACTGGTCGCCATCTTCTCCGTCATGGCCGCCGTCCCGATGCTGCTCGTCACCATCTTCGCGTCGCTGCTGTTCCAGTACGGCGTGCAGTTCTGGTATTCGGATCAGGCGCGCAGCATGCTGAGCAACGCCACTGGCCTAGCGCAGACGTCTTACGACCAGATGCTGCGCCGCTGGCAGGAGGCAGCGACGACGATGGCGGATGATACCGCTGCGTTCCTGCGCGAGCAGAATGTGCAAAGCCCTCAATTTCCCGCCTTCTTTCTCCAGCAAGTCTATTATCGCAGTTTGTCGGACGGCATATTGTTCGCGGTGTCACCCCGGGCCGGGTATCAGACCCTCGCGACCATCAACCCCGACCTCATCGATCTCGACGATCAGGTTACCGCCAAGGACCTCGCGAGCCTCAATCCGAAGCAACCCAGCATCACGACGGTCCGCAGTAATCGCATCCAAACGCTGACGAAGCTGCCCGGCGACAACAATCTATACCTCTTCACCGCGACGGCCGCCGACCTGCGGACCGCTGAGCAGCAAAAACGCCGCGGCGTCGCAGTGCAGGCAAGTTACCGTACCCTGCTGGCGCAAGCGCGCAGTCTTCAGCTGAAATTCAACGCCGCCCTGCTCGCGATATCGTTCCTCATTGTCGGCGTGGCGGTCTGGATCGCCTTGAACGTCGCGGATCGCCTCGTCCGGCCGGTTGGCGAACTCGTCGCTGCCGCGCGCCGGGTTGCGGACGGGGACCTCGCGGCGCGTGTTCCCGATCCGCGCAGCCGCGACGAGGTCGGCACGCTCGCCCGCGCGTTCAACCAGATGACCGGCCGGATCGAGGCGCAGAACGGCACGCTGCTGTCGGTCAACGAACAGCTCGAAAGCCGGCGCGCACTGATCGAGGCGGTCATGGCAGGCGTCTCCGCCGGCGTCGTCGCGACCGGGCCGGACCGCAGTGTCAGCATCGCCAACGCCTCCGCCGTCCGCCTGCTCGGCCGCCCCGGCGAGGACGGCGTCGTCGGCCAGCCGCTGCGTCACATCGCGCCCGAACTCGATGCGCTGGTCGATGCCGGCGCGCGCGAGGCGGTGGTGCAGGTGGGGGAGGGGGCGGATGCCCGCACACTGGCGGTGCGCATCGCGCATATCGACCGCGGACCGATCCTGACCTTCGACGACGTGACGCAGCAACTGGTGGATCAACGCCGCGCCGCCTGGTCCGACGTCGCCCGCCGCATCGCGCACGAGATCAAGAACCCCCTGACCCCGATCCAGCTTGCCGCGGAACGGCTCCAGCGACGCTATGGCAGCAAGATCGAGAATGACGATGGTACTTTCGCTCGCCTGACGGAGACGATCGTCCGGCAGGTCGGCGACCTCCGTCGGATGGTCGATGAGTTCTCGTCCTTTGCGCGCATGCCCAAGCCGGTGTTCCGCGAGGAATCGCTGATCGACGCTGCGCACGAGGCGCTGTTCCTGCACGAGGTTGCGCACCCGAACGTCCGCTTCGCGCTGGTTCACGACGATCCGCCCCCAGGCCTCGTCTGCGATCGTCGCCAGATCGGGCAGGCGCTGACCAATATCGTCAAGAACGCCGTCGAGGCGATCGAAGCCACCGGGCGCGATGGTGGTGAGGTGACGATGACGCTGGGCGAGGACGGGGGCACCGTCATCGTCTCCGTCGCCGACGACGGCGTCGGCCTGCCCGCCGCGCGCGAACGCATCGTCGAGCCGTATATGACGACCCGCGCGCGGGGCACCGGCCTGGGCCTCGCGATCGTCAAGAAGATCGTCGAGGAGCATCTCGGCACGATCGAGTTCGCCGACCGAGACGGTGGCGGCACGATCGTGACGATGCGGTTCGACGCCGCCGGCCTGTCGCGGCTCGATCAGGGGGCGACCACACCGGAGCCGGCCGGGGAGGGCCAGCTTGCATCGCTGACTTCACACCGAACATGAACAACTGGCGGACATAGTATAATGGCGCTCGACATCCTGGTCGTTGACGATGAGACGGACATCCGCGAACTGGTCGCGGGTGTGCTGGAGGACGAGGGCTACGGCACGCGTGGCGCCGCGCACAGCGATGCCGCGCTGGAGGCGATCGCCGAACGCCGGCCGTCGTTGGTGCTGCTCGATGTCTGGCTGCAGGGGTCGCGGCTCGACGGACTGGAGCTGCTCGACGAGATCAAGCGCCGCGACGCGTCGATTCCGGTGCTCGTCATCTCCGGTCACGGCAGCATCGACACCGCCGTTGCCGCGATCCGCAAGGGCGCGGTCGATTTCATCGAGAAGCCGTTCGAGGCCGAACGCCTGCTGCTGATGGTCGCGCGCGCAACCGAGACGGAGCGGCTGCGTCGCGAAGTCGCATCGCTGCGCGCCTATGCCGGTCGCGATACCGACCTTACGGGCAGCTCCGCCGCGATCAACGGCGTCCGCGCGACGTTGAAGCGCGTCGCGGCGACCGGTAGCCGGGTGCTGATCGTCGGCCCCGCCGGAGTCGGCAAGGAAGTCGCGGCGCGGCTGCTGCACGGCTGGAGCCAACGAACCGCGGCACCGTTCGTGATCGTGTCGGCGGCGAACATGACCCCTGAACGCGTCGAGGAGGAGTTGTTCGGGGTGGAGGAGGGCGGCGACCTCGTCCGACCGGGGCTGCTCGAACAGGCACATGGTGGTACCCTGTTCCTCGACGAGATCGCCGACATGCCGGTGGCGACGCAGGCGCGCATCCTGCGCGTGCTGACCGACCAGAGCTTCACCCGAGTCGGCGGCAGCCGCGTGGTGAAGGTCGACGTGCGGGTCGTCTCCGCCACCTCGCGCAACCTGACCGAAGAGATCGCCGAGGGGCGATTCCGCGAAGACCTGTATTACCGCCTGAACGTCGTTCCGGTGATCCTGCCGCCGCTTGCGGATCGGCGGGAGGACATCCCGCCCCTGGTCCAGCATTTCATCGCGCACTATGCCGCCGAGCGTCGGGTTCCGACTCCGGAAATCGCGCCGGATGCGATGGTTGCGCTGCAATCCTATGAATGGCCGGGCAATGTCCGCCAGCTTCGCAACGTTGTGGAGCGGACCGTCATCATGGCTCCCGGCGATCGCATCGGCCGGATCGATCTCGATCTGCTGCCCGCCGAAGTGCTCGGGCAGGGTGCCGGTAGCGGCGGCGGATCGACCGCGATTATGGGCGCACCCCTGCGGGAGGCACGGGAGTCATTCGAGCGGGAATATCTTCGCGTCCAGATCCGTCGCTTCTCCGGCAATATCTCGCGCACCGCTAGTTTCATCGGCATGGAACGCTCCGCCTTGCATCGCAAACTGAAGTTGCTGGGCATTACGGAAACACGCGAGGACTGACCTGAATTGGTGAAGTGACGGTAAAAACGCCTTCCATCTCGGTCGCACGACCTTCACTTCTCGGGTGGTCGTCGCCATAACGGGATGGCCGGACGCAGCGTCCGGTTTCCGACGCCGGAAAACGGCGCATCGCGGGGCATCGCTCCGCCAACAAGAAGGGTGCCGCATGGCCGAAAAACAGACCTCCCTTCAGGACCTGTTCCTGAATGCCCTCCGCCGTTCCAAGACACCGGTGACGATGTTCCTGGTGAAGGGCGTGAAGCTTCAGGGCATCGTCACCTGGTTTGACAATTTTTCCGTGCTCCTGCGCCGCGACGGGCAGTCGCAGCTGATCTACAAGCATGCGATCTCCACGATCATGCCGGGTGGCACGTTCGATCTCGATCCGATCCTCGACAGCATCGGCGAAGCGCAGCGCAAGTCGCCGCTGTTGCAGGAGTTGTTCTTGAACGCGGTCCGCAAGTCCGAGGACAGCGTGACGATGTTCCTCATCAACGGCGTCATGCTGCAGGGCCAGATCGCAGGGTTCGACCTGTTCTGCATGCTGCTCCAGCGCGAGGGTATGGTGCAGCTCGTCTACAAGCATGCGGTGTCGACGATCCAGCCGGCGCGCGCGCTGAACCTGTCGGACGAGCAAAACGAGCCGGTCGAGGATTGAGGAAAGCGTCTTGAGCACAGGGTTCGATCGCGATCGTGACGACGTCGCCCGCGGCGCGCGCGCCGTCGTCGTGTTGCCGGACCGCGGCGACTCGTCGCGCGACGTGGATGCGCGGCTGGAGGAATGTGCCGGCCTCGCCGCAGCGATCGGGCTGGAGGTCGTGGATCGCGTGGCGCTTCGCGTCCGGACACCGCGACCTGCTACGCTGATCGGCAGCGGCCAGATGGAAGAGCTGGCGACCCGCGTAACGATGGAGGAGGCGACGCTGGTCGTCTTCGATGCGGCATTAACGCCGGTGCAGCAGCGCAATCTGGAAACCGGGCTGTCCGCCAAGGTCATCGATCGCACTGGCTTGATCCTCGAAATCTTCGGCGAACGCGCTGCAACGGCCGAGGGGCGGTTGCAAGTCGAACTCGCGCATCTCGACTATCAAGCGGGACGGCTGGTGCGAAGCTGGACCCACCTCGAGCGGCAACGTGGTGGCTTCGGCTTCCTTGGCGGCCCGGGCGAGACGCAGATTGAGGCCGACCGTCGCATGATCCGTGACCGCATGGCACGGCTGCGACGCGAGCTGGAGCAGGTCAGCCGGACCCGTGGGCTCCACCGCGACCGTCGGCAACGCGCGCCGTGGCCGGTGATCGCGCTGGTCGGATACACTAACGCTGGCAAGTCCACGCTGTTCAACCGCCTGACCGGGGCGGATGTGATGGCGGAGAACCTGCTGTTCGCGACGCTCGACCCGACCCTACGGCAGATTTCCCTGCCCGGTATCGACAAGGCGATCCTGTCCGACACCGTCGGCTTCGTGTCCGACCTGCCGACGCAACTCGTCGCCGCGTTCAAGGCGACGCTGGAAGAGGTGGTGTCGGCCGACCTGCTGATCCACGTGCGCGACATTGCGCACCCCGATACCGAGGCGCAGCGCGCCGACGTGGAGGCGGTGCTGGAGGAGATCGGCGTCACCGCGTTGACGCCGCGGTTCGAGGCCTGGAACAAGCTCGACCTGCTCGACGCGGACCGCCGTTCGGATGCGCTGGAGCAAGCTGCCCGGCGCAGCGACGTGAAGGTGATTTCGGCGCTGACCGGGGAGGGGGTGGACGATCTGTCGACGGCGGTCGCCGCACGGCTGACGGAGGGGCATCGCCGCTACACGATCACGCTGGACAGCTCGGACGGGGCAGGCGCTGCGTGGCTGCACGCCAATGGCGAAGTGCTGGCGCAGGCGACGGAAGGCGATTCGACGACATTCGATGTCCGGCTCGGCGAAGAGGATTACGCCCGGTTCAACCGTCGCTTCGCTTGACTGCGGCCCACAGCTCTTCCTTCTGGTCGAGCGACAGTTCCACGAACGCCGAACCGCCCAACGACTCCATACCGGCGAAACGCCGCTCGAACTTGCCGTTGGCATCGCGTAACGCCGCTTCGGCGTCGATACCCTTGTGACGTGCATAGTTGACGACGCTGAACAACAGATCGCCGACTTCTTCCGCCAGCGTGTCGGGCGTCGCCTGATCGATCTCGGCGAGTTCCTCGTCGATCTTGGCGCGCGGCCCTGCGGCGTCCGGCCAGTCGAAGCCGACACGGGCCGCACGCTTCTGTAGCTTCTCGGCCCGGCTGAGCGCCGGCAGACCGAGCGCGACACCCGCCAGCGCCCCTGCGTCGGCAGCGCGTTCCGCCGCCTTCATCCCGTCCCAATCGGGGCGACCCTGCGCTGTACCGAAGATGTGTGGATGACGGCGTTCCATCTTGTCGGCGATCGCCGTGGCGACATCGTCAAAGGCGAACAGGCCGTCTTCCTCGGCGATCCGGCTTTGGAACACGACCTGGAGCAGCAGGTCGCCGAGTTCGTCGCGGACATCCTCCACCGAACCGCGGGCGACGGCGTCCGCCACCTCGTACGCTTCCTCGATCGTATAGGGCGCGATCGTCGACCAGCTTTGCGCGATGTCCCAATCGCAGCCGCCGTTCGGATCGCGAAGCCTCGCCATGATCGCAAGCAACCTCTCAACCGGCCGACGAGAGTCGTTGATAATATGCATTATGTAAAACTACGCTTCGTTTGGCTGCAGGATTAGGATACGTCCCTCGACGCGCCACGAGGCCAGCCGCGACAGGAAGTTCATGCCGATGATGTCCTGATCGCCAAACGCCTCCGACACCACGGCAGCGATGTCGGTAACGGTGACGCTGCCGACCTTGAGCGTCTTGATCGTCACGCGGTGAGCGACGATGCGGCCGTTGGCGGTGTCGATCATCACCGGGAATGCGCTCTCGTTCAGGTCCAGCCCGGCGGCCTTGGCGGTCGCGACCGACAGCGCGATCGTCGTCGCGCCGCTGTCGACCAGCATCGGCGCGCGCACGCCGTTGATCGACGTGACGGCGTGGAAATGCCCATCCTCGCCCATACCGATCCGGGTTTCCGAACCGCTGATCTCCTGATCGTCCAGGACGCGGCTTAGCGACGGCAATTTGTCGCGCTGACTTACGAGCAACAGCCCGACCGCGAAGATGCCGATCCACGCCGCCGCCATCTTCATCGTCTGCCCGAGCGGCGGCCGCCGTGCGATGAGGCCGGACAAGGGCAGCAGGATCATCAGCCCGTAGAACAGCATGTCCACGGACCGCTCGCTCACAAGACCAGTCCGTCATAGCCCGGCTCGACACCCGCCGGCAGCGCCGCCGCCAGCGTCGCGTAGTCGAGCGTGTGATCCATATGCACGGTCGCCGCCCGCGTCGGCTTCAGCTCCGCGATCCAGTCCACTGCCTGTGCGACGGTCGGGTGCGTCGGGTGCGGCTCGTGGCGCAGCGCGTCGATGATCAGCACGTCCAGGTCCTGATACAGCGTGCGCATAGCGCCGGTCATGGCGCTGAGATCGGTGGCATATCCGATCCGCTTACCGCCCGCATCGAAGCGTAGCCCGGCGCTGGTGATGCGCCCGTGCGGCTGGTCCGCGACCGCAAGGTCAATTCCGCCGATCGTCAGCCGGTCCGGCAAGATGTCCGCCGCGACCGTCGCCGGATAGCCGCCCTTGCCCGCGAACACATAGGCGAACCGATCCTTCAGCACCGCCAGAGTGGGACCCCGCGCGTAGCCGGGCACAGGGTGGCCGAGCACATGATAGAGCTGCCGCAGGTCGTCAATTCCGTGGCAGTGATCGGCGTGGTCGTGGGTCCAGATCACCGCGTCGATCCGCCCGACATCCGCCGCCAGCAGCTGCTCGCGCATGTCGGGACTGGTATCGACGAGGATGCGCGTGTCCTCATGCTCGACGACGATCGACGCGCGCGAGCGGCGGTTGCGCGGATCGCTCGGGTCGCACGCTCCCCATTCGTTGCCGATCCGCGGCACGCCGGTCGACGTGCCGGAGCCGAGGATGGTCACCTTCACGCGCGGGTCTTGGCGAACAGCGCGTGAAAGTTCTGCGCCGTCCGCTCCGCCAGCATCGTCGGATCGTCACCGCGCAGCTTGGCGACGAACGCCAGCGTGTCGGCCACGAACGCCGGCTCGCCCGGCTTGCCCCGATGCGGCACGGGCGCCAGGAACGGCGCATCGGTCTCGACCAGCAGCCGCTCGACCGGCAAATCGCGCGCCGTCGCCTGAAGGTCGACGGCATTCTTGAACGTCACGATTCCCGAAATCGAGATATAAAACCCTAAATCCAGCGCCGTGTCGGCAAATGCTCGGCTAGCGGTGAAGCAGTGGATGACGCCGGGATAGGCCCCCTTCCCCATTTCGTCCGCCAGGATCGCGGCAGTATCATCCTCCGCATCACGCGTATGGACGATCAGCGGCAGGCCGGTATCGCGACACGCGGCGATATGGGCGCGGAAACTGGCCTGCTGCCGTTCGCGATCCGAATGCTCGTAGTAGTAATCGAGGCCGGATTCGCCGATGCCGACCACCCGAGGATGTGCGGCCCGCTCGACCAGCTTGGCGGTGTCGATATGCGAATGCTGGTCGGCCTCGTGCGGATGGATGCCGACCGTCGCCCAGACATCGGGCTCGCGTTCCGCGGTCGCGAGCACGGCGTCCCACTCGCTTTCGCGCGTCGCGATGTTGAGCATCGCCGTCACCCCGCGCGCACGGGCCCGCGCCAGCACCGCCGGCTGGTCCTCGACCAACCCCTTGTAGTTCAGGTGGCAGTGGCTGTCGGCGAGCATCAGGCGACCTCCGCCGGCAACTCCAGCCGGGGGAAAGCGGGAGTCGGTGCGGCGAGGCGGAAACAGCTGACAACCTGTGCCGGGTACCATCCGTCATCGTCGATCGCCGCATGATCGCGGGCGTCCGCGCCCAGCAGGTCGAGGATCGTCGCTGCGCCCGTCGGCACCACCGGCAGGATCGCGATCGCCAGCATCCGAATTGCGCGGACCAGCGTGCCGAGCACGGCGTGCATCCGCTCCGGATCGGTCTTGCGGAGCGACCACGGCGCCTGCACGTCGATATACTGGTTACAGGCATAGACGCCGCGCATCCACGCCTCGATACCCTGGCTGAGCGACAGGTCTCCGAACGCCGCCTTCAACGCGGCGCACGCCACGACGACTTCCTCGATCAGGACAGCATCGGCATCGTCGCGCCGGCCGGGATCGGGAAATGCGCCTTCCAGATTCTTGGCGATGAACGACAAGGTCCGCTGGGCGAGGTTGCCGAACGCGTTTGCCAGTTCGGCGTTGACGCGCGTGACGATCGCCTCGGGCGAATAGGAGCCGTCCTGCCCGAAACTGACCTCGCGCAGGAAGAAATAGCGGAGGGCGTCGATCCCGAACGCGTCCGCCAGCGCCATCGGATCGACGACGTTGCCGACCGATTTCGACATCTTCTCGCCGCGGCTGAGCAGGAAGCCGTGGCCGAACACGCTCTTGGGCAGCGGGATCTTCGCCGACATCAGGAACGCCGGCCAGTACACCGCGTGAAACCGGACGATGTCCTTGCCGATCAGGTGCAGGTCCGCGGGCCAGAACCGCGCGTTCGGCGCGCCCGTATCGGGATAGCCCGTGCCGGTCAGATAGTTGGTCAGCGCATCGACCCACACATACATGACGTGCCCCGGGCTGCCCGGCACCGGCACGCCCCAGTCGAAGCTGGTCCGCGAGACCGACAGGTCCGACAATCCGCCCTCGACAAAGCGCATCACCTCGTTGCGGCGGCTGTCCGGTCGGATGAAGTCCGGTTCGGCTGCGTAAAGGTCGAGCAGCGGCTGCTGATATTTCGACAGCCGGAAAAACCACGTCTCCTCGGCGGTCCACTCGACCGGCGTGCCCTGCGGCGACAAGCGATCATCGCCCTCCCCCGTCAGTTCCTTTTCGTCGTAGAACGCTTCGTCGCGAACGGAATACCAGCCCTCATACCGGTCGAGATACAGGTCGCCCGAATCCACCATCGCCTGCCAGATAGCTTGGCTTGCGGCGTAGTGGTCCGTATCCACCGTCCGGATGAACCGATCGTACGAGATGTGAAAGCGATCTGCCATCTCGCTGAAATGCGATGACATTTCATCAGCGAAGGCACGGGTCTCCAGCCCCCTCGCCCGTGCCGCCTGTGCCATTTTCAGCCCGTGTTCGTCCGTACCGGTCTGGAACAGCACGTCGCGTCCGGCCTGCCGCTGAAAGCGGGCAATGACGTCGGCGGCGACCATCTCGTACGCATGGCCGATATGCGGCCGCCCGTTGGGATAGTGGATCGCGGTGGTAATATAGAAGGGGTCACCCATAGTGGCTGTCCCTACGGCGCAGGTCCCGCACTGGCAATGTCCGAACCACGCGTCGGTGTGTACATCGGCGCGGGATCAGGCGGCGTGCAGCCTCGCGACGATCCCCGCCATCTCGAACACCGTTCCGCTCGCATCGAGCGACAGGCCGCGGGCCGCCCCGGCCAGATCGCGCGCGGCGGCATGGGCGTCGAGCGCGGTCCGCAACGGCTCGCCCGACCGCGCCTTCGCCGCGCCGGCGATGAAGGCCGGAACGCGGTCGAGGAACGCTTCGTAACGGGCCTGCGCCGGCTTGCCCGCCAGTTGCCTCGCCAGTGCCGCACGTCGACCATTGTCGGGATCGCCGTCGGCCGCGATCGCGGCGATCGCCTGATCCACCTTGGCGAGATCGAGGCCCGCGAAGCGCAGGCCGCGCCCCGGCGCGCCGTCCGCGGCGGTGACCAGCGCGGCGATTTCCGCCTCGTCCGCCTCGGGCAATTGCGCGCGCAGAACGGTCGCAACCTCCGCGTCGGTCAGTCGCTCGAATCGCAGCAACCTGCACCGGGACCGGATCGTCGGCAGCAGCTTGCCGGGTGCATGACTGACCAGCAGGAAGATCGTGCCGACCGGCGGTTCCTCCAGGTTCTTGAGCAAGGCGTTTGCGCCGTTGCGCTCCAGATCGTCGATCGCGTCGATCACGACCACGCGACGGCTGCTCATCGCGGGCGCGGTGGCGAACATCGGCTGGAGCGTGCGGACCTGCGCGATCGTGATCGACCGCGCCAGCTCCGGCTTGTCCGGGTCCTTCTGCAACCGCTCCAGCAGCCGGTAATCGGGATGCGAGCCCGCGGCGAACAGCGACGCGGTACGATGGCCGTCGGGTACCGCGAACCCCCGCGGCAGCGACGGATCGACCGCCTCCGCCAGCATCCGCAGTGCCGCGGCGCGGGCGAAGCTGGCTTTGCCAACTCCCTCCGGCCCCGCGATCAGCCACGCATGATGCAACGCGCCACTATCCAGCGCCGCGCGGAAGCTCGCCTGCGCCGCCGCGTTGCCGAGGGGTGACGTCACCGCGTCACCCGAAGAACGAGGTCAGCCCGTTCCAGGCGCGACGGAAGAAGCCCGCTTCTCCGACATCGGCCGCCGCGACCAGCGGCAGGCGCTGTTCGGGCACGTCCGGTGAGGAGACGACGAGGTCGGCGATGTGCTGACCCGCCTTGATCGGCGCCTTGATCGGGCCGCTATACACGACGCGAGCCTTCAGTTCGGGGGCGAGGCCGGCGGGCAACGTCACCGTCAGAGCCTTGGGCGCGACAAGGCCGACGGTGGACGAATCGCCCATCTGGACGTCGGCGGTTTCGACCTGCTTGCCCTTCGCAGCGATCGGCTTGGCCTGCCACGCGCGGAAACCCCAATCCATCATCCGCACCGACTCCTCGGCACGCTGTCCGAAGGTGTTCAGTCCGGCGACAACCATGACGAGACGTCGGCCATTCTGCTCCGCCGAGCCGGTGAAGCCGTAACCTGCCTCGTCGGTATGGCCGGTCTTCAGGCCGTCAGCGCCGGCGACGCGGCCCAGCAACGGATCGCGATTGGCCTGCGTGATCTCCGCGCCGCCCATCGTCTTGCCCCAGGTGAAGTCCCGGCGCGAATAGAACTGCTTGTAGAGTTGCGGGAAGTTGGTGATCGTCGCGTCCGCCAGTTCGGCCAGATCATGCGCCGTGACGAAGGTCACGCCATTGTCGGGCCAGCCGTTCGAGGTGCCGAAATGGCTGTTCTTCAGACCAATCTGTCCCGCCATCCGGTTCATGCGTTCGGTGAACGACTGTTCGGAGCCGGAGATATGTTCCGCCAGCACGACGCACGCGTCGTTCCCCGACAGCGTGACGATCCCGTAAAGCAGGTTGGCGACGCTGACCTGCTCGTTCGCCGACAGGAACATCGTCGATCCCGCCGCCGGGCCGTGCCAGCGCTGCCACGTCTCCGGACGCACCGTGACCATGTCCGTCAGCTTCAGCTCGCCGCGCTTGACGAGGTCGAACGCGACATAGACCGTCATCATCTTCGCCATCGATGCGGGCGGCATGCGGCGATCGGCGTCGCGCGCGAACAGCACCGCGCCCGTCGACAAATCCTTCAGATACGCGATCGGCGCGGGCGTCTGGAACTGCGGCGCGGCCGCGATCGAGGGCACGGCCAGCGCCGCGAGAGTAAGCGGTGCGGCGAACGGAGCGAGGTAAAGCCTGGTCATGTCACGGTCCTTAGCCGCGCTTCGCGGCGACGTCAGCCCTCCACCGCATCGGCGAGCAGGCCCACCGACAGGGCGTAGAAATTCGAACAATTATAATCGAGGATGACGCGGTAATTGCCGGTCAGCAGGTACGCCGTCGCACCCTCTCCGTCGGGCTCCATCAGCGTCGCCTGAACATCGTCCGCCGGGAAGGCGCGCCCCTGCGGCAGGATACCGAGCGCGCGCCACTCCGCCATCGAGCGCCAGCCGCTGTGCCGCTGGAACACGCGCGGGCAGCGCGGGCTGACCAATGCGTTGCGGATCGCGCTGCGGTCGAACGTCGACGGCACCGACACCGCTACGCCCCAGGGCTGCCCCGGCCGCCAGCCGGCATTGGCGAAGTAGTTGGCGATCGAGGCCAGCGTATCCGGCTGGCTCGACCAGATGTCCGCGCGGCCATCGCCATCACCGTCGCGGGCGAGGCGCAGATAGATCGACGGCAGGAACTGCGGATTGCCGGTCGCCCCCGCCCAGCTGCCCTTCAACTGCGATCGGGGCACGCCGCGGTCGATCATCTTCAGCGCCGCGATCAACTCGCCCTCGAACAGCGCGCGGCGGCGCCCCTCATACGCCAGGCTGGCGAGCGACCGGATCAGGTCGAAATTGCCGGTATAGCTGCCGTAGTTCGTCTCGTGGCCCCAGATCGCGACCATGATCGATTCGGGCACGCCGGTCTGTTGCTCGATGCTCGACAGCCGGCTGCGCTGCGCCTGATAGACATTCCGGCCACGCCCGATCCTCGCCGCGTCGACATGCTGCGCGCGGTAGGGCGCGAAGGGAGAGAAGCTGGTGCTCTGCGGGTTCCCCGGCTGGCCGCGATCGAGGTCGATGACACGGGTATTGACGGTCAGCCCCATGAACTCGCGATCGACAGTGGCAGGGTTCACCCCCTGCGCCACCGCCCGCACCTTCACTTGCGCCAGATACGCGTCGAACGCCGCATCCTGCGCCGCGACGGGCGTGACGTTGGCCATAACGGCGATGACGGCCAGCGCCGCTTTCTGTCCCCACATCCCGTCGTAATCACGGGTAAAGCCGGTTGGGACAACCCCCGATCGTCGACGGGCTTGCACGGGCCGGCGCGTACGCTATCGGGGGCGCACCGGAGAGATGGCCGAGTGGTTTAAGGCAGCGGTCTTGAAAACCGCCGTGGGTTCACGCCCACCGTGGGTTCGAATCCCACTCTCTCCGCCAACCGTTCTTACCGATAATGAAAAAGGCCGGGCACCCTGTCGGGTACCCGGCCATTTCGGTGCAAGCCGTAAGACTTACTTGCGGAGCGTGAGCCCGCCGCCGAAGCGCTTGTTGAAACGGGCGACCTGGCCACCCGTGTCGAGCATGGTGCCACGACCGCCGGTCCATGCCGGATGCGCGAGCGGATCGATGTCGAGCGTCATCGTGTCGCCTTCCTTGCCCCAGGTGGAGCGGGTCTCGAACACGGTGCCGTCCGTCATCTGGACCTTGATCATGTGGTAGTCGGGGTGGGTATCGGCCTTCATGGGTCACGCTCCTGATGTGGCTGGTTCCGACCAGCCCGAAGAACAAGGCGCGGCCCTTATCGGGCCGCGCCGTCGATGTCAAAGCTTAGTCTAAGGCCAGGCCTATGCGGTCTTGGGCGGGTCGGCGATCATCGCTGTGAACTGCGCCTCGGCAACGACTTGGCCATCGATCTTCGCACGACCCGCGAACTTGCAGACGCTGCCCCGCTTCTGCACGAACTCCGCCTCCAGATGCAGGAGGACGCCCGGTTCGACCGGCTTGCGGAACTTCGCGCCGTCGATCGCCATGAAATAGACGAGCTTGCCCGAGCCGGCGAGGCCGAGACTCTCGACGGCGAGGATGCCCGCCGCCTGCGCCAGCGCCTCGACGATCAGCACGCCCGGCATGATCGGCCGACCGGGGAAATGTCCCTGGAAGAACTGCTCGTTGATCGTCACCGCCTTGATCGCGACGATCCGCTCGTCCTTCACCAGCTCGGCGACGCGGTCGACGAGCAGCATCGGATAGCGATGCGGCAACGCCGCCATGACGTGCCCGATGTCGAGCGTCGTCATGGCGGTGCTGGCCGGCGCGGACGCCGTGTCGCTCACCGGCCGGTGTTGGCCGGACGCGCCGCCGGCGTGGTCGGACGCGCGGCGGGCGTCGTCGCGGCGGGAGCGGCACCGGCTGCGGGCGCGGCGGCACCCTGCTGCTGGCCCGGCTGCCAATTGGCGGGCGGCGTGATGCCCACGGTCGGGACCAGACGATCGAGCTCGGTCGTGATCGCCGCGGTCACGTCGGACGCCGGCGCGGCGAACAGCGCCGCGTCGGGACGCACGAGCAGCGACACGTTGCGCGCACGCACGACGGCCTGAACGGCCTCCGGCAGCCGGCCCGAGATCTGCTCTACCACATAGGCCTGCGCACGCTGTGCCGGCAGGGTGATGCGGCCCAGTTCCTGCTGGGCGGCCTGCTCGCGGGTCTGGATCTGCTGTGCCTGCGTCTGCAAGGCGGCCTGATTGGCGTTCGGGGCCGCGCGGGCGGTGTTGAACGCCGTCACGAGCGGCTGAAGCTCACGGCCGATCGCCTCGCGACGGGCGTTCGCCTGATCGATCTGCGCCTTGTAGGTCGTCTCGATCTGGGTGCGGGCGGTGGCCCATGCGCGCGAATTGGCGACCGCCTGATCCGGGTTGGCGACGGCGACGGTCTGCGCCGAGGTCGAGGTGCCGACGGCGATCGCGGGAACCGCGACCACAGCGGCCAGCAGCAGCTTCTTGAAATTGGTCATCAGAACGAAGTCCCTACGTTGAAGGTGATGAGTTTGTCGTCGTCGCCCCGCTGCTTGACGAGCGCCTTTGCGATATCGATGCGGAGCGGGCCGAAGGGCGAAGTCCAGTTCACGCCAAAGCCGACCGAGATACGCGGCTTGGCAGAATTGCCGAGGAACTGCTCGGAGAATGGCGGGGTGATAATGGCGATGTTGTTCGACGAGCCGGTGCAGGCACCACCGACCGTTGCCGAGTACCCCGTCTGACACGTGGTCTGCCGGCCGCCGTTGACCGTGTCGGTTGCGGCAACGGTGTAGAGCGGGAAGCCCCCCGACGTCACCGGATTTCCGATCAGCGTGGGCGACCCATCCGGGTTGAAGCGCGGGTTGCCGCTCGCATCGACAGCCTGCTGGAACGTCGTCGTGGGCTGCGGCCTGGTAACACCGAACAGGCTGCCCGCCTGAACATAGACGGTCGGACGCAGGCCGAGTTCGCGGGCACCCGCACCCAGCGGCAGCTCCAGTTCGGCACGCGCCAAATAATAGGCCCGCCCGCCAAGCGCGTCGTCCTGAATCTGATTGCGGTCGGTCTGCAATGCCTGCGTACCGTCGGCATTGGTGATGTACGGAATGCGCAGGATCCGCGGCCCAACGCCGCGGATGTCGAATCCGCGGAAGTTAGGCTCGCCGAGATAAAAGCGATCGATGATGCGGACCTTGTCGATACCGATCCCGCGGCTCCGTTCCAGCGACTTGATGTAGCCGCCCTCGCCTTGAAGCGAGAATACGAAGCCCGACCCCAGACCGTAGTATTTCGCCGCCTGCGCAGTGGTCTTGATGTACTTCACGTCGCCGCCCAAGCCCGCGAAATCCTGGCTGAACGAAAAGCGCGTACCGGCGGTCGGCCGCAAGCCGCTGTTGAGGCTGTTGTAGATCAGCGAATAGCCGACCGACGACGTCCACCGGTTCCCCAGCGAATCGCAGAGGTAACGGCCCGCCAGCGATGGGTTGCACGACCCGTCCGCATTCAGGAACGAACTCGCCAACCCGACCTCGTCGTACGACAGCTTATACCGGCCGGCGAGCTGCCAATATTCGGTCAGCGGCACGCCAGCACGAAGCTGGAAACCGGTCGACACCTGACTGAACGTCGTGTTGCGGTCACTACCGATATAGTTGAACTGGTTGTAATCCTGGCGAAACACGTCGAACCCGACCGCGATGTTCTTGTCGAACAGGTATGGCTCGGTGAAGCCCGCCTGGATCGACTTCGAATAGGTCGAGTAGTTGACACCGAAGCTGAGCGTCTGACCCTTGCCGCGGAAATTGTTCTGCGTGACGTTGGCCTGAATGATGAACCGTTCGAGGCTGGAAAAGCCCGCCGACAGCTGAAGCTCACCAGTCGACTTCTCCTCGACCGGTGCCTCCAGCACGACGCGGTCCGGGGCGCTGCCCGGCGTCTGCTTGATCTCGAACTTGTCCTGGAAGAAGCCCAGTGAATTGACGCGGTCCTGCGAACGCTTGACCTGGAACGTGTTGAACGCGTCACCTTCCCCGAGACGAATCTCGCGACGGATAACCTTATCCTGGGTCTGCGTATTACCGTTGATCTCGATCCGGTCGACATAGGTGCGCTGCGCCTGACCGATGTGGAAATTGATCCCCATAGTCAGCGTGTCCTTGTCCCGCTGATACTCGGGATCGACCTGCGTGAACGCGTACCCGAACAGTCCAGCTGCCTGGCTCAGGCTGTCCAGCGCATCCTCGACCAACTTGGCGTTGTACCAGTCGCCCTTCTTGATCGGCAGCGACGCCGCGAGCTTCGTATTGTCGAAATCGCGGATTTCGCTGTCGACGGAGACGTCGCCGAACTTGTAGCGCGATCCCTCCTCGACGACGTAGGTGATGATGAAATCGCGCTTGTCCGGGGTCAGTTCGGCCACGGCGCTCGTCACGCGGAAATCGGCATAGCCCTGCGTCAGATAGAATTGGCGCAGCTTCTGCTGGTCGTAGTTCAGCCGATCCTGATCGTACGTCGTGTTCGACGACAGCAGGCGGAACCAGCGCGACTGCTTGGTCGCCATCTCGCCGCGAAGCTGATCGTCGGTGAACTGCTCGTTGCCGAGGATGTTGATCTGGCGGACCTTCGACTTGGCCCCCTCCGCGATCTCGAACACCACGTCGACGCGGTTCTGATCCAGGCTGACCTGCTTGGGCTCGACGATCGCGGCGAAGCGACCCTGCCGGCGGTACAACTCGACAATGCGCCCGACATCGGCACGGACCGCAGTGCGCGTGAAGATCTGGCGAGGCGCGAGCTTGATCTCTTTCGTGATCTTGTCGCTCTTGATCGCCTTGTTACCCTCCAGGATCACCCGGTTGATGATCGGATTCTCGCGGATGCGCAGGACGATGTCGCCCGTTTCCACCCCGGAGATCGAATAGTCCGCAAACAGGTCCGAAGCCGCCAGGTCGACCAGCGCCTGATCCAGCGAGGCGGCGGTGTACGGCGCTCCGACCTTCAGCTTCGTATAGGAGAGGACCGTGTCGGCCTCGATCCGCTGCGATCCCTCGACCCGCAGCGTACGGATCGTTCCCGCGGCCGTTGCGGGAACGGTTGCGACTGGAGCGACAGGCGGAACGGCCTGACGGGTGCCGGCGGGCGGCACTGCCTGACGCGTGCGCGCCTGACCCGCGGGGCGGGCCTGAGCATAGGCCACGCCTGCCAGCATGGATGTCGCCAGCAGGGACGCGCCGATGCCGACGACCTTGAAACCGTTATTCTTCACACACCCACCCCGAAAGATACGCCGGCCCCTGCGCGGGTCGCCCTGCCCCAGACTTGTCACCCGATCAAGTCTGGTCACCCGATCAGGCCGGCGATGCCGCGCCACAGCCCGAAGGCACCGAGATCGTTGAACGTCACGAGGATCATCAACGCCAGGATCGCCGCCATGCCGCCGCGGAACGCCCATTCCTGCACCGCGATGCTGACCGGCCGCCGCCGGACCGCTTCGATCGCATAGAATAGAAGGTGGCCGCCATCGAGCATCGGCACTGGCAGTAAGTTGATGAACCCGAGATTGATGGAGACGAGCGCGATCAGGCCGATGAAGGCCGGCCAGCCGAGCGACATCTGTTCGCCCGACACTTTCGCGATGCGGATCGGCCCACCCAGTTCGTCGACGGAGCGGCGACCCGTAATGATCTGCCCCAGCGTGTCGAGCGTGCCCCGGACGATGTCGCCAACCTGACGCGCCCCGACCAGCGGTGCCTCCAGCAGCGATACGGGCTGGTATTCGGCCGGCGGACTGGCGATGCCGATCCGGCCGATCCGATATGCGTTGCCGAAGCGGTCCTTCTCGGTGACGACGCCGATCGCCAGCGTCGTGCTGCCGCGCGTGCCGCCGCGCTCGTAGGTCACGGACACGGTTTCCGCCGGCCGCAGCATCGCGAACTGCGCGATATCGGCGAAGCTTTCCATCGCGCGTCCCTCTAGCGCGATCAGGCGGTCGCCCGCCTTCAATCCCGCCACAGCGGCGGGGCTGCGCTGCACGACATCACCCACCACTGGCGGCGCAGTACGGGCGCCGTAGAAATGCGCGAAGCCTGCGAGGATCAGGATCGCGGCCAGAAAATTGACGAACGGCCCCGCCGCCACGATGATCGCACGCTGCCACACGGGCTTGGCCTGGAAGGTCCGCGCCCGTTCCTCCGCCGGCAGCGCCAGCCACTCCGCCGTCGGCTGGCTGGCTGGCGTCATGTCGCCTGCGAAGCGGACATAGCCGCCGAGCGGAAGCCAGCCGAGTTTCCAGCGAGTGCCACGCGCGTCGGTCCAGCCGGCGACCTCGTTGCCGAAACCGATCGAAAACGCCTCCGCTTTCACGCCGAACCAGCGGCCGGCGAGGTAATGGCCCATCTCATGAATGAAGACGAGCGGGCCGATGACGCCGACGAAGGCGAGGAGGGTGAGCGGAACGCCCGGGGTATCGATCAAGCCAAATCCTCTATGCGCCGACCCGCGTGACCGGTGTCGCCTGGCATCGTTCGCCCGCAATAACTCTCGCCTCGGCGTCGATCGCGAGAACCGCGTCGAGCGCCGCCGGCGCGGGCGGGTCGTAACGGTCGAGGATATCGCTGACGATTGCGGCGATTTCGAGGAAGCCGATTTGCCCGGCAAGGAAGGCAGCGACCGCGACCTCGTTGACCGCGTTCAGGATTGCCGGGCGCGCACCGCCGGCCTTCAGTACGTCGCGGGCGAGCCGCAACGCCGGAAAGCGATCCTGGTCAGGAGCGGCGAAGTCGAGACGCCCGAGCTTGACGAGGTCGAGCGGTTCCATTGGCGTCGCCATCCGCTCGGGCCAGGCTAGGCAGTGGGCGATCGGCACGCGCATGTCGCTCGGGCCGAGCTGTGCGAGCATCGATCCGTCGATATAGTCGACTGCCGAATGGATCACCGATTGCGGGTGGATGACGATCTCGATGCAGTCGGGATCGACCGGGAACAGCCGCGCGGCCTCGATCAGTTCCAATCCCTTGTTCATCATCGTCGCTGAGTCGACGCTGATCTTCGCACCCATCGACCAGTTCGGGTGCGCGACCGCCTGCTCGGGCGTAACCGCCGCCATCGCTTCGCGCGACCATTCCCGGAACGGTCCACCGCTTGCTGTCAGGACGATGCGGCGAACGGCGCGCGCGTCTTTGGCGGCGAGACACTGGAAGATGGCGTTGTGCTCGCTGTCGGCCGGCAGCAGTGTCGCACCCGCGGCCTTGGCGGCAGCGAGCACGATCTCACCGGCGGAGACCAAAGGCTCCTTGTTGGCGAGGACAACGGTGCCCCCCTGCCCAACCGCGGCCATCACCGGCTCCAGTCCCGCACAACCGACGATCGCCGCCATCGTCCAGTCGGCGCCCGAAGCCGCCGCGGCAATCACCGCATCGCGGCCGCCTTCGACTCGCGTCGCCGTGCCGGCGAGTGCGTCGCGCAATGCCGGCAGGCAGGCTGCATCGGCAACGACGGCCAGTTCGGCGTTCGTGCGGCGCGCGGCTGCGGCGAGGCGATCGACATCGCAATTCGCCGTCAGCGCACGGACGCGGAACCGCTCCGGCTCGCGCTCGATCAGGTCGAGCGTCGACGTGCCGACCGAACCGGTCGCGCCCAGAACGGATACGGTCTTCACGCCAGCAGCGTCAGCAGCATCGCGATGGGCAGCACCGGCACCACGCCATCCAGCCGGTCGAGCACGCCGCCGTGACCGGGTAGGATGTTCCCCGAGTCCTTGACGCCGGCGCGACGCTTGAGGGCGCTTTCGAACAGGTCGCCGGCCTGGGCCAGAACCGCCAGCACGGGCGTCGCGAGGACCAGCATCGGCGACAGGCCATAACCGACTTGGATCGCATAGGCGACCAAGCTCGCCAGCAGGACTCCTCCGATCAATCCCGACCAGGTCTTCGCAGGGCTGATCGCGGGTGCCAGTTTCGGGCCTCCCAACGACCGCCCGGCGAAAAATGCGCCGATGTCGGTCGCCCAGACGAGAGACAACGCCCATAGTGCGGAAACCAAGCCTGTGTCGGGCTGCTCCCGGATCAGCAGCAGCGCGAACACCGGCA
This sequence comes from Sphingomonas longa, assembly GCF_016892685.1. Lineage (NCBI taxonomy): Bacteria > Pseudomonadati > Pseudomonadota > Alphaproteobacteria > Sphingomonadales > Sphingomonadaceae > Sphingomonas > Sphingomonas longa. Next base: position 204,622 of record NZ_JAFEMC010000001.1, read on the forward strand.
GTCCGCAATACAGCGTCCCCGCCGCCAACCGGGCGTTGCGCGTGACGATCGCCACAAAGAAGAACGCCGCTCCGAGCACGCCCAGCACGAAGAAATGCGGTCCTGCCGCCAGCGGCGACATCAGCGCCAGCGGTACGGACAGCGCGAATTGGCTCATCCGCTTGGTCTTGCGGTCGACCTTCGTCAGATCGGCCCACTCCGCCATCATGAACAGGCACACGATCACGGCCAGCAACCACATGCCGACGCCGCCAAGCAGGAGAGCCACCAGCGCAACCGCGATCATGCCGATGCTGGCGATCATGCGGAGACGTAGGTTTGATGGCGTCCGCAGCTTTGCGTCGGGCGTGGCCATCGCGGCAGGATCGTGCGGACTGTCGCTCACAGGCCGCCGTAACGCCGCTGACGGCGCGCGAACACCGCTACCGCGTCGCTGAGCGCCTGACCGTCGAAGTCCGGCCACAAGGTGTCGACGAACAGCAGTTCCGCATAGGCCGACTGCCACAACAGGAAGTTCGAGAGACGTTGCTCGCCAGACGTACGGATGACGAGGTCGAGCGGCGGCAAGCCAGCCGTATCGAGCTCGGCCTCGATCGCCGCCTCGTCGATCTTCTCAGCGGGCATCCGCGCCGCCAGCCGCCGCGCAACCCCCGCAAGCTCGGCCTGCGCACCGTAGTTCAACGCGATCGCCAACAGTGGCCCGGTGTTCGACGCGGTGCGCGCTATCGCATCGTCCACCAACGCAACGAGGTCGGGCGAGAATGCCCGATAGTCACCGATCACGCGCAGCCGGACATTCTCTCGCGACAGTTCTGCGAGGTCAGAGCGAATGAACAGCCGCAACAACCCCATCAGGTCGCTGACCTCCTCCGCCGGGCGACGCCAGTTTTCGGAGGAGAAGGCGTAAAGCGTCAGCGCCTCTATGCCCATATCGCGTGCCGCACGCGTCACGCGCCGGACCGCTTCCACTCCGGCGCGGTGGCCGGCGAGGCGCGGCAGGTGCCGCTGTTTCGCCCAGCGACCGTTGCCGTCCATGATGATCGCGACGTGACGCGGCACGCCCGCCTGCCCGTCGGTAACGATGGGCAGCTTCACGGCCGGGGACGCCAGGGCACCCGATGGGCTCACTTGCCCAGGATTTCCTTTTCCTTCGAGGCCGAGGCGGCGTCGATATCGGCGATGGTTTTGTCGGTGATCTTCTGAAGCTCAGTTTCGTGCCGCTTGCGCTCGTCCTCGCCAAAGACGTTCTTCTTCTCGTCGACCTTCAAGCTGTCCATGCCGTCGCGGCGGACATTGCGCGCGGCGATCCGTGCCTTCTCGGCATACTGGCTGGCGAGCTTCGCGAGCTCCTTACGGCGCTCCTCCGTCAGGTCCGGGATCGGCAGGCGCAGCGTCTGTCCGTCGTTGATCGGGTTCAGACCCAGCCCGGCCGAACGGATCGCCTTTTCAACGGGACCGACATTCGACTTGTCCCAGACCTGCACCGACAGCATCCGCGGCTCCGGTGCCGACACCGTCGCAACCTGCGACAGCGGCATATGGCTGCCGTAGACCTCGACGTTGACGGGATCGAGCAACGTCGTCGACGCGCGTCCCGTGCGCAGACCGCCGAGATCGTGCTTGAGCGCGTCGACCGCACCGGTCATGCGGCGCTGGATATCGGCCTTGTCATAGGCGGGCATCAGTTCGTCTCCTGGTTCTGCACGATCGTCGAGATGCCGTCACCGGCCAGCACGGCAGCGAAATTGCCGTGCTGACGAATATTGAACACCACGATCGGAATGTCGTTGTCGCGACACAGCGCGATGGCCGATGCGTCCATGACCTTCAGGTCGTCCGACAGCACTTTGGAATAGCTGACCGTGTCGTAGCGCGTTGCGGTAGGTACCTTCTTCGGGTCGGCATCATAGACGCCGTCGACCGAGGTACCCTTGAACAGCGCATCGCATTTCATCTCGGCGGCACGCAGGGCAGCGCCCGAGTCGGTCGTGAAGAACGGACTACCGACGCCCGCCGCGAAGATCACGACACGACCCTTTTCCAGGTGGCGCTCGGCGCGGCGGCGGATGAACGGCTCGCAGACGCTGGCCATCGGAATCGCCGACTGAACGCGCGTATCCACACCGATCTGCTCCAAGGCATTCTGAACCGCGAGCGCGTTCATGACGGTGGCGAGCATACCCATGTAATCGGCTGTCGCCCGCTCGATGCCCTTGGCTGCGGCGGACAGCCCGCGAAAGATATTGCCACCACCGACGACGACGCAGAGCTCATATCCCTGCGCCCGGACATCGGCGATTTCCTGCGCGACACGCGCTGTCGTTTCCGGGTCGATGGCGAGACCGCCCTCGCCCATCAGGACTTCGCCCGACAGCTTCAACAGGATGCGTTTGAATTCTGACATGATACTCGAAATGCTGTGTAAGCGGCGCAGACCTTAGGCGGGGGGGCATCGCGGGGCAACCCGACGCCGTCGTCTGCACCGGAAAATCACGGGCGGCATCATCGGCGACCGAGCCGATCGAAGCACCTTATCGTGACGAAGGGCGGCGGCCGGCTTCATCGCCGGTCGCCGCCCCTTGTAATCACAGGGCCGCCGTTCCCGCTGCGCGGGAGAGGCTTACCCTTATGCCGTCGGCTGCGGAACGCCCGAGACTGCCGCGACTTCTGCGGCGAAGTCGGAAGCTTCCTTCTCGATGCCCTCACCCAGCTGGAAGCGGACGTAGTCCTTCAGCACGATCGTGGCGCCGGCGTCCTTGCCCGCCTTCGCTACGACGTCGCTGATCTTGGTCTTGCCGTCCATGACGAAGAGCTGACTGACCAGCGCATGCTCCTTGCGGTACTTGGCGATCGAGCCTTCGACCATCTTCGCGACGATCTCGGCGGGCTTGCCGCTCTCGCCGGCCTTCTCGGCGGCAATGGCGCGCTCGCGTTCGATCTCGCCCTCGTCGAGATCCTCTTCGTTAAGGGCCTTCGGGAATGCGGCAGCGATGTGCATCGCGAGCTGCTTGCCGAGCGCCTGAAGCACATCGTCCGCTGCGTCAGACTCAAGCGCAACAAGCACGCCGATCTTGCCCAGACCCGGGGACTGCTGGTTGTGAACGTAGGACACGACCGCGCCCTTCGACACTTCGAGGCGCTTGGCGCGACGAAGCGACTGGTTCTCACCGATCGTCGCAACGTTGTTGGTCAGCACGTCGGCGACGGTGGTGCCCGATGGCATCGCCTCACCCTTCAGCGCGTCGATGTCATCGCCGGTCGCCAATGCGATCTGGGTGACTTCGCGGACGAAATCCTGGAACTGATCGTTCTTGGCAACAAAATCCGTTTCCGAGTTCACCTCAACCGCAGCACCCTTCGTGCCCGATGTCGCGACGCCGACCAGACCCTCGGCCGCGGTGCGGCTCGATTTCTTCTGCGCGGCTGCGAGACCCTTCGTACGCAGCCAATCGAGCGCGGCGTCCATGTCGCCAGCGGTTTCGTTCAGTGCCTTCTTGCAGTCCATCATGCCCGCGCCGCTCTTCTCGCGCAGGTCCTTGACCATCGCTGCCGTGATATCGGCCATTGTCGTGATCCTTCTCATTGTCCGAATATGTTTGCGGGCGGGGTGGAGCATCATGCCCCGCCCCGCCCGCTAGACTTCGTGCGTGACGGTTACGCGTCGATCTGGCGCTCGGCCTCCACGGCCTGACCCGCATCGGCGCTCGACACAGGGTCGGTGCCGGCGTCGGCCGCCGGGGTCTCGATCGCCTGCTCTTCCGCCGGCGGCTCCATCATGGCACCGATATCGGCACCCGAGCGGCGCTGCTGCTCCTGGCCGCCACGCGTCGCGGCGATCGCGATCGCCTCGCAATACAAGCGGATAGCGCGGGCGGCGTCGTCGTTCGCGGGAACCGGGAAGGCGATGCCGTCCGGCGACACGTTCGAATCGAGGATCGCCACGACGGGAATACCCAGCGTGTTGGCTTCCTTGATCGCCAGCTCTTCCTTGTTCGCGTCGATCACGAACATGACATCAGGAACGCCGCCCATGTCACGAATGCCGCCCAGCGACATTTCGAGCTTGTCACGCTCGCGCGTCAACTGAAGGACTTCCTTCTTGGTCAGCCCGTGGGTATCGCCGGAAAGCTGCTCTTCCAGCGTCTTCAAGCGCTTGATCGAGTTTGAGATCGTCTTCCAGTTGGTGAGCATGCCGCCCAGCCAGCGGTGGTTGACGAAATGCTGGCCCGAGCGACGCGCCGCATCCGCGATCGGCTCCTGCGCCTGGCGCTTGGTGCCGACGAACAGGACCTTGCCGCCGCCCGCAACCGACGACGACACGAATTCCAGCGCGCGCGCGAAGAGCGGCACCGTCTGAGACAGATCGAGGATGTGGACGCCGTTGCGATCGCCGAAGATGTAAGGCTTCATCTTCGGGTTCCAGCGATGGGTCTGATGACCGAAGTGCGCGCCGGTTTCGATGAGCTGCTGCATGGAGACGACAGGAGCCGCCATAATGAAATTCCTTTGCCGGTTATGCCTCTGGGAAGCGGATGACGCAGCCTGAAAGGCCGACGCACCGGTATGTGGTGCTTCCCATGCGGAGTTGAGGCGAGCCGCTTAAACGCGATCGGCTTACAACGCAATATGAGAACATTTCACGTACGGGCTCTTGACGATAGAACGCTACAGGAACATAAGCGGCTCAGATCGGAACACCGGTCGACGGGATTAACTCATGTCGTTCGGCGGAAGCAAAACGGTGTGGGCCAGCAGCAGTTTTCGGAACCGAACGAATCCCGACCGGTTGAGTTCGATCGAGGGGTTCGCATGGAGGCGGACATGGTGATGATCGTGGTGAGTGCGCTATTATTCTCGTCGGCCCTGGCCGTCTCGGTAGCTGTGATCGCATTGGCGATCGGTCCGCAGTGGCGTCGTATCGCGCGCATGGCGATCGGGCATGTGGAGCCGTCGTTCGCGCCATTGGAGACGTTGGCGTTGGCCGAGCGTCGCATCGCCGTCAGGCGGTGGGCGTCGACTCCGGTGCCTTCGCCGATTCGGCGGCTGCGCGAAGTCGCCTGACCTTGGCGTAGCTTGCGACGCTGAACGGGATAAGCGCGACATAGATCACGCTGATGATGCTGAGCGTGTGCCACGGCGCGGTTACGAGCGCCGCTCCCAACAACACGACGACCGCCAGCGCTTCGAACCGGATGCGGCGTCGGAGTCGCATCGAGCTCCACGAGAATGTGGCGACGCTCGACACCATTAGCGTCGCGACCAGTACCGTCCAAGGTGCAACCAGGTACGGCGAGGCGAAAAGCGGTTCACCGGACCATAGCCAGATGAACAGGGGCAGCAACGCCAGGCCGGCGCCGGCTGGTGCGGGTACGCCGGTCAGGAAGCCGGCGGATTTATGCGGTTGCTCCGTCTCGTCGATCTGGGCGTTGAAGCGTGCCAGCCGAAGCGCGCAGAACACAGCGAGGATGAGCGACGCCATCCAGCCGAACCGCGGCAATGCGGACAGCGACCATAGATACAGGATCAATGCCGGGGCGACCCCGAAGGATATTGCATCGGACAGGGAGTCGAGCTCGGCGCCGAAGCGGCTTTCGCCGTGCAGCAACCGTGCGATACGCCCATCGATGCCATCGAGGACGCCGGCAACCATGATCATCGCCGCCGCCATTTCCCAATTCCCGCCGATCGCGAAGCGCACGCCAGACAAGCCAGAGCACAAGGCGAGTGCGGTCACCGCATTGGGCGCGATCGCCCGCAGCGGCAGTCCGCGCGGTGCGCGCCGGACGCGACGACGTTCTGGCCGGAACGCCATCAGCGGAATGCCGGGCGGTTGGCGGTCGCAGGCCGAACCCTCACTGTGCGATCCCGAACGCAGCGACGCCACCGACACGGCCCAGGACTGTCTCGCCAGCGATCGAGCGCTGCCCGAGGGCCACCTGTGGCGCGCAGTCGTCAGGAAGGTAGACATCGACGCGGCTGCCGAAGCGGATCAGACCAACGCGCTGACCGACGGCGACCATGTCCCCCGGCTTGACGAAGCCTACGATGCGGCGTGCGACAAGGCCGGCGATCTGCGTGAAGCCGATCTTGCGGCCGTCCCGGCCCTCAACGACGAAGTGTTGGCGCTCGTTTTCGTCGGAAGCCTTGTCGAGGTCGGCGTTGAGGAACTTCCCAGAGATATAGACGACCTGCCGGATCGTGCCAGCGATGGGGGTGCGATTGATATGCACGTCGAACACCGACATGAAAATAGACACTCGCACCAGCGGCGCTTCGCCGAGTTCGCCGACGAGTTCGCGGGGGATAGCGACGCGCTGGATCATCGTCACCAGCCCATCGGCGGGCGCGACGATCAGGTCTTCGCCTTGTGGTGTGGTGCGGATGGGGTCCCGGAAGAAAGCGGCGACCCAGATGGTCAGCCCGACCAGCGGCCAGAACAGAACGTTGGAGACGATCGTCAGCAGCAGGGTGATCCCGGTAGAAATCGCGACGTACTTGCGACCTTCCGGGTGGACGGCGGGGAATCGCCACTTCACCGTGGAGGTGACGAGGGGCGGTTTGTCGAGTGAGGTCATGGCGGGGGTCTACCGGCCAACACTTCGCCTGACAATCGCGCCGCCGCACCCGGTAGGTTCGGCAGCGCGATCTGATCAGCCGAACGCCACCGCAGTCCGGCGGCGGCGATAGCGAAGCGCGCCGCCGGTCAGCGCAACACCGACGATCATCATCGCCCACGTCATCGGCTCCGGCACCGCGGCCAGACCGAGCTGGTCCGTCAGGCCGCGGCTGATGGCGCGGTGAATCTGAGTCGTGGGATGAACGACGTCGAAATACACGAAGCCGCTGCACGAGGGCGCTGCGCCCGGCACCTGCAGACAGGCGCGGCGTGTGTCGAGCGTTGCCGGCAGGCCGAACCTTGCCGGATCGGCGTAGATGGTATTTTGAAAGTCGAACAGGTCGAAGAACTGCGCATTGCTGCCGCTCGACTGCGCGAAGTCGCCGACCAGCGCCTCGAAGTCATCGTTCAAGCCGCTGGACAGGCTGGTGACCCTCGCCGACAGGCCGGGGATCGGAAGCTGGGTCACGGCGGGAATCTGGCCGATATCGGGCAAGCCGGTGACGATGAAGTTGCGCGCACCGCGAGCGTAGAGCGCCGTCAGCCCCGCTGTCATGGCGTCGAGCGTGGCGGCGAAATCGGGGACGTAGCCCGGGATCGTGGCCAGGCTGGGTATCTGCGACCGGATGTCGTTGCCGCCGAGCGTGATGAGCACGAGCGATTGCGAGTCGAAGCGCGCGGTGCCGATATCGTACAGGCCGATCTGCTCGGCGAAGCTTGGGCTGGCATCGCCGGACATCTCGCGCGCCTGGGCGCCACCGACGGAATAGTTGCGGCCGCCATAGGCCGATGCGACGGCGGGGCCGCCGTCGACCGCGCGGCCGAGATAATCGGCGAAGGTGTAGCCGTTGGAAAAGCGGCCCTGGAAATATCCCGCTGCCGCCGGAGCCGGATCGGCGCCGCCGACGGCGCGGCGGAATGCCTGGGCGTTACCGGCATCCACGAGGCTGTCGCCGAATACGAACAGGTTGCTGTAGCTCTGTGCCGACGCCGGTGAGGCCAAGGTCAGCGCCGCGGCGACGAGCGCGCAGCCAAGATACTTCGACGCCATGATTCTCTCCCATCTTATTATCGTTGTCGCCCCGTTTACCATCATCCCTTCACAGCGGGAACGCCATACCGCCGACTGAGGTCGACGCCCGACGTTTACAGGCCGCGACCCGCATCCTAGACGGCGCGCAACCCCATCAGCTTCGAAGGACGAGACCGCATGGCCAAGATCAAGGTGAAGACGCCCGTCGTGGAGATCGACGGCGACGAGATGACGCGGATCATCTGGGAATGGATCCGGGAGCGCCTCATCAAGCCGTATCTCGACATCGAACTCGATTATTACGACCTCGGGATCGAGCACCGCGACGCGACCGACGATCAGGTGACGATCGATGCCGCAAAGGCCACGCAGAAGTACGGCGTTGCGGTGAAGTGCGCGACGATCACTCCGGACGAGGCGCGCGTCGAGGAGTTCGGCCTGAAGAAGATGTGGAAGTCGCCCAACGGCACGATCCGCAACATCCTGGGCGGTGTCGTGTTCCGCGAGCCGATCGTCATCAAGAACGTGCCTCGCCTGATTCCCGGCTGGACGCACCCGATCGTCGTTGGCCGTCATGCGTTCGGCGATCAGTACAAGGCGACCGATTTCAAGGTGCCGGGTGCCGGCAAGCTGACGATGAAGTGGGTCGGCGAGGACGGTCAGCAGATCGAGCACGAGGTGTTCGACTTCCCCGCCGCCGGCGTGGCGATGGGCATGTACAACCTCGACGAGTCGATCCGCGACTTCGCCCGCGCGTCGATGCACTATGGCCTGAACCTGAAATGGCCGGTGTATCTGTCCACCAAGAACACCATCCTGAAGGCCTATGACGGTCGCTTCAAGGACCTGTTCGCAGAGATCTTCGAGGCGGAGTTCAAGGACAAGTTCAAGGAAGCGGGCATCGTCTACGAGCATCGCCTGATCGACGACATGGTCGCATCCGCGCTGAAGTGGAGCGGCGAGTTCGTGTGGGCGTGCAAGAACTATGACGGCGACGTTCAGTCGGATCAGGTCGCGCAGGGCTTCGGCTCACTCGGCCTGATGACGTCGGTGCTGCTGACGCCGGACGGCAAGACCGTCGAGGCGGAAGCGGCGCACGGGACCGTGACGCGGCATTATCGCCAGCATGAGCAGGGCAAGGCCACCTCAACCAACCCGATCGCGTCGATCTTCGCGTGGACCGGCGGCCTGAAGTATCGCGGCAAGTTCGACGATACGCCGGAGGTGACCCGGTTCGCCGAGACGCTGGAGCGCGTCTGCATCCAGACGGTCGAGAACGGCCATATGACCAAGGATCTGGCGATCCTGATCGGCCCGGATCAGCCCTGGATGACGACGGAGCAGTTCTTCGAGCAGGTTCGCCAGAACCTCGAAGAAAAGATGGCGGTCGCCGCCTGATCGGGCGGGCGGAGCGGGTTCGAGCCTGCTCCGCCCTATCGCAGGCTGCGTGCGACGGCTGCCGCGCGGAGGTATTGCCAGTAGATGGCGCAGCCGAGCAGATGGACCACGAACGGCAGTCGGGTAATCCGCCAGAAATCCACGCGGGCGAACGCCAGCCAGACGAAGCCGATACTGAACAGGCACGCCAGCACCGACAGGACCAGCGACAGCGGCGTGGTCCCTACCCCGACCCGGACCGGCACACTGCCGCCGTATCGGAACAGATACGCAAAGCTCGCGGCCATCCATGTCCCGAGCCACATCGGCGACGTCATGAGCAGCGCCACCATCAGCATGCCGGGGCCATCAGGGCTGGTGCCTCCCTCCGCATAGTAGAGCCTGCTGTGCCAGATCACGAGCGGCAGTACGGCGATGCCGAGCAGCAGGCCTGCCGTCCAGAGCGTCGATGCGGAGCCTGGGGTTCGTAGCGTCATGCCGTTGGTATGCCCTGACCTCCGGCATTGCGCGAGAGCATCCCTTCAAATCCGACGTGGAGGTCGATCAAGCCTAGCCTCATCCGTGATCGGCTGGTTAAGTCGCCGGCATGGCACTCAGGTTGGACAATGAAGGTTTTTCGGACGCGCTGGTGATCCTCGGCGCGGCCGGGTTGGTGATCCCGGCGTTCGCGCGGTTCCGGATCAGCCCCGTGATCGGGTTCATTCTGGTCGGCGTTGCGGTGGGCCCGGCCGGGCTGGGGCAGCTGACGGCGTTGTTCCCGTGGCTCTATTACGTGACGATCAGCGACCCGGCGTCGATCGAGCCGTTCGCCGAATTCGGCATCATCCTGCTGCTTTTCTCGATCGGGTTGGAACTGTCGTTCCGGCGGTTATGGGGCATGCGGCAACTGGTGTTCGGCACCGGTGCCGCGGAGCTGTTCGGATCGGCCGCACTGATCGCGATCGCGCTTCATTTCATAGGGCAGGATTGGGCGGGTGCCGCCGGGCTCGGGCTGGCCTTGGCACTGTCGTCGACGGCGCTGGTGCTGCCGCTGGTCGGGACGACGAGCCCGGTCGGCCGCGGGGCGTTCGGCATGTTGCTGTTCGAGGATCTGGCGCTGGTGCCGATCATCTTCGCACTCGGCGCGATGGCACCGACCGCGAGTGCCGAGGGGTGGAGCGGGATTGCCGGTGTCGCGCTGCGCGGAGGTGCAACGGTCGTTGTCATGTATCTGGGGGGGCGAATCGTGCTGCCGCGACTGTTCGCCCAAGCGGCGCGCACGAAGAGCCCGGAGCTGTTTCTGGCGGCATCGCTGCTGGTCGTGATCGTCGCGTCGGTCGCGACGACCGCGGCAGGGCTGTCGCCGATCGTCGGTGCGCTCCTCGCCGGGCTGCTGATCGCCGAGACGGAGTATCATAGCGAGGTCGAGGTGATGACCGCGCCGTTCAAGGGGCTGGCACTGGGCGTGTTCCTGATCACGGTGGGCATGAGCCTGGACCTGAGATTGATCGGGCAGAACTGGCCGGGGCTGTTGCTGGCGGTGACGGGGGTGGTCGCGGTCAAGGCGGTCGTGACGTACCTGCTGCTTCGGGTGGGGCATGCACGCGCGGGCGTGGCGGCGGAGACGGGGCTGCTGATGGGCAGCCCGTCGGAGACGACGCTGATCGTGCTGGGCACGGCCGCGCAGGCGCAATTGATCCTGCCGTCGACCGCCGCGTTCTGGCAGACCGTGACCGCGATCGGCCTGACGATCACGCCGCTGCTGGCCAAGGTCGGGCGGATCGCGGCGCGCCGGATCGAGGCGCGCGATATCGCCTCCGCGGTACCGGACGTGGACGACGGTGGCAGCCGAACAGTGCTGATCGGGTTCGGCCGGGTCGGGCGGATGATCGCCGACATGCTCGCGACACACGGGCAACCGTATATCGCGGTCGAGGCCGACATCGACGCGGTGTCGCGGGCGCGGGCGGAGGGGTATCCGGTGCTGTTCGGCGACGTGGCGCGCGGCGAGTTGATCGACCGGTTGAAGCTGACGGAATCACGAGCGCTGGTACTGACGATGGACGATCCCGTGCTGACGGCGCGCTTGACGCGACGGTTGCGCGCGGCGGCCCCTGCCCTGACGATCATCGCGCGCGCGCGGGATGCCGGGCATGCGGCGGAACTGTACCGGGCGGGTGTGACGGATGCGGTGCCGGAGACGCTGGAGAGTTCGCTGCAACTGTCGGAGGCGGTGCTGGTAGATCTGGGGGTAGCGATGGGTCCGGTGATCGCGTCGATCCACGAAAAGCGCGACGAACTGCGGCAGTTGATCCGGCGCGAGGCGGCGATGGAGCGCGAGCCGCGAATCCGGCGGGTGCGCCGGACGAGCGATCTCGTTTGATCGCTATTTAGGCTTGTACCAACCGAACGGGAGCAGGCGGTCGGCCAGCGCCTGCGCCTGTTTCGTATTGCCCTGACGCAGCATGGCGGCGACCTGTGCAGCGCTGCGCTGGACGATGCGATCGAGCGGGGTGGGCGTGGGCGCGCGGGCTGCGGCCTCCACCAGGGTACGGCCGCGGGGATCGTCGGCGTCGAGTTCGATCAGCATCAGCCCGGCGAGCCCGGAGAACATCGCGCGGTTGCCGCCGAGCGTCACCGCTTTTTCGATCGCGGCGATGCCGGTGCCGCGTTGCGCCCCGACGACTCGGCCGACCAGCCGGCCGACGCGGTTGATGACGCCGAGATGCCAGGCACCATAGCCGAGCTGTGCCTCCGGATTGCGCGGATAGCGGGCGCAAACCGTTTCGAACTCCTTGCGCGCGGCGGTCGCCTCCGACCGGCTGCCGGTCAGCTTCGCGCGGTACCCCAGCGCGACGGCGGCGAGCACGGCGGCATCCTCATCCTCGGGATGGGCCACGGCGAAGGCGCGGACCCGGTCGACCTTCACCAGCGCGACGTCCCGGCTACGATCCTCGAAGGCCGCCTGCGTCAGGACGTCGCGGGCGGACTGGGCGACGGCGGGGGCCGCGAGCGTCATGCAGGCCACGACGCCCGAACCGATCCACCATCCCCGCATTCGCATCCCTCGCGTCAAAGTTTCGTCACCCAAGCCGAACCATCGGGGTTGCGAGAAGGATGCCTGACGCGGATCAGGACGCAAGCGCCGCGCGGATGGCGTCGAGCGCAGCCGCGGCCTTGTCACCGTCGGGACCACCACCCTGTGCCATATCGGGACGCCCGCCGCCGCCCTTGCCGCCGACCGCAGCGACCGCGACCTGCAGCAGTTCCACCGCGTTGCGGGTGGCGACGAGGTCAGCGGTCACGCCGACCGCAATCGAGGCGCGACCGTCATTGACCGCGACGATGGCGGCTACGCCGGAGCCGAGCCGCTGCTTCGCCTCGTCCACCGCGCCGCGCAGCCCCTTGGCATCGAACCCGTCGAGCACCTGACCGATGAAGGCGGTGCCGGCGACATCCTCCGGCCCGGCAGGCGCGCCGGCACCGCCGCCGGTCGCGATCGCCTTCTTCGCCTCGGCCAGTTCGCGCTCCAGCCGCTTGCGGTCGTCGAGCAGTGCGGCGACGCGCGCGGGGACTTCGTCCGGGGTGGTGCGGAGAGTCGCGGCGGCTTCGCGCAGCACCTCGTCGCGGTGCGAGAACCATGCGCGGGCGGCTTCGCCGGTCAGCGCCTCGACACGGCGGACGCCGGACGACACGGCGCCCTCGCCGATCACCTTGAACAGGCCGATCTCGCCCAGCGCGCCGACATGCGTGCCGCCGCAGAGTTCGAGGCTGTAGGTACCCTCGTCGTCCTGTCCCATCGACACGACGCGAACCTCGTCGCCGTACTTCTCGCCGAACAGCGCCATCGCGCCTTCGGCGATGGCTTCGTCGGGCGTCATGAGGCGAGTGACGACGGGACCGTTGCCGCGCACCTGCTCGTTCACACGCGTCTCGACCTCGGCGATGTCCGCCGGGGTCACGGCGACCGGCTGCGAGAAGTCGAAGCGCAGGCGGTCGGGTGCGACCAGCGAACCCTTCTGCGCGACGTGCGTGCCGAGCCGCTGCCGCAGCGCCTCGTGCAGCAGGTGCGTCGCGGAGTGGTTGGCGCGGATTGCGGCGCGGCGGGTGAGATCGATCGCCAGCTTCACGGCGTCGCCCACCCTGATCTCGCCAGACTGAATGTCGGCGTGATGGACCCAGATGCGGCCGAGTTGCTTCGTGGTATCGGTGACGACCGCGTGCAGGCCGGCGTCGCTCGACACGGTGCCGGCGTCGCCGACCTGACCGCCAGATTCGGCGTAGAACGGCGTCTGGTTGACGACGATCGCCACGCTTTCGCCAGCGGTCGCATGATCGACGCGCGCGCCGTCGCGGATCAGCGCGACGACTTCCGCCTCGCCGGTGTCGTTGGCGTAGCCGGTGAATTCGGTCGAGCCGGACTGTTCGGCGATGTCGAACCACAGGTCGTCGGACGCCTTCGCGCCGGAGCCCTTCCATGCGGCGCGGGCGGCGCGCTTCTGTTCGGCCATCGCCGCGTCGAAACCGGCGCGGTCGACCGCGAGCCCTTGCGCGCGCAGGGCGTCCTCGGTCAGGTCGTACGGGAAGCCGTAGGTGTCGTAGAGCTTGAACGCGGTTTCACCGGCCAGCGTGCCGCCCTCGGCCAATCCCGCCGTCGCCTCGTCGAGCAGCTTCAGGCCGCGGTCGAGCGTCTGGCGGAAGCGCGTTTCCTCCTGCTGGAGCGTCGCCTCGATCAACGGCTGGGCGCGGACGAGCTCGGGGAAGGCCGCGCCCATTTCGGCGACCAGCGCCGGGACGAGCCGGTGCATCAACGGCTCCTTCGCGCCGATCAGATGCGCGTGGCGCATCGCACGCCGCATGATGCGGCGCAGGACATAGCCCCTGCCCTCGTTCGCCGGCAACACACCGTCCGCGACGAGGAATCCGGCCGAGCGCAGATGGTCGGCGATGACGCGGTGCGACGCCTTCCATTCGCCGTCGGGCGCGGTGTGGGTGAGCGCGGTCGAGGCGGCGATCAGCGCCCTGAACGTGTCGGTGTCGTAATTGTCGGGGACGCCCTGCATCACAGCGGCGACACGTTCGAGGCCCATGCCGGTGTCGATCGACTTCTTCGGCAGTTCGCCGACGATCTCATTCGCGTCCTGCTCATATTGCATGAACACGAGGTTCCAGATCTCGACGAAGCGGTCGCCGTCCTCGTCCGGCGAGCCGGGAGGGCCACCAGCGATGTGGTCGCCGTGGTCGAAGAAGATTTCCGAACAGGGACCACAGGGGCCGCTGTCGCCCATCGCCCAGAAATTGTCCTTGGTCGGGATACGGATGATGCGGTGATCGGGCAGGCCGGCAATCTTCTTCCAGAGATCGAACGCCTCGTCGTCGGTGTGGTACACGGTAGCCGTCAGGCGATCCGGGTCGAGGCCCCATTCCTTCGTCAGCAGGGTCCAGGCGTGGACGATCGCCTGTTCCTTGAAATAGTCGCCGAACGAGAAATTGCCGAGCATTTCGAAGAAGGTGTGGTGCCTCGCGGTGTAGCCGACATTGTCGAGATCGTTGTGCTTGCCGCCCGCGCGCACGCATTTCTGCGACGAGGTGGCGGTGACGTAGGGTCGCGTCTCGAGGCCGGTGAACACGTTCTTGAACGGGACCATGCCCGCGTTGACGAACATCAGCGTCGGATCGTTCTGCGGCACCAGCGGCGCGGACGGCACGATCCGGTGCCCGGTCGAGCCGAAGTAATCGAGGAAGCCGCGGCGGATGTCGTTCGTGGATGTCATGGGGCAGCGGCTTAGGCGAGCGACGGGATCGGCTCAAGCGCCCGATTCGCGAGGGACGACACACCGAAGTGGAGGAAGTGGAGGCGCTGGATGGGTGTCCTCCACTTCAACGCGGTGGGGCAGTTGGTGGGCGATGTTTGCTGTAGCGGCGCGAGGGCGGGCATGGCGTCGTTGTAGGGGAAGGGGGGTGTGTAGGACAGGATGGGAGGCCGACGCATCCTGTTCGTCTCGCTCAGGGATCGAGCGTAGTGGTGGTGAGCTCATATTGAGAGAGGTGGTTTGGGGCCTGTCTCTCGATGCGCCGTCTCGACGGGCTCGACGGCTACTCGAGACCAACGGAGGGTGGGAGAGGACAGGTTCACGGTGAGCCACCCCCCGGCTCGATCACCCGCGCCGCATCAGACCGGCGCGTCGAGCGACCGGGGTGGCTCGCTGAACCACTTCGGGCCGGTCGGGGTCATGTGGAAACAGTCCTCCAGCCGGACGCCGAACTTGCCGGGCAGGTACAGGCCGGGTTCGTCGGAGAAGCACATGCCGGCTGCCAGCGGCGTCGCCTCGCCGTGGACGAAGTTGACCGGTTCGTGGCCGTCCATGCCGATGCCGTGGCCGGTGCGATGCGAGAGGCCCGGCAGGCGGTAGCCGGGGCCGTAGCCGGCGCCTTCGTAATAGCGGCGGACAGCGTCGTCGACGCTGCCGGCGGGAGCGCCGATCTTTGCAGCGGCGAAGGCGATCTGCTGACCGCGCGCGACCGTGTCCCAGACCTTGCGCTGTTCCGGCGTGGCAATGCCGTGGACCCAGGTGCGCGACACGTCCGACTGGTAGCCCAGGACGGTGCAGCCGCAATCCATCAGCACGACCTGTCCGTCTGAAACGCGGATGACCTCCCGGCTGCCGTGCGGCAGGGCGGCGGCGGGGCCGATCAGGGCGAGCGCGAATTCGGGACTGCCACCGAGCTTGCGCGTCGCGGCGTTCATCAGCGCGCCGATCTCCGCGCCGGTCATGCCCGCCTCCACGCGCGGATGCGTCCAGCGATAGGCGGCGATCGTCACGTCGGTGGCGACCTGCATCAGCGCGATCTCCGCCGGGGTCTTGACCATGCGACAGCCGCGCACGACCGGGTTGGCGCTGGTCAGGCGGGCGCGGGGGAGTGCGGCGGCAAGCGCCTCGACCGCGAAGAAGCGGACGGTTTCCTCGATGCCGATCGGGCGCGTGCCGAGGCGGCGATCGGTCAGGAAGCCGGCGACGGTGCGCAGCGGGTCCTGATCTTCCTGCCACACGCGTACGTCCGCCGGGATGGCGAGCGTCTGGCGGACGGACGGCTCCTCGAAGAAGGGCGTAACGATGCAGGGGCGGCCCTCCACCGGGATGACGACCGCGGTCAGCCGTTCGCTGCGGCCCCAGCGGACGCCGGTGAAATAGGTCATCGACGATCCCGATTCGATCAGGATCGCGCCGAGGCCGTTCGCCTTCATCAGCGCCTGCGCGCGCGTCAGGCGGCCGGCATATTCGGTGGCGCCGATCGGTACCGCGCCCGTCGTGAGATCGCGCAACTGCGACAGGTCCGGCTCGGCGGCGCGCAGCACGCCGGTGACGGACAGGAACGGCAGCGCGGTGCCGGCGGCGAGCAGATGGCGACGGGTCAGGAACATGATCGAGGTGGGTAGGCCCCTTGACCGCGCCGCCGCAATCCCCTTCCCTTCCCGGCACGTATCGGGAGTTCGGAATGGCCATGCGCCTCACTTACTGGATTTTGGGCGCGCTCGTTCTGGGGCTGGTCGTCGGTTGGGGGCTGCATGTCGCGATCGACGACGGCAGCGCGGCGTCGGCTGAACGGCTGACGACGATCGCGGGATATTTCTCGATCCTGACGACGCTGTTCCTGCGCCTTATCAAGATGATCATCGCGCCTTTGGTGTTTTCGACGCTGGTCGTCGGCATCGCGCATATGGGCGACACGGCGGCCCTGGGGCGCGTGGGGCTGAAGAGTCTGGGCTGGTTCGTGACCGCCAGCCTGTTGTCGCTGACGCTGGGGCTGATCCTGGTCAATGTGCTGCAACCGGGTGTCGGGCTGGCGCTGCCGTTGCCGCCGGCCACGGCGGACGCCGGTCTGGCGCGGGCGGCGTTCGATCTGAAGACGTTCGTCAGCCACATCGTGCCGGCGTCGATGGTCGAGGCAATGGCAACGAACGAGATTCTGCAGATCGTCGTCTTCTCCGTCTTCGTCGGCGTCGCGATCACGGCCGTCGGCGAGAAGGCTGCGCCGCTGGTGCGCGCGGTCGAGGCGCTGGTTGCGGTGATGTTGCAGATCACCAATTACGTCATGCGGTTCGCGCCGATCGCGGTGTTTGCGGCGGTCGCCTCGACGCTCGCCGAGCGTGGTCCGGGCGTGCTCGGCGACCTCGCCTATTTCATGGGGTCGTTCTATCTCGGGCTGGCGCTGCTGTGGCTGATGCTGATCGGCATCGCGTTCGTGCTGCTCGGGCCGCGCACGCGGTTCCTGGTGCGGTATATCCGCGATCCGCTGATCCTCGCCTTCTCGACCGCATCGTCGGAGGCGGCGTATCCGCGGACGCTGGAGGCGCTGGACAAGTTCGGGGTGCCGCCGCGGATCGCCAGCTTCGTGCTGCCGCTCGGCTATTCGTTCAACCTCGACGGATCGATGATGTACATGACGTTCGCGTCGCTGTTCATCGCGCAGGCGTACGGCATCCATCTGTCGATCGGCGAGCAGATCACGATGCTGCTGGTGTTGATGGTGACGTCGAAGGGCATTGCCGGCGTGCCGCGAGCGTCGCTGGTGGTGATCGCGGGGACGCTGTCGCTGTTCAAGATCCCGGAGGCGGGATTGCTGCTGATCCTGGCGGTGGATCATTTTCTGGACATGGGCCGGTCCGCCACGAACGTCATCGGCAACGCCATCGCGGCGTCGGTGGTGGCGAAGTGGGAGGGTGGCCTCGATCCGCGGGAGGACCCGGATGTTATCGCGGCCACCGCCCCGGCGGGACATGGTCCGGCGGTGGCGGTGGAGCGGTTCGAGGACATCGCGCCGCGATCGTGACGGCTCAGGCGTAGCGGTAGGGGCCGCCCTCTTTCAGTGCCGCCTGATAGGCCGGGCGGGCGTGGATCTTGTCGAGCCACGCGATCGTCGCCGGGCGGCTGGCGTCGAGGCCGGCGCGGTTGCGGGCGGCCTCCAGCGGAAAGCTCATCATGATGTCGGCGGCGGAGATGACGTCGCCGGCGAACCACGGGCGTTGCGACAGTTCGCTTTCGACATAATCGAGGTGGCGGTCGACCATCGGCTGGATGCGCCCGGCGATCTTGCCGCCGACCAGCGGGATGCGGCCGATGATCAGCTTCACGAGCAGCGGGGGCATCAGGGACCCCTCCGCATAGTGCAGCCAGAAGCGGTAGCGCAGTACGGCCTCGCGATGAGCGGGCGGGCCGAGGCGGCCGTCCGCCTTTTCGACCAGATATTCAACGATCGCGCCGGTTTCCGCGACAACGACCCCGTCGTCCTCGATCACCGGCGACTTGCCGAGCGGGTGGACGCGGCGGAGTTCGGGCGGGGCGAGCATCGTCTTGGGATCGCGGGCGTAGCGCTTCACCTCGTAGGGGAGGCCAAGCTCCTCGAGCATCCAGAGGATGCGCTGCGATCGGGAATTTTCGAGGTGGTGGACGATGATGGTCATGATGGCTCCCCTGCCTGTGCGCGCCAGATCCATGCCGATGCTGGCAGGACGACGCGGTTGTCGAGGACGTAACGCGCGAGGGCGTCGGACAGACGCGCGAGCAGGCGGTCGCGGTCGGCGGGGCCGGCGTCGGCGATGCTGCGCGAGAGGGGGCCGATGCGCGTGAGGAAGGACGTTGCGTCGGCGACGGGGTCTTCGCCCTCGCCCGCGACATAGTCGAAGTCGATCGACGCGGCGGTAACTGCGCTCCAGCCCGTCCGGGTCAGCAAGTCGTAGACGAACTCCATGTTCGCAAAGGCGAACGGACCGCGTGCGTAGCCGGCGGGATCGGAAAGGGCTTCGCCGGTGACCTGCTCGACCAGCGCGGCGGCGAAAGCGTTGCGGGAGCGGTCGCGAAAGCAGGAGAAAACGAGTGGCGCGCCGGGGTTTGCGGCTTGTCGGAGGCGGGTGAAGGCGGCGGCGGGGTCGGCGAAGAACATGACGCCGTGGCGGGAGTAGAGGAGGTCGAACCCGCCCGGCAGCGGATCGGTCGCGGCGTCGGCGACGTGGAAGGTGGCGGTGCGGACCCGAGCTTTGGCGATGGCGATCAGCGGTTCGGACAGGTCGATGCCGGTGATGCGGAGCTCCGGGCGGGCGGCGGCGATCGTGGCGCTGGTGGCCCCTGCCCCACAACCGATATCGAGGGCGGTGCCCGTTGCCGGGGCCGCAGCGAGGACAGCGGCATTAAGGTGGCGGGCGAGGTCGGCGAGACTGCGATCGGTGCGGCGATGCTCGGCGGCCCAGACGTCGCCGACGCGGGTTTGCCAGTCGGTGGTCGTGGTCATCGGGCGGGCCTTTGTCGGGGGTTGGGATGAACCGTCGCGTCGCGTCGCGCCGCTACGTGCGGCGACGGTGGAAGGGGGATAGTTCGTTATGCCGGGCTTATTCCGGCATCTACCGCGCCCCGCAACTCGATGCACGTGACCTGCGATACCGTGGATGCCGGGACGAGCCCCGCAGGACGGCGGTGGAGAGGGTTGAACGGCGGCTGGGCGCACGTTCGGCCCTTTCCGGTACCGGGCTCCCGCCTGCGCGGGAGCACGGCGGTGGGTGCGGAGCGTGGCACCAAAGTGGAGGAAGTGGAGGCGTCGGCGGGGTCCTCCACTTCACTTCAACGAAAATGGGGGCCGCCGTTGCCGGCAGCCCCCCGATCGACACGCCGACGACGCGGCCGATTCAAATATCGTCGTCCTCGCCGGGGCCGACCATCAGTTCCTCGGCGACCTTGTCGGTGCGCTGGCGAATCGCCTTTTCGAGGCGGGCGGCGAGTTCCGGATTGTCGCGAAGATAGGTCTTGGCGTTCTCACGACCCTGACCGATGCGGATCGAGTCGTAGCTGAACCACGAACCCGACTTCTCGACGAGGCCAGCCTTGACGCCGAGATCGAGGATCTCGCCGATTTTGGAGATGCCCTCGCCGTACATGATGTCGAATTCGACCTGCTTGAACGGCGGCGCGACCTTGTTCTTCACCACCTTCACGCGGGTGGCGTTGCCGACGATGTCTTCCTTGTCCTTGATCTGCCCGGTGCGACGGATGTCGAGGCGGACCGAGGCGTAGAACTTCAGGGCGTTGCCGCCCGTCGTCGTCTCCGGATTGCCGTACATCACGCCGATCTTCATGCGTAGCTGGTTGATGAAGATGACCATGCAGCGCGAGCGGCTGATCGAGCCGGTGAGCTTGCGCAGCGATTGCGACATCAGGCGGGCCTGAAGGCCGACATGGCTGTCACCCATCTCGCCCTCGATCTCCGCGCGCGGCACGAGTGCGGCGACCGAGTCGACGACGAGCACGTCGATCGCGTTGGAGCGGACGAGCGTGTCGACGATCTCCAGCGCCTGCTCACCGGTATCCGGCTGCGACACAATCAGCTCGTCGATGTTGACGCCCAGCTTCTTGGCGTAAACCGGGTCGAGCGCGTGTTCCGCATCGACGAAAGCGGCGGTGCCACCACCGCGCTGCGCCTCGGCAATGACATGCAGCGCAAGCGTGGTCTTGCCCGAGGATTCAGGGCCGTAGACCTCGATCACGCGGCCGCGAGGCAGGCCGCCGACGCCAAGGGCGATGTCGAGGCCGAGCGAGCCGGTGGAGATCGTTTCGACCTGCATCGTCTCTTTCGAGCCGAGCCTCATCGCGGAGCCCTTGCCGAAGGCACGGTCGATCTGGGCCAGCGCGGCGTCGAGCGCCTTCTGCCGGTCTGCGTTAGCGGTTGCCATGCCGGTATCGATCACTTTCAGATTGGCGGCCATCAGGGGCTCCCATCGCTAGAGCAAGCGCGTGGCGGGGGCAACG
Source organism: Sphingomonas longa (assembly GCF_016892685.1). NCBI lineage: Bacteria > Pseudomonadati > Pseudomonadota > Alphaproteobacteria > Sphingomonadales > Sphingomonadaceae > Sphingomonas > Sphingomonas longa. The sequence goes on from NZ_JAFEMC010000001.1 coordinate 225,443, forward strand.
CGTCTGCTTCCATGTATATGGTTTGTTCTCGTGGAACAAGATGGGAACTCGAAGAAGTTTCGTTTGTGCGACGCGGATAAGACAGGAAGGAATTTGTTTGTGGGCTGCGCGTGGCTCGTTCTCCGCGTCATCGCGGCGTGGCTTTTCAGGTCATGATCGAGGCGAGCGACCACCAGCCTCTCGCAGCGGCCGCAGTGGCGGCCGTGTCGCGAGCTTCGGGCGTGTCGAACAGCGCGAAGCACGTGGCGCCGGACCCGGACATGCGCGACAGGATTGCGCCGGGAGCGGCGTCGAGCAGTGTGCGGACTTCGCCGATGACGGGGGCGAGCGACCGGGCCGGCGATTCCAGGTCGTTGCGGGCGGCGCGGGCGCGATCGAGCAACGGCCCCTCCCCCAGCGCGCCGCGATCGATGCCGTCCCAGCCGGCGAAGACGGCGGCGGTGGAGACGGCGACGTTCGGGTTGACGAGCAGCAGCGGCGTGCCGGGCGCGCCCTCGATCGGGACCAGCGCCTCGCCTTTGCCGGTGCCAAGCGTGGTGCGGCCGAGCAGGCAGGCGGGCACGTCTGCGCCGAGATGTTCGGCGATCGCGAACAGCGCGGGGGCGTGCGGGTCGATCCCGGTCAAGCGGGCCAGCGCGCGCAACGTCGCGGCGGCGTCCGCCGAACCGCCGCCGATGCCGGACGCGATGGGGAGGTTCTTCGTGAGCGTGATCGCGACGGGGGGCGTGGGCTGGTGGTGGCGGAAGGCGTCGCGGGCGTCGGTTACGAGGTTGGTGGGCGCCTTTCCATTCCCCGAGGGGGACCGAAGGGCTTGGGCGAAGGGGCCGGTCATGTCGAACCGGTCCTCGGCCGCTTCCTCGACGGTGATCGTGTCGCCGTCGGCGGCGAAGGCGAAGAGGGTTTCGAGTTCGTGATAGCCGTCCGGCCGGCGGCGGCGGACGTGGAGCGCGAGGTTGATCTTGGCGGGGGCGGATTCGACGATCATCGCGCGGGTGATGCGGCAGGGGCGGTTCGGGGGCAAGACTGGTTTGGGTAGGCTGGAAGTTGGTGTTTGTCAGGATCCAGACCACATGCTCTGCGTCAACCCTGTCGCACTCCACACCCGACCCACCCCGGCGAAGGCCCGGGGGTACAGTTTCCGCGCCGCTCGTGAGACTCAGAGCCTTTGCTGCAACTGGACCCCGGCCTCCGCCGGGGTGGGACGGTGAAGTGGACAGATTTATGTTCAGCAAGATAGCGTTGGGCCCCCGCCTGCGCGGGGCACGGGTAGTGAAATCAAGCGGCTAACGGGCCGCCGGTCCGTTCTCGATCTTGGCTGTGAGCCGGCCGAGCGTGCGCGGTTCGGCGACGATTGCGGCGGCGCGCCAGGCGTAGCGCGCTTCGTAGCGGCGGCCGGTTGCCCAATAGGCGTCGCCGAGATGGTCGGCGATGTCGGCATCGGCCGGGCTGTCCCGGGCGGCGCGTTCCAGCAGCGGCAGCGCGCGGGCAGTGTCGCCGGCGCGAAGATACGCCCAGCCGAGCGAGTCGGTGATGGCGGCGTCTTCGGGTTCCAGCGAGTGCGCCTTTTCGAGCATCCTGGTGGCGGCGGCCACGTCCTCGCCGCGATCGACGAGGCCGTAGCCGAGGAAGTTGAGGACGAGCGGCTGGTCCGGCGCGAGCGCAACCGCACGGCGCAGGGCGCGGCGCGCGTCCTTCCACCGGTCCGCAGCGTCGAGCGCGGTGGCGTAGCGGAGCCACGCGTTCCAGCGTTTGGCGATGCGCGGGTCGTCCAGCACGCGGGCGCAGATCGGCGCGGCCTCCGCGGGGCGATCCGCCTCGACCAGCAGGTCGGCGAGGCGGACGCGGTCGACGAACGTCGCGTCGGGTGCGGCGGCGCGGGTGCGGGCTACGGCGAGCGCCTCGGGCTTGCGGTCGCTGCCGTCGAGCAGCGCGATCCGGGCCTCCAGCATGTCGCTCGCCAGCGGATCGTCGGCGGGGATCGCGGCGAGGTTCGCCAGCGCCGCATCGGAGTCGCCAGCGCGGGCCAGCTGGTTGGCGAGGATCAGCCGCGCGCGAGCATAGCCGGGATCGGCATCGAGCGCGGCGCGGGCGAGCGAAAGGGACAAGGTGCTGGCCTGTTCGCCGCGGCCGAGTTCTTCGGCGAGACGCAGGAACAGGCGCGAGACACCGAACGCTGGAGATGCACGCTGGCCGGCGGGGAGCGACTGGCCCGACCCGAGGAGCGCCTGTGCACGGGCCGGTTCTCCCAACCCGACGATCAGTTCGGCGGCGGCGACGCGCGGCGCGCGGTTGGTGGTGGAGGCGAGGCCGGCGGCGGCGCTGCCCTCCGCGAGGCGACCGGCGGCGATCAGCAGCAGCGCGCGGTGCTCGGCGACCAAGGGTTTAGCGACCGGATCAATCGTCGATCGGTCGAGGATGGCAATGCCGGCGTTGCCGCCCGCCGCCCACGCTTCGATGATCGGGGCGAGGATACGCAAACGATCAGTGGCGAGTGACCGCGTCGCCTGCTTCAGGGCGGCGGCATCGCCGGCGCGGGCGGCGTCGGCGATCGGAAACAGCGCGGCGTCGGCGGGAGCGATGCCGGCGTTGCGCAGGACGGCACCGGTTCTGCGGACCAGCGCCGCGTCGCCGCTGGCGATGCCAGCGCGAAAGGCGCGGATCGCGACGACGGGATCACGTGGCGCGGCGGCGACGGCGGCGGCGTAGGCGGTCGACGCGGCGGGGCCGTCACCGTCCGCTTCCGCCGCGCGCGCGGTCAGATACGCCGTCCGCCCCGAGTCCGCAGCGGCCGGAGTCACGGCGAGCACCGCGAGCGCGATCAGGCTACATATTGGGATAGTTCGGGCCACCGCCGCCTTCCGGGACGACCCAGTTGATGTTCTGGGTCGGGTCCTTGATGTCGCAGGTTTTGCAGTGGACGCAATTCTGCGCGTTGATGACGAACTTTGGATCGCCGCTATCCTGTCCGACGATCTCGTACACGCCGGCCGGGCAGTAACGCTGCGCCGGCTCGTCGTACATCGGCAGGTCGTATTCGACGGGTACGTTCGGGTCGCGCAGCGTCAGGTGGACCGGCTGGTCCTCCTCGTGATTGGTGTTCGACAGGAACACCGACGACAGGCGATCGAAGGTCAGGACGCCGTCGGGCTTGGGATAGACCGGCGGCTTCACGAGGTCCTTGCGCCACAGGCTCTCATGGTCCGGGTGATGCTTCATCGTGAAGGGCATCTTCAGGCCGAAATGCTCCAGCCACATGGTGATGCCCGACAGGCCGGAACCGAGGAAATCGCCGAACTTCTTGACGAGCGGCACGACGTTGCGGACGACCGACAGCTCCTTCTTCAGCCACGACGCCTCGAACGCCTCCGGATAGGCGGTCAGTTCGTCATGCTCGCGGCCCTGCTGGATCGCGGCGAAGGCGGCTTCGGCGGCCATCATCGCCGACTTCTGCGCGCCGTGCGTACCCTTGATGCGGGGGACGTTGAGGAAGCCCGCCGAACAGCCGATCAGCGCGCCGCCGGGGAAGACCAGCTTCGGGATCGACTGCAACCCGCCGTCGTTGATCGCGCGCGCGCCGTAGGACACGCGCTTGCCGCCCGCTAGCAGCTCCGCGACCGCCGGGTGCGTCTTCCACTTCTGCATCTCCTGGAACGGGGAAATGTAGGGGTTGGTGTAGCTTAGCCATGTTACGAAGCCGATCGACACCTGACCGTTGGCCTGATGATAGATCCAGCCGCCGCCGTTCGCGTCGTCGCCGAGCGGGAACCCTTGCGTATGCACGACGCGGCCGGGGTGGTGCTTTTCCGGGGCGATGTCCCAGAGCTCCTTGACGCCGAGGCCGTAAACCTGCGGATCGCTGTTCGCGGCGAGGTCGAAGGTGCGGATGACCTCCTTGGTCAGGTGGCCGCGCACGCCCTCCGCGAAGAAGGTGTATTTGGCGTGGATTTCGAGGCCGGGCGTGTAGTCGCCCTTGTGCGTGCCGTCGCGGGCGACGCCCATGTCGCCGGTCGCGACTCCCTTCACGCGGCCGTCGTCGTCGAACAGGATCTCCGCCGCGGCGAAGCCGGGGAAAATCTCTACGCCCAGCTCCTCGGCGCGGCCCGCGAGCCAGCGGCAGAGATTGCCGAGCGAGCAGGTGTAGGTGCCCTTGTTGTGCAGGAACGGCGGGGTCCACAGATGCGGCAGGTTGAACTTGCCCTTCGTGGTCAGCACCCAGTGGATGTTCTCCGTCACCGCCGTCTCCGCCAGCGGGCAGTCGGTGTCGCGCCATTCGGGGATCAGCTCGTCCATCGCGCGCGGATCGATCACCGCGCCCGACAGGATGTGCGCGCCGACCTCCGACCCCTTTTCGAGGACGCAGACGGCCAGTTCCGCACCCGCTTCGTTCGCCAGCTGTTTCAGACGGATGGCCGCCGACAGCCCGGCAGGGCCGGCACCGACGATCACCACGTCGTAGGGCATCGACTCGCGTTCGCTCATGGCCTCTTCTCTCCAGCGGCCCCGCCGGCGATCCGCCGGGCGTGATGCCGCACCATCCTGTCCAATAAGCCGTTCCGCTACATTGACCGCCACGTCAACCGTGGAGCATGACGCCCGGCGATGGGGGCATACCGGAATATCGACACGGCACAGGCCGAACCCGCCGACCGCGCGATGATCGCGAATGCGATCGCCTGGTGGGCGGACGCGGGTGTCGACGTGCTGGTCGAGGACGCGCCACGCGACTGGCTGGTGGCCCCTGCCCCCGCTCCCGTGGTGGAGGCGGCACCGGCGGCGGACTCGCTGCCCGCGACGCTGGAGGCTTTTCTCGGCTGGCGGACTGGGGCGAGCGCGCCCGAGGCGGCGTGGAGCGGCGTGTCCCTTGCCGCTACGGGTCCCGCCGATGCGAAGGTCATGGTGCTGATCGATTGCCCCGACCGCGACGATGGCAATGCCGGCGCGCTGCTGGCGGGGGAGCCCGGCAAATTGTTCGACCGGATGCTCGCCGCGATCGGCCTGTCGCGCGACACCGTGCACATCGCCGCGGTCTGCGCGCGTCGGCCCGCCGCGGGCCGGATGCCGCGCGATATCGAGGCGAAGCTGGGCGAGATCGCGCGCCACCATATCGAACTGGTCGCGCCGGAACGGTTGCTGCTGCTCGGTGATGCGACGAGCCGTGCCGTGCTGGCGATGGAGCGAATCGATGCGCGCGGTTCTTTGCAGGCGTTTAACCATAAAAGCGGACATACGAAGGTCGTAGCCTCCGCCCATCCGCGGATGCTGATCGAGCGTCCGGCGATGAAGGCCGAAAGCTGGCGCGACCTGCAATTGCTGATGGGGGCAGATCAATGAGCTGCAACATGCGTTTGAGAGCAGCGATGACGGTGGCGTTGGCCACCCTACCCCTCCCCGCAATGGCGGCGGAATCGGGCGGCGACCCGTCCGGCGAGGCTCGCTCGGCGCAGGCGGCGCGCATCCCGACGCAGCTGGATGACGCGCAGCGGGCGGCATACGCGCAGGTGTTCGCCGCGATCCGCGCGCAACGCTGGCAGGATGCGCAGCTCGGGCTGGACGCGATGAAGCCGGGGCCGCTGCATGCGATCGCGCGCGCCGAACTCTACACCGCCAAGGGATCGCCGCGCGTCGAGCTGGAGCCGCTGGTCACGCTGCTGAACGAAGCGCCCGAACTTCCGCAGGCCGAGGCGCTGCGGCGGCTGGCATCGTCGCGGGGCGCAACCGACCTGCCGCCGCTGCCGGTGGCGCAGCGGCTGATCTGGCAGGACGGCGCACCTCGCCGCGTCCGCGCGAAGGCGACGAAGAGCGACATGGTCGCGGCCGATCTCGCGCAGAGGATGCAGCCTTATGTGAAGGTTGACGACGGCGCGTCGGCGGAAGCGCTGTTGACGCAGACCGTCGGCCTGAGCCCGGAGGCGACGACCGAGTGGCAGGCCAAGGTCGCGTGGATGTATTTCCTGCGCGGCGAGGACGCGAAGGTGCGCGAACTCGGCGCGCTGGCGGCGGCGGGCAGCGGTGACTGGGCGGTGCAGGGTCGCTGGATGACGGCGCTGGCGGCGTGGCGACAGGGTGACTGCGCGGCGGCGGAGACGGGGTTCGAGGGCGTGGCGGCGCGCGCCGGCGATGTCGATCTGCGCGCGGCCGGGCTGTACTGGGCGTCGCGCGCGGACATGGTGTGCGCGCGGCCAGACCGGATCGAAGGCCGGCTGAAGGCGGCGGCGCAGTTCGGCGAAAGCTTCTACGGGCAACTCGCGCGACAGGCGCTGGGGATGCGTGGCGGCATCGGCGCGAAGGGCGGGATGCGCGACGCCGACTGGACGCTGCTCGACAAGCGCCCGAACGTGCGCGTCGCGGCGGCGCTGATCGAGGTCGGCGAGGCCGATCTGGCGGACGACGTGATCCGTCAGCAGGCGAAGATCGGCAATCCGGCGGAGTTCGGCAGCCTCGTCAAGCTGGCCGAGACGCTCGATTTGCCGGCGACGACGATCTGGCTGGCGCATAATTGTCCGCAGGGCGTGACGCCGACCGCGGACGCGCGCTATCCGACGCCGAACTGGCAGCCGGACAGCGGCTGGCGCGTCGACAAGGCGCTGGTCTACGCCCACACGCTGGAGGAATCGCGCTTCCGGCCGAAGGTGACGAGCCAGGCGGGCGCATACGGCCTGATGCAGATCATGCCCGCCGCCGCGACGGATTTCGCGCGCGAGCGGGGAACGACGATCGACAAGGTCGCGCTCGGCAAGCCTTCGGTGAACATGGACATCGGCCAGCGGCATCTGGAGCGGCTGCGCGACATGGGTTTGACCGGCGGGCTGCTGCCGAAGGTGATCGCCGCGTACAACGCCGGACCGAAGCCGGTCGGCGAGTGGAACACGCTGGTTCACGACGGCGGCGACCCGCTGATGTATATCGAGAGCATCCCCTATTGGGAGACGCGCGGGTACGTCACGACGGTGCTGCGCAACTACTGGATGTACGAGACGCAGGGCGGCAAGTCGGCGTCGACCAGCCGCGCCGCGCTGGCGCAAGGGATGTGGCCTCGCTTTCCGGGGATGAGCGGTGCGCTGGCGGTGCGGATGCCGACGCGCGGCAATAGCGGGGTGGCGTATGCCGCAACGGCTCCGGTGCGCGCGGTGGTGCAGGCGGCGCGTCCGCGGATCGTGCGGTCGCCGGTGGCGGCGGCCCCGGCCCCCGTCGCAGTGGCGCAAGTGATCGCGCCGTTACGGGCGCCCGTAACGCTGCCGAACGCGGTGTCGCCGATCCGGACCGCGACGCTGGCGATGCAGCCGGCGCCGGTGCCGTCGGCCCCCGCCAACAGCTTCGCCGAGAACATCGTGTCGGTCGTTAAGGCGATCCCCGGCACCGTCGCGGCGGCGGCGAGCGCGATGACCGACGGCGACCTGCTGCGGCGCGCGGCGGCGGCGATGGCGATGCAGCCGAACATCGTGAAATCGGTCACGGCGACGATCGGTTCCAGCGTACAGGGCGACTGATGCCGATCGACGAAAGCCGCACTTTCCTGCCGGTGCGGATCGCGGTGCTGACGGTGTCCGACACGCGCGGGCTGGCGGAGGATCGTTCGGGCGACACGCTGGTCGAGCGGCTGACGACGGCTGGGCATGTGCTGGCGGACCGTGCGATCGAGCGGGATGACGTGGATACGATCGTCGCGCGGTTGCGGGCGTGGATCGCCGACCCGAACATCGATGTCGTCGTCACCACCGGCGGTACCGGCGTCACCGGGCGCGATGTGACACCGGAGGCGGTGGAGCAGGTGGCGGAGAAGATGATCCCCGGATTCGGCGAACTGTTCCGCTGGTTGAGCTATGCCAAGATCGGCACGTCCACGGTGCAGTCACGCGCCTGCGCCTGCGTATCCGGCGGCACGTACGTCTTTGCGCTGCCGGGATCGACCGGAGCGGTGAAAGACGGGTGGGACGGCATCCTGCGCGAGCAGCTGGATAGCCGGCACCGGCCCTGCAACTTCGTCGAGCTGATGCCGCGCTTGCTGGAGCGGTAGGTCACCGAGGATCGGTACTCGCCGATCAGCGACAATGTTCTTGATACGTTCTTATCGGCATCGTATCATCGAGGCATGGCGAACACCCGGCCCGTGCGCGGTGCGACTCACAATGCGGAGAGCCGGCGCTTCAACCTGCCGCAGGTGGAGGCGGACGGAGATTGGCTCGACGAGCGCGAGGGCATCGACGGCGCGCTGACGCCGCTGAAGACGACCGTAACGGTCGAGCGACCGCGGACGATCATCAGCCGCAACGCCTCCCCCGACGTGCCGTTCGACCGCTCGATCAACCCGTATCGCGGGTGCGAGCATGGCTGCATCTATTGCTTCGCGCGGCCGAGCCATGCGTTCCACGACCTGTCGCCGGGGCTGGATTTCGAGAGCCGGCTGTTCGTGAAACCCGACGCGGCGATGCTGTTGCGCGCGGAATTGCAGAAGCCGAGCTATGTCGTCCGGCCGATGGCGCTGGGCACCAATACCGATCCGTACCAGCCGATCGAGCGCGAGTGGCGGGTGACGCGGTCGATCCTGGAGGTGCTGGCGGAGACGGACCATCCGGTGACAATCACGACGAAATCCGACCGCGTCGTGCGCGATCTGGACATCCTCGCGCCGATGGCGGCCAAGGGCCTGGCGGCGGTGTGCATGTCGGTGACCTCGCTCGATCCCAAGGTGGCGGGCACGGTGGAGCCGCGTGCGCCACATCCCGAACGGCGGCTGAAAGCGGTAGCGACGCTGTCGGCGGCGGGGGTGCCGACGTACGTCTCGATCTCGCCCGTCATCCCCGCGATCACCGATCATGAGATCGAGCATCTGATCGAGCGCGCCGCGGAGGCCGGTGCGCGCTACGCCTTCTTCCTGCCGGTGCGGCTGCCGCACGAGGTCGCGCCGCTGTTCCGCGCGTGGCTCGACGAGCATTTCCCCGATCGTGCGGGCAAGGTCATGAGCGTGATCCAGTCGCTGCGCGGCGGGCGCGACAACGACCCGGAGTTCTTCACGCGGATGAAAGGCGCGGGACCCTGGGCGGAGTTGCTGGGCACGCGGTTTCGCATCGCGTGCCGCAAGCACGGGCTGAACAAGGATCGCATCGCGCTGCGCACCGACCTGTTCCGTGCGCCGGCCGGGCCGCAGGGGGAATTGTTCTGAGGCACTCCGGCCCCGGTCGCGCGTTGGAGCGGCAGAAAGGATGCCGATATGACCGATCAGGATCGCGCGAAGACCGAGACGCCGGAGCAGCCCGTCGAGCAGGAGGAATCCGGAGCGGGGTACGGGAACAACGCTGGCGAGCAGGGCGGGGAGACGACGAAGGACGACTGAGGGATGCCGTTGGCGGGGCGGCGGTTTGCAACGCCCTGCCGCTGCTTGTTGCCTCGCGTCTATAGCCCCCGATCGGGAGCATCATGACGTGATAGCCTTCTATGCATGCCGTTCGAGCTGAACCTGCCGAAGTGCATGAGCCTCATCTGTGCTTCGACAGGCTCAGCACGAACGGTTCGACCCTGCATGACCCGGTTCAGCCTGCCTCCTCCCGGTCCAGCGTGCGTCATGCCGAGCCAGCCTGCGTTATCCCGCTCCACCCTGCGTCATCCCGGTCCACCCCTTCGTCACCCCAGCGAACGCCGGGGTCTCGTCGGGCATCAGATCGCGACAAACGCGTGAGACTCCAGCTTTCGCCGGGGTGACCGGGTGGCCGAGGACGGGACGGTCTTCGGCTGGCTTTGGTGGAGTTGCCCCGTCAAGCCCCTGTCAGCACGTGGCCGCGGAAGCGTTCGCGCAGAGCAGTCTTCAGCAGCTTGCCCGTGGCGGTGTGCGGGAGTTCGTCGACGAAGACGATTTCGTCCGGCAGCCACCATTTCGCGACCTGCCCGGCCAGATGCTGCTGGATATCCGCGGCCGCAACGTTGCTGCCCGGCTTGCGGACGACGACGAGAAGCGGGCGCTCGTCCCATTTGGGGTGCGGGATCGCGATGGCAGCGGCCTCGGCGACGCCGGGGCAGCCGATCGCGGCATTTTCCAGATCGACGGAGCTGATCCATTCGCCACCGGATTTGATCACGTCCTTCGACCGGTCGGTAATCTGCATCGTCCCGTCGGGGTGGAGGACGGACACGTCGCCGGTGTCGAACCAGCCGTCCGCATCGACGGCGTCCTCCGTCGCGCCGTAATAGCGCTGGATGACCCAGGGACCGCGGACCTGAAGCTGGCCGGACGAGGTGCCGTCGCGGGGCAGGACGTTGCCGGCGTCGTCGACGACGCGCAACTCGATGCCGAACGGAATCTGCCCCTGCTTCGAGACGAGGTCGAGCTGGGCATCACGCGACATCTCGTCCCACTCGGGGGGGCGCTGGCCTGCGGTGCCGACGGGAGAGGTTTCGGTCATGCCCCAGAGATGCGCGACCTCCATGCCCATCCCCATCAGCCGCTCGATCATCGCGCGCGGGGCGGCCGAGCCGCCGACACTGGCGAACTTCAGGTGCGCCGGGGGCGGGTTGCCGGCATCGATATGGCCGAACACGCCAAGCCACACGGTGGGGACGCCCGCCGAATGCGTGACCTTGTAGCGGGTCATCAAATCGCACAGCACGGCGGGATCGTTGATCGCGGAGAAGACATAGCTGGCGCCCGCGATCGGCACGGCGAGCGGCAGGCCCCATCCGGCGGCGTGGAACATCGGCACCACCGGCTGCACGATCGAACGCGACGACAGGTTGAAGACGGCGGGCGTGATGACAGTCAGCGCGTGGATGACGGAGGAGCGGTGGGTGTAGAGCACGCCCTTCGGGTCGCCGGTCGTGCCGCTGGTATAGGCGAGCATACACGGATCGCGCTCCGGACCCTCGACCCACGCGTAATCGCCGTCCTCCGCGGCGAGGAGCTCGGCGAGCGTGCCCGGCCCCTCCCCGTCCATCACCACATAGTGTTCGATGCTGGTCCAGCGGCTTTTCAGCCGGTCGACGATCGGCTGGAACATGCGATCGTAGAGTAGGACGCGGTCGCCGGCATGGTTGCCGATATAGACGAGTTGATCGTCGAACAGCCGCGGGTTGATCGTGTGGATCACGCCGCCCATGCCCATCGCGCCGTACCATGCGACGAGATGATTGGCGTGGTTCATCGCCAGCGTCGCGATGCGGTCGCCGGGTTGCAAGCCGAGGCGTTCGAGCGCCTGCGCCAATCGCTTGGCGTCGTCAGCGATACCAGCCCAGGTCGTGCGGCTCTCGCTGCCGTCCGCCCAGCGCGTGACGATCGAGCGACCGGCATGTTCGCGCGCGGCGTGATCGATGATGCGCGACACGCGCAACTCCATATCCTGCATCGATCCCAGCACGCGGTCACTCTCCCGATCCGCCGACCGGCAGGAATGCGCGGCCGGGTCAGCCGACCAGCTTCAGCCTCGTCTCGGAGGTCTTGAGCCGGGCGGCGGCGACACCGTGCAACGCCTCGATATGTCCCGCAAGCTCCGCATCGAGCAGGAAGTCGCGGCCGAGCAGCAGCCGGGCCGGTCCGCGATCCGTGGTCAGCGTCGCGAAGACTTCGCCGCGCGCGCCGCGATGATCGGACAGCAACGCAGCGAGTGCGGGAAATGCTGCCGCATCAGTGACTTCGACCTCGATAACGAAGCGTGCCGCGGCGGCCAGCGTTTCGAAGGGCTGGATCCGCTTGACCGAGACGCGCGGCGTTTCCTCGCCGGGACGACGGTCGAGTTCGACGGTGATGAGCGCGCAACCGCCCATCCGCGCCGCCTCCTCAAGGTCCTTGGCGACGAGATCGTCGAAACAGGTGGCGACGAACTGGCCGCTCGAATCGGAAAGCTGCGCCATCATGTAGCGTTTGCCGCGCGCGGAGGTGCGCCAGCGCGCGTCTTCCACCAGCACCGCCATCGTCGCGCCTGCGCGGGTGCCGTCGTCGGGAATCGTCAACTCGCCGAGCGATGCGAAGCTGCGCGCACCGTGCATGTGCGCGAGGTGCGAGTGGCGGTCGACCGGATGCGCGGAGAAGTAGAAGCCGAACGCCTCCTTCTCCTGCTCCATGCGCTCCGACAGCGACCAGCGGACGGAGGTGGGTAGCTTGATCGCGTCGCCAGCGTGCGACGTGTCGCCGAACAAGCCACCCTGCCCGCTGGTCTTCTGTTCGTGCGTGCGCGCGGCGACGGCGAGCAGCGTTTCCGCGACCGCGTGGACGCCGGCGCGATTGTCGTCGATGCCGTCGAACGCGCCCGCTGCGGCCAGCGTTTCGAGCTGACGCTTGTTCAGCAGGCGCGGGTCGACACGGGTCGCGAGGTCGTCGAGGCTGGCGAAGGGGCCATTGGCGCGTTCCACGACGAGGCGTTCCATCGCGCCCTCGCCGACGGATTTCAGCGCGCCGAGGGCGTAACGGACGGCCAACTCTTCGCCCCTCCCCTTCAGGGGAGGGGTTGGGGGTGGGGCGGTGCCGCTGGCCGTGTCGCTGGTGGAGAGACCCCACCCCAACCCCTCCCCTGAAGGGGAGGGGCTTAGAATCTCCACATCGAAATCAGGTCGGCTGCCGTTGATGCAGGGGGGCAGCATCGTCACGCCGGCGCGGCGGGCATCCTCGACGAAGATGCCGAGCTTGTCCGTCAGCGCCATATCGTAGCACATCGACGCGGCGTAGAATTCGTGCGGGTGGTGCGCCTTCAGCCATGCGGTCTGATAGGCGAGCAGCGCATAGGCGGCGGCGTGCGACTTGTTGAAGCCATAGCCCGCGAACTTGTCGATCAGGTCGAACAACTCGTTGGCCTTGGCCTTGGGGATATTGTTGGCCTTTTCGCAGCCCTCGACGAAGGTCGAACGCTGGGCGTCCATCTCCGCCTTCACCTTCTTGCCCATCGCGCGACGCAGCAGGTCGGCGCCGCCGAGCGAGTAACCGGCCAGCACCTGCGCGGCCTGCATCACCTGTTCCTGATAGACGAAGATGCCGTAGGTTTCGGACAATATGCCTTCGAGCAGCTTGTGCGGGTAGACGATCGGCTCCGTCCCCTGCTTGCGGCGGCCGAAGCTGGGGATGTTGTCCATCGGGCCGGGCCGGTAGAGCGAGACGAGCGCGATGATGTCGCCGAAATTGGTCGGCCGGACGGCGGACAGCGTGCGGCGCATGCCCTCCGATTCCAGCTGGAACACGCCGACCGTGTCGCCGCGCTGGAGCAACTGGTAGACGAGAGGGTCGTCCCATTCGAGCGCGTCGAGCTGGATCGACACGCCGCGCTTGTTCAGAAGCTGCACCGCCTTCTGGAGCACGGACAGCGTCTTGAGACCTAGAAAGTCGAACTTCACCAGTCCTGCGCCCTCGACATATTTCATGTCGAACTGCGTGACGGGCATGTCGGACCGCGGATCGCGGTAAAGCGGCACCAGCTTCGCCAGCGGCCGGTCGCCGATCACGACGCCGGCGGCGTGGGTCGAGGAGTGGCGCGGCAACCCTTCCAGCTTGGTCGCGAGGTCCCACAGCCGCCGGACCTGATTGTCGTTCGAATATTCCTTCGCGAGTTCCGGCACGCCGTTCAGTGCGCGCTTCAGGTCCCACGGGTCGGTCGGGTGGTTCGGCACCAGCTTGGCAAGGCGATCGACCTGACCGTAGCTCATCTGAAGCACACGACCGGTGTCCTTGAGCACGGCGCGCGCCTTCAGCTTACCGAAGGTGATGATCTGCGCGACCTGATCGCGGCCGTATTTCTCCTGCACGTAGCGGATGACCTCGCCGCGCCGGGTTTCGCAGAAGTCGATGTCGAAATCGGGCATCGACACGCGTTCCGGGTTCAGGAAACGTTCGAACAGCAAACCCAACTGCAACGGATCGAGATCGGTGATCGTCAGAGCCCATGCGACGACGGAGCCCGCGCCGGAACCGCGACCCGGACCGACCGGAATGTCGTGGTCCTTCGCCCATTTGATGAAGTCCGCGACGATCAGGAAATAGCCGGGAAAGCCCATCTGGACAATGACGTCGACCTCGAACGCGAGCCGGTCGCGGTACACGTCGCGCCAACCCGGCTCGCCCTCGGGCTCGCCTTTCAGCGCACGGAGTTCGGCAATGCGGTCGAGCCGCGCCTCCAGCCCGGCGGCGGCATCGTCGCGCAGCATCTGCGCCTCGCCCGACAGATCGCCCGCGAGCGTCGGCAGGATGGGCTTGCGATACGGTGCCATCACCGCGCAGCGCTGCGCCACGATCAGCGTGTTGGCGATCGCCTCCGGCAAATCGTCGAACAGCGCCTTCATCGTGTCCGCCGGTTTCAGCCACGCATCGGGGCAACTGCGCGGGCGATCCTCCGTTTCGACATAGGTCGAATTGGCGATGCAGAGCATGGCGTCATGCGCGTCCCCGAACGCGCTTTCGGCGAAACAGCAGGGGTTGGTCGCGACCAGCGGCAGGTTGCGATCATAGGCCAAGTCGATCAGCGCCGGCTCTGCCGCGATTTCCAACGGGTCGCTGCGGCGGCTGAGCTCGATGTACAGGCGGTCGCCGAACAGCGACTGGAGCCGATCCATATAGGAACGGGCCCGGTCAGGCTGGTCCTCCGCGAACAGGCGCGCGACCGCGCCCTCCCCGCCCGCGGTCAGCGCGATCAGGCCGTCGGTGTGGCGCGACAGCATCTCGAACGACACGTGCGCGGCAAGCTCGATCGGGCGGTCCAGATGCGCCGCCGACACCAGCGCGCAAAGATTGTCGTAGCCGGTCGTGTCCTGCGCATAGAGCGCGATCCAGTCGATCGGGGCAGCCACGCCCTCCGGCATGTCGGGGCGGGCGATGCCCAGCATCGTGCCGATGATCGGCTGCACCCCGCCCTTCTTGGCAGCATCCGAAAATGCCATCGCCGCATACAGCCCGTTGCGGTCGGTCAGCGCGGCGGCGGGAAAGCCCAGCGCTTTCGCCTGCGCGGCGATCGCCTTCGGCTCGATCGCGCCGTCGAGCATGGTGTATGATGAAAAGACGCGGAGCGGCACGAACCCGGAATGCATGAACGGGAGGTAGGCGCTGGCGACCGATTCGACCAGCGCCGGAACCGGGCCTGCGACGGGCCGTTCGTCGCGCTGATCGATGGGAGCGTCGTTCATGACCGACACACCGCGTGGCATGGAAAGCCTGCGTATCCAGGGGATCGGCGCCGGCTGGGGCTGGATACTGGCCTATGGCATACTGTCGGTCGTGCTCGGCATTCTCGCCTTCGCCGCGCCGTTTGCCGCGACGCTGGCGGCGACCTTGGTGATCGGCATCTTCTTCATGGCAGCGGGTGCGACCTCCATCGCCGCGGGGGTCTTCGGGAAAGGGCATGACGGGCGCGCCTACGCGATTGTGTTCGGCACGCTGTCGCTGTTCGTGGGTGGCGTCATGGCGTTCGAGCCCGCGACGGGCGCGCTGTCCCTGACGATGCTGGTGGCGGTATGGCTCGGCGTGCGCGGGGTGATGGAGCTGGTGTTCGGCGTCCGCATGCGGCGGGGCAAGGCGATGATGATCGTGCTGGGGATCGTGAACCTGGTGCTCGCGGCTATCGTGCTGGCGACGCTGCCCTGGTCGGCGCTGACGCTGCCGGGCTATGTGCTGGGGATCAGCTTCCTGCTGGGCGGGGCGACGTCGATCGGCGCGGCGCTGGCGCATCGCAAGGGCGAGCCGGCCTTCGCGGTTTAGGCGGTTTTGCCTGAGTCTGCCCTCCGTAACGCCTGCGTGCGCGGCACCTCCCTCTGTTGGGAGGATCAAAGGAGCGCTTCGATGTCCTTCGTCAGCTCTTCCGGCTTGGTCGTGGGCGCGTAGCGGGTGACGCGGGTGCCGTCGCGTGAGACGAGGAACTTGGTGAAGTTCCACTTGATCGCCTTCGATCCGAGCAGGCCGGGCGCGGCGGCCTTCAGATCCTCGAACAGCGGATCGGCCTGGGCGCCATTGACGTCGATCTTGGCCATGACGGGAAAGTCGACCGCATAGGTCAGTGAACAGAAGTTCGCGATCTCCGCCGCGTCGCCCGGCTCCTGCGCGCCGAACTGGTTGCAGGGGAAGGCCAGCACCGCCAGTCCACGGTCGGCATAGGCGCGGTGCAGCTCTTCCAGTCCCTCATACTGCGGCGTGAACCCGCATTTGGAGGCGGTGTTGACGATCAGCAGCACCTTGCCCGCATAATCCGACAGCGGCACCGATGCGCCATCCGCGGCGTGAACGACATGGTCGTGGATCATGGGATGGCTCCATCAGGACGGGCATCGTGCCGCGCGAGCAGGTAACGCAAATTGGCCTTCACGCCCGGCCACTCGCGGTCGAGGATCGAATAGACGACCGTGTCGCGCAGCCGCCCGTCCGCCATGACCTGATGCCCGCGCAGCACGCCGTCGCGGTGCGCGCCGAGCCGCTCGATCGCGACCTGGCTGCGGGTATTGAGCTGGTCGGTCCGGATCTGCACGCACTGGCAGTCCATCGCTTCGAACGCGTGGGTCAGCAGCATGAGCTTCGCCTCGGTGTTGATGCCGGTGCGCTGCGAAGACTTCGCGTAGAAGGTGCCGCCGATTTCCAGCCGCCGGTGCTTTTCCGCGAGCCGCATCAGGCGCGTCGAGCCGACGACGGTGCCGCCGGCGTCTTCCACCGCGAACACCAGCGCGCGGCCGTAATCCTGTTCCGTGAGTGCGGCGGCGAACCAGCGGTCCGGGGTCTTCATCATCGACACGTTGGCGTAGAAGATGTCCCACAATCCGCCCTCGCAAGCGGCGGCGACGAGCGCACCCTCATCCTCTCGGACCAGCGGACGAAGCGTGACATGGCGGCCGGCGAGCGTCGGCACCTGCCGCCAGAGGCTCACCGCAGCCGGCCTTCGTTGAGGCGGACGACCCGGTCCATCTTCAGCGCCAGCCGCTCGTTGTGGGTTGCGACCAGCGCCGCCGACCCCTCGCCGCGGACCAGCCGCAGGAATTCGGCAAGCACGATGTCGGCGGTATGTTCGTCGAGGTTGCCGGTCGGCTCGTCCGCCAGCACCAGCGCCGGCCGATTGGCGAGCGCGCGGGCGACGGCCACGCGCTGCTGCTCGCCGCCGGATAGCTGGCTCGGGCGGTGTGTCAGCCGGTGGCCGAGGCCGAGCACGGTGAGCAGGTCGCGGGCTCGTGTCAGCGCGGCATCGCGGGTGGCGCCGTGGATCAGTTGCGGCAGGACGACATTCTCGGTCGCGTCGAAATCCGGCAGCAAATGGTGGAACTGGTAGACGAAGCCGAGCCGGTCGCGGCGCACGACGGTGCGGCCGGCGGCATCGAGCGTCGCGGCTTCCTCGCCCGCGATGCGGATCGAACCTTCGAACCCGCCTTCCAACAGGCCGACTGCCTGTAGCAGGGTGGACTTGCCCGAACCGGACGCGCCGAGCAGCGCGACGATCTCGCCGGGCTGCACCGCGAGGTCGACGCCGCGCAGGACGTGGATCGTCTCCCCACCCTGCGTGAAGCTGCGCGCGAGACCGGAGGTCTGGAGGACCGCATCATTCATAGCGCAGCACCTCGACCGGGTCTGTGTTCGCCGCCTTGAACGACGGATAGAGCGTGGCGAGGAAGGTCAGAATCAGCGCCATGACGACGATCAACGTGATCTCCACCGGATCGGATTTCGACGGCAAATCGGTCAGGTAGCGGATCGATGGGTCCCACAGGTTCTGGCCGGTCACCAACTGCACGAAGTTGATGACGCCCTGACGGAAGAACAGGAAGATCGCGCCTAGGATCAGCCCCGCCAGCGTCCCCAGCACACCGATCGTGGTGCCCACCGAGATGAAGATGCGCAGCATCGCGCCCCGCGTCGCGCCCATCGTGCGCAGGATGGCGATATCGCGCGTCTTGGATCGCACCAGCATGATGAGCGAGGAAGCGATGTTGAACGCGGCGACGAGGATGATGATGCACAGCACGACGAACATTGCGACGCGCTCGACCGCCAGCGCCTCGAACAACTGCGCGTTGAGCGTGCGCCAGTCGGCGATGACGGCACCGCCGCGCAACTTGTCCTTCAACGGTGCGAGGATTTCGCCGACCTTGTCTGCATTGGTCGTAGTGAGCTCGACCATTCCAACGGTGTCACCGAGCATCAGAAAGGTCTGGGCGTCCTCGATCGGCATCACGACATACGCCTTGTCGTAGTCATAGACGCCGATCTCGAAGATCGCGGCGACACGGTAGCTGACGCTGCGCGGCACGGTCCCAAAGGGGGTGGTCTGACCCTGCGGCGAGATGATCGAGATGTCCGAGCCGACCGTCGCACCCAGCGATTCCGCCAGTCGCGAGCCGATGGCGACGTTCCCCGATCCGGGTGTCAGCGCCGCGAACGATCCCGCGACGAGGCCGCGCCGGAAACCCGCATTGCTGCGGATGTCCTGCACACGCATCCCGCGGAACAGAATGAATTCGGCTCGTCCGTTCGAACTGGCGAACAGCGGCTGCTCGATCAGCGGAATGGCGGAGACGACGCCGGGTGTCGCTTTCGCCTGTGCGGCGATCTGACGCCAGTCGGCGAGGCGGTTGCCGTAGCCCTGCACCACCGCGTGGCCGTTCAGCCCGACGATCTTGTCGAAGAGTTCGGCGCGAAAGCCGTTCATCACGCTCATGACGATGACGAGGGCGGCGACGCCGAGCATCACCGCGCCGAGGCTGAAACCGGCGACGAGCACGATGAACCGCTCGCCTCGTCCCGGCAGCAGATAGCGGCGGGCGATCATCCGTTCGTAGCTGGATAGGATCATGTCGCCGGAGGCTGTAGCACGCCGCCGCCGCCAAGCAACCTGAACGGGTCTGTTGCGTCGAATCCACACGTAGCGATCAATCGTGTCGCGGGAGTCGCAAGGCAGGTGACAAAGTAAGGGAGGCCACCTAGCACTGACCTCGCTGAGACACAGGCAACGGCCGTGGTTCGGGGAATGCTCTTACGCCGCCAACAGGCTGGGCGAGAGCGGGAAAATGGGGGCTGACGAGCGATCGTCACGCAGGCGCCCGGGTCGGCAACGATCCGGGCGTTTGCCGTTCTCCCCCATCTTCCCGCCCCACCGGCGATACCCGTACCGGCGCGACACCGACCAGGATGCGGGAGCTTCCAGACTGCGGCACCCCGTCGGTATGATCCATGTGTATTCGGGCGAAGCTGAACGGTGGGTTACGGACGCGTGGGGGATTCAGTTCACCTGTTTCGTCATGCCGGCCCGCCCCGGGATTCGCCTATCAGCGAGCCAACCGAAAGACGCGCATGCGGCACCGTGGATGCCGGGACTGGCCCGGCACGACACTGAAACCTGACCTGCGTGAATCTCGCCAAGCTACATCCGCTCAGAAACTCCGCGATACGGTCAAGCCGTAAGTCCGCGGATCGCCGGGCTGGCCGACGACGAGGCCGGTGCTGCCGGATTGCAGCGCGAGCACCTCGTAATAGTTGCGATCGAAGGCGTTGCGCAGCCACCCGAACACGTTCCAGCTGTCCTTCGCCTTGAAGCCCAATCGGAAGTTGCTGAGCGCATAGCCGTTGATGTCGGTGTACAGCGACCGTGACGGATTGGACGAGAAGCGCGAGCGGTAGCTGCCGTCATATCCCAGATAGAACTGACCATCGAGGCCCGCGAAGCGCGCCGGCAAGTCGTATTCCGCGCCGTAGGAGAACGCCCATTTCGATACGCCGGGCAGACGCTGCCCGGAGATGTCGCAGGCGGCGGGGCTGACCGTGCCCGTGCCGGCCGGGGTTGCCGGGTTGCTTGCCGTAGCCGTCGTGCCGCCGGATAGTTCGGGCGGGCACGGCGCGTCGACGAACTTCACGTATTTGGCGTCGGTCCACGCGCCGTTGACGTAGACGTTGAAGCGCGAGGTGGGGCGGAAGGCGCTGTCGAACTCGATGCCGCGCGTCCGGACCTTGCCAGCATTCGCCAGATAGCCGCGCAGCACGCCGAGCTGTCCGTTCGTCACCGTCGCCTGATAATCGTCGATCTCGGTCCAGAACGCCGCAAGGTTCACCGTCGCGCGGCGATCGGCGAACTGCGTCTTCAGGCCCAATTCGAAATGGTTGACCTTTTCCGGCTCGACGGTGGCCGCGGCGAGGATCGGGTTGTTGTTCCCGTCCAGCGGCAGGCCGGACAGATTGATGCCACCCGATTTGTAGCTGCGCGCATAGGTCGCGTAGGCGTGGATATCGGGTGTGACGGTGTAGGCGGCGGTGATGTCGCCCGACACATTCCAATTGTCGAACGAGGGCTCATAGGTTTGCGGCGCGAGCACACCGCGCTGGTCGTTGGTCAGCGTCGTGCTGCCCGCGCCGTTCGTGACGACCGAGACGTAGGACCCGTCCTTCTTGTCGTAATTGACGCGCAGGCCCGGGGAAATCGAGAACGCCTCGCCGGCATGCCAGGTCAGCTTCCCGAACAACGCCGCCGAGGTGTTGGTGAAGCCGATCGTGTTGCGCGAGGTCAGCCCGTTGAGGGTCGCGGGATCGCGGCCGCCGGCGCTGGTGGGGTTGAGCAGGAAGGCGCTGGCCGCCGGGCCTTGCACCTGCAGCCCCTGCGTATCGATCGTCTGGTAGAAATAGAACGCGCCGAGCGTGTAATCGACCGCGTTGGTGCCGTTGGAGCCGATCCGCAGCTCCTGGCTGAACTGGCTCTGTTGCGACGGATTGGCGGAGACCGTGGTGATCGGCAGGCCGATGAAATCGCGGTCGTTCGAAGGGTCCCAGTGCCAGAACCGCCATGCCGTCACCGAGGTCAGCGTCGAGGCGCCAAGGTCCCAGTTGGCGACCAGCGACAGGCCGCCGAGTTCCTGCTTCGCGCGCAGGTCGGTGTCGACGTCCGTGACGCGGTCGAACGCGTTGGTCGAGGGCACGACATAGCCCTGCGCTGCCGCGAGCGCGGCATACTGGCGGATCGTCGGTCGCTGCGTCGCGCCGGTGCGGGCGTAATATTGGACGCAGCAATTCGGGTTCTGGCGGTTGTAGTCGGCGTAGAGCGTCAGATCGAGGTCGGGCGTTGCGCGAAACAGCATCTGACCGCGCAGGCCAATATTGTCCTGGCTATTCAGATACTCGTCGGTGCGGACGTTGTAGATCGTCCCGCGGCGGGTGGTGACCGAGGCGGACAGGCGCGCGGCGATGCGATCCGCGACCAACGGCCCGCTGATCGACGCCTTGCCCTGGAAGAAATCGAGATTGCCGCCGGTGACTTCCGCGCGCGCCTCCGGCGTGAAGCTGGGCGGACGCGTGGTGATGTTGATCGCACCGGCGGTGGTGTTCTTGCCGTACAACGTCCCCTGCGGCCCGCGCAGGATCTCGATCCGCTCGGTATCGGTAAAGTCGAACGTCGCCGAGGCGATGCGGCTGTAATAGACCTGATCGACATAGATGCCGACGCCCTGTTCGATGCCGTCGTTGGTCAATCCGAACGGCGCGCCGAGGCCGCGGATGTTGGCGGCGGAGTTGCGCGGGTTCGTAGAATAGAATTGCAGCGTCGGCTGAAGCTGCGTGATGCGGCTGACATTGTACGCGCCCGTCTCGGCGATCGCGGTGCCGCCGATGACGGAAATGGCGATCGGCACGCTCTGCACCGTCTCGGCACGGCGGCGTGCCGTCACGACGATGTCGCCGCCGGGGCTGGCGACGGCGGGGCCGGTGCGGCCGACTTCGCCTTCGGCCGGTGTATCGTCAGGCGCGGTCGCCTGAACGCCGGGGCTGACAGGCGCAGGCTCCTGCCCGGCGGGCGGCGCAGCAATCTGGCCGGCGAGCAGCAGGGCAAGCGTCAACGACATCGGTATCTCCCATGAACCTGACCGCAAACTCCACCAATTTACTGGATGTTCAACGAAGCTTCGCCTTGGCCCCGGCGAAGTTCAGCTTCGTGGGCACGAAAAATCAGGTTCGACAGGCTCTTGAAGGGGGCTTTCAACACACCAAATCCTGTTCCGTGCGGTGCCGCTGACGGGCCGTACCGGGCATCGCGCCACGGCGGATGCCTCGACTTCAACTCGCTCATCGGAGGATTTGATATGCGACTCGACCTGACCCCCTATCGCCGTTCGACCATCGGCTTCGACCGGCTGTTCGACCTTCTCGAAACCAACGCGCGCGGCGCGGCGGCCGAGAACTACCCGCCCTTCAACCTCGAACGGATCGCCGACGACCGTTACCGCATCACGCTGGCGGTGGCTGGCTTCGGTCGCGACGAGATCGAGATCACCGCACAGCAGAACATGCTGCTCGTCGCGGGGAAGAAGGACGACAAACCGAACGCCAACTTCGTCCATGTCGGTATCGCGACCCGCTCGTTCGAGCGCCGCTTCGAACTCGCGGACTTCGTGTTCGTGGAGGATGCGCGGCTGAACGACGGCCTGCTTGTCATCGACCTCGTCCGCGAGGTTCCGGAGGCGATGAAGCCGAAGAGCATCGCGATCAAGACGGGCGCACCGCTGGCCGCCGTCGAGGCGAGCGACACCGCCGCTCACGACGAGGCACAGGCCGCGTAACAAGCTCGGCGCCTGTTTCTCCCTTTTCCAGGCGTCGCGGGGCGTCCGGGCCGAAAGGTCCGGGCGCCTTCGTTTTAGGATCAGACCAGCCGGCTCTGCTTTACCGCGGCTTCGATGAAGCTGGCGAACAGGGGATGCGGGTCGAAGGGTTTGGATTTGAGTTCCGGGTGGAACTGGACGCCGACGAACCACGGATGATCCGGCCGCTCGACGATCTCCGGCAATGTTCCATCGGGCGACATGCCGCTGAACACCAGTCCGCCTTCTTCCAGCGCGTCCCGATAGTGGGTGTTCACTTCGTAGCGATGGCGGTGGCGTTCCTGGATGGCAGTGCCGCCATAGATCGACGCGACGACGCTGTTGCCCGCGAGCGTGGCGTCGTACGAGCCCAGCCGCATCGTGCCGCCGAGGTCGCCCTGCTCCTCGCGCTTTTCGAGACCGGCGCGGCCCATCCATTCGGTGATGAGGCCGACGACCGGCTCGTCCGTGGGCCCGAACTCGGTAGACGAGGCGTCTGCGATGCCGGCGAGGTCGCGCGCACCCTCAATACAGGCCATCTGCATCCCGAAGCAGATTCCGAAATAGGGCACGTTGCGTTCACGCGCGAAGCGGACGCTGGCGATCTTGCCCTCCGCGCCGCGCTCCCCGAATGCGCCCGGTACCAGGATGGCGTGGCAGGGTTCCAGATGCGCGGCGATGTCGCCGTCGGGGCCCTCGAACAGCTCCGCGTCGATCCAGCGGACGTTGACCTTCACCTTGTTGGCGATGCCGCCGTGGACCAACGCCTCGTTGAGCGACTTGTAGGCGTCCTGAAGGCCGACATATTTGCCGACGACGCCGACCGTCACCTCGCCCTCTGGGTTGGTCAGGCGATCGACGATCTCGGTCCAGCGGGACAATTCGGGCGGCGCACCGGGTTCGATGCCGAACGCCTTCAGCACCTCCGAATCGAGCCCTTCGGCGTGGTATTGGAGCGGCACCGCGTAGATGCTCTTGGCGTCGAGTGCGGGGATGACCGCACTCGCGGGCACGTTGCAGAACAGCGCGATTTTGGCGCGGTCCGACTCGGGCAGCGGGTGTTCGCAGCGGCAGACGAGCACGTCCGGCGCGACGCCCAGCGCGGCGATCTCGCGCACCGAATGCTGCGTCGGCTTGGTCTTCAGTTCGCCCGCGGCGGCGATGTACGGCACCAGGGTGACGTGAACGCTGATCGAGCGACCACGACCCAGTTCGTTCTTGAGCTGGCGGATCGCCTCGATGAAGGGCAGCGACTCGATGTCGCCGACCGTGCCGCCGATCTCGCACAGCACGAAGTCGAGGCCCTCGACGTCAGCCTGCGCAAACGCCTTGATCGCGTCGGTGACGTGCGGGACCACCTGCACGGTGGCGCCGAGATAATCGCCGCGCCGCTCGCGCGCGATGATCTGCTGATAGATGCGACCCGACGTGACATTGTCCGACTGGTGCGCGGCGACGCCGGTGAACCGCTCGTAATGGCCGAGATCGAGGTCGGTCTCCGCGCCATCGTCGGTGACGTATACTTCGCCGTGCTGATACGGGCTCATCGTGCCCGGATCGACGTTCAGATACGGGTCGAACTTCCGGATCCGGACATTGTAGCCGCGCGCCTGAAGCAACGCCGCGAGGGAGGCCGCCATGAGGCCCTTGCCGAGCGACGAGACCACGCCGCCGGTGATGAAGATGTACCGCGTCATGGGACAGAACGCCTAGCTTGGATGGGGCACGCGCGACAAGCGCCCGCGAACGTGCGCGGGCACCGGTCCGACGATTTGCGATGAAGTGTTAGTTGGCGAGCGGGACCGAGGCGTTGTCCGCCGGGCTGCCCGGACCGACCGCGACGGGCGCGCCGGCACCGGTCGTCACCTGACCCTTGGCCGGGGTGTTCGGCACCGCATTGTTCTGCGGTGCCGGCGCAGTTGGACGACGGGCCAGCGAGGTATCGATCGTCGTCACCCGGCGCGTCGCGGAATAGCCGGCGAGCACGATCGAGAACACGACGAACACCGTGGCCAGCACGGAGGTCGCCCGCGTCAGGAAATCGGCCGCACCGCGCGCGGACATCAGGCCCGACGGGCTGCCGCCCATACCGAGGCCGCCACCCTCCGACCGCTGCATCAGAATCACCGTGACGAGCGCCGCAGCGATGATGGCGTGGATGACGAGGAGGAAGACGAACATGGAGAACCCGGACAGCCAGTGAAGGGCGGCACATAGGCGACCCTTCCCCGTCTATCAACATAAACGCCCCGAATCCCTGCCTCACCCCCGAATCCCGCGGCAAGCGAGGAAACCTGCCGGTTACCGCGGCGTTATGACAACGAAACGAAGCCCGATCGGTGCGCCGTCGACCGGGTGGATTAGCGGAAGACCCCTGTGCCAGCATCCGATCCCCACGCTTTGGCTACCTGGATGACCGCCCTGGTCGATTATGTCCGTTCGGGTGAACCCGATCTGACCAATCGGCAGATGGCGCTGCTGCTGCTCGTGTACCTAAAACCGGGGCCGCATACGGTGCGCGGACTGGCGCGGGCGCTGAACGTCTCGAAGCCGGTCGTGACGCGCGCCTTGAACAGGCTGGGTACGCTCGGCTATCTCCGCCGCCAACGCGACGACAGCGACAAGCGCAATATCTTCGTCGCGCGTACTTCCGAGGGGGCAGAGTTTCTTGAAGAGTTCGGGCAATTCATCGGCGAAGGACAGCCCCCCGCCCCCCGCTCCGGCGCATCCAAGCGGCTCGTCGGGGCCGTCGCGTAACATTTTCGCGTTGGCCGGGAGGTCGGTCGTGCTCGATCCACGAACGCATGCGGTGCGGCCCGATCTTGCCGACGTCCGATTGGCAGATCGCGTATTCGCGCCGCATTATGCAGCGCCCGTCGAGCGGCGGCTGTCGACGGTGTCGCTCCTGCGCCTCGACCGCAAAGGTGATTCGGAAGTTCTGGCCGAGTTGGGTGCAGGCGATGCGTTCGAATTGCTCGACGTGATCGGCGATACGGCGTGGGGCGTTGCCCCCGGTCGCGGCCTGGTCGGCTATCTGCCCGTCGCGGCGCTCGCGTGACGAGCGTCTTCATCGACGGCGCGGCGGGCACGACGGGGCTCGATATCCGCGATCGACTGGCGGGACGGACCGACCTGTCGGTGGTCACGCTGGACGAGGCGCGGCGCAAGGACCCGTCGGCGCGCGCCGAGGCGTTGAACGATGCCGATTTCGTGATCCTGTGCCTGCCGGACGAGGCGGCCAAGGAAGCGGTGGCGCTGATCGCGAGCGATCGCCCCCGCGTGATCGACGCATCCTCCGCTCACCGGGTCGCGCCCGGCTGGACCTATGGTTTTCCCGAGCTTGAGCCCGACGGTGCGGATCACATTGCTGCCGCCAGGCGGGTGTCCAATCCGGGCTGCTATCCGACCGGCTTCCTTGCGCTGGTGCGGCCGCTGGTCCGTACCGGGTTATTGCCGGCGGACTGGCCGGTGACGGTCAACGCGGTGTCCGGCTATTCCGGCGGCGGCAAGGCGATGATCGCCGAATATGAGGATCAGGTGAGCCCGCCGTCGTTCCGCGCCTATGCACTCGATCTGGCGCACAAGCATGTGCCGGAGATGACGGTACATTCCGGGCTTTCACATGCACCGCTGTTCGCGCCTGCCGTCGCGGCGCTGCGTCAGGGGATGGTGGTGGAGGTGCCGCTCAACCTCGCCGCCATGCCGAACCGCCCGACCGTCGCTGCTGTGCGCGACGTGCTGGCGCGCGCCTATGCCGGACAACCGCTGGTCCGCGTCGCCGATGACGGGCTGAGCGGCATCGCGATCGAGGAGCATGCCGGCACCGACCGGTTGACCCTGCGCGTGCGCGGCAACGACGCCACCGGACAGGTGCGCCTGATCGCGACGCTCGACAACCTGGGCAAAGGTGCCGGCGGTGCCGCGGTCCAGAACCTCAATATCATGGCGGGGCTCGACCCCCTCGCCGGCCTCGTCTCCTGAAAGGTACGCCATGACGCGCAACCCCGTCGCCAAGCTGCTGCTGTTCGGTGCCACCGGCGATCTGGCGCAGCGCATGCTGCTGCCGTCGCTCTACGGGCTGCACGCGGACGGTCTGTTGCCGGACGGGCTGACGATCACCGGGTCGGCGCGGTCGGCCTATACCGACGAGGCGTACCGCGACTTCGCGAAGAAGGCGCTGGACGAGTTCCTGCCCGAGGATCGCAAGGACGAGGCCGCGGTCGGCGGCTTCCTCGAACGCCTGTTCTATCAGGCGATCGACCTGTCGGATCATTCCAGCTTCGGTCCGCTGGCGGAGAAGGTCGGCGACGTGTCGGGTGGCCTCGCCATCTACCTCTCGACCGCGCCTTCGTTGTTCGAGGCGGCGATCACCGGGCTGGAATCGGTCGGGCTTGCGGGTGAGACGGTGCGGATCGGGCTGGAAAAGCCGCTCGGTTACGACCTCGCGTCGAGCCGCGAGATCAACGATGCGGTCGCGGTCGGCTTTCCGGAAGAGCGCACGTTCCGTATCGACCATTATTTGGGCAAGGAGACGGTGCAGAACATCCTCGCGCTGCGTTTCGGCAATTCGTTCTTCGAGCCGGTGTGGAATGCGCAGGGCATCGACAACGTGCAGATTACGATCGCCGAGACGGTGGGGCTGGAGGAACGTGCCGGCTACTACGAAACCGCGGGCGCGCTGCGCGACATGGTGCAGAACCATATCCTGCAACTCGTCGCGCTGATCGCGATGGAGCCCCCTGCCCGGTTCGACGGCACCGCCATTCGCGACGAAAAGGCGAAGGTGTTCCGCAGCCTGCGCCTGATGACGCCGGAGGAGGCACCGAACTGCACCGTCACCGGCCAATATGGCGAGGGCGCGGTGAAGGGCGAGATCGTCCACAGCTACACCGACGAACTCGGCAAGCCGTCGACGACGGAGACGTTCGTCGCGATCAAGGCGCATGTCGACAACTGGCGGTGGCAGGGCGTGCCCTTCTACCTGCGCACCGGCAAGCGCATGGCCGCGCGCCGGTCGGAGATCGCGATCCAGTTCAAGCCGGTGCCGCACTCGATGTTCGGCAATCGCGGCGGGCTGTTGCAGCCCAATATGCTCATCATCCGGCTCCAGCCCGAAGAGTATGTGCAGTTGCTCGTGATGGCGAAGGAGCCCGGCCTCGATCGCGAGGGTATCCGCCTGCGCGAGGTGCCGCTGAATCTGTCGCTGGATTCCGAGTTCGCGGGTACGCGCCGCCGGATCGCCTACGAACGCCTGCTGCTCGACCTGATCGAGGGTGACCAGACGCTGTTCGTGCGCCGCGACGAGGTGGAGGCACAATGGACCTGGGTCGATGCGATCCGCGCCGGGTGGACCGCCAATGGTATGAAGCCGAAGGCGTATGCGTCGGGCAGCTGGGGGCCGAGCGCGGCCATCGCACTGACCGAACGCGATGGCGTGACCTGGCAGGACGACTGAGCCGATCGGTCGGCGGAACCGATCGCATCGCTACCGCTGGTGAACACTTGTTTCGCGTCGCAACGCTGCTAGCCTCCCGTGCTTGGAGAGTAGCAGGCGCATGTCATTCATCGTTCGGATCGTATCTCTGTCCGTGCTGGGGATTGCCGGCAGCTTGGCGAGCGCCGTCGCTGGTCAGCAGGCCCAGCAGCAGCCGGACGAGATTATCGTCGAGGCGCCCAAGGACGTCCGCCGGATGCAGGGGGGCGAATGGCAACTCGATCTTTCGCGATCCTATTATTTCGGCGCCATCGACACGAATTTGGACAAGATGCAGGCCACCGGGTCGAACCGGACGTGGCGCTTCTGCCTGCCCGACACCGATGTCGAGCCGCTATTGCGATTGCTCATCGGTCAGGGACGGATGGAATCGTCGGGAACGATGAATTGCCGTCCTCTCACGATCCGGCTCGGCAACGCCAAACTGAAGGCCGATCAGACCTGCACCGGCGGCACCATGACGGCATCGCAGCCCTCCGGCTTCCCTACCGTCACACCCGCTCGCGACGTCCTCACAGTGACAGGGCGATACGGTGCCACGCTTCTGAAGATGGACTTCGCCTCCCGCCGCGAACCCATAACGCCCGACCCAGCCTCCAGCGGAAGACCGGAAGGGCGGCGCTGGTCGATCAAGGGCAATCGCATCGGCGACTGCCGGCAGCAGCCGGTCGGCAGGCTCGACAGGTAGCGTCGCCGCGCCACGGCACCATCCATACGTATGCGGGTTCCCCCTTTCGCCCCATCCGTCTAACGGTCGCTCGACTGGCGCCGCAGGGCGCGACGGAGAGCCTGATGACCGAGATCGAGTGGTGGGATTACGAGGACGCGAGCGAGTTGGCCGATGCCATCGCCGGCGACGTGCAGTTCGTGATCGAGAGTGCGCTGGACGCCCGCGGGTCCGCGGTGATCGCGCTGGCGGGCGGTAAGACGCCCTTCCCGGCCTATGAAAAGCTGGCGCAGGCCAAGCTGGACTGGAAGAAGGTCACGATCATCCCGACCGACGAGCGGGTGGTGAAGCTGGGCGATCCGCTGTCGAACGTCACCGCGCTCGCCAAGATCTTCCTGCCGAAGGGTGCGCGGGTGATGCCGATCGTGCCCGAGGCGATGAAGGATTATAAGGCGGCGGGCCGCTCCGCCGACGCGCTGATGCAGGATTTGCACTGGCCGCTCGACTTCTGCATGCTGGGCATGGGGGGCGACGGCCACACCGCGTCGATCTTCCCCGGCGGCGATTTCGACGAGGCGATGAATGGGCCCAAGGAGCGCCGCGCGCTGGGTGTCATGCCCGACCCGCTGCCGCCCGAAGCCCCCGTCGCGCGCGTCACGCTGTCCAAGTCGGCGATCGCGTCGTCCAAGGCGCTGATGATCGCGATCACCGGCGACGCCAAGCGCAAGGTGCTGGAACAGGCGATCGAGCAGGGTCCGTCATCCCCCTACCCGATCGGCCGCGTGCTCGCCGATGTCGAACTCCCGATCGACGTCCACTGGAGCAAGTGAATTGGCACTGGAGCAAGTAGGATGATCCACGCCGCGGTCGCCGCCGTCACGCAGCGGATCGTCGAGCGGTCGCAGCCGGGGCGGCGCACCTATCTCGACCTGATCGATCGCGAACGCGAGAACGCGGTACGCCGGCCCAATCTGGGCTGCGCGAACCTGGCGCATGCCTATGCGGGGACCGACGAAGACCGCGAGGCGATGAAGGCCGATCGCGGCATGAACATCGGCCTCGTCACCGCGTACAACGACATGCTGTCGGCACATGCGGTCTATTATCGCTACCCCGAACAGATGAAGGTCTGGGCGCGCGAGGTCGGCGCGACGGCGCAGGTCGCGGGCGCGACGCCGGCGATGTGCGACGGCGTGACGCAGGGCTATGCCGGCATGGAACTGTCGCTGTTCAGCCGCGACACGATCGCGCTGTCGACGGCGGTGGCGCTGAGCCACGGCACGTTCGAGGGTGCGGCGCTGCTTGGTATCTGCGACAAGATCGTGCCCGGCCTGTTGATGGGCGCCCTGCGCTTCGGGCATCTGCCGACGATCCTGATCCCCGGCGGGCCGATGCCTACCGGCCTGCCGAACAAGGCCAAGGCGGCGGTGCGCGAGCGCTTCGCGGTCGGGGACGCCAGCCGCGAGGAACTGCTGGACGCGGAGATCCAGGCCTATCACGGCAAGGGTACCTGCACCTTCTACGGCACCGCCAACACCAACCAGATGATGATGGAAGTGATGGGCCTGCACATGCCGGGTGCCGCGTTCGTCAATCCCGGCACCAAGCTGCGCCAGGAACTGACGCGCGCGGCGGTCCACCGGCTGGCGGCTATCGGCCAGCGCGGCGACGAGTATCGCCCGCTCGGCTGGTGCGTCGACGAGCGATCGATCGTCAACGCCGCGGTTGGTTTGCTGGCGACCGGCGGCTCGACGAACCACCTGATGCACATCCCCGCCATCGCTCGCGCGGCGGGGATCGTGATCGACTGGGAGGATTTCGACCGGCTGTCGGCGGCGGTGCCGCTGATCGCGCGCGTCTATCCCAATGGCTCCGCCGACGTGAATGCCTTCGAGGCGGCGGGCGGGATGCCCTTCGTGATCCGCGAGCTGATCGGCGCTGGATATCTGCACGACGACATCATGACGGTGTCGGGTGAAAGCCTGTCCGCTTACGGTGCGAAGCCGGGTATGGATGGCGATGCGCTGACATGGACCGATCCCGGTGCGAGCGGCGACGAGACGATCCTGCGACCGGTCGCGCAACCCTTCTCCGCCGATGGCGGCATGCGCATTCTCGCGGGGAATATCGGCCGTGCCTGCATCAAGGTGTCGGCGGTCGACCGCGAGCGCTGGGTGATCGAGGCACCCGCCCGCGTGTTCGACGACCAGCTGGACGTGATCGCGGCGTTCCAGCGTGGCGAGCTGGAACAGGATGTCGTGGTCGTCGTTCGTTTTCAGGGTCCGCGCGCGAACGGGATGCCCGAACTGCACAAGCTGACGCCGCCCCTCGGCGTGCTCCAGAACCGCGGCTTCAAGGTCGCGCTGGTGACCGATGGCCGCATGTCGGGGGCGAGCGGCAAGGTGCCGTGCGCGATCCATTGTTCGCCCGAAGCGCTGGGCGGTGGCGCGATCGGCCGCATCCGCAACGGCGACATGATCCGGGTCGATGCGGTGTCGGGCATGCTGACGGCGCTGGTCGACGCGGCCGAGTGGGAGGCGCGGACGCTCGACGCCGCACCACCGCCCGCGACGGGCTTCGGCCGCGAGCTGTTCGGGATGTTCCGCGCGCAGGCAGACGAGGCGGAAAAGGGTGCGTCGGCGGTTCTGGCCGGCGCGGGGCTCTGAGCGGCCGAACGGCCTGAAGACAATAAGCCGTAATAACAGGAGAGTGACGGCATGGAGATGGTGGCAGTCGACCTCGGCGGTACGCACGCGCGGTTCGCGATCGCGGAGGTCGAGGACGGCCGCGTCGTCAGCCTGGGGGATGTGGTGACGCAGAAGACGGCGGAACACGCGTCGCTGCAAACCGCGTGGCAGGCGTATGAGGCGCAGCACGGCAAACCCCTGCCCCGCTTTGCCGGCATCTCCATCGCGGGGCCGATCACCGGCGACGTCATTCGCCTGACCAACAATCCCTGGGTGATCCGACCGTCGTTGATTCACGAGCGGCTGAACGTCGACAAATGGACCGTGGTCAACGACTTCGCGGCGGTCGGCCATGCCGTAGCGCAGCTGTCGGACGATGATTTCGTCCACC
This sequence comes from Sphingomonas longa, assembly GCF_016892685.1. Taxonomy (NCBI): domain Bacteria; kingdom Pseudomonadati; phylum Pseudomonadota; class Alphaproteobacteria; order Sphingomonadales; family Sphingomonadaceae; genus Sphingomonas; species Sphingomonas longa. Next base: position 257,164 of record NZ_JAFEMC010000001.1, read on the forward strand.
TGTGCGGCCCGGACATATCCTTGCCGAAAAAGGGCGTGACCACCGTGTGTGGACCAGGCACCGGGCTCGGCGTCGCGCAGGTGCTGAAGACCGACAGCCGTTATCACGTCCTGCCGACCGAGGGCGGACACATCGACTACGCGCCGCTCGACACGATCGAGGATGCCATCACGAAGCGGCTGCGCAGGACCTTCACACGCGTCTCGTGCGAGCGAATCGTCGCAGGGCCGGGCATCGTGGCGATCTACGAGACGCTGGCCGAACTCGAAGGACGCGCGGTGCCGAGCCGGGACGACAAGACGATCTGGGCGGAGGCGCTGGACGGGACCGACTCGATCGCCCTCGCCGCGCTCGACCGGTTCTGCCTCGCGCTCGGCGCGGTCGCGGGCGACCTGGCGCTGGCGCAGGGTGCGAATTCGGTGGTCATCGCGGGCGGGCTCGGCCTGCGGATCAAGGACAAGCTGCTACGGTCCGGCTTCGACCAGCGCTTCGTCGCCAAGGGTCGGTTCCAGTCGATGATGGCCGGAATGCCCGTCAAGCTCATCACCCATCCCCAGCCCGGCCTGTTCGGTGCCGCGGCCGCCTTCGCGCAGGAGCATAGCCAGTGACCATTCTCGACATCATGCGCACCAGCGCCGTCATCCCTGTACTGGTGATCGACGATGCCGCGATCGCCCGCCCGCTGGCGGAAGCGCTGGTCGCCGGCGGCCTGCGCGTGCTGGAAGTGACGATGCGTACCCCCGCCGCGATCGATGCGATCGTGGAGATGAAGAAGGTGGAGGGCGCGATCGTCGGGGCGGGGACCGTCGTCAACACCGACCAGTTCGAACAGGTGATGGGGGTCGGTGCGGAGTTCATCGTGTCGCCCGGTTTGTCCGAGCGGCTCGGCGACGTGATCGTCCGCTCCGGCGTGCCGTTCCTGCCCGGCATCGCGACGGCGGGCGACATCATGCGCGGGTTGGACATGGGCCTGACCGAGTTCAAGTTCTTTCCCGCGGAGACGAGCGGCGGCCTGAAGGCGCTGAAGGCGCTTGCCGCGCCGTTCAACCAGTGCCGGTTCTGCCCAACCGGTGGCGTGACCGAGGCGAGCGCGCGCGACTGGCTGGCGTTCGGGCCAGTCGAGTGCGTGGGGGGGAGCTGGGTGACCGGCGGCACGATGGCCGAGGTCGAGGCGAAGGCGCGTTCGGCGGCGGCGTTGCGGGGATAACTCCTTCTCGCTCCCCTCCCGCTCGCGGGCGGGGAGGGTTTCTCCACCAGCTACGCGCGTGCAGCGAAAACCTCTCCCGGCATCTCCCGAAATGGAAGCGAGCTAGCGTTCGCCTTACATCTCCCCGCGCGACCGCCTGATCGCGTACCATTTCTGCACGTTGGCATTATGCTGCGGCAGCGTGTCGGCGAAGACATGCCCCCCGGTGCCGTCCGCGACGAAGTACAGCGCCCGGCTCGGTGCGGGATCGAGGACTGCGTCGATCGAGGCACGACCCGGATTGGCGATCGGGCCGGCCGGCAGGCCGGCGCTGGCATAGGTGTTGTAGCCGTTCTTCGCCCGCAGTTCCGACACGCGGATGCGCCGGCCGAGCGGGCGCCCCTTGGTGATCGGGTAGATCACGGTCGGATCGGCCTGAAGCGGCATGCCGATGCGCAGGCGGTTGCCGTAAACCGCCGCGACGGTGCGGCGTTCGGCGGGCTTGCCGGTTTCCTTCTCGACGATCGAGGCAAGGATGATCGCCTGTTCGGGCGTCGTGACGGCGATGCCGGGCTTGCGCTTCGCCCATGCCGTGGCGAGGTAATCGCGCATCGCCTTCTGCATGCGCGCCACCACCGCCGCGCGCGTATCGCCGCGTTGATAGGCGTAGCTGTCGGGCAGCACCGAACCCTCGCGTGGCACGGCGACGTCCCCGGTGAGCCCGTCGGCACGGGCGACGGCGTCATGCACCAGCACCGACGGATATCCCTCCGGCACCGCGACGAGGCGCTGGCGGACCTTGCCCTCCTCCAGCAGCGTCAGGATGTCCGACTGGCTCGCACCTGCCGGGATCGCATACTCGCCCGCCTTGATCGACCCCCCGCCGCCGAATACCCGCGCGAACAGCCGGAACCGCGAGGCGGAGCGGATTGCGCCGGCCTTCTCCAGTTCGGTCGCGGCGCGGGCGAGGCTCGCCCCCTCCGGCACCACGACCGCGAGCGGCTTGTCGGACGGCCCCGCCCCCGCCCACATATTCGTCGCGACAAGGGCGCCGACGACAATGGCTGCGATCAGCAGGACGAGGCAGCCGAGTTTGCGCATCGGATCAGATCGCGCGCATCACCAGCGACGCGTTGGTGCCGCCGAAGCCGAACGAGTTGTTCAACACCGCCTTCACCGAGCGCTTCTTGGCGACATGCGGCACGAGATCGACGCCGACGCAGCTGTCGCTGGGATTGTCGAGGTTGAGCGTCGGCGGCACGATCTGATCGCGCATCGCGAGGATGCAGAAGATCGACTCGACCGCGCCAGCGCCGCCGAGCAGATGCCCGATCGCCGACTTGGTCGACGACATCGATACCGTCTGCATGGCATCGCCGAACAGCCGCCGCACCGCGCCCAGTTCCAGCTCGTCGCCCATCGGCGTCGAGGTGCCGTGCGCGTTGATATAATCGATGTCCTTGGGCTCCAGACCGGCCTTCTTCAGCGCCATCTGCATCGACCGGAACGCGCCGTCGCCCTCCGGATGCGGCGCGGTGACATGATAGGCGTCGCCCGACAGGCCGTAACCGATCACCTCGGCATAGATCTTCGCACCGCGCGCCTTGGCGTGCTCATACTCTTCGAGGCAGACGATGCCGGCGCCCTCGCCCATCACGAAGCCGTCGCGGTCCTTATCGTAGGGACGCGACGCCTTTTCGGGCTGGTCGTTGAACGCCGTCGACAGTGCGCGAGCCTGTGCGAACCCGGCGATGCCGAGCGGGCAGACCGTGCTCTCCGCACCGCCCGCCAGCATCACGTCGGCATCGTCCATCGCGATCATTCGCGCGGCGTCGCCGATCGCGTGCGCGCCGGTCGAGCAGGCCGTGACGACCGCGTGGTTCGGCCCGCGCAGGCCGTATTTGATCGAAACCTGCCCGGAGATGAGGTTGATAAGGCGGCCGTGAACGAAGTGCGGCGATACGCGGCGCGGGCCCTTCTCGTGCAGTACCAGCGACTCGCTCTCGATCCCTGGCAGCCCGCCGATGCCCGACCCGATCGAACAGCCCGCGCGCCAGCTTTCCTCGACCGTCATCTCGGTCAGGCCGGCATCCTCCAGGGCCTGTCCGGCGGCGTCGATTCCGTAGACGATGAAGGGATCGACCTGGCGCTGGACCTTGTGGTCGACGCGCTTGCCGGGATCGAAGCCATATTCGTGGTCCGGGCGCTTCACTTCGCAGGCGATGCGACACACCTGGTCGGACGCGTCGAAGCGCGTGATCGGGCCGGCGCCCGACTTGCCCGCCAATATGTTCGCCCAGGCCGTCTCGACGTCCGCGCCGAGCGGCGTCACGAGGCCCAATCCGGTCACGACGACACGCCGCATGCTCTTACTCCATTCCGTTCATACCAAAACGGCCTCCCGCCCTCTACGCGGGGACGGGAAGCCGTTCGGAACCCCTGCCCTATGGGCCGGGTCTGTCAGTATCTTACGACTTGTGCTCGTCGATGTACGTGATCGCGTCCTTGACGGTCGTGATCTTCTCGGCGGCGTCGTCGGGGATCTCGACCCCGAACTCTTCCTCGAAGGCCATCACCAGCTCGACGATGTCGAGGCTGTCTGCGCCCAGATCGTCGATGAAGCTCGCGTCCTCGGTCACCTTGTCGGCCTCGACGCCGAGATGCTCGACGACGATCTTCTTCACGCGGTCGGCGGTCTCGCTCATGGTAGTCCCTCTTCGTTTCGTAGAGTGTTGTAGTTTCCTGAACGCACGTAGAACGCAGGGGATGCGCTGGCAAGAGCATGTCTGGCGCGCATCCGGCACGTCCTGTGGTGCTGAGCGCTTCAGATCATCGCCATGCCGCCGTTGACGTGGATGGTCTGACCGGTGACGTAGCCGGCCTCGCGGCTGGCGAGATAGACGACGGCGGCGGCGATGTCCTCACCGGTGCCCAGATCGCCCGCCGGAATGCGCTGCGTCAGCGCGGCCTTCTGCGCCTCGGGCAAGCCGTCGGTCATCGCCGAGCGGATGAAGCCGGGGGCGACGCAGTTGACGGTGATGTTGCGGCTGGCCAGCTCCTGCGCCAGCGCCTTGGACATGCCGACAAGGCCGGCCTTGGACGCGGCATAGTTCGCCTGCCCCGGATTGCCGGTCTGGCCGACGACGGACGTGATCGACACGACGCGCCCGAACCGCGCCTTCATCATCGGCTTGGCCGCCGCACGGATCAGGCGGAACGCGGCCTCCAGATTGACGCGGATGACGGTATCCCACTCCTCGTCCTTCATCCGCATCGCGAGATTGTCGCGGGTGACGCCGGCGTTGTTGACGAGGATGTCGAGCCGCCCGAGCTTCGCCACCGCCTGCGGCACCAGCGCATCGACCTGCGCGGCATCGGACAGGTCGCACGCCAGCGCGACGTGATCGCCGCCCAGCGTCTCCAGAAACGCCTCCAGCTTGGCGACGTTGGACCCCGAGACGGCAAGGCGCGCGCCCTGCGCCGCCAACCCCCGCGCGATCGCGGAGCCGATCCCGCCGGATGCCCCGGTAACGAGGGCGGTCATACCTGTGAGATCGAACATGTGCTTCTCCAGCTTAGCTTGCAGTCCGACGAGTGATCACAGCTTCTTCAGCAATTGCTCGACATCGTCCATCGTCACGACGCTGATCGCGTCGACGTCGGGGGCGATGCGCTTGACCATCGGGGTCAGGACCTTGCCACCGAACTCGACGAACTGCGTCACGCCCGCCTCGGCCATCGCCAGCACCGATTCGCGCCAGCGGACCACGCCCGTCACCTGCTGGACGAGCGCAACGCGGATCGCGCCGGGGTCGGCGATCGCGACCGCATCGACGTTGGCGAAGACAGGGACCAACGGCGCGGAGATCTTCGCCTCCGCCAGCGCGGCGTCCATCGCGTCGGCGGCGGGCTGCATCAGCGGGCAATGGAACGGGGCGGATACGGGCAGCAGCACCGCGCGCTTCGCGCCCAGTTCCTTCGCCAGCGCCACCGCGCGCTCGACGGCGGTACGATGCCCGGAGATCACCACCTGCGACGGATCGTTGTCGTTCGCGACGGTGCAGACCAGCTCCTCACCGCCCTCCGCCAGGATCGCATCGACCGCCGCGCCGGCGATCGTGCGTGCCTTGTCGAGGTCGGCGCCGAGCAGGGCCGCCATCGCCCCCTCGCCCACCGGCACCGCCGCCTGCATCGCGCGGCCGCGCAGCTTCAGCAGGCGTGCCGTCGTCGGCAGGTCGAACGCCTTCGCCGCCGCCAGTGCGCTGTATTCTCCGAGGGAATGGCCCGCGACATAGTCCGCCTTGTCGGACAGGCTGACGCCCGCCTCCCGCTCCAGCACCGCCAGAGTCGCCAAGGCATTCGCCATGATCGCGGGCTGGGCGTTCTCCGTCAGCGTCAGGTCGTCGGCAGGACCGTCGCTCATCAGCCGGAACAGATGCTGGCCCAGCGCCTCGTCGACCTCCTGAAACACCGCGCGGGCCGCGGGGCTGGCGTCGTTCAGCGCCTTGCCCATGCCGACCGCCTGGCTGCCCTGTCCGGGAAAGATGAACGCGCGCATCGGCCTCTCCTGATGTCCGTGAAGCGCGCGCCATTACGGCCCGGCGCGGGGGGAGGCAACCTGAACGATGCCGACGCACCTGCGACAGATCGCGACCATTTCGCGCCTCCGCGTCGCTAGGTCTGCGACAATCGGGGCCCATTTCACTTTGGACGCCGAGAGACACGGCGCCGCATTCATCGGGAGACAGATCATGAAGACATTCCTCCTCGCCGCCCTCGCCGCGACGATCGCCACCGGCCCCGTGATGGCCAGTGCCGCCGAAGCGGCTCCGGCCCAGCAGCGTCGCGAGACGGTGGTCGTCAGCGAGCGCGACAATGGCCGCCGCACCGTGACGAAGCGTACCGTCGTCCGCGAGCAATATGGTCGGGACTATGGTCAGCAGCGTGGGCTGCGGGCGAACCAGTATCGCAACTGGCGCAAGGGCGAGCGGTTCGACCGCCGCTATGCCCGCAACTATCGCCAGATCGATTACCGCCAGTATCGCGGCCTGCGCGCCCCGCCCCGCGGCTATCGTTACTATCAGTCGGGCAACGATGCGGTGCTGGTCGCCGTCGCCAGCGGCGTCATCGCCGCGGTGATCGCCGGTGCGGTGCGGTAAGGCTTGCCTTTCGACCGCGTTGGTATAAGGACGCGAACAGATCGGGTGGGGAGCGTGGCTTCCCACCCTTTCCGTATGAAGACAGCCGGAGGGGCGACCGCACGGGGCGGCGTCAGCGATCGGCCAACATGAAGGTAAGACATGGCTCTATACGAGCACGTGTTCCTTGCGCGCCAGGATCTGGCACAGGCGCAGGTGGACGCGCTGGCGGAAGCCGCCACCAAGATCGTGCAGGACAATCAGGGCAAGGTCGTGAAGACCGAGACCTGGGGTCTCCGTTCGCTGGCGTACAAGATCGCCAAGAACCGCAAGGCGCATTACGTCATGCTCGAGATCGACGCGCCCGCGGGCGTGGTCGCCGAGCTGGAGCGTCAGACCCAGATCAACGAAGACGTGATCCGATTCATGACCGTCCGCGTGGACGAGCTGGAGGAAGGCCCGTCGGCGATGATGCGCAAGCAGGAGCGCGACCGTGAGCGTCGTGGCGACCGTGAGGGTGGCCGTGACGGCGGCCCGCGCGGCGATCGCCCGGACCGTGGTGGCGATCGTGGTGATCGTGCGCCCCGTCGTGACCGTGAAGAGGAGGCCGCATAATGGCTCGCCCGTTTTTCCGTCGTCGCAAGAGCTGCCCCTTCTCCGCCAAGGACGCACCGCGGATCGACTATAAGGACGTCCGTCTGCTGCAGGGCTTCGTGTCCGAGCGTGGCAAGATCGTGCCGTCGCGCATCACCTCGGTGAGCGCCAAGAAGCAGCGCGAGCTCGCCCAGGCGATCAAGCGTGCGCGTCATCTGGGCCTCCTGCCCTACGTCGTGAAGTAAGGAGTCCGGGATATGGACGTTATTCTGCTTGAGCGCGTCGAGAAGCTCGGCGCCATCGGCGACGTGGTGAAGGTGAAGGACGGGTTCGCCCGCAACTTCCTGCTGCCGCGCAAGAAGGCGCTGCGCGCCAACGAGTCGAACAAGAAGGTTTTCGAGGCCAACCGCGCGCGCATCGAGGCCGACAACGCTTCGCGTCGTTCGGACGCCGAGAAGGACGCCGGTTCGTTCAAGGACGCATCGGTCACCCTGATCCGTCAGGCATCGAACACCGGTCAGCTGTACGGCTCGGTCGCGGTTCGCGATCTGATCGAGGCTCTGGAAGCCGACGGCCACAAGGTCGCCAAGAACCAGATCGTCCTCGACAAGCCGATCAAGTCGATCGGCGTGTACGAGGTCAAGGTCGCGCTGCACCCGGAAGTGTCGGTGGCCGTCAAGGTCAACGTCGCGCGCTCGCCCGAAGAGGCCGAGATGCAGGCGCAGGGCGTCGATGTCATGGCATCGATGTTCGAGCGTGACGAGGCCGGCTTCACCGAGGATTACGATCCGAACGCCGAGCCGGGCGCGACCGCCGAGGTCCAGTCCGACGACGCACGTGCGGACGGGGAGCAGGCGCAGGGCTGATCGCCCGACGCCCTTCTAGCCTAGGAACAGGCCGCCCGGAGCAATCCGGGCGGCCTTTTTCGTGCCGGCGTGGCACGGGAAGACCAAGGCGCGGGCTTGATCGACGATCCTTGCCCGCGGCATGGTCCGCACCGGGGGGCGACGATGAAGACGATCTCGGTGGGGGAGCCGCCTCAACAGGGCTGGGGACAAACGATCGCGCTCGATCCGCGTCACGGACCGATGATCGCGCGGCTCGAGCAGTTCGCGGCGCGCGACGGCGACGGCTATCGACGGCGTGTCGTGGCGGCGGGTCTTGTCGCCTATGTGGTCTTGACCACCCTGCTCGCGCTTCTGGTCGGACTGACGGTGTTGATGGTCATCCTGATCGTGACCACCGGCAAGGGTGCCGCCGTCGCATTGAAATTCGCCTTCGTCTTCGGAGCGCTGGCCTTCGGGTTGGTTCGCGCCTTGTGGGTTCCGCGTGTGGCGCCGGACGGCATCGCGCTCTCCGCAAGCGAGTCCCCGGACCTGTTCGCGATGGTCGATCGGGTCAGGTGTGCAACCGGCGGACCGCCGATCCACGCGATCCGGCTGACCGATCAGATGAACGCCGCGATCACGCAGGAAGCGCGGTTCGTCATCGTCGGCGCGCGAAACACCCTCTATCTTGGTCTTCCCTTATTGCAGGCATTGACCTCTGATGAGGTCGCCGGGGTCATTGCGCACGAGTTCGGCCATTTCGTCGGGAAGCATGGTCACTCGTCGGGCTTCGTCTATCGCATCCGCCGGCGCTGGGCGCAGATCGCGGAACGGATGCCCGACGGAATCGTATCGGGTCTGCTCCGCCGGTTCTTCAGGTGGTATGGGCCGTGGTTCGCATCCTACAGCTTCGTGCTGGCGCGGCAGCAGGAGTATGAGGCCGACGCGGTCGCGGCGCGAGCGACGAGCGCGGAGACCATTGCCAACGCGCTTATCAGGATCACCGTTCAGTCCGTCCGCTATGGCAGCGCGTGGTCCGCGATCTGGAGCCAATCGGTCGAACGGGACGATCCTCTCGCGTCTCCCCACGACACAGCGGCCAGCGTATTCCAGATGGAGGATGATGCCGATCGGGACGTGCTGGACCGCGAGTTGCGGGCCGAGGCCGATCTCGACGACACGCACCCGACGCTGGCGCAACGCCTTCACGCACTGGGTCGCAGCGCAACCTTGCCGCCCCCTCTCGCCACGCCGGCCGTGACGCTGCTGGGGCCGGCGCTGCCTCTCGCGACGACGCAGTTCGATGCGGAGTGGCATGATTGGGCGGACGATGTGTGGAAGCACGACTATCGCGAACGGCAGGAGGAACGCGCAGAACAGGCGGCGCTGGCGGAGCGGATCACGGTGGGTGAGACCGAGCGGGAGGCGCTGTATCGGCATGCCTGGCTGACCGAGCGGCTGGACGGCGCGGAACCGGCGGCGCGCGCCTATGCGATCGTGCTCCGCCACCACCCGGACGCGCAGGATGCGCGGTTCCGCTACGGCGACATGCTGCTTGATCTCGATGACGAGGCGGGCACAGCAATTTTACTGGAGGCGGGACACGCCGAGCCGGAGCTGTTACCCCACGCCTATCGCCGGATCATCGACTTCCGCCGCGCTCAAGGGCGGGACGCGGAAGCCTATCTGCCGTTACTGGCACAGGCCGAGGCGGCCGAAGCGCTGGCGACCGCCGAGGCCAATGCCATCGACGAAACCGCCCGCCTGCGCGCGGCGGACGAAGCCCTTCGCGAGCGGGTTTCGGCACTGGTCGCAGACGTGGAGGGAGTGGCCGCGCTTCACGTCGCCGTGCGTGACCTGACTCACACCTCCAAGCCGCAGACCGTCTTCGTTTTTACAGCCGCCCACGGTTACACGGGAGTCGGGGTGCTCGACAGACTCGTGGATGCCATGCTGCCTGCCGGCGACTTGATCGGCATCGAGATGAGTCGCAGCCGACGCTGGCTGACGAAGCGGATCAAGGCACTGCCGAACAGCAGGATCATCGATCGCAAACAGTCGCGCTTTCCCTGGATGTAGAAAGGGGCGCCGGTCACCCGACGCCCCCCAACCCACTCCATCGGCTGACGCTTACGCCGCCGCGCCGTCCTTCTGCTTCTTCTCGGCGTAGACGCGGATGGGTTCCTTGCGGCCCTCCACCACGTCCTTGTCGATCATCACCTCGTCGACACCGTCCATACCGGGCAGGTCGAACATCGTGTCGAGCAGGATCGCCTCCAGGATTGACCGCAGGCCGCGGGCGCCCGTCTTGCGCTCGATGCCCTTCTTGGCGACCGACACCAACGCGTCGTCGGTGAAGCCGAGATCGACCTGCTCCATCTCGAACAGCTTCTGGTACTGCTTGACCAGTGCGTTCTTCGGCTCCTTCAGGATCTTCACCAGCGCGCTGACATCGAGATCCTCGAGCGTGGCGATCACCGGCAGACGACCGACGAACTCGGGGATCAGACCGAACTTCAGCAGATCCTCCGGCTCGGTCGAGCGCAGCACATCGCCGGTGCGGCGCTCCTCCGGGCTGGCGACATAGGCGCCGAAGCCGATCGACTTGCCCTGAAGACGATCGCCGATGATCTTCTCCAGCCCGCTGAACGCGCCGCCGCAGATGAACAGGATGTTCGTCGTGTCGACCTGCAGGAATTCCTGCTGCGGATGCTTGCGGCCACCCTGCGGCGGGACGCTGGCGGTGGTACCCTCCATCAGCTTCAGCAGGGCCTGCTGAACGCCCTCGCCCGACACGTCGCGGGTGATCGACGGGTTCTCGGCCTTGCGGCTGATCTTGTCGATCTCGTCGATGTAGACGATGCCGCGCTGCGCCCGCTCGACGTTGTAGTCGCTCGCCTGCAACAGCTTCAGGATGATGTTCTCGACATCCTCACCGACATAGCCGGCCTCGGTCAGCGTCGTGGCGTCGGCCATCGTGAACGGCACGTCGAGGATGCGGGCCAATGTCTGCGCCAGCAGCGTCTTGCCGCAACCGGTCGGCCCGACGAGCAGGATGTTCGACTTGGCGAGTTCGACGTCCGCACCCTTCGCGCCGTGGTTCAGGCGCTTATAGTGGTTATGAACCGCCACGGAGAGCACGCGCTTGGCCTGCTTCTGGCCGATCACATAATCGTCCAGGACGTTGCAGATCTCCTGCGGGGTCGGCACGCCGCCGTCCTTCTTGGACACCAGCGCCGACTTCGTCTCCTCGCGGATGATGTCGTTGCAAAGCTCCACGCACTCGTCGCAGATGAAGACGGTGGGACCCGCGATCAGCTTGCGCACCTCGTGCTGCGACTTGCCGCAGAACGAGCAGTAGAGGGTGCTCTTGGAGTCGCCACCGCTCAGCTTCGTCATTCAAACCTTCCTTGGGACGAGTTTCCCCGTCCTATATGGGCCGGACATCGTAGCCCGGCCAGTGCGCAAACCACAACGGCCAAAACACGGTAGCGGCGGGTCGTTAACATCGTCCCGCCGCTGCGCGGGGTCAGGCCGCCGCGGCCATGTCCTCCGAAGGCATCGGCCGCTTGTCGAAGACCTCGTCGATCAGGCCGAACGCCTTGGCTTCCTCGGTCGACATGAACTTGTCACGATCCATCGCCCGCTCGATCTCCTCCAGCGGCTTGCCGGTGTACTTGGCGTACAGCGTATTGAGGTCATGACGCATACGAAGAATCTCGCGCGCCTGGATCTCGATGTCCGCGGCCATGCCCTGCGCACCGCCCGACGGCTGGTGGATCATGATGCGGGCATTGGTCAGTGCCACGCGCATACCCGGCTCACCGGCCGCCAGCAGGAAGCTGCCCATCGACGCCGCCTGGCCGACGCAGACCGTGCCGACCCGCGGCCGGATATACTGCATCGTGTCGTGGATCGCCATGCCCGCCGTGACGACGCCGCCCGGCGAGTTGATGTACATGAAGATGTCCTTCTTCGGGTTCTCGGACTCGAGGAAGAGCAGCTGTGCGGTGATGAGGCTGGCCATGCCGTCCTCGACACCACCCGTCACGAAGATGATCCGCTCGCGCAGCAGACGCGAGAAGATGTCGAAGGAACGCTCGCCGCGGTTCGACTGTTCGATCACGATGGGGACCAGACCCGCCTGGGTCTGATGCAGGCCGAGGCCGGCGCTCATCAGCGGGCTCGCGAAATCGCCGGTCTCGAACGGATTATGCATGGGATACTCTCTGATGCCCTGAAGAACACGCTATGTCGCGCGCCCTGTCGGCGAGTTCAAGCCCCGCCGGGCGGTGCCGGCTGCGCGAGATAGAACAGTCGCCGGACTTCGCGCCGCCCACGCACCACCGTATCGAGGATCAGGCCGGCGAACAGGCACAAGGCGGCGACGATCCCCAGCCCGGTGACGAGGATCGCCGTCGGGAAGCGCGGCACCAGCCCGGTCGCGGCATAGGTCAGCGCGAGCGGCACCGCCAAAGCGAATGCGATCAGCGCCAGAAGGCCGCCGAGCGTGCCGAAATAGAGCACCGGCCGTTCGATCCTATACAGCGTCAGGATCGTCGACAGGATGCGCCAGCCATCACCGTAGGTGCTGAGCTTCGACGCCGAACCTTCGGGACGCGCATAATAAGGCGTCTCGACCTCGGCGCAGGGCATCCGCAGTTCCAGCGCGTGGACGCTGATTTCCGTCTCGATCTCGAACCCCGCCGACAGCGCCGGGAAGCTCTTCACGAACCGGCGCGAGAAGACGCGGTAGCCGGACAGGATGTCGGTGAAGCTGCGCCCGAACAGCCGTGCGAGCATGCCGGTCAGCAGCGCGTTGCCGAAGCGGTGGCCGCGCCGGTAGGATTCCTGCACCTGGCTGACACGGCTGCCGACGATCATGTCGAGCTGTTCGGCGAGCAGGCGATCGACCAGCGCCGGGGCGGAGGCGGCGTCGTAGGTCGCATCGCCATCCGCCATCACATACACATCGGCGTCGACATCGGCGAACATCCGCCGGACGACCGCGCCCTTGCCCTGGATACGCTCCCGCCGGACGACGGCGCCGGCCCCGCGCGCAAGTTCGACGGTCCGGTCGGTGCTATTGTTGTCGTAGACGTAGATCGCCGCGCCGGGGAGTGCGGCGCGGAAGCCTGCGATCGTCTGGACGATCGCCGCTTCCTCGTTGAAGCAGGGGAGCAGGACGGCGACGCGCACGCCCGGAGTGATGGGCGCGGTCATCCGCCCTGCCCTCTGCTTCGGCCGATCACTCGGCGGTTTCGGCCTTCGGCTTCTTCGCGCGCGGCTTCTTCGCCGGGGCCGCATCGGCTGCCTCGGTGCCTTCGGCGTTCTCGGCCGCTTCCGGTGCCGACTCGGTCACGGCCGTCTCGGCCTCGACCGGAGCAGCCGCCTTCTTCTTCGCCGCAGCCTTCTTCGCAGGCTTGGGAGCCTCCTCGGACGCCTCGGCGGCCGGAGCCTCCTCCGTCGCGGCCTCGGGTTCCGCCTTCTTCTTGGCGGCCTTCTTCTTCGGCTTGTGGTCATGATCGTGATCGTGGTCATGATCATGCACGTGCGTGCCCGTCGCGAAGCCGTCTTCGCTCTCGATCGCCGCTTCCAGTTCCTCGCGCGTCGACTCTCGGTCGGTCACGTCCGCCTTCTCGAACAGGAAGTCGACGACCTTGTCCTCGTACAGCGGCGCGCGCAGCTGGGCGGCCGCCATCGGCTCCTGCTGGACGTACTGGATGAACTTCTGGCGCTCCTCCGGGCCGTACTGCTGCGCCGCCTGCATGATCAGGCGCTGCATTTCCTGCTGCGTCACCTCGATGCCGTTCGCCTGACCGATTTCCGACAGCAACAGCCCCAGGCGCACGCGACGCTCGGCGATCTTGCGGTAATCGTCGCGATCATTCTCCATCTCGGCCATCGCCGCGGCGGGATCGGCCTCGTGAGTCGCCTCATGCTCCAGCTGCTGCCAGATCTGCGCGAACTCGGCCTCGACCATCGACGGCGGCACCGGGAAGTCGTGACCCTCGGCCAGCTGGTCGAGCAACTTGCGCTTCATGTGCGTGCGCGTCAGGCCATTATGCTCCTGCTCGATCTGCCCCTTCAGCAGGCCGCGCAGTTGCTCCAGGCTCTCGAGCCCGAGCGAGGTCGCCATCTCGTCGTCGATCTTGCTCTCGGCGGCGGTCTTCACCGACTTGACGACGATGTCGAACGTCGCGGGCTTGCCAGCGAGTTCCTTGGCGCCGTAATCCTCCGGGAAGGTCACGGCCAGCTGGCGCTCCTCGCCCGTCTTCGCGCCGACGAGCTGGTCCTCGAAGCCCGGGATCAGGCGACCCGCGCCGATCTCGACGCCCATGTCGGTGCCGGTGCCACCCTCGAACGCGACGCCGTCCTCGGTCTTGCCGACGAAATCGACCGTGACGAGATCGCCATGCTCCGCCGCCTTGTCACCGGCATCGTCCCAGCGCTTCTGCTGGTCGGCGAACTTCTTCAACTGCTCGTCGACCGCTTCGTCGGCGACAGGGATCGTCAGCCGTTCCAGCTTCAGACCGTCGATGGCGGGAGCGGGCACGTCCGGCAGGACCTCCAGCTCGACCTTCAACTCGACATCCTTGCCGGGCGCGTAATCGTCGCCGAGCGCGACGGTCGGCTGCATGGCCGGACGCAGCGCCTTTTCGGCGAGGAGGCTCTGCACGCCTTCCTGTACGGCGGCGTTCAGCGCGTCCTGCGTCAGCGCCTCACCGTGCATCTTGCGCACTAGGTTGACGGGCACCTTGCCGGGACGGAAGCCGGGCATACGGACCTGCGGCGCGACGCGCTTGACCTCGGCATCGACCTTCGCGTCGATATCCTTGGCGGTGATGGTCAGCGTGTAGGCGCGCTTCAGGCCCTCGTTCAACGTCTCGACAGTCTGCATCTTCGGCCTTTGATCTTGAGGATCGAATGAATTTCGTAGGCTTCCCGCCCCTGCGCGCAGGGCGGGACTGGTGCGGGCGAAGGGACTCGAACCCCCACATCTTGCGATGGCAGGACCTAAACCTGCTGCGTCTACCAGTTCCGCCACGCCCGCAATCTTGGACCCGCCGTTGGGTATCCCCTGCGCAGTGCTACTTCGCAGCGTTCCCCTTGGGCGCGCGTCTATACCAGTGCGGCGCTTGGGAGCAAGCGGCACACGCAACCCACGGCGATCCCGAGACGTTAATTCGGTCCAAGGAGAGCAGAATGGCGACCCAGCCCCCACAAGAAGCCCCCGTCCCCTCGCCGCAGCCGGTGCAGCCGGATGGCCCACCGCCGGAGATCACGACACCCGGACCCGATATCGACCAGCCGTCGCCCGGCACGCCCGCGGGCGATCCCGGCACCGCCCAGCCGGCGGAGATCTGAGATGACCGACGCACGTGGCGAAGGCCGCCCCGAAGATCACCCGGGCACCGACCCGAACACCCCGCCGGAGCGCCGCGACGACGATGCACGCAGCGATATCGAGCAGGCGGTCGAGTCCCGATCGGATGCCGTGGAACGCGGCGAAGGTGGCCCGGAGCCGGAAACCCTCACCTCCGCCGGCGAGTTTTCCGGCGTGAGCGGTGACGGCGGTGTCGTCAAGAATCAGGACCTCACCCAGCAATAAATGTTCGGCGGAGGGCGCTCACCGGGTGCCCTCCGCCAGCCACGCGGTCGCCACCAGCCGCCTGAACGCAGCGAGATCGCGGTCGAAATAGAAGATCGCTGGCGCTTCGTACGACATCATGAACAACTTTCGGCCGATGATCGCCGCCACTGCCTCGCCGCGTCGTTCGACGTCCTCGCCCGGCCTTGTACAGGTATAGGTGAACCGCACCGCCTTGCTGCCCGCCAGCAGCGTCGGCTGGACCGTGTCGATCGTCATCAAAGACGTGCCGAGCGCGATGCGATAGCTGTTCTCCAACAGCATCGGGATGTCGGTCAGCAACATGCGCGACGAGTAGCGCGGCAAAGGCCGGTGCTTGCGATCGACCTTGCGAAACAGCGTTTTGCCCGTCTCGATCGCACCATAGAAGGTCAGGTCGTTGAGGGTTGCGCCATCCAGCGTCCAGGTTTCCGACCGCCGCCCCGGTCGCGCGCCCATCCGGTTCCATTCGCGATCGGGCATTACGGTCAGCGCAGACCGGGCCACCGACGCCGCCACACCCTGCTTGACCAAAGTATTGCCGGCGATCGCCGGGGCGACCGCGAGCAGGATGGCGGTCGTGGCGGATGCGATCACACGCCCGGCCATGTTCACGAGAGCAACGCCGCCATCATTGCCGCGTCCGTCGCCGCTGGCTTCAGCGTCAGATAGCGGCGAAGTTCCGCCCTGCCTGTCTCCGCGTCCACCTCTCGCCCGCGGCGGAGCAGAGTCAGTCCCAGCCCGCGATGCGCCTCGGCATGATCGGGTGCGAGGATGATCGCCTCCCGGTAGAAATCGGCAGCGGCGATCAGGTCGCGCGGATTACCACGCATGCGGTAGAGTTCGCCGCGGGCGAACAGCAAATCCTGCGTCCAGCCGTCGCGCCCCAGTTGCGCGAGCAGATACTCCGTCCCGCCGAAGTCGTTGAGCTTCAGCTGATCCTCCAGCCACGCTTCACGCCAGCGCGCGAGGGCGGCGGTCCATGCGGCATGCTCATCGTCGCCGCCACCCGGCGCGCTGGCGGCTGCGGCGTGGAACGTGCGGGCACGCTCCAGCGTGGCCGGATGCGTGTCGAAGTACGATACCCGATCGAAGCGCGTACTGCGCCGGTGCCTGCCGAGCGCGGTCGCGTCGGCCTCGTCCATCAGCCGCTCCCAGAACGCGCCGACGGAATGGCCGTCGTAATGGCTGGCCTGCATGTAGCGGGATGACAGCATGTCGGACTCGGTTTCCTGCTCGCGCCCGAAGGCATAGATCGAGGTTTGCGCCGAGAAAGCGACGGTTGGCCCGTAACGTCCGCCTGCGAGGCCCGCCCATGCGGCGATGTCGGTGGCGGTTCGCGCCTTGCGAAAATGATTGAGTTGATGCCGCCGTTCGAAATGGGCGAATTCATGGCCCAGCACGCCCGCCAGTTCGGCCTCGTTCTGCATGCGCAGGAGGATACCGCTCCAGATCTGGAGCGTGCCGTTCGCCATCATCGACGCGTTCACATCCGCCACGCGGAGGATGTAGATGCGGATGCCGCGACACCGATCCTCCCCTACCGTGCGGCACAGCACGCGCTGCAGATAGGCGTTGAGCGCGGGGTCGCCGATCAGCGCGGGCGAGTCGCGCAACGATCGCTCCGCTTCATCCGCCATCATCCACGCGCCGCGCTCGTCCACGGTTTGCGGCTGATAGGCACCGGCATAGGGCGGCAGCGGCACCGCTGCGGGCGTTTCGCCCGCCGCGCTCGACAGGCCGAACAGGACGACGAGCGTCGTGGCGAGCGCGAGGCGCGTGGCGACCCGCATATCAGCGCGTCGCCACGCGGGATTCGGCGTTGGCAGCGGCGTCGAGGGACCGTCCCGGAAAGTCCTCCAGCAGCTGCATCATGCGCTTGCTGGCGCCGGCGGGATCGCGCACGTCGCCACCCATCCGCATGTCCGCGTTCAACCATACGAGATCGCCGGTCCTCAGATCGACGAGCCCGGCCTGCCCCTTGTGCGATCCGGACACGATCGGCACCCGCGCCACCGCGGCAACGAACTGGAAGATCTTGCGGCCGGTCGAGCCATACTGGTCCTCCGTGCCGATGAAGAGCGCGTAGTCGCAGCCCGTATCCTTCGCGAGATCGGCCACCCCCGGCCCCAGCGTCCAGTCGAACTGCCCGGCGCGTTTCTTCGTCGGCAGGCGGTTACCGGCGAAGAACTGATATTCGACCACGGCGTCCGCCACGGTGGCGAACAGCGCCTGATAGGCCGCCAGTCGCGCGGCTGCCTTGCCGATCGCCTCGGGCGCAACCACCACGGTATTGCCCAGCGTCGTCTGAGCCGCCGCCAACGCCTTGCCGAGGTTTTCGCGCGCTTGCTCCGTCCAATCGGCGTTGGGCTCGAACATGGCACCGGTCGATTGCGCGCCGACGAGGATCCTCGGTCGAAACAACAGGATACGCGCGCTGCCGGGTTTCAGGACGAAACCCGGGCGAACGGCGGACTTCTCTTGCGCGGCCACCGGGCCGGCGAGGGTGAACAGCCCTGCGCAAGCGAAGAACACCGCAACGATCCGACCGAACATGCCGCTTGAGCCCCCTCAAGGCCCGCCTCCACGACGGGATGAGATCAGGCTACAGATCGCTCCGCTATATGCAAGCGAGTTTCACCCTTGATCGAGCATTGCTTTCAGGCGCTCGTTGACGACGCCCGGATTGGCTTTGCCCGCCATCGCCTTCATCGTCTGCCCGACGAAGAATCCGAACAGCTTGTCCTTGCCACCACGGTAATCGGCGACCTTGTCCGCATTGGCCGCTATGATCGCGGTGATCGCCGCATCGATTGCCCCCGTGTCGCTGGTCTGTTTCAGGCCACGATCCTCGACAACCTTGATGGCACCGTCACCGGTTTCGAGCATGATCTCGAACACCTGCTTGGCGAGGCTGTTCGACAGTGTACCGTCCGCGACCAGCGCCAGCAGTTCCGCCGCCTGTACCGGCGTGACCGGGCTGTCGGCGAAGCCGCGGCCGGTGCGGTTGAGCGCGCCGAACAGCTCGGACGTGGTCCAGTTCGCTGCCTGCGGAGCCGCCGCCCCCGCCTCCAGCAGCGCATCGAACCAGCGTGCGCTCTCGACCTCGGCCGTCAACACGGTGGCGTTGTACGGGGTGATCCCCGCCGCCTCGTACCGGCGGCGCTTGGCATCCGGCAGTTCCGGCAGCGATGCCCGGCACGCCTCGAGAAACGCGTCGTCCAGAACCAGCGGCAGCAGGTCGGGGTCGGGGAAGTAGCGGTAATCGTGCGCGTCTTCCTTCGAGCGCATCGACCGCGTCACGCCCTTGTCGGGGTCGAACAGTCGCGTTTCCTGTACGATGCGACCCCCGGATTCGAGCACATCGACCTGACGGTTCGCCTCGTGCTCGATCGCGGCCATGACGAAGCGGACGGAATTGACGTTCTTCGTTTCGGTGCGGGTGCCCAGCGGCTCGCCCGCCTTGCGAACGCTGACGTTCACGTCGGCGCGCATCGATCCTTCTTCCATATTGCCGTCGCACGATCCGACATAGCGCAGGATCGACCGTAACTTCCGCAGGTAAGCCCCCGCTTCGGCAGGCGAAGCCATGTCGGGACGGCTGACGATCTCCATCAGTGCGACGCCCGATCGGTTGAGGTCGACATAGGAGCGCGTGGGATGCTGGTCGTGCATCAGCTTGCCCGCATCCTGCTCGACATGGATGCGCTCCACCCCGATCCGCTTGCCGCTGGCATCCGGGTTCTTCTCGTCCAGCGATATGTCGATCGCGCCTTCACCAACCAACGGGTGGTAGAGTTGGCTGATCTGATAGCCCTGCGGCAGATCGGCGTAGAAATAGTTCTTCCGGTCGAACCGCGACCATGTGTTGATCTGCGCGTCGATCGCCATGCCGGTGCGGACCGCCTGACGGATGCACTCGGCGTTCGGCACCGGCAGCATGCCCGGCATCGCGGCATCGACCAGCGACACCTGCGTGTTCGGCTCGGCGCCGAAAGTGGTGGACGAGCCCGAGAACAACTTGGCGTTGGAGGTGACCTGCGCGTGCACCTCGAGGCCGATCACGACCTCCCACTCGCCCGTCGCGCCCTGGATACGATAGTCGCTCATGTCCGGTTCCGATGATGAATATAGTTGATGGCGGTGAGCACCGCATTGCTGCCGAGCAGCGCGACGATCCAGCAGCCGCTGAGGATACGCAGGATCGCCGGTTGAAAGCCGAGCTCATAGGCTTCGTGGTGGGCGATCACCGCCGCCCCCGCCGCGAAGCC
The DNA here is from genome assembly GCF_016892685.1 of Sphingomonas longa. Lineage (NCBI taxonomy): Bacteria > Pseudomonadati > Pseudomonadota > Alphaproteobacteria > Sphingomonadales > Sphingomonadaceae > Sphingomonas > Sphingomonas longa. The sequence goes on from NZ_JAFEMC010000001.1 coordinate 276,810, forward strand.
CAGAAACAGGACGCCGAGCCGATACTCGCCGCGCAGGATGACGCTGTTGCCGACGCATAGCCCCAGAATGAAGACCGCCAGCGCCAGGAAGAACCGCGCGAGGACATGCTGGTCGAACGGATGGTTGTCGATCTCGGACAACGACACGCCGACATATGCGCTCAGGATCGCACCGAAGGCGACGTTCAGCGCGTTCTGCGCTTCCCGCAGCACCTCGACATTGTGCGCGACGAAGGCTCGCGAAGTTACCACCAAGCCTCCGGACGTGCCAAAAACCCCGCCCGCTCCTCAATCGCCAAACCGGCGTTCAGGACGCCCTGCTCGTCGAGCGGCTTGCCGATGATCTGGAGCCCGAGCGGCAGCCCGTCCTTGTCGAGGCCACCCGGCACGCTCATCGCCGGCAGCCCCGCCAGCGACGACGGGACGGTGAACACGTCGTTCAAGTACATCGCGATCGGGTCCGACGACTTCTCGCCCAGCGCGAACGCCGCGGAGGGCGCGGTCGGGGTGAGCAGGACGTCGCACACCTCCCACGCCTTTTCGAAGTCGCGAGCGATGAGCGCGCGGACCTTCTGCGCCTGCGTGTAATAGGCGTCGTAGAAGCCGGCCGACAGCACATAGGTGCCGATCAGGATGCGCCGCTTCACCTCGTCCCCGAAACCGTCCGCGCGCGTAGCGGCGTACATGTCCTGAAGGTTGGCACCGTCCGGCAGATCGCGCAGGCCGTAGCGGACGCCATCATAGCGGGCGAGGTTCGACGACGCCTCCGCGGGGGCGATGATGTAATAAGCGGGCAGCGCGTACTTGGTATGCGGCAGCGAGACCTCGACGATCTCCGCACCGGCATCGCGCAGCCAGTCGATGCCCTGCTGCCACAGTGCTTCGATTTCCGACGGCATGCCGTCGACCCGGTAGTCCTTCGGCACGCCGACGCGCTTGCCCTTCAGGTCGGGCGAGAGGTGCGCCTCCCAGCGGGGAACCTCAAGTTGCAGCGACGTCGCGTCCTTCGCATCAAAACCCGACATCGCCTCCAGCATGATCGCGCAGTCGGTAACGTCGCGTGCCATCGGCCCCGCCTGATCGAGCGACGATGCGAAGGCGATCGTGCCCCAGCGCGAGCAGCGCCCATAGGTGGGCTTGATGCCGCTGATGCCGACGAACGCCGCCGGCTGACGGATCGAGCCACCCGTGTCGGTGCCGGTCGCACCCGGACACAGCCGCGCCGCGACCGCCGAGGACGAGCCGCCCGACGATCCGCCGGGTGCGAGGGGAGCGTTGCCCCCGTCCTTGCGCCGCCAAGGGGAAATGACGTTCCCGAAATAGCTCGTCTCGTTCGACGAACCCATCGCGAACTGGTCCATGTTGAGCTTGCCGAGCATCCCCGCGCCCGCATCCCATAGGTTCTGCGACACGGTCGATTCGTAGGGCGGGACGAATCCTTCGAGGATGTGGCTGGCCGCGGTCGTCTGGACGCCGGCGGTGCAGAACAGGTCCTTCATGCCGATCGGCACGCCGGCGAGGGGCTTCGGTGCATCGCCGGCAGCCCGCGCGGCGTCGGCGGCGCGGGCGGCGGTCAGCGCATGATCGGGCGTCTCGACGAGGAATGCGTTCAGCGCCTTCGCGCCGACGACACGGGCGTTGAACGCCTCCGCAACCTCGACCGCAGCGAAGCTGCCGTCGCGGACTCCGTCGCGCAGGTCGGCAATGCCCAGATCCGTCAAGTCGGCCATTATTCGATCACCTTCGGAACCGCGAAGAAGCCGTGTTCGGCCTGCGGTGCGTTCTTCATCAGGTCGTCGCGGATACCACCCGCGGTCACGACATCGTCGCGCAGCCTGAGCGTGTTCGGGATGACGGCCGTCATCGGCTCGACGCCCGACGTATCAACCTCTCCCAATTGTTCGATCCAGTGGAGGATGTTGTCCAGTTCCGGGGCGACGCGGGCGGCGTCCTCCTCGGTGATCGCGATGCGGGCGAGGCTCGCGATCTTTCTTACGGTGGCGGTATCGACTGACATGGCCGTGCGGCTAGCATCGCGCGTCGCCGCCGCGCAATGCAATTTGCACTGCCGCGCCCGCTGGGGCACGGGCGGGCACGAAGAGTGGAGTAGTCGGTGGCGCGCAAGTTCCTGTACGTGATGGTGGTGTTGATCGTGCTCGTGATCGCGGGGGCGTTCGCCTATCGCTTTTACGGCAACGACCTGATCCGCTGGACGCTGGTGCCGGGCGAGGCGTTCCGCGCACAGCCGAGCGTCGCAAGCCGCGCCTATGACGACAAGGCGATGTGGCTCGCCCGGCCCGACTTGCCGGGCAACCCGGCACTGTGGATGCCGGCCGGGTATAGCCCGCGCGCCAAGGCCGGCGGTGCGGCGGTGTTCTTCATCCACCCGACCTCCTATGTCAGCCGGGATCATTGGAACGCGCCGGTCACCGATCCGGAGACCAACGACCGCGCCGCGCTGTTCATCCGCGGGCAGGCGAGCGCCTTCAACGAGGTCGGCGAAGTGTGGGCTCCCCGCTATCGGCAGGCCACTTTCGGCGCGTTCCTGACCAGCGCCGCGGATGCCGAGCGCGCTTTGCGACTGGCGTATGGCGATGTCGATGCCGCGTTCGACAGCTTCCTGCGACAGATCGCGCCCGATCGGCCGATCATCCTTGCCGGCCATAGTCAGGGCGCACTGCACCTGACGCATCTACTGCGCGACAGGGTGGCGAAGGATGCAAGTCTGCGCCGGCGGATCGTTGCTGCGTACGTCGTCGGCTGGCCGGTGTCGCGCGCGACCGACCTGCCGGCGATGGGCCTGCCCGAATGTCGGACGCCGGATCAGCCGGGCTGCACTCTGTCGTGGCTGACCTTCGCGGAGCCCGCCGACCCGTCGCTGATTACCGACACCTACGATCGCACGCGCGGTTTCGACGGGCAGAGCCGACAAAACACGCAAATGGTCTGCACCAATCCGCTGGTCGGACGGCCCGACATCCCGGCCCCTGCCAGCGCCAATCTAGGTACGCTCTATCCCGCCAAGGATCTTGCGACCGCCGAAATCGTAGCGGGCAAGGTGCCGGCGCGGTGCCAGGGTCGCGGGTTCCTGCTGATCGGCGAAGGGCCGGACGTAGGACCGTACGTGCTGCCGGGTAACAATTATCACGTTTACGACTACAGTTTGTTCTGGGCGAACGTCCGCGCCGATGCAGCCCGCCGGATGGCGGCATTCATACGATGATTACGACGCAACCCGCCGCATTTCTGGAGGTGCTGCCGACCGGCGGCCGGTTGATGGGGCTCGATGTCGGCATGAAGACGATCGGCACCGCGCTGTGCGACGCCGGCTGGACCTTTGCCAGCCCTGCGACGCTCGTACGCCGGACGAAGTTCACCAAGGACAAGGTGCAATTGCTGGAGCTGGCCAAGGCGCAGGGTGTGCGCGGCCTCGTCATCGGGTTGCCGCTCAACCTCGACGGCACAGAAAGCCCGCGCAGCCAGTCGTCTCGTTCGTTCGCCCGTCTGGTCGAGGACATGGGGCCGGTGCTGCTCTGGGACGAACGTTGGTCCACGGTCGCGGTGGAGCGTGCGATGATCGAACAGGATATGAGCCGCGCCAAGCGGGCCGAGCGGATCGACAACCTTGCTGCCGCCTACATACTGCAAGGTGCGATAGACGCCCTGACAATTAATCAAACCTAAAGCGAAACTGATCGTTTCGGATATGAAAGCAAGCTTCGTTAACGATATGGGTTAGCCTCCAGAGGCGGGCTCGTGTCCGCTCACCAGGAGAAGACCATGAAACCCGTTTTCGCGATCTTGTCGGCCGCCATCGCGCTGGGCTCCGCCCCCGCATCCGCCACCACCGTCGTCGATGCCACCAACGACTTCCTCGCCAGCTACACCGGACCGCGCCTTGCGGATCTGGACGTCACGAGCTTTTCCGTCAGCTACGACGCCGGTAGCGCCCAGTTCCTGCTGGGGGCGACGATGGCCGGAACGATCGTCGCCGGATCTCCGGGTATCTACGTCATCGGCGTGAACACGGGCACCGGCACGATCCGCCCGTTCGCGTCGATCGGCCAGCGCAACGTCATCTTCAATCAGGCGATCGTCATCAACAAGGATGGCACGGGACGGCTCGGCGCCGCAACACTGGATTCCGCCGACATTTCGATCGTGGGCAATAGCTTCACGGCGCGCATCGACGCTGCGTTGCTGCCGTCGACCGGATTTGCGTTCGATCGCTACGGTTTCAATCTGTGGCCGCGCGTCGGCTTTGCCGGGAATAGCGACATCAGCGATTTCGCGCCGGACAATGCCCTACTTTCCGCTGTGCCGGAGCCGGCGAGCTGGGCGCTGATGATCGGCGGGATCGGCGTGACCGGTGCCGGCTTGCGTCGCCGTCGGCAGATCGCCACTATCGCCTGACCCTCGCACGCCGGGAGCGGCGGCTTGCCCGTCGCTCCCGGCTTCGCTACCCGCGGGCGTCGATGGAACGTTCAGACCACCGCCCCGCCACGATGATCCAGGGGGGCGCAGTCTTTCCGCATCGCCACCTGACTGGGATCGACGGCCTCCAGCCGCATGAGATCGCCTTCCTGCTCGACGAGGCGGAAAACTGGGTCGAGGCTAACCGGACCCACGCGAAAAGCGCGGCGCCGCTCGCCGGCCTGACGCAGATCAACGCCTTCTTCGAGAACAGCACGCGCACGCTGCTGAGTTTCGAGATCGCCGGGAAGCGACTGGGTGCGGACGTCGTGAACATGCACGCTGCGCAGTCCAGCGTGAAGAAGGGCGAGACGTTGATCGACACAGCGCAGACGCTGAACGCGATGCGTGCCGACGTGATCGTCATCCGCCACATGAGTTCGGGCGCGGTGAAGATGATCGCCGACAAGGTGGACTGCGCGGTCCTGAACGCCGGTGACGGCCGGCACGAGCATCCGACCCAGGCGCTGCTCGACGCACTGACGATCCGGCGGCGGCGCGGCACGATCGCCAACCAGCGCGTGGTGATCTGCGGCGACGTGCTGCACAGCCGCGTCGCGCGTTCGAACATCCTGAGCCTGACTGCTCTCGCCGCGGAGGTCCGCGTCTGCGCGCCCTCGACACTGATGCCGAAGGCGATCGAGCGGATGGGGGTGACTGCCTTCACCGATTTCGATGCGGCGCTGGAGGGGGCGGACGTGGTGATGATGCTGCGATTGCAGAACGAGCGGATGGACGGGGCGCTGGTCCCCTCCCCCCGCGAATACCGACTGCGCTATGGGTTGACCGAGCAACGGCTGGCGCGGGCGGTGCCGGGGGCAATGGTGATGCATCCAGGACCGATGAACCGCGGCGTCGAGATCGACTCGGCGGTCGCGGACGGGCCGCAGTCGGCAATCACCGAACAAGTGGCGATGGGCGTCGCGGTGCGCATGGCGTGCCTCGACGTGCTGACGCGTCGGGCGCGCGGGGTGGAGGCCTGGTGATGCTGGCATTGACGAATGCACGGCTGGTCCTGCCGGACGGCGTCACGACGGGTGGGCTGCTGGTCCGTGACGGCATGATCGCGGCGGTTGGCGTCGTGGAGGTACCGGAGGGCGCGGAGGTCGTCGACTGCGGCGGTGCGCTGCTCGCGCCGGGTATCGTCGATCTCGGCGTGTTCAAGGTCGACCGGGAGGCGTGCCGGCGCGGCGGGATCGTGCGGGTCGGGCTGATGCCGGATCAATCGCCGGTGCTGGACGATCCCGGCATCGTGCAGCGCGCGGCCTTGGTGGGGAAGCCCGACCTTTGGATCCACCCGATCGTTGCCGCGACACGCGAATTGAAGGGGCGCGATCTCGCTGAGATGGCGATCTGTGCCGAAGCAGGGGCGAAGGCGGTGGGGACCGGTCGCGGCTGGATTGCCGACTCGGCGGTCATGGCGCGGGTGCTGGCTTATGCCGCAGGGCTGGACATGGCGGTGGTGACGCATGCGGAGGACGGTGCGCTGACCCAGCATGCGGTTGCGACCGAGGGCGAGACGGCGACCCGGTTGGGGCTGGCGGCCGCACCGGCAGTCGCCGAAGCGCTGGCCGTGGCACGCGACCTGATGCTGGCGGAGGAGGCGGGGGCGCGGCTGCATATCCGCCAGGTGACGACGGCGGCGGCGCTCGATCTGGTGCGGGCGGCCAAGCGGCGTGGCGTTGCGGTGACTTGCGGCATCACGCCCGCACATCTGCACCTGTCGGCGATGGCGGTCAGTGATTTCAGGACCTTCGCGCATCTTTCGCCGCCTTTACGGGAGGAGGCTGATCGGCAGGCATGCCTTGCCGCGGTGGCGGACGGGACGATCGACGTGCTGTCGTCCGGCCACGACCCGCATGGGCCGGAAGCGAAGCGCCTGCCCTTTGCCGACTCGGCGGCGGGCATGGCCGGGGCGGAGACGCTGCTGCCGCTCGCGTTGATGCTGGTGCGGGACGGGCTGGTATCGATGGAGCGGCTGTTCGCGATGCTGGCGACAAACCCGGCGAGCGTGCTGGGGGTCGACAGCGGGACGTTGGCGGTCGGTCAACCGGCCGACCTGCTGCTGCTCGATCCACGAACCGCTTGGAGGATCGATGGCGAAGCCTTTGCTTCGGCTGGAAATACTCCGTTCCACGGACTTCCGGTCGAGGGGCGCGCAGTAACCCTGTGGAAGGGCGGGCGCGAGGTCATCGCGCGGTAGCTACTCCGCCGGTTGAGCGACCGGCGGCGCCTCCGCGGGCAACAACCGACCGCGCCTCCACGGACCGTAGATATAGTAGAGCATCGCGCCGATCAGCGTGACGGTCGATCCGATGGGGAAGCTCCACCAGAGGGCGTCCGCCCCCAGGGCCGGCCGTGCGAGCAGCGCGATGCCGAGCCGCACGGGGAACATCGCGACGAACAGGATGATCAGCGGCCCCCAGACCGCCCCATTCGCGCGGACGGTGCCGAACAGGACCATCGTCGCGCCGAACAGGATGAAGCTCCAGCTTGCGATCTGCGCGATGTGCTGGCCGATCGGGATCGACGGGCTGTCGGCGGCGAGGAACAGGCCAAGCGTCGTGCGGTCGAACCACATGACTGCGCCGACCAGCACACCCGTCATCGCCAGATTGCAGATCAGGCCGGCGCGCGTGATCTGCGACACCCGGTCCCATCGGTTCGCGCCGATGTTCTGCGCCGCCATCGCGCTGACCGCCGCGCCGATCGCGAGCGCGGGCATCTGCACGTAACCCCAGAGTTGCAGCGTGATGCCATAGGCGGCGGTGGTCGCCACGCCCTCCCGGTTGACGAGGCCCACCATCGCCAGCCCGGCGACGGAGATTACCAACATCTGCGCACCGATCGGCAGGCCCTTGGCCAAGATCAGGCGGACCAGAGCGGGATCGGGCTTGATGAATGCGCGGTCTGCGCCGGAGAGGCGGATCGGCAGCTTGCGCCAGCTCATATAGCCGACCAGTCCGGCGATCGCGATGCCGTTGGCGATCAGCGTCGCCGTGGCGGAGCCGGCGATGCCCATCCGCGGGAACGAACCGACCCCGAGGATCAGCAGCGGGTTGAGGCCCGCGTCAAAGATCACCGCGAGGATCATGAACCACAAGGGCGTCATCGAGTCGCCCGTGCCGCGCAGGCCCATCATCGCCAGCACCAGCATCATCGAAGCCGGCAGCCCTAGGAAGATCACGCGCAGATAGGATTCGGCCAGCGGCAGCGCCGGCCCGGGCGTGGCGAGCGCGACGAGGATCGGGTGGGCGAAGGCGAAACCCAGCGCCGCCACCACGATCGACGATGCCAGCACCAGTCCGATGGCGGACCCGAAGGCACGCCGCGCCTCCATGACGTCACCCCGCCCCCACGCCTGCCCGACGAGGATCGTCGCGGCCATGCCGAACCCAAACACCGCACCGAACATCAGGAACATGATGATGTTGGCGTTGGACGTCGCGGCGAGCGCGTCCTCCCCCAAAAAGCGGCCCACCCAGATCGCGTTGATCGACCCGTTCAGCGACTGGAGGATGTTCGATCCCAGCGTTGGTAAAGCGAACGCGATCAACGTCGTAGCGATCGGGCCGGTCGTGAGGTCGTTCCGTGCCATAGATCGGTGTGCTCGCGGAAGGTTAGGCTAAGGTTAGTCCTATGCGGCTCGTTTGCGCAGGTCGCATCGGTCTCGGTGCTCAGGGTGCGAGCGACCCGGACGATGGCAGATGCGGAGGGTGTAGGACAGGGATTCTCGCAGCCAATGTCTCGATGAGGTCCGAACTATCCCGGCAAAGGACGGGGTCCAATGTCGGCGACTGCGGTGAGTTTCACTTTCCGGGCGGCACCTGGACGCCGGCCTTCGCCGGGGTGGGTTACTGGGCGAGCAGCTACCATAAAGCAGGCGGGAGACCAGTGGCCGCGAGCACGCCCGTTTTTTTCAAACTGGGCTCCCGGCTTCGCGGGAGCACTGAACCTGGCGTTTTAGCCCAACCGTCCCAACGCCGCCTGCAAGCGCGTGGCTTCGGCCTGCTTGTCGGCATGATCGGCTCGCGCTTTTTCTACGGCCTCGGGCTTGGCGCGTTCGATGAAGCTGGCGTTCGACAGCCGGCCGTTCAGCGCATCGCGCTCCTTCTCCGCGGCGGCGATCGCCTTCGTCAGGCGGGTGCGTTCAGCGTCGAGGTCGATGACACCTTCCAGCGGCAGGATGAAGGTCGCTTCCTCGACCACAACCTGTGCCGCACCACCCCCGCCCTGCCCTTCGGCGAGATCGACTCTGGCCATGCGCGCGAGCACTGGACGCTGGCGTTCCAGCCTGGTCAGAGTTTGTTCCGACGCATCGCGAACGTGCAGCGGTAGGCGTGCGCCCGGTGGCACATTGAGTTCGGTGCGGGCGGCGCGGATGTCGCCGACGAGGTGGATCAGCCAGTCGATCTCCTGCTCCGCCTCCGGATGCAGCGCGCGCGCGTCCGGCATCGGCCAGCGCCCGACGATCAGGTCGTGATCGCGTGGTGCCAGGCCATGCCATAGCTCTTCGGTGATGAAGGGCATGAACGGGTGGAGAAGGACCAGGATTTGGTCGAGAACCCAACCGGCTACGGCCTTGGTCTCATCATCGATGTTCGTTTTGATGAGTTCCAGATACCAGTCGCAGAAGCGGCTCCAGACGAACTGGTAGATCGCATTGGCCGCGGCATCGAAGCGCAATTCGGCAAGGGCGAGGTCGACCGCCTGCACCGTGGCGACGCATTCCGCGACGATCCACTGGTTGACGGCGTGGGTGGCGGTGGGAGGTTCGAGCGTGGTCGATCCGCCGATGCCGTTCGCCTGCGCGAACCGGCACGCGTTCCAGAGCTTGGTCGCGAAGTTGCGGTAACCCTCGACCCGCTTCTCATCCATCTTAATGTCGCGGCCCTGGCTTTCCATCGCCGCCATGAAGAAGCGCAGCGCGTCCGCGCCATAGGTGTCGATCAGGCCGAGCGGATCGACGGTGTTACCTTTGGACTTCGACATCTTCGCGCCGTCGGCCGCGCGGACGAGGCCGTGCAAATACAGGGTCTTGAAGGGAACATCTCCCATGAAGTGAATGCCCTGCATCATCATCCTGGCATCCCAGAAGAACAGGATGTCGAATCCGGAGATGAGCACGTCATTAGGGTAGCGGCCATTCAAACTCTCGCCGGGCGCCGTCGACGCACCCCCACCCGATGTGCCGCTCTGGGCCTGTCCTTCGACTTCGCTCAGGACGAACGGCGGGTGGCCATTGGATTGTTCGGGCCAACCCAGTGTCGCAAACGGCCAGAGTGCGGACGAGAACCACGTATCCAACACGTCGGGATCGCGGACCAGGGGCACGCCCTCGCCCGCCTCGGCCTGCGCTTCGGCCTCCGTCTCAGCGACGAAGATGCGGCCGTCCTCCGCAAACCACGCCGGGATGCGGTGGCCCCACCAGAGCTGCCGCGAGACGCACCACGGCTGGATGTTCTCCATCCAGTTGAAGAAGGTCTTCTCCCACGTCTTCGGCACCAGCTTGATCGCGCCGGTCCGGACCGCCTCGATCGCGGGCTGCGCCAGCGTCTTGGCGTCGACATACCATTGGTCGGTCAGCCAAGGCTCGATCACGACGCCGGAGCGGTCGCCATACGGGGTCTGGATGACGCGATCCTCGACCCGCTCCAGCGCGCCGGCCTGCTCCAGCATCTCGACCACGCGTTTGCGGGCGTCGAAGCGATCGAGGCCGATCAACTCGTCGGGAACGCCGCCACACTGGACAATACGGGCCTGCGCATCGAGCATGTTGAGCATGTCGCGCGCCTCGATCCCGGCGCGACGTCCGACCTCGAAGTCATTGAAATCATGGCCTGGCGTGATCTTGACCGCGCCCGAACCCAATTCGGGATCGGCGTGCTCGTCGGCGACGACCGGGATCAGGCGGCCGGTGATCGGCAGGCGCACCTGACGGCCGATCAGCACAGTATACCGTTCGTCGGACGGGTTCACCGCGACCGCCATATCGGCGAGCATCGTTTCCGGGCGCGTCGTCGCGACGGAGATCGTGCCGCTGCCGTCCGCGAGCGGATAGGTCAGATGCCAGAACTTGCCCTGGATCTCGCGCGTCTCGACCTCGAGATCGCTGATCGCGGTGCCGAGGCCCGCGTCCCAGTTCACCAGCCGCTTGTCGCGATACAGCAGCCCCTGTTTGTGAAGATCGACGAACACCTTCAGAACGGCGGCGGAGAAGCCCTCGTCCATCGTGAACCGCTCGTTCGCCCAGTCCATCGAGCAGCCGAGACGGCGCAACTGCTGCGTGATCTGGCCGCCGGACTCCGCCTTCCAGTCCCACACGCGTGCGACGAACGCCTCGCGCGTCAGGTCGGTGCGCTTCTCGCCTTTGGCGGCCATCTGGCGTTCGACCACCATTTGCGTCGCGATGCCGGCATGGTCGGTGCCGACCACCCACAGCGCATCCTTGCCCTTCAGACGGGCATGGCGCGTCAGGATGTCCTGCAGCGTATTGTCGAGGGCGTGGCCGATATGGAGGCTGCCCGTGACGTTCGGCGGCGGGTTGACGATCGTCCACGGCTCCGCGCCCGGACGATCGGGGCGGAACAGGCCGTTCGCTTCCCAATGGGCGTACCAGCGCTGTTCGATGGCGGCGGGGTCGAAGATCTTGGGAAGTTCGGTCATGCAGGACCCTTAGCGGGGCTGCGCGCGGTTCGTCACCCCCCAGCCCGCCAGCATCATTTCGGACCGGTCCACTTCCCCATCCAGCCCAGCACCTCCCGATACCATTGACGCGAATTCTTCGGTTTCAGCACCCAGTGATTCTCGTTTGGGAAGACGAGCAGGCGTGAGGGAATGTCGCGCCGCTGGAGCGCAGTGAAGGCGGCCAGCCCCTGCGTGTAGGGGATGCGGAAATCCTTCTCGCTGGTAATAACGAGCTGCGGCGTCTTCCACGCGGCGACGTGGTTGACGGGGTTCCACTTTTCGAACGCGGCGGGGTCCTCGTAATAGGTCTTGCCGCCATGCTCCCACTCGTCGAACCAGAGCTCCTCGGTTTCGTAGGCCATCGCGCGGGCGTCGAAGACGCCGTCGTGCTGGACGATGCACTTGAAGCGATCGGGCCACTGGCCCTCGATCCAGTTCATCATGTAGCCGCCATAGGACGCCCCCAGCGCACAGGCATTGTCGTCGTCGAGCCAGCCGAACTTGGCGGTCGCGGCGGCGAGGCCCTTCTGAAGGTCCTCGAGCGGCCAGCCACCCCAATTGCCGCGGATCGCATCGGTGAAGGCTTGCCCGTATCCGGTGGAGCCGTGGAAATCGACTGCGACCAGGCCATAGCCGGCGCCCGCGAACACGGCGGGGTTCCAGCGGTACGACCAGCTATTGTTGCTCGATCCCTGCGGTCCGCCATGGACCATGTAGGCGACCGGTACCTTCCCCGTCGCGCCGACCGGTTTGACGGCATAGCCGTACACGGTGTCGTTGTTCGCGCCGGTGAAGCTGAAGCGGCTCACGGTCGGCATGTCGATGCCGGCGAGCTTATCGACGTTCACGCCCGTCAAGCGCTGCGCCTGCTTCGGCTTTGAGATCATGTAATAATCGTCGGGTGCGACGAGGCTGTTCATCGCCACCACCGCACCCTTCGGTACGACGGCCACAGCAGAGACATGGCCTTCGCCGGTCAGCCGCTGGACCTTGCCCGTCTTTGCATCGACGCGGAACAGGGGCGTCTCCTGCACGTCGTCGGCGGTGACGTAGAGCGACCGGCTGTCGGGCGCCCATGCGATCGACGCCACGGAACGGTCCCACGCCTCCGTCACCGCCCGCACCTGACCGGAGGCGAGGTCGCGGATCATCAGCACCTGACGGTCGGCTTCGTAGGTGGGGCGCTTCATCGCGAAATAGGCCAGGCTGCGGCTATCGGGCGATACGGTCGGCAGATTGTCCATGCCGTCATTGTCGGCGGTGAGGTTCGTCGGCGCGGCGGAGCCATCGGCGGGGGCGGAGAAGATGTCGAGATTGGTCGAGGTCGACTCGATCCGGCCCGCTTCGCGCAGGGCGAAGTATACGGTGCGACTGTCGGGGCTCCACGCCAATTCCTCCCCGCCGCCATAGGGCTTCGACGGCGTGTCGCCGACCAGCGCGCCCTCGATCACGACGCCGTCTCCGGTCGCGCCGTTGGCGGTCAGCGGCAGGACGAAGAGCTGCGAGCGGGTGCCGTCCGCCCAGGTGTCCCAGTGGCGGACGAACAGCTGGTCGTACGTGCGGCCGGAGCCGGCATCCGCGGCCTTCTTGACCATCGCCGGGGTCAGGCTGGGCGCGCCGGGCAGGCGATCGGCCCAGATGAGCAGCTTCGATGCATCGGGTGACACCTTGAAGCCGCTGAAGCTGCCCTGAAATGCGGTGAGCTTGCGCGCCTCGCCACCCGTCACCGGCATCGACCAGACTGCGCCGTCGCCGCCATCCTTGTCGGAGGTGAAGTAGACGGTGTCGCCGACGATCTGCGGGTCGTTCTCGTTGACGGCCGGTTCCGCCGCCAGCTTTTCGGGCTTCGCGCCGCGCTTCGTCAGGTTGAGCCGCCAGAGGTCGTAGGTGCCGCGATCGTTGGCGAGGTCGGTTTCGCGTTGCGCCCAGACGAGCCAATGGCCGTCTTTCGACGCGGTGGGCGTACCGATGCGGCTGAGCATCGTCACGTCGTCGATCGTCAACTGGCGAGCGGCTGCGGGCGAGATAACGGCGGGAGATACGGTGACGGCGAGCGCGACGCTCGCGAGGAGGAAGTGCTTCATGGCGGCAAGATAAAGCAGAAGCCTTAACCTGCGACAACAAGCCTCAGGTTCGCGCGCCGGGTTTGTCGAGCACCTGACGGATGCGTTCGTTCAGTTCGGTGCGGCGATAGGGTTTCCGGATCAGTTCGTAGCTGCGCGCACCCTCGTCGATCGCCTCGTCCGCGAAACCGGTGGTCAGCAGCACCGCGGTGCGCGGATAGTCGCGCTTCACGGCGTTGGCGAGACCGACGCCGTTCATGCCGCCGGGCATGAGGATGTCGGTGAACAGCAGCTTGAAGTCCGAGTCGCCGGCCAGCACGTCGAGCGCGGCGCGCGCGCTGTTCACGAGCGTGACGTCATAGCCGAGGTCCCGCAGCATCTCCTGCCCGAGTTCGCCGACCTCGATCTGGTCCTCGACCATCAGCACGCGTTCGACGCCACCGCGCGACTGTGGCTGGACGACCGGCGAGCGGCGTTCGGTAGAGGAACCGCTGGCGCGTGGGAAGTAGAGGGTGAAGAGCGCGCCACCGCCCTCCTGATTTTCGGCCGTGGCGAGCCCGCCGGACTGGCGCATGAAACCATAGACCATCGCGAGGCCGAGGCCAGTACCCTTGCCCATTTCCTTGGTCGTGAAGAACGGGTCGAAGATCTTGTCGACGATCGTCGGATCGATGCCCGGACCATCGTCGCCGATCGTGATCGCGGCATATTCGCCGGGCTGTAGCTTCAGCGAAGCGCCGGCACCGTCGTCGGGCAACACGGCGTTGCGCGTGGAGATCGTGATCGTGCCCGATCCGCCCAGCGCGTCGCGGCCGTTGCCGATGATGTTGAGCAGCGCCATTTCCGCCTGCACCGGATCGATGCGGCAGTTCCACAAATGGTCGTCGAGCTGGCGACGCAGAGTCACTCCCTCCCCTGCGGTGCGATCGAGGATCGGGCGGAAGTCGGCGATCAGCTGGTTGAAATTGAGCAGGCGGTCACGCAACTCCTGCTTGCGCGCGAACGCGAGCAGTTGCTGGGTCAGCGTCGCGCCGCGATTGGCCGACATCGCGATCGCATCGACCGCCCGGCGCGCGCCGCGGTCGGACGCGTCGATCTTCGCTTCGAGGATATCGACATATCCCAGAATGACTTGCAGAAGATTATTGAAGTCGTGCGCGATACCGCCGGTCAGCTTGCCGACGGCCTCCATCTTCTGCGCTTCGTGCAGCGCCTCTTCCGCCTCGCGACGGCGGGAGATGTCGAGCTGGGAGCCGAAGAAATACAGGAGCTCGCCGCTTTCGTCAAAGACGGGCGACACAAACAACGCGTTCCAGAAGGTCGAGCCATTCTTGCGGTAATTCAGGACCTCGACCGCAATCTCCTCACGCTTGGCGATCGCGGCGCGAAGCTGGTCGATGATGTCGCGATCGGTTTCCGGTCCCTGCAGGAAGCGGCAATTGGAGCCGACGATCTCGTGCTCCTCATACCCCGTCATGAAGGTGAAGGCTTCGTTGCAGAAGATGATCGGGTTGTCGGGACGCTTTGGGTCGGTGACGATCATCGGCATCCGGGTCGTCTTCACCGCGGCGAAGAAGATGTCGTGCGGCGCATCGTGCGGCGCAGCCCGGTGATCGATTACGGGCGGCGGGACATGGCCATGTTCGAAATCGTCCGTACCCGCCAGGTCATGTGTTCCCATGCCGAGCGAACCGTTCGGCCGATCTTCAGTTCCGTTCGTCACGCGTCCGCTATCTCGGCTGACCGGTAATGCGCGCAATCTCGTCCGCGACCATCGTCTCGACCATCGCCGGCAGATTGCGGTCGAGCCAATCGCGCAGCATCGGCCGCAGCATGTCGCGGACCATCCCTTCCAGCGTGCCGTCGCTGGCGGGATCGGGCTTCACGAGGAGACGCGACAGGTTCTCGAGCGATCCCCGGCTCGCTTCGGCGGCGGAGGCGGAGATGATCGGTTCGGGCTCGGCCGCGGACGGCTTTGCGGGTGCAACGGGTTCCGGACGCGGCGGTTCGATGCGAGCGGCTTCGGCACGGCTGGCTTCGATCCGGGGAGCAGGCTCCGGCTCGGAATAGGATTGCGGTTCCGGACGGATCGGCTCGACACGCGCCGCTTCGGCGCGAGCCGTCTCCACGCGGGCGGGCTCAACATGAGCGGGTTCGGGCCGGCGATCGACGCCGGGCTCGGCGTGCGAGAATTGCGGCCGACCGGGCTCCGGCATGGGATCGCTGAGTTCCAGCACCTCATGATCGTCGTCGCGTGGCGCGGGCGCGGGACGGGACATCCGACGCCCACGCGTCGGCCCGTCGCCTTCTTCCGCGATGATCCGTTTGATGGAAGACAGGATTTCTTCCATCGACGGCTCCACGCTCATGTCCCCCATCAGCGGCACTTCCCGATCGAAACGCCCCTACTGGCGGTTCGGCGACGACTTTCCTGTGGTTAATGCCGGGCTTCTGTCAACGTTCGAATCGAGCGCGGGGTCGAGCGGCCGGTTGACGATCGCGGTTTGGGCCGGTGTCGAACGGGTCGTTCCCGCGATCGGCGTCGGCTCTCCGTCGCCGCCAAAATCGCCGATCCGACCGCGCACGCGCTGGTAATTGATCGTGGGATCGTAGAGCGATCCGCCGTCCAGCCCCAGGTCGCGGGCCTCTGCGTTGCCCATCGCGGCGATCAGCGCGAAGCCTGCGACATAGGCATCGCGGCGCGCGGTGACGAGCGTCACCTGGCTGTTCAAAAGTTCCTGTTCGGCGTTGAGAATGTCGAGGATCGTCCGGGTGCCGACGCTGTTTTCGGCGCGCACACCCTCCAGGCTGAGCTTGTTGGCGTTCACCGCCGCTTCGGATGAGGCGATCACCTGCTGCGAGGATTGCCAGATCGCGTAAGCCGAGCGGGTCTGGGAGACGACGGCGCGTTCGGTCGCGGTGAGCACCTCGAGTGCCTGACCGCGGCCGGCCTCCGCCTGACGCACGCGGGCGGCGGGTTGCCCCCCCTGGAACAGCGGCAGCGACAGCTGGAAACCGGTGGTCAGGGCGGTGCCGCTGCCCGGAATGCGCTGGCCATTGGCGACGCTGGGCACCGAGCCGAGGTAATTGAAATAGGTGCCGGACGTGACCGCGGCGACGCGTGGCAGACGGGTCGCGCGAGCGACGCCGATATCGTAGCGCGTCGCATCGGCCGACTTCCGCGCAGCTAGCAACTGCGGGTTGCGATCGAGCGCCACGTCCACCGCCTGCGATGGCGACGACGGCAGATTGGGGATCACCGGCGGCTGGTCGAGCATGCCGGGCGGCGTGCCGACGACGGCGATGTAATTCTCGCGGCTGGAGATCAGCTGCGCCTCCACCGACTGAAGCTGCGCGCGGGCGAGCGCGAGTCGCGCCTCCGACTGGGCGACGTCGGTGCGGGTGAGGTCGCCGACCTGAAACCGGTCACGACTGGCGCGCAGATTGACGTCGAGGACGCGAACGTTCTGCTGGTTCAGGCCGACGATCGCCTCGTCGCGCAAAACGTTCATGTACGCGGCGACAACGTTGGTGAAGGTCGTGGCCTCCGTGTTACGGAGCGTTGCGCGGCCGGCCTCGACGCGCGTTTCCGCCGCCTTGACGGCATTCCTGACCGAGCCGCCCTGGTAGATCGGCACCGAAAACTGAAGCTGACCGTTCGCCAGCCGTTCCGGGTTCAGGAAGTTGTTGTTCGCCTGAACGACGTTTTCGGTCGCCTGACTGTTCGCGGACAGCGACGGCAGACCGCCCGAGCGGGCGATCGGAACCGTCTCGTCGGTGGCGCGCTGGGCGGCGCGCTGGCCGGTGATCGTCGGGTTGCTCGCATAGGCCTTTTGCAGCGCGTCGCGCAGCGTTTCGGCCGGGGCGGCGGTGCCCGTGAAGCAGACGAGCGGGATCGTTGCGGCGACCGACAGGCCGACGCGAGCAGTGCGAATGGTCATGAGGTCAGAACCTAAAGGCGGCGGGCTTGGTGAAGCCGGGGAGGATGACGCACTCGGCGTCGAGAAAGGGTTGCACGGCGTGGCCGCCAGCGGTGCGGGCACCGACCGCAAGGCGGGTGACGCCGTTCTGGACAAGACCGGTCGCGATCCGGGCCCCGTCGCGAAGCTGGGCGAGCAGCGCGTCCGGCAGTTCCTCGACCGCGCCGTCGACGAACAGCACGTCGTAGGGTGCACCGGGGGCATGGCCTTCGGTCAGCGGCGCTTCCACGACGGTCGCGGTGTCCCCGAGCGCGGTACGGGCGACGGCGACGAGTTCGGTATCGCTTTCGACCGCCGTCACGACCGCGCCGAGCTCGACCAGCAGCGCCGCGGTGTAGCCGCCGGTCGCGCCGATCAGCAGCACCCGGTCTGCAGGCACGATCTCGACGGCGTTGACGAGCCGCGCGGTGGCGAGCGGCGAATTCTGGTAGCGGGCGCGGCCGAGCGGGATCGCGGTGTCGCGATACGCGAGCGACGCCGCGGTCGAAGGCAGATACGCCTCGCGCGGGATCGTCGCCATCGCCGTGACGACGCGCTGGTCGTCGACCGCGTTCGGCCGTAGCTGGCTGGCGACCATCGCTTGCCGAAGCCGGGCGATGTCCACGGATGCGTGAGTCGTCGTCGTCGTCATACCACCCCCGTCGCACAACCGTATTAGTTGTGCAATACACTTGATTAACCTTGTCGTATCCCGCCCGGGCCGGGCAGCGCAAGCGGGATGGACATCGTGGCTCTTCGGTTCGCCCTTCTTAATCGGGGGATCGCGAAATTTTGGTTAACGCACGCTAACCGCGGCACACGGGTGAACTCAGCGGTTGACGCCCGGCCGTTTCCACCGCATTGCGCCGCCTCCCCGCGTCGAGGCCCGATGGCGGAGTGGTGACGCAGAGGACTGCAAATCCTTGCACCCGGGTTCGATTCCCGGTCGGGCCTCCAGACGGTTGAGACGCCGCCGCATGGCGCGTCGGGTCCACGTTCTTACGGTGCCGGGGCGTATGTCGTTCATGGTCCATCACGTCGGAAGTCAGTGTACTCCCACGCGTTTCACTCCGGCGAAGACGCCGAGGTCACATCAGCCAGCACCATATATGGCGGATTATCAGTCTCCTGATCGCAGCTTCTAGCCCGAATGGAATATGGCCTCCGGTTCAACCCGAGATGTACCCTCGTCGGTGGCATCGTTTCTACCGAGTCGATGTCGGGGGAGAACAACTATGAAAATGTTCAGTGCGATTTCCCTAGCAGCGATCGCGGCTGTTTCTGCGGCGTCGCCGGCGGCATCCACCACCATCGACTTCACAGGGTTTTCCACCGGCGCGACCGCCAGTCCCATCGTGTATCCAGAAGCGACCTTCACCTCTTCGACCCGGCGGTTTTTCGTCGGCGCTGCGGGACTGGCGACTGAAATCTGCCCGTATACAGTCGGCGGCGACTGTTCGGCGTCGATGAGCGTCCTGTTTTCGGCCGCGGTCGACGGCCTGACGTTCGAAACGTCGGGCTATGACGGGGCGTCGAACCTGTTCGTCTCCGGAACCGGTGCGGGTGGCGCGTTCGCTATTTCGTTCAACAACGGCGGCGGTTTCGATACGCTCTTTATCGACCTCACTGCTTTCAGCGGCATCACCAGCCTGTCGCTGAGCACCGACGACCCTGCGGGCGTTGCGTATGACGCGTTCACGTTCCAGGCGAGCGGCGCCGTTCCGGAGCCTGCCTCCTGGGCACTGATGATCGCGGGAGCCGGGGTTGCAGGCGGCGCTCTCCGCCGTCGCCGTTCGGTCAAGACGAGCATTTCATTCGCCTGAATTGCTCGGTTGCGGACTATCTTGCGAGGGCCGTCGATCGTCGGATCGGCGGCCCCTTTTCATTGCCCATTTTGCACCGGAAGCGCCCGCGATAGCGACAGGGCTGCCAGCAGCGGTATGTCGGCGGGCGGCATGGACAACGAGGCAAGGTCGGCCGGCAATCCCCATCGCAGGGCGCTCGCCTCGATCGCACGCGGTTCTCCCGTCCAGCCGCTCACGGCGTAGAGCAGCAACAGCAGATGGCGCCCGCCGTCCGCCGGCACGCTGGCGAACGTCACCGGAGTCGGCGCGGCGACATCGACGGAGATCCCCAATTCCTCTCGCAGCTCCCGGACGAGCGCGGCTTCGGGCGATTCGTCGGGCTCGATCTTGCCGCCGGGAAATTCCCACAGGCCGCCATGCGCCTTTTCGACCGGGCGTTGCTGCATCAGCACTCGACCCGCCGGATCGATCAGCGCAGCAGCGACGACGGGCAGGAGGATGGTGCCTGTCATCTCATGATTCCTTAAAGCCTGTGCCGTAATCGGCCGATCATGCGGACGCTGTTCCAGACCCTATTCGATTCCCGTGTCCGTCGCGACAAGCGCGGTGCCACGTCCGTCGAATATGGCATGATCCTCGCCTTCGTCGTGCTGGTGATGCTGGCGACGCTGAGCCAGGTCGCGGACGTGACCACGCATCTTTGGAACAACGTGTCCGACAAGGTCCAGAAAGCATCCTGAAAACAACCGGTCCGGGCTTAAGACGTTTTTAATGCCCGCCGCCTAGACACCGTGGTGCTGACCCGGTGAACCGCCGGTAGGCCGGGTGACTGAAGCTTCAGATACGGAGACCGGAAATGCAGATGATCCGCAAGATTTTCAAGAACAAGAAGGGCGCCACCGCCATCGAGTATGGCCTGATCGCCGCTCTGATCGCCGTCGCCGCCATTGCCGCGATGCAGGGCCTGGGTGGCCAGCTCAAGAAGACCTTCGAGAACGTTTCGTCGAACATGAAGGCTGGCTGATAGCCACCTTCGACGACGACGAACGAAGTTCGGGCGGCGGGGCAGATGTTCCGCCGCCCGAATTGTTTCTACCGGGAGAATAACGTGATCAAGCTATTTCGAAAGGTGTTCGCAGAGCGCCGCGCCGCGACTGCGATCGAGTACGGCCTGATCGCAGCACTGATCGCCGTCGCCGCGATCGCCGCAATGCAGGGACTGGGCGGCAAGGTCAAAAAGACGTTCGAAAACGTCTCGTCCAACATGAAGGTGTCGTAGGGCCTCTACAGGTGGGTCGTCAGAGCCGGCCCATCTTCAGGAACTTGGCACGACGGGCCTGACGGAGGTCGGCCGACGACAGCGAGGACAGATCCTTCAGCGCCTTTTCCAGCGCGTCGCCGAGCGACGCGATCGCCACCTGAGGCGCACGGTGCGCCCCGCCCAGCGGTTCGGCGACAATCGTGTCGATCACGCCGAGCGCCTTCAGGTCCTGCGCGGTGACCTTCATCGCCTCCGCTGCGTCGGGCGCGCGATCGGATGTGCGCCACAGGATCGAGGCGCAGCCTTCCGGACTGATGACGGAATAGACCGCGTGTTCGAACATGATGACGCGGTTGCCGGCGGCCAGCGCCACCGCGCCGCCCGAGCCGCCTTCCCCGACGATCGCCGCGATCACCGGAACGCCCGCGTTGAGGCACGCCTCCGTCGAGCGGGCGATCGCCTCCGCCTGGCCACGTTCCTCCGCCTGGATGCCGGGGAACGCGCCGGACGTATCGACCAGCGTTACGACCGGCAGGCCGAATCGGTCGGCGAGTTCGACGAGGCGGATCGCCTTGCGATATCCCTCCGGCTTGCCCATGCCGAAATTGTGGCGGAGGCGCGTGGCGGTATCCTCGCCCTTCTCGTGCCCGATCGCGACGACCTTGCGGCCGCGGAAGGTCGCGAAACCGCCGATGATCGCCTGATCGTCCGCGAAGGCGCGGTCGCCGGCGAGCGGCAGGAATTCGTCGAACAGCCCGGCGACATAGTTCTTGAAGTGCGGCCGCTCCGGATGACGCGCGACCTGCGTCTTCTGCCACGGGGTCAGCCGGGCGAAAGTGTCGCGCAGCAGCTTGTCCGATTTGGCCTGCAACCGGCCAACATCGGTCGCGATGTCGACATTGCCGCCGGCCGCGGTGTCGCGCAGTTCGTCGATACGGCTTTGCAGCTCGGCGATCGGCTTCTCGAAGTCCAGAAAACTTGGCATCGGGCCGGCGGTTACGGCCGGCGGAGGTCGAGGTCAACGAGCGGGTGATCGCGGTTGACGAGTTCGACCAGCCGGCTGGCATCGACATGCGTGTAGATTTCGGTCGTCGCGATGTCCGCATGGCCCAGCATCGTCTGGAGCGCGCGCAGGTCTGCGCCCCCCGCCAGCAGGTGAGTCGCGAAGGCGTGACGCAGGACATGCGGGCTGACGCGATCGGGCGGCACGCCGGCCTCCGCCGCCAGCGCCTTGACCAGCTGGTACAGCCGGACGCGCGTCAGATGCTTCGCACCGGAGGGGAAGAGATACGCCTTTTCCGCCGGCACATGATCACGCCAGAGCGCGACAGCGGCGCGCGCGCGATCGGACAGCGGCACCAGCCGCTCCTTGTCGCCCTTGCCGCGGACGATCATGTACGGCCGGTCGGGCCGGATCGCGTTGCGCGGCAGCGACACCAGTTCGGTCGCGCGCAGCCCCGATCCGTAGAGAAGCTCGATCAGTGCCGAGAGTCGCAGATCGTTGGCCGACGGGTGAGCGACCGACAGCCGCTCGGTCAAGGCAGCGAACAGCCGGTCGATGTCGGCATGGCTCAGCGCCTTCGGAAGCGGGCGTGCGGAACCCGGACGGGGCAGCGCCGCACCCGGATCGTCGCGGCGATGGCCCTCGTCCTGAAGGAATGCGTAGAAGCGCCTGAGCGCCGCCGCCTTGCGCGCGACGGTGGCGCGGGCGAGCGACGACCAGCCGCCGGCCAGACGCTGCAACGTCGCCTCGTCTGCGGACGCGAGCCCGCCGCCGGTCGCCTCCGACGCCAGCGCCAGATCGCTGCGATAGGCGGCCAGCGTGTTCGCCGCCGCGCCCGCCTCCGCCGCCAGCATTTCCAGGAAGCGATCGATCAGCGGCCGATCGCTCAGGGGCGTCATGGCCGTGCGATCGCCTCTGCGGCGATCATCCGCGCCTCGCCGTCGAGACCGACCGCTCGCAGTGCCGTGACGATGCGGTACAGTGACTCGGGCGGCACCCCGCGCCACGATCCCGCCTGCATGCCGATCGCCGACAAGAGCAGCACCGTGCCCGCCTGGCCGTCGGCGGCGGCACGGTCGAGCGCGCGCGTCCAGCTGTTCGCGGCACCGATCCGCACGTCGAGCGCCTCGGCCGCGCGTTCGATATCCTCCGCCGAGAGCCGACCCAGACCCGCGAGCCCGGCGAACAACAGCCGCCGCTTCACTTCGCTGCCGCCGTCATAGCCCTGAAGCTGCGCGTAGGTAACGTTCCCGCGATCGGGATCGGCCAGCGCGAGCATCGCCCAGCCGTCGCTGCCCGCCGCCACCGCGCCCGCCCAGCGGCTCGCCGTACGATCGAGCCCCGCCGACAGCAACGACGCCACGATGCGGTTCGCGTCGGCATTGTCGGCGCGCGCAGGCTGACGCACCGCGGCGCGCGCCGTAAGGACGAGCCGGCCATAGGACGGCGTCGCGCCCCAGAGTTGTCGCAGCGCCGCCATCCGCGTCGCCGAATCGACACCGGCATAGGCGGTGCGCAGGTCGGTGGCGGTGGCGGTCGGGCCGGACGGCGCATCGTCGTCCGCCGCGACCGCGCCGTACAGATTCACGAGTGCCGCGTTGGAGAACACCCCCTGCCCCGCCGCGGCCTCCGCCGCATCGACGCGCTGCGCCAGCGGGATACCGGGAGCCAGCGCGCGCCAAGAGGTGGCTTGCGAGCCAACGCCCGTGAACAGCGCATCGGGGATCGTCGCGCCGGTCGCCGCGGCGAGCCCGAAACGCCACGTCGTCAGCCGGTCGACGCCGTCCCACTCGATCGTCACCGCCTGCCGGCCCTGACTGCCCGCCCCGATGACCTTTTCCGCCAGCAACAGGTCGACGCCCGTTGCCAGGCGACGACGGCGCAGGGCGGTGAACTGCGCGCGCGCCTTCGCCCCGTCCCCCGCGAGCGCCGCGCACATCGGCTGCGCGAACGCCCAGCCCCGCTCACCCGTCGCCGCACGACCGGCATCGGCCAGCGGGCAAAGCCCGGCGGGATCGCCCGTCGCCAGCATCGCGTTCATCGCGACCTGATACAGCTTGGGCGTGAAATCGGCGTTGTCGACGCCCTGCACGACCGCGCGCGCCGCGACCGCTTCGCCCATGCGCAGCAGCAGCCACGCGCGCTCGGCGGCGAAATCCGCACCGTTGATGCCGTTCGGCGGCTGCACGCGCGACACCAGTGCGCGACGCAAAGCGATCGACAGCCAGCGGGACGGCAGCGGCGCGGCGGTTCGGCGCATCAGCGCCTCGACGAACCCTCCGTCCGCGCCGGCGAACGCGTCACGTCCGACCTCGGTCGCGAAGCCCACCGAGTTCAGCGAGCGACGCGCGAAGGCCGGCATCTCGTACCGCGCCAGAGTGGCCGGATCGATCGGCGACGGCGTGGCGCTGGGCGTCGCGGTCGGCGTCGCGCTGGGCGTGTCGGAGGGCAGCGGCTGGATGAAGCCCGTGGCAGCGGGCGACGGCGTCGTGCCCGGTGCCGGCTGGGGCACGCGGCCGGGCGCGGCCGGACGGGCCGTGGGCGCGGGGGTCGGAGCAGCGTCGCCGAAGCCGGGCGGCAGGATCGATTCGGGCCGCTCCTGCGCCAGCGCCGCGGCAGCCGCGGCGGCGATTACGGCCGCGGCAAGACCCGCCTTACTGGAGGTTCGCAAGCGAAACCTGCTTCTCGACCTGGGTCATCGGGCGCTCACCATCCCGACCCGCCAGCAGGAACAATCCGCCGATCACCACGACCAGGATGACGACGACGGTGATGACCAGGCGGGACATGGCGAACCTTATACGCTGCGGGCACGAGACGAAATTTACGAACGGGACGAGCGCTTTTGCGCGATCGCCCGTGCGCTGTATAGCGACGACCGCGATGTTGCAAAGCCACTCTCCCTGGGACGGCCGGCCGATCGTGCTCGTCGGGCTGATGGGGGTGGGGAAATCCACCGTCGGCCGGCGGCTCGCCGGGCGGTTGCGTCTTCCCTTCGTCGACGCCGATCATGCGATCGAGGAAGCGGCGGGGATGACCGTGGCCGAAATCTTCGAACAGTTCGGCGAGCCCTATTTCCGCGACGGCGAGCGGCGAGTGATCGCTCGCCTGATGGACGGCAAGGCCAAGGTCATCGCGACCGGCGGTGGCGCCTTCGTCAACGAGGAGACACGCGCGCTGATCCTCGATCAGGCGACCGCGATCTGGCTGACCGCGCATCCCGACGTGCTGGCGGAAAGGGTCGGGCGGCGCGACACGCGTCCGCTGCTGCGTGGCAAGAACCCGCGTCAGGTGCTCGCCGATCTCGCCCGCGTGCGCGACCCGATCTATGCGCAGGCGCATATCCACATCGTCAGCCAGCGCGGTCCGCACGAAGCCACGGTGACGGCGATCCTGCGCGCGATCGGACAGGCGCCGCAACCTGCCCCACCGCAAAACCCACCGGGAGCCGAACAGTGAAGACCGTGACCGTCGAACTCGGCGCGCGCCGCTATCCGATCCTGATCGAGGCGGGGCTGTTGGCGCATGCGGCCGAACACATCGGGCCGCTGGTCCGTGGCCGCACCGTGGCGATCGTCACCGACGAGAATGTCCGCGCGCACCTTGCGACGGTGCAGGCGTCGCTGGCCGGCGCGGGTATTCCGAGCGAGGCGCTGGTGCTGCCGCCCGGAGAGGCGACGAAAAGCTGGGCGACGCTCCAGCAGGTCTGCGACTGGCTGTTGCGGCTGGGCGTCGAGCGCGGCGATCATGTCGTGGCGCTGGGGGGTGGTGTGATCGGCGACCTCGTCGGCTTTGCCTGCGCCATCCTGAAGCGCGGGTGCGGATTCATCCAGGTGCCGACGACGTTGCTGGCGCAGGTCGATTCGTCGGTGGGCGGCAAGACCGCGATCAACACCGCTGCGGGCAAGAACCTGATCGGCGCGTTCCACCAGCCGGCGCTGGTCCTGATCGACCCCGACGTGCTCGACACGCTGGCGCCGCGCGAAGTCCGCGCCGGCTATGCGGAGGTCGTGAAATACGGCCTGATCGACGATGCGGATTTCTTCGACTGGTGCGAGGCGAACGGTCACGCGCTGTTGGCGGGCGACGCGGCGGCGCGGGTCGAGGCGATATCGCACGCGGTGGCGGCAAAAGCGCGGATCGTCGCGGCGGACGAGCACGAGACGAACGGCATCCGCGCGCTCCTGAACCTCGGCCACACCTTCGGCCACGCGCTCGAGGCGGAGGCGGGTTTTGACGGCACCCTGATCCACGGAGAGGGCGTGGCCGCCGGCATTGCGCTCGCCTTCCGCTATTCGGTGGCGCGCGGACTGTGTCCGCCGGCGGATGTGGAGCGGGTGGCGGCGCATTTCCGTGTCGCCGGGCTGCCCGATGGGCTGGCGGCGGCGGGTATCGCCGCATCGGGCGCGCGGCTGGTCGAGCATATGCGCCACGACAAGAAGATGGCGGCGGGCACCCTGCCCTTCCTGCTCGCGCGTGGCATCGGCCAGACCTATCTCGACCGATCGGTGGACCTCGCCGATGTCGAGCGCTTCCTCGACCGCGAACCGCGCTGATGCCGAACGGCGTCGCCAAGCGCGATCTCCCCACCAAGACCTGCCCGGCGTGCGAGCGACCGTTCACGTGGCGCAAGAAATGGGCGCGAGACTGGGATTCGGTCGTGTATTGCTCGGACGCGTGCCGGAAGAAGCGTTTGTAAACAACGAATTGATTGATTGACGACCAGCGATTCTTAACGGATCATTTACAAACTGCCGGGGGACCGTCCGAGTCGAACAGGGAGAATTACGATGAAGACCATCACATTCGCCGCACTTGCCGCTGCCATGACGATCACCGCACCCGCCGCCGCCGCGACCTATGTCGCGACGGGTACCACGGTTGGTGGACCGACTTTCAACCGTCCGCTTGCCGGATCGCCGCCGACGGGACTGTCCGG
The DNA here is from genome assembly GCF_016892685.1 of Sphingomonas longa. Taxonomy (NCBI): domain Bacteria; kingdom Pseudomonadati; phylum Pseudomonadota; class Alphaproteobacteria; order Sphingomonadales; family Sphingomonadaceae; genus Sphingomonas; species Sphingomonas longa. The sequence continues at coordinate 303,000 of NZ_JAFEMC010000001.1, forward strand.
TGTCGGTACCGCCGTCAGCTACGACGTGTTCGGATTCACGGTCGGAACGTCGGGAAGTTACACGTTGTCCACGGAGACGGGGTTCGACAGCTTCCTCGTGCTGTACTCGGGCATGTTCGACCCGTCGTCGCCCCTGATGAACGCGCTGGGGGCCGACGACGATTCGGCCGCTTCCTTCGGTGACGCGATCCTGACGAGCAGCCTGCTCGCGGGTACGTCCTACTTCGCGGTGGTCACTGCCTTCAGCAACGGCGTCGAAGGAGCCTACACGCTGACGATCGACGGACCGGGGACGATCGCACCGATCGGCGGCGCGGTGCCGGAGCCCGCGACATGGGCAATGATGCTGGCCGGCGTCGGCATGATCGGTGGCGGCATGCGCTATCGCCGCCGTCGAACGACGCTCGCCTATAGCTGAACCGTAGCGGTAGCATGATGGAGGGCTGTCGATCGGGGGATCGGCGGCCCTTTCTGCGTCAGGGCCGCAATGTCCACGCCAGCCACAGCCAGCCGCCGATCATCAGCGCGCCGCCGATCGGGGTGATCGCGCCGAACCAGCGGGGTGCCCCTAGCGCCATTGCGTAGAGGGTGAGCGCGAATACCGCCCCGCCCGCGACGAACAGCCAGCCCGGTCCGCGCGCCTCCAGCCGCAGCGCGACCAGTGCGGCGACGGCGTGCACGAGTTGATACTGGCCGCCGGTGCGCAGCCATTCCTGCGCCTCGCCATGGGCACCATGGGCGCCGAACGCGCCCGCGATGACGGCCAGTGCGCCCGACAGCGCCGCGATCGTTCCCAGCATCAGTCCCTCGCCGGTTGCGTGATGATGCCGCCGATCCCGGCGCGCAGGTCGCCCGCCTCGACCTGCTTGCGCAGCCGTTCACGATCGTTGGCTCGGTAGCCCTGCTCAGCGCGGTCAATCGCGGTGTCGTCGACGCCGATCGCCCCCAGCGCGCGGCGACCCATCGAGATCGCCGATTCCAGCACCTCGCGCACCACATATTCCGCCTTGCTGTGACTAAGCTTGATCAGCGCGCGGCGGTCGTAGGCGCGCACGAAGATCGTCGCATTCGGGAAGGCGGCATGAACCCCTTCGAGAATGTCGGCGTCGATCTGGTCGCCATCGATGCAGAACAACAGCAGTTCCGCCTCCGAAGCGCCCGCCTGACGCAACAGGTCGAGGCGGGTGCCGTCGCCGTAATAGACCTTCGCCCCGAATTCGCTGGCGACGTCGATCATCTCGATATCGGTGTCGACCAGCGTCACCGGCACGCCCTCCGCGATCAGCATCTGCGCGACGGTCTGACCGAAGCGCCCGTACCCGACGATGATCGCGTTCGCGCCGTCGGTCTTCGGACCGTCGCGTTCCTGATCCTTGACGATCGGCTGCTGTCGGAAGCGCTTGGTCGCGCTCATCAGGAACGGGGTGGACGCCATCGAGATCGTTACGATCGCGCCGAACAGGCTCGCCGCCTCGGGCGCGATCAGCAGGCCGTTCTGCGCCTGCGCGAACAGCACGAAGCCGAACTCGCCACCCTGGCTGAGCAGCAGCCCGAGCGCCAGCGCACCGCGCCACGGCATCCGGAACGCCAGGCCGATCAGGAAGATGACGAGCGTCTTCGTCGCGATCAACGCCGCCGCCATCGCGAGCACGAACAGCGGGCGCTCGGCGATCGCGGTGAGGTCCAGCATCATGCCGACCGCGAGGAAGAACAGGCCAAGCAGGATCGAGCGAAACGGCTCCACATCCGCCTCCAGCTCGTGCCGGTAGGGGCTGTCGGCCAGCATCACCCCCGCGATGAACGCACCCAGCGCGGTCGAAAGTCCGAGCACTTCCATGATCGCCGCCGAGCAGATCACCGTAAACAGCGCCGCGAATACGAACATCTCGCGCTCGCCGAGATTGCCGATCAGGCGGAAGAACGGGCGCAGGACGAAGCGGCCCGCCAGCACGAGGCCGACGACCGCGAGTACGGTGTAGACGCCCAGCAGCCAGCCCGGCGGTGCATTGGCATCCGCGGGATTGCGGCTCATCGCAGCGAGGATGGTGATGAGCGGGACGATCGACAGGTCCTGGAACAGCAGGATCGAAAAGGCGCGCTCCCCGAACGGCGTCCGCATCCGGCCCGACGATTGCAGCATCGGCAACACCTGCGCGGTCGACGACAGCGCCAGCGGCAGGCCGAGCGCGAGCGCGGCGGGACCGGAGAAATGCGCGATCCAGACGATGCCGGTGATCGCCAGCCCGCAGGCGACGACCTGAAGCAGGCCGACGCCGAAGATCTCCTGCTTCATCCGCCACAACCGCGTCGGGTTCAGCTCCAGCCCGACGATGAACAGCAGCAGGGTGATGCCGAGCTCGGCGATGCCCATCTTCGACTCGGCATCGCCGACGAGGCCCAGCACATGCGGCCCCACCGCCGCGCCCGCGACGAGATAACCGAGCGTCGCGCCGAGGCCGAGGCGGCGGAACAGCAGCACGCAGAACAATCCCGCACCCAGCAGGATCGCGCCGTCGCGCAGTAACGAAATCTGTTCATGCTCCATCAGGCGTTTTGCCCCGTCGTCATCCGTTCCGCCGCCTGTTCGGCGGCCTCGGCCGCGGCTTCGAACGCGAGCCGGATCGAGGGATGACGCGCGGTATAGCTCAGCGCGGGAGCGAAGACGGCGAGCCCCGGCCATGCCGGTGCGTCACCCTGTCCCGCCGCCAGCCAAGCCGTCAGCGTGTCGCGCGCGTCGGCCAGTTCCTGCGGAGTCTTGCCGAGGATGTGTTCCGCCAGCAGCGACGACGACGCCTGCCCCAGCGCGCAGGCGCGGACGAGCAGCCCGACTTTCGCGACGCGGCCGTCGGGGCCGAGATCGAGATCGACGGTGACGCGGCTGCCGCAGATCGCCGACCGCCTCTCGCTGGTGCCGGCGGGATCGGCCAGTCGCTCGTGATGCGCGATCGAAGAGGCGAGGCGCAGGATTTCGGTGTTGTACAGGTTGGCGGTCATTCGGCGGCTCCCGCACTGTTCTCCGACGAGGAGGACGGCGGCGTGCGCGCGCCGAAGACCGGCTGACCGCGGCGGCGGCGATCCACGAAGTCGGCGATGCCGGCGCTCGTTGCGTTCAGCAACGGATAGGTGCGGCTCTTGGTCATCCATTCCGGTCGGCGCGTCGGTCCGCCGCCGATCGTGTCGAGCACCAAAGCCGCCAGCAGGAAGACGAGGCTGGCGAGGATCAGCCCCTTGAGTGCGCCGAACCCGAACCCCAGCGCCCGGTCGAGCGGCCCAAGGACCGATGTGCGCGTCCGCGATCCGATCGCATTGGCGACGAGCTTGCCGCCGAAATAGGTGACGGCGACGATCAGCACGAACGCCAGCACTGCCGCGCCCGACACGGTGCCGACCACGCCCGTCAGCGCCTGCGCCAGCGTGATGTGGAACAGCTTCAAGGCCGCGACCATTGCCACCCACGCGAACAACGCGAGCACCTCCGCAACGAAGCCGCGCTTCAGGCCGAGCAAGGCGGACCCGACGACCGCAACGAGGACGACGATATCGAGGGAGGTCATGCGGCAGACTCAAAGCGTTCGTATCGCGCGAAGTCGAGACACGATTTGCTGGGCGTGCGCAAGGCCACCTCTGGCGGCGGTGTGCGTGCGACATCGCTCGGCGACGTAATCTGCACCTCGCTTTGGGGTTAGGGACGGAAGCCGTTGACCGTCGATCCAACGCCACAGTGCCCAGTGCGGATTGACGCTCCGGTCGGGAGCACAAGCGAAGTCGGGCAGGCCGTTGTCCCTGCGCGAAGAGCACACCTTATCGAGCTATTCCGGGGTCCGTCCACCGTCGAGCCGATCGGCAAGAGGCGCAAGTCACAGGGGTTTTCAGAGCGTCGCCCCCAAACACGTTCGGCGCGACGCGGAAAGACCGCAATGCCGACGCCGATCGTGAGGGTCGATCGTACTCTACCCACGCCCCAGCATGTGATCCACGAACTGCGCCAGCGTGCGGAAGCCGGACAGACGCAGCGGCCCGTCGTCCTTCGCCATCACCGAGGGCACCAGCGCCCGCTCGAACCCGAGCTTCGCGGCCTCCTTCAGGCGCAAGGGGCCGTGCGCGACGGGCCTGATCTCTCCGGACAACGCGACTTCGCCGAACGCCACTGCGTCGGCGGGCACCGGCCGTTCGCTCATCGCGGAAACGAGCGCGGCGGCGACCGCCATGTCGGCGGCGGGATCCTGCACGCGGTAGCCGCCGGCGATGTTCAGATACACTTCCGCCGACGAGAAGCTGAGCCCGCACCGCGCCTCCAGCACCGCGAGGATCATCGCCAGCCGTCCCGAATCCCAGCCGACCACCGCCCGCCGCGGCGTCGCGCCGCTGGCGAGGCGAACCGTCAGCGCCTGGATCTCGACCAGCACCGGCCGCGTTCCCTCCAGCGCTGGGAACACCGTCGCGCCCGTCATCCCCTCCTCGCGCTGGGTCAGGAACAGCGCGGACGGATTTGCGACCTCCGCAAGTCCCTCGGTCTGCATAGAGAATACGCCGATCTCGTCGGTGCCGCCGAAGCGGTTTTTAATCGCGCGCAGGATACGATACTGGTGCGACCGCTCCCCCTCGAAGGCGAGCACCGTGTCGACCATATGCTCCAGAACGCGCGGGCCGGCGATGCTGCCGTCCTTGGTTACGTGTCCGACCAGTACCAAAGCCGTGCCGCGCTCCTTGGCGAAGCGGATCAGTTCCTGCGCCGAAGCACGTACCTGACTGACGGTGCCGGGCGCGCCCTCGATCAGGTCGCTGTGCATCGTCTGGATCGAGTCGATCACCAGCAGGGTCGGCGGCGCCCCCTGCGACAGCGTCGTCAGGATGTCGCGCGTCGAGGTCGCGGCGGCGAGTTGCACCGGTGCGGAGCCGAGACCCAATCGGCGCGCGCGCAGCCGGACCTGATCCGCGGCTTCCTCGCCCGAAACATAGGCGACGCTATGTCCGGCGAGTGCCATCTTTGCCGCCGCCTGAAGCAACAGCGTCGATTTGCCGATGCCGGGATCGCCGCCGATCAACGTCGCCGATCCCTCGACGAAGCCGCCACCCAGCGCCCGGTCGAACTCGGCTACGCCGCTGGGCAGGCGCGCCGGAAGCGCGACATTGGCGTCGAGCGCGGTCAGCACGATTGACCGCCCGCCACCCTGAAGATTGTGCTTGGCGTGGAACGGCGTGACGACCGCCGGGGCTTCCTCGACCAGCGTGTTCCACTCGGCGCAGTCGGCGCACTGCCCCTGCCACCGGGACGCGACCGAGCCGCAGGCCTGACACACATAGCGTTTCTGGAGCTTCGCCATGCATCGTACATAGCGGAACGGGACGGGAACACAATCGCTCGCCGCCGACATCGACAGGGGCTGCGGATGGTCAATCGCCGCAACCCCCGCTATGGCCCCGCCACCATGCAGCCGAAGGACCTTCGCGTCGCGCTCTTCAGCGGCAATTACAATTACGTGCGCGATGGGGCTAACCAGGCGCTGAACCTGCTGGTGGGACATCTGCTGGCGCAGGGTGTCACGGTGCGCGTCTATTCGCCGACCGTACCGCAGCCCGCTTTTCCCGCCACCGGCGATCTGGTCGACGTGCCGGCGGTGCCGATCCCCGGCGGACGCGGCGAATACCGGATCGCGCGCGGTTTGCCTGCGAAGGTCCGCCGCGATCTGGAAGCGTTCGCCCCCAATGTCGTGCACGTCTCCGCCCCTGACATCCTCGGTCACCGCGCGATCAGTTGGGCGCGCGCCCACGGCATCACCACCGTCGCCTCGCTGCACACCCGATTCGAGACGTATCTGCGCTACTACCATTTATCGGCGCTGGAGCGGCCGTTGGAGCGGCTGCTCGCGCGTTTCTATGGGCGGGTCGATACCGTGCTGGTGCCCGGCGACAGCATGGCGCAGGTGCTGCGCGGCTGGGGCGTGACGACGCCGATCGGCATCTGGTCGCGCGGCGTCAATCACGACCGCTTTTCGCCAGCGCGCCGGGACATGGCGTGGCGTAGGTCGCTCGGCGTGGCCGACGACGAGCTCGCGGTGGGCTTCGTGGGGCGACTGGTGAAGGAAAAGGGGCTCGACGTCTTCGCCGACATCGCGCGCGCGTTGACCGAGCGCAACGTGCGCCACCGCGTGGTGGTGATCGGCGACGGCCCCGCGCGCGACTGGTTCGCAAAGGAAGTGCCGGACGCCGCCTTCGCCGGTTTCCAGCGCGGCGACGCGCTCGGCCGCGCGGTCGCCTCGCTCGATACCTTCTTCAACCCGTCCGTGACGGAGACGTTCGGCAACGTCACGCTGGAGGCGATGGCCGCGGCCGTGCCCGTGGTTGCGGCGCGCGCGACCGGAACGACCGATCTGGTCGAGGAAGGCATTACCGGCTTCCTCGTCTCGCCGCGCGATCCCGCCGCCTATGCCGACGCGATCGCCCGCATCGCCGGCGATCCCGCCCTTCGCCGATCGATGGGCGAAGCGGGGCATGCCAGGGCGGCGGGGTATCGCTGGGAGGCGATCAATCAGGCGGTGCTGGATACGTATCTGGAGCTGAAGGGGTAGCTTGAACGTCTGACCCATGTTCCCGCAGAAGCGGGAACCCGGTGGCCAAGCAGGACAACAGCCGGCTCCGCACCAATGGGCTCCCGCCTGCGCGGGAGCACGATGGCCGCTACTCCCCCGCCCGCCAATCGAAGGTCAGCGGCGCTTCGCGGAAGGCAAAGCGGTCCAGGTGGCTTGCGACCACCTCGCGCATGCGGGCGGTGTCCTCGCCCTCCGGCACGGTCAACAGGATGTCGAGCGTCTCCGGGTCGGCCCGCATCTCCAGCTTCGATCCGTTGGGGAAGTCGATCGTGCCCTCCTCCTCGGTGAAGGAGACGGTCATCTTGTGGCTCCAGTGCTTGGCAAGCTGCTGGAGATAGCGGCTGGCAGATGGCGTCGGCACGCGGGCGACCCAGATCGTCGGTGCGCCGCTCATTTCAGGCGCTCGATCTTCTGGGCGAGTTCGTCGATCAGACCGACCACCTCATGCAACGTCTCTTCCGACACGTCGCCGCGCTTCAACCGGCCGCGCACCGCCTGCCCCAGATTCCACATCGCACGACGGGCCTGTTCGCGATCGGTCCGCTCGCTCTGCTCCCCCATCGCAGTCAGACGCTGCATCAGCGCCGCAACCTCCTCCTCGCGTTCCGCCAGATGTACGCGCCCGTCGTCGGTGGCGGCGAAGCGCTTCTTGGTGCCCTCTGCCTGCTGCTCCCCGATCTGGCCCATCTCGTCCAGCAGCGTCAGCGTCGGATAGACCACGCCCGGGCTGGGAGCATAGGCACCGCCGGTCAGCGCCTCGATCCGGCGAATCAGGTCGTAACCGTGGCTCGGTTCGTCCGCGATCAGCTTCAACAGGATCAGGCGAAGCTCGCTGCCGTCGAACATGCGACGACCGCGTCCCGGTCGTCCTTCTTCCCGGTGCCCCGGCGTCCATTCGAACGAGAAGCTGCCACGAGGGCCGCGACCGCCGTGCATGGCGTGGTGCATCGCGCGCCGCATTCCGTCGCGCATCTCTCGATCGGGGCCGCAGCCCCGCTTGTTCATTCCAAACATCGTTGTTCCTTTTAACTCTACGATGCAGCCAAGATATATCTTCGATGCTCGATCACAAGATGCCTCAAGATATATTTTCAGCGCGTAGCGATCAGCCGATGGATGACGCCGCGATACGAAGCGCCTACATCGGCGGAATGGACCTGTTCGCCGGGATCGAGCCCCCCGCCCCCACCGATGCACCTGCCGCCGATGCCCCGCTCGCGGACCGGCTGCGGCCGCGCGCGCTGGACGAGGTCGTGGGTCAGGAGCATCTGACCGGCCCCGACGGCGCGATCGGGCGGATGGTCGCGGCGGGCAGGCTGTCGTCGATGATCCTTTGGGGTCCACCCGGTACCGGCAAGACGACGATCGCGCGGCTGCTCGCCGACGCGGTGGGGCTGCGGTTCGCCAGCATTTCCGCCGTGTTCTCGGGCGTCGCCGACCTCAAGCGCGTCTTCGCGGAGGCGAAGGATCATGCCCGCGCCGGCAAGCGCACCCTGTTGTTCGTGGACGAGATCCACCGGTTCAACCGCGCGCAGCAGGACGGCTTCCTGCCGTTCGTGGAGGACGGCACCGTCACGCTGGTCGGCGCGACGACGGAGAACCCGTCGTTCGAGCTCAACGCCGCGCTGCTCAGCCGTGCGCAGGTGCTGATCCTGCACCGGCTCGACCGCGTCGCGCTCGGCCAATTGCTGTCGCGGGGCGAGGAACTGGAGGGGCGCTCGCTGCCGCTCGACGATGCTGCGCGCGAGGCGTTGATCGCCAGTGCGGATGGCGACGGTCGCTTCCTGCTCAATCAGGCGGAGACGCTGTTCGCGATCGACTTGCCCGCGCCGCTCGACCCCGCCGGCCTGTCGGCGCTGCTGCAACGCCGGGTCGCGGTGTACGACAAGGATCGCGAGGGACATTACGGGCTGATCTCCGCGCTCCACAAATCCATCCGCGGCTCCGATCCGCAGGCGGCGCTCTACTATCTGGCGCGGATGCTCGTCGCGGGAGAGGAACCGCTGTACGTCCTGCGCCGTCTGACGCGGGCGGCGGTGGAGGATATCGGCCTCGCCGATCCGCAGGCGCTGGTGCAGTGCATCGCCGCCAAGGACACCTACGACTTCCTCGGCTCGCCCGAGGGTGAACTCGCGATCGTGCAGGCGTGCCTCTATCTCGCCACCGCGCCGAAATCGAACGCCGCCTATCTGGCGCAGAAGTCGGCGTGGAAGACGGCGAAGGAAAGCGGGTCGATCAGCCCGCCCAAGTCCATTCTCGGTGCGCCGACGCGGCTGATGCGCGATCTCGGCTACGGCAAGGGTTACGAATACGACCACGACGCCGACGACGCATTCTCGGGCGCGGATTACTGGCCGGAGGAACTCGGGCGGCAACGGTTCTACGAACCGACCGAGCGTGGTTTCGAGAAGCGCATCGCCGAGCGCATGGCGTGGTGGGACGAACGCCGCGCGGATCGGTCCTGATGCGTGCATGGGCCGAGGTGGTCGCGTTCGCGCTGACGCTGCCCGACACCTATCTCGAATCCTTCTACAATGACCTCTGCCCCAAAGTGAATCGCAAGGCCTTCGTCTCGCCGGGCCGCGAGCCGGACAGTTTCCACGTTCCCGCTCCGCATGAGGAGAAAGCGATACTGATGGAAACCGACCCGGACACCTTCTGGCAGACGGCGCACTACGCGTACTGGCCGGGACTGCTGGTCCGCTACGGCAGCACCGATCCGGAACGGGTGAAGCGGGTCATCACCCGCGCGTGGTGGGACCGTGCGTCGCGGACGCAGCGAAAGGCGTTCGGCGATCGTCCCTAAGCATTTCACCCACTTCGCCGCGATCGATTGGTCCGGGGCGAAGGCTCGCCTTCACAAGGGCATCGCCTTGGCGACGTGCGACTCCGGCGATGCCGCGCCCATGTTGGTGCCACCGCCGGAGCGGGCCTGGTCGCGGCAGGCGATCCTCGACTGGCTGCTCGCGCAGGCCGAAGCACCGATGCTGGTCGGCTTCGACTTCAGCTTCTCCGCTCCGTTCGTGGCCCGCGGTGCACACCTGCCGGGGGAGACGACGACCACCGACGCTCGCGCGCTCTGGGCCTACGTCGATGCGGCCAGCAACGACGAGGATCTCGGCGCGGCGTCGTTTCTGGAGGCACGGCGCGGCAGGCATTTCTACCTCGGTGCGGCGGACGGCGCGAAGGCGGATTTCCTGCACTGGCGCACCTGCGAAGTCGCGACGGAGGGCGGTCGGAAGCCATCCACCGTGTACGACGCGATCGGCGCGGCGCAGGTGGCGAAAGCGAGTTTCGCAGGCATGCGCTTGCTGCACGCCCTGGCGGGGCGGGTGCCGGTGTGGCCGTTCGATCCGCTGCCCGACCGTGGCATGGCAGTGGTGGAAATCTACACCGCGATCGCCGCGCGCGCTGCGGGCATGCGCAAGGGCATCAGCAAGTTGCGCGACGCCGTCGCGCTCGACACAGCCCTCGCCGCGGTGGGTAGCCGCCCGCATGCACCGCTCTCCGCGTACGACGATCACTCCACCGACGCGATCCTAGCCGCCGCGTGGCTCCGCGCCTCCGTCGGGCGAGCCGATCTATGGCAACCTGCGGCGATGACGAATGACGTAGCCGCGACTGAGGGCTGGACGTTCGGCGTCCCCTGACGCTAGGGGAGCGATCGGAACGCCGGTTTAGCTCAGCTGGTAGAGCAGCGGTTTTGTAAACCGAAGGTCGCGGGTTCGATTCCTGCAACCGGCACCAGCCGTCCTGTCATTTTCCGCGGTATGGCAGCACGGTTCCAAGGTTCGATGAACCCTCGCCGCGACAACGAATGTTCCGTTTTTCCACCGGCCGGCTCGCCCGGTCAGCGATGGTGTTGTCCCTTCAGCATCAAGGCTGCCGTGCGGCAACGTGCTCGCTTGTCCTGAAAAGAGATTTAATTGGTTAATCATGAGTGAAAATTCATGTTGAGATCACATGAACCTCAGATAAACGATCGCTCAGCACCCGCCCCTTGGCTCGGTGTCATGGGGAAACAATCATGAAGACGATCAAGATGCTGGCGCTTGCCGCTGCCGCGACGATGGCGATCACGGCGCCTGCGATGGCCGCCACGATCACCTACACCTTCACCGGCACCTTCTCGGGTGTGAACGGCGGACCGTTCGCCAACGTCGACGCGACGTTCACCGGCACGGCCGACACCGCCGATGTTCAGGCGTTCGGTCCGGGCACCTTCGTCACTCCGCTCGCATCGCTTCAGGCGGTATCGCCGACCGCCGGCACCTTCAACGTGACCAGCCCGGCGTTCTTCTTCAAGAACAACTTCGGCTACGTCGGCATCCAGTTCAACGCCCTGGACAACTCGTCGTACTTCTCGGGGGATAACGCCCTCCTGATCAACTATGACGGGGCGTCCAACGTCGCCACGACGCCGATCAGCTATTTCAGCGGTATCGACGCCACGTTCGACACCGATCGCGGTTCGGTGACGATCACCAGCGCGGTCAACGGCACGTTCGCCGCATCGGTGGCCGGTGCGGTTCCTGAGCCTGCGACCTGGGCCATGATGATCGGCGGCTTCGGCATGGTCGGTGGTGCGGTGCGCCGTCGTCGTGTCAGCACGAAGATTTCGTTCGCCTGATCCTCTAAGCCTTTCCGATCAGGTCCGAGGAGGCCGCCGACCGCGTATGCAGGTCGGCGGCTTCTTTGCATTTGGGCGAGTCGGTACGCTCGCTGCTGACGTGCGGACATCGCGTGATCCGCAGGCACGGGTTTGGCTTCGCGCAGGTTCATAACCTTGACGATCCGGGGCGTCCGGCCCGGACGTCACCCGCCCGACGAGGCCGGCACCCACCACGTGGGTCGGCAAGATCGCCCTACCTCAAGGTACGTCGGTAGAATTGCAGCGTGAGTGCCATCGCCTGAAGGAACAGCGCCGGATCGTAACGCGGCCCCTCGTCCCGCAGGAATGCGTGCTGCGCATTCATCTCATGCCACTCATAGGCTGCGCCGACCTCCTCCAGCCGGGTGCGGATCGCCTCCCGCCCCGCAAAGGGGACATGCGGGTCCTGCCGTCCCCACACGAACATCGCCTCCGCTTTCAGGTTGGCCATACGTGCGAGGCTGTCGTCGGATCGGCCCTCGCCCAATGTCCCCGAATGAATGTCCGTCGGGTAGAAGCAAGCGGCGGCAGCCACGCGCGGATCGAGCGCGGCCCGGTAGGCGAGATGGCCGCCGAGACACACGCCGAACGTTCCCAAGCGGCCGTTGCAGGCGGCATGCGCGAGCATGGCGGTCGTGGCGGCCTCCGCGTCGGCATCGAACGCAGAAACAGGCTTTGCGAATTTGAGCGCGTTACCCCGGTCCGTGCCGGCCTGATCATACTCCAGAATCGTACCCGCCGGCTCGTACTCGTGGTAGACTTCGGGTACGGCGACGACATACCCGTTCCCCGCGATCATCGCCGCCAACCGGCGGATCGGGGCCGTGACCTGATAGATTTCCGAGAACAGGAGCACGCCCGGAAAGCGGCCCGCGATGGCAGGCCGGAACAGATGCATCCGCATCGGACCGCTGCCTGGCACGTCGACATCCAGTGTCTCGTCGCTGCGCAAGATCATGCGAATATCCTCAAGCCGACCTGATGAAGGGCACTGCCGTCATAGCACCCGCGCTCGCAGCGGTAAGTCACTCTGCGCCGCAGCTCGTCTTCTGGCGTATCGAGAACCTATCGCCTCGCCGAACGTCTAGCCTTGAACTGACACCTGATGCCGAACGGAGTGATGATGGAAATACCGGGGTTGATGGTCGGAATGGCTGGTGTCGTACTGGCGTTTGCCCCGGTCAATTCAGCTTCGGCTGTTCCTCAGGTTTCGTTGGGCACGATTTCGGTCGGCGCCGGACGCGACGCTTCGAACGCTGAGGACGCATCGCCCGATGTGGATGCCGCCGCCGCCGCCGCGCTCGGTGAGAAGGGCTTTACGATCCTCAACGACCCCGGCCACGCTGCCTATGTCGCCGAAGTCGTCGTGACGAGGACAGATGTCGGTGCCGCGTCGGTTCGCGTGCGCAGCGGAAAAGCCGCCGTTGTCGGCGCAGGGCTCAGCGTTCCCATCGGCAGTGGCGGATCACGGATCGTCCCGCTGCAGCGGACGGAATTGACGATCACCATCCGCAAGCGAGGCGGTGCAGCGATCCTCTGGCACGGTGCGGCGATGACCGTTCGTTCGGAGGGGGCGCTGAACGCAAGCGCCGATGGCGTCGCGTCTGCGCTGAGCGAAGCGGCGCTACGCCGCTATCCTGCTGTCTCGAACGAGGTCACCAGCGTACCCTGACCGCTCGCCCCGAAAGCTGATGCAGAACGGGCTTGGGACAGCTATTGATCGATGCAGCCATCAGGAGAGGTCTATGTCGGTCAAGGTCATCGCGTTCGTCAGCGTCAAGCCCGGGCACGAGGATGGGCTCGTGGCCGCGGCGCGCCCCTGCATCACCGCGTCGCGCGCGGAGCCGGGCGTGCTGTACTACGACCTCTGGCGGGAGGTCGACGGCGAGCGGCGCTTCGTCTTCGACGAATTGTACGTCGACGATGCGGCGGTGCAGGCCCACATGGCATCCGACCATTTCAAGGCGTTCGGCATCGCAGCGCGCGACCTCGCCTCGGCGCGGCCGATCATCACCGTGACGCACGCCGTCGAGGTGGCCGACTGACAAGATGCCGCGTGTGCCGGCGCCGACACGACCATGACGACCGAAATTGTGAGGATTGGATGACCTTTTCGATCGACCGACGATCGCTGCTCGCGGGTGCTGCCGTCGGGAGTGTGGCTCTTGGTGCCACCGGTTCCCGCGCGCAGCCGGGCGCAATCCCGGAGATCTACGAGCTTCGGACCTATCGACTGGTCCACGGCCCGATGCGGGAGCGGCTCGACGCTTATCTGAAGAACGCCTTCATCCCGGCCGCGCGCCGCGCCGGCTGTGGACCGGTGGGCGTCTTCACGGTGGCGATCGGTGCCGAAAGCCCGACCGTCCAGGTTCTCATCCCGCATCCGTCGATCGCAGACTTCGTGGCGCTCCCCGATCGGCTGAGTGCCGATCGAGGCTACGCAACGCTTGCCGAGCCGTTCTTCAGCGCGACGCCGGAACGTCCGCCCTATGCCTCGCTGGAGGTGAAGCTGATGCGCGCCTTCCCGCACTTTACCCGCGTCGAGCGGTCTGCCGCCTCACGCGACAACACGTCGCGCCTATTCGAATTGAGAACGTACTTCAGTCATAACGATAGGGCAGGAGCTACGAAGATCGGGATGTTCGACACCGGCGGCGAGATCGAGATATTCCGGCGCAACGGACTCACGCCGGTTTTCTTCGCTCAGGACCTCACCGGGCCTCGTCTGCCGAGCCTCACCTATATGCTGATGTTCCCCGACCTAGCGACGCGGGAGCGAAACTGGCGCGCGTTCGGGTCCGATCCCGCATGGCGCCGGCTCATCGCGACACCGGGGCTCACCGATCCTGACATCACCACGGGCATCGGCAACCAGATCCTCAACCCAGCGCCCTATTCGCAGATCTGACGGGAATACCGGTCAAGCGACAGACGTGCCCGGCCTACGTCGGCAACATCCGGCCTGTGGTCCGATCGAGCCCGCGTGCGGTGTAGATGTCCAGCGCGGTCGCGCCCAGTACGAACAGGATCGCTCCCCAGACGGCCCTATTGCGGGGGTGGGCCTTCGCCGCCGCCCCCAGCGCCGTGAGATCCAGCGCATCACCGGCGACGCGGCCCCAGACGTTGGTAGACAGCGCTGGCGCCGCAAGCAGGCCGGCGCCGGCCACCAGCTCGCGGGCACCAAAGGCGCGGATCAACGGCTCCGAACCCTCCGCCTCCAGCGTCTGGGCGATCCGCTTCGCACCGAACATTTCCGCCACCCCCAGGGCGACGGAGAAGATCCCTAATCCAAGTCCTAACGCTTTGAAGTTCATGACTTAACTCCACATCGTTCCTGTTGGATCAACGGCATTCGGGCGCAGGCGTTCCGACGTCAGGCCTCGGTTCCACTCCCGTTTGCGGAGTCGGAGTCATAGTCCTCGCCATCCTGTCCGCCCCCTGCGCCGGAACCGCTGCCGTGCACTTCGCCCGTCGCTCGATCGACATAGGCCCGATGGCCGTCTTCCGGCGGGATGCCTGCGCGGGCATTGCGCGCGATGGAATTCGCTGCCGTCCCGCCATCATCCGCGCCGACCGCGATTCGATCCGGCAGGTTCTCGCGATAGGTACCGGCTTCCTGGCCAGAATAATGGCCCTCGTCGCCCGCACGATTGTCACGGATTTCGATCGTGTCGTCGGTGGCGGGGCGAGCGATGTCATCCTTGGCGGGAGAGCGATCGGCGGCGTGGTCGTGGCGGTCGGGCATGCTATCCTCCAGGATCTGTACCGCGCTTCAACGCATGGCCGCGCCGAGGGCTGCAACCGTCCGCCATGCTGCTGCGTTGCGGCTGCGGAATGATCCTGAAAGTCGCCAGCTACAACATGCACAAGGGGGTGGGGACCGATCGGCGGCTCAGCCCCGAACGCATTCTCGACGTGTTGCGCGAGATCGATGCGGACGTGATCGCGTTGCAGGAAGCCGACCGACGCTTCGGCACGCGCGACGGCGTCATTCCGCTGCACTTGCTGGCCGAGCATAGCGACTGGCAACCGGTCGCGGTCGGCAAGCGTGCCGCGAGCTTGGGCTGGCATGGCAATGCGCTGCTGGTACGGAAATCGGCGACGATCGTGGGGTGCGACGCGATCCACCTGCCGGCGCTGGAACCACGCGGCGCGGTGTCGGCGGAGGTCGATGTCGAAGGCGGCTCGGTGTGCGTCGTCGGCATGCATCTCGACCTGTCCGGGCTGTGGCGGCGCAAGCAGGCGGCGGCGATCCTGGCGCATGTCGCGCATCGGCCGGAACGTCGCCCGACGGTGATGATGGGCGACCTGAACGACTGGTCGGCAGCGTCAGGGTGCCTGCGCGACTTCGGCCGCGACTTCGCGATGGCGGAAACCGGCCCGTCCTTTCACGCCCGGGCGCCGATCGCCCGGCTCGATCGCATCATGGTGTCGCGAGACCTGACCATCCAAGACTGCGGCGTCCACGCCAGCGCGGCGGCGCGCAAGGCGTCCGATCACCTGCCGATCTGGGCGGTGATCGAGCGCAGCTGATGCGGGAAAAGGAACTCCGCCTCGCGCTCGTCTGCTACGGCGGGATCAGCCTGGCGGTGTATATGCACGGCATCACCAAGGAGGTGTGGCGGCTCGCCCGAGCCAGCCGCGCCTGGCATGACGGCATGCCGCCGGCCCAAGGCACCGACGCGGTGTATCACGCGCTGCTGGAAGAGATCGAGACGCGCGGCGGCATAAGGCTGCGGGTGCTGGCGGACATCGTCGCGGGAGCGAGTGCGGGCGGGATCAACGGCATCTTCCTGGGTCAGGCGATCGCCACCGGCCAGTCGCTCGATCCGCTGACCGACCTTTGGCTGACCTCCGCCGATGTCGAGGCGCTGATCGACCCCGCCGCCGCGCCCGCGCATCGCCTGTCGAAACTGTGGGCGCTGCCGCTCGCGTGGATGGCGGCCGGGCGCAGCGCGGAGGCGCTGGAGGAGCATGCCGATGCGGCGACCCGCGACGAGGTACGCGCGAAGCTGTCGCACTTCGTCCGTTCGCGCTGGTTCGAGCCGCCGTTCGGGGGCGAGACGTTCACCGGATTGCTGCTCGACGCGTTCGACGCCATGGCGGCATCGGAACGCGGGCCGCGATTGTTGCCCGACGGTCAGCCGCTCGACCTGTTCGTCACCGTCACCGATTTCGCCGGCCACCCCGAGCGGTTGCGCCTGAACTCCCCGCCGGAGGTGGTGGAAACCGAGCACCGTCTGGTCGTATCGTTTTCCGACGAGGGCCACGCGACCGACACGTTGGCGGCGATCCCCGAGCTGGCCTTTGCCGCGCGTGCCACGTCCAGCTTCCCCGGCGCGTTTCCGCCGTTTCAGGTCGGCGAACTAGACCGTGTGCTGAAGGCGCGGTCGGCGGCTTGGCCGGGCCGCCGCGCCTTCCTGCGCCGCGTGTTGCCGCGACAGGCCGCCGCCAACGCCGCGGACAAGGCGGTGCTGATCGACGGCTCGGTGCTCGCCAATGCGCCGTTCCAGCCGGCGATCGCCGCCCTTCGACAACGTCCGGCGCGACGGCAGGTCGACCGCCGCTTCGTCTATATCGACCCTTCGCCCGGACCCAAATTCCGGCTCGGAGGACGCGACGGCACGCCCGGCTTCTTCCAGACGATCATCGGCGCGTCGAGCGAACTGCCGCGCCAGCAGCCGATCCGCGACAATCTCGAAGCGCTGGCGGAAAGGTCAGCGCGCATCGAACAGATGCTCGGCCTCGTCGCGGCGATCCGACCGCGCGTGGAGGCGGAGGTGGAGGCGCTGTTCGGGCGCACCCTGTTCCTCAACCGGCCGAGCGCGCGACGATTGGCGGCATGGCGCGCGCGGTCACAGGCGGCGGCGGCAGCGCAGGCGGGCTTCGCCTATGCCGCCTACGGCCACGCCAAACAGGCGGCGGTGATCGACGCGCTGGCGGTGCTGACCCACAGCATCGCGGGCGAACAGGCGCCCGAGCGCCGCCGCCGCATTCGCCAGACGATCGCGGGGGAGGCAGCGTTGCGTGCCGGCGGCGATCCGTCGGACCCACAGGCGATCACCTTCCTGAGAGTATTCGACACCGGCTTCCGCATTCGCCGCCTGCGCCTCCTCGCCCGGCGACTGGGTGAGCTGGAGGAGCGCGACGTCGAGCATCTCGGCGACCTCCGCAAAGCCATTTACCTGTCGCTATCGGCCTATCTCGACCGGCAACGCGCCGACGCCTTCGCCGGCTTGCGCGGTATGGCGCGCGGGTTGCGCGGCGACGCCGGGCCGCTGCTCGATGCGCTCGCCACCACGCTCGATCTGCCCGCGCTGGACGCGGACACCGACGCGCGGCTCGCCGAGGCGCTGACGCCGCTCGACCGCGATGCGCGCCGGACCATGCTGCTCGCCTATCTCGGCTTCCCCTTCTACGACACCGCCACGCTGCCGCTGTTGCAGGGCGAGGGTCTCGACGAGTTCGATACGATCCGCGTCGACCGCATCGCGCCGGAGGATGCGCCGTCGATCCGCACCGGCGGCGCGGAGGCGACGTTGAAGGGTATTCAGTTCAACAGCTTCGGCGCATTCTTCAGCCGCGCATACCGCGAGAACGATTACCTGTGGGGCCGTTTGCATGGCGCGGAACGGATGATCGACATCGTCGTCTCCACCCTCCCCCGCTCCGTCCGCCTCCGCGCCGGCCGCATCGCCGCGATCAAGCGCGCCGCATTCGTGGCGATCCTCGACGAGGAAGAGCCACGCTTGTTGGCGGTGAGCGCGCTGATCGCCTCGTTGCGGCGAGAAGTGGGGTAAGTCTTGTCCGTTCGTCCTGAGCATGGTCGTGGTCGGGCCGCCGGGCATGGCCTTCGACTGCGCTCAGGCTGAACGAGGTAGGAAGGACCCAATCCCCAAACTCCGTTTGTGTTGAGCGAAGTCGAAGTACGGGCCACTCCCATAGTTCAACAAGGACAGGCGGCAGCCCGGTCCCCGCCACCATACTGCGACGAACCGGCACGAAGGCTGGTCAAGCCGTGCCTTCGCCTGTAGCCTTGCGACCCGCATGGGCGAACGGAGACGAGAATGCAGTTCCTGAAGATCCTCTTCTGGTGCCTCCTCGCCTTTCTGGCTGCGCTGTTCACGATCGGGAACTGGACGTCGGTTCCGATCCATCTGCCCGGCGACCTCGTCGCGGAGGTGAACCTGCCGTTCCTGCTGCTCGTCACCTTCCTGATCGGCCTGCTGCCGACGTTCGGGTGGCAGGCGGCGCGACGCTGGCGCTTGAAGCAGCGGCTGACCACGTGCGAGCGGTTGCTTGCCGAAACGCGCGCCGCCCAGATTCCCGCGCAGATGTCCGTGCCGGTGGCCCCGACGATGGCAGTCCAGCCACTCGTTCCCGACGCCAGCTATGCGCCGATCGCACCGGAGCCGAACCTGAAGTGAGCAACCGCATCTACGTCGCGATCGATACGCCCGACCTCGCCCGCGCCAAAGCCATCGCCACCAAGGTCCGCAACCATGTCGGCGGCCTGAAGCTGGGCCTCGAATTCTTCGCCGCCCACGGCCAGCCTGGCGTGCGCGAGATGGCGACGATCGGGCTGCCGATCTTCCTGGACCTGAAGCTCCACGACATCCCCAATACCGTCGCCAAGGCGGTGCAGGCGCTGTCCCCGCTCGAACCGGCGATCCTCACCGTCCACGCCAGCGGCGGTCGCGCGATGCTGGAGGATGCGAAAGCCGCCGCGCCGCTCGGTACGAAGGTCGTCGCGGTGACGATGCTGACCAGCCTCGATGCCAGCGACCTTGCGGCGACCGGCGTCTCCGGCAGCGCCCACGATCAGGTCGTCCGCCTCGCCGCGCTGGCCGCCGAGGCCGGGGTCGACGGTATCGTCTGCTCCGGCGCGGAGGTCGCGGCGGCGAAGGCGGCATGGCCGAAGGGCTATTTCGTCGTTCCGGGCGTCCGTCTCGCGGACGGACCCGTCGGCGACCAGAAGCGCGTCGTCACGCCGCGCGCCGCCGTCGACGGCGGCGCGTCGATCATCGTCGTCGGTCGCCCGATCACGCAGGCCGAGGACCCCGACGCCGCCGCACGGGCCATCGCCGGCACCTTGTGACGCGACCGGTGTGGCTCCGCCGGTGGCCGCGCCGATCCGTGCTGCTCAGCGTGGTGTGGCTGTTCGTCGCCGGCTTTCTGGTGTTTCCGCCGGGTCGATCGGCCGAGAGCCCGTCGTTCCTGCTCACGGATGGCTGGTCGGCGGCAAGTCCCACCCTGTCCGACTGTCTGCCGTTCACGCGGACCAGCGCCGTTGTCATCGACCACCTGCAGCGCGACGGCTTCGTTCGGTCGCTCGCAACCGGTGATCTGGAACTCACTGTCCGCCCGTTCCCGCTGGTCCATTACAAGCGCGTCGATCGCTGCTATACGAGCGCCGACGCCGCCCTGTTCCTGAGTTCGCTCATCGCCCTGACGGCAGCGCTCGCCGCGCTGCTTTGGGGTGGTCGCAGCATCGTCCGGGCGTGGCGCGCGAACCGGATCGGAGACACGACGCCATGCCCGCCAAGATCTGCGGCCTGACCACGGCCGCGACGCTCGATGCCGCGCTCGGCGGCGGCGCGAGCCATGTCGGCTTCGTGTTCTTCGCCCCCTCACCCCGCAATCTCGACTTCGACGCCGCACCCGCACTGACGGCGCGCGTGCCGGATCACGTCGCGAAGGTCGGCGTCTTCGTCGACCCCGATGACGGACTGCTGGAACAGGCGGTCGCCGTCGCGGCGCTGACCGTCCTGCAACTGCACAAGGTCGCCCCCGCCCGCGCCGCTGCGATCCGCGCGCGCTTCGGGCTGGAAACCTGGACCGCGGTGGCGGTGAAGGCGCGCGGCGACCTCGATGTCGCACGGACCTTCACGGGTGCCGCCGACCGGATCCTTTACGACGCCAAGACGCCGCCCGGCGCGGCGTTGCCGGGCGGGATGGGTCTCCGCTTCGACTGGAGCCTGCTCGACGGATTCGCCCACCCTTTACCGTGGGCGCTGTCCGGCGGGCTCGACGCGGGCAATGTCGCGGAGGCGATCGCCCGCACCGGTGCGCCGCTGGTCGACGTCTCATCAGGCGTGGAAACCGCGCCAGGGGTCAAGGATGTGGACAAGATCGCCGCCTTCCTTAAAGCGGCGCGATCATGAACGTCCCCAATTCCTTCCGCACCCAGCCCGACGAGCGCGGCCATTTCGGTCAGTTCGGCGGCCGGTTCGTTGCCGAAACGCTGATGCCGCTCATCCTCGACCTTGACCGCGAGTACCGGGCGGCCAAGGCCGATCCGGCGTTCAAGGCCGAGTTCGAGGATTTGCTCGAACATTATGTTGGCCGGCCCAGTCCGCTCTATCACGCCGAACGCCTGTCGGCGGCGCTGCGCGAGGGCGCGGAGCCCGGCATGGGCGCGCAGGTATGGTTCAAGCGGGACGAGCTGAATCACACCGGCGCGCACAAGATCAACAACTGCATCGGCCAGATCCTGCTGGCGATCCGCATGGGCAAGACGCGGATCATCGCGGAGACGGGTGCGGGCCAGCACGGCGTCGCCACCGCCGCGGTCTGCGCGCGCTTCGGCCTGCCCTGCGTCATCTACATGGGCGCGCGGGATATCGAGCGGCAGCAGCCCAATGTGTTCCGCATGAAGCTGCTCGGTGCGGAGGTCCGCCCGGTCGAAAGCGGCGCGAAAACGCTGTCGGACGCGATGAACGAGGGCCTGCGCGATTGGGTCGCGAACGTCCACGACACGTTCTACATCATCGGCACCGCCGCCGGCCCGCATCCCTATCCGGAAATGGTCCGTGACTTCCAAAGCGTGATCGGTCGCGAGGCGCGCGCGCAGATGCTGGCCCGTACCGGTCGCCTGCCCGACATGCTCGTCGCAGCGATCGGCGGCGGATCGAACGCGATTGGCCTGTTCCACCCGTTCCTCGACGATGCCGAGGTCGCGATGCTCGGCGTGGAGGCGGCGGGCCACGGTCTCGACCGCGAGCATGCCGCTTCGCTCGCGGGCGGTTTCCCCGGCGTGCTACACGGCAACAAGACCTATCTGTTGCAGGACGAGGACGGCCAGATCGCGGAGGGACATTCGATCTCCGCGGGCCTCGACTATCCCGGCATCGGGCCGGAACATGCGTGGCTGCGCGACATCGGCCGCGTCGAGTATGACAGCGCGACCGACCAGGACGCGCTCGATGCGTTCCAGCTGTTGTGCCGGACGGAGGGGATCATCCCCGCACTGGAGCCGGCCCACGCCATCGCCGCGGTCACCCGCCGCGCCAAGACGATGCGCGACGATCAGGTGATCCTCGCCAATCTGTGCGGGCGCGGCGACAAGGACATTTTCACCGTCGCATCGGCGCTGGGTGTGGCGATATGACCACCCGCCTCGCCGCCGCCTTCGCGCAGGATCACGCCGCGCTCGTCTGCTTCGTCACCGCCGGCGACCCGACGCCCGCCGCGACGCCGGCGATCCTCGACGCACTGGTCGCGGGTGGGGCGGACGTGATCGAACTGGGCATGCCCTTCACCGATCCGATGGCGGACGGCCCGGCGATCCAGAACGCCAATATCCGCAGCCTCGCAGCCGGCACGCGCACGACCGACATCCTGTCGATCGCGGCCGGCTTTCGCTCGCGTCACCCGAACGTACCGCTCGTCCTGATGGGTTACGCCAACCCGATGCTCCGCCACGGCAGCGCCGCCTTCGCGCGTGCCGCCGCGGATTCGGGGGTAGACGGCGTGATCTGCGTCGACATTCCGCCCGAGGAGGACGACGCGCTCGGACCGGCATTGCGCGCGGCCGGGATCGCCCCGATCCGACTCGCGACGCCGACCACCGACGCCGCACGCCTGCCCGCCGTCCTCGATGGCGCGGGCGGGTTCCTCTATTACGTGTCCGTCGCCGGCATCACCGGGCTTCAGCAGGCGCAGCAATCCTCGATCGAGGACGCCGTCGCGCGGCTGATGGACGCCACCGACCTGCCCGTGGCGGTCGGCTTCGGCGTCCGCACCCCCGATCAGGCCGCCGCCATCGCCCGCGTGGCGGACGGCGTCGTCGTCGGCTCCGCCATAGTCGAGATCGTCGCCGCCCACGGGGCCGATGCGCCCGGCCCCGTCACCACCTATGTCCGTTCGCTCGCCGATGCCGTCGCGTCGGCCCGCAAGGTAGTCGCAGCATGAGTTGGCTCAACAGCGTCCGCAACGCCCTCGCCTTCGGTCCCCGCAAGGAGCAGGCCGAGGAGAATCTCTGGCACAAGTGCAAGGGGTGCGGCCAGATGGTCTTCACCAAGGAGCTGGAGGAGAACCTCTACGTCTGCCCGCGATGCGAGCATCATGAGCGGATCGGCCCGAAGATCCGCTTCGAGCATATCCTGGACGAGGGCAGCTACGCCGAACTGCCCGCGCCGAAGGTGCCTGAGGACCCGCTGAAGTTTCGCGATTCGAAGAAGTACACCGATCGCATCCGCGCCGCCCGCACCGCCACGGCGGAGCCGGACGCGCTGTTGAATGCGCGCGGCACGATCCTCGGCCACCGCGTCGTCATGGGCGTGCAGAATTTCGCGTTCATGGGCGGGTCGATGGGCCTCGCCGTGGGTGAGGCGTTCGTACGCGGCGTCGAGGCCGCGATCGCCGACAAGTCGCCCTATCTGATCTTTACCGCCGCGGGCGGCGCACGGATGCAGGAGGGCATCCTGTCGCTGATGCAGATGCCGCGCAGCACCGTTGCGATCCAGATGCTGCACGATGCCGGCCTGCCGTATATCGTGGTGCTGACCGACCCGACGACGGGCGGCGTCACCGCCAGCTACGCCATGCTGGGCGACATCCAGATCGCCGAACCCAATGCCCTGATCGGCTTCGCCGGCCAGCGCGTGATCGAGAGCACGATCCGCGAAAAGCTGCCCGAGGGGTTCCAGCGCGCGGAATATCTGCTGGATCACGGCATGCTGGACATGGTCGTCCACCGCAAGGACCTGCGCGAGCGGCTGGCGCAGGTGATCGGCTACCTCTGCGGCCACCGCGCGGCGGCGGCTTAAGGCACAACACGTCCACCCCGGCAAAGGCCGGGGCCCAGTTGCCGAGATCGTCGTGATGACGCCATGCCGCGCATCATCGCTCGATCGCTACAGAACCCCGGCGTTCGCCGGGCTGGATGCTGAAGGCTGAAATCATGCCCGATCACGCAACGTCCACCCACGCCGCCGTTCAGGCGCAACTCGACCGCCTCGCGACGCTCTCGCCGGGTGCCGACATCCTGGGTTTGGAGCGTATTGCGGCGCTGCTGTCACGGCTCGGCGATCCCCACCTGTCGCTACCGCCGGTGTTCCACGTTGCCGGCACCAACGGCAAGGGTTCGACCTGCGCCTTTCTGCGCGCCGCGATCGAGGCGGCCGGGCATTCGGTTCACGTCTTCAGCAGCCCGCACCTCGTGCGCTTCAACGAACGTATCCGCATCGCCGGGCACCTGATCGCGGACGATCACCTTGCGGCATTACTGGCGGAAGTGCTGGACGTCGCGGACGGCATCCGCCCGAGCTTCTTCGAGGTCACGACCGCCGCCGCGTTCCTCGCCTTCGCCCGCACGCCCGCGGCCGCGACGATCGTCGAGGTCGGGTTGGGCGGCCGGCTGGATGCGACCAACGTCGTCGCCGCACCCGCGGTCACCGGCATCGCCGCGCTCGGGATGGATCATGAGGCGTTCCTCGGCACCTCCGCCACCGGTATCGCGGCCGAAAAAGCCGGCATCGCCAAGCCCGGCGTGCCACTCGTGACGATGGATTACGCCCGCCCCCTGCGCGACCGCATCGCGGCGGTAGCGGCGCAGACCGGCGCGCCCGTGATTGCACGCGGACGTGAGTGGAACAGCGACACCGCCCGCTCGACGATGCGGTACAGCGACGACGGCTTCTCCGTCGTCACCAACCGGCCGCAGCTGGTCGGTGCCCACCAGTCGCGCAACCTTGCACTGGCGATCGCCATGCTGCGGCACCAAGGCGCGCTGCACATCCCGGAAGCCGCCTATCGCGCCGCGGCGGACTGGGCGCAGTGGCCGGCACGCATGCAGCGCCTGTCGCCGGGGCCGCTCACCGATCGCCTGCCCCCCGCATCGGAATTGTGGATCGACGGCGCCCACAACCCCTCTGCCGCCGCGCCGGTCGCCCGCGCGCTGCGAACGATCGCGCAGGGTCGGCCGGTGACGCTGGTGCTGGGCATGCTCGCGAACAAGGATGCTGCGGGCGTGCTGCGCCTCCTGTCGTCCTCTATTGCGCGCGTCATTGCGGTGCCGGTTTCCGGCCACGCGCATCACGCCCCCCAATCATTGGCTGATATCGCCGGGCAGTTCGGCCCCGCCGCCACGACTGCGCACTCGCTGGAGCAAGCGCTGGACCTTGTCCGCGACCCCGCCCCCGTCCTGATCGCGGGCTCGCTCTACCTTGCCGGAGAGGCGCTCGCCGCCAACGATGAACCACCCGCCTAGTTGCTATTGACTTGCAATAACGGATCGAAGACGTTGCCGGTATAGCTGCGGAGCAACGCCATGACCGACACCCTCGCCCTCCTGCCCCACACCCTGCCACACTGCCAGAATGCGCGGCTCGCGCTGTTCGCGATCCGCAGGATGGGGGCACACGGCCTGCACGATGCGTGCGCGGCGCACGGCATCTTCACGTCCTTCGGGCAGGATTTCCGTCGTCCGTTGATGCTCTTGCGGGCGCTGATGGCGGACCTCGCTGCTCATGCCGGCGGCACGATCGCCATCGCCCCCTGCTGTTGCGCGCGCATGACCTCCGCAGAGGCGGCGTTGCTGTCGATCCTGCACCGGATCGAGGTGGAGCCGATGCAGGCGCAGTTCCTGATGAGCGACCTGCTCGGCATCCGCCGGGTCGAGGGTCCGCTGATGGCGGCCGCCGCGGTCACCGCCGCCTTCGCCGATGCCGGCCGCCCGATCGCGGCCTGACCCGTCAATCCGCCCGCGCGTCACCCTCTCCGGCGACGCCTGCGCTGCCGATCGACCGATCGACCAGACCGTTGCGGCTCATCCACCAGAACAGCGCGACCCCCGGCAGCGCGAGCGCCGTCGTCAGCAGATAGAAATCGACATAGCCGAACCGCTCGATCAGCGCGCCGGCGGTCGTGCCTGTCACGATCCGGCCGACGATGCTTGCCGCCGCCGAGATCAGCGCGAACTGCGCGGCGGTGAAGCGCAGGTCGCACAGTGCGGAGAAGTACGCGATCACGACGACTCCGCCGAACCCGCTCGCCGCGTTCTCGAACCCGATCGCGCCCGCCATGCCCCAGTTGCTGTGACCTGCCGCCGCCAGCGCCGCGAACGACAGGTTGGACACTGCCATCAGCACGAGCGCGAGCAGCACCGAGCGCTTCATGCCCATCTTCGCATATAGCACGCCGCCGACGAATATCCCGACCAGATAGGCGATGAACCCGACGCCCACGTCGTAGAACGCGATCTCGTCGCCGGTGAAGCCAAGCTCGTCGAACAGCAGCCGCAGCGTCAGGTTCGCCAGCGTGTCGCCCACCTTGTGGATCAGGATGAAGAGCAGCACGAGCACCGCCCCCTCGCGCGCGAAGAACTGCACGAACGGGCCCCAGATCGCCTTCAGCCCCTCGGCGAAGCCGCGCCGCTCGACCGGCTCGCGCCGCCGCGGCGGCTCACCGAGCAGCAGCCCCGCCAGCATCGCCGGCAAGGCGAAGATGGCGCAGGCGAGGTACCCCGCGCTCCACCCGGCCCGCTCCGCCACGACCAGCGCCAGCGCACCTGCACCCGCCGATCCAATCCGCCAGCCATATTGGCTCATGCCCGATCCGACGCCGAGCTGGCGCGGCTCCAGCACTTCGATCCGGTACGCGTCGATGACGATGTCGAATGTCGCGCCGGCCGCGCCCACCAGAATGGCCGCGGTCGCCGCTGCGCCGATGCTGGCCGCCGGATCGACCAGCGCCAGATTGACGACCGCCGCGATCACCAGCACGCCCGCCAGGATCAGCCACGACACGCGTTGACCCAATCGGCCCAATACCGGCAGCCGGACGCCGTCGACCACCCACGCCCATAGCCATTTGAGATTGTAGACGAGGAAGGCGAGGCTGAACGCGGTAACGGTCTTCTTGTCGATCCCGTCCTGCGCCAGCCGCGTGGTCAGCGTCGCGCCGATCATCGCGTACGGAAAGCCCGACGAGATCCCGAGCGCCAGCGCTGCCAGCGGCTGCCGCTCCAGATACGGCGCCACCCCGTCCCGCCAGCCCGTCCGTTCCGTCATTCCCGCCCCTTCGCTCATTCGGGCAACAGCATAGCCGCGGCCCGCGCGAGCGTCACGCCGCTTCCGGCGATCCCGTTGCGAACAGCGTGAAGCCGGGCGGCAGGCGCTTCGGCGGCTTGCCCGCCATCCCCGCCTCGATTGCGCCGATCGCCGCGATCAGATCGCGTTGCCCATAGGGTTTGGACAGACACCCGGCGGCCAGTTCGACCGCCTCGGGCGGGCAAGCACCAGTGACGAACATCACCGCCACGCCGCGCGCACGCGCGGCACGCGCGACCTCTACGCCGGAGCCGTCGGCCAGATTGACGTCGACCAACACCAGATCGATAGCGTCGCCGCCGGACAGCACCGCAACGGCATCCGCGACGCGGTCCACCGTCGCAACAATCTCGAAATCGGCATCGGTCAGCACATGCTCGGCGTCGAACGCGACGAGGGGCTCATCCTCCACGACGAGGAGCCGGACGATCCGCCGTTTTTTCTTGCCGAACAACACGCCCGTCCGCCCGATCGTTACGCCCATGACGCATAACGCACTTCATTCGCAACGGACGCAAAGATTTTTCGCCTAGACGCGCAATCCGCAGTATTCGCCGCCGGATGACCACCGACAAGACCCAAGACGCTGCTCCCGAGAGCGATCGTCCCGAAGGCGACCGGATCGCCAAGCTGCTCGCCCGCGCCGGCATCGCTTCGCGCCGGGAGGTGGAACGGATGATCGAGGAGGGTCGCGTCGCGGTGGACGGCGAGGTGCTCGACACACCCGCCACCGTGCTGACCGATCTGGCCGGCGTCACGGTCGACGGCAAGCCGGTCGCAGCGCCGGAGCCGGCGCGGCTGTTCCTGTATCACAAGCCACCGGGGCTGCTCGTCACCGAGTGGGATCCCGCCGGCCGCCTGACGATCTACGACCGATTGCCCGCCGACCTGCCACGGCTGGTGCCCGTCGGCCGGCTCGATCTGGCGACGGAGGGGCTGTTGCTGCTGACCACGGACGGTGGGCTGAAGCGCACGCTGGAGCTACCCGCGACGGGCGTCGAGCGCACTTATCGCGCCCGCGCTTACGGAGAGATCACGCAGGCGCGGCTGGAGGAGTTGATCGACGGGATCGAGATCGAGGGTATGCGCTACGGCTCGATCGACGCCAATCTGGAGCGGCGAACGGGCGCGAACGTCTGGATCGAACTGACGCTGACCGAGGGCAAGAACCGCGAGGTCCGTCGCGTGCTGGAGTATCTCGGGCTTCAGGTTTCGCGCCTGATCCGCACCCGCTACGGCCCGTTCGTGCTCGGCGAGTTGCAGCCGAACGAGATCGGTGAGGCGCGCGGGGCCGATATCGCCACCTTCCGCCGCTCGCTGGAGGGTTCGAAGCGCGGCAAGGGTCAGGATCAGGCGATCGTCGAGGTCGCTGCACGCGTCGTTGCGCCACCGTCCGCTCCCCCCACGCCTGCGACCAGCCGCTCGGTCGAAACCGAGCGTCCGCGGCCGGAGCCGGTGCGCGTCGACCGCGGCGCGAAGCCGGCTGCCGGGTGGGGCAGCCGCACGCGCCCCAGCCGCCCTGCCGTCGAACCCGATGCCCCACGCACCCGCGGCCGCCCGCCGCTGCGTGACGGCGTCGAGGTGCGCGCGCCGCGTCCTGCTTCGGACGGCGAGCGCAGTGGCCGCTTCGTGCGCGACCGCGGCGACGCCGCGGCGCCACGTACCGGCGGCGGCTACCGCGGCGACGAAGCACGCCCGCCCCGCTCGCGCGCCGAGAGCGATCCGCGCGCCGGCCGTGATCGATCCGACGACAGGCCACGCAACGCGACGGGCAGCCGTCCGTTTGCCTCCCGTTCGGACGCCGCACAACGCCCGACACGATCGCGATCGGACAGCGATCCCCGCGCCGACAAGGAGCGGTCCGGCGACCGGTCGCGCGGCGGCAGCGGCAATCGTCCGTTCGGCTCGCGCGGCGACGGTGACCAGCGGCCGACGCGCTCCCGCACCGACAGCGATCCCCGTGCCTCTCGCGACCGGTCGGACGATCGGCCGCGTGCAGCATCGGGAAGCCGGCCTTTCGCCACCCGTTCCGACGATCAATCGCGCGCTCGCGGGCCTGCGCCCGGCAACCGCTCGTTCGGTGCTCGGACGGACGACCAGTCGCGGTCCCGCGGTCCCTCGAAAGGCCCGGCCGGTGGCCGCGGTCATCCGCCCCGCGCGAGTCAGGACGGCGAAGCGCGCGGCCGCCCGGACAGCGGTAAGCCGCCGGCGCGCAGTGGCGGCGGAGGCAAGGGTCCGGCGGGCGGTCGCGGACATCCGCCCCGAGGTCCGAAGGGGGGCGCCCCCAAGGGCTGCGCACCACGCGGAGGGAAGCGCTGATGCGGGTGATTTCCGGACAATGGCGTGGGCGTCCGCTCGTCGCGCCCAAGGGTGACGCGACCCGCCCGACCGCCGATCGCACGCGGGAGGCGCTGTTCTCGATGCTCACCAGCCGGCTCGGCAGCTTCGAAGGGCTGGCGGTGGCGGACCTGTTCGCCGGCTCCGGCGCGCTCGGAATCGAGGCGCTGTCGCGCGGCGCGGGGTCGTGCCTGTTCGTGGAGCAGGACCGGCCGGCGATCGACGCGCTCAAGGCCAATCTGGAGAAGCTCGGGGTGCGCGCCGACGTGCGGGCGACCTCCGCCCTCGCGCTCGGACCCGCGCCCGCCCCGCTCGATCTCGTGATGATGGACCCACCGTATGGCACCGGGGCGGCGCAGGTGGCACTCGACAAGCTCGGCCGCCTCGGCTGGTTCGGCCCCGCGACATGGATCAGCGTCGAAACCGCCAAGCAGGACGAACTGGACGTACCCGGCTTCACCGTCGACGCTTCCCGCGTTCACGGCAAGGCGAGGGTTACGCTGCTGCGCCGCGACGGGTGACCTAGCTTCTTGCTAGCTCTCCTCGGGAGGGGCTGGGGGAGGGTCTTTCCACCAGCGACACGCCCAAGGCTCCACCCCAGCCCTCCCTGTCAGGGGAGGGAGCAGGGACGCCCCTACCCCTCCACCGCATCCTCGCGCACGCGCAGCATCGACACCGCCGCCAGCGCCATCACCGCGGCGGCGAAGGCCATCGTCCAGATCGGCTCGGTCGGGAAGAAGTGCTTCATGATCGTGCCCATGATCGTCGCGACCAGCAATTGCGGCACGACCACGAATACATTGAACAACCCCATATAGATGCCCAGCTTACGCTGCGGCAGACTGGACGCCAAGATCGCGTAGGGCATAGCCAGGATCGACGCCCACGCGATGCCGATCCCCAACTCCGCCAGCAGCAACATCGCCGGCGTGCGGATCACGAAGAACGACAGGAACGACGCCGCACCGATCGCCAGCGCAGCGGCATGCGTCCGAACCTTGCCGAACCGCCGTGCGACCGGCTGCAACAGGAACGCCGCCACGATCGCCGCCACGAAATTGTACGCGGCGAACATGATCCCGACCCAGTTGCCGCCCTGATTATACGCCTCGCTGGCGGGATCGGCCGACCCATAGACATACTGGGCAACAACGGGCGTCGTATAGATCCACATGATGAACAACGCCGACCAGGTGAAGAACTGCGTCAGCGCCAGCCGCTTCATGATCGGTGGCATGCCGGAGAAATCGCCGACGATGTTGGTCAACAAATTGTCGCGGCTGCCCCTCGCATAGAGCGCCCCCGCTGCGAGCCGCGCGATCCCGTAGAACGCGACCAGTCCGCCGAGCAGGTACAACTCCTTCTCCAGCCGCAGCACCGCGACGATTGACGCCAGCACCAGCCCGGCGGCGATCCAGACCACGCCGCCGATCGTGGAGGCAGGCGGTACCGGCGGCACGTCATGCGCGCCGAGTTCATGCCCCTCGAACGCCGCGAGTTCGGCGGGACTGTATTCGCGCGTGGTCAGCACGGTCCACAACACCGACGCCAGCAGCGCCGCACCACCTAGGTAGAACGACCACAATACCGTTTCCGGAATACCGCCGCCCGGCTGAAAATTGCGCACCCCGAACCGGTCGAGGATATACGGCGTCGCCGACCCGACCACCGCGCCCGCGCCAATGAACGCGGTCTGGAGCGCGTAGCCGGCGGTATGCTGATCCTTGCGCAGCATGTCGCCGACGAAGGCACGGAACGGTTCCATCGCGATGTTGAGCGACGCGTCGAGCATCCACAGCAGCATCGCCGCCGCCAGCAGGCCCGGTGCGTTCGGCATCCCGATCAGCGCCAGCGCCGCCAGCACCGCACCCGCGAAGAAATAGGGTCGCCGGCGCCCGAACCGCCCCCACGTCCGGTCGGAATAATGGCCGATGATCGGCTGCACCAGCAGCCCGGTCAGCGGCGCGGCGATCCACAGCACCGCGAGATTGTCCAGGCTCTCGCCCAGCGACTGGAAGATGCGGCTCATATTCGCGTTCTGGAGCGCGAAGCCGATCTGGATGCCGAAGAAGCCGAACGAGATGTTCCACAGTCCCGCGAATCCCTGCCGCGGCTTTTCGGTCGTCATGCACGATCCTTGCGGGTCACGGAGGAACCTCGGACGACGAGCCGCGTCGGCAGGATCATGCTCGCCGCCGCTTCCCCACGGATACGCGCGAGCAGCAGTTCGACCAGTCGCCGGCCCGCCGCGGCGGCATCCTGCACGACGGTCGTCAGTGGCGGATTGGCGAAACTGGCCGCCGGAATGTCGTCGAAGCCGACGACGGCGATGTCGTGCGGCACCGCCAACCCCGCCTCCGCCAGCACGCGCATCGCGGCGAGCGCGATCAGGTCGCTCGCCGCGACGATGCCGTCGAACGGCAAGCCCCGCGCCAGCAGTTCCCGCGCCGCCCGCGTCCCATCGTCCTCGGTGGAGATCGACGCGATCTGAAGCCGCGGATCAGGGCTCAGGCCCGCCTCCGCCAACGCCTGCGCATAACCCGCATGCCGGTCGTGGAATTCCGGATAATGGTCGGTCGCGTCGCCCAGAAAGGCGATCCGGCGCCGCCCCTGTTCCAGCAGGTGCCGCGACGCCGCCAGCCCGCCCGCGATATTGTCGCACCCCAGCGTCAGCCCCGGCTGTCCCGGCTGCACCGATCCCCAGCGCACGAAGTGCGTCCCGTGGCCGACCAGCGTCACCAAGCGCTGATGATATTGCGCATAGTCACCGTACCCCAGCAGGATCAGTCCGTCGGCGCGGTGGCTGTCCTCGTAATCGGTGTGCCAGTCGCTCGACAGTTGCTGGAACGACACGAGCAAATCATAGCCATGCTCCGCGCATGCGCTCATGATCGACCCCAGCATCGCGAGGAAGAACGGATTTATGAGCGTATCGTCCGGCGACGGATCGCGGAACAGCAGCAGCGCGATCGTCCGTGTCGTGCCGGAGCGCAGGTTCGATGCCGCGCGGTCCACGGTGTAGTTCAGTTGCTTGGCGATCGCCTCGATCCGCTGGCGGGTCGAGGAACTGACGGTCGGACTGCCCCGCAGCGCGCGCGAAACGGTCGGCTGCGACACCCCGGCCAAGTGCGCGATATCAAACGAAGTGGCTTTGCGTTGACCGGACAAACTCAGGGCACCCTCTCCCCACGTCCGCTCTCTCGACGGCGACCGCGCGCGGAAAAGAACAGCGCAGAATGGCCCGGAGGTCAACGTCCTCGACCGGTGCGCACCTCAATTATCACATAATTGATCGTAGCATGACGTGGGTTGTGGCCGCACCGCAACAACGGGTTGCATAAAAGTTGAATACGTATGCCGCAGCCTTTCGCAAATCCGACGCGCAATCCATTGCGGCGCCATGCATTCGCCCACGGCGCGAGAGACGCCACGGGTACCAAGGGGGAGGATTTCGACGATGGCTTCTACACGCTCGTTCTCGTTCGGCGCGACGCTGAACCTGACCGCCAGTGCCGGCGCACTCGGTGCCGCACTGTTGCTGATCGGCACCGGCAGCGCCCAGGCGCAGCAGACCACGGCGGTGCCGGACCCGGCATCCAGTTCCAGCACCGCCGCCAATCCGAACGAAGCCGCCAGCGCGCCCGATCAGCAGGCCGCCAACGCCGCCGTTACCGGTGACGTAACGCCGGCCCAGAACGAAGCCGTCGCACAGGCCGCGGCGCAGACGGTGCAGGATGCGGGTGGGACTCAGGAGGACGCGGAGATCGTCGTCACCGGCTTCCGCCGCAGCCTCGAGAATGCCGTCGCCGAGAAGAAGACGCGCGATCAGGTGATCGAGTCGGTGTCGGCCGAAGACATCGGCAAGCTGCCCGACGCTTCGATCGCCGAGTCGATCGCCCGCCTGCCCGGCGTCACGTCGCAGCGGATCGCCGGCCGTTCGAACTCCATCTCGATCCGCGGCTTCGCCCCCGATTTCTCCACCACGCTGCTCAACGGCCGCGAGCAGACCTCGACGGGTGACAATCGCGCGGTCGAGTATGACCAATATCCCGCCGAAGTCGTCAATCAGGTACTGATCTACAAGACGGCCAATGCCGGCCTGATCGGTCAGGGCCTGTCGGGCACCGTCGATCTGCGCACGATCCGGCCGCTGGAATATGGTCGCCGGGTGTTCTCGGTCGGCGCGCGCGGCACCTATGCCGATGCCGGCAAGCTCAACGCGGGCTCCAAGGATCTTGGCTACCGCGCGACGGCAACGTACGTCGACCAGTTCGCGAACGACACGGTCGGGGTCGCGCTGTCGGCATCGTATCTCGACGAGCCGTACCAAATCCAGGAATTCAACGCCTGGGGCTATGCCACCGGTACACGCGTCGGCGACACGGCGCAGACGTCGGTGATCGGCGGGTCCAAGTCCTACGTCACCTCCACCACGTTGAAGCGTCTCGGCATCTCGGGCACGTTGCAGTGGAAGCCGATTCCGGAACTGGTCACCACGTTCGACGGCTTCTTCTCCGACTTCAAGGACGACCAGATCAAGCGCGGCATCGAGCTGCCGCTGGCGTTCGGCGGCGGATCGGGCACGATCTTCAACCCGACACAGACCAACTCGACCGTGTCGAACGGCCTCATCACCTCGGGCACGTTCGAGAACGTGCAGGGCGTGGTCCGTAACGATGCGTTCGAGCGCAAGGCGAAGCTGTACTCGTTCGGCTACAACGCCAAATACACCGGCGACGATGGCTGGAACGCGCAGATCGACGTCAGCTATTCGCGGACCAACCGCCGCGAGCTGAGCTTCGAAAGCTATAGCGGCACCGGCTATGGTCAGGCACTCGGCGCAACCGACAATATCGGCTTCACCAGTGGCAATTCGGGCACGTTCTTCGATCCCACGCTCGACTATTCCGACCCCAACCTGATCCTCCTGACCGACCCCCTCGGCTGGGGCGGCGCGAACGCGCAGGCGGCGTATCTCAACGATCGTGAGGTCACCGACTCGATCCGCCAGTACCGGACCGAGATCGAGAAGGAGATAGACTCGCCGATTAGCGCGATGCGCTTCGGCCTGAACTACACGCGCCACTCGAAGTCGCTGGTCCCGAACGAGTTCATCCTGCGCCTCGCCAACGGTGCGTTGCAGCAGCGGATTCCGGACAAATACATCAAAGAGTCGACCGACCAGTCGTATCTGGGTCTTGGGCCGATGCTGTCCTACGATCCGCGCGAGTTGCTGGCGGACGGCATCTTCGGCGCCACGCCCAACTTCAATCAGGATGTCGCGACCAAAGCGTTCCGCGTCCGTGAGGACCTGATGACCGCCTATGTCCAGTCGGACCTGCGCGTGCCCGTCGGCACTGCGGAACTGACCGGCAATGCCGGTGTGCAGGTCGTGCATACCGAGCAGAAGTCGTCGGGCCTCGTCTCGAACGGCGTCGGCTTCAACAACGTGACGCGGGGCGACGA
Source organism: Sphingomonas longa (assembly GCF_016892685.1). Classification (NCBI taxonomy): domain Bacteria; kingdom Pseudomonadati; phylum Pseudomonadota; class Alphaproteobacteria; order Sphingomonadales; family Sphingomonadaceae; genus Sphingomonas; species Sphingomonas longa. The sequence continues at coordinate 337,376 of NZ_JAFEMC010000001.1, forward strand.
CTATTTCGACGTGCTGCCCAGCATCAACCTGTCGCTGCGCCTTGCCAACGACATCGTCATCCGCGCAGCGGCGGCCCGCCAGATGCAGCGGCCGAGGATGGACGACATGCGCGTGGCGCTCGGTTATGGCTTCGACGCCAACCAGCAGATCCTGAACGGCAGCGGCGGCAATCCGTACCTCCGCCCGATCCGCTCCAACTCGTACGACGTGACGATCGAGAAGTATTTCGGCAACCGCGGCTATCTGGCGGCGCAGGGTTTCTACAAGGACCTGAAAAGCTTCGTCTACAATCAGGAAACCGCGTTCAACTACAGCGGCTACACCTTGCCGACGACGGCACCTGCCAACACCCCGCTGATCGGTCTCGCCACGATCCCGATCAACGGAGAGGGCGGCAGCATCTACGGCGCGGAGCTGGCCGGCACCTTGCCACTGGGCGAGATCGTCAAGTTCCTCGACGGCTTCGGCGTGACGGGCGGCGGGTCCTACACCAAGACCAAGATCGTCCCGACGCCGGGCGGCAATGCGGAAGATATCCCGGGCTATTCGCGTTGGGTCGCCAATGGCACCGCCTATTTCGAGAAGTGGGGCCTGAACATGCGCGGCAGCGTGCGGTACCGCTCGACCTTCGTCGGCGAACTGTCGGGCTTCGCCGCCAACCGCGTGCGCCGTCGCGCGCTGGACGAGCTGATCGTCGACGCCCAGATCGGCTACGACTTCAGCGGCGGCATGTTCAACGGGCTATCCGTCTATGTTCAGGGCCAGAATTTGACCGACGAGCCGTTCGTCACGCTCAATGGCGGCGTTCGTAATCAAGTCATCGATTATCAAAAGTACGGTCGCCGCTATCTTGCGGGCTTCAGTTACAAGTTCTGAGCCACTATAGCTCCGCGGATCGGGTCCAACCCCCGATGCACCTCCGGACCCGGCGAGCGGCGCAACCGCGCGCCGGGTCTTTTTTGGTTAAGGTCTTTCCATGAAGGCTCTCGCACTTCTCGCCGCCACGCTGCTGGCCACCCCCGTCGCCGCCCAGGACTATCGCCAGCGCCTGCCGCAGGACGAGGTCATCTATTTCGTGCTGCCCGACCGGTTCGAGAATGCCGATCCCGCCAACGATCGCGGCGGCCTGACCGGCGACCGGCTCAAGACCGGGTTCGATCCGGCGGCCAAGGGCTTCTACCACGGCGGCGATCTGAAGGGGCTGACGAAGCGGCTCGGCTACATCCAGTCGCTGGGTGCGACGGCGCTCTGGGTTGGCCCGATCTTCAAGAACAAGCCGGTGCAGGGTCCCAAGGGGCAGGAATCCGCCGGCTACCACGGCTATTGGATCACCGACTTCACACAGGTCGATCCGCACCTCGGCACCAACGCCGACTTCAAGACGCTGGCCGATGCCGCCCACGCTCGCGGGATGAAGGTCTATATGGACATCATCGCCAACCACACCGCCGACGTGATCCAGTATCGCGAATGCGGCGAGGGCAGCGAATGCCCCTATCGCGACCGCGCCACCTATCCCTATCAGCGGCGCGGCGGCGTCGGCGGACCTGCCATCAACGCCGGCTTCGCCGGTGACGCGGTACAGACGCCGGAGAACTTCGCCCGGCTCACCGATCCCACCTACGCCTACACCCCCTATGTTCCCGCCGCCGAGCGGACGGTGAAGGTGCCGGCGTGGCTGAACGACGTCACCCTTTATCACAACCGCGGCAACACGCTGTTCCGCAACGAGAGTTCGGACACGGGCGACTTCTCGGGCCTCGACGACCTGATGACCGAGAACCCGAAGGTGATCGCCGGTATGATCGACATCTTCGGCGGCTGGATCGACCGGTTCGGCGTCGACGGTTTCCGTATCGACACCGCCAAGCACGTGAACGCCGCCTTCTGGCAGAGCTTCGTCCCCGCAATGCAGGCGCGCGCAAGGGCGAACGGCATCCCCAACTTCCACATCTTCGGCGAAGTCACCGCCGGGATGGAGCCGGGCTATCTCGCGCGCTGGACGAAGATCGCCGACTATCCGGCCGTCCTCGACTTCGCGTTCCAGAATGCGGTGATGCAGACGGTGGCGGAGAACAAGCCGACCAGCGTGCTCGCAGCCCTGTTCGAGGGCGACGTGCTGTACGCGAAGGAACAGGCGACTGCGCACATCCTGCCGACCTTCCTCGGCAACCACGATCAGGGGCGGTTCGGTCGCTGGGTCCGGCTCGGCAATCCGCAGGCATCCGACGACGAGGTGCTGAAGCGCACGATGCTGGGCAATGCGATGCTGCTGACGCTGCGCGGAGTGCCGACGATCTATTATGGCGACGAACAGGGGTTCGCCGGCGACGGCAATGATCAGGACGCGCGAGAGGATATGTTCGCCAGCAAGGTCGCGACCTACAACGACAACACGCTGATCGGGTCGAAGGCGACCACCGCAACCGCCAATTTCGACCAGCGCCAGCCGCTCTATCGCCAGATCGCCGAACTGGCGAAGCTGCGCGTCGCCACCCCTGCCCTTACTCGCGGGCGACAGGTAACACGGGCGGGTGGCGACGGCCCCGGCTTCTTCGCCGTGTCGCGCTTCGATCCCGACACCGGCCGCGAAGTGGTGGTGGCGTTCAACACCTCCCCCCAGCCGCTCACGCAGGCGGTGCAGGTGGAGGTCGGCTCCTCCGCCTTTACGACGCTCGCGGGATCCTGCACCGCCAGGGCCAGCGCGCCGGGCAGCCTCGTCCTGACCCTACCCGCATTCGCTTATGCGGTGTGCGCCGCGACGGGGAAGTAACCGGCCCCCGGATACTCGCTCTCGGGGCTCGGGGGTCCTGAACAGGTCCCTATTGACACGCAATGCGATGCGGCTCTCCACGAGAGTCAGGATGGCTGATGCTGGGCCCGACGGATGCATCCGCGCGAACACTCGCCTACTGAGTCTCGGTCATCCGGTATCGCTGACGGTCAGGACCTGTTCCGTGCTTCCGACCGACAACCCGCTAGGTTGGCGTTCGACTCCCGAGCGTAATCAATGTCGACCCATTTTGGCACAGGGTGGGTTGCTCGGCGAAGCTGCAAAGGAACGGGCCCCGTCCTCGATGGAGGATCGCGCATATCGACGAATATACATAGCAAACGTACCGCCTTGAATTCTAACGACCAACTGCAACTCAGGCACTCTTGGCGCTCAGCACCTTCTCGATATACGTAAGTAATGGATGTCATAACGGGACATCTTAACCATGAATGTCCCTTTCCCGATATAGCTATGATCGTCATTGCATCCTGACTTCGATTGGATGTGGGCGAGCTGGCAAATGAATACGCAGAAAGCAGGTGTGTATATCGATCGTCGGTTGCTGGCACTTGCGACGGCTTTGCTGTTCCCCACGACCCCCGCATGGTCGCAACTCCATACGCCGGAACCAAATACGTGCCTGCCTGCGGTATTTTCGCTAAGCGGCGCGGACCGGCCGACCGACCAAAACGGCCGTGTCGTCTCTCCTGACCGGTTTGGCGGCACGACCGTCGTGATGACGCTGGTCCCGCCATCCTGCGACACGACGTGCGCGATGCGGATGATCGACCTCGACAAGATCGCACGCCGACGCGGCGCCGGGCTCACCCATCCGGTCGCGTTCGTCGCGGTGGCTACGGCCGGAGCCGGCGATCGGGCCGCCCTCCGCAGGACGATGGCTACATGGAAGCTCGACCGGGCGCGGTGGACGATGGTGGGCGCATCGCCGCTCGCCACCCGGACTATCATGCGACGTATCGACATCGCGCCCGACGGTGCGACGGAGCCATCTCACGTCGTCTTGTTGTTCGACGCCGCCGGCACCCTGCGCCAGCGCTACGCCGGCAACCCCGTCGATCGTGAGCGACTGATCCGGGAAATCGCCATCGTCGACTCGCTCGTGCCGGTGCCGACGGCCGCCCCGACCCGGTCTTCGACCTGCATCGCGCCCACGCTCTAAGGAACGTTCCTCCATGCTCCCCACCACGCCCCCGCCCCGGTGCCGCGCCGCCCGCCGCGGGTTCCTGTTCGCCACCGCCGCGTCGGCCATGCTCGTGCCCGCGATCGCATCGGCTCAACAATTTCCGGTCGTCGTCGCGCAGGTCCAGGACCCGGCGATGCAGAACCTCGCCATTCCAGAGGGCGCGGACGTCCACGGCATGTGGTCGGGAGTCAAGGATTGGCCGCTGATCGGCATCCATTCCGCGCTGCTGCCCAACGGCAAGGTCGTGACCTATGGCTCGCCCAACGGCACCGCGGCACAGAGCGGACGGGTGTACGATATCTGGGACCCCACGCGCGGCTTCGGCCGCGAAAGCCATCTGACCCTGACCGGGGTGGCGGACGTGGACAGCTTCTGCTCGGCAGCCACCTTTCTCGACGACGGATCGTTGCTGATCGCCGGCGGCATCTTCTCGGAGGGCAACGACCGCGGCAGCGTCCTCGTCGACCAGACCGGATCGTCGCTGCGCGGGCTCGGCCGCAACATGGCCTATGATCGCTACTACGCGACGATGGTCACGTTGAACGATGGCCGCCCGTTGATCGTCGGTGGCTCCTATCCGTATCAGGACGTGAACAACTTCGTCCCCGAAGTGTACAACCCCAATGGCTGGGCCAGCCTGTTCGGCGCTGCCGACACGCTGGTCTTCTCCCGCGCGGAGGGACGCTTCTGGTACCCGCACGTCTGGCAGGCACCGAACGGTCGCGTGTTCGGCATTTCCACCGAGCAATTATGGTGGATGGACCCGCAGGGTAACGGCAGCATCGCGCGCGCCGGCGTGCTGAAGCGGGCGCACACCTACGACCGCATCCCCGCCAACCAGTTGCCGAATGTCGGTCCGACCTCCACCGCCGTCATGTTCGACGTCGGCCGTGTGCTGCAGCTTGGCGGCAATGGGCAACAGAACGGCGACGCCACCTACTCCAGCAGCGCCGCAACGGTGATCGACATCAACGGAGCCGCACCGGTCCAGCGTGAAGCGGCGCCGATGATCCACGGTCGCCAATGGGCGAACGCGATCGTGCTGCCGACCGGCACCGTCATGGTCAATGGCGGCTCGCTCTGGGGGGACGAAGCCGGCTGGAGCGACGCACGACCGGTGGAACTTTGGGACAAGAACACCAATGCGTGGACGCTGGGCGCGGCGGCGGGCGTTTATCGCGGCTATCACTCGTCGTCGTTGTTGCTGACCAACGGCACGGTGCTGACCAGCGGCGGCGGGGTGCCCGGCCCGGTCGTCAACCTCAACTCGGAAATCTACTATCCACCTTATCTGTTCCAGCGCGTGAACGGCCGCATGCAGCTCGCCCCGCGTCCGCAGATCGTCAGCCTCCAGACCACCAAGCTGAACCACGGACAGTCGGCGCAGGTGGAAATGGCGAACGCCAACCCGATCCGGTCCGTATCGCTCGTTCGCCTCGGTCAGGACACGCACAGCTTCGACAGCGGGCAGCGCTACATTCCTGCGACCTATTTCCAAACCGGCGCAGTCCTGACGGTGCAGGCGCCTGCCTCGACCTCCGTCGCACCGCCCGGCTACTATATGCTCGTCGCGGCCGATGCCGACGGCGTCCCCTCGACAGGTGTCATCGTTGCGATCGGCGGCGCGATCACCGCACCGCCGGGCGTTCCCCGCGCCCCCGTCGGGTCGATCTCCAATGCCGCCAATGCCGCGCTGACCGGCGGCGGCACGACGGTCGACGGGCCCAGCTACGAATGGCGCAACTGCGCGGGCGAAGGCGGCACCTGCAACGGTCCGGCGGGATCGACGATGCGCTACGGAGTCGGCGATCTCTGGTCGCTGCGCGCGAACAGCACGTCGATCCTCTGTTCGGTCAACGCGTTCGGCGACCCGGCACCGAACCGCGGCAAGACCTGCCAGATCATGGTACCGCTCAACCCCGGCGTGACCCGCGCACCCGCCGCACAGGTGCCGAACCCGCCCCCGGCGCCGGGCCCCGGTCCGACCCCTCCCCTGCCGGCGGGGTCGTGGAGCGCGTGTGCGCGGGAAGGCCAGACCTGCACGGTGCCGACGAGCACGACGCTGCGCTACGGTGCCAACGGCACCTATGTCGTCCGGACGGTCACCGGCGCAACGGCCTGCAACAACGAGGTCTTCGGCGATCCGCTCGTCGGCGTGGTGAAGGGCTGCGACCGGTTTGTGCCGGAAGCGACGCCGACGCCCACGCCGGGTGGCGGTACGCCGCTGCTCGCCGGGGCATGGACGATGTGCGCCGGTGAGGGCGAACGCTGCGTCGCCCCGGCCGGTGCGACGATCCGGTTCGGCGCCAACGGCCTTTACGCGGTCCTGACCAACACCGGCACGGTGGCGTGCGCCAACGGCGTCTTCGGCGACCCCGTCAAGGGAACGGTGAAGCGGTGTGACGTCGCACCCGCCGCCGTCTGGGCCGCCTGCGGGAACGAGGGCGGTCAATGCGACCTGCCTGCCGGGGCGATGATCCGCTACGGCGCCGGCACCCGTTGGGCGACGCTGGTGGCGAAGGGCGTGACCGCCTGCACGAATGTCGTATTCGGCGATCCGGTGCCCGGCACCGTGAAGGCATGCCAGCGCCTGATCGCCGCCAACTGATGTCGGTCGCACGATATCGCGGCAAGCTCCGCCTTGCCGTCGGGGCTTGGATGCTCGCCGTGCTGACGGGAACGATGCTGGCCGCAACGGCTCCCGGCTGGAGCATGCCTGCCGACACGGCTGCGTCCGCGGCGCGCTTCGGCGGTTTCGTCGACCAGTCGGGCCGGGCGTTCGCCCCGGCACGACTGGCTGGCAAGGCCGTGCTGCTGAACTTCATCTTTGCCGGCTGCGGCACGACGTGTCCCGTGCAGACGGCGGAACTTGCGGCGACACTGAAGGCGATGCCGCCCTCGATACGCCGATCGGTCCGGATCGTGTCGATCACCGTCGATCCGGCGAACGACACGCCCGTAGCGCTGCGACGCTATGCGGAGGCGCGCGGTATCCGGGGTGGTGAGTGGGCGTTCCTGACAGGGAATCCCGCCGGCATGATACGGCTGGCGCGAATCTACAATGCGGTGGGTACGGCCAACGGCAGGGTCGCCGAGTCGATGCACAGTACCGACGTCGTGCTGCTGAACGGCGCCGGTCGCACGATCCGCCGTTATCGCGCGCTGCCGCTCAACAAGGCCCGGGTGATCCAAGACCTTGAAATGCTGACGCAGTTCCCGTCGCTGCAACGGCAATAAACCGCAGGAATCCGCCATTTCCCCTCGCGCGGTTAACGATATCGTCAGCAACCTGGATTAGGAACCGGCTGCCAGTCGCAAGGAAGTCAGCCGATGCCGTTCCGTCCCATTCACCTCGCGACCGCGCTCGCCGCGCTGGTCCAAGCCACCGCGGTGGCGGCGCAGGATTACGACGCCGATCCGCAGGGGTCGGGAGCGATCGTGGGTGCGGTGCGGTGGTTGCAGGGGACGCTGCTGGGCACAGTCGCCACGACGGTTTCGATCATCGCGGTCGCCGTCGTCGGCCTGTTGATGCTCACCGGACGGCTGAACTGGCGCTACGGCGTGACCGTCGTCGTCGGCTGCTTCATCCTGTTCGGCGCCGCCAGCATCGTCGGCGGCATCCAGACCGCCGCGCAAAGCGGCCTCTGAGCGGCCGGCCGGGGAGCGACAGGCGATGGAAGGGGTCGGCAGCGACATGCTGTTCAAGGCGCTGACGCGGCCGCAGATGGTGCTCGGCGTGCCTTACGGTTTCATCATCGGCAACGTCATCGTCGTCGCCGAGCTATTCCTGCTCATCAAGTCGTTCTGGGTCCTCGCAATCGGCATCGCCGCGCATTGTGCCGGGTGGCTGGCCTGCCTGCGCGAGCCGCGCCTGATCGACATCTGGCTGGTCCGCATCCGCCGGACGCCCCGCAACCGCAATTTCGCGATCTGGCATTGCAACTCCTACCGCCCCTGAGCCGCCGCAAGGATGCGGCCGATCGCGAGACGTCGGCGGGCAGTCGCCTGCCATACGTCGCGCAGATCGACGATCATACGATATTGCTGCGCGACGGCCGTCTGATGCAGGTCGTCCGGCTGGACGGATTCCTGTTCGAAACGGCGGACAGCGCCGAACTCGATCACCGCAAGGATCTGCGCGACGCGATGCTGCAGGCGATCGGATCGTCGCGCTTCGCTCTCTATCACCACATCCCTCGCCGTCCCGCACCGTCGTCGCTCGGCGGGCGCTTCGACGACGTGTTCAGCGAATTCGTCGACGATCGGTGGCGGGAAAGGCTGGCATCGCGGCGGCTGTTCGGCAACGAACTCTACGTCGCAATCGTCTGCCGTCCCGCCGCCGCCGGACCGCTGGGAGGAGCCGGCCTGCCGCTGCTCGGCGGGTGGCGGGATCGCCAGCGGGCGAACCGTGCGGCGGAGATGCAGGCCCTGAACGCGGCGCGTGACGCCCTGATCGCGGCGCTGGGGGCGTACGGGCCGCATCTGCTCACCAGCTACGATCGCGACGGCGTGTCGTATTCGGAACCGCTGGAATATCTCGCTGCGCTCTACAACGGCCCTGCCCGTCCGGTCCGCCTGCCGGAGGGCGATGTCGGGGAATATCTACCGTATCGCCGGATCAGCTTCGGCGCCCGGACGGCGGAGCTGTCGGACGCCGCCGGCATGCCGCGCCGGTTCGTCGGCATCGTATCGATCAAGGAATATCCGGGCCGCACCGCGCCCGGCATGCTCGACGACCTGATGCGGCTGCCGTTCGACATGACCGTCTCGCAAAGCTTCGCCTTCGCCGAGCGCGGCAGTGCGCTCAGCCGCATCAACCTGTCGGTACGCCGGATGCGCGCCGCTGACGACGAGGCGATCGGACTGCGTGCCGAACTGGAACAGGCGCGCGATGCGGTGGCCTCGGGTCGTGCGGCGTTCGGCGAACATCACCTGACGATCGCCGTCAACGGCGAGTCCGCGCACGAGGTCGACGCCGGCTGCGCTGAAATACAGGCCGCGCTGTCCGATCTCGGCATCATCGCCGTGCGCGAAGATATCGGGCTGGAGGCGGCGTTCTGGGCACAGATGCCCGGCAACTTCGCGTACATCGCGCGGCGCGGCCTGGTGTCGAGCCGCAACTTCGCCAGCCTGGCGAGCTGGCATAATTTTCCGGTCGGCCGCGCCACCGACAATCACTGGGGCGATGCCGTTGCGATCCTGGAGACGACGGCGGCGGGACCCTATCACTTCAACTTTCACGACGGCGATCTCGGCAACTTCACGATCATCGGTCCCTCGGGATCGGGCAAGACGGTGGTGCTGAACTTCCTGCTGGCGCAGGCACGACGGCACCGCCCGCGCATTGCGTATTTCGACAAGGATCGCGGGTCGGAACTGTTCTTGCGATCGATCGGCGGCCACTACGACGTCCTGCGGCCGGGGCAGCCCGCCGGCCTGAAGCCGCTGGCCTTACCCGACAGTGCCGTCAATCGCCGGTTCCTGCTCGGCTGGCTGACGCGCCTGCTCGCGCCCGACCGGCCGCTGTCCGCCGAGGAGAGCGCGACGCTGCGCGAAGCGATCGAGATCAACATGGCCGCGGCACCGGAATATCGGCGGATGAGCGCCTTCGCCCAATTGCTGCGCGGATCGACGCGGCCCGATGCCGACGATCTCTACACGCGTCTGCAACCGTGGTGGGGACGCGGTCAGCACGCATGGCTGTTCGACAATGCGGACGATGCGGTGTCGATCGACGCGGAGGTCGTCGGCTTCGACATGACTCACATCCTCGACGATCCGATCACGCGGACGCCGGCGATGATGTACCTGTTCCACCGGATCGAGGAGCGGCTGGACGGCACCCCCACGATCATCGTCGTCGACGAGGGTTGGAAGGCGCTGGATGACGATGCCTTCGTGGCGCAGATCCGCGATTGGGAAAAGACGATCCGCAAACGCAACGGCATCGTCGGCTTCGCCACGCAGAGCGCCGAAGACGCGCTGTCCAGCCGCATCGCCTCCGCGATCGTGGAACAGGCCGCCACGCAGATTTTCATGCCCAATCCCAAGGCGCGGGTGGAGGATTATTGCGACGGCTTCGGCCTCAGCCGGCACGAGCATGAACTGGTCCGGTCGATGCCCGCATCGGCGCACGCCTTCCTGATCCGGCATGGACGCCATAGCGTCGTCGCCCGCCTCGATCTGGGCGACGAGCCGGAGATGCTGACGATCCTGTCGGGCCGCGAGACAACCGTACGCCGGCTCGACGCCTTGCGCGCGCAGGTCGGTGACGATCCTGTCGACTGGATGCCGCGCCTGCTGAAGACCGACATGGCGGAGGCATCCGCATGAGCGTCGCAGCCTGCCTGCCCGGTTCCGGCGGGGAATCCCCGATCGGCGACCTGCTGGCGCTGACCGACTGCCGCGCCGCCGCGCTCGGTGCGGGCGGGTACCAGGCGATCGGTGATGGCGGCTGGTTCGCCGCGGTCCTGACCGGGCTTCTGACCGTCGCCGTGGCTTTGCAAGGCTATCGCCTGTTGGTCGGTCGTGTCCCCGATCTCGATGCCGGGCTGTCGATGATCGTGCGGATCGGCATGGCGATCGCGCTCGCGAGCAGCACGGCGGCCTATGGCACGCTCGTCTACCGCGTTGCGACCGAGGGGCCGTTCGAAGTTTCTTCCCGTCTGACCGGGGCGGCGGGCCTCGCCACCGGCGATCTGCCCGGCCGCCTCGACCGCCTCTACACGGCGATCCGCCTCGATCCGGAAACACGCGGACGTCTGGCAAGCGGCGGTAACGCGGTGGCGATGCGGACGCCCGCAATGACGGGCGACGCGGCGCAGCGCACGGCCGCGACCGCGCTCGTCGTCGTATCCGCCGGGCCTTGGATCGCGGTCCGCCTGACGATGGCATTTCTGCTGGCGCTCGGCCCGCTGGCGGCGACGCTGCTGCTGTTCGATGCGACGCTGGGCCTGTTTCGCAACTGGCTGCGCGCCGTTGCTGGCGGTGCGCTGTCGCTGACCGGACTGGCCGTCGCGATCCCGCTGGAGCTGGAGGCGCTGGAACCCATCGTCGCGCGAGCCGGCGTCGGCACGCCGGATTATATCGCGATCGCCGCGGTGCTGGGCGTCTTCGCGCTCCTGTCCGGTGGCATCCTGTTCGCGGCGGCTCGCGTGACCGCCGTCGTACCGCTCGCGCCGAGCCGCTCGCCGACGAAGGCTGGCGACGACCGTGCGCCCGTGGCTGCCGTCATGCCGTTCGGACCACCGCCCACGACGGTGATCGCCGCTCCGGCACAGCATGCGGCCGCGCCTCCTTCGCTCCAGCGCTCGCATGCCGCGTCCGTCACCAACGCGCTCGCTGCGGCGGCGCGGCGCAGCAGCCCGGCCGCCGTCACGATCCACCAGGGCCACACGGGGACCGCATCGCGCCGGATCAGCGTGCCGTCCCGCGCTCCGCTGCCGCCGCTCGCCCTGGCCGGTACCGGGGCCGCTTCCGCACATCGAAGCATGCCGACGCTACGCTCGCCATCCAACAGGAGTTCGCGCCGACGACCGACCGGGCCGAATATTACGAGACGGCGACCGCCTGGGCGCAGGACCGTCAGCGCGACCTGCTCCGCTCTCGCCGGGTCGCCTGGATCGCCGCCGGTGGGATTGCGGTGATCGCCGGCCTCGAAGCGTTGGCGCTGGCGATGCTGCTGCCGCTCAAGCACACCGAAACGGTGGCGATGCTCGTCGATCGCACCACCGGGTATACGCAGGTCATCGATCCCGCCGCGCCGCGCCGCGTCCGTGCGGACCGCGCGTTGCTCAACAGCCTGCTCGCCCAATACGTCGCCGCGCGCGAAGGATTTGACCGCGCCACCACCAACGACGCCTATCGCAGGGTCGCCCTCTGGTCGTTCGGCCCGGCCCGGGCGAGTTATCTGCGCGCGACGGACAGCCGCAACACGGACGTGGTGGCGGCGCGCCCCGGCCCCGGACAGATCGTCGACATCCGGATCAAGAGCGTATCGCTGCTGTCCCCCCGCAACGCGCTGGTCCGGTTCGAGGCGACGACCCGTGGTCGCGACGGGATCGGCACCGGTTCGCGGTCCTGGATCAGCGTCATCGGCTTCCGCTTCGCCGAAGGCGCGATGGCGGTCGAGGATCAGTACCTGAACCCTCTCGGCTTCCAGGTGACCTCCTATCGCCGTGATGCCGAGGCACCCGAACTCCCCGCACAGGGAGACGTGATGTGATGGGGCTGCTACCAATCGCCTTGATGCAGGCGGTGGCGATGGTGGTGCCGACACCGGCTGCCGATCCCCATCTTCAGACCGTAACCTATGACGAGGGTCGCATCGTGCCGCTCCGCATCGCGCCGGGCTTCGTCGCCACCGTCGTCTTTGCCGATGACGAGCGGATCGAGAACGTCGCCATCGGCAATCCCGGCGGCTGGCAGGTGACGCCGAACAAGCGCGGCGACCATCTGTTCGTCCGCGCCCTTCAGGACGGCGGATTGACCAATCTGGAGGTCGTCACCGATCGCCGCCATTACAGTTTCCTGCTGTCTACCAGCAGCGCGGGCGATCCCACCACGGCGTTCGTCCTGCGGTTCGACCATGTACCGGACCGCTCGGGCACCCCGGCTCCGCCGCTGACGTCGGGCCGCTACACGGTATCCGGTGCCCGCGCGATCCGCCCCGCGGCGATCGGCGACGACGGACGGACGACGCGCATCTGCTGGCCCGCCAAAACTGCGATTCCGGCGATCTTCTCGCGCGACGATGCAGGACGGGAACGGCTCGCCGACAGCCGCATGGAGGACGGCTGCTCCGTGATCCAGAGCATCGCCGCCCGCTACCGCTTCGTGGCCGGCGACGCACAGGCGGCGGCGCAGCGGCGGATACCAAAGCCATGAGCGATACCGCGGATCGTCCTGCTCCGCCGGAGGTCGATGCGCGTCCCGTCGTCGGCCTGCCACGCAGCGGGATGTCGACGACGGCGATCGGCGCAGGTGCCGCCTGCGCGACGATGCTGCTGCTCGTGATGCTCAACATCGACCGCCCCACCCTCGATCAGCCATTGCTCGCAACCAGCGGGACATCGAACTTCGGCGTGCCGCCGCGCCGTGCCGAACGATCGGCGACGTCACCCGGGTGGGACGCTGCGGACGAAGCGGCTACGCGTGATCCGATGGCGATACCCCGGTCCCGCTATCTCTTCGTCGGCGACGATCGCGGCGGATACGGGCGCACGGGGTCGTCGCTGTCGACCGCTGGCGGCTATCCGCCTGCTGCCGGCGCCTCGCCAGCCCCCTACACGCCGCCCCCGCCCTATGTCCCCGGACAGCCGTTCGGACCCGCTGCCGCGTCGGGGCCGGGCAGCACCGAACCCGCGACAACATCTCCGCTCGTCATCGACATCGATCGTGATGCAGCAGCGCCCCGTGGCGCGACCGCCAGCGCACCGGGGACGCTCGACGGCCCTGCCGGCACCACGCGCGCGATCCGGGCTGCGTTGATCGCGAACCGTTCAAGCCTGGTGATCGAGGGCACGATCATCACCGCGACATTGGAAACGGCAATCGACTCGACCCGTCCCGGCGCGATCCGTGCGACGGTGGCGGAAGACGTCCGCGGCTTCGATGGCCGGCGCATCCTGATCCCGCGTGGCGCGCGACTGATCGGCGAGTATCGCGCCGACGTGCAAAGCGGCCAGCGTCGCGTCCTTGCCACCTGGACGCGGCTGATCCGGCCGGATGGTGTCGCCGTCCTGATCGCCGCTCCCGCCGCGGACGCGATGGGGGGTGCCGGCATCCCCGGCCGCGTCCAGAGCAACTTCCTGCAACGCTTCGCGTCCGCCGTGCTTCAGTCGGCGCTCAACGTCGGCGTCAATCTGGCATCACGTACCAACGGCAGCACGGTCATCGTCGGACCGATCGGCGGCAACATGGGGCAGGTCCTGCCCACGCCGGAGGCCCGCCGCAGCATCACCGTCGCAGCCGGAAAGCCCGTCGCAGTGTTCGTGGCCCGCGATCTCGACTTCTCCGACGTACCGGGCTGGCGATGACGCTTCACGTCCCGATCGTCATACCCCCGTTGCCGCTGGCGTCACCAACGCCGCCGCCGACTCCCGATTACCTCGACGCGTTCCTGGCACCGCTGCGACCATTGCTCGACCTGCCCGATGTCACCGACCTGTACGTCAATCAGCCGGGAGAGGTCTGGATGGACCGGCTCGGTCGGCCCACCAGCCGTTTCGTCGTGCCCGACCTGACCGACGATGCCCTGTGGTATCTTGCCCGCCAGGTCGCTCGCGTTTCCCATCAGGGGATCAGCCGCGCACACCCGATCCTGTCCGCCACCCTGCCGGCCGGCGAACGCATGCAGGTCGTCGCACCGCCCGCCACCCGCGGCGGCATGGCGATCGCGATCCGCAAACAAGCCTGCGCCGCAATGACACTGGCGGATTATCGACGATCGAGCGCCTTTGCCGCCACGCGCCACAGCAGTGCCCCCGCCGATGCGGCCTTGCGAGGCTTGTACGCGGCGGGCGATTTCGCGGGTTTTCTCGGCGCGGCGGTCAAGGCGCGCAAGACGATCCTGATCGCCGGCGGCACCGCGACGGGCAAGACCACGTTCGCCAACGCCCTGATCCGGGAAATCCCGTCGGACGAACGCCTGATCGCGATCGAAGACACGCCCGAAGTCGTGTTCGATCATCCCAACATGGTCGGCCTGATCGGTGTTCGCGGCACCCAAGGCGAAAGCGCGGCCGGTGCAGAGGCGTTGCTGCAAGCCTCGCTTCGGATGCGCCCCAGCCGCATCCTGCTGGGAGAATTGCGCGGCGCGGAGGCGTTCACCTTCCTGCGGGCCGTCAACACGGGCCATCCCGGTTCGATCACGACCATCCACGCCGACAGCGCAGACCTCGCGGTCGAGCAACTCGCGCTGCTGGTTCTCGAAGCGGGGATCAAGCTCGATCGGGCCGATGTCGCCGCCTATGTCCGCAAGGTCGTCGACGTCTTCGTCCAGCTCGATCGCAGCGGGGGCGTCCACAGCGTACGGTCGGTTGAATGGCCGGCTGGGGCCGGTCGTTAAACGCGGCCGGTGCTGGCAGTGGCTGGAGCCGCCGCTGACGGTTTGGTCGCGAAGGTGGCGGACAGCCCGTGATACAGCTTCTCGCGGCAGACGCCCATGCTTGCCCAGTCGGCGATGAAGGCCGTGGCGAACATCGGCAGCATCAGGCCACGGCTGGCGGTCGTCTCGGACAGGATGATGACCGCGGTCAGCGGCGCGCGAACGACCCCGGTGAAATAGGCGACCATCCCCAGGATCACGACCGCCGCCGCCGGCTCGCCCGGAAACGCGGCGCGCAGCAGGTTGCCGACGCCTGCCCCGACCCCCAGACTCGGCGCGAAGATACCGCCTGGCAGCCCGGCGACCGCCGTCGCGAGGGTCGCGAGCAGCTTGGCCGGCCCGAACCACAGGGGCGCATCCGCCCCGACGATCATCGCCCGCGCCGCGCCATATCCGGTGCCCCAGGTCAGCCCGGTGAACACGCCCAGCACAGCCACGACGCCGCCGCAGCCTCCCGCGAACAGCACCGGCCGCGCCTTGCTCCACCGCGTGATGCCGTGCCGCCCCGTCGCCAGCGTCAGCACCGCGCGCGAGAAGCCACCCCCCGCCAGTCCGCCGACGATCCCCGCCACCGGCACCACGATCAACGCTCCCGCGGTCGGCAGATGCGCGCCGATCGCGCCGAAGTACACGTAATCGCCCGCCAGGCTCTGCGCGACCATGCCGGCGATGACGATCGACGACAGCACCATCAGCGTCATCCGCTGCTCGTACGCGGCGGCGAGTTCCTCGATCGCGAACAGCACCCCCGCCAGCGGCGTGTTGAACGCGGCGGCGACGCCCGCCGCACCGCTGGCGATCACCACCGAGCTTTTCAGCGTCACCCGCATCAGCCGGTGGCTCAAACCCATCACCGCCGCCGCGATCTGCACCGTGGGTCCCTCGCGTCCCACGCTCGCGCCGCACAGCACCGCGCCCAGCGTCAGCAGCGCCTTGCCGACGACGGTACGGACGGCAATCAGCCCGCCGGTCGCCGCCACCGGGTCGCTGCGCGCCGCCATCACCTGCGGAATGCCGGAACCGCGCGCCAGCGGCACCCAGCGCCGCGTGATCCAGACGAGCGCCATGAACCCCAGCGGGGTCGTCAGCAGCGGTACCCAACGATATCGCTTCGCAAATCCGCCGAACATTTCGCCCGCGGCGTCCGACGCCTGCGCGAACAGCACCGCCGCGATCCCGATCGCCACCGCGCCGGCGATGACCGCGATCCGCCGCCGGAAGCGCACCGACGTCGGCCCCCGTGACCGCAGCAGCGCCCGAAAGCGCGACGGCGTCCAGCGTTTCGCGGTGGGGGTGATCGGAGACGGGTCGGGCACGCCCCCGTTTAGGCGTCCACGTCGCCGCGCGTCACCCCCCGCGGATCAATCCTCCATGATCTGGCTGTGTTTGCTGGTGTCCTTCATCCGCCAGTACACGATCAGCGACACCCCGATCATCCCCGCGACATACCAGTAGAAGGCGCGCTCCGCCCCCTCCCCCTTCAGCCACAGTGCGACATATTCCGCGGTGCCGCCGAAGATCGTGTTCGCCAACGCATAGGGCAGCGCCACACCCAGCGCGCGGACATGCGCCGGAAACAGCTCCGCCTTCACCACCGCGTTGATCGACGTATAGCCGCTGACGATCACCAGCGCCGTCATCACCAGCGCCCACGCCGCCAGCGGACTGCGCACCGTCTCCAGCGCGGTGAACAGCGGCACCGTCGCGATCAGCCCGGCGATCCCGAACCCGATCATCAGCGGCTTGCGCCCGATCCGGTCGGACAGCGCCCCCGCCGCCGGCTGCAACAGTGCATACAGCGCCAGCGCCGCCGTCATGATCCCCGTCGCCGTCTCGCGGCTGAAGCCCGACGTATTGACGAGGAACTTCTGCATGTACGTCGTGTACGCATAGAAGGCGAGCGTCCCGCCCGCGGTCAGCAGCAGCACCGTCGCCGCCTCGCGCGGATGCTCCCTGAACAACAGCCAGCCACTGGACTTGGGCTTGTCGCGCGCATTCTCGAACGACTGCGTCTCGGCCAGACCGCGACGGATGCGAAATACCACGATCGCCAGCAGGCCACCGATCGCGAACGGGATGCGCCATCCCCACGCCTCCAGCTCCGCCTCGGACAGCACGCCCTGCAACAGCAACAGCGTACCGAGCGCCAGCAACTGCCCCGCGATCAGCGTCACATACTGGAACGACGAGAAGAACCCCCGCCGCGACTTGCCCGCCATTTCGGACAGGTACACCGCGCTCGCGCCATATTCGCCGCCGACCGACAGGCCCTGCATCAGCCGCGCCAGCACCAGCAGCGCCGGTGCTCCCCAGCCGATCGTCGCATAGCCCGGGCACACCGCGATCAGGAACGCGCCCGCACACATCAACGTCACCGACAGCGTCAGCCCCGCCTTGCGCCCGTGCCGGTCGGCATAGATGCCCATGATCCACGCGCCGATCGGCCGCATCACGAACCCGACCGCGAACACCGCCGCGGTGTTCAGCAGCTGCGCGGTCGGATCGCCCTTCGGGAAGAACACCGGCGCGAAATACAGGCCGAATGCCGAATACACGTACCAGTCGAACCATTCGACCAGATTGCCCGCCGATCCGCCCAGGATCGATTTCAGCCGGCCGCCCTTGTCGCTGTCTCCGGCCGCGCTCACTTCGCGAAGCCGCGCTTGACCAGCAGCGCCTTGATGTCCGGGTCACGACCGCGGAACTGACGATATGCCTCCGCGCGATCCGTCTCGTTACCGGTCGACAGCAGGATCGTCGCGAACTTGTCGGCGGTCGCCTTGTCCCACGGGCTGCCCGCCTCCTCGAACGCCGCGAACGTATCCGCGTCCATCGTCTCCGACCACAAATAGCTGTAATAGCCCGCGGAATAGGCGTCGGACGAGAACAGATGATTGAACTGCGGCAGGCGGTGCCGCATCACCAGCTGCTTCGGCATGCCCAATTCCGCCAGCGTCTCGCGCTCGAACCGGTCGGGGTCGATCACGCCGTTCGCCACCGTATGCAGCTTCATGTCGACGATCGCCGACGACAGGTAGCTGGTCGTCGCATAGCCCTGGTTGAACGTCTTGGACGCCTCGATTTTGTCGAGCAGCGCCTGCGGCATCGCCGCCTTGGTCTGGTAATGCCGCGCATATTTGTCGAGCACGTCGCGCGTCAGCAGCCAATGCTCGTTCACCTGGCTGGGGAACTCCACAAAATCGCGGGGCGTCCCAGCCAGTCCGGGATAGGCTACGTTCTGCAACATCGCGTGGATCGCGTGGCCGAATTCGTGAAACAGCGTCTGCGCATCGTCCAGGCTGATGAGCACCGGCTCACCCGGTGCGGGCTTGGCGAAATTGTTGTTGTTCGACGACAGCACCGTTTGCGCCGGCGGCAGGTTGCGCTGCCCGCGATACGTGTTCGCCCACGCACCCGACCGCTTGCCCGTGCGCGCGAAATCGTCGCGGTAGAACAGGCCGACCTCCTTGCCGGCGCGCGTCACATGCCACACGCGCATGTTCGGCTCGAACACCGGCACCGTGCCCGTGATCTCCTTGAACTCCAGCCCATACAGCCGGTTGGCGGCGTAGAGCGAACCCTGGATGATGTTGTTCAGCTCGAAATACGGCTTCAGCTGCGCCTGATCGAGGTCGTAGCGCGCCTTGCGGACCTTCTCCTGATAATAGGCATAATCCCACGGCTCGATCGTCAGCTTCTGACCTTCCCGATCGGCAATCGCCTGCATGTCGCGGACCTCTTCCGCGACGCGCGCCTTCGCGAACGGCCAGACCCGCATCATCAGCGCCATCGCCGCAGTGGGCGTCTTCGCCATCGTGTCCTGCATCCGCCAGTCGGCATGCGTCTTGAACCCGAGCAGATGCGCGCGGTCGGCACGAAGCTTCAGGATGCGGGCGATCGTCGCGTTCGTGTCGTTCGCGTCGCCATTGTCGCCGCGCATCATGAACGCGCGCCATACCGTCTCGCGCAGGGCACGGTCGCTGGCGAAAGTCAGCACCGGATCGACCGCGGAGCGGGTGTTGACGATCGCCCAGCCCGGCTGCTGTCGCTCCGCCGCCGCGGCCTTGGCCACCGCCTTGACGCTGTCCGGGAGTCCGGCGAGCTGCGCTTCGTCCGTCACGGTGATCGCGGTGCCCTCGTCCGCGAGCAGTTTGTTGGAGAAGTCGCTGAACGCCCCCGCAAGTTGCTGGTTGTACTCGGATAGCTGCGTCTTCTGCGCCGCGTTCAGCTTCGCACCTTGCCGCACGAAGCTGTCATAGGTGCGCGTCACCAGCCGCTGCTGCTGCGCATTCAGCTTCGATCGACCCGCGTAGATCGCCTCGATCCGCGCGAACAGCTTCGGATCGAACGTGATCGCATCCTGCGCTGCCGACAGCTTCGGCGACCATGTCTTCTCCAGCGCCTGATACGCTGGCGTGTTCATGTTGCTGGTCATCACCCCGAACAGCGTGCCGACCCGCTGCAATCGCACACCGGCCAACTGCATGGGCAGGAACGTGTTGGCGAAGGTCGGTGGCTCGGGATTGTCTGCGATCCGGCGATACTCGGCGGCGCGCTCGTCCAGCGCGGCGGCGAACGCGGCCGGGAACAGACCCGGCTTGACCTTATCCCATGGCGGCACTCCGCCGTAAGGCCCGGTCCAGTCGGCGAGCAGTGGATTGCTCTCCGCCGGTCGCACCACGCTGCCCTGAGCGGCAAGCGGGTCGGCAGCGAGAATGGTCACGAGCGCCGTAAGCGACGCGGCGAGCAGCAAATTACGCAATGGAGACTCCCGTTCAATCCCGGACATCATAGCCGGGATGAACGATCCGTCACCCGTTCAATTCGGTTTCGCTGGCAGCACGCGTACCTGTCACTCGGATGGTGGAGCCGGATCCTGCGTCGCCGCGATGGCCGCAGCGGCAATCAGTCGGCGGCCGGTTTCCTCCGCACACGCTGGCGTCATCGCCACGGCAATGGCGTCGGGGCCATCCAGCAGGACCACCCCATATTCCGCGCTTGCGACGCCGGGTTCGGACAGGGGGGTCAGCGAAGCCATGGGTCAGTCCTTCCGGAGGTCGTCTGGGAAAAGATAGGCGGGGTCGAACTCGCCCAAGGTGGCAAGCGCGCGGCGATCGAGGATCTCCACGATGCCGTTGCGGAACACCAGCATACCACGTTCCCGCAACGACCGCAGGACGCGATTGACGTGTACACCGGTCAATCCGCACGCTTCCGCCAGATCGGCTTGCTTGAGCGGCAGCGGGAAGCGTCCGTCCGATGCCAGCCCGACCATCTCCAGCCGGACGTTCAGCTCGCACATCAAATGCGCGACCCTTCCCTCTGCGCCGAGCCGCCCCAGCCGGAAGATCCATTCGCGATGCATCGCCGCGTCGAGCAGGGTCGAGAACCAGAGCATCCGCGTCAGGTTCGGCCGGCCCTCCATGACCTTGGCGAGCGCGGCATGCGGCCACGATGCGACCTTCACCGGCCCCAGCGTCGCGATGTCGTGGTCGAGCATTTCCATCGGAAACCCGTGCAAGTCCACGAAATCGCCCGGAACATGGATGGCGACGAGCTGCCTTAGCCCTTCGCGGTCGTCCATGTACCGACAGATGAATCCTTCCAGCAGCATCGTGCTGACCGTCACGCGCTCCCCCGCCGTGATCATCAGCGTGCGCGCCGGCAGGCTCCGCACGGTCTGAACCGATCCTTCCAGCGCCGCGATGTCGTCGGCCGTCAATTGGGAACGCCGCCGTCCCATCAGGAACCGGCCCGTAATGGTCTCGGTCCCTGTCACCTCCGCCATGCGTCACTCCGTGCATTCATGTTGATTGGGATCAACGTGACCGACTTTGATGCAACATTGCAAGAGGTTCGGGTGTTCCGGGCGACATGCATCATATCGCCTATGACAACGATCACGTGCTCGCGCGTGCTTTTGTCGACACCGTCGAACACGCGTCCTTCCCCTGCGTCGGAGCGAAGTCCGCGCTGAGCCGCGGACAGATGGACATTCTGGTCGCCCGCAATCTCACTTCCGCTTGGGACGACCTCCGCATCCTGCCTGCTCTCGCCAAGACCGTGGGCAAATATCACGCGGACCGCGCCTTGTTTCGGACGCTGGTGGTCCTGTTCGAGGGGCCGGAAGACCTGTCCGAGGAAGTTTTCGAGCGGCACCTTTGGGCTCGCGCCCAGTCGCTGTCGGATAAGGACGAATGGCTCGGCTATCGTCCCGCGCCCGAGGTGTCGTCGGACCCCGACGATCCGCATTTCTCGCTGAGTTTCGCCGGGGAGGCGTTCTTCGTCGTCGGCCTGCATCCGAACGCAAGCCGCCCTGCCCGCCGTTTCCAGACGCCGGCGATGGTCTTCAACCTGCACGACCAGTTCGAGGTGTTGCGCGCCCAGCAGCGCTACGAGAAACTGCGGGCGGCGATCGTCGCGCGGGACGTCGCCGTTGCCGGGTCGCCGAACCCGATGCTCGCCCGCCACGGCGAGATCAGCGAGGCGAGGCAATATAGCGGTCGAGTAGTCGGTCCGGAGTGGAAATGCCCGTTCAGCCGCACCTCGTCGGGTGTCGACGCCCATGGTTGAGACGATCCCGCCACGCTCGGGCACGGCGTTCACGCTCGATCGCGGACAGACTCTGACGGTGATCGACCCGGAGGGAAAGCAGGTCGCGGACCTGCTGGCGTTCTCGCGCAACGACCTGCGGGAAGTCATCTCGTCCGGCCGCACGCTGGATTACGCCAGCCGCCTGTACCTGACGACGGGCGATCCACTCTATTCCAACCGTAGCAACGTCATGCTGCGGATCGTCGAGGACACGGTCGGCCGCCACGATTTTCTGCTGACACCCTGTTCGAAGGACACGTTCCGGATCATCTACGGCGACACCGACCCGCACCGCGGCTGCTTCGGCAACCTCGCCGCGGCGTTTGCGCCCTACGGTGTCACGGAGGACGACATTCCGGTCGCGTTCAACTGCTTCATGAACGTGCCGATCGACGGCCTCACCGGCAGCTTCACCGTCGAACCACCGCTCAGCGGCCCCGGCGATCACATCCGCTTCACGGCGGAAATGGACCTGATTATCGGACTCACCGCGTGCTCCGCACTGCAATCCAATGGCGGCGCGTTCAAGCCGATCCAGTACCGGATCGATTGACGACGGCCTGTTCCTCGCTCCGGCGAGGAACACTCGTCCTACTCAACGAACACCGGATCGATCACCAGCCCGGCGGCGGACCATTCCGGCACCGCCTCCGGCCGCATCGGCACCATGAAACGCTTGCCGGTCGGTCGCTCGACCTCGATCACGTCGCCCGCCCCGAAATTATCGATCGCAACGACCGTGCCGAGCGGCTCACCTGCGGTCGTGACCGCGGGCAGGCCGAGCAGGTCGGCGTGATAATACTCCCCCTCCCCCAACGGCGGCAGCGCCGACCGGGGAACGGAGAGCGTAGTACCGCGCAACGCCTCTGCGGCGGTACGGTCGCGCACTTCCGAAAAGCGCGCGATCGCGCCGTTGCTACCGGTACGGAGCGATGTCAGCGTCAGCGCGCCGTCGTTGAAGCTCTTGTGCGGGGACAAATCCTCCGCAAACACCTTCAACCGCACTTCGCCCGCAATGCCGTGCGCGCCGACGACCGCGGCGAGCACGACACCAGCGTCATCCTTGGGGTGAGCCATCATCCTCCGCGGGGTCGGCATCGGCGCCCTCCGCCGGATCGGTCGTCGACACGCCCTGGTTAGTCGCGTCTTCGGCGTCGTCCGGCGCGGTGCGCGGGTCTGGGTTCAGATCCGGGGTCATCATGCACTCCTTGAACGGTTAGCCCATGGGAAACGAACGACGACCCCGATCCGCTGCTCAGGCGGCGGTCTCTTCGGTCGCAGCGTCGTCACCGGCTGGCGCGTCGGCGGCCGGCTCCTCGGCGGCGGGAGCGGCGGCGGCGGCCGCAGCGGCCTCCTCCTGCGCCTTCAGCTTCTCGGCACGCTCCTCGGCGCGCTCCGTCGCCTTCTCGCCCGGCTTGCCCTTGTTCGGGTTGGTGCGGGCGGCGCGCTCACGAACGCCGGCGGCGTCCAGGAAGCGGGCGACGCGATCGGTCGGCTGCGCACCGACCGACAGCCAATGCTTCGCACGATCCGCGTCGAGCACGATGCGCTGCTCCGAATCCTTGGCGAGCAACGGGTTGTAGTTCCCGATCTTCTCGATGAACTTGCCGTCCCGCGGGCTACGTGCGTCCGCGACGACGATGCGGTAGTACGGGCGCTTCTTGGAGCCGCCACGCGACAGACGGATGCTAAGTGCCATGATAACTGTTCCTTGCTTTTGATCTTCGCCACGATCGACATCGGGGCATTATGGTTGGTGAAGCGCCTCCGCCGCTGACGGCTTCGGCAGGTTATTTCTTCTTCAGGAAATTCTCGAAGCCGGGCGGGAGCTTCGGCATCTCGCCGGGGCCACCCAGACCGGGCAGTCCGCCCGGCAGACCGCCGCCCGGTCCGCCCGCCTTGGCCATCATCTCGCCCATGTCGGCCCCGCCCAGTGCGTTGCCGAGACCGCCGAGACCGCCCTTGCCGAGCATCGCCATCATTCCCTTCAGGCCGCCCATCTTCTTGATCTTCTTCATGGCGGTGGCCATTTCCTGATGCATCTTCAGGAGCTTGTTGACCTCCTGCACCGTGGTGCCGGAACCCTTGGCGATGCGGATCTTGCGCTTGGCGTTGATGAGCTCAGGCTTCGTCCGCTCTTTAGGCGTCATCGACCCGATCATCGCGTCCATCCGCACCAGCACCTTGTCGCTGCCCGGCGTCGCGGCCATTGCCGCCTGCGCCTTTTTCATGCCGGGCATCATGCCCGCCAGCGCACCGAGACCACCCATCCGCGCCATCTGCGCCAGCTGGGCACGCAGGTCGTTCATGTCGAACTGACCCTTGGCCATCTTCATGGCCATACGCTCGGCGTCTTCGGCCTGGATCGACTCCGCGGCGCGCTCGACCAGCGACACGACATCGCCCATGCCGAGGATGCGGCCGGCGACGCGTTCCGGGTGGAAGGCCTCCAGCGCATCCAGCTTCTCGCCGGTGCCCGCGAACTTGATTGGCTTGCCGGTGACGGCCCGCATTGACAGCGCCGCGCCGCCACGCGCATCGCCGTCCATACGAGTCAGCACGACGCCGGTCAGCGGCACCTGATCGGAGAAGTTCTGTGCAACGTTGACCGCGTCCTGACCGGTCAGCGCATCCACGACGAGCAGGATTTCCTGCGGACGCGCAATGTCGGCGACCGCCTTCATCTCGTCCATCAGCGCCTGATCGACATGCAGACGCCCGGCGGTGTCGAGCATCAGGACGTCATAGCCCTGAAGCTTCGCCGCCTGCATCGCGCGCCGTGCGATCTCCACCGGCTGCTGCCCCGGCACGATTGGCAGCGTCGCGACCTCGACCTGCGTACCGAGCGTCGCCAGCTGTTCCTGCGCATTCGGGCGATTGACGTCAAGCGACGCCATCAGCACCTTCTTGCGCTCGCGGCCGGTGAGACGCTTGGCGATCTTCGCGGTCGTGGTCGTCTTGCCCGAGCCCTGAAGCCCGACCATCATCACGACCGCCGGCGGGGTCACGTCGAGCAGCAACTCGCTCTCGTCCGCACCCAGCATCGCAACCAGCGCGTCGTTGACGATCTTGACGACCTGCTGACCCGGCGTGACCGAGCGCAGCACGTTCTGGCCGATCGCCTGTTCGGTGACGCCATCGACGAACTGGCGCGCGACGGGCAGCGCCACGTCGGCTTCGAGGAGCGCGACGCGCACCTCACGCATGGCCGCCCGCACGTCCGCCTCGGTCAGCGCACCGCGACCGCGCAGGCGATCGAAGACGCCACCAAGCCGGTCGCTCAGACTTTCAAACATGCGTACCCAGCCTCCTCATGCCACCCCAAGCAAAAAGCGCCGGCGGGCGAAACCTCGCCGGCCAGCGCGCATCGGGTGGATGCGTGTATTTCAGTGTCCGACGGATCGGACGTTGGCGGGACCTAGCGGGGTGGGGATGGAAAGGCAAGTGTCGTGGCTCTGCCGTCCCGCGCGGATTATCGTCGCCCGGTCCAGCGATGCAGCGGCATATAGACCTACCAACCCCCACCCGTCTCCTCCAACCAAGCTTTCTCCTCCGCCGTCGTATCCCGTCCCAACGCCGCATTTCGCCCCGGAAACCGCCCAAACCGCTCAAACACCGCATGATGATCGCGCGCGAACGCCAGATTCGTCTCGATCCCCAACGCCTCGAACTTCTCCACGCACAGCCGCTGGAGCGATCCGTCCTCCGCGTGCATCAGCGGCATGTACAGGAACACCCGCTGCTCCGCCGACAGCCGCCGGTCGTAGCCGCGATCGATCGCCTCCAGCGTCAGCGCCGCCGCCAGATCGTCGGCGGCAAACGCGTCCGCACTGCCGCGGTGGATATTGCGCGAGAACTGGTCCAGCAGGATGATCGCCGCCAGCATCGTCTCCGGCTCGTCGCGCCACCCGCCCGCATGCCCGGCCAACACCGTATCGCGCCAGCCGCCGAACCGCTCGGCGATGTCGCGATCACGCTCCGCGTCCTTGGCGAACTGCTGCTCCTGCGAAAGCCCGAACCAATAGTCGAGCACGGCCTGCGCCTGCTCATGGACTTGCGTCGCGCCGGCCACTAGATCGCCCATCATGTCTCTCCCCGAGCCGGAGGTCGTCAGCCTCGGCTGCCGCCTCAACATAGCCGAGAGCGAAACGATCCGAACATTGGTCGCCCACCGCGACACAGTGGTCGTGAACAGCTGTGCTGTGACCAACGAGGCGGTGAAGCAGACCCGCGCCGCGATCCGTCGCGCGCGCCGCGACCGTCCCGGTGCGCAGATCGTCGTGACCGGCTGCGCTGCAACGATCGATCCCGCGAGCTTCGCCGCGATGCCGGAGGTCACGCGCGTCGTCGCCAACGATGTGAAGTTGCGCCCGGAGAGCTGGGGTGGAACGGCCGCCGCGCCGACCGTCTTCGCCGGCCACGCCCGCGCCTTCGTGGAGGTTCAGAACGGCTGCGACCATAGCTGCACCTTCTGCATCATCCCGCAGGGGCGCGGCGCCAGCCGGTCGATTCCGGCCGGCGCCGTCGTGGATCGTATCGCGATGCTGGTCGACGCGGGTCACCGGGAAGTGGTCCTGACCGGTGTCGACCTGACCAGCTATGGTCCCGACCTGCCCGGCGCGCCGACGCTGGGGATGCTGGTCGAGCGTATCCTGCGCCATGTGCCGACACTCCGGCGTCTGCGCCTGTCGTCCCTCGACTCCGTCGAGATCGACCCGCGGCTGTTCGAGATCGTGACAGGCGAGCCGCGTGTGATGCCGCATCTGCACCTCTCGCTACAGGCGGGCAACGACCTGATCCTGAAGCGCATGAAGCGCCGCCATTCCCGCGCACAATCAGTCGCACTGGTCGAGCGGCTCAAATCCAGCCGCCCCGACATTGCGATCGGCGCCGACCTGATCGCCGGCTTCCCGACCGAAGACGACGCGATGTTCGCGGATACGCTGGCACTGATCGCGGATTGCGACATCGTCTACGGCCACATCTTTCCCTATTCGCCACGCACCGGCACCCCCGCAGCGCGCATGCCGCAGGTCGCGCCGGAGGTCCGCCGCGACCGGGCGGCGCGGCTGCGCGCTGCGGCGGCGACCCGCAAGGCGGCGTGGCTCGCGAACGCGGTCGGCACCGTGCAGGACGTCCTTATCGAGCGTCCGGGCGACCGCGGCCACACCGCCCATTTCGCGGAGGTCCGCCTCCCGTCCCCCTCGGAACCCGGCAGCATCCGGCGCGTCGCGATTACCGGCGCTACCGACACCCATCTCATCGGAACGGCAGAATGAGCACTTGGCACGAGAAGCTGTTGGGCGGCTTCAAGCGGACATCGGACCGGCTGGTCGGCAATCTCGCCGGCCTCGGCGGCGCGCGGCTCGACGATGCCACGCTGGATGATATCGAGGAGGCGCTGATCGCGTCCGATCTCGGCCCGCAGACCGCCGGCCAGATCCGCGAGCGCCTCGCGGAGGGCAGTTTCGAGCGAAACATGGAGGAACTCGGCATCCGCCTCGTCGTCGCCGAGGAGGTCGAGAAGACGCTGGCGAAAGTCGCCATCCCGCTGGAGGTGACCGCTTTTCCACGACCGCAGGTGATGCTGGTGATCGGCGTCAACGGATCGGGCAAGACCACCACGATCGCCAAGCTGGCGCATCTGCTGATGGAGCAGGATTACGGCGTCATGCTCGCCGCCGGCGACACCTTCCGCGCGGCCGCGATCGGTCAGTTGCGGACCTGGGCGGACCGCGTCGGCGTGCCGATCGTCACCGGCAAGGAAGGCGGCGACGCGGCGGGCATCGTGTTCGAAGCAGTGAAGCAGGCGACCGCGACCGGGATCGACGTGCTGATCGTCGACACCGCCGGCCGTCTCCAGAACAAGCGCGAACTGATGGACGAACTTGCCAAGATCCGCCGCGTGCTGGGCCGGCTCAACCCCGCCTCCCCGCATGACGTGGTGCTGGTGCTGGACGCGACGACGGGACAGAACGCCCTCAATCAGATCGAGGTGTTCAAGGATGTTGCCGGCGTCACCGGCCTCGTCATGACCAAGCTGGACGGCACCGCGCGCGGCGGCGTGCTGGTCGCGGCGGCGGAAAAATACGGCCTGCCGATCCACGCGATCGGCGTAGGCGAGGGCATGACCGACCTCCGCCCCTTCGATGCGAACGAGGTCAGCCGCATCATCGCCGGTGTCGAAGGAGCGCGGAAGTGAACAATGGTCGGTTCTCGCACTCCGCCATGAACGACAACGGGGCCGGGGCCACGATCGCCAAATCCGAATCCTCGGGCCTGCGGATGGCGATCGACTACGCCCCACTGCTGGTGTTCTTCGCGATCAACTTCTTCGCACCCGCCAACCCGATGATGCGGCTGGTGGGTGCGACGACCGGGTTCCTGAACGACATGGACCGTGTCGGTGCGCTGGTCATCGCGCGCGTGATCTGCGCGACCGCGGCGTTCATCGTCGCAACGATCGCGGCGATGATCGTCTCGCGCGTGAAGCTCGGCCGCGTGTCGCCGATGCTGTGGATTTCGGGCGGGCTGGTCGTGATCTTCGGCGGCCTGACCATCTACTTCCACGACCCGCGCTTCATCCAGATGAAGCCGACGATCGTCTACGCGACCTTCGCGGGCGTGCTGGTGTTCGGGCTGGCGACGGGACGCCCCCTGCTGGAGGGGCTGCTCGGGTCCGCCTACCCCGGACTGTCGGCGCTCGGCTGGCGCAAGCTGACGCGCAACTGGGCCTGCTTCTTCGCGGGCATGGCTTGCCTGAACGAAGCAGTCTGGCGGACGACAAGCTGGGACTTCTGGGTTGGTTTTAAACTCTGGGGCGCGATCCCGCTGACGCTGGCCTTCGCCCTGGCGAACATCCCCATGCTGCTGCGCCACGGTTTACAGACCGACGGCGGCACGGCGGCCAAGGAACTGCCGCCGGAATAAGGCTCCACAGGCAACCTTTGGCGTCCAGCTAGCGCAGAACGGCAACTCCACACCGCTAGCGAACGAACAGCCTTTACACCCGCTGTCCCAAGGAATCTTTGCATCACCCGTTGTTGCGATCGCGGCGAAGCAATCAGCCGAACGCCCGACGCACTCGATACCTTCCCCGGCTCGCAACGTCGCGCCCATACGCTCCGCAAATAGCTTGCCGCGACAGTCGGGGCGGCGCAGCGCCATCGTCCCGGACGCCTCCGTCACCCGCACCTGCTGGTGCCTAATTCGCTTCAGACCTTTGCCTGTCGTGTGTCCCTGCGGAGGCGGGAACCCAGTATCGGGCTCTCGCCTTCGCCGGAGCAGATGCATGCCTGGGTGCCTGCCTTGACAATAAGAGAACCCACGGGCGAAGCGCGCCTACGGTATACCTTGAAACACGTCCCGATTGACGGTGCTCAGGGAGGCGACGCAAAGTCGGTAACTCCCGCCGCCTGTGAACGGCAGTCCGGACTACCGCGACCCGGCGATGTCGTTGCCGATAAGATCGAAGCCGTTCAGATCGCCGGTCGCGGTGGCATACATGATCGCTGCGAAAAGCTTCTCGTACCGCGTCGCGAAAGCCATACCGTCGGACTTACGCGAAGGATCGAACGCCAGTGTCTGGCCCGTGACCCGCAGCGCGCTGCCCGGCTTGAGGCCACAATGCCGCTCCAGCTCTCGGCCATAGTCGCGCAGATCCCGGTAATCCGCACGCTTCGGAAATGCCTCGATCAATCCCAGCTTCGTGACGACGGCCGTCGCTTCAGCAAGCATGCGTGGTCGCGCGAGATCATCGGCATAGGCGTCGTAAGCCGAACCCATAGCCTTGTCATCGAAGGCCACGAACTCGACGCCAGCGGCGTCGCGAATGCAGGAAAACTGCCCGGCCGACACCGCAGCATCACGCCGGATCACGATCAGCGCACCCTCCGATTCAGCTTCCCACGTCACCGACACCGCAGCGCGATCAAGCCCGCACGCGACCAGCTTGCGCGCGATGACCTCGGTCGGCGGCATCGCCGGGATGACGTCGATCATAAAACCTCTCCAGAAAGGCCGGGCCCATCGCCCGAACGCGCCCGGTCAAACCGGGCAGGACACCTTCACGAACGGGTCCACCACGAACGGATTGCTCCCCCCGAACGTCCGCACTCGGAAGTCGAAGCGCGCACCGCCCTGGGTCAGGCTGCCCGCGCCCGCCAGCGGCGAGCCGGCGGCTTTGACAGCAGCCTCCTTCATCATGCGGAACGCACCCCAGACACCGACCCAGCTTTTCACCGCCGGCGCCGCGCCGTCGATTGCGAACTCGACGGAGGCACCACCCGCGCCGGGCCAGTCGAATGTCGCGGGCACGCCGGACTTGCCGTCATAGGTCAACGACTGCCCGTCCGCCTTCAGCGTCACCGATTTCGCGCCCGATAGCGCCACCGGTTCGATCTGGTACACGAGCCGTGGCGCGTTCGGGTCCGCGGCGAAGAACGCGCGCGTGACCCTCTGCGCCGCCTGGAAGGATTGCAGCCCCGTCTCCGTCATGCCGATCTCGCTGGCATTGGGCAGCAACACCCATTCGGGCTTCGTCGTGTCGACATAACCCGCCAGTTCCTGCGTCACGAACTTGGCGAACGCGCCCTGCGGCGCGAAGAAATGGCCGAACTGCTCCAGCGAGATGTCGTTGGCCGATGCCGCGAGCAGCGGAAACGAGCGGCCGAGCACGTTGCGGCAATCCTCCCCGAAATTGCCGCTCAGCGCCGCGCCCATCTGGCTCTTGCGCGCACCGCCGAGCGCGACGTTGGCGTCGCCCGCCACCGCCTTCACCAGCACGCCCGCCGGGGCTGGCATGTTCGCGCCGCTTTGGTCGAGCTGCGCGACCAGTGCCTTCACCTCCAGGCTGGCGGCCGACCCGGTCTCGCCGCCGCCACCGGGCAGCACCGCGACCATGTTCAGCTTGTCCGCCAGCTGTCCCATGCTCGCCAGTGTAGCATCCAGCGGACCCGGCGCGCCGGGCTTGCCGACGAACAGGCGCAAGGGCTCGAACGCGCGCACCACTGCATCGCGTGGATCGTCGCTCGCGCCACCGCCGGCCAGCGCGTTGCTCGCCGCCGTGCCAGCCATCTTGCCGAACTGGCCGCCGGGCAGCTTCGGCATCTTCATCTTCGGCACCGCCGCACCCTTGCCGGCGGTGAGGTCGGTCGCCACAACGATCGCTCGCATCAGCGGCGCGATCGGTGACAGCGGCCCGGCGGCATCGCGCAGCCGCTGGATGTTCTCCGCCAGCGAAGACACCGGCCGTGGCTGCATGCCCGCCATATAGTCGCGCCACCGGGTCAGGAACTCGTCGAAATACAGCCGCTGCAAATCCTGCTTCAGCGTGCTCATCTCCTCCGGGGTCATCCCCGCCCGCGCGCCGGTATCGCCGACGACCCAGCGCTCCTCGTCGAGTAGCTTAGGTCCGCTCGACAGCATCGGCACGAACACCTCGTCGTACCCGGTGCGCGTGAACAGCTGCGGGATGCCCGCCCCCGGCGCGAACGCACCGGCGGGGGTGAAGAACATCTCCGGCTGCGGACCGGCATTCTCGCGCGCGGTCCATGTCTCCCCATCCACCAGCGCGACGCTCTTCAGCCGGCCATAGACGCGTACGGACGCGGGTTGCGAACGCAGGATCGACCGCGCCGCTTCCACCCGTGCCGTGTCCAGCGACACGGGCGCGAACGCCCCGTCGAGCAGCGCGCGCGTGTGGCGCGCGACCTCACCGGCCTGCACCTGCGCATCGGGGTCCTGCGACCGCGCCGCCCATGCCGGCTGCACCCATGCGAGCAGCGCTTCCTCAGCCTTGGGACCGCGCCCACCGAGCACGAGATAGGATTTCAGATCGTCGTAGAGCGCGGCCGGCACAGCCCGATCGGCATCGATCCGGTCCTCCGCCAGCCGCGCGAGCATCGGCGTCATCCGCCGTTGCAGGTCGCGGCCGTAGATCGCGCCGATCTCGCCCTCCAGCCGACCGCCCTGCCCCAGCCCCAGACCGAAGTCGCTCGCGGTGTCCATCTCGTCCCGCGCCTTTGCCAGCACGCCCAGTGCGGCAAGGTCCTGATCGGGCGTCGAGGTGCCGCCGCGCGACGTGCCGGCGGCGTTCGAATATGCCGCGGCGGTGGCATAGACCGTACCGATCAGCGCCTTGTTGCGGACATAGCCCCATGTCCACAGTCCAATAGCCAGCAACAGCGCCACCGCCGTCGCGACCGCGCCGCCGACATACAGCTGCCGCTGCCGCGTCTCCGCGCCCGCGTTGCGATTGGCGAGCCCCGCTTCCGGGAAGACGAGGTCGGAGAACAGCCGCTTGAGAAAGTAGCTGCGCCCGCTGCCGACGCCGTGCGCCGGTGCCATCGCCGCGACGCCCATGTTCAACAGGATGCGGTCGACCGGATTCCCGGTCTGGTTGCCCGAGGTCAGATACACGCCGCGTATTCGCGCCGCCGTATCGAACCGCGAGGTCTGGCCGAGGGCCGCGAGCAGATCGGCGATCGGCTTGCGGAGCGACGCAAGCTGCGACGGAAAGGTCGCGATCTGGCCGCGCAGGGGCAATTGCCCCTCGTTCTGCATGCGATCGACCACCCGCTCCGAGACGCTGGCGACCAGCGCGTCGAAACCGGCTAGCACGGCGGCGCTGTCGCTGCCGTCGCCCGGCGCGGTCGACCCGAACACCTGATCCGACTCCGCGTCGGTCGCGCGGGCGAAATACTCGCGAAATCCGGCAAGCAGATCGGCCTTGGTGACCAGCAGGTAGATCGGCAGCGTCTGGCCCAGCGTCTGCTGGATTTCCGCCAGCCGCGCGCGGACATGCTGCGCGTGGTCCGCCATCTTGCGCGCGTCGGCGAAATCGGGCGCGGGGATCGCCACCAGCACACCGTTCAGCGGCTGGAGCGGGCGATGCGTCTTCAGCAGGTCGAGGAAGCTCTTCCACCCCTCCGCATCGCGCGCCGCATCGATGTCCTGCGTCACGTAGCGGCCGGCGGTATCGATCAACACCGCCTCGTCGGTGAACCACCAATCGCAATCGGGCGTGTTCGGCTGTCCCCGCAGCGCCCGGTACTCGCCCGCGACGGCCGTCGGAAAACCGAGCCCGGAATTGAGCAACGCCGTCGTCTTGCCCGCGCCGGACGGACCGATGATCGCGTACCACGGCAGTTGATAGACATACGATCCGCGCCGCCCGACCTTGGTGCTGCGCAGTATCGCCAGCGCTTCGCCCAGCTTCGCGTCGAGCGCGGCACGATCCGCCTTCGGAGCGGCCAGCGCATCGACCAGCGCGGCGTTCGCGTTCGCCGCCTTGCGCCTCTGCCACCACCAGTAGAGCCCGACGCCGACGATCGGCAGCAGCGCGACGACCAGCGCCACCAATGTCTGACCGAGCGGGCGCCAGCCACCGATTGCGACCAGCGGCCCCACGAAGAACAGCAGCAGCCCGGCGAAGATCGCCCCGACGGCGCGCCAGAACCAGCGGTTCGCGAACAGTGACTTCACGCCCCCCACCCCTCTAGTTCCACGCTACATCGTTGGCGACGCGGATTTCCACGCGCCGGTTCTGCCGCCGCCCATCGGGCGTCGTGTTGCTCGCCAGCGGCTGGGCATCGGCAAGACCCGTGCTGGCGATCCGGCTGGCATCGCCCAGTCCGGCGCGTGCGATCGCCTGACCCACCGCCCGCGCCCGCGCCTCCGACAGTTCGAGGTTGGACGGGAACGCCAGCGACCGGATCTGCTGATCGTCGGTATGGCCGGCGATCTTCAACGGCCCCTTGGTCAGGTTCGCCGCCTGCGCCAGCCGACCGAAGGTAGCGCTCCACGCTCCCGACGGCTCTGCCTGTGCGCTTTCGAACAGACCCTGATTGTTCAGGCGCAGCACGATGTCGTTGCCCTCGCGCAGCACCGCCAGGCGATCGGCCTCCACATCTGGACGCAGGATCGACTGTATCTTTTCGAACGTCGGTGTGGCCGTCTCGGGCGGTGGTGCGGCCGGCGCGACGATCTGTGCGGAGCCGACCGCCTGATCCAGTGCGGTCACCGCCGCTGCGCTCTCGCTCGACAGGCGGAACAGCAGCGCCGAGAAGATCAGCAGCGCCACGACGCCAATCCCCGCCGCGATCGCCCAGAGCGGAATCCGCTGGTGATAGGCGCCGGTTGCCGCCGTCGCCCCGCGCCATTGCGGCGACAGGTCGGCCGGTGGCCGGTCGCGCATACCGCCGATCGCCGCCGCCAGCCGCTGGCGACGTTGTTGCAACAGCGATTGCCCCCGCGGATCGAGCGCCGCGCGCCCCTCGAATCCCAGCGACAGGCACTGGTACAGCAACTCCATCAGTCGCGGTTCGCGCCGCGGGTCCGCTTCCATGCGCTCGGCAAACTGGAACAAACGATCGCCGCCCTGCACGTCGTTGTGATAGGCGGCGAGCAGGCTGTGTTGCGACCACGGGCTGTTTGCGCCCCACGGGGTCGACATCACCGCATCGTCCATGAACGCGCACAGGATGTAATGCGCCAATTGCGCGGTCTTCGGATCGAGGCCCAGCGCCTGCGCCCGCTTTCCGAACGCGTCGAGTTCGCGGATCACCAACTGGCGGAGCGCGCCCAAATCGGGGCCCACCGGCATCTGCCGCAATTGGCTGGCGAGGTGGATCAGGCGACCGGCTGCCGCGACCAGCGGTTCGGGTCCATACAGGTCCGGCTCCGCTTCCGCGAAGTCCAGCCGTGCCGGGGCGCCGACGGAAGAGGGCGACGATGATGATGGCGCGTAGGCAGGCGACGCATAGGCCGATGGCGGCTCGGCCTGCGGCGGCGGCGGCACCGGCGGCACCGCACCCGCCGGCATCATGACCGTGCGGTCCTGCGGCGGCCCTCCGCCCGACGGCGGTGCGGCCGAGGCCCCCGGAAAGGGCTGAGCCGCAGCAGGCTGGCTCGGATAGGGCGACGCCGGGTTCGGGGCGTTGCCACCACCCGCCGGCCGGATGATCGTCCGCTCCGTCGGCGGCGGATCGTTGCGCTTGTCGCTCATCGCGGCCTCCCGGTCTGGACTTGGCTAGCGGCAGTCTGGATCATGACTGGCTTCCCCGGATCGCCCACATCTCCAGATCGAGATCGGGGATCTCGCCTGCGACGTGCAGCGCCACCGCGCCCGATGTCGCAACCGACTGCCATTGTTCGTGGCGGGTGTTGATCGCGAAATAGACGGTGTTCGCGCGGAACGGGATCTGGCGCGGCTCGGCTGGCATCGGGTGGATGTCGGCCCCCGGCAGCTGCCGCATCACCAGATCGCGGATATGCTCCACCGACCCCAGCTTGGCGCGGCGTGGCAGGTTCGCACGCAGCGTCTCCGTGTCGACTGTACCCCTCGCCGCCAGAATGAAGCTGGCCCCCGAAAACAGGGAGCGGTCGGTGATCTGGCCGACGCGGATGCCGTACTGGCGCAGCTCCAGCGGGATCGCGACCGCGCTCTGCTCGAACACCGCCGACAGCGAGCGGCGGAGGTCGGCCATCACCGCATCGAAGCACACGCGCAGGTCGCGATGCTGATACAGCGGCATGAAATTGGGGCGGTTGCCGGCCGCCGTCATCGTCGCGATCTCCGCCGCGAGCACGCTTAGCGCGCCGTAAAAGTCCGCCGGATGCACGCTGGGCAGAGCGGCCAGATGCTTTACCATCGCCTCGCCGCGATTGACCGCGATCAGCATCATGAAATCGGTGATATCGGCGACGCCCTTCGACCCCGGCGTCCCCAGTCGCCCTGCGATCGCCTCGCCGCGCTGGTGGAGCATTCCCTCCAGCTCGGACAGGAAGCCGCTCAGCGTCGGGCTGGCACCGGTCGCGAGCACGGTCGGGATGAAGCCATCGTCAAGCACCACAGAGTCGTCCGATCGCCGCTCGACGATGCGCGCGATCGGAATCGTGGCATAACCGCCCAATCCCTCCCCTTCATGCCGCAACGTCAGTTGCAGCCGTCCGACGTTCAGCGCCACACGCGTCGGCGCACCATAGACGGCATCGGCAGCCTCGAACTCCTCGGCCATGAAGCGCGTTTCCGCCCGGGCCGACGGGTCGAGCGCGACATCGGCGGTGCCGGGCCGGGACAACGGGATACAGAGGTGAACGTTGGTGTCGCGCAGGTCGCGGGACACCTCCAGCGGCATCGGTGCCGCCGCGCCGTCCGGAACATGGAACGGCGTGCCGTCGTCGAACACACCCGTCGCGCGTGCCAGCGCGATCTTGCCCGTCTTCAGCAGGCCGTCGTCGATCCGCAGCGAGGCCAGCCCCCATGCGTGTGATACGAGCGGCGCGACCCTCGCCTCCAGCTGTGCCGATGTAAATCGCTCGAATTGCTGGAAATGCTGCGGACGCAGGAACATGCCTTCCGACCAGACCGGCTTGTTCTCCCAGCTCACTCCACCACCCCCCACAGGTTTTCGCTTCGTCGTATTCTTACCCGGCGCCGTTCAGAAACGCCTCGTACCCCTCGCGAAACGCGACGCTCATGATGCTGTTGACGTTGGAAGTGGCATCTTTGCGCAACGCGTCGAAGACTGCCTGATACACCGTCCACGGATTAACGCCACGACCGATCCGCAGGCCCTTCTTCTCTCCGATCGCCTTTTCCATCACTCGCTGGATCTCGTCAGGCGAAAGTCGTTCGAAAACAGCGCGCAATGCGTGTTGTACGCCGGCCAGCATCGCCAGTTGGTGCTTCTTTACATCCTCGAACGCCGACCGCACCGACTCTTCGGCACCCATGAAGCCGGGCAGCGGATCACCCAGCAGCAACTTGGCGGAATCGAGTGCTGGCAGATGTTTAAGCGGATTGTTACGGCCTAGCCCAAGCTGCGTCCGCTCGACCCGAAACTCGTTCTTGAACGCCGCGCGATCCTGGATCAGATCGGACAAGCCGAGCACCACCTGTTTGTAGAGTATGCCCAGACGATGCATCGCATCGGGCGTCGTCCGCAAATCGGTCGGATCAAGCCCCGCGCCAGCGCAGAACGCCGCCCATCCCTCGCCGTCCGGTGCAGCCGCCGGAGACGTCGTGGAGGGATCGACCTGTGCCGATCCTGCTGAGCTTACTGCCCGCGACGCAGAAGCGAAGGGGTCCGATGGCGTCGACGGCGCGCGAGCCGGCGGCAAGGCGAACGGGTCGGCGGCTGCCGGTTCGATCGCTGCTGGCTCACTCGACGCGCTCGCGAACGGATCGACGTCTGCCCCGAAGCCACTGAACGGATCGATGGCTGCTGCTGCGGGCGCCGCTAGCTTGCCCGGTGTGCTGGTAAACGGATCGGCCGTTGCGCCGAAATCGGCGAACGGATCGCCTGTCGCTCGCTCCGGGTTCGCGAACGGGTCCGGCGTGCGAGCGACCGGATCGACCTGTACATCGAACCCGGCGAACGGATCGCTGTCGGCGGTGGGCGCGAAGGGATCTGCAATACGCTTGACCGGCGACGTTTGCATCGGGGGCATCGCGAACGGATCGGCCGCAGGTAAAGGTGACGGCGCAAAGCCATCCGCGCTCGGCGGGCGACCGGCCGAATGCGACGGGGGTGAAACCGCAAACGGGTCCGCTGCGGCGAAGGGGTCGCCTCTGACCGGCGCAAAAGCCTCCATACCGGCGAACGGATCGTCCGCGCGCGCGGGCGCAGCAGCGGGTGGCGCAGCCCAATCCTCCGGGATCGCGAAGTCGCTGGCCGCGGGTAAGGGAGCCGACGCCAACATCGGCCGGCTGAACGCATCGGACAGCGGCCCACCCCAGGGGTCCGCCGCTGCCACCGCTTGCGACCCCCGTGGCGGCGCGAGGAAGTCGTGCATCGCGCTGCCCAGGAACTCGTGCACCTCAGCAGCCGGCGCTCCCGTCCCCCACGGATCTGTGCCGCCGCCATCGAACCAGCTGTCGGGCTGACTGAATGCCGGCGGCGGCGGCGGCGCGGCCGCCGCGAACTGTTGCTGGAGGTTCGCGGCCAATCCAGCGGCTTCGGTCGTGATCTCGATCGCGTAATCGCCCAGCAACAGCCGATCGTTGACGCGTACGGCCACCGGCATTTGCGGCGCAATCCGCTGGCCGAGGCGATTCAGGCTCACGCCATTGGTGCTGGTGTCCACCACAAACAGGTCGAGGCCGATCACGGAGACGGTGCAGTGCGCGCGCGAGATGTGACCCGACTGGTCGGCCAGCACCCAATCGCACTTCAGCGCGTCGCGGCCAATGCGGATTTCGCCGCTATCGAGCTGGCGTCGGTCGATGAACGTGCCGGGTGGGTCCGCCTGGCGGGAGAGCAGCAAGGTCCACATGAGGTCGCGCGGTTCGTCCCGTAGTTTAGCTTCCGGCGAGGCGGTCGAGCACCGCCGCCTGCGCCTTGCGGCCGACATCGCCGTGCATCAGCGCGACCCCGATGGCAACCAGATCGGCATAGCTTACCCTACCGCGTAGCGCCGGGTCGTGCACCGTGAACAGCAACGCAGTACGCGTCGCGATCCCCGTCAGGTGTGCGGCCGGCGGCACCGGCTGCTGTCCGCGTGGTGCGATCGACGGCCCGGACCAGTGTGCCGCCATCGCCGCCCACCGCGCGGGCGCCGCCACCGCGCAGAACTCCGCTGCGGTAAAGGCACGCTCCGCCGCCTCGTCGGCCGTCGTCTGCACCCAGGCTTCGGCGGTTTCGAGCGCGACCCGCTCGGCAGCCCGATCTGCCATACCGGGGATCAGGCGGACTGCCAGGCATCCCCACCAGACGGATTGCCGACGCGGCAGCATCAGCGCCAGTGCGGCTGCGGCATCGGCCTGATCCGGCAGCGCCGTCAACGTCGCGAGCAACGCTTCCGGTCCCGTCGTCGTCGCCAGTGCGTCGAGCCCACGATCGGACAGGCCGCCATGTTCCTGCAATTCCATGCGCTGGAACCGCAGCGGCAACGTCGTCGGGACGGCCGAACGGCCAATGTCGCCGTCGCCCATCAGTTGATCATCACGATGCTGCCCTTCACGGTCATCATTCCCGACGCGGACAGTTCGGTGATCGCCGCCTTCAGCGTAGCCTGTCCGCCAGCCGATGCCGTCAGCACACCCTCCGCCTCGACGGTGATCTTTGCCGCCTTGATCGTGATGCCATCCGGTGCCAGCTTGATGCTGCTGGTACCGACGACGAGTTCGATCTCCTTCAGCGACTCATGCAGGCTTTTCTGGGTGACAGTGACGGTTTGGGTCTTCTGGACCGTCGTCTGCTGAATACCAGTGACGTCGATCTTGCGATCATTCTCGATCTTCATCGTCTGGTCGCGCTGAATCGTTTCCTTCTGATCGCGTTCGACGGTCAGGGTCTGATCCCGCTTGACCGTTCCGGTTTCATCGTTGTCGACCAGCCGCCGGTAATCGCGACCGGTGTACAGATACACCTCCTCGCCACCCGGCTTATCCTCGAACATCAACTCCTGGGTAACGCCGCCGTTCTTGTCGGTGACCGATCGCCAGCCGGTCTGCGTGACCTTGCTCTGCGGGTCGAACGGGTATTTCGCGGACGGCGTGTAGAGCGTGCCTGAAACAAACGGCATATCGGGGTCGCCGTACAGGAAATCGATCACCACGCGCGTGCCGATGCGCGGGAAGAACTGCGCGCCATGCGTTCCGCTCGCCCAGGCCTGCTGCACCGGTAGCCAGACGATATCCGGCAACGCCGTATATTCGCGGGCATGCGTCACTGCGACGGGGATGCGATTGAGGTCGTCGACCACCGCCTGCCCTTCGACGGACCCCTTCTTTGAGACGACACCGAGCACCGGTCCGGCGGCGCGACGACGTCCATGCGGCAGCGCCGGACGGAACGGTTTGCTGGCGTCCATGGCCGTAAAGCTGTTGGAGTAGATCGCGTCGCCACCTCCCACCAGCATCCAAGGATCGAAGGCGCTGTGACTGACGGAGGTCAGTACGATCCGGGCCGGCAATGGCCGGTCAGGCCATTCTGCCTTGATCCGACCACCTGCGAAGAACAAATGGTCACGCCCGCTGCCCACGATCGTTTCCGCTGCCTGTGCGTAGCCCTCCCCGTGCCGCGCGCCGCGACCGTTGACGTCGCCCGCGGCGACAGCCTCGCCGATCAGGTCTTCGTAACTGTGCGGATACACCCTGCCCCAGTCGCCAACCGCGCTCGCGCTATGGGCGAACGGCGCATCGACCTTGCGTACATCCAGGCCATGAAAGTCGTGCTTGGACGGCCGGGCGCGGTGAGTGTGAGCCAGGGATGTCAGCTTGCTGCTCTCCGAACCCGGAGTCAGCCGGATGTCGTCGCCGTCGGGCACGTCCAGGTACGATCGTGCTGCGTTACCGACATGCATCGTGTGGTGATACGCCCCGGCGGCTTCCGCATAGGTAAAGAAGTAGAAGATGCCGTCCTGCGCCAGCAAGCGCTGGAGAAACTCGAACTCCGTTTCGTCGTAACGAACGGCGTAGGTCTGCTTCGGTGGTGCCGGACTAAGACTGATGTCGGTTGCCAGACCGGGA
The DNA here is from genome assembly GCF_016892685.1 of Sphingomonas longa. Taxonomy (NCBI): domain Bacteria; kingdom Pseudomonadati; phylum Pseudomonadota; class Alphaproteobacteria; order Sphingomonadales; family Sphingomonadaceae; genus Sphingomonas; species Sphingomonas longa. The sequence continues at coordinate 377,533 of NZ_JAFEMC010000001.1, forward strand.
ACGTCGGCCACCATCGCGTCGAAAATCTCGAGTGCGCTCTTGTCCTGAATGAAATGCGTCGCGCGCGCATAGGCGGTCGCATGATAGGCAGGACGCACGCGAACGTGGATCCGGAACTGACCGTGGTCGGTACTGCTGATATCCGTTTCGAAGATGCGTCCGGCGAACCGGCGTTCGGCATCGTCCTCGGTGGTGATGTCCCACTCCGCCAACTGACCGATCCAACGGCGGATGTCCCCAGGCGCCTCCCGACAGACCAACTCCAGCCGATAGTCGAACGGCTCCGAGAGAGCCTCGCGACCCTCGAACCGCAAAAGCGACAGCGACGCGAGGTCGACGCCCGCCATCGCGTGCAGATTGAGCAGATGATCTGCCATAGTGAGTCCGCGAAAAGAAGCGGTGCGCCACCGGGGCGCACCGCTCCAACGGGCTTAGCCCAACTTGGCTGCGACGAGATCGTAGATCAGGTGCGTCGCCGTACCCTTGTTGTCCTCGTCCCGATCGCTGAACGACTGATCGAACTTGCCGATGTTCAGCGTCAGCGACTCATGCGGCATGTCCCCACCACTGGACACCGAGAAACCGGAGACGATGACGTCTTCCAGCTTGATGGTCAGATACGCAACGCTCTCGCCTTCCGAGGTCGCCGCGAAAGATATCTGCCCCTTCTGCACGACCGTACCTTTGAGCAGGCTCTTGAATAGCAGTTCCGACGACTTGTCGGTCACCTTGGAGAGCGAAATTTCGGAAATCGACGCCTTCGTAGCTGTCCGGTTGCCGTTACCGGCGCGGTCCACAGCGAGGCCAGCGCCCCACTGAAACGAGTTGCATTCAATCTGCTCCTTGAATGCCGCGTCCGTCGCGCTGCCCTTGATGCCGTCCAGTTCGAGATAGATCGCCATTTGATCCTCCTTGGTTCGAGATTGCCGGTCGGCGACATGCCGCCGGTCTTTTCACGCACACCGTCTCGCGCTCACCCGATCAGGTGAGATCGATCACATAATCCTGTTCGCCAACACCCCCGGCACTCGCGCCGATATGGATCGCGTTGACCTCGCCACCGTCTGCGCGGAGCGTCAGCACGCGATCGGCGAGATCGGCGAGTAGCCCGCGCTTCAGGATATTCTCGATATTGCGGGCACCGCTCTCCACTTCGGTGCAGCGGGCCACGACCTTGTCGAGGAATGCGTCGTCCCAGTCGAAGGTCGCCCCATAATTGGCGACCACCCGCTTGCGGATCCGCTCCAGGCTGATGACCACGATCTCGCGCAGGATGTTCGGCTGCAACGGGAAGTAGGGCACCACCGTCGTCCGGCCGAGGAACGCCAGCTTGAAATACGACGTCAGGTCGGGCCGCAGTTCCGCCGCCAGCGCTTCCGGCTCGGGCATCGTCTCGGCATTGCGGCACAGCCGCTCGATCGTCTCGGTGCCGAGGTTCGAGGTCATGATGATAAGCGTGTTCTTGAAGTCGATGTCACGGCCCTGACCATCGCGCAGCATGCCCTTGTCGAACACCTGATAGAAGATGTCCTGCACACCCGAATGCGCCTTCTCCATTTCGTCCAGCAGGATGACCGAATAGGGCTTGCGCCGCACCGCTTCGGTCAGCACGCCGCCCTCACCGTAACCGACATAGCCGGGCGCGGCACCGACCAGCGTGGAGACTTTATGCTCCTCCTTGAACTCGGTCATGTTGATCGTCGTGACGTTCTGCTCGCCGCCGTACAGCAACTCCGCCAGCGCCAGCGCCGTCTCCGTCTTGCCGACGCCCGACGTTCCGCAGAACAGGAATACGCCGAGCGGCTTGCGCGGATCGGCCAGACCCGCGCGCGCCGTCTTCACCGTCTGGCCGATAATTTCCAGCGCGTAATCCTGCCCCTTGATCCGCTTCTTCAACTGCTCGGGCACGGTCAGCAGCGACTTGATCTCGTCCGCCACCATGCTGCCGACCGGAATACCGGTCCATCCGGCCAGTACTTCGGCGACAACGGCGCGGTCGACCACGTCGTACACCATCGGCACCTTGCCCTGCACCTCCAGCACCTTCGCCTGCGCATCGCGCAGCAGCTGGATCTTGTCGGCATAGTCGGGCGCATCCGCCGCCAGCCCGTCGATCGCCACGCGCGCGTCGCCGACCGCCTTCACCGCATCGCGCTCTGCGATCCAGCGCGCGGCGGTTTCGTCGCGCTCGACTTCCAGCGCCGCCTTCTTCTCCGCACGCTCGGCCAGCTTCGTCGCGACATCGACGCCCGACCGCCCCTCTCGCTCCAGCATCGACACTTCGGACGCGAGCAGCCCCAGTTGCCGCTCCAGATCCTCGACGGCCGGCGGTGTCGCCGCCTGGCTGATACCGACGCGCGCGCACGCCGTATCCAGCAGCGAAATCGCCTTGTCCGGCAATTGCCGTCCGGTGATGTAGCGGTGCGACAGACCCGATGCCGCCTCCAGCGCCTCGCCGAGGATGCGAACCTTGTGGTGCTTCTCCAGCACCGGAACGAGGCCGCGCAGCATCGCGACCGCCAGCGCCTCCGCCGGCTCCTCGACCTTCACGACCTGGAAACGGCGGGTCAGCGCCGGATCTTTCTCGAAATACTTTTTGTACTCGGCCCAGGTCGTTGCCGCGATCGTCCGCATCTCGCCGCGTGCCAGCGCCGGCTTCAGCAGGTTCGCCGCATCATTCTGGCCCTCCGCACCGCCTGCACCGATCAGCGTGTGCGCTTCGTCGATGAAGACGATGATCGGCGTCTGCGAGGACTTCACCTCGTCAATCACCGACTTCAGCCGGTTCTCGAACTCGCCCTTGATCCCCGCGCCCGCCTGCAACAACCCGAGGTCGAGCGACAGCAACCGCACGTTCTTCAGCGCATCGGGTACATCGCCCTGGACGATCCGCAACGCGAAGCCCTCGACGACCGCAGTCTTACCGACGCCGGCCTCGCCGGTCAGGATCGGGTTGTTCTGGCGACGCCGCGTCAGAATATCGACGATCTGCCGGATCTCCGGATCGCGACCGAATATCGGATCGATCTTCCCGTCGCGCGCCTGCTGCGTCAGGTCGATCGTGTATTTGTTCAGCGCTTCCTGGCCGCGCGCGACTCCGCCCGACGGCGACGGAGCACCGCCGCTGCCAGCCGCCGTTTGCGCCGCCTCCGCCTTGGCCGCTTCTTCGGAGGACGCTGCGATCTGCACCATCGTCGTCCGCAACGTCTCGGTCGGGATGCGCGCGAACTGGCCGCTCGCCTCGCGCGGGATCGCCGACAGATCGTCTGATGTCAGCAGCGCCAGCAGCAGATGACCGGACCGCACGATCCCCGCGCCATGCTCCAGCGACGCGATCAGCCACGCCTCGCGAATCAGCGTCACGACGTTCGGCGCCAGCGCCGGTGCGCGGCCGTTACCCGTCTTGAACCGGTCGATCTGGCGATTAATATCCTGCGTCAGCCGACCTGCATCGACTTCGAAGTGGCTGAGGATGACGGCGATATCGGATGTCTGACGATCGATGAGGCGAAGCAGCCAATGCTCCACCTCGACATTGTAGTTGGTCCGCGACAGCGCGAGGCCGGCCGCACCTTCCAACGTCGTGCGGCAAACCTCATCGAGCTTGCCTACCAAGCTTTTCAGATTGACTTGTGCCAATGTAGATCATCCCCCCCGGCAAGCGCGATCCTACGCCTGCGGCTTTCCCCATGAAATCATTACGCTTCGATCGTCTCGATCGAAAGAATACCCAGGTCTTAACCTTTTCGAATCATCCCCGGCCTATTTCCCCCCGGCCCGGCCCCGCATGCTCGATCCCCGATCAATACTCCAGCGCCATTGCGGCGACAACAGAGATATTGCAGTCAACCACGGATCGCGAGCGGGACGTTGCAATCGACGAGGATGTCCATCGAGGACGGATTCAACGCCATCCATGCCGTTCGACCCAAGATTGCCGGGGCATGCGCCGCACCCAGTTGCAGCGGTGGCACCTCGCTGGCGGAGATGGCGAGCCGCAGAATCGGGCGGTACTCGATACCCGCGGCCAATCGACACACTTCGCGCACCCGCGTAATCGTCGCGTCGTCCGTGCAAAGCGCGATCAGCTCGGCATGGCCGACGGGTCCGACCTCGATGACGTAATGATGCTGCACGTCGAGGACCGCGGCCCCGATCATCGCGGCATCCGGCACATGATCGTCGGCACCGTCATGACCGGGCATTTCCAGCCGTTCGCCGCCCAGCCGGGTAAATCGGCCGAACGCTGGCCCACCGATCCGTGACTGTTCTTCCTTGGGCAGCGCCATCCAGACCGGCTCCGCCTGGATCACGCGCAATGGCCGTTTCAACAGGTGCCGCAACACCGTCTCCACCGATGCGGCGCTTCGGCGCTGATCGCCCAGATGATGCGCAAGCGGCGCAAGCGCCACATCGTCGAGAGCCAGGCGATCGCGCATCGCCGGCGTCGCGAGGCCGGCGAATGCCAGCATCGCACCCGTCGCCGCGTCGCTCCCGCCGCGCCCAGCGCGCTCGTGATCCAGCAACCAGTTGTACTTGCGCGCGATCCGGTAGAAGAACGACAGGGCTCGGTGGTCGAACAGGTTCAGGAACGCCGCCACCGATCGATCGCGCAATCTCCGTCGCTGAAGCTGTATCTCGCTGTAGAACGGCGGCATCGCCGCCGTCGCGCCGACCAGACCCAGGATGTTTGTCGTCACGCGCGGCTGCCGCCCATCGTCGTCGATCGCCGCCAACTCCGTCGCGACGAGGCCCATGCGGTCCGACGCGACGAAATGCAGCGGCTCCTCCTCGATCGGGGCGTCCTCGCCGAGAGGTGCGCCACGACCCTCCCGCCGCGCTGCCTGCTCGATCAGACGCCCCGCCTGAACCAGCGACGTTCGCGTCGCCCGCGATCGCAAACGCGCCAACGCGGTCATGTCAGGTCGCGGGTACCGACGCGCGCGCGCCATGTCTTCCACAGTCCCGGCTCCCGCCGCAACTTGGCAGACGTCCGCGTAAAGCTGTTGAGTGCGCAGGCGGTCGCCAGAAAGTGCTCGATGACGACGCAAAGCAGGAAGGCGCCGGACCCGGACAACCGCTCGTCATCGATCTCCAGCGTCACATCCACGCCCGCCGCGACGGCGCTATGTCCTCGCAACCGCATCCGTGCAACACCAGGCTCCGACGTCACGCCGACCAGTCGGTCGCGAAGGTGCACGCTCTCCGCCGTATCGACGATGTCGTATAGCGCCAGCACCTCCCGCAGCGCCTGAGCGCCCTTCGTGCCGCCGGATAGGCTGAGATGGTTGAGGGCCATTTGACCGACCAGTTTCCACACCGCGGCGCGGCGCCGGGCGGGTCGTCGGGTCGGTGTCGGCTTGGTCAGGGCGGTGGCACCGACGAGTCCGGGAACCTGCTCGTCGACCTCGAGTGCCGGCCGGCCGCCCCCGAACGGCAGGCGCATCGGCAGATCGCGGTTGGTCACCCTCACCCGCGTCAGCGCGACCGTCGAGTCGTCGCCGATCATCCGCCCGTCGAGGTCGGCGATCGACAGGAACACGTCGTCGCCGCCTCCGGGAGCGAAGCTTCCGCGTCGCGCCGTCGCGTGGAAGAAGCGGCCACGCTCGCCGCCGCCGTGAATCGAATGCAACATAGGCGCATCGACCTGTTCGCCCTGCGCATCCTGCAACCGCACCTCGCACACCGAATGCACCTCCAGCGCGTCCTCGCGCCTGGCATCGGGCACGATCCTGTATTCGATCTCCGTCTGATCGATCTGGATCGGCTCCGCCTCCATCTCGAACAGGTTCAGCACGGGCACGGCGAACAGTTCGAAATCCTCCGCCCTGACCACGCGCTCCAACTCGGCCGCCGGTTTGTCGAGGTAGAAGAACAGCTCCAGCCGGCCACCCGCAATGTCGAGCGTCCGAGCCGCCAGCCCGGTGATCTCGACGAACAGATGCTTTTGCGGGAACGCGAAATGCTCCTGCACCACGGCGTACGCGGTCGCCGCGACCTCCGTCTGCGGCAGAAGCAGTTCGTCCCGCTCAAGGCCCATGATCCGCAGGCGCTCGGGCGGCAGCAGCACCGAGCGCGGGTCCGTCGGGCCCGTACCGACGCCGATGCCTAACAGGTTGACCCCAAGTTGCTCGATCAGGATCTGCGCCCGCCGCGCATCGCTCTTGATGAACAGCCGGACGCGATCGAGGCCGAGCGACACCATTTCGAGGTCGGCCACCGTGGTCGTCAGCGCGATCCGAAGGACGCCCTTCGCCTGGGCCACGCCCAGCGCCGGCGCGTCCAGCGGCAACCCGCCGAGCGCCGCCTCCTCGATCCTGAGCGGCAGCAAGGTCGTGTCCCAACACGTGCGGTAGCGGCAGGGCTCGCCCGTCACGGGCTCGGTCGTCAGTACGGTGCCCGCCGGTACGACCACCGGCTTGTCCAGCGCCGGCGCCGGCATCAGGCGCGCCACGAAGAAGGACGGCACCGGCTGGATCAGATGGGGATACAGCGTCAGCAGCAGGGCGTCGGACAATTCCGGGAACTCGTCGTCGATCTTGTGCCGCAGTCGCGCGTTCATGAACGCCACGGACTCGATCAGCCGGCCGATATGGGGGTCTTCGGTCGCATCGCGCGTCAGCCGCAATCGCGACGCGATCTTGGGATAGGCATCCGCGAACGCACCCGCCGAACTCCGCAGGAAGTTCAGTTCGCGCTGATAATAGGGGATGAGATCGTCGATCATGCGCTATCGTGCCAGATTGACGTCGATCGCGCGATCCGATGGCCGCAGTCGCGCATCGTAGACCACCGCCTCCTCGATCATGTCCAGGACCATGACCGCGCTGATCCTGAAGCGAACCCCGGCCGATGTCGGCGCGCCGTCCACCTCCACTTCGACGCGGCGCAGGCGTGGCTCGTGTGTCCGGATGCCCTGTGCGATCATCCGTCGCAGCCGCTCCCGCACCGCTTCGCTGCTGAAGTCTTCGGTGCTGAGATCGGCGAGCCCGAAGCCCACCACCGTGTCCCCCAGTCCGGGTCGCGAGCCCAGCCATCTGGAATAGGGGCGTTTGCCGTTGAGCAAGCCCTCCAGATCGCGTCGCATCCCCAGCTTCACCCGGCGGAAGGCGGCATCGTCGTCGTCCTGCTCCTCGATCGTCTCGTCGGGCGCATCGTCCATCAGGCGATCGAACAGCGACAGCAGCGGCCGCGTCGTGTCGGTCACGCCCCGACCTCCCGCCCGATCTGCGTCGCCAGCCGGAACTCCGACGCGATCTGATCGAGTTGGTAATGGGGCTGGATCGCGATTTCGCAGGCATAGGTGCCGGGCTTGCCGACCACCTCGGTCACGACGACGTTCGCCTGACGCAGTGGATAGCGGACCCGCATCTCCGGACTCGCATCGTCGTTACCCGTGACATAGGCGGACAGCCACGTCTGCAGCAGCCGCTGACACTCGCGCGCATCCGCGTATTTCCCGACCCAGTCGCGGGCGATCACCTTCACGTAATGCGCGAACCGACACACGCACATGATGTAATTCAACATCGCGCTCATCTTCGCGTTCATCCGGGCCGCCTCATTGTCGTAGTCCGGCGGACGATGCAGCGTCGGCAGATTGAGGAACGCCACCGATCCGGTCAGGTGCAATTGGCGCAGACAGATGAACCCGGCGGCGTTCAGCGCGACCTCCTGTTCTTCCGAGATCGCGTTCTCGGTCGCGAACCGGGCGACGGTGCCCGGCCGGTCCGGCCTCAGCATCAGCTTGACCGGCCCATCGACGATGCCGCCCTCGTCCGCCGCGATCGCGCCGCGAACGTCCGCCGGCCAGCGATGCTGGCGCATCGCGCGCGCCGCCACGCGAGCCAGACCGAAGCCGCCGCCGATCCACAACAGGTCGGCGGGACCGGCGACCGCCTCGTCATAGACGAAGCCCAGCCGCGGCATCGACCGCCCGCGATAAGGTTGGCGCATCAGCAGGCGGGGCACCACCGCACCGATGAAGCGGCAGTCATTCTCTCCTCGCAGACGCTCGTATCGCGCCAGTTCCGGTCCGTTCAGGCTGGCGGCGAGATCCTGCCGAAGGTCGATCTCGTCATATCCATCGAGCCCGACCATACGCGGATCGACGCCTAGGATGATCGGACAGAATGCCGCCGCCGCTACCTCGGCCAGACTCGACACGGCGGCGAGATCGTCGACGCGCTCCCGTCCCGATGGCCGATGCCAGAGCGCGTGATCGACGACGAGCATGCCGAACGGCTCGCCGCCCGGCGTCCCGAATTCGCCGCTATAGATCTTCTCGAACAGGCTGGTCTGGTCGAACGCCACCGCGCGTTCCATGTCGCGGGCGATTTCCGCCCAGCGAGCATCCAGGATGCGCAGCTTCAGGCCGCTGTCGCCGGCCATTCCCTCGACCAGCCAGTGCGTGCCGCGCCACAGCGCTTCGATTTTCTGAAATCGCGGGTGGTGCAGGATCGCATCGAGTTGCTCGCCAAGGAGCCGATCGATGGCCGCGATCGCCGCACCGGCCCGGCCGACCTGGCGCCGGCGTGCGACATCCCGCCGGGATCGCTCCGCCCGGTCGGTATCGGACGACCGTGGAACCGGACGATCCGCGACCTCGCCCTGCTCGACGATGTTGTCGAGCAGGGCTTCGGTTCCAAGGCCGTCCAGTTCCATCGATCCGATCCGATCCGGTTGGATCAGCCGGCCTTGCCCGGAATGCGGGCGACGAGCCGCATCGACGTCGTCAGCTCCTCGAACTGCAACCACGGGCGCAGATGCGCGACCGCGGTGTAGCTGCCCGGAGCGCCCGGAACTTCCTTCACTTCGACCTTGGCCTCGCGCAGCGGATACCTGGCCCGCGACTCCTGACCGGCCCCTTCCGACGCGTTGACATATTGGCCGATCCAGCGGTTCAGCCACTGCTCGGTATCGCTCGCCTCCATGAAGGAGCCGATCTTGTCCCGCGCCATCACCTTCAGATAATGGGCGAAACGGCTGGTCGCCATGATGTACGGCAGCCGCGCGGAAATGGCGGCGTTCGCCGTCGCCTCCGGCCGATCGTACTTCTTGGGCTTCTGCATCGTCTGCGCACCGAAGAACACGGAGAAATCGGTGTTTTTGTAGTGGCAGAGCGGCAGGAAGCCGAGGTCGGACAGTTCCTTTTCGCGGCGATCGGTGATGCCGATTTCCGTCGGGCACTTCGCATCGAGGTCGCCGTCGTCCGAATGGAAGACGTGCGTCGGCAGGTTCGTCACCTTGCCGCCGCCCTCTGCACCGCGGATCGCCGTGCACCAGCCATATTGGGCATGCGCGTCGGTCAGGCGCGCGGCGAGTGCGTAGGATGCGTTCATCCACGCATAATCGTCATGCTGCATCGGCTTGGCGTTGCCGTTCGAATCGCGCGGCGCTTCCTCGTAATCGAACGCGTCGACCGCCTTGGTGTCCTTGCCATAGGGCACGCGCGACAGGACCTTCGGCATCGTCAGCGTGACGAAGCGCGCGTCCTCGGTGTTCCGGAAGCTGTTCCACTTGATGTAGTCGGCCGTTTCGAACAGCTGCTTCATGTCCATCGGATTGGCCAGCTCGGTAAAGCTGTCCATGCCGAACACGTTGGCATCCGCCGCAGAGATGAACGGGCAGAAACCCGCCGCCGCGACCGACGAGATGTTGGTCAGCAACTCGACGTCCGACGACGACTTGTTGAAGTAGAAATCGCCGATCAGCGTGGAGAACGGCGCACCGCCCGCCGTACCGAACTGCTCCTCGTACACCTTCTTGTAGAAGTTGCTCTGATCGAAATCGGTCGCCTTCTCCAGGTCGGCGGCCAGTTCCTTCTTCGTCACGTTCAGCAGCTGGACCTTCAGGCCCTCGCCGATCTCGCTATTCTTGACGAGGTAGTTGAGCCCGCGCCAGCTCCCCTCCAGCGTCTTGAACTTCTCGGCGTGCATGATCGCGGCGAGCTGCTCGGAGATCTGGGCGTCGATCTTCGCGATAGCCTCGCGCAGCGTGACCGTCATGTTCTTCTGGAACTGGACGGTGCCGCTCATCGCTTCGTTGGCCAGCGTCCGCATCAGTTCCTCGACGCGGCTCGGCTCGGTCTGCTTAGTGACGCTGATCGCCTGATCGAGCAGGCTCAGGCCCGTCTCCTCGGTCGTGATCGTCTGCGCGCCACCCTGTGTCTGGGTATCGGTATCGGCCATCGTCACTTACTCCTTGGGCGCGTCGGACACGCCGAGCTGCTGCTGCAATTCGGCCAGCGAGCCGTTGTCCTGAAGGATCTTCTCGAGCAGACCCTCGAGCTGCTCGGAGCCGTCGGCCTTCGCCATCAGGTCGCGCAGCGCGTTGCGCGTCTCCATCAGCTTGCGGAGCGGTTCGACCTGCTGGACGATCTGCTCGGGCTCGAAATCCTCCATCGAGCGGAACTTGAGATTGACCTCGAATTCCTTGCCGTTCTTCTCGACGGTGTTGTCCACTTTCAGCTTCACGGCCGGTTCGATGCGGGCCATGACCTGGTCGAACTTGTCCTTCTTCAGGTCGACGAACTTGCGCTCCTTGAGCGCCTTCTTGGCGATCGCCGAGTCCCCCGAGAAATCGCCCAGGACGCCGACCACGAAGGGCAGCTCCTTCAGTTCCTGCGCACCTTCGGTTTCGACATCGTAGGTGATGTGCACACGCGGTTTGCGCACCCGCTTCAGCTTGTCATGTACCGAGTCAGCCATATCCCACCCTCCAAGGCGCGACGTCGCGCCGTATTACGATCCGGGGCGACATGCCCCGGCGATTACGCTCACTCCGGCGGCGGGCGGATGCCCGAACGCCAGTAAAACAGTTCGCGGCTCGATCCGTCGGGGATCAGTTCGATGAGCAGGTCGTCGAAACTCATCCGCGCCCGACGATCGACGTCGCGCAACGCGGAGCCGATCGGCGAAATAGGTTCGTACTTCTCGAAATAATCGGCGGCGGCGTTGACCGCCCGCAGCGCGTCCTCCCGTCGCGTGATCTTGCCGATCGAGAACGGCGCGTTGGCGGCGCCCCCGGCCACGACGACCGCACCGTCGCCGGTGGCGTCCGCGACATGCTCGGGCGGATCCTCGACATCGTTGGCGCTGTCGTCCGGCAAGAGCCGCAACAGCCCCTCCAGCCACTCGCGGATCGACCGCAATTCGTCGCTGACGCGCGATGCCGCTGGAAACCGGGGCTTGGTCCGTTCCGAGATGAAACTCACCGTCCGCCGCCACGCCGCCTCCGCCGACGACAGGTGCACGACCGCGATGCGCAACGGCTTGCCGCCGACCCGCCGAGCCAGCGCCTCGGATGCGGCCATCGCTTCTTCGGCCTGTGCCTGCAGCGATGCGCGCTGTTCCGGCTTCACCGTCTGGGCGGACGCCAGCATCCCCTCGGCCACCACCCGGTCCATGTACCGCAAGGACTCGTCGCCGCCGCCCGCGAGCACGAGGTTGCGCAAGGGACCGATCAGCGTCCCATCCTTGTCGCTACCACCGCCCGAGAGGCCGGAAAGCGGCTGGAATCGAGCTTCGACGCCGTCTTCCTCGTCCTCCGCCGGGTAAAGCCCCTGGTCCCACCATGTTTCGACCAGTTCGGACATGACCATCACGGCCCGGTCGAACCCAGCCAGGCCGTCCCGCCGCGCGCAGGACTCGACCAAGATTGCCATGATCTCAAGGTCTTTGCCGTGTTCTTTCAGGTAATCGACGGCGGTTTCTGCGATCTGGTCCCAGCTCCAATTGTCGCCGTCGCCGAAATCTTCGCCCATCGCCGCCTTTTGCTCGATGCGGAAGATCGCCTTGCGTTGAAACCGGATTTCTCGAAAGAGATCACCAACTTCGCCCTCATCGGCGCGACCGTCGATACCCGGACCATCAGCGATGGGCGCAAGAATATCAGCGTCGATGCCATCGCCGATGATCACTGAATATTTCCTCCCGCCCCGATGACGACTCGATAGGCCCCCGCCTGCGCCGTTGCACGCGCCTTTTTTGCCTCGACAGCAACTTTCTCGCAAGCATCGTTCGTGCTAGCTGGAACGAATAGTCAGGGAGGGTTGGACCGATGGGGATGCCGGCGTCGCGCCAGACGGATATGCATGTCTGCCCCGCCGCGACGGGGCCCGTGCCCCATGTCGGCGGACCGATCACCGGACCGTGCGTCCCTACCGTGTTGATCGGCAAGCTTCCGGCTGCGGTCATGGGCGATCTCTGCACCTGCGTCGGTCCACCGGACTCGATCATCAAGGGCAGCGCCACGGTGCTGACCGGCAAGAAGCCGCAGGTCCGAATCGGCGACTCCTGCGCGCACGGCGGGGCGATCATCCTCGGGCTGCCGACCGTTCTGGTCGGCGGATGACTCCTCACTCATGAACGATCACGCCGAGGCCGCCGCGCTCAGCCATGTCGGCTGCGTCAGGACCGCCAACGAAGACAGCGTGATGACGCACCCCGGCGGCAGTTTCTGGGCCGTGGCGGATGGCATGGGCGGGCATGCGCGCGGCGATTGGGCGTCACAGACCGTCGCGGCGCGCCTCCACGCGGTGTCGCTCACGGGCGGTCTGGACCATGATTGCGAGGCGATCGCCGACGCGCTCGCCGCCGCCAATGCGGAGGTGGTGGAGGCCGGCCGCGTCGCCGTACGGACGATCGGCACCACGGTCGCCGCGCTGTTGCTGGCGGAGGGACGCTGCGCCTGCCTCTGGGTCGGTGACAGCCGCGTCTACCGCCTGCGGGGCGGCATGCTGCGGCAGATGACGCGCGACCACAGCCAGGTCGACCAGCTCGTCGCGGCGGGGATCATCCGCCCGGAGGAGGCGGCGGACCACCCGCTGGCCAATGTCGTGACGCGTGCGATCGGCGGGGAACCTGACCTGGCGCTCGACGTGGTCGAGGATGCGGCGGTGGCGGGCGACGTGTTCCTGTTGTGCTCCGACGGATTGAACAAATGCCTGTCGGATGCGGAGATAGCAGCGCTGCTCGAGGCTGCGCCGGCAGCCGCCTGCGACGCGCTGGTTCGCGCGGTGCTGGCACGCGGTGCGCCGGACAATGTCAGCGTGGTGGTGGTGCGCCTGCCGGGCTGAGCCGGCGCACGGGCGGGTCGGCGATCAGCGCGTTGAGATCGCGCAGGCCCTGTACCAGCGCCAATCCGCGCGGTCCGGCGATATAGCGCGGGGCCCAGAGCGGCTGGAACTTCTCCTTGTACGCCCGCAACCCGCGAAAGCCGTAGAGCTTCTCGCCATGCCGGAACAGCAATCCAGCGATCCGTCCCCAGGCAGGCGCGCTCCTGCGGCCATCGATCCCCGACAACGGCGCGAGGCCCAGCGCGAAGCGGCGATAGGCGTTCGCCTGCCCCCACAGCATCAGGCTGACGAACAGGAAGTCCATGACGCCGGACGGAGCGGCATCGTCGTGCCGCATCAGGTCCACCGACAGTTCGCTGCGATCCGCCGTCGCCCAGACGTTGGCGAACGCGACGATCCGGCCGTTCATGCGTGCCACCGCGCAATCGAACTGCGCCATATAGGCGGGATCGAACCGGCCGAGGCTGAAGCCCTTTTCGCGCTGGCTCTTCGCCGTCAACCAGTGATCCGATACCGGCCCGAGCTGCGGCAGCAGCGTGGTAACCTCCGCCGCCCGGACGATGTCGAACGTCACGCCGTCCCGCACCAACCGCCGGTGCGTCTGGCGAAGCGAGCGCATCGCACTGCCTTCGAGCGTGAAGGCCGCGAGGTCGACGATCGCCTCCTCCCCGTATTTGACGATCTCCAGACCCATCTCGATTGCAATCTCCAGCGTTCCGGCGCCGATCTGGTAGAGCAGCAGCCGACCCTGCGCGGCGTCCGCCATCGCGCGCAGCCGCCACAGCAGGTCGGGCCACGCCGCCCGCGCGCCGACCGGATCGGCCATTGCGATCCAGCTTCGCCCGCGCACCTGATACATCACGAACGCGTCGCCGGCCGTCGAGAACAGGAAGCGCTTGTCGCCGGTCAGCGCCAGCATCGCGTCGGTGCGCTCGGCGATCGCGAGCACGGCGGCGACTTCCTCGTCGGATGCCGTCTCGCCGTCGCGCACGGGGGCGGGCAGGAACAGCCGCAGGAACGCCGCCCCGCCCAGCACCACGCCGATGCCGAGACTGGCGCGCAGGAACCGCGACGCGTCGTCGCCCACCGCGAACTGCCACCACAGGCGCTGGCTGTAATCGACATGCTTGTACGCGAAGAACCCGACCCAGATCGCACCGCCGATCACGATCGCGACGCTCGCCACGAACGCCGGCGACAGCGGACGCGCGACCAGCGCCGTCCGGCGGTAGAATGCCCCGCGCGTCCATTGCAGCAGCGCTGCGATCGTCAAACAGACGACCGCCTCCTCGTAATCGATGCCCTTGAACAGGCTGAACGCCGCACCCGCCACCAGCAGCGCACGCGCCGCGTGGAAGGCACCGTCGAGCCGCCGGTACAGCCCGGGCGCGATCAGCAGCAGGCCGGTGCCAACCAGACTGGCGGCAAGATGCGATCCTTCGACGAACGGCAACGGCACCCATTCGGTCAGGTCGTGCAGCCGGCCCGGCACCGCGGGCAGCGATCCCGACAGCAGCAGCACCGTACCACCGCCGAAACAGGCCGCACTCAGCAGCGGCGGCGCGATCCCGTCCGCCAGCATCCGCGCGCCCGCCATCGCCTTCGCAGGCAGGCGTCGTCGCCCCTCGTGCCACACCAGCGCGACGATGCCGAGCGCCAGCGGCAACAGGTAATACAGGACGCGGTAGGCGATCAGCGCCGCAAACAGGGCGGTGCGGTCCACCGGCACCGCCGCCAGCACCACCGCCTCGAACACGCCGACGCCACCCGGCACATGGCTGATGAGCGCGACGATGATGGCCAGTGCGTAAGCGAGGACGAAGGTGGGAAGCAGATCGGGGGCTGCGCCGGGGATCAGGACGAACAGCGCCGCCGCCGCCGCCGCCAGGTCCAGCGTGGCGATGCCGATCTGCGCCAGCGCCTGCCGGGCGGTCGGCAGGGGTATGCTCCATCCGCGCCAACCCACCTGTCGCGGCCCCGCGGCGCACAGCGCCACGAACGCCGCCGCCGCAATTGCGATACCCGCGCCGATCAGCCGTGCCACCCATTCCGGCACGACCAGCGTCGCGATCGGCAGCGGGCCGGCGTGCACGAGCAACGCCCCCCCCGCCACGGCCAGCACGCCCATCCAGAAGGTCGCTCCCGCGATTGCGACGACGCGCGCCACGTCCGGGCCGTCCAGTCCCGCCGCGGTGTACACGCGGTAGCGGGCCGACCCGCCGGTGATCAGCGCCAGCCCCAGATTGTGGCTAAGCGTATAGCTGGTGAAAGAGCCCAGCGCCGCCGTGCGCCACGGCAGCGGTCGCCCGACGATACGCAGCGCCAGCACGTCGTAGAGCGTCAACGCCAGATAGCTGAGGACGGTCAGCAGCAGCGCCGCCACCACCTGCCCTCGCCCGATCCGATCGAATGCCGCGGCGACATCCGCGAGCCGGATCTCGCGCGTCAGATGGTGCAGCGCGACCAGTCCCAGGCCCACGAGCATGACGACCAGCGCCGACGCCAGCCATGCGCGCCGCTTCGCAACCGCAACGATCCGGGCGAGCCTGTCACGCATCGGGCATATGCTCGACCCGATGCCAAAGCTGCGACCGGCAGATGAAGCCGCCGATCAGGCACCCCTTCACCTTCAACTGATTACGGTCGACCAGCGCGATCGTGGACGAGAAGCGCCGCCCCATGTCGGGGACGTAGATCGTGCCCGACCACGTGCCGTCCTTGTTGGGCTCGTAATCCTGGAGCAGCGCGACGCCGATCAACGGATCGACTCCCTCTTCACGGGCGTCCTGCTTCGCCTGACCATTGGCCCAGCCGATCCAGCCGCACAGCTTGCTGCCGCAATCGCCCGCGCGCACCACGACGCTGCCGTGCGGGTTCATCCACAGGCCGGCCAGCGCATCCGCTGGCCGCTGCGCCACGGCCGGTCCCGCGATTGCAAGCGCCGCCGACGCGACCGCTGTCTTCCACCACATCCCCATCGCTCCCGCTCCGCTTCCGGCCGCCTTTGGACCCGGCGGGGTGGCCGCAGGCTGTGGGCGTTCTGAACTTTTGGTCATGTCAGAACGTCCACTCGACACCGACCGCACCATTCCACTGGTCGGGGCTGCCCGCATCGGCGACGATCGGTGACCGCGCGTAGCGGCCGAGCAGGCGCTGGTACCCGCCGGTCGCGAACAGCCCCAACCCGTGCGTCAGGTCGCCGGTGATCGCGTGCGCCACCAGCAGGCTGGCGTTCCAGTCCTTCCACCCTGCACGATCGGCCCCATCATAGGGGTCCAGCCCGCTGGTCGCAGCGCCGGCGGCGGAGATGTCGTAATAATAGTCGCCGAAGCCGCGCCCGACCCAGTCGGCGCCCGCCGACAGGCTGACATAATCCTTGCGCGACAGCGGCGTCGAATAGCTGACACTGGGGCTGACGACATAGCTGCGATGGGCGTCGTGCACATCCGCCTGATACGACACGCTGGCGCTGACATTGTCGTAGGGGCTGGTGACGACGCCAGTGCGCTGGATGCCGGCCCATGCCCCGACCTCCCACGCCGACCGCAACTCGCCGAGGCCGGATACCCGCGAGTCCTGAATGCGGCTCGTCCGGTCCAGCCGCAGTGCCGCGATCGGTCCCGCCTGCGCCTTCCAACCAACGCCGCCGCTGCCGCGGATCGCGTCCAGCCACAATGCCGTTCCCTGCGATGCGAACGCCAGGCCGTGCACCTGACCCTGTAGCGCGATGCCGGGCACGATGCCGTACTGGTCGGACCCGGTATAGCTGGGCACCACCGCCGGGCCGACGCCGATCGTCAGCCGATCGGCACCCGGATCCACCGGGGGTGGCGGCGTGGCGGGGCTGGCCTCCTGCGCCTGCGCGCTGGCGGAGAGCAGCGCCAGCACGGCGGTAAAGGCAAGGGGGCGGATCATGACGTCCGGGTACGCGCGGCGACCGGTGCGGAAGCTGTCCGCGGGATGACGAAGCGCTCATTTCGGCGCGGATTGTGAAGAACCTACTGTCCCCGCCCCGTCAGGAAATGGCTGCGACTTCGCTCAGCTACCTGTCACCAAGCCCCCCCCGGGGCATTCTGCCGAAGGGAGGGCGAGTTGGCGCGACGCCCCTGGCCGCGCGCCCGCATGACGAAATCGTCACCTCTCGCCCACCGCGTGCCAAACCGGGCGATGGCAGGAGTGCGATCATGACGACACCGCCCCAGCACCGCCTGTTCCGGCACATCTTCGGCGAACAGAGCCGCGCGCTGGAGCCGGAGGAGCGCCGCGTCCTCGATCATATGGAGCTGGCGCTGACCGTCTCGCGCGATGCCGCCGATGTCGCCGACGAACGGTCTTCGTTCGGCGATCGGCTGGCCGACCGGGTGGCGGCGGTGGGCGGATCGTGGAGCTTCATCATCGCCTTCGCGGCGGTGCTGTTCGGGTGGATGCTGCTCAACACCGACGTGCTGGCGCATTGGGGTGATGCGTTCGACCCCTACCCCTACATCTTCCTGAACCTGATGCTGTCGACGCTGGCTGCCGTGCAGGCCCCCGTCATCATGATGAGCCAGAATCGGCAGGCCGCGAAGGACCGCGTCGCCGCCAGCCTCGACTACGAGGTCAATCTGCGGGCCGAACTGGAGATCCTGCGCCTGCACGAGAAACTCGATCGCCTGATCGCGGATCGGGATCGGATCGGTGCGCGGGAAGAGACGCGATGAGGGGCTTGGTCGCGGTCGCCTGGGCGGCGATCGGCAGCGCCGTCGCGGGAAGTGCCGGCATCGCGCTGATCCCCGGCTGGCTGTCCGCGCCACAATTGCGGGGGGCGGTCGGCGGCGCGACCTTCGCGACGCTGGTTGGCGACCGGCAGGGGCGGCTGGTCGTCACCAGCCTGCGTACCGGTGGGCCGGAGGCCGCGGCGGGCCTTCGGGTTGGAGACGTCGTCGCGGCGGTGAACGGCACATCCGCCCCGTCGCTGCGCACGCTTCGGCGCGAAGAAGCGCAACGGGACCCCGTAAGTCTGGTCGTCGACCGCCGGGGTGCCCCGTTGACGCTGACGCTGCTACATCCGGATCAGGGAGGGCGATGATGACCAAGATCCTGCTCGTCGAGGATGACGACACCACCGCAGACTATGTCGCCAACGGTTTGAAGGAACAGGGTTTCGTTGTCGATCGTGCCGCAAACGGCCGCGACGGCCTGTTCCACGCGACCGACGGCGGCTACGACTGCATCGTCCTCGACCGGATGATGCCGGGGATGGACGGCATGGCCGCACTGGCGGCGATGCGCGCGGCGGGCGTGGAGACACCCGTGCTGATCCTGTCGGCGATGAGCACGCCGGAAGACCGCGTCGCCGGCCTGACCTCGGGCAGCGACGATTACCTGACCAAGCCGTTCGTGTTCGCCGAACTGCTCGCCCGCGTGCGGCTGCTCGTGCGGCGCGGCCAGAACGCCGGTACCGCGCCGGAAACGAAGCTGGTGTGCGACGATCTGGAAATGGACCTGCTCGGTCACCGCGTGAAGCGCGCGGGCAAGCCGATCGACCTCCAGCCGCGCGAATACCGCCTCCTCGAATTCATGCTGCGCCACGCCGAACAGGTCGTCACCCGCACGATGTTGCTGGAGGGCGTGTGGGATTACCATTTCGATCCCGGCACCAACGTCACCGACGTGCATATCAGCCGCCTGCGTAAAAAGGTCGACGAGGGGTTCGCACGGCCGTTGCTGCACACCGTGCGCGGGTCCGGCTACAAGCTCGGCGTCGAGCGATAGCCGGGTTGCGCCTGCCCCGGTCGGCGACCGTCCGGATCGCCGCGCTGGTGTTCGCGCTGCAACTCGCGGGCGCGGCGACGACCCTCGTCACCGTGCGCCAGATCACCCGCAGCCAGATCACCGCCGCGGCGGAGGACATGGCGCGCGGCGTGCGCGGCGACCTGATGACCGCCTATCGCGCAGGCGGGACCGATGCCCTGCGCGCGGCGGTGTCGCAGCGGGTGCAACGTCGGCAGCCGCCGCAGACCGTGCTGATCCTGACCAACGCGGCGGGGCGCTATCTGGCCGGCAATATCGCCGACTGGCCGCCCACCGCCGACCCCGGCAGCGGCGCGACGACGATCGAGCTGTTCCGCATCGACCGCGAGGTGCCGGAGCGGATGCGGGTGCTGACCACCACCCTTCCCGGCGGCGAACGCCTGCTGACCGGGCATGTGATCGAAAGCGAACTCAGGTTCGCGCGCGCGATGGAGGAAGCGATGGCCGTGGCGATGGCGGTCGCGCTGGTGCTGGCGGGCCTCGCGGGATGGATCGCGGCGCGGATCATCGACGCACGGGTCGGGCGCACCGTCACCACGGCGCAGGCGGTGGCGGCGGGCGATCTCGGCCGCCGCGTGGAAAGCGACGGCGGCGACGACGCGTTCGAGGCGCTGGGCCGCGCGGTCAATGCCATGCTCGACCGCATTGCGTTGCTGGTCGGCGAGTTGAAGGTCGCGACGGACGGGCTGGCGCACGATCTCCGCTCACCCCTCACCCGCCTGCGCGCGACGCTGGAGCGCGCGCTCGCCGCCGCCGACACGGAGGCCTCGCGCACCGCGATCGTGCGGGCGATGGACGAAGGCGACCGGTTGCTGTCGATGCTCGACACCGCGCTCCGCATCACCCGCGCCGAGGCAGGCTTGGGGAGGGAGGCGTTCGCGGACACCGACATCGCCGCGCTGCTCCACGGACTGGCGGAAATGTTCGAACCGCTGGCGGAGGATCGCGGCATGACGATGAGTGTCGGGGCCCCAGCCGATCTGCGCGCTCCCGCCAATCGCGAGATGCTGGGTCAGGCACTCGCCAACATCGTCGACAACGCGCTGAAATACGGACGCGGGCAGATCGCGCTGAGCGCGGCGGTCGCCGGCGACCTGATCGCGATCACCGTCACCGATCGCGGGCCGGGCATCCCCCATGATCGCCGCGACGATGCGCTGAAGCGGTTCGGTCGTCTGGATACGGCCCGGGGGGAGAGCGGTGCGGGGCTCGGCTTGTCGCTGGTCGCGGCGGTGGCGCATCTGCATGGCGGCACGCTGACGCTGTCGGATGCCGGACCGGGGCTGGCGGTCACCTTCACGCTACGCCGCGCGTGACCGATCGTTCATGCGCCGGACGCTCGGCGGACGGGCAGCGCACAGCACAGCGGCGGCGATCGAGGAGCCTTGCCGCATGTCCACCCTACCCCGCCGCCGCAACCGGCTCCGCTCCGTCCTGATCGTCGCGGGCGTCGTGCTCGCGGCGCTGCTCGGCTATCTCTACAGCGCGG
The DNA here is from genome assembly GCF_016892685.1 of Sphingomonas longa. Classification (NCBI taxonomy): domain Bacteria; kingdom Pseudomonadati; phylum Pseudomonadota; class Alphaproteobacteria; order Sphingomonadales; family Sphingomonadaceae; genus Sphingomonas; species Sphingomonas longa. The sequence continues at coordinate 397,893 of NZ_JAFEMC010000001.1, forward strand.
GCATCTTTGACCGCGATCCGGTGCATATGTTCGACGCGCAGGGCCCGCGCGCGCCGGTGGCGGCGCTCTACTTCTCCGGCGACACGGGGCTGCGCTTCGGCATGGGCGCGGCGACGACGAAGCTGCTGGCGGCGCACGGGATCGAGACGGTCGGGTTCAATTCGTCGACGATGTTCCGGACCCGGCAGACGCTGGCACAAACGAATACGCTGATCGCTGAAGCGGTTCGACAGGCGCTGGCTCGCACCGGCAGCCGGCGGATCGTGCTGATCGGCCAGTCCTACGGCGCCGACGTGCTTCAAACCGGCCTCGCGGCGCTGCCGGCCGACCTGCGGGCGCGGGTGGCCGGCATCATCCTCGTCGTGCCCGGCGATACCGTCTTCCTGCGCGCCGACCCGTCCGGCTTCGTCTATCGCGGCACACCCGACAGCATGGCCGTGACGACCGCGCGGACGCTCGACTGGGCACCCCTCACCTGCATCTACGGAGTCGAAGAGACGGACAGCCTCTGCCCGCTGCTGCACGTCCGCGGCGCGCACGTGATCGGCATGCCGGGCGGCCATTTCCTCAACCGCGACGCCGACGCGCTGGGCGCGCACGTGCTGCGCGCCGTTGCTCGGTCGATTACGCCAGTTCGTCCCTGAGCTGCCCCGCCGAGGAGCGGTCGAGCAACTGCGCCTCCGGCTGGACGACGACGCTGTCGGGCGGCACGTCGCTCAACAGCCAGACATTGCCGCCGATCGTCGACCGCGCGCCGATCGTCACCCGCCCCAGGATCGTCGCGCCGGCGTAGACGACGACATCGTCGCCGACGATCGGGTGGCGGGCATAGCGGCTGCCCCCCTCGCCCTTGCGCCGAGCCGCACCCAGCGCGCTGCGGGCGCCGAGCGTGACGTGCTGGTAGAGGCGGACGCGTGCGCCGATGATCGCGGTCTCGCCGATGACGACGCCGGTGCCGTGATCGATGAAGAACTCCTCGCCGATCGCCGCGCCGGGGTGGATGTCGATCCCGGTCCGCTCGTTGCCGATCTCGGAGATCAGCCGCGCGACGATCGGCGCACCCAGCGCATCGAGCTGATGCGAGATCCGGTGGTGCAGGCTGGCGATCGCGCCGGGATAACTGACGAGGATCTCGTCGACGCTACGCGCCGCCGGATCGCCGAGGAACGCCGCCTCCACGTCGCTGTCGATCAGGCGGCGGATGTCGCCCAGTGTCGCGCCGAACAGCCGCACGATCGTTGCCGGCAAGTCCTTCTCGAACGCGCCGCGCGCCTCCGCCTGCCAATAGCCGAGTTCGTTGCCGATCTCCCGCTCCAGCGCGGTGAACGCCGCCAGCAGCTTGGCGACGACGAAATTGTCCTCGTCGACCGGCTTGCCGCGGAACTGGCCCAAACGCCGCGGATAAAGCGCCGCGGCCAACAGCGCGACGACATCCTCGACGACCGCGCGCGACGGAAAGCTCGCCACATCGCGACCCTCCGGCTGGCGCGCGCGCCACGCCTCCCGCGCCGTCCGCAACCCCGCCGCCGCTTCGCCGATCGCCGTACCCGTCATGCCGTTCCTCCTCGGCAGACACGATACCGAAGTCGATGCGTCGGAATTCGAAACAAATGCTTCGTGCCCGGCAAGTGGTGACACCGATGCGGCCGATGCCTAGTTGGGGGGGATCCAAGGAGAGTAGAATGGCGACGACCTACGACGCGAAACTCGGCCTCTATATCGGCGGCGAGTGGCTCGGCACCGAGGGACGCGAGACGCACGACGTCCTCAACCCCGCCACGGGTGCGGGCCACGCGGCGCTGCCGCTGGCGACCGCCGCCGATCTCGACGCGGCGCTGGAGGCGACGCAGCGCGGCTTCGTGCTGTGGCGTGGCACCGCGCCCGAGAAGCGCGCCGCCGTGCTGCAGAAGACCGCGCAACTGATCCGGGAACGTGCCGACCACCTCGCGCGCATCGCCACGCTGGAACAGGGCAAGATCCTCGCCGAAGCCAAGGGCGAGGCGCTGTTCGCCGCCGCCCTGCTCGATTTCCATGCGGGCGAGGCGCTGCGCATCTATGGCCGCGTCCTGCCGCGTCCGGCCGGCACGCGCAGTCTGGTGCTGCACCAGCCGGTCGGCCCCGTCGCCGCGTTCTGCGCGTGGAACTTCCCGATCATGAACGTCGTCCGCAAGATCGCGCCCGCAATCGCGGCGGGCTGTTCGATCATCATCAAGCCCAGCGAGGAGACGGCGGGTAGCGCGGTCGAAGTGCTGCGCTGCTTCCAGGACGCGGGGCTGCCCGGCGATGTCGCGCAGTGCGTGTTCGGCGTGCCCGACATGGTGTCGCGCCAGCTGCTCGCCTCGCCGATCACGCGCAAGCTCAGCTTCACCGGCTCCGTGCCCGTCGGCAAGCATCTGATGAAGCTGGCCGCCGACACGATGATGAAGACGACGATGGAACTCGGCGGCCACGGCCCCGTGCTGGTGTTCGACGACTGCGATCTCGACAAGACGCTCGACACGCTGGTGGCGCACAAGTTCAGGAACGCCGGACAGGTCTGCATCGCGCCGACCCGCTTCCACGTCCAGGAGGGTGTCTACGACGCCTTCGCCGCAGGCTTCGCGGAGCGTACCCGCGCCTTGAAGATCGGCGACGGGCTCGATGCCGGCACGCAGATGGGGCCGATGGCCAATCCGCGCCGTCCGGAGGCGATCGGCGAACTGGTCGAGGACGCACGGCGGCACGGCGCGAAGCTGCTCGCGGGTGGCGAGCGCGGTGGAGAAGGCGGGTTCTTCTTCCAGCCGACCGTGCTGGCCGACGTGCCGCTCGACGCGCGTGCGATGAACGACGAGCCGTTCGGCCCGATCGCCCTCCTGCGCCCCTTCGCCACGGTCGACGACGCGATCGAGCAAGCCAATCGCCTGCCCTTCGGTCTCGCGGCGTATTGCTTCACCGAGAATGGCCGGCGCCAGAACCTGCTCGGCGACGCGATCGAGGCCGGCATGGTCGCGATCAACAATGTCCGCCTCAGCTGGCCGGATAGCCCGTTCGGCGGCGTGAAGGACTCCGGCCACGGATCGGAGGACGGCCCCGAGGGCGTGATGGCGCACCTCGTCACGAAGACGGTCCATATGATGTGACGGTGCAGCTTTCCGCTCCCTCCCTTTCGGGACGGAGCGGAAACGGATCAGCGCGGCGTTGGCGACCCCGCCAGCGCCGCGAACTCCGTCGTGTCGTGCGCGCAGAACATCCGCACCTCGGCGCCATGTTCGACCGACAGCGCCCGCAACCGCGCCTGATTGGCGACCCGCGCGGCCGCGTCGACCTGCATCAGCCGCTGATAGCCGCGAAGGCCCGACGGGCAGGACCGCCGTTCCGAGCCGACCTCGCCGTGGTGGAAATAGGCGTCGGCGGCATAGAACAGCCAGTGTCCGTCCTCTTGCTGCACGGCGACGCCGGCATGGCCCCAAGTGTGCCCCGCCAGCGGCACCAACAGGATCTCGGGGGGCAGCCCCTCCAGATCGCGCACCGCGTCGAACCCGAACCACCGCTCGCCGCCGCCGAACGGATAGAGCGACCAGTTCGTCGCCTCATCCCACTGCTGCGGCCGATAGCGTTTGCGCGACACGAACGCGCCGCCCCGTTGCGCATCGGCAACTTCCTTCTCGCGTGCGGTGACGTGGATGCGCGCATTGGCGAAATCCTCGATCCCACCGGCATGGTCGAAGTCGAGATGGCTGACGACGATATGCCGTACATCGCCGGGATCGAACCCCAGCGCCCGCACCTGCGCGACCGCCGTCTCCTCCACCTTCAGCTGCGGCCGGTTGAGCGTCAGGAAGAAGTCGGACAGCCGGTCGTGCGGTCGCGCCACGTCCTTCGTCCCGAACCCGGTATCGACCAGCACCAGCCCGGCGTCGCTTTCGATCAGCAGGCAATGGCAGACCAGATGCCCCGCCCCGCCGTCGTTCCGCCCGTCGAACAGCCGACCACCCGGCGGGCAGCACGTGCCGCAATTCAGATGATGGATCTTCATGCCGGGCCTCCCTCGGCAAGCCGTCGCCGGGTACGTTCCGCCAGCGCCGGCTCGCGACGGGCCCAATAGGCCCAGCCGATCGCCCCGCCGGCAACGATCGCACCCAGCACCAATGGCGTCGTCGCCCTTCCGCCGCGGACATTCGCAACGCTCGTCATCTCGTCCTCCGACCTGTCTCGATCATCCCGGCCGAACGCGATGATGCGGTACGCCGATCCCTCCGCGGCACACGTCATTTGACGTAGGTTATTGAGAAACTTGGCGATTGTTCTGCGAGGGCAACAAACCCCGACGGTCGTTAACCGTTACGTCTGCGGCGCGATCGCCATAACCGATAGCGAGGCAGACGATGTATTATCATGACAAACGGCTCCAATATCCCGTGCAGGTAACGGAGCCCGACCCCGCGTTCGCGCGAATGCTGCAACAGGCCATCGGCGGCGTCGAAGGCGAAATCCGCGTGTGCATGCAGTATTTCTTCCAGGCGTGGGGCAACCGCGCGCCGACCACGAAATATCGCGACATGCTGCTGAACACGGCGACCGAAGAAATCGGCCACATCGAGATGCTCGCGACCGCCGTCGCGCTGAACCTGGAGAAGGCACCGGCGAAACTTCAGGAAGAAGGCGTCAAGGACGGCATCGTCGGGGCGGTGATGGGCGGCGAAAACCCACGTCACAAGATCGAGGGGCTGATCCACAAGAACCTGCTGTCGGGCGGTCTGGCGGCGATGCCGATGGATTCGGACGGCGTGCCGTTCAACATGAGCCACATCTACGCCAGCGGCAATGTCGCCGCCGACATGTACTGTAACGTCGCGGCGGAGAGTACCGGGCGCGTGCTGGCGGTGCGCCTGTTCAACGCCGCGCATGACGAGGGCATGAAGAAGATGCTCCACTACATGATCGCACGCGACACGATGCACCAGCAGCAATGGCTGGCGGTGATCGAGGAACTCGGCGCGGAGCCGAACAATCTGCCGATCCCCAACAGCTTTCCGCAGGACATGGAGGATCAACAGAACAACTATAACTTCTATGTGACGTCGCTCGACGGCACCTATCCGGAAGGCCGCTGGACGCAGGGTCCGACGCCGGACGGCAAGGGCGAGTTCACGGTCTTCCGCAACGAACCGCTGGGCGAGGAACCGATCCTGGGGCCAGCCCGCCCCGACAGCGGCGCGCAGGCGCAGCAGATCGGCTGATCGGCCCGACCTGCTCGCTGCGTTTCAAGGCAGACGATGACCCCTGGTACGTAGGGATCAGGCGGACAGAGAAGGGACCGGACTTTCGCAGACGCGAAAGTCCGGTCCTAACGCGCCCGCTCGGCCTCGATCCGCCCGGCAATATCCATCGTCTGCGGCGTGATCCACCCATAGTAATAATTCAGCTGGAACAGCACGAAGAGCGTCGTCGCGACCACCGTCACCCACAGCACGACGCGGCCGAGCCTGAACTCGTGAGGCGCGCTCTCGGCTTGGCCGGGAACGTAGTCACCCCCGGCCTCGTGCGTGGTCCGCACGCCGAATGGCAGCACGAGAAATACGCTGAACGCCCAGAACAGTATGTAGATCGCCAGGGCGGACGTCCAGCGCATCAGATCAGGCCTCGATCACCAGCACATCGACGATCGGCTTCTTGCCCGTCCAGCGCGTGGCGACGCGGCGCACGGCGAGGCGCACGTCTTCGCGCATCCGGTCCATGCCGCGGCGGTTACCCTTGGCGGCGTCGGAAGCGGCCTCAACCGCGTCGGCGATAAACGCCTCGCGCTCGTCCTCGACCGGCACGCCCTGCAGCTTGACCTGCGGCACGCCGAGCAGGCGACCGCCCTGCCCTACCGCAACCGCGACGGAAATCTGCCCGTGCAGCGCGATGCGGCGACGCTCGTTGATCGTCGACCCGTCCGACGGCAGGATCACGTCGCCGTCCAGTACCAGCCGGCCGACCGTCGCATGCCCGACCTTCTTGGCGGCGCCCGGCCGCAGCCGCACGATATCGCCGTCCGCCTGCACGATCGCCTGCGGCACGCCTTCGGAAATACCGAAGCGGGCATGCTCCATCATGTGGCGCATCTCGCCGTGGACGGGGATCAGCACTTCCGGGCGGATCCAGTCGTACATCCGCTTCAGTTCGGGCCGGCCGGGATGGCCGGAGACGTGAACGTGCGCCTGACGCTCCGTCACCATCTCCACGCCCTTGGCGGCGAGCTGGTTCTGGATGCGGCCGATCGCCACCTCGTTGCCGGGAATCTGCTTGGACGAGAAGATCACGGTGTCGCCCGCGTCCAGCTTGATCGTGTGGTCGTTGTTCGCCACTCGCGCCAGCGCCGCACGTGGCTCGCCCTGACCGCCGGTCGCGACGATCAGCACCTTGTTGCGCGGCAGCTTCATCGCCGTCTCGGGATCGACCGTCTCCGGGAAATCCTTGAAGTAGCCGCACGCGCGGCCGACCTTCAGGATGCGGTCGAGCGAGCGGCCGGTGACGCACAGCTTGCGTCCGGTCTCACGCGCAACCTCGCCCAGAGTCACCAGCCGCGCCGCGTTCGACGCGAAGGTCGTGACGAGGATGCGCCCGCGCGCCTTGGCTGCAGTTTCCGCGATCCCCTGACGCACGCTCGCTTCCGAGCCCGAGGCCTCGAAATTGAAGACGTTGGTCGAATCGCACACCAACACGTCGACACCCTTGTCGCCGATCGCCGCGAGCTGCTTGGGATCGAACGGCGTGCCGATCACCGGCGTCGCGTCCAGCTTCCAGTCGCCCGTGTGGAACACGGTGCCCTCCGGCGTCTCGATCAGCAGCGCCGACGATTCCGGGATCGAGTGCGACAGCGGCACGAACGTCACGCCGAAGCCGCCGACGTCGAACCGCCGGCTCGGCTCCATGATCTTCAGCTTGACGCGGTCGGCGATGCCCTCCTCGTCCAGCTTGCCGCGGATCAGCCCTGCGGTGAACTGCGTCGCATAGAGCGGCACGCCGAGGTCTTCCGCCAGATACGGCAGCGCGCCGATATGGTCCTCATGCCCGTGAGTCAGGACGATGCCGACGAGATCGTCGATCCGGTCCTCGATGAATTGCAGGTCCGGCAGGATCACGTCGATGCCGGGATATGCGGGGTCTGCGAAGGTGATGCCGCAATCAACCATCAGCCATTTGCCGCGACAACCGTACAGGTTGACGTTCATGCCGATCTCGCCGGAGCCGCCGAGCGCACAGAAAAGCAGTTCGTTCTTCGGAGTCATTCAATACTTTCAAAAAAGGGAGCGCCGGATGGTCGCCCGGCGCGGGCGTGGTTCAGCGGATATGGGCCTTATCCCACATCATCGCCAGCCCTTGAATGGTCAGATCGGGCTCGATCGCATCGAACACGGTCGTATGTTGCTTGAAAAGGTCGGCCAGACCGCCGGTCGCGATCACCTTCACCGGGCGTCCGACCTCCGCCTTCAGCCGCGCGACGAGGCCCTCGATCATCGCGATATAGCCCCAATAGATGCCGATATGCATCTGGTCGACGGTGTTGCGGCCGATCACGCTGGCAGTCGCCGGCGCCTCGATCGCGATGCGCGGCAGCTTGGCGGCGGCGGTGACCAGCGCATCGAGAGACAGGTTGATGCCGGGCGCGATGATCCCGCCCTTGTACGCGCCGGTATAATCGCTGACGTCGAACGTCGTCGCGGTGCCGAAGTCGATCACGATCAGGTCGCCCGCGTGCAGCGCATGCGCGGCGATCGTGTTGACCGCGCGATCCGCCCCCAGCGACGCGGGTTCGTCGACGTCGATCGCGATGCCCCATTCGACCGGCGCACGGCCGGCGATCAGCGCCTCCGTCCTGAAATACTTCGAACTCAGCACCTGAAGGTTGTGGAGCGCGCGCGGCACAACGGTGGCGACGATCACCCCCTGCACAACGCTGCGGTCATATCCCTCCAGCGCCAGCAACTGGCTGAGCCAGACCGCATATTCATCCGCGGTGCGGCGCGGATCTGTCGCAATGCGCCAGCGGGCACGGACGGTGCCGTCCTCGACCAGCGCGAAGACCACGTTCGTGTTGCCGGCATCGATCGCGAGTAGCATGCCTGTCCTTCAGAGCAGGAAAACGTCGGCCGCGTGGATGACACGCCGCTCGCCCGACGCCAAGCGCAGCGTCAATGCGCAGTCGGGATCGAGGCCGTCGAACAGCCCGTCGATCACCGTGCCGTCCGCCAGCCGCGCCGTCAGCGCCGTGCCGACCGGATGCGCCCGCTCCAGCCACCGCGCGCGCACTGCGGCAATGCCCTCACCCCGCCACCGCTCGACCCAGCGTGCGAACGCCTCCGCCAGTACGTCGAGCAACGCGGCCGGATCGACGTCGACGCCATGCGCCGCCAGACTGGTCGTGGCGCGATCCGGCAGATCGGGATGATGCGCCAGATTGACGCCGATCCCGACGATCACCGCATCGTCCACCCGGTCGAGCAATATCCCGGACAGCTTGGCCCCATCCAGCAGCAGATCATTCGGCCATTTAAGTCTCAGGCCCCCTTGGGAGAGGACGGGCGACGCTTCAAGAAAGACCCTGACCGCCTCCTCCAGCGCTACCCCTGCCACCAACGCCAGCGTCGCCGCCTGGGGATCGCTCCCGCGCAACCGCACCAGCGTCGACGCATAGAAGTTACCCGGAGGCGACATCCACGCCCGACCCTGCCGCCCGCGCCCCGCCGTCTGGCGCTCGGTACGGAGCCAGAACCCCTCCGCCGCGCCCGCTTTCGCCAGCAGGACGAGGTCGGCGTTGGTCGACCCCGTCTCCGCCACCGTCCGCCGCTGCGTCAGAACAGCGCCTGCGCCGCAGCCATCGCCCAGCCACCCAGCAGCGGGATCGCGAAATAACCCAGCGGCGAGATGAACACCGCCGCCACCGCGATCAGACCGCCTTGCAGGACCTCGCCCTCGAAACGGGGGAATGCCGTCACCGGCTCGTCGAAGTACATCGTCTTGACGACGCGCAGGTAGTAATAGGCACCGATCGTCGACGCCGCGATGCCGACCGCCGCCAGCGGGAACAGCCCCGCCGCGACCGCCGCATCGAACACCGCGAACTTGGCGTAGAAGCCGAACAGCGGCGGGATACCGGCCAGCGAGAACATGAACATCGCCATCGCCGCGGCCAGCGCCGGCCGCGTCCGCGACATACCCGACAGGCTGGCGATCGTCTCGACCGGCTGGCCGTCCTCGTCGCGCATCTGCAACACGACGAGAAACGACCCCAGCGTCATCGCGATGTAGATCGTCATGTACGTCATCACGCCGGCCACGCCCGCAGGCGTACCCGCGGCGAGGCCGATCAGCGCGAAGCCGACATTGTTGATCGAGGAATAGGCGAGCAGCCGCTTGATGTTGGTCTGCCCGATCGCCGCGACCGCGCCGAGCACGATCGACGCCAGCGCCGCGAAGATCACGATCTGGCGCCACTGGTCCGTCGCCGGCCCCATTGCCTCGATCGCGACCCGCACCGCGAGGCCCATGGCCGCGACCTTGGGCGCGGAGGCGAAGAATGCCGTCACCGGTGTCGGCGCGCCCTCGTACACGTCGGGCGTCCACATGTGGAACGGCACCGCCGAAATCTTGAACGCGATGCCGGCGAACACGAACACCAGCCCGAACAACAGGCCCATCGAGCGCTGCCCCGCATAGGCCGCGGCGATGCCGTCGAACAATGTCGTGCCCGAGAAGCCATACACGAGGCTGATGCCGTACAACAGGATGCCGCTGGCGAGCGCACCGAGCACGAAATACTTCAGCCCGGCCTCCGCCGAACGCGCGTCGCGCCGCATGAAACTGGCCAGCACGTACGCCGCAAGGCTCTGCAACTCCAGACCGACATACAGCGTCAGCATGTCCGTCGCGGATACCATCATCCCCATGCCCGCCGCCGACAGCAGCATCAGCACCGGATATTCGGGACGCAGATCGTCGCCGCTGGTGCGCTGGAAAAAGCCCGGCGCCATCAGGATGGCGATGGCGGTCGCGATGTAGATCAGGACCTTGGAAAAGGCGGCAAACGCGTCGGCGCGGTACAGTCCGTCGAACGCAGGCCCGCCGTTGCCGGCCGGACCCGTCAGGGCGATACCCGCACCCGCGAGGATCGCGACCGAGGCCCACGACACGAGGCGTGTCGAACCCGGCCCGCCCCAGGCGGATACCAGCATCAGGACGATCGCGCCGACACCCAGCACCAGTTCGGGCAGCGTCATCGCGAGGTTGGCGGCGTAACTCATCAGTGCGCCTCCCCGGGCGTCGTTTCATGCCCGGCGGCCGCAGCCCCGTGCTCGCCGCCGTGTTCCGCCGCGGCCTTTGCAGCGGCGGCCGGATTGCCGGCAGTGGGTTTGGAGTCGCTCGGCGGAGCGGCGCGGTCGATCCGTGCCAGCAGCGTGGCGACGTCGGTCCGCATCGGGGCCATGAAGCTCTCGGGGTAGACACCCATCCACAGCACGACCGCGGCGATCGGGGCGAGCAACCACAGCTCCCGGCTGCTCAGGTCCGGCATCGCGCGCACCTCCTCCGACGGGATCTCGCCATAGGCGACCCGGCGATAGAGGTAGAGCATGTACGCCGCACCGAGGATGATGCCGGTCGTGCACAGCAGCGCAGTCCAGGTCGACACCTGATACGTGCCCATCAACGACAGGAACTCGGCGACGAAGCCGCTGGTGCCCGGCAGACCGATCGACGCCATCGTGAAGAACAGGAACAGGATCGCATAGCGCGGCATGTTGATGCTGAGCCCACCGTAACGCGAAATCTCTCGCGTATGCAGCCGGTCGTAGATCACGCCCACGCACAGGAACAGCGCACCCGATACCAGCCCGTGGCTGAGCATCATGATCATCGCACCCTCGATGCCCTGCCGGTTGAACGCGAACAGGCCGATGGTCACGATCGCCATGTGCGCGACCGACGAATAGGCGATCAGCTTCTTCATGTCCGCCTGCACCAGCGCGACGAGCGAGGTGTAGATGACGGCGATGCTCGACAGCGCGAAGATCAGCCAAGTGAGCTGACCCGACGCCTCCGGGAACATCGGCAGGCTGAAGCGCAGGAAGCCGTAACCGCCGAGCTTCAGCAGCACCCCGGCTAGGATCACCGACCCGGCGGTCGGCGCCTGCACGTGCGCATCGGGCAGCCAAGTATGGACCGGCCACATCGGCATCTTCACCGCGAACGATGCGAAGAACGCCAGCCACAGCCATGTCTGCACATGCGCCGGAAAGTCGAACGCCTGAAGCCGGGGAATGCTCGACGTGCCTGCGGTCTGCACCATGTACAGCATCGCGATCAGCATCAGCAGCGACCCGAGCAGCGTGTACAGGAAGAACTTGTACGACGCATAGATGCGGTTCGCCCCGCCCCAGATGCCGATGATGAGGTACATCGGGATCAGGCCGGCTTCGAAGAACAGGTAGAACAGGAACAGGTCCTGCGCCGCGAACGTGCCGATCATCAGCACCTCGGTCAGCAGGAACGCCGCCATGTATTCCGGCACGCGGTTCGTCACCGAACGCCAGCTCGCGCCGATGCAGATCGGCATCAGGAACACGCTGAGCATGATCAGCAGCAGCGCGAACCCGTCGATGCCCAGGTCCCAGGCGAAGAAGCCGAGGCGCGGCCCCTGCTCCACGAACTGCCATTGCGCGCCGCCGATGTCGAAGCTGGTCCACAGCACGATGCCGAGCGCGAAGTCGATCAGCGTCGCGATGAGCGCCACGGTGCGCGCGGTCTGCGCCGGCAGGAACAGGCATGCAACGGCGGCGATCGCCGGAACCGCGAGCATCAGCGACAGGATGGGAAAGCCTTCCATCACCCGATTAACCCGCGATGGCCCAGGTGACCGCGGCGGTCAGCCCGATCAACATGACGAAGGCATAGGAATAGACATACCCCGATTGTAGCTTGGCCGCCCCACGCGATCCCAGTTGCACCAGCCATGCCGACCCGTTCGGGCCGAAGCGATCGATCGTCTTCTCGTCGCCGCGGTGCCACAACAGGCGGCCGATGGCGAAGGCGGGACGGACGAACAGCAGATTGTACAACTCGTCGAAATACCATTTGTGGAGCAGGAAGCGGTAGAGGACGCTGAACTGGTCCGCGACGATCGCCGGGAACTCCGGCTTGCGAATATAGGCGAACCACGCGGTGAACAGCCCGAGCAGCATCGCGATCGACGCCGACAATTTGATGATCGTCGGCACCTCGTGCATCGCGTGCATCAGATGCTCGCGGAACGCCAGCGCGCCCTTCCAGAAGGTCTCGCCCGCCTCCGGCTCGATGAACGCGCCGTGGAACGCGAAGCCCGCGGCGATCGCGCCGAGCGACAGGACGCCGAGCGGAATGAGGATCGGAACCGGGCTCTCGTGCGGGTGATAGCCACCGGTGCCGACCGGCAGGTCCTGCTGCGAGGCACCGTGCACGGAAGGACGATGGCCACCGTCCTCGGCCTGCGCCGGATTGCCATGCGCTTCATCGGCGTGGTGCGCGTCATGAGCATGATCGTGGCCATGTTCGTCATGATGTCCGTGCGCGTCGTGCAACGCGTGCTGGATATGCTCCGACGCCGCCCAGCGTGGCTGACCCCAGAAGGTCAGGAACATCAGCCGCCACGAATAGAAGCTGGTGATCGCCGCGACGAGCACGCCGACGAACCACACGCCGGCATTGCCCGACGCCCAACCCGCCTCGATGATCGCGTCCTTCGAGTGGAAGCCCGCAAAGCCGATCTGCGGCAGGCCGACAATGCCCGGGATGCCGACGCCGGTGATCGCCAGCGTGCCCATCATCATCGCCCAGAAGGTCAGCGGAATGCTTTTCCGAAGGCCACCATAATAGCGCATGTCCTGTTCGTGGTGCATCGCGTGGATCACCGAACCGGCGCCCAGGAACAACAGAGCCTTGAAGAAGGCGTGCGTGAACAGGTGGAACATCGCCGCGCCGTACGCGCCGACGCCCGCGGCGAAGAACATGTAGCCGAGCTGCGAACAGGTCGAATAGGCGATCACGCGCTTGATGTCGGTCTGCACCACGCCGCACGTCGCCGCGAACAGGCACGTCGCCGCACCCACGAACGTCACGACATGGAGCGCGACCGGAGACACCTCGAACATCGGCGACAGGCGGCACACCATGAACACGCCCGCCGTGACCATCGTCGCCGCGTGGATTAGCGCCGACACCGGGGTCGGACCTTCCATCGCGTCGGGCAGCCATGTGTGCAAGCCGAGCTGCGCCGACTTGCCCATCGCACCGACGAACAGCAGCAGGCACAGCACCGTCATCGTGTCAAAGCGATACCCCAGGAAGCCGATCGTCGATCCGGCCATGCCGGGCGCCGCGGCGAGGATCGCCGGGATCGACACGGTGCCGAAGACGAGGAACGTCCCGAAGATGCCGAGCATGAAGCCGAGATCGCCGACGCGGTTGACCACGAACGCCTTGATCGCAGCCGCATTGGCCGAGGGTTTCCGGAACCAGAAGCCGATCAGCAGGTACGACGCCAGTCCGACGCCCTCCCAACCGAAGAACATCTGGATCAGGTTGTCCGCGGTCACCAGCATCAACATCGCGAAGGTGAACAGCGACAGATACGCGAAGAAGCGCGGCTGGTCGGGGTCCTCCTCCATATAGCCCCAGCTATACAGATGGACGAGCGCCGACACCGACGTGATGACGACGAGCATGACCGCGGTCAGCGCGTCGACTCGAAAGCCCCAGGCGACGTCGACGCCGCCCGACACGATCCACGTCAGCACCGGCGTCACCGTCGCGACGTTCGATCCGGCGATGAAGCCCAGGAAGATCGGCCACGACAGCGCGCACGACGCGAACAGCGCGGTCGTGGTCAGCACCTTGGCCGGGAACGCCCCCAGCGCCTTGTTGCCAAGACCTGCGACGATCGCCGCGAGCAGCGGCAGGAATACGATAGCGAGGATCAACCGTTTACCCCTTCATCCGGTTGACGTCGTCGACCGAGATCGTGCCCCGGCCACGGAAATAGATGACGAGGATCGCAAGACCGATCGCCGCCTCGCCCGCCGCCACGGTCAGCACGAACATGGCGAACACCTGCCCGACCAGATCGTGAAGATAAGCGGAAAAGGCGACGAGGTTCAGGTTCACCGCGAGCAGGATCAGCTCGATCGCCATCAGGATGACGATCAGGTTCTTTCGGTTAACGAAGATGCCGAGCACCCCCATCGTGAACAGGATCGCCGAGACGACGAGGTAATGGACCAACCCGATCACGTGCGCGGCACTCCGCTGTTCCGCTCGTCCTGAGCCTGTCGAAGGATCACAGCGACACCCCCTGCCCCACCGGCGGCTGCATGTTGCGCGTGGAGTCCTGCGGGCGACGGTTCACCTGACGTGCAATGTTCTGCCCACGCACGCCCGACCGCTCGCGGTGGGTCAATACGATCGCACCGATCATCGCGACGAGCAGCACGAAGCCGGCCGCCTCGAAGATGAAGACGTAGCGCGAATACAGCAGGTTACCGATAGCCTGGATGTTCGGCACGACCGGATCGATCGGCGCGACACGACGCGTCAGGTCCAGCGTGCCGGCACTCCACGCGCCGACCGCGATGATGACCTCCGCCGCCAGCGCAACCGCGACGGCCAGACCGATGCCGGCATAGCGCATCACGCCAGCCCGCAGTTCGGCAAAGTCGATGTCGAGCATCATCACGACGAACAGGAACAGCACCGCGACCGCGCCGACATACACGATGACGAGCAGCATCGCGATGAACTCGGCACCGACGAGCACCATCAGCCCGGCGGCGTTGAAGAACGCCAGGATCAGCCACATGACCGAATGCACCGGGTTGCGCGACGAGATCGTCATCGCACCGGACAGGATCACGACGGCGGCGAACAGGTAGAAGGCGATGGCCTGGATCACGCGACGGCCCCCTTGCCCGCGCTGTTAAGGATGAGGCGGCGCATTAACGGTACGGCGCATCGGCGGCAAGGTTCGCCGCGATCGCACTTTCCCAGCGGTCGCCATTATCGAGCAGCTTGGCCTTGTCGTAGATCAGCTCCTCGCGCGTCTCGGTCGAGAATTCGTAATTTGGACCCTCGACGATCGCGTCGACGGGGCATGCCTCCTGGCACAGCCCGCAGTAGATGCACTTCGTCATGTCGATGTCGTAGCGCGTCGTACGGCGCGAACCGTCGTCGCGCGGCTCTGCCTCGATCGTGATCGCCTGCGCCGGGCACACTGCCTCGCACAGCTTGCACGCGATGCACCGCTCCTCGCCGTTCGGATAGCGACGCAGCACATGCTCCCCACGGAACCGCGGGCTGACCGGGTTGCGCTCGTACGGGTAGTTGATCGTCGCCTTGGCCTTGAAGAAATACTTCAGGGTCAGGGCGTGCGCCTTGACGAACTCCCACAGCGTGAACGCCTTGATGGTCTGCGCGATAGACATAATCAGATTCCCACCCGCATGAACATCAGCACGCCGGACACGAGGAACACCCAGAACAGCGACAGCGGCAGGAAGATTTTCCAGCCCAGCCGCATCAGCTGGTCATAGCGGTACCGGGGCACCGTCGCCTTGATCCAGCTGAACACGAAGAAGAAGAACAGGATCTTGGCGAACAGCCAGATGATCCCCGGCACCACGTAGAGCGGCGCCCAGTCGATCGGCGGCAGCCACCCGCCCCAGAACAGCGTCGCGTTCAGCGCGCACATCAGCAGCACGTTGGCGTATTCGCCGAGCCAGAACAGGGCGAAGCTCATCGACGAATATTCGGTCTGGTAGCCCGCAACCAGCTCCGACTCCGCCTCGGTCAGGTCGAACGGCGCACGCTGCGTCTCGGCCAGTGCGGAAATCAGGAACACCACCGCCATCGGAAACAGCAGCGGGTTGAACGCGAAACCGTTGACCGGGATAATCGGCCACACCGCGCGCTGCGCCAGCACGATCGTCGAAAGGTTGAAGCTGCCCGCCCACAGCACGACTGAGATCAGCACGAACCCGATCGCGACTTCGTAGCTGACCATCTGTGCCGCGGCACGCAACGCGGAATAGAACGGGTATTTGGAGTTCGACGCCCAGCCCGATAGGATGATCCCGTACACGCCCAGCGACGACGCCGCGAGCACATACAGCAACCCGACATTGATGTCGGCCAGCACCACGCCCGCCTGGAACGGCACCACCGCCCATACGATCAGCGCCACCGTGAAGGTGATGATCGGCGCCAGCAGGAACAGCCCGCGATTGGCCGCGGCGGGGACGATCGTCTCCTGCAGGAAAACCTTCAGGCCGTCCGCGAACGACTGGAGCAAACCGAACGGCCCGACCACGTTCGGTCCGCGCCGCAGCGCCATCGCCGCCCAGATCTTGCGATCGGCGTAGATGATCATCGCCACCGCCAGCATCAGCGGCAATGCGATGACGAGGATGCCGATGATCGTCGCCAGGAACCACGACCATTCGTAGCTCATGCCGACGGTCGTATTGAAGAAACCCGTCACTCCGCCGCCTCCGCGAAATCCTGTCCGTGGATCAGTTCGGCCGAGCAGCGCTGCATCGTCGGCGACGCGCGGCAGATCGCATTCGTCAGGTAGAAATCCTTGATCGGATAGCCGTCCATCACGCCCGACGCCGTCGCGTCCAGCGCGGGCGCATTCCATTCGAAGCGCGCCAGCCCCTCATGCCGCAAAGCCGGCACCGCCGTGTACATCTCCTCGCGCAAGCCCGCGAGGCTGTCGAACGGCAGTTTCGTGCCGACGACTTCGGAGAGCGCGCGCAGGATCGTCCAGTCCTCTCGCGCGTCGCCCGGCGGGAACACCGCGCGCTCGCCGCGCTGCACGCGCCCTTCAAGATTGACCCATGTGCCAGACTTCTCGGCATAGGTCGCGCCCGGCAGGACCACGTCCGCGGCCGCCGCACCCTTGTCGCCGTGATGCCCGACATAGACCTTGAACCCGCCGAACCGCGAGAAGTCGACTTCGTCCGCACCGAGGAAGAAGGTCAGCTTCGCATCCGCCAGATCGGCGATGCCGCCCTTCTGCGCGTAGCCGAGCATCAGCCCGCCCATCCGCGACGCCGCCATGTGCACGACGTTGAAGCCGTTCCAGCCGTCCCGCACGAGGTTGAGCGTCTCCGCCAGCTTCAGCGCCGCGCCGTGGCCGCCCTTCAGTGCGCCACCGCCGACGATCACCATCGGCTTCTTCGCCTCGCCGAACGCCGTCGTCACCGCGTCGGGCAGGTCGCCCAGCACCGACAGATCGGCCCCCAGCCACTGAACCTTGTAGGTCAGGTCCGTCTCCGGCCCGACCGCGAACACCTTCGCGCCGCGCTTGATCGCCTTGCGGATGCGCGTGTTCACCAGCGGCGCTTCCCAGCGCAGGTTGGTGCCCACCAGCAGGATCGCGTCCGCCTCTTCGGTGCCCGCGATCGTGGTGTTGAAGTTCACCGCCGCCAGGCTGGACGTATCATAGTCCATGCCCGTCTGGCGCCCTTCGAGCAGGGTCGAGCCCATCGAGGCCAGCAGCGCCTTCGCCGCGTACATCGTCTCGCAATCGACCAGATCGCCCGCGACCGCCGCGACGCTCGATCCGGCGTCCACCGCCGCGATCGCCGCGAACGCCTCGTCCCACGTCGCCTCGACCAGCTTGCCGCCCTTGCGCACGAACGGCCGGTCCAGACGCCGGCGGACCAGCCCGTCGACGGCGTGGCGCGTCTTGTCCGACGCCCACTCCTCGTTCACGTCCTCGTTTATCCGCGGGACGCAGCGCAAAACCTGACGACCGCGGCTGTCGAGCCGGATGTTGGTGCCGACCGCGTCCATCACGTCGATCGTCAGCGTCCGCCGCAGCTCCCAAGGGCGCGCCTCATACGCATAGGGCTTCGACGTCAGCGCCCCGACCGGGCACAGATCGACGACGTTGCCGCTCAATTCGCTCGTCACCGCCTCTTCGAGGTAGGACGTGATCTGCATGTTCTCGCCGCGATAGATCGCGCCGATCTCCTCCACGCCGGCAACCTCTTCGGCGAAGCGGATGCAGCGCGTGCACTGGATGCAGCGGGTCATGATCGTCTTGACGATCGGCCCCATATATTTCTCGGTGACCGCGCGCTTGTTCTCCTGGAACCGGCTCTGGCCGCGTCCGTACGCGACCGACTGGTCCTGAAGATCGCACTCGCCGCCCTGATCGCAGATCGGGCAATCCAGCGGGTGGTTGATGAGCAGGAATTCCATGATGCCCTCACGGGCATGCTTCACCATCGGCGTGGTGGTGAAGACCTCCTGATTGTCCGCCGCCGGCAAGGCGCACGACGCCTGCGGCTTGGGCGGCCCCGGCTTCACCTCGACGAGGCACATCCGGCAATTGCCGGCGATCGACAGCCGCTCATGATAGCAGAAGCGCGGGATTTCCTTCCCCGCGGCCTCGCACGCCTGCAACACCGTGGCGCCCTGCGGCACCTCGACTTCGATCCCGTCTACCTTCAGCTTAGGCATGTGTCGTTCCTGTCGCCGGCACGCGCGCCGACACGAAAAGGGCCAGCGCCACCAAGACCGGCGCGGCGATGGCGGCCATAGCGCCGCCCCAATACCACTGCACCGGCAGGAACCACGCCACGATCATGCGGACGAGGTACCCCAACGCAGTGATCGAGGCGACGAACAGCGCGATTTCCAGCAGCAGGTTGCTGATCCGCCTCACTCAGCGGCCTCCTGCATCGGTGCGAGGTCGCCCCCGCGTTCGTTGATCCGCCGCTCCAGTTCGGGGCGGAAATGCTTGATAAGGCCCTGGATCGGCCATGCCGCGGCGTCGCCCAGCGCGCAGATCGAGTGACCCTCGACCTGTTTCGTCACCTGTTGCAGCATGTCGATCTCGCCGATGTCGGCGTCGCCGGTCCGCAACCGCTCCATCATCCGCCACATCCAGCCGGTGCCTTCGCGGCACGGCGTACACTGACCGCAGCTCTCGTGCTTGTAGAAGTACGAGATACGGCTGATCGCGCGGACGATGTCGGTGGACTTGTCCATGACGATGATCGCCGCGGTGCCGAGCCCCGATCCGACCGCCTTCAGGCCGTCGAAATCCATCGGCGCGTCCATGATCTGCGCCGCGGGCACCAGCGGCACCGACGACCCGCCGGGAATCACCGCGAGCAGATTGTCCCAGCCGCCGCGAATGCCGCCGCAATGTTCCTCGATCAACTGCCGGAAGGGGATGCTCATCGCCTCCTCGACCACGCATGGCTTGTTCACATGGCCGCTGATCTGGAACAGCTTGGTGCCACGGTTATTCTCCGCGCCGAAGCTGGAGAACCATTCGGCCCCGCGCCGAAGGATCGTCGGCGCGACCGCGATCGACTCGACGTTGTTGACCGTCGTCGGGCAACCATACAGGCCCGCCCCCGCCGGAAAAGGCGGCTTCAGGCGCGGCTGGCCCTTCTTGCCCTCCAGCGATTCGAGCATCGCCGTCTCTTCGCCGCAGATATACGCGCCCGCGCCGCGATGGACGAACACGTCGAAGTCGTAGCCCGAGCCGCACGCGTTCTTGCCGACCAGCCCGGCTTCGTATGCCTCGGCGACAGCGGCGAACAGCGTCTCGGCCTCGCGGATATATTCGCCGCGGATGTAGATGTACGCCGCCCGCGCACGCATCGCGAAGCCGGCGACCAGCGCCCCCTCGATCAGCTTGTGCGGATCGTGGCGGATGATCTCGCGGTCCTTGCACGAACCGGGTTCGGATTCGTCGGCGTTGATGACGAGGAAGTTCGGGCGGTCCGCCTTCGGCTCCTTGGGCATGAACGACCATTTGGTACCGGTCGGGAAGCCCGCGCCACCGCGTCCGCGCAGGCCCGACGCCTTGACGACGTCGATGATCTTGTCTTGGCCAAGCTCCAGCAGCGCCTTGGTATTGTCCCAGTCGCCACGCGCGCGCGCCGCCTGCAACGTCCACGGCTGGAACCCGTAGACGTTCGTGAAGATGCGGTCCTTGTCGGCGAGCATCAGGCCCACTCCCCCCGGTAATCGTGGTTCGCGTCGACCATCTCCTTCAGGGTGGTCGGCCCGCCCGCCGGGCAGCTCGCACGACGGCCGGTCGTCGATCCCGGCGCGGGCGCCTCGCCGTTGGCCAGCGCCTCCAGCACCGCGACCGTGCGATCGTAGTCGAGGTCTTCGTAATTATCGTCGTTGATCTGGACCATCGGCGCGTTGGCACAGGTTCCCAGACACTCGACCTCGGTCAGCGTAAACAGGCCGTCCGGCGTCGTCCCGCCCTTGACCAGCCCGCGGTTCTTGCACGCCGCCAGCACGTCGTCGCTGCCCGCCAGCATGCACGGCGTCGTGCCGCACACCTGCACGTGATAGCGGCCGACCGGCGCGAGGTTGAACATCGTGTAGAAGGTCGCGACCTCGTACACGCGCATGTACGGCACGCCGATCTGGCGCGCGACGAACTCGATTACCGGCACCGGCAACCAGCCCTGCGTGTGCGTCTCCGCCCCGACCTGACGCTGCGCCAGATCGAGCAGCGGGATCGACGCCGACTGTTCGCGTCCGGCCGGATAGCGGCCGAGCACGATCTTCGCCTTCTCGGCATTCTCGTCATTCCACGCGAACGCGCCCCAGCGCGCGCGGGTCTCGGCCTCGTCAGGGATATGAACGGCGTCGGCCATCAGCGGTCACACTCACCAAAAACGATATCCATCGCGCCCAGAATGGCGGTCGTGTCCGCCAGCATGTGGCCGCGGCTCATGAAGTCCATCGCCTGCAAATGGCTGAACGCGGTCGGGCGGATCTTGCAGCGATACGGCTTGTTCGTGCCGTCCGACACCAGATACACGCCGAACTCGCCCTTCGGGCTTTCGGTCGCGACGTATACTTCGCCCGCGGGCACGTGATAGCCCTCGGTGTAGAGCTTGAAGTGGTGGATCAGCGCCTCCATCGAACGCTTCATCTCGCTGCGCTTCGGCGGCACCACCTTGCGATCGTCGCTGGCGATCGGCCCCTCGGGCATGTCGCGTAGGCACTGCCGCATGATGCGGGCCGACTGGCGGACCTCCTCGACGCGCACCATGAACCGGTCGTAGCAATCGCCGCGCGTGCCGACTGGAATGTCGAACTCCATGCGGTCGTATACTTCGTACGGCTGCGACTTGCGCAGGTCCCACGGAATGCCCGCCGCGCGGATCATCGGCCCGGAAAAGCCCCAGGCGATCGCGTCGTCGCGGCTGACCGTGGCGATGTCGACGTTACGCTGCTTGAAGATGCGGTTGTCCGCAACAAGCGAGATCGCATCCTCGAACAGGCGCGGCAGGCGCGTGTCCAGCCAATCACCGATATCCGCCAGCAGCTTCAGCGGCACGTCCTGATGGACGCCGCCCGGGCGGATGTAGTTATGATGCATCCGCGCGCCCGACGCACGCTCGAAGAAATTGTAGCAGTCCTCGCGGATCTCGAAGAGCCACAGGTTCGGCGTCATCGCGCCGACGTCCATCACATGCGAACCCAGGTTCAGCATGTGGTTGGAGATGCGCGTCAGCTCCGCGAAGAACACCCGCAGATACTGGGCGCGGATCGGCACTTCCAGATCGAGCAGCTTTTCGATCGCCAGCACGAACGTGTGCTCCATGCACATCGGCGAGCAGTAATCGAGCCGATCGAAATACGGGATCGCCTGCGCGTAGGTCTTGTACTCGATCAGCTTCTCGGTGCCGCGGTGGAGCAGCCCGACATGCGGATCGATCCGCGTCACGATCTCACCGTCCAGCTCCATCACCAGCCGCAGCACGCCGTGCGCCGCCGGATGCTGCGGCCCGAAGTTGATCGTGTAGTTGCTGATGGTGACGTCGCCACCCTCGCTGAACCCGTCGCCGCCCGACCGTTCGATCGCGGTCGTGTCCAGCACGTCGTCGATATAGGGGTCGACCGTCGTGGTCGCGGGCGCCAGCCCTGGATCGGCACTCATTCGTTCTGCCCTCCCAGTTTCGAGGGGATCACATCCGGGTCCTTCGGCTTCGGCACGGCGTCCGCTTCGGGAGCGCCCTTGCCGGTATCGGCCGTCGAGTCCGCGGTCGTCTTCGCATAGGGTTCGCTCGACGCCTTGGCGGGCTCACCACCGGGCTTCGCACCCTCCGCCTTCGCGTCCGCCTTCTGCACGGCATCCGCGCTCACCGGCGTCTGCGCACCCTTCGCCTGTGGCTGGGCAGCCTTCTCGTCGCCGGGCAGCACGTACGCCGCGCCTTCCCAAGGGCTCAGGAAGTCGAAATTGCGGAAATCCTGCGCCAGCGACACCGGCTCGTACACCACCCGCTTCTCCTCCTCGGAGTAGCGCAGTTCAGTATAGCCCGTCATCGGAAAGTCCTTGCGCAGCGGATGGCCGCGGAAGCCATAGTCGGTCAGGATGCGACGAAGGTCCTGATTACCCTCGAACAGCACCCCGTACAGATCGTACACCTCGCGCTCCAGCCAGCCCGCGACGGGCCAGATGCCGGTCACGGACGGGATCGCATGATCCTCGTCGGTGGCGACATGCACCTGCACGCGGTGGTTCCGGGTCAGCGACAACAGGTTGTAGACGACGTCGAACCGCTCGGCACGGCTCGGATAGTCGACCCCGGCGATCTCCATCAGCTGCTGGTACTCCAGCCCCGGCGTGTCGCGCAGCGCGGTCAGCGCGGGGACCAGCCCGTCGCGATGGACGTGCAACTGCACCTCGCCGACCAGTTCGACGGCATGCGTCAGCGCGCTGCCGATCGCCTGCGTCGCCAATTCGATCGTCTCGTCGTTCAGCGCGACGGCATAAGCGGGAGCGGGAGCCCTCAACGCTCGATGCTCCCGCTGCGACGGATCTTACGCTGCAACTGCATGATGCCGTACAGCAGGGCTTCCGCGGTCGGCGGACACCCGGGCACGTAGATGTCGACCGGCACGATCCGGTCGCACCCGCGCACGACCGAATAGCTGTAATGATAGTAACCGCCGCCATTGGCGCAGCTACCCATCGAGATGACGTATTTCGGCTCCGACATCTGGTCGTAGACCTTGCGCAACGCCGGTGCCATCTTGTTGCACAGCGTGCCCGCGACGATCATCACGTCCGACTGGCGCGGCGATGCGCGTGGAGCCGCACCGAAGCGCTCCAGATCGTAGCGCGGCATGTTGACGTGGATCATCTCCACCGCGCAGCATGCCAGTCCGAACGTCATCCACCACAGCGAGCCCGTCCGTGCCCACTGGAATAGCTCCTCGGTCGACGTGACGAGAAAACCCTTGTCGGTCAGCTCTCCGTTCAACCCGTCGAAAAACCCCTGATCGGGCTGGATGATCGACGTACCGGGTTCCGGATTGTTGACGAGGCCGATCGGCCCGGAATGCGCGGTCACTCCCACTCGAGTGCTCCCTTCTTCCATGCATAGGCAAGGCCAAGCGCCAATTCGCCGATGAAGATCATCATCGAGATCCAGGCGGTCCAGCCGAGCGAAAAAACGCTTACTGCCCAAGGATATAGGAACGCCGCCTCGAGATCGAAGATGATGAACAGGATGGCGATCAGATAAAAACGCACGTCGAACTGGCTGCGCGGGTCCTCGAATGCGGGAAAGCCGCACTCATACTCGGACAGCTTCTGTTCGTTGGGCTGGTGCGTGCCGGTCAGGCGACCGACCAGCATCGGCAGGAATACGAACGCGCTCGACAGCGCGATCGCGACGCCCAGGAACAGCAGGATAGGAAGATATTGCGACAGGTCGACCAAGGGGCTTCTCGCAAGTGCGAACGGATGGCGTCCGCTTTAGGCCCGCCCGCCGGGACGGGCAAGGCTGGGAGGGTGTGAGAATAACTCGCAAGAGGCATGCGATGCTCGGAAGCACACCTGTGTTGCCCACCCCGCGGATGGAGGAGCTTTAGCCCTGCCTTGACGCGGGCCGGCCCCTCAGCGCAACGCCCCCGCCACCAGCTTGTGCAGCTTGGAATGCAGCCCGTCGTTCGCCGCGAGGAACTCGTTGCGCTCCATCGGCCGGTCGCCACCGCGGAAGTCGGTGACGAAGCCGCCCGCTTCCTTCACCAGCAACAGCCCCGCCGCGACGTCCCACGGCTTCAACCCAGACTCCCAGAACCCGTCATACCGCCCCGCCGCGACCCATGCGAGGTCGAGCGCCGCCGCGCCGAAGCGCCGGATGCCCGCGACTTCCGGAGCCACCGCGCCGAAGATGCGGCTCCACTGCGCGAAGTCGCCATGCCCCAGGAACGGGATGCCCGTCGCGATCAGCGCCTCCGACAGGTCGCGCCGCGCCGACACGCGCAGCCGTTGGTCGGTGTGCCACGCGCCCCGGCCCTTCTCGGCCCAGAAGCTCTCATCGGTCAGCGGCTGATAGACCAGCGCGGTCGTGGTCTCGCGCTTGCCGTTCGGCATCGGCTCCTCGACCGCGATCGAGATGCAGAAGTGCGGGATGCCGTGCAGGAAGTTGGAGGTGCCATCCAGCGGATCGACGATGAAGCGCGGCTTCGACGGATCGCCCGCCACCTCGCCGCGCTCCTCCATCAGGAAGCCCCAGTCGGGCCGGGCATGGCTCAGTTCCTCGTACAGCGTCTGCTCGGCGCGCTGGTCGGCCATCGATACGAAGTCGGCAGGCCCCTTGCGGCTGACCTGCAAATGCTGGACCTCGTTGAAGTCGCGCCGCAGCCGCGGCCCGGCCTTGCGGGCGGCACGCTCGATGACGGTGAAGAGACCGGAATGGGAGGGCATCATACTTCCTTCGCCCCTCTCCCTTTGGGAGAGGGAGGGGCCCATCGCTCTTCAGCGATGGGAGGGTGAGGACAGCAAGGTCCTCGGCATCAGGCCGCGGGCAAAGCCCGCGTCGTCGGTCGCGCCGTGTGCGCCGGCCGGGCGGCGGAGTGTGCGAACAGCTCCGCTGTCCGTCTCACTCCGCGCGCCGCACGTAGGTCTGCTCGTACACGTCGACCACGATCTTCGTCCCCGCGGCGATATGCGGCGGCACCATGATGCGGACGCCGTTGTCGAGGATCGCGGGCTTGTAGCTGGACGAGGCGGTCTGCCCCTTCACCACCGCGTCCGCCTCGACAATGGTCGCCTCGATCGTCGACGGCAGCTCGACGGAGATCGGCCGCTCGTCATACAGTTCGAGGACCACGTCCATCCCGTCCTGAAGGAACGCCGCGGCATCGCCTAGGATACCGGCGTCGAGCGTGATCTGCTCGTAATTGTCCTTGTCCATGAAGGTCAGCGCCTCGCCGTCCTTGAACAGGAACTGGAAGTCCTTCGTATCCAGCCGCACGCGCTCGACGGTCTCGGCCGAACGGAAACGAACGTTGTTCTTGCGCCCGTCGATCAGGTTCTTCAGCTCGACCTGCATATACGCCCCGCCCTTGCCGGGCTGGGTGTGCTGAATCTTCACGGCGCGCCAGATGCCGCCTTCATACTCGATGATGTTGCCGGGACGAATGTCCACGCCGCTGATCTTCATGGGATAGACCTACTGGAAAGAGCCTGGAAGCCGTGCCTCCGTACCCTGCGATCTAGCGAGACGCGCCCGATCCGGCAAGCAGGGGGTAGGGATTGACGTCCTCTCCCTGCCACCAACGCTCGCCCGCCGCCATGCGCTGGACACCGAAATGGAGGTGATAATTGCCCGCGCCGGCGTCGCCAGTATCGCCCACGAAGGCAATCCGCTCCCCGGCCCTGACCCGGCGACCCTCCGCGATGTCCGGCGCGTAGCCCGACAGGTGGGCATAATAATACACCCAGCGTTGGTCGGGCGAGCGGACGTAGAGCGTCGTGCCGCCGAGTTTGCTCTCGAACAGCTTCTCGACCGTACCGTCCGCCGCCGCCAGCACCGGCGTGCCGCCCGGTGCCATGATGTCGGTGCCATGATGACCGCGCGTGCCGCCGCCACGTGCGTCACCGAAGCTGTCGGCGATCGCCGTTCGCGGAACGCCCGCGACCGGCACCACCAGCTTGCCCGGCGGCTTGCGACCGAACGGCAGCACCTGCTCGACCCGCTCGCGAACGGTCCGGCCGCCGCCGGACCCGAACGACAGCATCGACCCGAACGCCAGCGCGCCGATCACGATCAGCGCGAGAATGACCCAACCGACCCGCGACATCCGCCGTTACGCCCGGAATACCGCCTTGGTCCCGGGCTTGACCATTACCGACAGTCGCGCCGCATCCCAATTGGTCAGGCGAATGCAGCCATGACTCTCGGCGCGGCCGATCGTCTCCGGATTGGGCGTACCGTGAATGCCGTAATGATCCTTGGACAGGTCCAGCCACACGACGCCCACCGGCCCGTTCGGCCCGGCCGGCAGCAATTCCTTGTCGTCGCCCTTCTTGGCATCCCAGAACAGCGCCGGATTGTAATGGAATTTCGGATTGTAATCCGCGCCCTTGATCGTCCAATTGCCCAGCGGGAGCGGATCATGCTCCGACCCCATCGTCGCGGTGAATTGCGCGATCAGCTTGTCGTCCTTGTCCATAACGCGCAGCACCCCGTCCGACTTGTCGACGACGATATGGTCCGCTTTCGGCTGGTTCGCGTCGACGTTCAGCATGTTCAGCGTCGTGCGCCATTCGTCCGTCAGCTTCGCGTCATAGGCGCGGCTGGACGGCAGTGCGTTGGGAAACACCACTTTCGTGCCCACCGTCAGCATCGTCTGCGGCGAGTTCAGCGCCATGATGACGGCGGGCGTGGTGTGGAACATCTCCGCCAGCTTCTCCATCGGCGATCGATAGCCAAGCGTCGGCAGCTTCGCCTGAAGCGCGTAATCCTTGGGGAGCGGATCGATGAACGGCCCGGTCAGCGCCGCCTTGCTGAGCGCCAGCGTCACCGTCGGCTTGGCGTTGCGATACGCGGACAGCGCCTGCGCCGTCGCGGCATCGGTTTTGCCCGTCACCGGCAGTCCGCGCGATTCCTGAAAGCCCTTCAGCGCGTTGACCAGCGCGATCCCGCCGCGCCCGTCCAGCACGCCCGGCCCGAAGCCGAGATGATCGAGGATCACCTGCACCCGCAGGATGTCCAGATCGACGGCCGGTTTCGCCGCGGTGGAGGGCGCCTGCGCGCCGGCCTGGACCGCTACGACCCCCCCGAACATCGTTGCCGCCAGAGCGAGTCGCCGAATCGGATGCATCATCAGGTCCCTTTTTACCGTTACGCTGGCAGATCAACTCGCTAGCGCCCTCCGGGGTTGCATCCGGCCAATCGCCGGGTTGACCCTACGGCAACTGCGCCCCGACCGCCGATACTTTCCAAGTTCCCGTCGCGGGTCGAATTACCCGGTGTCCCAAATTGCGACACAAAGAACAGAATTCGTTTTTGATTGATTGACGAAGGATTAATGCAGCGTACATCGGCGGGATCGACACCATTGTTACTAAAGGGATTTATCCACAATGAAGACTGTAGCTATCCTGCTGGCCGGCGCTCTGATGACCGTTGCTGGCTCGGCTTCGGCGGCGACCTTGACGCGTGGCACGCTCGGCCAGGTCGAAACCGGCCGTACGCTGTTCGCTGATTACGACACGCTGACCCCCGCCCCCTCCGCGTTCTCGAACAGCTTCGTGTTCGGCCCGACCGGCGCGTCCGGCCAGGCTGCTCCGATCGACGGCAACATGCCCAGCAACTTCTACGCTGTTCTCGGCGGCGGCTTCACCACCTACACCTTCGCACAGCCGGTTTCGTCCTTCAGCTTCGACGCCGGTTCGCTCGACGCCTACAACTTCCTGACCATCAACTATCTCGGCGGCACGTCGCAGACGTTCGACGGCTCGGGCGTCGTCGGCCAGACGTTCCGCGCGATCTTCACCGCCGACGGCGCAGAGCGCATCGCCGGCGTGACGTTCTCGTCGGACCAGAACTCGTTCGAGATCGACAACATCGCCATCGGCGGCGCGGTGCCTGAGCCCGCCACGTGGGCGATGATGATCGGCGGCTTCGGCATGGTCGGTGGCGCGATGCGCCGTCGCACCAGCAAGCTGGTCGCAGCCTGATCGAGCGCGCCGGCGGCTCGCCGCCGGCCGTTTGAAGAAAGGGGCGTTTCGGTCACGGCCGAAACGCCCCTTTCCTGATTCTACGTCGCGACGACCGGCGCCGAAGCCCTATTATCTGGCGAGCACCTCGCCAAACGCCCGGACCGCCGCAGCCTCGTCTCCACCCCACACCGATCCGGACACCGCGAGGAAATCCGCGCCCGAGGCCACCAACGGCGCGGCATTGGCGGGCGTGATCCCGCCGATCGCGACCGAAGGCAATTCGAATACCGCCGACCACCACGACAGGATCACCGGCTCGGGCCGATGCTGAACCTCCTTGGTCGTCGTCGGATAGAAGGCGCCGAACGCGACATAGTCGGCCCCCGCCTCCCCCGCTTCCATCGCCAGATGCCGGCTGTCGTGGCAGGTCACACCGATCTGTGCGTTCGGCCCGAGCGCATCGCGGGCCTCGCGCGGGTCGCCGTCATCCTGTCCCAGATGCACGCCGTCGGCGCCCAGCCGCTTCGCAAGCGCGATCGAGTCGTTGACGATGAACGCCACCTCGCGGTCGCTGCACAGCCGCTGCAACGGCTCCGCCAGTTTCGCGGCGATATGCTGGTCGACGTCCTTCACCCGGAACTGGAACGCCGCCACCGGCCCCGCATCCAGCGCCCGCGCCAGCCGGTCCGGGAAGTCGCCCCCCACTTCCAGCGGCGACACGAGATAAAGCTGGCACGGCGGCCGGCGCTGGTCGCGCGTGAAGGACACGGCAAAATCGGGGTCGAGCGGGCCGAGAGGATCGTCAGTCATCCGCTGCCCGTACCCGCTCCAGCGCCGCAGCGAAACCATCGGGATCGTCGAGCCGGTGCGCGATCGCATCGATCCGCCGCCGTCCGAGCATGATCGGCTCGCGAAGCCGCACCACGACGTTCGGCCACGCGATCAGCGCGAGGTTCAGCGTAGCGCGCGCCTTCACCTCGGCATCGGTCCAGCCGCCGGGATGTAAGCTGTCGATGGCAGCGATCGGCACCGTCACGCGCTTGATCGCGCCCGCGCGCAACAGCGCAGCGTTGTGCGCGACCACGCTCGGCCGCGATCGCAGCGTGCCGATCGCCCAAACCAGCCATCCGATCGCCGTCACGCTCGCCAGCGACAGCACGGTCGCCACCCGCGGCCACCACACCGCCAGCAAAGCATGGACGACGACCAGCTCCACCAGCGACAGCGTCACCGCCACCCACATCATCGGCGCGATCGCGCGATGACAGGTGAAGGCGACGCCGTCGTCCAATCAGGCGTCCTCGCCCTTATAGATGGCGATGATCTTCTGGAGCATCGCGAGCGCCTCGTCACGCGGCCGCTGGAACGTGTTGCGGCCGATGATCGAGCCGTTGCCGCCGCCCGCCAGGATGTCGCGCGCGTCCTGATACACCGCGTCCGATCCCTTCGCCGCGCCGCCGGAGAACACCACGATCCGCCGCCCCGCGAAGCTCGACTGCACGACGTGCTTCACCCGGTCCGCCTGCTTCGACCAGTCGGTCCCTTCGTAGCTCTTCACCGCATCCTTCTGCTCGATATGGTCGGTCGGTAGCTTCACCTTGATGATATGCGCGCCGAGCAGCGCCGCCATGTGCGCCGCATACGCGCCGACATCCAGCGCCAGTTCGCCCGCCTTGGACAGGTCGCCACCGCGTGGATAGCTCCAGATCACCGTCGCCAGCCCGGCCGCGGAGGCCTCCTCGCGAAGCTCGCGGATCTGCTCCATCGCATCGAAGATCCCGTCGGATCCCGGATAGATGGTGAAGCCGATCGCCGCGCAGCCCAGCCGCAGCGCATCCTCGACGCTGCCCGTCTGCGCCTGCGAGATCGAGGTCGCCCAGCTGTTCGAGCTGTTGAGCTTCAGGATCGTCGGGATGCGTCCCGCAAACGTGTCAGCCCCAGCTTCCAGCATTCCCAGGGGAGCGGCGAATGCCGACAGCCCGGCGTCGATGGCCATCTGGTAATGGTAATGCGGATCGTACGCCGGCGGATTGATCGCGAACGACCGCGCCGGGCCATGCTCGAAACCCTGATCGACCGGCAGGATCACCAGCTTGCCGGTGCCCCCCAGCGCGCCCTGCATCAGGATGCGCGACAGGTTCGCCTTCACAGCCGGGCTCGTGCCCTCGTATTTGTCGAGGATCGTCTTCACTGCTGGTGTCATGATCGTGTCCTAAGCTACGTATTTCAAAGAGTAAGCCAGCGACGCAACGCCTGATCGATTTGTTCCATCCGCGTCGCGGAGGCATGACCGATGACGGTGACGATGCGATGACGCTGGACGGAGGTGATGCGATCGACCTGCACCTCGCACTCGACCGTCAGGCCGGTATGCTCCTGCGGGGAGATCGCAACGCGGAACAGCGCCTCGCCGCCGACGATATCCGTCAGTGGGCACAGCGTAATCGTCGCGTGCGAGTCGTTGAACAGTTCCGCCTGCACGACGACGCTCGGCCGCGCGCCCCCGCCGCCATCCGGCCCGGCGACCAGCACGATGGCACCGCGGATCAGCTCCACGCCGCATCCTCGCGCGCGATACCGTCCCAGAACGCATAGTCGCCCGCCACATCGCGCTTCGATGCGCGCAGCGACTGGCGCCGCGCCTCGCGCCGATAGGCTTCATCGTGCAGGTCGACATAGCGGCGCACCGCTTCCCGCGCGATGTCGCTCTTGCTGCGCCCCTGCGTGCGCGCCACCGCCGCCAGCCTTTCCTCCAGTTCCGAGTCGAGCCTGACGCCAAGCACCACGAGCCTCCGTTTAACGCGTTAAACGATAGCTCCGCGAGCCGTCCGGTTCAAGGGCCGCGCGCAACCGCTCAGGCAGACCGTTCCGATCAGCGGTACAACGCCGCGACTCCCGGCAGGGTCTTCCCCTCCATCCACTCCAGAAACGCACCGCCCGCCGTCGACACGAAGGTGAAATCATCGGCCACGCCTGCATGATTCAGCGCCGCCACCGTATCGCCGCCACCTGCGACCGAAACCAGCGACCCATCCTTGGTCAGCGCCGCCGCGGTCTTCGCCAGCGCGACCGTCGCGGCATCGAACGGCGGCGTCTCGAACGCACCCAGCGGCCCGTTCCACACCAGGGTCCGGCAATTCTTCAGCACGTCGCCCAACGCCTCGACCGCCGCCGGCCCCACGTCGAGGATCATCTCGTCCGCCGCCACCTCGTGCACATTGACCGTGCGAGTTTCGGGATTCGCCCGGAATTCCTTCGCGACGACGACGTCATACGGCAGGTGCACGGTGCAGTTCGCCTTGTCCGCCGCCGTCATGATCTCCTCGCACGTCGCCGCCAGTTCATGCTCGCACAGCGACTTGCCGACATCGACGCCGCGCGCCGCGAGGAAGGTGTTCGCCATCCCGCCGCCGATGATCAGGTGATCGACCCGCGTGACGAGGTGCTTCAGCACGTCGAGCTTGCTCGACACCTTCGCGCCGCCGACGACGGCGGCGACCGGGTGGTCGGGGTTGCCCAGCGCCTTTTCGAGTGCGTCGAGTTCCGCTTCCATCGCCCGCCCGGCATAGGCCGGCAGGACCTTCGCAAGACCCTCGGTCGACGCGTGCGCCCGGTGCGCGGCGGAGAAGGCGTCGTTGACGTAGACATCACCGAGCCGGGCGAACCGCTCGACCACCGCCGGGTCGTTCTTTTCCTCGCCACCGAAAAAGCGCGTATTCTCCAGCACGGCGATGTCGCCGGCCCGCAGCGTCGCGGCCGCTTCGTCGGCACCCTCCCAGTCGATGTAGCGGACATCGCGGCCCAACACCGCCGCATAGGGCCGCACCACCATCGCCAGCGACATATCCGCGCTCGGCACGCCCTTGGGCCGCCCGAAATGCGCCAGTACCAGCACGATCGCCCCGCGATCGGCCAGTTCGGTCACGGTCGCCAGCGTTGCGCGCAACCGCGTGTCGTCGGTCACCTGACCGTCCGCCATCGGTACGTTCAGGTCTTCGCGCACCAGCACGCGCCGGCCCTGAACATCGCCCAGATCGTTCAGCGTTTTGAACGGCTTGCTCATGATTCCTCGATCCTGATGAGATCACCGACAGCGATCCTGCCGCCGGCCAGAACACGCGTGCACGCACCCCCGCGCCAGTCCGGCGTCAGCGCGGCGCGAAGCCCGGGGGCCAGCACTTCCATCCGCTCGCACGGGTCCGTCTCGCGCGTGATTTCCAGCACCACGTCCGCGCCGATCGCCAGCCGGACCCCCGCCGTCTGCGGCAGGTCCAGTCCCTCGACCAGCAGGTTCGCGCGCCGTTCGAACCATGGGATCGTGCGACCGACTTCCGTCATCGCACGATCCCAGTCGCCCGCCTCCATCAACGTCACCTGACGCCGGCCCAGCCCGCCGGGCTTGCGCGCACCCCGGAAATCGCCGGCGATACCGCCGTCGAGCGAGACCTCGGCATGGTCGATGCTTTCCATCGGCCCCTTGGGTCGCCCGTGCCGCGCGATGCCGGCGATCCGGCCACTCACCTCAGATGAACCGCGCCATCGCCGTCGCGGTGTCGACCATGCGGTTGGAGAAGCCCCACTCGTTGTCGTACCAACTGACGACGCGCACCAGCTTGCCGTCGATGACCGCCGTCTCCAGGCTGTCGACCGTCGACGACTGCGGAGTGTGCATCAGGTCGA
Source organism: Sphingomonas longa (assembly GCF_016892685.1). Taxonomy (NCBI): domain Bacteria; kingdom Pseudomonadati; phylum Pseudomonadota; class Alphaproteobacteria; order Sphingomonadales; family Sphingomonadaceae; genus Sphingomonas; species Sphingomonas longa. Next base: position 430,573 of record NZ_JAFEMC010000001.1, read on the forward strand.
TCGAAACCAGCGGCTCGTCCGAATAGACCAGCACACCCTTCAGCGGCCCCGACTCCGATGCCGCCTTCAGGATCGCGTTGACCTCGTCGCGCGTCGTGTCGCGGGCGGGGGTGAAGGTCAGGTCGACCAGGCTGACGTCCGGCACCGGCACGCGGATCGCGGAGCCGTCCAGCTTGCCCTTCAGCTCCGGCAGCACCTCGCCCACCGCGCGCGCCGCGCCGGTCGTGGTCGGGATCATGCTCATCGCCGCGGCGCGGGCGCGGCGCAGGTCCGGATGGATCTGGTCGAGGATCTTCTGATCGTTGGTATAGGCATGGACCGTGGTCATCAGCCCGCGCTCGATCCCGATCGCATCGTTCAGCACCTTGGCGACGGGGGCGAGGCAGTTGGTCGTGCAGCTGGCGTTCGACACGATCGTGTGCTCGGCGGTCAGCTTGTCGTCGTTGACGCCGAACACGACGGTCAGGTCGACGCCCTTGCCCGGTGCGGAGATCAGCACCTTCTTCGCGCCCGCATCGATATGCTTCTGGCACGACGCCTTGTCGGTGAAGAAGCCGGTGCACTCCAGCACCAGATCGACGCCCAGCTCGGCATGAGGCAGGTTCGCGGGATCGCGCTCGGCGGTCACGCGGATGCGCTTGCCGTCGATGACGATGTCGTCGCCGTCCGCCGACACCTCGCCCGGATAGCGGCCGTGGACGCTGTCGCGGCTGAACAGCCAGGCGTTCGACTTCGCGTCCGCCAGATCGTTGATCGCCACCAGCTCCAGATCGCCTGCGCCGCGCTCCATGATCGCCCGCGCGACGAGGCGACCGATACGCCCGAACCCGTTGATCGCAACCTTCACCGTCATCGCACCTGCTCCTTGGATGGTGGCCGCGCAGCCCGACCATGAACGGGCGGACCGGGGCCTGACGTAATAGCCTGAAACGCGGCTGGAGAACTTGCGGCGAGCCTTTGCGGGTGCAGGCCAGCGGCGTCAACCGCCACGGTGCTTCTCCTCGCTGCGCCGGTCCGCCCGCGACCTCCGGTGAACCGCCTTGCCGCGCCCACGGGGTAAGCCTAATCGACCGGATATGAGTGACAATCCTTCCGATACGGCCGCAGAGCGGATCGATCGCGCGATCGCCCGTATCGAAGCGGCGGTCGCCGCGCGCGCCGCCAGCGGCGACGCCCTGTCCCGCCGCCACGCCGCTCTGAAGGCGCGGATGGCGGAGGCGGTCGCCGCGCTCGACGACGTGATCGCGCGCGGGGCGGTGCGCTGACATGGCCAACGTAACGCTCAACATCGGCGGTCGTCCGCACCAGATCGCCACCCGCGACGGCGGCGAGGCGCGCGTCCAGATGCTCGGCCGCATGATCGACGAACGCTGGGCCGCTGCCGACCGGGCCTCCGGCGGCAGCGCCGAACGCGCGTTCCTGCTCGTCTCGCTGATGCTCGCCGACGCGCTCGACGAGTCGCAGAACCGCCCTCCCGCCGGCGCCGCGGTCAGCGAACCTGCCCTGCTGCGCATCGCCGACCGCCTCGAAGACCTGGCCGACGCGCTGGAACAGTCCCCGAAGATCGGGTGACCCGGTTCTAAGGCCAGACTGCTAATTCAACTCGGAAGGCAAGCCACACCCGCTCCCCGGCGGAAGCGGGGCCCAGCGCCTTCCTGCTGCATCCGACGCCCCGCCTCTCATACCACCCCGGCGAAGGCCGGGGTCCAGGTCCGGCCAACGCAGTGAGTCTCAGGCGCTCAGCAGCAACCGGACCCCGGCCCTCGCCGGGATAGCGCGCGGGTTCGGAAACAATCAACCCACGCAGACCCCATTGCCGCGACCCGACCCACACCCTAAATAGTACGCGGCGGGTTCTGCCCGGTACGAGCTCATATTATCCCTGAGGCTATTCATCATCCATAGGGAACTGTCCCTGCCCGGACCCTGGTCCGACGTATATGGTTCCCACCTGACGTACCGTGCGTCAGTGGATAAACCGGCACACGGCCACGGCGGTCCCGCCACCCCGCCCCGTTCTGAATGAGCGACAAGCGCGCGATCCGCGCCGACCTGCGCGCCCGTCGCGCCGCTGCGCCGCGCACGCCGCTCCCCGTCCCCGCCGCCTTTCGCGAGCGGCTGCAACCCGGCCTGATCGTCGCGAGCTATGTGCCCGTCGGCAGCGAGGTCGACCCCGCGCCCTTCGCCACGGCCGCCACGCAAATCGGATGCGTGCTCGCATTGCCGCATGTCGTCGATCGCGCCACGCCGCTCCGGTTCCTGGCATGGGATGTGGAGGCTGCTTTGGCCGACGGTCCGTTCGGCCTTTCGCAGCCGCCCTCACACGCGCGCGACCTGGCCCCCGACATCATCCTGACGCCGCTGGTCGGCTTCGATCGCCACGGCAATCGCATCGGTCAGGGTGCCGGCCATTACGACCGCGCCTTCGCCGCCTATCCGAACGCGTGGCGCGTGGGGCTGGCGCTGGCCGTGCAGGAGGTGGATAGGCTGGTGCCCGACCCGTGGGACGTTCCGCTCCACGCCATCGCCACCGACACCGAATGGATCGTGACCGCCCCATGACCCCAAGCTGGCGCAAACCCGCAGGCATCTTCGCCATCCTCGCCCTGATCGCGGTCTGGGCGATCGTTGTCGCCAGCCTGTCGCAGACGGTCGGCGGGTGGCATTGGCTGCTGCAACTGGCGTTCTACGTGTCCACCGGGCTCGTCTGGATCGCCCCGCTGAAGCCGCTGCTGCTATGGATGGAAACCGGCCGCTGGCGGTGACGCCGCTTCAGTAGGAGCGGGGTGCGACGAAGTGCCGCACCAGCCTGAACTTCCGAACTTATCTAGCGCTAACCGCTCCAGAATTTTCACCATTCCCATAAGGGAAGTGGCGCGAGTGACGGGGCTCGAACCCGCGACCTCCGGCGTGACAGGCCGGCGCTCTAACCAACTGAGCTACACCCGCTTGGAAGCGAGGCCGGCCAACTAGGCGGGGGGCCCCACCCTGTCAACGACCTTTTTGACGAATTCGCGTCACGCGTCCCGATCGGCGCCTTTCCGGCGCCCGCGACGCTGCTGCACCAGCGTGCCATGCTCGAACAGGAAGCCCGCGATATCCGGCTTGCCCGCAGCCTGCAGCACGGTCTGGATGATGATGAGTAGCGGCACCGCCAGCAGCGCGCCCAGCGTGCCCCACACCCATCCCCAGAAGCTCAGGGAGATCAGGATCAGCAGCGGGCTGATCGTCAGGCGGTGACCGACGACGAACGGCGTAATCGCGTTCGCCTCCACCAGATGCAGCCCGTACATCAGCGCGGGCGGCAGCAGTGCCATCCAGATGTCGGAGAAGGTCATCAGCCCGCCCAGCGCCAGCAGGAACGCGCCGATCACCGGCCCGAAATACGGGATGTAGTTCAGCAGTGCGACGATCCCGCCCCACATCGCCGGATAGGGCATGCCGATGAAGTACAGCGCCAGCCCGGTGACGATCCCCAGCACCACGTTGATCGCGGTGATCGTGCCCAGATAGGCGGACACGTCGTCGACCACGTCCTGAATGACCCGCGCGGTCGCCATCGCCCCGTCGAAGCTGGTCCGCCCGGTGATCGTCTTCTGCCGCATCCGCGTCCAGCCGGACAGGAAGAAGAAGATGATGAGCACCGCGAACAGGAACTGGACGATGACCGCGGGGGCGGATGTCGCCGCAAGCTCCAGAATAGAACTGGGCGGCGCAACGGCGGCGGTTGGGGACCGCTTCACCGGCGTCGACGCGATCTGCCTCAGCGTCTTGTTCACATAGGATTCGAGGTTCGAATACAGGTCGAACAACGGCTGCAAATTGTCCTGGATCCGGTCGAGCCGCGTCGGCAGCAGCCGGAAGAAGTCGGTCGCCGGCACCACGATCGCCGCGATCGCGACGTTGGCGGCGATCAGGAACAGCAGCAGGCAGATGATCGCCGCGATCGGCGACGGCACCCTTCTCCGCTCCAGCCACTCCAGCAGCGGCACCAGCGCCACCGCGATGACGAGCGCGGTGGTCAGCGGCAGGAAGAACTCCGCCCCCTCCTTCAGCGCGAAGGGCAGCGCGAAGGCCAATCCCGCTCCCGCCGTCAGCGTCAACGCGGCGAGCAGCCGGTCACGCCGCATCGCGATGCGCAGCGCATCGTCAGCGCCCACCCCGGCGGGGATGCCCATCATGTCGTCGGGCACCATGTCGGAAGGGTCGAGGTCAGAGAGGTCTTCGCGATCGGCCATCCCGCCACTCTACGCGGTTTCCAGGCCTCCGCCATCGACGATATGACTAGGTCCAGAGGCTTTGGGTTCAGAGGCTTGGGGTGCCGGGGCTCGGGCGGCGCGCCGGATCAGCATCGCCAGCATCCACCCCGCCGCAACGATGACGAACGGCATCGCCGGATAGTGATAGCGCGTCTGCCCCGTGAAGCCGAACGCGGTCAGCGTCGCGAAGGCCGGCATCGCCCCCATCAGCAGCATCGGCGCATCCCGCCCCCGCCACCGCGCCCGCAGTGCCACCGCAAACGCTATCACTGCCAAAGCGAGCATCGCCATATACAGCGCCTGATCGGCCGCCCGCACCAGCGTCAACGTGCGGCCAGCTTGCGGGTAGCTGGCGTCGAGGTTCCAGAACGCGTCACCGTCCTTGGCCCATAGCAGCGCGATCTTGGTCGGGCCGAGCGCCACCCAAGCGGCGGGATGCGCGACGATCCACTCCTTCGCCGCCCTCTTGAACCGCCGGTCCACTTCCACCTGTCGCGCGACGCGCTCACTGTAGGGGATGCCGACGACGCGATCCCATTCCGGCGTCCGCTCCCACGCATACCAGCCGCCAGTCGCATGCGGGTTCGCGCCGTAATACAGCGACACGCCGCCATTGGTGGACACCGGCACGACCGCTTCCAGCGCGCGATAGTTGCGGACCGTCCACGGCAGCACCACCGCCGCCATCGCCACATGCACGATCACCGCCGCCTTCAGCGCGTCGCGCCAGCGATAATCGCGCCAGACGATCGTCATCGCGATCAGCAGCCCGGCCGGGAACATCAGCATCTGCGCCCGCATCAGCGTGGCGACGCCGAACAACAGCCCCGCCGCGACCAGCGCGAGGCGGCGCCGTCGTCCTCCGACCAGCAGCGCAAACGCCGCCATCGTCACCGCCGTCGACGTCGCCTCCGACGTGGTGGTGCCGGTATAGACGATATGCGCGGGATAGATGGCGTAGAGCAGCCCCGCCAGCCGCGCGCCAGTCTCGTCGGTCCCGACCAGCCGTGCACACCGCAGCACCAGCGCCAGGATCGTCGCCGCCGCGATCAGGTTCAGCGCAATCGGCCCCGCCAGCGACGGCCCGCACAGCCACAGGCTCGCCGCCAGCAACGCAGGGTAACCGACGGGCCAGAACGCAGTCGGGTGCCCCGCCTCCTGATACCCCATCCCGCGCGCCATCTCGGCCGCGCGCACCAGATACCATTCGCCGTCCGACGACGGCACCTGCGGAAACGCCAGCACGAACGCCAGTCTCAGTGCGATCGCCAGCACGAACAGTGCCGGCACGACCCAGCGCGCCATCAACAGCCGTTCCAGTCGTGCAGCGATCATCGTCATCGACCGCGACCCAGCCACGGCCGATGGCGATGCGCCACCCCGGAAGGCAGTTAACGAACGCCGCATTCGCCGCTTGCTCGGGCAACACGGTTAACGGTTGCTCACCATGTCCCCCGCCGGGACGAAAAGCGCGCCGCTCAGACGGCGAACAGCGCCTTCAACTCGGACTTCACGATCTTGCCATTGGCGTTGCGCGGCAGCGTGTCGGCCACGAAGCGGATCGCGACGGGCACCTTGAAGCCGGCGAGTCGCGCCCGCACCCACTCCTGCAACTCCGCCTCGCTCGCTTCGCACCCGGGGCAGAGGTGGACCACCGCCGCCGGCTCCTCCCCCAGCGTCCGGTGGGGGATACCGATCAGCGCGCAGTCGGTGACGGCGGGATGCGCGTAGAGGACGTTCTCGACCTCGATCGAATAGATGTTCTCGCCACCGCGGATGACCATGTCCTTGGCGCGGTCGACGATGAACAGGAAGCCGTCCTCGTCCACCCGCGCCAGATCGCCGGTTCGCACCCACCCGTCGACGAAGGTCGCGGCGCTGTCCTCCGGCCGGTTCCAGTACCCGCGCGCGATCATCGGCCCGCGCGCCCATAGCTCCCCGATCGTGCCGACCGGCAGCTCGGTGACCCCGTCCTCTGCGACGATCTTCAGGTCCGCGACGGCGACGGGCGGCCCGGCGCTGTCCGGCCGCATAAGATACTCCTCGCCGCTATGATGCGTCAGCGTCGCGCACGTTTCCGTCATGCCCCAGCCATTGCCGGGCAATGCACCCAGTTCCTCGTGGATGCGCTTCACCAGTTCGGGCGCGGACGGCGCGCCGCCGTAGGCGATCGATTCGAGCGACGACAGGTCGTACCGGCCCCGGTCGGGATGCTCCAGCAACTGCCACGCGATCGTCGGCACCCCGCCGGTGATGTTCACCCGCTCCCGCTCGATGATCTCGAACGCGCGGATCGTGTCCCATTTGCGCATGAAGATCATCGTGCTCCCTGTCGCGATCGCCGGCATCAGCGCCGCCGAACAGGCGGTGACGTGGAACAGCGGGATCACCGTCAGCAGCACTCGGGGGCTCGGCGGCACCGGCATCTCCCCCCGCCGCAACGCGCTGCGTGCCGAGGAATAACCGTTCGACAGCACGTTGCTCATCAGGTTGCGATGCGTGACCAGCGCCCCCTTCGGCGCGCCCGTCGTACCGCTGGTATAGAAGATCGCGGCGTCGTCCTCCGGTACCACGGCGACATCGGGCAGCGGCGCATCCGGCAACCGCGCCCAGTCGTGCGGCGTCCCGATCGCATCCTCCAGCCGATCCGCAATGCCGTCCAGCGCCGTCGAGGCGCGCGCGACCAGCACATGCTCCAGCGCCGGAGCCGCCGCATAACGCTCCGCCAGCCGCGCATGACGTTCGTCGTCTACGATCAGCACCCTCGCCCCGGAATCGGTCAGCCCGTATTCCAGCTCCGCGCCCGTCCACCACGCGTTGAGCGGCACCGCGACCGCGCCCAGCGCGGTGATCGCGAAGAACGCCACCGGCCATTCCGGCAGGTTCCGCATCGCCAGCGCGACGCGGTCGCCCCGCCCGACACCCAGTCCCACCAGATGCGCGGCCAGCGCCGCCACTGCCCGGTGATTGGCCTCGTACGTCACCCGCTCGTCCTCGTGGATCACGAACAGCTGATCGCCCGCCGCGCGCGACGCGCCGATGAACCGCGGCAGCGACGGCGGCGCATTCTTCCAGATGCGCGTCAGCACGCCGCGGATCGCCACTTCGTCCATCTCGAACGGCGCACCCGGCGCGGTCAGCAGCGCCTTCGCCTGCGTCAGGGGCATGGCGGGCCAGTTCGGGTCGACGGAAATGGTCGGCTGACTGGCCATGCAAGGCGTCCTTTATCAATGACTCGAATATCGGGTCCGGCGGTTTAGGATTGATTCACGCGCCGCTCAAGGCGATAGAGCGGGCAACGATTAGAATTCAGGGTATGGCGAAACGATGACACGCCGGCCCATCCACAGGAGACGTGCATGACCTCGCCCATCCGTACCGAGCGCCACGACGACATCCTCGTCATCATCTCGGACAATCCGCCCGTGAACGCGCTGGGTGCGGCGGTACGGACGGGTCTGGAGGGCGCGATCAAGCAGGGCGTGGCCGATGCCTCGATCGCCGCGATGGTCATACGCTGCGACGGCCGCACCTTCTTCGCGGGCGCCGACATCACCGAATTCGGCAAGCCCCCGGTCGAGCCGCTGTTGCCCACGCTCGTCGACATGATTGAGGCGTCGTCCAAGCCCGTCGTCGCCGCGATCCACGGCACTGCCTTCGGCGGCGGGTGCGAGGTCGCGATCGGCTGTCACTACCGGATCGCCGTTCCCTCCGCGAAGCTCGGCACGCCCGAGGTGAAGCTGGGCCTGCTCCCCGGTGCGGGCGGCACGCAGCGGCTGCCGCGCCTCGCCGGCGTCGCACTGGCGCTGGAACTGACCGCCAAGGGCGATCCGATCTCCGCGAAGAAGGCGCTCGACGCCGGCCTGATCGACCGGCTCGCAGGCGAGGACTCGCTGGAGGCGGATGCCATCGCCTTCGCCAACGAGGTCAAGACGAAGCGCCCGATCCCCCGCGCGTCGGAGCGCGAGGTCGCCGCCGACGCCGACGCCGTTGCCAGCTTCAAGAAGGACAATGCCCGCCGCTTCCGCGGCTTCGAGGCGCCCGCCGCCAATATCGCCTGCGTCGAGAAGGCGACCAGTTCCTCCTTTGCCGACGGCATCGCCTTCGAACGGCAGGAATTCATGCGCCTGATGATGGGCGTCCAGTCTGCCGCACAACGCCACATCTTCTTCGCCGAGCGTCAGGCGTCGAAGATCGACGACGTGCCCGCCGACATCCCTCTGCGGCCGATCGCCCGCGTCGGCGTGATCGGGGCCGGTACGATGGGCGGCGGCATTTCGATGAACTTCCTGTCCGCCGGCATCCCGGTGACGATCGTCGAAATGCAGGCCGAGGCGCTCGACCGCGGCACCGGCACGATGCGCAGGAATTACGAGGCGACCGCCGCCAAGGGCCGCATGAAGCCCGAACAGGTCGAAGCTGCGATGGCCGCGCTGAAGCCGACGCTCGACTTCGCCGATCTCGCCGAATGCGACCTCATCATCGAGGCGGTGTACGAGAATATGGACGTGAAGAAGGAGATCTTCACGAAGCTGGACGGCATCGCCAAGCCCGGCGCGATCCTCGCGTCGAACACCTCCTATCTCGACATCGACGAAATCGCCGCCGTCACCGCGCGTCCGCAGGACGTGGTCGGCATGCACTTCTTCTCCCCCGCCAACGTCATGAAGCTGCTGGAGGTCGTGCGCGGCGAAAAGACGGCGGGCGACGTGCTGGCGACCGTCATGGCGCTCGCCAAGAAGATCCGGAAAGTCGCGGTCGTCGCCGGCGTCACGTACGGCTTCATCGGCAATCGCATGCTGATGCCGCGTCAGGTGGAGGCGACCAAGCTGCTGCTCGAAGGCGCGACGCCCGAGCAGATCGACCGCGTCCATGTCGCGTTCGGCATGCCGATGGGGCCGTTCCAGATGGCCGACCTCGCCGGCGTCGACATCGGCTGGCACCGCGACCCGACCCGGATCGAGAACATCCGCGACGCGCTCGCCGCCGAGAACCGCTGGGGTCAGAAGACCAAGGCGGGCTTCTACGACTATGACGAGAAGCGCACGCCATCGAACAGCGCCCGCGTCGCCGAGATCATCGACGACTTCCGCAAGCGCGAGGGCGTCACCCCGCGTGAGATCACGGAGGACGAGATCGTCGCCCGCACGCTCTACACGATGGTCAACGAAGGCGCGCTGATCCTGGAGGAAGGCAAGGCGCAGCGGGCGTCGGACATCGATGTCGTCTGGATCTACGGCTATGGCTGGCCCGTCTACCGCGGCGGTCCGATGTTCTGGGCGCAGTCCGAAGGCTTGGCAAAGGTCGTCGCCGGGCTGGAGCAATACGGCTTCCCCGTCGCCCGGTCGCTGAAGGACGCGGCGTCATCGGGTGGACGGCTGAAGTAGATGCGTTCCTCCCCTGCAAGGGGAGGTGGCAGGCCGCAGGCCTGACGGAGGGGTGATGCGCCAACGAGAGCGCACAACCCCTCCACCAGCTTCGCTGGTCCCCCTCCCCTTGCAGGGGAGGCCCAAGAAAGAGGACATCATGACCGACCTCGACACCTTCCGCACCGACACCCGCGCCTGGCTGGAGGCGAACTGCCCGCCAGAGATGCGCAAGCCCGTGCGCTCGGAAGCGGACGTGTGCTGGGGCGGTCGCCGCTTCGAACCCTCCTGCCCCGAGCAGAAACAGTGGCTCGACACGATGGCCGCGCGCGGCTGGACCGTGCCCGACTGGCCGACGCAATACGGCGGTGGCGGGCTTTCTCCGGCCGAAACCAAGGTCCTGCGCGAGGAGATGAAAGCGATCGGCGCCCGGTCGCCGCTCAACAGCTTCGGCATCTCGATGCTCGGGCCGGCGCTTCTGAAATACGGCACGGAGGAGCAGAAGCTCGATCATCTGCCGAAGATCGCCCGCGGCGAGATCCGCTGGTGCCAGGGCTATTCCGAACCCAACGCCGGCTCCGACCTCGCCAGCCTCGCGACCAGTGCGGAGGATAACGGCGACCATTATATCGTCAACGGCCAAAAGGTCTGGACCAGCTATGCCGACAAGGCCGACTGGATATTCTGCCTCGTCCGCACCGACAAATCGTCGAAGCAAGGCGGCATCAGCTTCGTGCTGTTCGACATGGAGTCGCCCGGCGTCTCCACCAGGCCGATCCTGCTCATCAGCGGCTATTCGCCCTTCTGCGAAACCTTCTTCGACGATGTGAAGGTGCCCAAGATCAACCGCATCCACGACGAGAACAAGGGCTGGGACGTCGCCAAATACCTGCTCGGCCACGAGCGTGAGATGATCTCCGGCATGGGTCTCGGCGAGGGCAAGGATCTGCTCATCGCAGGCGCGCTCGCGACGATCGGCACCGACGAACAGGGTCGGCTAGCCGATCCGCTGCTCCGCGCCCAGATCGCGCAGTTCCAGGTCCGCGCGAAGGCTTTCGCGGCGATGTCGGAGCGCTTCATCGACGAACTCAAGGCCGGCCGCGCCCACCCCGCCCAGCCGTCGATGATGAAATATTACGGGACCGAGCTGAACAAGGATCGTCACGAACTGCAGATGGCGGGCGGCGGCTCCGACGCGCTGGAGTGGGAGAGCGACGCCGGCCGCACCGGTGCCCTGCCCCGCGCATGGCTCCGCACCAAGGCGAACTCGATCGAAGGCGGCACGTCGGAGATCCAGCTCAACATCATCGCCAAGCGGATCCTGGATCTACCTTCCTAACCGAGAATCCCTCTCCCTTTGGGAGAGGGAAGGAGCCGCGCAGCGTGGCGGAAGGGTGAGGGTCACCGACGGCGTTCGCGCCCTGCCCTCACCCCAACCCTCTCCCAGTGGGAGAGGGAGAAGGAGATATCGATGCCCCTCTACCTCACCGAAGACCAGACGACGCTTCAGGACACGATCCGCGACTTCGTCGCCGACGCCGCGCCCGTTTCCCACCTGCGTGCGCTCCGCGATGCCGACGATCCCATCGGCTTCTCCCGCGACCTGTGGAAGCAGTTCGCGGAGATGGGCTTCACCGGCATCCTGATCGGCGAGGATCAGGGCGGCCTCGGCATGGGCCATGTCGAGGCGGGCGTCGTGCTGGAGGAGATCGGCCGCAACCTGTCGCCCTCCCCCTTCCTCACCACCGCCGTCGCCGCGGTCGAGGCGTTGCGCGGCACGGCGCAGGCCGACCGCTGGTTTCCCGGCATCGTTGCGGGCGAGACCGTCGCCGCGCTGGCGATCGACGAAGCCGCCAAGCACCGCGACCACGTCGACCTGAAAGCGGAGCGCTCCGGCAACGGCTTCCGCCTGACCGGCCGCAAGCAGTTCGTGACGCACGCCCACGTCGCCGACATGCTGATCGTCGCCGCCCGCACTGCCGGCAGCGCGAGCGACCGCGACGGCATCACCCTGTTCGCCGTTCCGCGCGACGCCGCGAAGCTCGACATCCGGCCCGAACGCCTCGCCGACTCCAGCATCGCCGCGCACCTCGACTTCGACGGTGTGGAGGTCGATGCCGACGCCGTGATCGGAGAGGTCGACGCCGGCCGCGTGCCGCTCGATCGCCTGCTGCGCGCCGGCCGGACCGGCGCCTCCGCCGAACTGCTCGGCGTCGGCGGCGGCGCGATGGCCATGACGGTCGGCTATCTCAAGCAGCGCAAGCAGTTCGGCGTCACGATCGGCAGCTTCCAGGCGCTCCAGCACCGCGCCGCGCATCTTTACAGCGAAATGGAGGTCGCCCGCGCCGCCGTGCTCCGCGCGCAGCAGCTGCTCGACGCCGGCAGCGACCGGGCCGACGAAGCCGTCTCCGTCGCCAAGGCCATGACGGCGATGGCCACGACACTCAGCGTCAACGAAGGCGTGCAGATGCATGGCGGCATCGGCATGACGGACGAATACGATATCGGCTTCTTCATGAAGCGCGCCCGCGTTCTCGCGGAACTCTGGGGCGACGCCAACTTCCACGCCGACCGGCTGGCGCTCGCCGCGGGCTATTGATCCGGCGCGGCGGGGCGGCGAAGGGAAGCGCATGGACCTGAATACCCCCCACGACGCCACGCCGGACGAACTCGCCGCCGCGCTCGTCCAGTTGCTCGACGTCGAACAGATCGACGTCGACCTGTTCCGCGGCGCGCGCCAGCCCGGCGGCGAGGGGCGCGTCTTCGGCGGCCAGGTGATCGCGCAGGCGCTTCAGGCGGCGCAAAGGTCGACCGACGGCGAGAAAGTGGCCCACTCGCTCCACGCCTATTTCATGCGCCCGGGCGACGAGAACTTCCCGATCGTCTTCCGCATCGTCCGCGACTTCGAAGGCCGCAGCTTCGCCACCCGGCGCGTGATCGCGATGCAGCGCGGGCAGCCGATCCTCAACATGGCCTGCTCGTTCCAGTTGCCGGAGGAAGGGCTATCGCATCAGGACGCGATGCCCGACGTGCCGCCGCCGGAGGGGCTCGCCAGCGAACACGACCTGCGCCACGCGCTCGCCGCCGAGGTGCCGGAGAAATATCATCGCGTCCTGCTGCGCCCACGCCCGATCGAGATGCGGCCGGTATCGGAACGCAGCAGCGTCCGGCCCGAGCCCGGCCCGCCGATCCAGCACGTCTGGTTCCGCCTCGCCGCGCCGATCGGTGACGATCCCGCCATGCACCGCGCGGTGCTGGCCTATGCCTCCGATATGCGGCTGCTCGGCACCGCGATGGTACCGCACGGCGTCGCTTGGCTGACGCCGGGCATGCAGGTCGCCAGCCTCGATCACGCGATCTGGCTGCACGAGCCATTCCGCGCCGATGACTGGCTGTTGTACACGATGGATAGTCCGTGGGCCGGCCACGCCCGTGGCCTCAACCGTGGTCGGATCTTCACGCGCGACGGTCGCCTCGTCGCCAGCACCGCGCAGGAAGGGCTGATGCGCCGGCGGGGATAACCCGCGCGCCAGCCCTGCCGTGGTGCGCTAGGTTCCCAGCATCGCCCGGGCTGTTCGTGTCGCGTCACGCGTCCGCGCGGCCAGCGTCTTGACCTCGCTGGCCACCACCGAAAAGCCCCGCCCGGCATCCCCCGCCCGTGCCGCCTCGATCGTCGCGTTCAGCGCCAGCAGGTTGGTCTGCGCGGCAATGCCCGCAATGACGTCGACCACGTCGCCCAGCCGGTCGAGAACCGATTCCATCTCGCTCCGGCGATCCTCCGCGTCGCGACGGAAACGCTGGCTTTCATCGAGACGGCCGCCGATCTGCTCTTCCATCCGCACCTGCGCGGTGATGTCGGAGGCGAACTTTACGACCTTGTACGGCTTGCCGCCTGCATCGAGGATCGGCGTGTAGATCGCCTGTACCCAGCGTGATGTCCCGTCCGAGGCAAGGCGATGGAACCGTCCTGCCGCGAACTCGCCCGCGCGCAGTCGCGCCCATAATGCGGCATATTCGGCAGAATCGATATGGTCCGCATCGCAGAACATACGGTGCGAACCGCCGATCACGGCGTCCCGACGATAGCGGAACAGCGCCAGGAATGTATCGTTGGCGGCGAGAATATGTCGGTCCATGTCGAACTCGATCACTGCCTGCGATCGGTCGATCGCCGCACAGCGTGCATTCGCCTCGGCATCCGCCACGTGTCGCGCCGTGACGTCGCTCGCCACCTTCAGGACGCCGGTCGCGGCTCCCCGTGCGTCCAGCATCGGTGTGTAGGACGCCTGCAACCACACCGGGCTGCCATCGGCGGCGATGCGTCGATACTCGCCGATATCGTTGCGCCCGCTGCCCAGTCGTTGCCAGAACGCCGCATACGCCGACGAGCGTCCATAATCGGGATCGCACAAAATGCGGTGATGCTGCCCCACCAGCGCTTCCAGACTGTAGCCGACCGTATTCAGGAAGCCCTGGTTCGCCCAGCGGATGTGGCCGTCCAATGCGAACTCGATCAACAATTGCGACCGGTTCATCGCCTTCCAGTGACTCGCCTCCCGGGTGGCTTGGCTGATATCGATCGGCAACGGTTGCATTCTCCGTAGCTAATCGCGTTTCGGTTAAAGTCGGGTAACCCTAAGCGGCTGTCTTTCCATAATCTTGTCGCGTGACGGCGTGGCTGGACGACAGGCCGCCATCCACCGCCAGCGCCTGCCCGTTGACGTAGCTGGCCTCGTCGGACGCCAGAAACAGCGCCGCCCGCGCCAGCTCTTCCGGCTGCGCGCCCCGGCGCAGGGGGTTGAGGCGACCGACCCGGTCGATCTTGCCGGCATCGCGCGCATAATCGAACACAGGCTTGGTCATGCCCGTCTCGGTCAGACCCGGACAGATCGCATTGACGCGCACGTTCGATCCCGACAGCTGCTGCGCCGCCACCTGCGCCAGATTGATGACCCCCGCTTTCGACGCGGAATAGGCCGGCGATCCCGCGCCGGAACGCAGGCCGGCGACGCTGGCGGTCAGCACGATCGCCCCGCCGCCCCGCTCGACGATGCGCGGTGCGGCATGCTTGATCGCCAGGAACGGCCCGATCAGGTTCACACGCAGCACCTCCGCGATCAGCTCCGCGCTCGTGTCGAAGATGTTGGCCATGCCGCCGGATATCCCGGCGTTGGCGAACATCACGTCCAGGCCACCATACTTTTCGCACGCCAGCGCGACCGTGCGGATCACGTCTTCTTCCGACCCAGCATCCATACGGATCGCACGCGCCGCCCCGCCGATCATCGCCGCGGTCTCGTCCGCCCCCTCCGTCAGGTCCGCGACGATCACGCTTGCCCCCTCTTCGGCAAAGGCGATCGCAGCGGCGCGGCCGATGCCCGATCCGCCACCCGTCACTATCACGGACTTGCCCTCGAACCGCATCATGCCACCGCTCCGCCGTCGACTACGATCGTCTGACCGGTCATGAACCGGCTGGCCGGCCCGGCGAGATAGACGATGGCGCCGGCGATATCCTCCGGCTCGCCGATCCGGCGCAGCGGTACCGTGTCGTTCACCGCCTTCAGCCGCGCCGGGTCCTCCCACAACGCCCGCGCGAAGTCGGTCTTCACCAGCCCCGGCGCGACGCAGTTGACGCGCACGCCGTCCGGCCCGAATTCCAGCGCCAGGTTGCGGGCGAGCTGCATGTCCGCCGCCTTGCTGATGCAATAGGCTCCGATCGTCGCCGATCCTTTCAGCCCGCCAATCGACGACACGATGACGATCGATCCCTCGCCCCGCGCCCGCATCGCCGGCGCGACCATCTGGATCAGCCAGTGGTTGGAGACGATGTTGTTGTCGAGCACCTTGCGGAACTGCTCGTCGCTGATCCCCTCCTGCGGCCCGTAATAGGGGTTGGACGCCGCGTTGCAGACCAGCACGTCGACCTGCCCGAACGCGGCGATCGTCGCATCGACCAGCGCCTGCAATCCCGCCTTGTCCGCGATGCTTGCCGCGACGGCGATGGCGCGACCGGGGCCATGTTCGGCCTCGATTTCGGCGACCACGGCGTCGCACGCGTCCTGCTTGCGGCTGGAGATCACGACGCACGCGCCGGCCCGTACCAGTTCCAGCGCGGCGGCCTTGCCGATCCCCCGCGACGAGCCGGTGACGATCGCCACCCGCCCGGCCATGTCGAACAACGCGCTCATGCCCTTACTCCCTGTGCCATGGCGTTCTCGGCAAAGCCCCATGCCGCATCCGCCAGCCCGTAGACGCGCGCCGCCGTCTCCTCCGCCTTCGCGCTCGACGCGTTGCCGTCGATGATCCGCCGCTTGATGCCCTGGACGATGCCGGTCAGCCGGAAGAGGTTGTAGGCGAAATACCAGTCGAGTTGCGGCACCCCGTCACGACCGGTGGCGGCGCAATAGCGGGCCACCACCTCCTCGATCGTCGGGATACCCGTCTCCGGCCCGGTCAGCCCCCTGACGCCCGAACGCCCCTCCGGCTCGGTCACCCAATTCATCAGGAAGTACGAGAAGTCCGCCAGCGGATCGCCCAGCGTCGACAACTCCCAATCCAGCACCGCAATAACGCGCGGTTCGCGGTCTGCGAAAATCATGTTGTCGACGCGGTAATCGCCGTGGACGATGGAGGTTCGCGTCTGCTCCGGCAGCGTCCGCGGCAGCCACTCGATCAGCTTCTCGACACGTGGCATGTGCTCGGTCTCGGCAGCACGATACTGCTTGGTCCAGCGCGCGACCTGCCGCTCGAAATAATTGCCCGGCTTGCCATAGTCGCCGAGCCCCGCCGCCGCGAAGTCGGTCGCATGCAGAGCCGCCAACGTGTCGACCATCGCATCGTAATGCGCCCGCCGGTCCGGGGTCGACAGAGCGGGCATCGCACCGTCCCAGATCGTCCGCCCCTCCACCATCTCCATCACGTAGAAAGCGGAGCCGATGACGGTCGCATCCTCACACAGGCCATACGGCTTCGGCACGGGAAAGCCGGTGGGGTGCAGGCCGGCGATCACCCGGTACTCCCGCTCGACGGCATGAGCCGACGGCAGGATCGGCCCAAACGGCTTGCGCCGCAACACATAGGCGCGATGCGGGGTGTCGAGGCGATAGGTCGGGTTCGACTGTCCCCCGGCGAACTTCGCATAGCTCAACGGCCCGACAAAACCTTCGACATTGGCCGTCATCCACTCCGCCAGCCGGTCGAGATCGATCCGATCCTTCGCCGCGACGTCGACCGTTCCCTCCATCCCGGTCACGCGAACACCACCACGCTGCGCGTCGCTTCACCCCGCCGCAGTTCGTCGAACGCGTCGTTGATCCGCTCCAGCGGCAACCGCTCGGCGATGATCGAGTCCAGATCGAGCAGCCCGCGCAGGTAGAAATCCACCAGTCGCGGAATGTCCACCGGGAACCGGTTGCCGCCCATGAACCCGCCCTGCAACCGCTTGCCCGACAACAAGTCCATCGCCGACAGGCCCACGCTCTCTTCCGGCGGCAGCATACCCAGCACCGTGGCCGTTCCTCCGCGCCGCAGGACCTTGACCGCGGTGGCCGCCGATTGTGGCCGGCCCACCGCCTCGATCGCGTGGTGCACGCCGCCGCGGCTGATCTCCACCACCTCGTCCGCCACCGTTGCCGACAGCGCGTCCAGCGTATGCGTCGCCCCCAATCTCTCCGCGAGCGACCGCTTCTCCGCAACCGGGTCGAGCGCGATGATCTTGCCAGCGCCCGCGATCCGCGCCGCATTGACCGCCGCCAGCCCAATCCCGCCGCATCCGACCACGCACACCGTCTCTCCCGGCGTCACGTCTGCGCAATTGAATACCGCCCCCGCCCCCGTCGTCACCGCACACCCCAGCAGCGCCGCGCGGTCGAGCGGCATGTCGCGATCGATCGCGACACAGGCATGTTCATGCACCAGCATCTGCTCGGCATAGGCGGACAGGTTCAGCATCTGCGCGATCGGCCGATCGCGCAGCATCAGCCGGGCCTCCGCACCCTTCGGCCGCTTCACGGACGCGTCGATGCACAGCGACAGGCGGCCCGTGACGCAAAACTCGCACTGGCCACAGAAGGCGGACAGGCAGGTGACGACGTGATCGCCAACCCTCACCGATCGTACCTCGTCCCCCACCGCCTCGACCACGCCGGCGGCCTCGTGCCCTGGAATGGTGGGGAAGCGATGCGGGTAGAGGCCGTCGACGAAGTGCAGATCGGATCGACACACGCCCACCGCATGCGTGCGGATCAGCACCTCGTGCGCCAGCGGCTTCGCTACCGTGACGTCCTCGATGACCAGCGGCGTCTTCGCCTCGAACAGGACCGCGGCTTTCATGCTGTGTTACTCCGGTTCACTGGACATGTTTCATGCAGATCCATCATCCGCCGATCCGTCACCCCAGCGAAAGCTGGGGTCTCCTTGCGGGGAAGGCTGACCGCTCCTCAAGGAAACCCCAGCTTTCGCTGGGGTGACGGCTAGCGGATCGAAGCGGCTTGATGTCACGGTTTCTGGCCGAGCAGGTACCTCACGCCGCCAACCTCACCGCGGCGCAACCTCGGCCTTCCAGTCGGCATGCTTCCCGAACTCAGCGCGGGCGATCGACCGGTTGTGGACTTCGTCCGGCCCATCCGCAAAGCGCAGCGTCCGCATCGCGGCCCAGTCGTGCGCCAGATCGAAATCGCCGCTGACGCCGCCGCCGCCATGCGCCTGGATCGCGTCGTCCAGGATTTGCAACGCCATCGTCGGCGCCGCGACCTTGATCATCGCGATCTCCAGCTGCGCCGCCTTGTTGCCGGCCTTGTCCATCATGTCGGCGGCCTTCAGGCACAGCAGGCGCGTCATCTCGATATCGATCCGCGCCTTGGCGATCCGCTGTTCCCACACCGAGTGGTCGGCGATGCGCTTGCCGAACGCCACGCGGCTCAGCAGCCGCTTCGCCATCGACTCGATCGCCGTCTCCGCGACGCCGATCGTGCGCATGCAATGATGGATGCGTCCCGGCCCCAGCCGCCCCTGTGCGATCTCGAAGCCGCGCCCCTCGCCCAGCAGCACGTTCTCCACCGGCACGCGCACATCGACCAGCGACACCTCGCCATGCCCATGCGGCGCGTGGTCGTAGCCATAAACGGACAGCATCCGGTCGATCGTCACGCCTGGAGTGTCCATGTCGAGGATCAGCATCGACTGCTGCTGGTGACGCGACCCTTCAAAGCTGGTCTTGCCCATCAGGATCGCCACCTTGCAGCGCGGATCGCCGACCCCCGACGACCACCATTTGCGCCCGTTCACGACATAATGGTCGCCGTCGCGCACCATGGCCGTCTGGATGTTCGTCGCGTCGGACGATGCGACCTGCGGCTCCGTCATCAGGAAGGCGGAGCGGATCTCGCCGTTCATCAGCGGCCGGAGCCAACGTTCCTTCTGATTGGCCGTGCCGTACCGCTCGAACACCTCCATATTGCCCGTGTCTGGCGCGGAGCAGTTGAAGCATTCGCTCGCCCAGCCGATCTTGCCCATCTCCTCGGCACACAGGGCATACTCCAGGTTCGACAGCTGCGTGCCCTGGAACTCGAAGCTGTCATCGACATGCGCCCGCCCGGACCGCGGTGGCATGAAGAAATTCCACAACCCCGCCGCCTTCGCCTTCGCCTTGACCTCCTCGATCACCGGCAGCACTTTCCAGCGCTCACCCTCATGGGCTTGCTGCTGATATTCGGCGTGGCGGGGGCGAATCTCGGCGTCGATGAACGCTTTCACCCGGTCCCGGAACCAGGTTTCGCGCTCGGTCAGCGTGAAGTCCATCGCATGCCTCTCCTAAGGTCGTGTTGTGCTTCGACTTAGGCCATACCGCATCTTCGGTAAAGCGGTCGCGGCCAAGCATTTCCTCTCGTACATGGATCATCACGAAAGGGACTGTTTCTTCCAAACGATGCTGATAGAAGCGATGCGATGGGGGCCAGCGAACAGCCGAACGACGAGGTGGAAGCAGGAACTCGGCGGTTTCGCGCCAAGCGCGACGCGATCCTCGCCGCCGCCGCCGATGCGATCAACGAGCAATCGGCAAAGGGCATGACCTTCGCGGACGTCGCCCGCCGCGTCGGTCTGAACACCACCAGCGTCACCTATTACTTCAAGCGCAAGGAAGACCTTGCCGCCGCCGCATTCGAGAACACGCTCGAACGTCTGTCGGAGATGTTGGCGGACGCGATGCAGGAGGCAACGCCGCAGGCGCGCGTGGCCCGCTTCCTGTCGCTCAACATGACGCGCCTTGCCGCGATCCAGCGCGGCGAGGAAACCGCGTTCGCGGTCCTGTCGGACCTGCGCGCCACCGAGGACCCGATCAAGTCGCGCCTGCTCGCGGGATGGCAACGCGTGTTCCGAGAGACGCGCGCGCTGTGGGGCGAACCGAAGGACCGCGTACACAAGGACCTCGCTGGCGCACGCGCGCACGTCCTGCTGGAAAACACCTTTTGGCTGTCGCTCTGGCTGCAACGCTACGATCTCGACCAGTACGACCGGATCGAGGCGCGACTGATGGACGTGTTCGCGCACGGTATCGCCGGCAAGGATGCGGACTGGCGCCCGGACATCCTCGACCTCGATCATGACGAGCGCGAACCCGGCCGCGCCGCGTTCCTGCTGGCGGCGACGCGGCTGATCAACGAACTCGGCTATCGCGGCGCGTCGGTCCAGCGGATCGCGTCGGAACTGAATGTCACCAAGGGCAGCTTCTACCACCATCTCGATGCCAAGGACGAGCTGGTCGTCGCCTGCTATCGCCGCAGCTTCGACACGATCGCCGCCGCGCAGGCGCAGGCGGACGCGGTCGGGGGTACCCACTGGCACCGCCTGTCGAGCACGATCGCGACGTTGCTCGACGTGCAGTTCTCGCAACGCGCACCGTTGCTGCGCACGACCGCACTCAGCGGCCTGCCGCCGGGGGAGCGGCGCGCGATGGTCGATCGGTCGGATCGGATCGCGCGCCGTTTCGCGGGCATCATCATGGACGGCATCGCGGAGGGGTCCTGTCGCCCGGTCGACGCACTGGTGGCGGCGCAGGCGCTGATGGCGCTTCAGAACGCGGCGTTCGACATGCGCAAATGGGCGACCACGATGCCGCGCCCGACCGCGATCGCGCTCTACGCATCGACCCTGTTGTTCGGACTATTCGACGATCGTCTCGCGCGATAGCGTCGGGTCCATGACCCGCATCACCTATCGCAGCTATCTGCGCCTGCCCGACCTGCTCGACTGCCAGTCGCCCTTGTCGGACGCGCATGACGAACTGCTGTTCATCACGATCCATCAGGCGTCGGAACTGTGGCTGAAGCTGTGCCTGCACGAACTGCACGCCGCGCGCGACCACATCGCGCGCGACGAACTCAGCCCGGCGTTCAAGATGATGGCGCGGGTCGGCCGGATCATGGCGCAGCTCATCCAGTCGTGGGAGGTGCTGGCGACGATGACGCCGGCCGATTACGCGATGATGCGCGGCAAACTCGGCACCAGTTCCGGCTTTCAGTCGGACCAGTATCGCCGCATCGAATTTCTGCTCGGCAACAAGAATTCCGGGATGCTCGCGCCGCACGCGGCCGAACCCGCCGTCCACGCGGTGCTTGCTGCCGACCTCGCCGCCCCCAGCCTGTATGACGAGGCGATCCGGCTACTCGCCCGCCGAGGATTCGCAATCGCCGAAGACCGCTGCGAACGCGACTGGACGAACCCCTATGCGCCGCATCCCGACGTCGAACGTGCGTGGGCCGCCGTATACGCGGATACGGCGCGACACTGGGACCTGTACGAGCTCGCCGAAAAGCTCGTCGATCTCGACTACCGCGTCCAGCTCTGGCGCTTCGGCCATCTGAAGACGGTCGAACGCGTCATCGGCTTCAAGGCCGGCACCGGCGGCACCGCCGGCGTGGCTTATCTCGCCAAGGTTCTGGAAACGCCCTTCTTCCCGGAACTGCTGACCGTCCGGACGGCGCTGTAACCGACGGCCATCGGCAGTTCGCCGATGGCCGCTCGGGATCAGGCGAACCGCACGCCGACGGTCTTGCGGCGGCGCATCGCACCACCGACCATGCCGAAGCCGCCGATCATCATCGCCCAGGTCGCTGGCTCCGGCACGGCGCCGGCACCGAAGCTGGTGACGAGCGCGTTGCCGCCCGTGTAGGTTTCGCCGTTGGCGTACTGGTACAGCCGCTCGGTCTGGAGCCTGGAACCGTCCGCCTGGAAGAACGACGAGTAGCTGACGGAGGTCGTCAGGCCGGTGACCGACACCTGCATCAGCAGATTGCCGAGCGAGGGATCGTACGTGAAGCGGCTGCCGTCGAAGGTCAGCGTGTCCGGCATCGCGCCGGAAACCGAGAAGCTGCCGAAATTCGACAACAGCGCGCCGCGGTTGCTAGCGGCGTTTGTCGACAGCGATCCCGCCGCGTTCGGCGACAGATAGAAGGCGATGTCATAGGTCGCGCTGTCCATCACGCCACCTGACGACTTGAAGAAACTGACGGAGCCGATCGTCGTCGGCGACGTGAATGCCGATGCCGTATAGACCTGCTGATACAGCGAGCCACCGCCGCCATAGCTTTCGCCAGCGAAGCAGCTGACAGGATAACAATTGCCGCTGTCGTAATTGCCGACCGTGACCGTTCCCGCCACGGCAGGAGCCGCCACGGTCGCCAGCGTCATCGCCGCCAGAATTGCTGCACGCTTCATCATGTCAAATCCCCGTCGAACCGTTCGTTGGTGCGGTAAACTCCGCCCTGACACTGTCGCTAGACCGGTTCGACGGCGGACGGATAGCGATGAAGATGGTGAATAAACGACCGTATCCCGTTGGGACGTTAAGGGTATTTTGAAGGTCCGGCCCTTCGTCCGCTTTTTGTCGGGCGACCTGTTCCGACGCGATGTCTGCGGTTAAGCATCGTCCATGCCGCAATTCAGCCACCGCGCCGTTCCGATCGTGCTCGCTGCGGCGGTGATCGACGTGATCGGCTTCGGCATCGTCATGCCGGTCCTGCCCGCTCTCGTAACCGAACTCGGCCATGTCGGGCTGGCGGAGGCGACACGGATCGGCGGCTGGCTGCTCGCGGCGTTCGCCGTCGCACAGTTCTTCGCCGGCCCCGTGCTCGGGCAACTCGGTGACCGATTCGGGCGCAGGCCGGTGCTGGTGCTGTCGATGCTGGCGTTCGGGCTCGACTATCTGCTGATGGCGGTTGCGCCGTCGCTCGGCTGGCTGCTTGTCGGCCGCATCGTCGCCGGCATAGCGGGCGCAACCTACGGTCCCGCGAGCGCGGTGATCGCCGACGTCACGCCGGAGGACAAGCGTGCGGCCTCGTTCGGCCTGCTCGGCGCGGCGTTCGGGATCGGCTTCATGATCGGCCCGGCGCTCGGCGGCCTCGTCGCCGGGTTCGGTCCGCGCGCCCCGTTCCTGCTCGCCGCGGTGCTGGCCTTCGCCAACGCCGCAGCGATGATCGCGTTTCTGCCGGAAACCCTCGCTCCCGAGAACCGCCGCTCCTTCCACCTGCGCGACGCCAACGTCGTGGGCGCATTCCGCCCTCTGTTCGCGGCGGGCAACGCCACTCCGATCCTGATCGCATGGTTCCTGTGGCAGCTCGGCAGCATGGTCTATCCCGCGACCTGGTCGTTCTGGGCGGCAATCCGCTTCGGCTGGAGCCCCGGAGCGATCGGCTGGTCGCTCGCCTGGGTCGGGCTGCTGACGGTATTGGTGCAGGCGACGATGACCGGACCGGCCGTGAAGCGCTTCGGCGAACTCGGTGCGGCGGCGATCGCAATGGCCTGCTCCGCCACCGCCATGCTGGCGCTCGCCTTCGCCACCGCGGGCTGGCAGGTCTATGCCTTCTTTCTCGTCGGCGCGTTCGGAGCGTTCGCCTACCCCGCCCTGTCCGGTCTCGTCAGCCGCATCGTCGGTCCAGACCGGCAGGGCGCATTGCAAGGTGGGCTGTCGAGCATCACCAGCGTGGCGGAGATCATCGGCCCGTTGATCGCGGCACAGGCGCTCGCGACCGGTGCCCTGGCGGGGTTCGACGGCGCGGCGTTCCTCGTCTCCGCTGCGCTGATTGCCGGATCGGGCCTGATCGTACTGGTCGCCGCCCGCCGGCTGCCCAGGGAAGCCGCCGTATGAACAGCCTCGCCGATATCATCGCCGCCATGACGCCGACAGCGGACGGTTGGCGCGCCACGATCCCGGATGCGTGGCTGCAAGGGCGCACGGCGTATGGCGGACTATCGAGCGCGCTCGCACTCCAGGCCGCGCAGCGACGCGCTCCCGATATGCCCCCGCTTCGCTCGGCGCAGGTGGCGTTCGTCGGCCCGTTGGCGGGCGACGTCACGGTCGCGGCCACGCTGCTTCGACGCGGACGCAACGCCGCCTTCGTGCAGGCGGACGTCACCGGCAACGCAGGGCTCGGCCTGCGTGCGACATTCGTGTTCATGCGGCCGATCGAAAGCCGCGTCGATCATCGTCGCGGAGAGGCACCGTGCCCGCCACCTCCCGCGGATGCGGCGCTGCTTCGCGGCATTCCGGCGATCCCGTTCACGCAGCAGTTCGAGATGTTCGACCCGCCTGTGGAAGCAGGCCCCGCAGAGTGGCTGCGCTGGATTCGCCTTGCCGATCGAACCGGGCTCGATCCCACGATCGAGTTGCTCGCCGTCGCCGATGCGCTGCCCCCTGCGGCGTTGAAGCTGCTCGGCGGGCCAGCCCCGGTGAGTTCGATGACGTGGCTGCTCAACCTCCTCGATCCCGTTCCCGCCACGACCGATGGGTGGTGGCTGTTGCGGGCGCGGACGGATCATGCCGCGGCGGGCAATTCCAGTCAGGCGATGACGATCTGGAACGCCGCGGGACAGCCCATCGCCGAACAGATGCAAAGCGTCGCGATCTTCGGCTGACGCTGCGACATCTTGCGACACTCACGCAGCGTAGTGGACATATGCCCGCGACACGGATCCACGATACGGTGACGACGGACGGGCAGCCCGCCCCGTCGACCGGAGCCGCTTCATGGAACCCTTCACCCTGATCCTCGCCGCGCTGCTGGCGCAGACCTCTGCCGACTCGATGCCGCCGGCTCCGCCGCCATCGCCTGCCCGCGCGATGATGCAGGCGGACGCCAATAGCGACGGCATCGTCACTCGCGACGAAGCACTGGCGCAGGCCGACGCGCAGTTCGCGGCGATGGACACCGACCACAACGGCAAGCTCACTGGCGAGGAACGCCGCGCCGGCATGGCCGCGATGCGTGCTGCCCGCACCGGCGGCGACACGCCCCGCCCGCCCCGCGGTGATGGTCCTCGGGATGGCCGCCCTCGCGACGGCGGCTCCCGCGGCGGCGGCTACATGGGTGGCGGCGACATGACCCAAGCCGCTTTCCGCGATCGCGCCGCCCAGCGTTTCGACCGGCTCGACGCGGATCACGACGGCACCGTCTCTCGCGCCGAGATGACCGCTGCCCGTTCCGCAATGCGCGGCGGTGATCGCCCGCCGCCGCCTGCCGA
Organism: Sphingomonas longa; assembly: GCF_016892685.1. Taxonomy (NCBI): domain Bacteria; kingdom Pseudomonadati; phylum Pseudomonadota; class Alphaproteobacteria; order Sphingomonadales; family Sphingomonadaceae; genus Sphingomonas; species Sphingomonas longa. The sequence goes on from NZ_JAFEMC010000001.1 coordinate 455,717, forward strand.
CGAATAAGCACAGGCTTTCCGGAGGCTACGGCCATGCTACAGCCCGACATCATGGGAGATCAGCCGCATTTGCTGCTCGTCGATGACGAGCGCTCGATCCGCGAACCGCTGGCGGTGTACCTGACCAAGCAGGGCTTCCGCGTCACGCAGGCCGGCGATGCGGAGGCCGCTCGAACTCGGCTGACCGCCTATGCGATCGACCTCGCGATCATCGACATCATGATGCCGGGGGAGGACGGGCTGTCGCTCTGTCGCCACATCGCCGCGACCAGCGACGTGCCCGTCATCCTGCTGACCGCCAAGGCGGAAGAAACAGATCGCATCGTCGGGCTGGAGATGGGTGCGGACGATTATGTCGTGAAGCCCTTCTCCCCGCGCGAGCTGGCGACTCGGGTCAAGGTCGTGCTGCGTCGGACACAGGCGGGCGCGACCCGGCACCACGCGCCGGAAAGCGGCTCCTACGCCTTTGCCGGCTGGGTCCTGAAATCGGGCGAACGCGCGCTGGTCGATCGCGAGGGCGTGTCGGTGCCGCTGTCCACCGGCGAGTTCAACCTGTTGCTCGCGCTGGTCACGCGGCCGCGTCAGGTGCTGACCCGCGACCAGTTGCTCGACCTGACGCAGGGTCGCGAAGCCGCCGCCTTCGACCGCGCGATCGACAATCAGGTGAGCCGGCTGCGTAAAAAGATCGAGGTGGACGCCAAGAACCCCGACATCATCAAGACCGTGTGGGGCGGCGGCTACACCCTTGCGGCCGAAGTGACGCGGCTATGAGGATGGGGGTGCTCACCCGCCTCTGGCCGCGCCGTCTCGCGACCCAGCTTGGCCTGCTGATCGTGCTGGCGCTATTCGTGGCGCAGGCGATCAACTTCACGCTGCTCCTGCGCGAGCGGCGTCAGTTCGCCCTCGAACAGATTACCGGCCCCGCCGCCACGCGCTTCATCGATGCCAGCGAGCGGCTCGCGGCGGGCAAACCGATCACGGCCGACCGCGGCCGCGTCCGGCTGATGGCCGTCAGCCCGATCAGGCGCGGGATCATGGCGGAGCCGGAGGTGGCCCGCGCACTGCGCGGTGCGTTGAACGATGCCGGTCTGCGCGTCGGGCGGATCGACACCGCGCTCCGCCCCTTGCGCCGCAACGACCCGATGCTTCGCCGCATGCCGCCGCAGCGGGTCGAGCGCATCCTGCGCGACGCCGACGAACTCGTCATCGCCGTTCAGCGCCTCGATGGTCGCTGGCTGATCCAGCGCATGCCGTGGGGACATACCGACAGCGACCTGATCTGGCGGCTCGTCGGCCAGACGGCGATTTTGTTCGTCGTCGTCCTGATCCCGGTCCTGCTCGCCATCCGTCGCATCGCCCGCCCTTTGCGCGACCTGACGCTGGCGGCCGAGCAGTTCGGGCCGGGCGACATGGCCGATCCGGTGCCCGTCCGCGGCCCACAGGATGTCGCGGCGCTGGTCACCGCATTCAACGATCTCCGCTACCGCGTCACCGCGATGCTCGACGAGAAGGACCGCATGCTGGGCGCTATCGGTCACGATCTGCGCACGCCGCTCGCCGCCCTGCGCGTCCGCATCGAGTCCGTCGATGACGATGCCGACCGCAACAAGATGGCCGACACGATCGCCGAGATGAACCGGACGCTGGATGACATCCTGTCGCTCGCCCGTCTCGGCCGGCCCAGCGAACCGCCGACCGAGGTCGATCTGTCCGCGCTCGTGGACGCAGTCGTGGAGGACTTTCGCGACCTCGGCGACGACGTGGAATTCGTCGAGGCCGAACGACTGAAGATGCGGCTCCGCCCCTCGCTCATGCGCCGCGCCGTTCGCAATCTGATCGAGAATGCGGTGAAATACGGACGCACCGCCGTCGTCCGGATCGACCGGCTGCCCGCGGCCGTCGCGATCGTCGTCGCGGACAGCGGCCCCGGCATCCCCGCCGACCGGCTGGAGCATGTCTTCGATCCGTTCACCCGGCTGGAGACATCCCGTAATCGGGAGACGGGCGGCATCGGCCTCGGCCTGGCCCTCGCCCGCGCGATCGTGCGCGAAGCGGGCGGCGACATCGTTCTCACGAACCGCCCCGAAGGCGGCCTCGCCGCGACGATCACCCTGCCGGCTTGAGTCCTCTCAGCAGCGCCAGCCCACCCAGGCTCAGCACGCCCGCCGCGACGAGGTACATACCGACCAGCCCCAGCCCGCCGCGCGCGACCAACCACTCCGCCGCGATCGGCGCGCTCGCCCCACCGATGATGCCGCCCAGATTGAACGTCATCGACACGCCCGTGTAGCGGACGCCCGCCGGAAACAGCCCCGGCAGCCATCCGCCGAGCGGCCCATAGGCGAAGCCCATCACGAACAGCCCCAGCGCCAGCCACAGGAAGATCACCACCAGCGATCCCGCCCCCAGCATCGGCCCCATCGCCAGCCCAACGAGTACGCAGCCCGCGAAACCCAAAGCCAGTACGCGTTCCGGCCGGCGACGGTCGGCCATGACGCTGGCAACGATTACTCCGGCAGCGAGAAACAGGATCGCGGCCAGTTCGACGCCCAGAAACACCTGTCGCGAATAGCCGAGGGTGCGCGTTCCGTATCCGAGTGCAAAGGCCGTCGCGAGATAGAAGATCGCGAAGCATGCGACCACCGCCGCCGTGCCCGCGACGGTCGCGCGCAGATGCCCGCTCAGCAACGTCGCGATCGGTACCTTCGGCAGCGCCTCCGCCGCCGCAGCCTCCTGAAACGCCGGCGTCTCCGTCAGGCGAAGCCGCACCCACAAACCCAGCGCCACCAGCACCGAACTCGCGAGAAACGGCACGCGCCAGCCCCACTCGCGGAACTGCTGGTCGGTCAGGAACACGCCGAGCACCAGGAAGAACCCGTTCGCGGCGATGAACCCCACGGGCGCCCCCAGCGGCGGGAACATGCCCCAAGTATATCGCCGGTGCGGCGGCGCATTCTCCACGGCGAGCAACGCCGCCCCGCCCCATTCGCCGCCCAGACCCAGCCCCTGCCCCAGCCGCGCGATGCACAGCAGCAGCGGCGCGATCCAGCCCGCCTGCGCATAGGTCGGCAGGAACGCGATCGCGACCGTACTGCCGCCCATCAGCAACAGGCTGGCGACCAGCGTCGACTTGCGGCCGACGCGGTCGCCGAAATGGCCGAACGCCACCGCGCCGACCGGGCGCGCGATGAACGCCAGCCCGAATGTGGCATAGGACAGCATCGCCTGCGCCGCGCCGCTCGTCTCCGGAAAGAACAGCGGCCCGAACACCAACGCCGCCGCCGTCGCGTAGATGTAGAAATCGTAGAACTCGACCGCCGTGCCCGTCAGGCTGGCGAGCAGGATGCGGCGGGTGGAGGCGGGTGTCATGCGTCCGACCGTAGCGCGGGCAACCTACGCCGCCAACGCTACGCGAGCATCGACGATCAGTAGCCCAGCGCCTTGGTCAGGTTCAGCAACAGCCAGTACAGCGTTCCCGACAGCAGCATCGCCACTGGCAACGTCATGATCCACGCCAGCGCCATGTTGCGCACCGTGCGCCCCTGCAGGCCAGCACCGTTCGCCACCGAGGCACCCGCCACGCCGGACGACAGGATGTGCGTCGTCGACACCGGCATGCCGAACCGTTCGGCCAGCAGGATCGTGGACGCCGCCATCAGTTCCGCAGACGCGCCCATGCCGTAGGTCAGGTGAGTCTTGCCGATCCGCTCGCCGACCGTCACGACGATCCGCCGCCACCCGACCATCGTCCCCAGCCCCAGCGCCAGCGCGACGGTGATCTTCACCCAGAGCGGGATGTAGCGCGTGCCGCGCTCCAGCTCGGTGTTGTACGCCTTCAACGTCTTGACCTGTGCGTCGGTAAACGTCGCCTGCGCGCCCTTGTCGGCGGTCACCAGCTTGGTCGTGTCCAGCACCAGATACATGTCGTTGCGAAGGTTCGGTACCGCCGCGGCGGGAACCTTGCCGAGCGAGCCATAGCCGCCGATCCGCTCCGCCACATCGTCCGACAACGTCGCCAGCCCACCATAGACGGCGGTGTCCGCCACCTTCTTGGTTCGGAGCGCCGCGGTGACGTGGGCCCGAGCCGCTTCCACCGACGTCATCGGCTGCCCATGCGCGGCATAGGCGGCGGAGGCGGAGGTCGCCGCCTGCACGAACGCCGGCGTCGCGCTTTCCGGCACGGTACGGTTGAGCGCATAGGCGGTCGGGGCGCAGCCGATCAGGATCAGCATGATCAGGCCCATGCCCTTCTGCCCGTCATTGCCGCCATGCGCGAAACTGACCGCCGTGCACGTACCGATCAGCAGTGCGCGGATGCCGACCGGGGGCGGCGCATCGGCCGCCGGCTCCCGGTACAGTTCCGGCTTGCGGAACAGGCGCTTCATCACCAGCAGCAGGACGAACGCGCCCGCAAAGCCGATCAGCGGGCTGATGAGCAGCGCCGACAGCACCTTCGTCACCTGCGCCATGTCGACGCCGGACCCGCCGCCGTCCGACAGCAGCTGGTATGACAGGCCGACGCCCAGGATCGAGCCGATCAACGCGTGGCTCGATGAATTCGGCAACCCGACATACCAGGTCGCCAGATTCCACAGCACCGCCGCCAGCAGCAACGCGAAGATCATCGCGAAGCCGCCAGCCGAACCGAGGTTCAGCACCAGATCGACCGGCAACAGCGTCACGATCGAATAGGCGACCGCCCCCGACGATGCCATGACGCCGAGGAAATTCCACGCGCCCGACCATACCACCGCCAGATGCGCGGGCATCGCGTTGGTGTAGATGACGGTCGCAACGGCGTTGGCGGTGTCGTGGAACCCGTTCACGAACTCGAACCCCAGCGCGATCACCAGCGCCAGCCCGAGGAAGAGGAACACTCCGCCCGCGATCTGCTCGCCGACCTGCTGCGTGTCCGTGAGGATACTGATCCCGGCATAGCCGAGCCCGCCGACCAGCAAGGCGGCGAACAGCCACTTGCCGGCGAACGGGAATCGGTCGTCGAGCCGGGGGCCACGGGCGTGCGAGACGGACTCGCCGCCCGTCAGAACGGTGCTTGCCATGATGCAACGATCCCTGCTCGACTTGGGTGACACTTTGATGACACACAAATCAATGTCGGGCGGCGATCGTCCCTAGCCGGGATAGTGCGCGAACTCCGGCAACGCCTCCAGCCGGCGGGTCCACTCGAGGCGATCCGCGGTCTGGATGTGGGCGGAGGGGGCGAAGGCGGCCGGATCGTCCAGCGTCGCCGACTGCACGTCGACGATCCCCGGCAGCATCGCGGCGTTGCGATAGAACAGCCCGCTACCGCACGTGCCGCAAAACGACCGGCGGCCATGCTCCGAAGAGGCATAAACCACCGGCGTTCCGGTGACCGTCACCTGCTCCTCCGGCCACGCGATCCAGCCGACCATCGGTGCTCCCGCGCTTCGCCGGCAATCCTCGCAGTGGCACAGCGTGTGATGCGCCGGCTCCCCGCTGGCGACATAGCGGATCGCCCCGCAATGACAGCGGCCGCTGGTCGTGCTCGTGTCCATCTCCTTGTCTCCCATATTCGTCAAAGATACGGCGTGAGCGTCAGCGCCACCGGTCGCGCCGGTGCGGAGCCCCGGCTGACGGTCAGTTGTGCTATCGCACCCGTCCGTCCGCCGATCTGGCGGAGTACGTCGCTGCCGTCCGCCGCCGCCACGATGTCACCGACCGCGATACCCGCCGCCGCGGCCGGGCTGCCCGTACCGACCGCCGCGACCTTCCAGCGATCGTCGCCGCCGCGATCCAGCCACAGACCGGACATGCCGTACCGCTCCTGCACCGGCGGCTCGACGCGATGCTCCTTCAGCCACAGGTCGCGGGTGCTGGTGACGGTGGACAAGTTGAAACGGCGCAGCACCCCCAGGCCGATGATGCCGTTCTGGTTAGACCCGATGCCGTCGCTGGCCGCGCGCAGCGTCACCAGCGGCCGCTCCGTCCGCGTCCCCGCGAAGTCGAGCGAACCGGCGCGCACCACCCGGGCGATGCCGGCGGCACCGGCGATCCCGGACGGGCGAGTCGGTGCCCAGGGCCGCGCGTCGTTCCATAGGCCGACGCGCTTGGCGAAGGCGTTGTCGACCGTCACACCACCCGGTGCGCCGGTGTCCAGCAGGAAACGGCCGTCACGACCGTCGATCGCTGCATCGCCGAACAGCCGCCGGGACCCGGCGCGCGGCCCGGTCCCCTCGGCGACGAGCGCATTCTTCATCTGCACATAACCTTCGCGCGGCGGTCGACCGTCCGGATAGGCGCGCCACTCGCCCGCCTCGAAATCCAGGTCGCTGTCGATCGCGGTCAGGAAGCCCGCCGCCACCGCGCCGTGCACGTCGCTGCCCAGTCGGAAAGCACCATTCAACCCGGCGAAAGCCACAGAAGTCTGCCGCGCGCCGCCACCGAACACGACATCTCTCGCCAGATAGACCGGCAGGTATGTGCGCCCGCCGATGCCACGCGCCGCGGTCTGCCCCGTGATCTGCATCTTCAACTGCTCGGCAAAGTCGGCGTTGATGAAACTCAGCACGCCACCCGTATCCAGCAGGAAATCGAACGGCCCCTGACCGCCGATGGTCAGCGCCATGACGACGCGAGAACCCCGCAGTTGCACCTTGCTGACGATCACGCGCGGCTCGGCCGCTCCGGCCTGCGAACCGACAGCCAAACCGCTCATCCCGAACAGCGCCGTCGAAAGGAAATCCCGTCTGTCCACGGCCTTCTCCCGCGCCATGCCGACGCAATCTCGATTATACGGCGGGTCGCGGCGCGCGCAAAGCCTGCGTGGCCGGCTTCGCCTCCGTCGCGCTTGCTCCCGACGCGCGCGTTCCCTACCTGTTCGATCGTGACCGACAGCAATCTCGCCGACCCGCCATATCTCAAGGGCTTGAACCCGCCCCAGCGGGAGGCGGTGCTGACCACCGATGGCCCGGTGCTGATGCTGGCCGGTGCCGGCACGGGCAAGACTGCGGCGCTGACTGCCCGGCTCGCGCACCTGCTCTATACGCGCAAGGCGTGGCCATCCGAGATCCTCGCGGTGACCTTCACCAATCGTGCCGCGCGCGAGATGCGCGAGCGCGTCGGTCGGCTGGTCGGCGAAGCGGTCGAGGGCATGCCGTGGCTCGGCACCTTCCACGCGATCGGCGCGAAGATGCTGCGTCGGCACGCCGAGCTGGTCGGGCTGCAATCCAACTTCACGATCCTCGACACCGACGATCAGCTGCGCCTGCTGAAGCAGCTCATCCTCGCCGCCGACATCGACGAGAAGCGCTTTCCGGCCCGCAGCCTCGCGGGACTGATCGACGAGTGGAAGAACAAGGGGCTGACCCCGCGCGAGATCGATGCGGGCGAGTCCGAACGCTACGCCAACGGTCGCGGCGGTGAACTCTACCAGCAATATCAGGACCGGCTGAAGGCGGTGAACGCCTGCGATTTCGGCGACCTGCTGCTGCACATGCTCGTCGTGCTGAAGACGCATCGCGACGTGCTGGAGCAGTATCAGACCCGCTTCCGCTACATCATGGTCGACGAGTATCAGGACACCAACAGCGTCCAGTATCTGTGGCTTCGCCTGCTCGCGCAGGAGCGCAAGAACATCGCCTGCGTCGGCGACGACGACCAGTCGATCTATTCGTGGCGGGGCGCGCAGGTCGAAAACATTTTGCGCTTCGAAAAGGACTTTCCCGGCGCGAAGGTCATCCGCCTCGAACAGAATTACCGCTCGACACCGCACATCCTCGGCGCGGCGGGCGGCGTTATCGCCAATAATAGCGGCCGGCTCGGCAAGACGCTGTGGACCGAACTCGACGCCGGCGAGAAGGTCCGCGTGTTGGGCATCTGGGACGGCCCGGAGGAGGCGCGCCGCGTAGGAGACGAGATTGAATCAGCGCAGCGCGGCGGGACCTCGCTGGACGACATCGCCATCCTTGTCCGCGCGTCGCACCAGACCCGCGAGTTCGAGGATCGCTTCATCGCGATCGGTATGCCGTACAAGATCGTCGGCGGCTTCCGCTTCTACGAACGCGCGGAAATCCGCGACGCCCTCGCCTATCTGCGCGTCGTCAACCAGCCCGCGGATGATTTGGCATTCGAACGCATCGTCAACGTGCCCAAGCGCGGGCTCGGCGACAAGGCGGTGGCGAAGGTCCACCAGCTCTCGCGCGCGCTGAACGTGCCGCTGACCACCGCCGCCGCCCGTATTCTCGACAGCGACGAACTGACCGCGCAGGCGCGCAAGTCGCTGGGGCGTCTGGTCGGCGACATCGCCCGCTGGCGGGAGATGGCGACCACCCTGCCCCACCCCGAACTCGCGCGCCAATTGCTGGACGAGAGCGGCTACACCGCGATGCTCCAGGCCGAGAAGTCGGCCGAAGCCGCGGGTCGGCTGGAGAACCTGACCGAACTCGTCCGCGCAATGGAGGAATACGACTCGCTCGGCGCATTCCTCGAACATGTGTCGCTGGTCATGGACAACGAGGGCAGCCGCGACGACCCGAAGGTCACGATCATGACCATCCACGCCGCCAAGGGGCTGGAATTCGACACCGTCTTCCTCGCCGGCTGGGAGGAAGGATTGTTCCCGTCCCAGCGCGCGATCGACGAGGGCGGCACCAAGTCGCTGGAGGAGGAACGCCGCCTCGCCTACGTGGCGATCACCCGCGCGCGCCGCCGCGCCTTCATCCTCCACGCCGCCAACCGCCGCATCTACGGCCAGTGGACCTCGTCGATCCCCAGCCGCTTCGTCGGCGAATTGCCGCCCGAGCATGTCGATGCGGAAACCAGCATGTCGGGCGGCGAATCGCTATGGCGCGCCAACTGGTCGGAACATGCCGATCCGTTCGCGGACGTGGCGCGCGGCGCGGGTCGTGGTCCCGGCTGGCAGCGCGCGGCGGGCCAGATGGGCACGTCCAGCTTCACCACCGCCCCGAAGCGCATCGTCGAGGCGCGGTCGAGCGCGGTCAGCCTCGGCAACAAGGGCCGCGACGATCTGTCGATCGGCCTGCGCGTCTTCCACCAGAAATTCGGTTACGGCGCGATCGCCGAGATCGAAGGCAACAAGCTGGAGATCGACTTCGAAGCCGCCGGACGCAAGCGGGTGATGGACAGCTTCGTCACGATCGGCTGAGCGCCCGCGTCAGCCGACCAGTTCACCCAGCGCCTCGCGCAACTCCGTCTCGCCGAAGGGACGTGACAGGAACCGCGTGCCCGGCAATCCGTCGAGCGCTGGCGGCAAGTGCCCCGACGTTACGATCACGTTCACCGCGGGCCAGCGGTCCCGCACGATCGCTGCCAGCGCCAGCCCGTCGACCGAGCCCGCCATGTCGATCCCCGTCAGCACGACCCGGATATTCGCATTCTCGCTCAGGATCGCGACGGCTGCTTCGGCCTCGCCGACGCCGATCGCGCCGAGACCTGCCGCCTCGACCAGATCGATGGCGTCCAGCAACAGCAGCGGCTGATCCTCGACGACCAGCACGGTCGCCATATTTGCCGCACTCACGACCGCCGCCCGCCGGGCAGGTCAGGGATCCAGCAACTGGTGGAGCGGAGCCCGAAAATCCGCTGCAAACCCTTCTGCCGTAAAGTGTTTCTCGACATGGCCCGTTCCTACCAGACCCATGTTGATAAGGCGTGAACCAAACCCCTCGCGTGTCGGTGGCCGTGCCGGCGGTCCGCCTGACTCCCGCCAGTGCAGCACCAGTTCCTCGCCCTCGACCCGCCAGTCCACCGCGATGCGGCCGCCCTCCACCGACAGCGACCCATATTTCATCGCATTCGTCGCCAGCTCGTGCATCAGCATCGCGATCGACAGCACCGCGCGCGGTGCCAGCATCAGCTCCGGCCCGCTGGTGTCGATCCGCTCGCCGTCGCCATCACCCTCCGCGAACTTGGCGTGCACCGCCAACGTGTCGCGGACGATCGTCTCCATCGAAGAATGATCCCAGTTGTCGCGCAGCAGCACGTCCTGTGCGCGGCCCAGCGCGACGATGCGGTCGGTGAACGCCCGCACCAGCGGTCGTTCCTTTACGTTGCGCAGCGATTGCGTCGCGATCGCCTGCACCATTGCCATGCTGTTCTTCAACCGGTGGCTCAGCTCGGACGCGACGACGTCGGCACGCCGTTTCGCCTCGACCCCCGCAGTGGTTTCGGTGCCGGTCAGGATCGCGCCCTCGACCGTGCCATCCGCCGCACGAACAGGACTGCACGAGAAGGTCATCCACGCCTCGTCGCGAAACCCGGCGCGCGTCACCGCCAGCTGGCAATCATGCACCAGCGTGGCGCGGCCCTGCATCGCTTTCTTCGCGAACTGGCCGACATCGCATTCGGCATGCGCGAACGCCTCCGACAGGCGCACGCCTTGGCGGTCGCAGCGAAGGATCGGACGCAGCGCATCGTTGACGATTGCGATCTGCTCCGCGCCCCAGATCAGCGCGGCCGGCAGCTTCGCCTCCAGCACCCAGGTCGCGGCGCATTTCAGGTGCGGCGACCACGCCGCGATCGGACCCAGCGGCGTGCCGGACCAGTCGTGGTCGATAACGGCCGCGACGGCGGGACCGCAGGGGCGATCTCCCTCGATCAGGAACGACAAAGACCCATGACCCTGCAAATGTCGTTTCCTTGCAAACACTTGCCATTGTTTATGGCGTAAACTTGTTCTCCGCTCGATAAACCAGATCAACGTTCCGCGATCTCTTGCTTGCGCGGTTCAGGAACCGTCCGGGTAGCGGCTCGTAGAGCGTGCCGAGCCCGATTCGCGGGCAGGAGGTCCAGTGTCATGCTTTCCCGTGTCATGAGCGTTGCCCTTGCCGGCATGACGCTCGCCGTTGCCAGCCCGGTCCTCGGCCAATCCGGCGCCGACGACGCGCGCTTCGCACAGGCGCAGTCGCGGTTCGATCGCGAATACCAGCTCTATCGGCAGGAGGTGGACGTGTATCAGGCCGCCCGCAGCCGCGGCGGCTATCGCCAGCCTGCGTACCCGCAAGGAAGCGACGGATATCGCCGGGCGCCGGACACGTATGGCGATGACGACGGCGATGACGGCGCGTACGATCCCGCCCGCGATTACCGCACCGGTCCGAACTACCGGGAGCGCGTGTTGTCGAGCGACGACCGTGTCTACGCCGGTTACGACGGCCGTTACTATTGCCGCCGTTCGGACGGCACCACCGGCCTGATCGTCGGCGGTGCGGCTGGCGGCGTGCTCGGCAACGTCATTGACGGCGGTCGCTCGCGCACCGTCGGCACCCTGCTCGGGGCGGCGGCGGGTGCACTGGCCGGTCGTGCGGTCGAACAGAACCAACAGCAGGTCCGCTGCCGCTGATCCGATCCGTGACCCCGGCCGACGCCGGGGTCACGACCGCGCTTAGTCGATCTCGACCCCCATCAGCGCGACGTCGCGATATTTGGGATCGGAGGGCACGAACAACGCACTGGGCGTAAAACGACGCGGCGTCAGGCGCAGCGAGGCGAGGCCCGCGAGCTTGAACGTGCCCATCTTCTCTTCCTTCGGCGGCTTGCCGTCGCGCTCCAGCGTGGTCGCGTCGACGTAGAGCTCGTCGTGGCGCGTGTAGATCATGTGCGGCGCCAGCGTCACCTCACCGCGATTGTAGATCGCGGCGACGCATTGGCGCTTCACGATCGCCTCGAAGATGGTGGCGGGCGACGGCGGCGGACCGGCGTCGGCGGCGGGGCGCTCGATGGTCATCTGTGTACTCACGTCCCTCGTGATGCGCTTTTTGCCGCAGCGCAGCAAGAGCGTACATTCGTATGCAGTCGATCGTCCCACGCCGGTACGACCACGTCTCGTTTTCGGGAACGGGTGGCGGCCTCACCGGTTGCAGCCAGCATGAGCGAAACCGCGGATCGCAGCGACCCCGATTTGTGGGATGAGATAAAGCGGGCGGTCACCGCCGGCGCGAAGGGCGGCGAGCCCGGTAAATGGTCCGCGCGCAAGGCGCAGATGGCGGTCGCCGAATACAAGAAGCGCGGCGGCGGCTACGTCGGCGACAAGGACCCGCACAACAGCCTGCACGAATGGTCCAAGGAGGATTGGGGCACCAAGTCGGGCAAGAAGAGCGGCGACACGCACGAACGCTATCTGCCGAAAGCCGCGCGCGACGCGCTCAGCGACGACGAATACCGCCGCACCACCGCCAAGAAGCGCGCCGACACGAAGAAGGGCCACCAGCACTCCGCTCAGCCTGCCGACGTGGCTGAGAAGACCGCCCCGTACCGCGACCACCGCACGAAGGCGGACCTCTACGCGGAGGCGAAGAAGCGCAACATCGCGGGCCGATCGACGATGACGAAGGAAGAACTGGCCAAGGCGCTGTCCACCTGAGACTGCTCCTCCCCTGCGAGGGGACCGCTGCGAAACAGCTGCGCTGCCTGTCACCCGGGCTGCCACCCCGCCCCTCGCGGGGGTGGCAGGACAGGATTTTACAACGATCCCTTTACAGGAAGGGATATCGCCGGAACTACTTTCCCGACCCCATCAACGCCTGCGCGAAATACGTCGTCTGCAACGCCGCCAGCCGTGCGCCCTGTTCGATATCGGCATCGCCCGAATGGCCGCCCGCGGTGTCCTCGTAGAACAGATACGGCAGCCCGTATTCCTTCATCCGCGCGGCGAACTTGCGCGCATGCTGCGGCCCGACGCGGTCGTCCTTGGTCGTCGTCCAGATATACGGCTCCGGATACTTCACGCCCTTCCTCAACTGCGCATAGGGCGAGATCTTCTCCAGGAACGCCGCCTCGTCCGGGTTCTTCACCGACCCGTATTCGTCCACCCACGACGCGCCTGCCGCGATCTGTTCGTAACGGACCATGTCGAGCAGCGGCACCTGGATCGTCACCGCCTTCCACAGCTCGGGACGCTGCGTCATTTCCACGCCCATCAGCAGCCCGCCGTTGGAGCCGCCATAGATGCCCAGCTTCTCCGCACTGGTCAGCCGCCGCTTGAACAGGTCCTTCGCGATGCCGGCGAAATCGTCGTAGATCACCTGCCGCTTGGTCTTCCGGCCGGCATCGTGCCACGCAGGCCCGAACTCGCCGCCACCTCGGATGTTCGCCAGCACGAAGCTGCCCCCGCGCTCCAGCCACAGCTTGCCCGTCACCCCGGCATAGCTCGGCAGGCGCGGCAACTCGAACCCGCCATACGCCGTCATCAGCGTCGGCGTCGTTCCGGCCAGCGGCACATCCTTGCGATGCACGACGAAGTACGGGATTTCGGTCCCGTCGCTCGACGGCGCCTCGAACTGCTCGACGACCAGCCCGGTCGCATCGAACTGCGCCGGCAGCGTCTTGACGGTCTTCGGCGCGGCCGGACGCGCTGCGTCGATCGTCACCAATTGGGTCGGCGTCAGGAAGCCGGTCACCGACAGATACGCCAGGTCGCCGCGATCGTCCGCGCTCGCCAGGTTGATCGCCATGTTGTCGGGCACCGGCACCTCGGTGCGGGTCCAGCCCGACGCGCCCGGTGCGTAGACCGCCGCCCGGCCACGGACATTGTCCAGATACGTCACGATCAGCCGCGACTTGGTCGTGGTGACGCCGTTCACCGCCTGCCGCGGCGTCGGCGCGAACACCACGCGCGGGTTCAGCACGCCGCGCTCGACCTCGCTCAGCGGCGCAGACGCGATCGCGCCGGTGGGGATGTCGCCCCACGGCTCGCTGGTGGTGAAGATCACCTGTCCGTCGACCATGCCCGTCGGCTGCGCCCGCGCCGGCATGTCGAGCTTGCGCGTGCCGTTCGGCGTCCACACCAGCGTGTCGCCACCGAAGAACGTCGTCCGTCGCTGGATCGTCACCAGCCGGTGGCCGGCCGCATCGGTGATCGTCTGTGCATAGGTGCCGAGCTGGTCGCCCGGCTCGCCGCGGAAGACCTCGGTCGCGGACGCCAGCGGCTGCCCGCGCTTCAACAGCTTGACGACGAACGGATAGCTCGACGCGGTCAGGGTGCCCGCACCCCAGTCGCGGCTGACGAGCAACGTATCCTTGTCGACCCACGTCGCGCCCTGTTTGGACTTTGGCAGGTCGAAGCCGCCTTTGACGAACTGCCCTGCGGCCAGATCGAATTCGCGATAGGAGATCGCGTCTTCGCCGCCCTCCGACAGCGCGACAAGGCACAGGCGCTCGTCCGGCTGAAGGCAGGTCGAGCCCTTCCAGACCCACTCCTTGCCCTCCGCCTTGCCGAGCGCGTCCATGTCGATCAGCGTCGTCCATTGCGGGGTCGCGGTCGCGTAGCTGGCGGGCGTGGTCCAGCGCCAGATGCCGCGCGGATGCTCTGCATCGCGCCAGAAGTTCAGGATACGTCCGCCGGTCTGCTCCGGCATCGGGATGCGATCCTTGGACGATGCGATCGCCAGCGCGTCGGCGTAAAAGCCCTTGTAGCGCGGATCGTTCTGCAATCGCGGGAGGGTGCGGGCATTCTCCGCCTCCACCCACGCCAACGGCTTTGCGCCGTCCTTGTCTTCCAGCCAGATATACGGGTCGTTGGTCATCGTGCCGCTCTGCGCATTCGCACTATCCGTGGCAACCAATCCCATGATCGCCACCGCCGTCATCAACATCGCCCGCATTGTCGCTCCCTTGTCGTCGCGTCGCGCCCTTGTAGCGCGACGCGACGGGGAAGCTACACCCGGCGGCCGGTGAACAACTGGACGAGCCCGACGATCAGCGCGATCACCAGCAGGATGTGAATGAGGCCCGCGCCGATGTGGAGGGAGAAGCCCAGCAACCAGAGGATCACGAGGATGACGACGATGGTCCACAACATGCGCTTGGCTCCTGTACTGCTCCCGAACCCCGTCAACGATGGTTCCCCGCGCGCGTTCCCTGAAGGTTTGCTCGCCGCCGCAAGGCGCTGACGCTTCGTCCGCTGCGCCGCCATTGCGCGACCGGAGCGCTTCTGGTTCTGTAGCGCGATGACCCTCCGCCTGATCGCGTTCGCCGCGCTGCTGACGCCCGCTCCCCTGCTCGCACAGGACCTCACGCCCGCCGAAACGGCAAAGATCGACACGCTGGTCCGCAGCACGCTGGCCGATACCGGCGTACCATCCGCCTCGATCGCGGTCGTGCGCGGCGGCAGGCTTGTCCTGGCCAAAGCTTACGGGAAGGCGTCGGAGGCGATCCCGGTCGCCCGCGCCGACCTGCCGTACCAGATCGCATCGATCTCCAAGCAGTTCACCGCCACGGCGATGCAGTTGCTGGAGGATGACGGCAAGCTGAAGCTGGACGACACCGTCGCCACCTATATCCCCGGCATCACCGGGGGCGATCGCATCACGCTGCGCCAATTGCTCAGCCACACCTCCGGGCTTCAGGATTACTGGCCGCAGGATTACAGCTTCGCGGCGATGGCCACGCCCGTCACGCCGCAGCAGATCGTCGACCGCTGGGCGAAGAAGCCGCTCGACTTCGAACCGGGCACGAAGTGGCAATATTCGAATACCGGCTATGTCGTCGCGGGCATGATTGTGGAGAAGGTCGCGGGCATGCCGCTGATCGACTTCCTGCAAGCACGCGTGTTCCGCCCGCTCGGCATGGCGGCGATGGATCAGGACCTCGCAATCGGACCGCGCTACCCGCAGGGTTACAAGCGGTTCGCGCTCGGGCCCGTGCGCGTCGAAACGCCGGCGGCGCGCGGCTGGCTGTATGCCGCCGGCGAACTGTCGATGTCCGCGGCCGACCTCGCCAAATGGGACATCGCACGCATGAACCGCACGCTCCTGCCCGCCGACGACTGGGCGGAGCAGGAAACGGCGGTGAAGCTGACCGACGGCACCACCAACGGCTATGGTCTCGGCATCGGCAACAACCGGCGGCTCGATCACCGCACGCTGGAACATAGCGGCGAAGCGGTCGGCTTCCTGTCGCAGAACATCGTCTTCCCGGACGACAAGGCGGCGATCGTCGTCCTGACCAATTCGTGGTTCTCCGACGCCTATGGCCGTATCACGCGTGGGCTGGCGGAGATCGTTCTGCCCAAGGCGGCGGCGGCCACGTCGGAGGACGCTGCCGCCCTCACCAAGGCGCGTCGCGTCTACGACCAGTTGCGTCGCGGCGGCCTCGACCGCGCGGCGCTCACGACCGACGCGAACTTCTACTTCACACCGGCGGCGCAGGCGGATTACCGGACCAGCCTCGCGCCGCTGGGGGAACCCACCGGCTTCGTCGCGACCGGCAAGCCCAGCCTGCGCGGCGGCTTCGTGCAGCGCGGCTTCCGCGTGACCTATCCCAAACAGTCGCTGTGGATCAGCACCTTCGCCGAACCCGGTTCGGACGGTCGCTTCGAACAATTCCTTGTAACGCCGGGCGAATGACATGACACGTTTCGACCAGCACCTCGTCGCCGACCGCGGCCAGCCCGCCCACGCGATCGAGCTCATCGCACCCGCGGCGTTCGACGCATGGCTCGGCGCACAGCCGGCGCGCACGCGCGCCATGCTCGCCGCGCATCGTTTCACCGGCAAGCCCGGCACCCACGCGATCGTCCCCGGCGACGGCGAGGCGTGGAGCGTCGTCGCCGTCACCGACGATGTCGGCGGCCCCTGGTCCCTCGCCGCCCTGCCCGCCGCGCTCCCCGGCGGCACGTACCGCGCCTCCGACAGGGGCGGCGAGCTCGGATGGCTGCTCGGCCAGTACCGCTTCGACCGCTATCGCAAGGCGGAGGACGTGGAGCCCCGCATCCTCGTCACCGCAGACGCCGCGACGCTGCCGGAAACGCTGCGGCTGGCGGAGGCGACGGCGTGGGTCCGCGACCTCGTCAACACGCCCGCGTGCGATTGCGGCCCCGCCGACCTCGAAGCTGCTACCGAGGCGCTCGCGAAGCGGCACAATGCGCACGTCGTCGTCCGCCGCGGCGACGAGTTGGAACAGGGTTATCCGATGATCCACGCGGTCGGCAAAGCCGCCGCCCGCGACCGTGCTCCGCGCCTGATCGAGCTCCACTGGGGCGATCCGCAGGCACCCCGCATCGCTTTCGTCGGCAAGGGTGTCTGCTTCGACACCGGTGGCCTCGACATCAAGCCGTCCGCGGGTATGCGCCTGATGAAGAAGGATATGGGCGGGGCGGCGCATGCGCTGGCACTCGCCGACCTCGTCATGGCCGCTCGCCTACCCGTCCGCCTCCACCTGCTGATCCCGGCCGTCGAGAACGCGATCGCCGGCGATGCCTTCCGCCCCGGCGACATTCTGCGTACGCGCGCCGGGCTGACGGTCGAGAACACCAATACGGACGCGGAGGGTCGGCTGGTGCTCGGCGACGCGCTGACCCGCGCGGGCGAGGAGAAGCCCGAACTCGTCCTCGACTTCGCGACGCTGACCGGTGCGGCGCGCGTTGCGCTCGGCCCCGACCTGCCGCCGCTATTCACCGATGACGAGGCGCTCGCTGCCGACCTGATCGCCGCCGGCACGGTTCAATCGGACCCGGTCTGGCGGCTGCCGCTGTGGGACGCCTATGACGAGATGCTGAAGTCGGACGTCGCCGACCTCGTCAACGCGCCCGACGGCGGCTTCGCGGGTGCGATCACCGCGGCGTTGTTCCTCCGCCGCTTCGCACCCGCCGACTCCGCCTGGGCGCATCTCGACGTATTCGCGTGGCGACCGGGAGCGAAGCCCGGCCGACCGAAGGGCGGCGACGCCTACGCCCTGCGCGCCGCCTATGCGGTCCTGAAGAAGCGCTACGCCGCCGGCGCGAGCGGCGTGCCTGAACGCTCGCACACATAACGCGCCATCTCCTCGCGCAGCGGCAGGCCGGCGACAGGGCGCAGCGGCCCGTCATGTGCGTGGTCGACCTCCACCCGGTCACGCCGGTCGCCGACGCCCAGCACGTGGAACAGCCGCTTGCCGCAATCCACCTCGGTCCGCGCATAGGCGACGCGGTCGCCGCGCTCCTGACGGATGATGGCGATGATCGTGCCCGTCACGGTCTTGCGCTCGCGCAGCAGGAAGTAGCGCGAGGCAGTGTCGGACGGTGTCGGAATACGAGTCCCCTTCACCCGCAGATCGGACGGTGCCTGACCCGCCACGTCGGTTTCGACCAGGTTGCGGAGCACCACCGTCCCGTTATCCTGCTCGTTGCCCGGTGCTTCCGCCGTATTGCACGCGCCGAGCGCCGCCAGCACGGCGACCATAGCCAAAATCCGCATCGTGTGATGAGCTCCCTGTCATCGGTGCTAGATGAACTTGTTGTCATCTTTCCCTTGCCCGCGGACAGCCCAACTCGCAAGCGGCGGCTTCGATCCTGATGCGTGTCAGATAGCTCCCGTTGCCCGCACCCGCGCCGGATTGCCGACCACCGTCGCGCCAGCAGGCACGTCGCGCGTGACGACGCTGCCCGCACCGATGATCGCGTCGTCGCCGATCGTGACGCCCGGCAGGATGATCGCGCCGCCCCCGATCCAGACGTTCGCGCCGATCGTCACCGGTCGTCCCAGCTCCAGCATCTGCCGCCGCTGATCCGGATCGCGCGGGTGATCGGCCGTCAGGATCTGCACGCCCGGCCCGATCTGCGTCATCGCACCGACTGCGACCCGCACCACGTCGAGGATGACGCAGCCGAAGTTCAGGAATACGCCGTCACCGACCGCGATATTGTACCCATAGTCGCAGTGGAACGGCGGCCGGATCGTCACGCCGCGCCCGACGCTGGCGAACATCGCCCGCAGCAGCGCCTCGCGCTCCGCCGGATCTGCCAGTGCCGCGTTGTAACGGACCATCCACTCCGCCGCCGCGCGCGCATCCGCCTGCAATTCCGAATCGTCGGCGATGTAGAGGTCGCCCGCCAGCATCCGCTGCTTCTGGCTGCGCGGATCAGCCATCGATCGCCGCCGCCGCCTCGATGATCGGCACGAACTTGGCCGCGGTCAGGCTCGCGCCGCCGACCAGCGCCCCGTCGACGTTCTCGCAACGCAGGATCGCGCCCGCGTTGCTGCCGACGACGGAACCGCCGTACAGGATGCGGATACCGTCCGCCGCATCGCCGACCATATGCCGCAGCTTGGCCCGCGCGATCGCGTGGATCGCCGCGATCTCGTCCAGCGTCGGCGTCCGCCCCGTACCGATCGCCCAGCGGGGTTCGTAGGCCAGCGTGAACCAGTCGCCGGTGGCATTGTCGGGCACGGATTTCTCGATCTGCGCCTGTACCACCCGCTCGGCACGGCCCGCATCGCGTTCGGCCTCCGTCTCGCCGCAGCACAGGATCACGTCCAGCCCGTTGCGGTGCGCCGCCGCCGCCTTCGCCCAGGCATCGTGGCTCGTTTCATGCTGGTCGGCACGTCGTTCCGAATGGCCGGCGATCGTGAAGCGTGCGCCGGCTTCCTTGACCATTGCGGCGGAGACGCAGCCCGTGTGCGCGCCCGAATCGGCCTCGTGCACATCCTCCGCGCCGACCGCCAATGCCGGCACGCGCGCGGCGGCGGCATCGATCAGCGTGAACGGCACCGCGACCGAGACATCGACGCCCGGCGCGGCGGCAGCGGCGGCGGCAATGCCGTCCAGCTCCGCCAGCGACGCCCGCGTCCCGTTCATTTTCCAGTTCCCCGCCACCAGCTTGCGCCGCATCCACCGCTCTCCCTGTTTCAGTTCCCGACGGCCCTAACGGTCCGGCGTCCGCGCACAAGCTTGAAGCCGCCCCGTCACCTGCTAAAGCGGCCGACATTCCTTCAGATCGGTCGTCCATGCTCAGCTTCTTTCGCCGCATCATCAATTCCAGGGTGGGGTTCATCGTCACCTTCGTGGTGCTCGGCGTCATCGCCCTCGCTTTCGCGGCGGGCGACGTCACGAACCTGTCGACCGGTTCGGGCGGATTGACCGGCAACGATGTCGCGAAAGTCGGCGGCAAGGACATCACCGTCGCCGACCTGACCGCCCGCGCCAATGACGAGCTTCAGGTCGCGCGTCAGCAGCAGCCGACTCTCGACATGGCGGGCTTCGTCGCGGCCGGTGGCCTCGACGGCACGTTGCAGCGGCTTATCACCACGACCGCGTTGCAGCAGTTCGGCCACGACCAGGGCATGGTCGTCAGCAAGCGCGCCGTCGATGGCCAGATCGCCAGTATCCCCGCGCTGCAAGGCCCCAATGGCCAGTTCGACGAGACGCTGTACCGGCGCATCCTCGCCGAGCGTAAGCTGACCGACAAGCAGGTGCGGGCCGACATCGTCCGCGACACGCTGGTCGCGCAGTTGACCGGCCCGACGATCGGCGCGGCGCAGGTGCCGCAACAGGTCGCGATCCCCTATGCCAGCCTGTTGCTGGAGAAGCGCGCCGGCCTGATCGGCTTCGTACCGGCCGCGATCGTTCCCGCCGGTCCGGCCCCGACCGATGCCGAGTTGCAGACCTTCTACGGCCGCAACCTCAACCGCTATTCGGTGCCGGAGCGCCGTACGATCCGCTACGCCGTCGTTACGCCCGCGATGGTCGCCGCCCGCGCCAAGCCGACCGACGCGGAGATCGCGCAGGCGTACAACCAGAACAAGGCGCAGTATCAGCCGACCGAGAAGCGCACGATCCGCCAGGTCATCGTCCTCGATCAGGCGGGCGCCACGGCACTCGCCGCCAAGGTCCGTGCCGGCACGCCGATCGCCGCCGCCGCGACGCAGGCAGGGCTGGAGGCCGCGCTGATCGAGGGCACGACCAAGATCGATTATGCGAAGCAGGCGGACGCGGCGATCGCCGATCAGGTCTTCGCCGCGGCCGCGAACGCCGTCGTCGGTCCGGTCAAGGGGCCGCTGGGCTTCGTCGTCGCACGCGTCGAATCGATCCAGCAGGTCCCGGGCCGCACGCTGGCGCAGGCGCGCGACGACATCGTCGTCACCCTGTCCAAGCAGAAGGGCGCGGAGGCGATGTCGACCATCCACGACAAGATGGACGATGCGCTGGTCGCCGACGCGACCTTCGACGAGGTCGTGAAGGATCAGTCGCTCCAGCCGCAGACCACGCCCGCGGTTACGGCACAGGGCGTCGATCCGCTCAACGGAGCGAAGATCGACCCGGCGCTGACCGCCGTCGTCACCGCCGCCTTCACCGCCGCCGACGGCGACCCGCCGCAGCTCGTGCAGACCAACCCGGACGGCAGCTTCGCCGTCGTCGCCGTCGGCGCGATCAGCCCCGCCGCGCCGCGTCCGTTGGCGCAGATCCGGGACCGCGTCGTCGCGGACTTCACCGCCGATCGCCGCCGTCAGGCCGCGCGCCGGCTCGCCGGTCAGGTCCTCGCCAAGGTCAATGGCGGCACCGCCTTGCCGCAGGCGCTCGCCGCCGCCGGTGCTCCTGCGGCCCGCCCGATCAGCGCGACCCGCGCACAACTCGCGCAGGCGCAGGGCGGGGCCGAACCCGCACTCGCGCTGATGTTCAGCATGGCGAAGGGTTCGGCGAAGCTGCTGGAGGCGCCGCAGGGCGCCGGCTGGCTGATCGTGAAGCTCAACCAGGTCGAGCGCGCCGATGCCAGCCGCAACCCGGCCGCCATCGCCGGGGCCCGCGGCGACATCTCGCGCCTGATCGGTCGCGAGCTGGCGGAGCAGTTCGCCCGCGCCGCGCGCAGCGAACTCGGCGTCAAGACCGACAGCAACGCGCTCGCCCGCGTCCGCAAGGACCTGTCCGGCACCGGCAACTGACCGGGTCATGACGGCGGCAATCGACACGCTGGCCGCCGGCCGGCCGGCGATGATCTGGCGGCGGCAGGTGGCGGATACCGAGACCCCGGTCGCCGCCGCGCTGAAGCTGATCGAGCCGGGCCGCGGCGACTTCCTGCTGGAATCGGTCGAGGGCGGCGCGATCCGTGGTCGGCACAGCATCATCGGCCTCGCCCCCGATCTCGTCTTCCGCGCGCACGGGCAGCACGCGGCGATCAACCGCCGCTGGCCGCATGATCGCGACGCCTTCGAACCCTGCCCGCAACCGACACTGACCGCGCTACGTGCGCTCGTTGCCGCGTGCCGCGCGGAGGTCGATCCGGAGCTACCGCGCGCCCTGACCTGTCTCGTGGGCTATTTCGGCTACGAGACGGTGGGGCTGGTCGAAGACTTGGCGCAGCCTTCCGCCGACCCGCTCGGCCTGCCGGACATGATGTTCGTACGGCCCACCGTGCTGCTGGTGTTCGACCGTCTCGCCGACACGCTGTACCTGATTGCCCCCGCCTGGCCCGACCTCGCGCGCGATCCCTCGGCGATCGTCGCCGAGGCGGAGGCGCGGCTCGACGCCGTCGCCGCGCGCCTCGCCGCCACGCACCTGCCCGCCCCCTTCCGCGCCGACGCGCCGGAGCCGTCCTACACCCCCGCCCTCGCGCCCGGCCGCTACGGTGAGATGGTGGCTGCCGCAAAGGAGTATATCGCGGCAGGCGACATTTTTCAGGTCGTGCTGGCGCAGCGTTTCTCCGCACCTTTCACGTTGCCGCCGTTCGAGCTGTACCGCTCGCTGCGCCGGATCAACCCGTCGCCGTTTCTCTACCATCTCGACCTGCCCGGCTTCGCGCTGATCGGGTCCAGCCCGGAAATCCTGGTCCGCGTTCGCGACGGGGAGATCACCGTCCGCCCGATCGCCGGCACCCGCCCGCGCGGCAAGACCGCGGCGGAAGACGAGGCGAACCGCACCTCCCTGCTCGCCGATCCCAAGGAACGCGCCGAACATCTGATGCTGCTCGATCTCGGCCGCAACGACGCCGGCCGCGCCGCATCGCCCGGCAGCGTGCGCGTCACCGACAGCTACACGGTCGAGCTGTACAGCCACGTCATGCACATCGTCTCGAACGTCACCGCCAGATTGGCCGACGATCGCGACGCGCTGGATGCGATGTTCGCCGGCTTCCCCGCCGGCACCGTCAGCGGCGCCCCCAAGGTCCGCGCCTGCCAGATCATCGCTGAACTGGAGCCCGAGCGTCGCGGAGCGTACGCCGGCGGCGTCGGCTATTTCTCGCCCGACGGCTCCCTCGACAGCTGCATCGTCCTGCGAACGGCCGTGGTCAAGGACGGCACGATCCACGTCCAGGCCGGAGCCGGCATCGTCGCGGACTCCATCCCTGAGTACGAGCAACGCGAATGCGAAGCCAAGGCTGGCGCCATCCTCGCAGCAGCGCGAGAAGCGGTGTCGCGAGCCGGCGAAAGCGCGTTCGGACAGTAGTCGGGCGCTTCCCTGTTCGAGGGAATGCCGGCACGGGGCAGGAGCAGGGCAACGTCACCTATGACGTTGCGCCGCTTGAAACGGGGTAACAGCCGCAGCCCCGCTTCGCCGATTACGGAATGGCCCGCTCCGCCGCCTGCCTCGCCCGCTGCTCAGCCGCCCAGCGACGGTTAGCCTGCAACGAGCATCCAGATTGCGCCGCGACCCCGTTCGGCGAACAGGTGTTGGGCAATCCTGACGCCACCCTCTGCGTCTGCTCCCCGTCGGCGGCCCGTGCCGCCCAGCTCGAATTCGGCACCGATACCGGCCCCGTATCGCGCAGCGCCGGCGGAATGCGATACGGCTCACCCGCCCGCGAGCAGACGATCACCTCGTCACCGGTCGATTGCGGACATTGCTGGCCATCGGCCAGTTGGACGCTGCGGATGCGCTGCGGCGGCTGACCCGTCTCGGCCTGCTGCGCGAACCCGGCACCCGGCACGGCCAACAGCATCGCGGCGGCGAACAGGCTGGACTTCATGATCTTACTCCTTCGGACGATACAACGTCGCGGACGCCGCATGGCTCCGCGCTGAACGCCCGACTGGCGCGGGCATGTTGCCGCGATGTTTCGCCGCCCAGAGCGATGTTGCGTGCGGGTCCGCATCGGCTATGGCGGCGGGCATGATCCTCGTAATCGACAATTACGACAGCTTCACCTGGAACCTCGTCCACTATCTGATGGAACTGGGAACCGAAGTGGAGGTCGTGCGCAACGATGCCATCTCGGCGGGACAGGCGCTGTCGTCGGGGGCGGAGGCGTTCCTGATCTCGCCCGGTCCCTGCACGCCGACGCAGGCGGGGGTCAGCCTCGACCTCGTCGCCGCCGCCGCCGATGCTGGCCGGCCTCTGCTCGGCGTCTGTCTCGGCCATCAGGCGATCGGCCAGCATTTCGGCGGCAAGGTGGAACGGGGCGGCCTGATGCACGGCAAGACCTCGCCCGTCCTGCACGACGGCAGCGGCATGTTCGCCGGCCTGCCCTCGCCCTTCACCGCCACCCGCTACCACTCGCTGATCGTCAACGACGTACCCGACGCACTGCTCGTCAACGCCCGCGCGGAGGACGGCACCGTCATGGGCTTCCGCCACGCGACCCTGCCGATCCACGGCGTCCAGTTCCACCCCGAAAGCATCGCCACCGAACACGGCCACGCAATGCTTGCCAACTTCCTGCGCGACGCCGGCATCCAAGTGACCGAACGCGCATGACGACGCTCGCGCTGCTGCCGTCGACCGACAGCCCGCTGTCTCGCGAAACCGCCGCCGCCGCCTTCGCCGACGTGCTCGACGGTCGCGCCAGCGACGAGGCGATCGCCGCCTTCCTGATCGGCCTGACCGAGCGTGGCGAAACCTCGATCGAGATCGCCGAGGCCGCCCGCGCGCTGCGGGCCCGCCTGATCCCGATCGAGGCGCCCGCGGGCGCGATCGACGTCTGCGGCACCGGCGGCGACGGCCACCACACGCTCAACGTCTCCACCGCCGTCGCGCTGATCGTCGCCGCCACCGGCGTGCCCGTCGCCAAGAACGGCAACCGCGCCGCCTCGTCCAAGGCTGGCGCGGCGGACACGCTGGAGGCGCTGGGCCTCGACATGGCCGCGGCCGGAGCGTCGGCGGAGGCGAGCCTGCGCGACATCGGCATCTGCTTCCTGTTCGCCGCCAACCACCACCCGGCGATGCGCCGTATCACGCCGATCCGCCGCGCGATCGGTCGTCGCACGATCTTCAACCTCATGGGACCGCTCGCCAATCCGGCGCACGTCACGCGCCAGTTGATCGGCATTGCCCGCCCCGACTACGCCACGCTTTACGCCGACGTGCTGGAGCAGCTCGGCACCGAAGCGTCCTTCGTCGTCTCGGGCGAAGAAGGACTCGACGAACTGTCCGGCGCCGGCCCCAGCGTCGTCGTATCGGTCGGCAACGCCTCACTCCCCTCCAGCGTCACGCCCGAGGACGCCGGCCTGCCCCGCTCTCCGGTCGAGGCGATCCGCGGTGGCGACGCCGCACACAACGCCCTCGCGCTGCGCCGCCTGCTCGCCGGCGAACACAGCGCCTACCGCGACGCCGTGCTGCTCAACGCGGCCGCCGCGCTGCTGCTGGCGGGCAAGGCCCCTACCCTTAAGGACGGCGCGATGCTCGCCGCCGAGACGATCGATCGCGGCGACGCCAACGCGCTGCTTGATCGCTGGATCGCTTACGCATGACCAGTTACGCCAACATGCTCGACCGGATCCTCGCCACCAAGCGAGAGGAAATCGCGACCCGCAAAGCCGCGACCTCCTATGCCGACCTCGCCGCGCGCACCCCAACCCCGCCCCGCGGCTTCCGCGCCGCGCTCGACGCCAAACCGGGCCACGCGCTGATCGCCGAGGTCAAGAAGGCCAGCCCCAGCAAGGGCCTGATCCGTCCCGATTTCGATCCTCCCGCGCACGCCCGCGCCTATGAGGCCGGAGGCGCGGCCTGCCTGTCGGTGCTGACCGACGAGCAGTATTTCCAGGGCTCCGACGCGTATCTGATCGCAGCCCGTGACGCCGTGTCGCTGCCCGTCCTGCGCAAGGACTTCACCGTCGACCCCTATCAGGTGGTCGAGGCGCGCAGCCTGGGCGCGGACGCGATCCTGCTGATCGTCGCCGCGCTCGATGACGCCACGCTCGCCGAACTCGAAGCCGCCGCGATCGAGCAGGGTCTCGACGTGCTGGTCGAGGTCCACGACGAAGACGAACTGGACCGCGCGCTGAAGCTCCGCTCGCGGCTGATCGGCGTCAACAACCGCGATCTGCGCGACTTCTCGGTCGACACCTCGCGCTCGTGGAAGCTCAAGGCGCTCGCCCCGCCCGACTGCACCTTCGTCGCCGAAAGCGGCCTGACGACGCATGCCGATCTGGAGGCGATCGCCGAGCACGGTGTCCGCTGCTTCCTCGTCGGCGAAGCGCTGATGCGGCACGCCGATGTCGAGGCAGCGACACGGACGCTGCTGAACGGATGACCGGCCTGACGCATCTCGACGAAACCGGCGCGGCGCGCATGGTCGATGTCGGCGACAAGACCGCGACGAAGCGTCAGGCGGTGGCGACCGGTCGCATTGCGATGTCGGCCGAAGCGCTGGCGCTGGTCCGGGACGCGTCCGCGAACAAGGGCGATGTCCTCGCCGTCGCGCGCGTCGCCGGGATCATGGCCGCCAAGCGCACCGCGGAGTTGATCCCGCTCTGCCACCCACTCCCGTTGTCGAAGGTCACGATCGACCTCGACGCGACGGACACCGGCGTCACCGTTACCGCCACCTGCGCCACGACCGGCCAGACCGGCGTCGAAATGGAAGCCCTCACCGCCGCGACGGTCGCGCTGCTGACGGTCTACGACATGGTCAAGGCCGTCGACAAAGCCATGACCATCGACGGCGTCCGCCTGCTGACGAAAACGGGCGGCAAGTCGGGCGACTGGGTGGCAGCGTAAGCCCTTTTAACGCCCCCTCACCTTGGGAGGGGCTGGGGGAGGGTCTCTCCACAAGCGGCACGGCCAAGGCTCCTCCCTCTCAAGTCCTCACCTGTACGGGGATCGTCCGAGAACCATCTTCTATCAGCCCGGAAGGCCGCGCCCAGTTGCGATGTCTGCGGTAATCTACTGCGAACATCACTCAACTGAACCCCGGCCCGCGCCGGGGTGGTGGCTTGGTAACCGGTAGCGCAGCTATGTCGCGATGATTGCTAAAGGGTAGCGACAAGGCGGGAAGGGACGGGCACCAGCCTCTTGCGCCCACCCCTTGCCCGAACCCCCTCCCCCGCCTAAAGCCCCGAACAAGACGGACCCGGCCCAGCCGGGTGGCTCGGCCCGGCGCCTATCCCCGGGACAGCGCGGCGACCCTGCCGCACACTCGGACCTTCCCCCATGACAATAATCGCCACGCTTCGCCGCGACTGGCTGTCGAATCCGCGCGCGGACCTGCTCGCAGGGATCGTCGTCGCGCTTGCCCTGATCCCGGAGGCGATCGGATTTTCCGTCATCGCCGGCGTCGATCCCCGCGTCGGCCTCTACGCGTCGGTTGCGATCGCCACCGTCATCGCCTTCACCGGCGGGCGGCCCGGCATGATCTCCGCCGCCACGGCCGCCGTCGCGGTCGTCGTCGTACCGCTCGTCCGCGACCACGGCGTCGAATACCTCTTCGCCGCGACGATTTTGATGGGTCTGATCCAGATGCTCGCCGGTCTCGCGCGGCTCGATCTGCTGATGCAGTTCGTCTCGCGCTCGGTCATCACCGGCTTCGTCAACGCGCTCGCAATCCTCATCTTCATGGCGCAGCTACCGCAACTGATCGGGCGTGGGTGGGAGACGTACGCGATGGTCGCGGCCGGTCTCGCGATCATCTACCTCCTGCCGCGCCTGACGAAAGCGGTCCCTTCCCCGCTCGTCGCGATCCTCGTGCTGGCGGCGATCGGTATCGGCCTGAACGTGCCGGTCACCACGGTCGGCGACATGGGCGCGCTGCCGCAGGGGCTGCCCAGCCTGCACCTTCCGCAGGTGCCGCTGACGCTCGACACGCTGCGCATCATCCTCCCCTATTCGCTGACGATGGCCGCGGTTGGCCTGCTCGAATCGCTGCTGACCGCGCAGATTGTCGACGACATGACCGACACCGACAGCGACAAGCGTCGCGAGTGCGCCGGTCAGGGCACTGCCAACATCGCCGCCGCGCTCGTCGCCGGCATGGGCGGCTGCGCGATGATCGGGCAGTCGGTCATCAACGTCACGTCCGGCGGCCGCACCCGCCTGTCGACGCTGACCGCGGGCGTGTTCCTGCTGTTCCTGCTCGCGGTGCTCGGTCCGTTCGTCGGCCGCATCCCGATGCCGGCGCTCGTTGCCGTAATGGTCATGGTGTCGATCGGCACGTTCAGCTGGAACTCGATCCCCAATTTGCGCCGCCACCCGCCGACATCCTCGGTCGTCATGCTCGTCACGGTCGCGGTCGTCGTCCTCACCCGCGATCTCGCGCAGGGCGTGCTGGCGGGCGTGCTGCTGTCCGGCATCTTCTTCGCGAATAAGGTCCGTCGCATGTTCGCGGTCGAGCGGACGGAAGACGGCACCGTCGCCACCTACATCGTCACCGGCCAGATCTTCTTCGCCTCGGTCGACCGCTTCACCCGCGCCTTCCGGATGCCGGAGCCCGCCGCCCACGTCCTGATCGACGTCACCGCCGCACATTTCTGGGATATCTCCGCCGTGGGTGCGCTCGACAAGGCGGTCGCGCGCCTGCGCCGCGACGGTGCGGAGGTGACGGTGATCGGTTATAACCGCGCCAGCGCCGATCTCGTCGATCGCTTCGCGCTTTACGACAAAACCGGCGTGGAGATGGGCGTCACCCCGCACTGACGCTGTTCCACGCGCAACCGGCGTGGCAAGGCACGCGCATGACGCTCGTACCAGTCGCCGAAGCCCAGTCCCGCCTGTTCGCGCTCAAACCGCCGGTCGCGACGGAGGACGTGCCGCTCCCGCACGCCGCGGGCCGATGGGCCGCCGCCGACATTCTCGCCGCGCGGACGCAGCCCGTGGCGGACCTTTCGGCGATGGACGGCTACGCGATCCGCTTCGCCGACCTGCCCGGCCCCTGGACGGTGATCGGCGAAAGCGCCGCGGGCCGCCCCTTCGATGGGACAGTCGACGCTTATCAGGCCACGCGCATCTTCACCGGTGCCGCGATGCCCGCCGGTGCCGACACAGTGCTGATCCAGGAAGAGGCCGGCCGCGACGGCGACCGCCTGACGCTGGCCGGTGAAGGCCCCGGTCACCTCGGCCGCAACACCCGCGCGCGCGGACTCGACTTCCACACCGGCACCCGCCTGATCGCGACCGGCGACCGCCTGACTCCGGCGCGTATCGCCGTCGCTGCCACTGGCGGCCTCGCCACCCTGCCCGTGCGCCGACGCATTCGCGTCGCGATCGCCGCGACGGGCGACGAACTCGTCCCTGCCGGAACGATGCCGCTCGGATCGCAACTGCCCGAATCGAACGGCGTCATGCTCGCGGCGATGATCGCGGACCTGCCCGTCGACATCGTCGATCTCGGCATCCTGCCCGACCGGCTCGACGCCTTGCGGGACGCCTTCGCTGCGGTCGAGGCCGACCTGCTCGTGACCACCGGTGGCGCGTCGGTCGGCGACCACGATCTCGTCCGCCCCGCGCTGGAGGCGGCGGGCGGTACGATCGACTTCTGGCGGATCGCGCTACGGCCTGGCAAGCCGATGATGGCCGGCCGCCTTGGCGATGCGGCGGTGCTCGGCCTGCCCGGCAATCCGGTGTCCGCCTTCGTCACCGCGACGTTGTTCGTCCGCCCGCTGATCGCGCATCTCGCCGGCGCACGCGATCCGCTGCCGCAGACTGGCACGGTGTTGCTGGGCGAGGACCTGCCCGCGAACGGCCCGCGCACCGACTATCTGCGGGCGGAAATTCGCGAAGGCCGTGCCTATGCCTCTACGATTCAGGACAGTTCGATGCTGCTGACGCTCGCGCGCTCGACCTGCCTCATCGTCCGGCCGACCGATGCGCCGCCCGCAAAGGCCGGCGACTCGGCGGAAATCTTGGGGATCGCTTGACGACAAGTTTTGCGTTCCATATAGGTTCCTCGTCTGTTCTGAAGGACAGCCGGGTTCCGACGGAGGGAAACGCGATGCTCACGCGCAAGCAGCACGAGCTGGTCTGCTTCATCAACGATCGCCTCGCCGAGACGGGGGTGTCTCCCTCGTTCGAGGAGATGAAGGATGCACTCGACCTGAAGTCCAAGTCGGGCGTTCACCGCCTGATCTCCGCGCTGGAGGAACGCCAGTTCATCCGCCGCCTCCCCAACCGCGCCCGCGCGCTGGAGGTGTTGCGCATGCCCGAGCGTGCCGACGCCAAGAAGGCACCGAAGACGAAGGCTCCGACGCCTCCACTTCCTCCACTTCGCCAGCCTGCGAACGACGTGGTCGAGATCCCGTTGCACGGACGCATCGCTGCCGGTGTCCCGATCGAGGCGTTCGAAGGCTCCTCGATGCTCGCCGTTCCCGCCGCCTTGCTCGGCGCGGGCGAGCATTACGCGCTCGAAGTCGCCGGTGACTCGATGGTCGAGGCGGGTATTCTCGACGGCGACTATGCTCTCGTCCGCCGCACCGAAACCGCCCGCGACGGCGAAATCGTCGTGGCGCTGATCGAGGACGCCGAAGCGACGCTGAAGTATTTCCGCCGCGAAGGCGCGATGGTCCGCCTGGACCCCGCCAACCGCGCCTACGATCCGCAGCGCTACAGTCCGCAGCAGGTTCGCATCCAGGGCAAGCTGTCCGGCATCCTTCGCCGCTACGACTGAAGCGGCGGGCGCTGTCCTACAGAGGGGAGCTGCGTTATAGCGGAAGAGTGAGCCTTCTGCGCCATTCTGCTCCCCTCCCCTCCCCTCGGGGAGGGGCTGGGGGAGGGCCTCGCCGCAAGCGCGTCATTCAAGATATCGGACGGCCCAAAACACCGCATTGGACTAACCTTAGCCTAACCTTCCAGCGGTCCGATCCCGCAAGGCACTGAAAACGTTCAACGTCGGAAACGACGGAACCCCGCCCCCGAATCCTCTCGCCCAGCCGCCAAAACCCACGGATGCTCATCCCCGGCCCGCCGTACCGTCGCCGTCCACCCCCCGCTCAGCCCGACGGCAACGCCCCCGGTCCGCGCCAGCACATCCCGTTCCAGCCGCAACCACCGCGGCCGACACCCGACCGGCAAGCGCCGCTCGCTCACCACCACATCCGCCCCGACGCACGCCGCGATCAGCGCCCTTACCGGCACCAGATATGCACTCCGCGTCATCACCACCCGCCGCCCGGCAACATCGACCGCACACAGGTCGGCACTGCACGCCGCCCCCGGCAAACCGTCCAGCGTCATCGGCGCACCCTTCACACCGCCATTCTCGCTCAGCACGTTCTGCATATACTCGCCGGCCCGCTCCCTCAGCAGCGCCATCGCCCCATATTCGGTCCGCACCGCCGCATGCCGCCCGTCCCCGCTCACCAGCAGATCGGGCGCCGGCGTCATCGCCGCCCACAAGGAACCGACGGCCAGCGGGGCCAAACCCCAGCGCCGCCACTCCGTCCGCCACAGCGCAAGCCACAGGCCACCGACAACGATCAGCGCATACGCCGCGTCCGGCATGACCGGCCACGCCCGCACCGCCCCCGGCGCCGACGCCACGATCCGCGCCAGCCACAGCAGCGCCCACAAAGCCCGCTCCACCAGCCACCACACCGGCGCACCCAGCCCCGCCACGTCCAGCAGCAACGCCAGGAGCTCCAACGGCATGACCACGAACGTCGTCCACGGGATGGCGACCATATTGGCCAACGCCCCGTACAATCCGGCACGATGGAAGTGATACACCGCGATCGGCATCAACGCGGCCTCGACGACGACGCCCGTCATCAGGAGCAACACCGCACCCCGGCCCCATCGCCGCAGCAGGCCTTTCTCCCGCACCTCGGCAAAGCCACGCATCCACGGATGGTCGTGCAGCGCCACGATTGCGGTGATGGCGGCAAACGACAATTGGAAGCTCGCCCCGGCCAGCGACTCGGGCCACGCGATCAGCACCACGATCGCCCCCGCCGCCACCAGCCGCAGCGTCATCGCTTCCCGCCCGAGCGCCAGCGCCGCCAGCACCAGCAGCGCGGCCACGCACGACCGGATCGTCGGCACCTCCGACCCCGTCAACAGCGTGTACCCGACCGCCGCCCCGGCCCCCACCGCAGCGGCGACGAGCGGCAGCCGCACCCGCAACGCCAGCGCCGGCCAAAGTGCCAGCAGCCGCATCACGATCAGCATCGTCGCACCCACGACAGCAGTGATGTGCAACCCGCTCACCGACAGCAAATGCGCGAGCCCCGCCGCGCGCATAGCCTCGGCATCCTCCTCCGCAATCGACCCGACATCGCCGGTCGCCAGCGCCGCCGCCACACCGCCCGCACTCCCCGCCACCCGCTCGGTGATATGCCGCGTCAGCGTCGCCCGCAGCCCCAGCTCGGCATCACCCGGCGTCACGATCCGCACCGGTGCAAAGCCCCGCCCCGTCGCCCCAACCCCGGCGAACCACGCCGCGCGGGCATAGCTGTACGCCCCCGGCACCGCCGCATCCGGCGGCGGCAGCAGCCTCGCCCGCAACCGGATAACCGCCCGCCGCGTCAGGCCCGCCGGCACATCCGCTTCAGCAAGATTGACCCGCAACCGCCGCGGCAGCGCCGGCGCATCAATCGGCGCCAGCGTCAGCCGCACCAGTTCACGTGCCACCAGCGGCTCGGCCCGCTCGACGCGGGCGTCGAACGCCGCCACCGCCGGCCGCGCCAGCACCGGCGCCGCCACCCGCTCCGCCCGCCACCATATCAGCGCCAGCCCAACCGCCATCGCCAGCGCGCCGACCGCAACCGCCCTGCTCGCCCTACCGCCGCGACCCAATGCCGCCGCCAGGCACGCCGTCGCCGTCAGTGCCAGCAGCACCGCCGTCCACTCGCTTCGCCGAAGCAGTACGAACCACGCCGCCACCCCCGCCCCGAGCATCACGGGCAGCCACAACACCAGCTGGTCGCGCTCGGCCTCCAGCAATGTTTCCAGCCTATGTTGCACAGCCGCAATTTGTCGCCGCGCGGGGTGCGTGCTAGGGGCTGCGGCGGCTGAACTGGCCATTTGATCCACAGTCTGGGAGCACGCGCGCTTGAGCGCAACATCCGTTCCGGGCAGCACGCCCGAACCCACCTCCGTCGTCACGCGGTTCGCCCCTTCGCCGACCGGATTCCTGCATTTGGGCGGTGCGCGCACCGCGCTGTTCAACTGGCTGTTCGCGCGTCACAATGGTGGCCAGTTCCTGCTTCGGATCGAGGATACCGACCGCGCCCGCTCGACGCAGCCGGCGATCGATGCGATTTTAGTAGGCATGCGCTGGCTAGGGCTCGATTGGGACGGCGATGCCGTGTTCCAGTTCGCCCGCTCCGATCGTCATGCCGAGGTCGCGCATGCAATGGTCGCGAACGGCCACGCCTACCGCTGCTGGATGACGCAGGCGGAAATCGCCGCCCAGCGCGAAGCGGCGCAGGCCGCGAAGAAGCCGCTCCGCATCCGCAGCCCGTGGCGCGATCGCACCGACGGCCCGGCGGACCAGCCCTTCGTCGTGCGTTTGCGCGCACCGCAGGAGGGGTCGGTGACGATCGAGGATCAGGTGCAGGGCGCGGTGACGGTGCAGAACGCCGAACTCGACGACCTTGTCCTGCTCCGCTCGGACGGTACGCCGACCTACATGCTTGCGGTCGTGGTCGACGATCACGACATGGGGGTGACCCATGTCATCCGCGGCGACGACCACCTCAACAACGCCTTTCGCCAGTTGCCGATCTACCGGACGAACGGCTGGCCGGAGCCGGTCTATGCGCACATCCCGCTGATCCACGGCTCGGACGGCGCGAAGCTGTCGAAGCGCCATGGTGCGGTCGGGATCGAAGCGTATCGCGACGAACTCGGTATCCTGCCTGAGGCGCTCGACAATTATCTGCTGCGCCTCGGCTGGGGTCACGGCGACGCGGAGATTATCGCGCGGGACGAGGCGGTGAAGTGGTTCGACCTTGCCGCCGTTGGTAAAAGTCCTTCCCGCTTTGACCTGAAGAAGCTCGAACATCTGAATGGCCTCTATATCCGCGAGGCCGACGACGCCCGTCTCGCCAAGCTCGTCGCGGCCCGGATGACCGGGGCCGACGAAGCCCGCCTGACCGCCGCGATGCCGGCGTTGAAGCCCCGCGCCGCCAACCTCAACGAGCTGGCGGACGGCGCGCAGTTCCTCATCGCCACTCGGCCGCTCACGATCGACGAGGCGGCGGCTCCGCTCCTCGCGGGCGACGCACCGGCTATCCTGGCGGAGGTTCATGCGGCGCTTGACGCGCTCGACGGCTGGGATACGGACGGAATCGAAGCTGCGGTACGGCGGGTCGCCGACGCGCGGGGCTTGAAGCTCGGCCAGGTCGCGCAACCCCTTCGCGCCGCGCTGACCGGACGACGCACGTCGCCCGGGATCTTCGATGTCGTCGCGCTGCTCGGGCGCGAGGAAAGCCTGGGTCGCATCGCCGACCGGATGGCCAGCTAAGAATACCAGCTAGAACAAGGATGGTGGAATGACCGACGCCGCGAAGCTCTCCCTCGGCTCCAAGCAGCTCGATTATCCGGTCATGTCCGGGACGATCGGGCCGGATGTGATCGACATCCGCAAGCTGTATGCGCAGACGGACGCCTTCACCTACGATCCGGGGTTCACCTCGACCGCATCGTGCCAGTCGACGCTGACCTATATTGACGGCGATCAGGGCGTGCTGCTCCACCGCGGCTACCCGATCGGCGAATTGGCCGAACAGTCGAGCTTCATGGAGGTGTCGTACCTGCTCCTGAACGGCGAACTGCCGTCCAAGCAGGAGCTGGAAAATTTCTCGACCACGATCACGCGCCACACGATGGTGCATGAACAGCTTGCGACGTTCTTCCGCGGGTTCCGGCGCGATGCGCATCCGATGGCGATCCTGTGCGGCGTCGTCGGGGCGCTGTCGGCCTTTTATCACGACTCCACGGACATCCACGATCCGGCGCAGCGCGTCATCGCCTCGCACCGCCTGATCGCCAAGATGCCGACGATCGCGGCGATGGCGTACAAGTACAGCGTCGGGCAGCCGTTCCTGTATCCGGACAATTCGCTCAGCTACACCGGCAACTTCCTGCGGATGACGTTCGGCGTTCCGGCCGAGCCCTATATCGTGAACCCGGTGATCGAGAAGGCACTGGACCGCATCTTCATCCTGCACGCCGATCACGAGCAGAACGCGTCGACCTCGACCGTCCGTCTCGCGGGATCGTCCGGTGCGAACCCGTTCGCCTGCATCGCGGCGGGCATCGCCTGCCTGTGGGGACCGGCGCATGGCGGCGCGAACGAAGCGGCGCTCAACATGCTGCGGGAGATCGGAACGCCCGATCGCATCCCGGAGTATATCGCCCGCGCGAAGGACAAGAACGATCCGTTCCGCCTGATGGGCTTCGGTCACCGCGTCTACAAGAATTACGACCCCCGCGCGACGGTGATGCAGAAGACGGTACGCGAGGTGTTCGCCGAACTGAAGGTCACAGACCCGCTGTTCGACGTGGCGTTGCAGCTCGAGGAGATCGCGCTGAACGATCCCTATTTCGTCGAAAAGAAGCTGTTCCCGAACGTCGACTTCTACTCGGGCGTCATCCTGTCGGCGATCGGCTTCCCGACGTCGATGTTCACCGTGTTGTTCGCGCTCGCCCGCACCGTTGGCTGGGTCGCGCAATGGAACGAGATGATTACCGATCCCGACCAGAAGATCGGCCGTCCGCGCCAGCTCTATACCGGGCCGACGCAGCGCAGCTACGTTCCCGTCACGGAACGCTGAGCCGATCATGCGGCCCCTGCGCGCGATCCTCCTGATCCTCGGCGTCCTCGCGACGCTCATGGGTTTGCTCTGGATCGGCCAGGGGCTGGGTTACATCCGGTGGCC
Organism: Sphingomonas longa; assembly: GCF_016892685.1. Classification (NCBI taxonomy): domain Bacteria; kingdom Pseudomonadati; phylum Pseudomonadota; class Alphaproteobacteria; order Sphingomonadales; family Sphingomonadaceae; genus Sphingomonas; species Sphingomonas longa. Next base: position 491,431 of record NZ_JAFEMC010000001.1, read on the forward strand.
CGCCTCCAGCTTCATGCTCCAGCAGCGCGTCTGGGCGGACTACGGTGCGGCGCTCGCCGTGGCGGGCTTGCTGATGCTGCTGGTGGCGCGGCGTCTTCCCAGGCGCTGAACGAAAATCCCATCCTCAAGGAGCGGAGGATCTGAGCGACTCACGAGCCGCCTACAACTCCGCCGGCAACGACAGCGTGAACTGCGCACCTTCGCCCGGTACGCTCGCCACGGTCAGGTCGCCGCCCATCGCCCGTGCCAGCCGACGCGCGATGAACAGGCCCAACCCGTTGCCGCCCGGCTCGGTCGGATCGACCCGTTCGAACTTATCGAAGATGCGCGCCTGATCCTCCGGGGCGATCCCTTTGCCCGCATCGATCACGGTCACTTGCGCCCGGTCGCCGACCACCGCCGTTTCGACCCGCACATTGCCGCCACTGTCTGTGTAGCGGACGGCATTGCCGACCAGATTTACCAGGATCTGCAACGCACGCCGGAAATCGCCCAGGGCAGGAACCGTGTCGTCGAAGCGAGGCCGGTCGATCGCCACGCCCGCCATATCTGCCCGCACCGTGAGCAGGCCCGCCGCACGTCGCGCGACATCGGCAAGATCGATCGATTCTATCGTCGGCCGGAACTCCGCCCGCTCGATCGCCTGAAGGTCGACCAGATCGTCCACCAACGACAAGAGATGTCGCCCGGCACTGGCGATGTCGGCGGCATAGTCGGCATAGCCCGGCGTGATCGGCCCGTCCGCCTGCGCATGAATGCTGTCCGCATTCGCCACGATCCGCGCCAGTGGTCCACGCAGTGCGCGGTCCAGCCCCCGCGTGAAGCTGGCCGGCAGCGTCTCTTCGACGTCTACCGCCACAGGCTCCCCACCCTCCGCCACCGTCCCGACCAGCCCGGCAAACTCGCCGAGCGCATCGACCCGCGGTCGCGCCGACAAGACCACCAATCGGCCGTTGGGCTTCAACTCCGCCGCCTGCCCCTTCAGCACGCGCCGACGCGCCAGCGCATCGAGGATCGGCATCGCGCCATCCGCATTCTCCGCGAAGCCGAACAGCGCCGACAGCGGCTTGCCGAGCATCCCCAGAGGATCGAACCCGTAGAGTGTCCCCGCGTCCAGCGACACGAAGGTCAGCCGCAACGTCGCGTCCGTCTCCCACCGCCAGCGGCCGTCGCCGGGCACAGCATCCGGCACGTCGTCGATCGGTGCCCAGGCCGGCGTCTCCCCCCAGCCACTGGCGGCGAGGCGGACCTGCCCGCCCTCCGGCTGCGCGCGCACCCACAGGGCAACATCGCTTTCATCGTCCGCGACGACCACGCGCCGCGCGACGACGATCCCCAGCCGCCGCGCCAGCCGCGCCACCGTTGCGAGCTGCGGGACGGCCAGCATCTGCCCTTCCGCGCCCCCCGCGCGGCGATTGAGCGAGGCGATGGCGGGATCGGCGGACACCAGCAGCCCATCGAGATCGATCACGGCGTGCGCGACGGCCGCGGTCATCCGCCCTGCCCCTTCAACGCACGAATCGCATCCCGATAATCGCGGTGCAGCGTCAGCGACGCCAGCGCCGCGCGGGCGTCGCCAACCGCAACCGCAGCGATGGCGTCGAGATCGTCCGCAAAGGCCTCGATATCGCGCGTCGGATCGGCATCGGCGAGAGCCAGCGCGATCTTGGCGATCGTCGCCCGGTCGAGATCGATCGCGCGACACGCCAGCCACAGCCGATCGCCCGCCGGCTCCAGCGTGACGGTGCGCGCCTGATCCGTCGGCCAGTCGAGCGCCTGCGCCAGCAGCGCCACGAACAGCTGCAGACGTCGATTGCCCAGCGTTTCGACCAGCAGGTCGGGCAGTTCGCTCCGCCGCGGCGCGATCGCCGCCGCCAGTCGCGATGCGATCGCCTCAACCCGGTCGGTCTCGTCATGCGCGCTCAGGCTGCGCTCCGCGGAAGCGACGATCGCGCGATCCACATCCGCGTCGGCATCGCCCCGGATCGCCGCTGCGATCCACCAGACCAGACGCCGATGCAGTTCGACGGGCAGATCGCCGTCGATCCCCGCGCCGCTCTCGTTCGCATCCCGCCGGCGATTATCCGCCGCCAGCAGAGCCGCCGCGGCCACCGCGACGACGCGGTCGGGCGCATTCGCCAGCCGCACCAACAGGCTTGGCGCGTCCGGGCCCGACACCGCCACCGGCAACGCCGCCTCAATCAGGTCGAGACGCACGCGAGCGATCATCTCGCCCATCAAATCGGCATCTTTCAGAACGCCGGCCCGCATCAGGCGCCCGAACACGTCGGACGATCGCGTCAACACCGCCTCTGCCTTTTCGGATTGTTCCTCATCGGCCAGCAGGCGCGCCGCATGACGGCGGATGTCGGCCTCCACCCCTGCAACGACACCTCGCATCGTCGCGGCCAGTGCGGCGCGCGTGCGATCATCCAGCCGCGTTTCATTGCTCAGGAAGAAGTCGGCGATCGCCCCGCCCAGTTCCGCCTCGGCTCGTTCGCCGACCCGCGCAGCCCGCGCCGCGACCGCATCGCGGTCCCAGGCGGGGACGGTGTCCGAGGGCGGGGCTGGCGACATGGCGCGATGTCTAGCGCCAACGTCGTTAATGAGGGCCTAAGCCTGGCGCGCGCTAAGCCTTTTCGCGCAGCGACTCGACCGCCGCGGTCAGCGTCGCCGCCGCATAGGCCGCCGCCAGACCCAGCCCCGCTATCGGCCAGCCGATCACCGCACCCAGCGTGGCGGCGAGCAGATAAGCAGGCGGCCCGCCCCACCAGCGCCGCCGCCGATCGCGCCTGATCGCCCGCTCCGCCAGCCCGCCGAGGAACAGCAGCCCCCCGGCCAGCAACGGCGCGACCGCGCCGCCGCTCCCCACGACCACGCCCGCCACCGCGAACGCCAGGGCGGGTAAGGTCAGGGTGCCGAGCCGGCCCACCTGCGCCAGCCGCTCCTCGTCCCTGAGCGCCGCCAGCACGCGCGCGACGCCCAGCGCCAGCACGCCGACCAGCACCAGCCCCAGCCCCAGCCACCCGGGCCCGAACGCTTCCGTCGCCAGCCCCGTCAGTCCGACCGCTACGCCACCGCCCACGACGGCTTCGGTCGCGATGTGGCGGTCGAGCAGCTTCGGCGTCACCGACCGGGCGATCGGCCCGAGGATCGCGGCGTTGAACCAGTCTCGCCGGTCCGCCACCGTCGCGGCCAGCACCATGCGTCCACGCGACGCGAAGGCGACGGCGCTATGCTCCAGCCCGTGGCCGTCCCGCACATCCTCCAATGCCAGCGGCACATGCACGGCCTGCGCCTGTTCGGCGAGGCGCAGGATGCTGGATTGCAAGGCATAGTCGTTCGGCAGGGCGGCGACCTCCGCGATCCGGCGCGGGTCGATGCGACCGACGCCGCCCCACGCAAGCTGTCCGCCCAACCGCTCGTAATCGGGCCCCGCGGTGTCCGTGGGCAGCACCAGCAACGCGTCGCCGGCCGTGTCGCTCTTGGCGAAACCGTCGATCAGCCCCTGCGTCGTGATGAGCCCGTCGGCGACCATCACGATCGTCGACAGCGGATGCAGCCGCGCCTGTGCCTCCACCGCCGACCGCACCGTGTCGACGACGATGCCGCGCTTGCCGATGCGCCCCAATGCGCCGATGAGTTCGGGCGTCAGCCGGCCGACCGACACGATGATCTGCGCCGCGCCCGCCGCGATCAGCAGCCGCGCCTGATATTCGATCACCGTCCCGCCGCCGAACGGCAGCGTCGCGATCAGCGTTCCCGGGCGATCGAGCGCCTCGAGTTCGGCAAAAAGAAGCCCCGCAAGCATCGTGGGGCTGATAGGGACCGCGCGGCGAGGGTCAACCGCCCTTCTGTTGCTGGTGGCGTGTCCGGTGCGGCAGCGGCGGCAGGTTGCCCCCCGCGAGGCTCAGTGCTTGCGGGAACGCCGTCCCCAAACCTCAAGGACCTCTAAACCACCCCTTCGCCGTCCAGCCGCGCCACGGCACGCTTGAGCTTGGACAGCATCACCGCATCCCCGACGCACCCGTCGGCCGCGGTCGCCGCCAGCGCCATCAGGCGCACCGCGCCGAAACTCGCCGCCAGCCCCTTCAGCCGCGTTGCCCCCGTCCGCCAGCCGTCGACCTCCGTCGCAGATGCCATTTGCGCCAGCGCCTTGACCGCACTCTCGACGAACGCGACGCGCAATTCGGCGATCAGGCCGGGTTCGTCGCCGACTGCCGCTGCCAGGGTCGCATCGATTGCTCCGGGATCATAAGCCATGTCCCCGGTGCTACGCTGCCTTCGTTAACGACCGGTTGCCGCACGAGGCTGGCCGTGGCGTGGAAAAATGCTAAGCAAGGCCAAATCCATCGGCGACCAAGGGGGATACGCTGGGCAATCACGATCTCTGGCCGACCGCCGATACGGCGTCCGATTACCGCCGCTCAGACTATGAGGTCGAGCCGCAGGAGGAGGACGTGCTCGATCTGGTGGAGGCGGACATCGTCGCACCGCGCGCCGGATGGCTGCTGCCGACGCTCGCGATCCTGCTGTCGTTTGCGTGGATCGGCGGGATGCTGGCGCTGACGTGGGACTCCCTGGCGACGCTCCGACCGGTCGAGCTGGTGCAGTTCGTTGCGGCACTCGCCACCGTGCCCGCGCTGATCGGCATCGTCTGGCTCCTCGCGCAGCGGAGCAGCCGGGCGGAGGCACGCCGGTTCGCGTTGACCGCCCGCGCGATGCGCAGCGAGGCGCAGGCGCTGGAGCGTCGCATCCACGCGTTGTCGCAGTCGCTTCACCTGCAACGCGAACAGATCGCCCACCAGCTTTCGACGCTGGCTTCGGTCGGCGACGTGGCGGCGGACCGGCTGGAGTCGGTCGGGCGTGGACTGTCGACGGAGGTCGACGCCGCCCGCGCCCACGCCGCAACCCTCGCCACCGCGGCGGAGCGCGCCCGCGCGACGGTCGGCGAACTGCTCGCCGCCATGCCCGCGGCACAGGCCGATAGCGAAGAAGTCGGCCGCCGCATCGAGCAGGCCGGGCTGGGTGCCGCCGCGCACGTCGCCGCGCTCGATGCGCAGCTTTCCGCACTGACCGACCGCGCCCGCGAAGCCGACACGCTGTCGACCACCGCCGTCGCGTCGCTGGCCGGCCACCTTCAGCGGATCGGCGACAGCGGCCACACGGCCGGGTCGAAGCTGGAACAGGTCGCCGCGGCGATGGCGGAGACGGTGGAGGTGCTCGCCACCCGCGCCGCCGCAACGATGGAACGCTCGCGCGCGGATTTGGCGGATCAGGGTGATTCGATGCTCGGCCTTGTCGATCAGCGTCAGGCCGCGCTCCACGCAGCCGCGCACGACAGCGTCAGCGCACTGGGCGAGCGGGTCGGCGCGATCGACGCCGCGATCGAACTCATCGCCAACCGTCTGCACCAGCAACACGGTGCCAGCGACATACTGGTCGGCGGTCTCCACGACGGCATCGCGGCGGTCGAACAGCGGCTGGACGCGCTGCACGCGACCGGCGTCGACCGGACGCAGCATTTGGCGGCATCGATCAGCGCGCTCGGCGGCTCCGCCGATGCGATGACGGAGGCGTTGAAGACCGGCGACGCGATGGCGATAAAGACGATCGGCACGACCGAGGCGCTGCTGCTCGCGCTCGACGCCGCCGCGCGCGAGATCGACGAGACGCTGCCGGAGGCGCTCAACCGCCTCGACGAGCGCATCGACGGCAGCCGCAAGGTTGTCGGTCAGGCCAAGCCCGAACTGCTCGCGCTGGTCACCGCGGCGGAAAGCACGCACGACGCGATCGAGGCGATCGCCGCCGTCATCCAGGATCAGCGCAAGACGCTCGACCAACTGTCGATGGCACTGCTCGACACGCTGGAGAACGGCCGCGACAAGGCGGACGCGCTTGGTGCGATGGTGGACGAGACGATCGGCCGCACCAACCGCTTCGCCGACGAGGCCGCACCCCGCCTGCTGGAGGCGCTGACCCGCGTTCGCGAAACCGCGCAGATCGCTGCCGATCGCGCGCGCGAGACGCTGGCGCAGGTCATCCCCGAAGCCGCCGCCGCGCTGGAGGACTCGGCCGGCGACGCGATGCGCCGGGCGACGACCAACACCGTCGAGCGTCAGGTCGATGCCCTCGCCGAGGCGACGCGCGGAGCCGTCACCGCCGCGACGGGCGCGACCGAGCGTCTGGCTGCTCACGTGCAGCGCATCGCCGAGCAGACCGCATTGGTCGAGGCGCGGCTGGAGGAGGCGCGCGAGGTGCAGGAACAGGCCGACAGCGCCACGCTGTCGCGCCGCGTCTCGCTGCTGATCGAGGCGCTGAACTCCGCCTCGATCGACATCGCCAAGGTCTTTGGCCGCGACGTATCGGACAGTGCGTGGGCGGCTTATCTGAAGGGGGATCGCGGCGTCTTCACCCGCCGTGCCGTCCGCCTGCTGGAGGGTAGCGAACTCGCCCGCGTCGCGCGCCTGTACGACGACGACGCGGTCTTCCGCGACAACGTCAACCGCTACATCCACGATTTCGAGGCGATGCTGCGCGGCATCCTGACGCAACGCGACGGGTCGCCGCTGGCCGTGACCTTGCTGTCGTCGGACATGGGCAAGCTCTACGTCGCCCTCGCCCAGGCCATCGAGCGGTTGCGCTAACTGATCTCCTCGCTGGGCGGACGGTTGTTCTTCTCAGTCTCGCTTAGAGGATCGCTGCGAAACCGCCGCCGCGCAGAGGTTCATCGTGCCCTCTGAGATCGTGCGGTTGTTGGGGTCGTTAGGCGGATGCGCTTCTGTCCTCGCGCTTGGGCACAATGGTCCCCTAGCGCGGCTGGCGGGTAAGGTCGACTGGACGGCGCTGAGAATGGTGCTGTGAGGTTTGCGGCGGTACCTGCGTTCAGCCTCGTTACTGATGCTGGAGGCATTTGCCGCAAGCGAGTGCACAATCGCGGGAACAAGGGACTGGATTAAGCCGAAAAGGCAGTATGCGGTTCCACCGCTTCGTCGGTCTGTCGCTGAATGATACGCCACCGCATCACAGCACCATCCGCCGGTTCCGTAATCCGCTGGATATGGACGTGGCCGGCGCTGACCCCGGCCAACTTCAACGAGGCGGTTTCTCCCGACGATCTGGTCCGGGGCGATGAACACGGTTGACGTCCACGAGGCTGATGCCAGGCGCCCCGCTGCGGACGGCTCAACGCGCTGGCTATGACCAGACTTCGGGTCACAGCCTCAAAAGACGCAACGTCAGGCGATCTTGCCGACGCTCGCTCCCCCTTTCGACAAGGGGGAGCTTCCCGTCAGAACTGGACGCTCGCCCCCAGCGTGAAGGTGCGGCCCAGCTTGTAGCGGTTGATGTCCACCGTCGCGCCGTCGAACGCCTGGAACTCGCGGTAGCCGGTGCCGGTCAGGTTGCGCGCCTCGGCCTTGATTTCGAACTGCGACCCCAGCACCTTGATCCCCTGACGCGCAACGAGGTCGAGGCGGATGCCCGGCTTCTCGATCAGGTCGGGCAGGCGCGTGCCGCCGCCGCCGCCGATCGGACCGCGGTTTGTGACGCGGTTCGAAGCGTAGTTGAACAGCACCGTGAACTGGCTGAGCGACGCCTTGTCCTCGATCCCGAGTTGCAGGTTCACGAGGTGGTCCGACTGACCCACCAACGCCGCGCCGTCCTGGAACAGGATATTCGCGGGGCGCAGGATCGGGCTGGTGCCGACCGACAGCGGGCTGGCGATCAACTGGTCGCCGGCATCGATGCTCGATTTCGTATAGGTGTAGTTTACGATCGCGACGAGGCGGCGCGTCGCGAAGAAACCGTCACCCAGCGAGTCGAGCGGCACGTATTTCTGCACCTCGACTTCGCCACCGTAGAGCTTGGCGCGCGGAGCGTTGGCAAACCCCGTCTGGAGCGTGTCCGACCCCGCCGGGAAGAAGGCCACCGCCTCGATCGGATCGTCGATCCGCTTGTAGAACCCGGCGAGGCTGAAACGCTGATCTCGGGCGAAGTACCATTCGCCGCGCAACTCGGCGTTGTACAACTGCGAGTCCTTGAGGAATGCGTTGCCGAAGAACAGGCGGTCGCTCTCGAAGTCCTGATATAGCTGTGGCGCGAGTTCGCGAAACTGCGGGCGGGCCAGCGTCTTGGACAGATGCGCCCGAAGCTGCATATCCTCTGCGAAATTCCAGGTGACCGTGACCGCCGGCAACCAATAATCGTTCTTCAGACTGGTACCCGCCGCACCGCCCGACGGTGTGACCCGCTCCGTCGCCTTTTCGTACCGGACACCGGTCGTTGCGCGCAGACCGTCGGTGATCTCGCCCTCGACCTGAGCATAAGCGCCGTGGACGCGCAGCAGCGCATCATAGGCCGCCGCACCCTGCCCCGTCGACGTGTTGCGAAGGTTGATCCCGTAAGCCTGGATGACATAGTCCGAGAGCAGATAGTCAGGCCGCAACTGCGGTGCCGCACCCAGGACCGGGCCGTTGTTCGGTCCCGAATACTGAAAGGTGTAGCGGCTCGAGTCCCGCTGCGTATCGGTATAGGCATAGCCTACCGAGAAGGCGAAGGGCCGGTCGAACGGCACGTTCCAGGTCAGGTTGGCCTGACCTGAATATTGCGTTTCGTCCAGTTCGGAAAAGGCGATCGAGGCCGCCTGAAGACCGGACAGGTTGTTTTGATAGTCGCCGATCGCGGGATTGTACTGATAGGTGAAGCTACGCTCGTACGGACTGTTGCGGCTGGTCTTCGCATAGGCGCCGCGAGCGTCGAGGCTGAATTGATCGGAGAGCTTGAACTCGCCGACGAGCTGCGTGTCGAACAGCTCGCGCTCGAACCAGCTCGTATTCTGAACGAGGAAGGGCTGGATGCCGTCCGCACCCACGCCAATGTTGGCCGTGCTGCCGCGCGACAAACGACCCTGCTTGACGGTGTCGTGAAGGTACAAATTAGTCCAGCGGATCTTGTTCTCGCCGAACTCCGCCCCGAATCCCAGCAGACCATTCACGACGGCGCGGTTGTCGGTCAGGACGGTGCGGAAGTCGCGTGTGAGGATACCGGTGGGATCGTCCGTCGACTGCTGCGTATTGTCGCGCGTGCGCCACGTGTTGCTGATGCCTGCGGCAGCGATCGCGCCGACGCGGACCGTGCCGATGTCGATCGAGCTGCCCAGGCTGAGCTCGCCCGACAGGTTCGCCGGCAACTGGTTGTTGCGCTGAAGCAGCGTCGTCTGCGCGTTGTTCAGGCCGATGATCTGGCTCGACGTCAGCGAAGTGCCGTTCTGCCCGGCCTGATCGATGAAGCCAGGAGTCTTACGCACCCCGGAATCATAGCCCGTCCAGTCACGGCTGCCGCCGTCATAGACATAGCCGAGCTCGGACGTCGTCACGGTGTCCGCGCCGACCGATCCACCCATCTGGAAGAACGTTTCGTCCGGCACGGCCTTGGTCGTGAGATTGATGACGCCGCCGCCGAATTCGGCAGGGTAGTTCACGGAATAACTCTTCTGCACCAGCGCCGACGCGATGACGTTGGTCGGGAAGATGTCGAGCGGCACGACGCGGCGCAGCGGTTCTGGCGACGGCAGCGGCGATCCGTTGAGGAGCGACGAAGAATAGCGGTCACCAAGGCCACGGACGTAGACGAAACCGTTGCCGACCACCGACAGACCCGTGACGCGGCTGAGCGCGCCAGCGATGTCGCCCTCGCCGGTGCGGGCGATATCGGCCGTCGACAGGACGTTGATGACTTCCGGAGTCGCGCGGACAGCATTGGGGATGTTGCGGCCCACGACGACGATGTCGTCGGTGTTGGCACCCCCGGGTGTGGAGACCTCGACCTGGTCCTGCTGCGCCTCCGCGGCGGCGGCAGGATCGGCGGCATCGATGGCCGGCTGACCGGCCTGCGGCGACACGACGCTGCCCGCAGGCGCGCCGGCTTGACCACCGGCCGGCGCGGCCTGCGCGAAAGCGGTAGCGGGCGCGAGCATCGTCGTCGCGAGTAGGAATGCGTGGATCGGATGCTTCATGGCGGCCCCGGCTCTCGAAATATGTGGGATGCAGGCGACCTCCCCCGGCCGCCGCCTCGGACGTGACGGGGCGGCGAACCGATCGCCGCCCCGTCGCTTGATCAGTTCGGCAGGCCGGTGCAGCTGCCGCTGGTCGAGCCGAAGTTCGCGCGGTTGGAATTGCAGGTCCAGCCGCGGAAGCTCGTGTCGTTCGGGCCGCTCACCGCGCCGACGAAGCTCGTCTGCACGAAGAACGACGTGTTGGCCGGATTGAGCGTCGCGGCGTTGAACGGCGTGGCCGTCGTCGCCGCGCCGGCGGGCAGAAAAATGCCCGTCAGCAGGCCGGTGCCGGCCTCGACGTTGTTCGTGCCGGCCGTGAACACGGTACGCTGTTCCGCGATTGTGACCGTCACACCGTTGACCGTGGTTTCGGCATAGGGCGACGCGCCGCCGCAGCTGAACAGCACCGAGTCGAACATCGGCGGGCCGTTATCCTCTAGGCCGGCATTGGCCGGACGGATCGTCGACTTGCCGCTGGCGTCGATGCCCGCGATGATGTTGAGGCATGCCGCCGGGCTGACAACGATACCATTCACGAAGCGCGCATCGGCGCCGCCGCGAATACGGATCGCGGCATTGGTCGCGGTCGAGCTCTGCACGAAGGTGAAGTTCGCCAGGTTGTAACGCTGCCGCGGCAATGCGTCTTCGTTGCCGTTCGAGTCGATTTCGGTGGAGTAGTTATCGGTCTGCGTGTTGGTCGGCTTCTGCACGGCGAGCAGGAACTGGACCTGACCCTGCCAGCCCACATCGGTATCCAGGCCGTCGTCGTCCGACCCGGTCAGTGCCAGATAGCGCAGGTTGGTACGGCCGCCGAAGATCTCGATGCCGTCGTCCGACGAATTGTGAATCTGGATGTGGTCCAGCGTCGTGCCCGAGCCGGTGCCGCCCAGCGTCAGGCCCTGAAGCTCGTTGTTCGGGCTGATGATCGTGCCCGAATAGCGGATCTGGACATAACGCATCGTACCAGAGCTGTCGTTCGCGATGGCACCGCCGTAGAGTGCGGTGTTGGTGCCCTCGACGACGTTCTCGCAGCTTGCGGTGCCACCGGCGACGGCCGCGTTGCAGTTCGAGATCGGCGCGCGGCCGGCCAGAATGACTCCGCCCCACAGGCCCTGGCTCTCGTCGGTGACGCCACCTGTCAGGTTCTGCTGCGCAGTGAAGATGATCGGCTGGCTTTCCGTACCCTCGGCGTTGATGCGCGAGCCGCGGTTGACGATGAGATAGTCGTTATCGGCATTCGTGGTGTTGGCGTACAGCAGTACACCCGGGTCGATCGACAGCACGGCCGACCGGCCACCGGGGGCAGTGCCCGCGCCGCCGACATCGACGCCGACGTTCACCGCGCCGCTGATTTCGTAAGCGACGCCGGCCAGCTTCTGCAGCCGCAGGTCGCTGGTGATGCTGGAGGGGAGACGGCAGCCACGATAATTGCCGACCACGCCGGCATCGTTGGTACCCGCCGGGCACGACGCCGCCGGCGTACCGGGTGCGGGCGTCGGCGTGGCGGTGGGCGCGGGAGTCGGAGCCGGTGTCGTGGGGACGACGATCACGCCTTCGCCGGGCGAAGCGACGCTGTCCGCGCCGTCGCAGGAAGCGAGCAGCATGCAGGCGGTGCCCGCCAAGAGGATGCGGGTCGTGCGCGCGAAATGGGCCATTGGTCTGATTGCTCCCGGTCGATGTCTGGCAGGCGTGTTCGCCTTCGGATCGACCAAGGTCCCCCCTGTCGATCTCATCGCTGCGACTAGGGGAGTTCGATGACGGTAAAATGCCGTTTCGGCGTCGGTTGCGTGACTCGCAGGTTTCGGTTTTGTGACGGCGCCCCAGATCGGGACGGAGCGATCCGCCCCGTCCCACTGATGAATCAATCCAGCGTCAGCACGATCTTGCCCCGATCGTGCCCGGTCTCCTGCCGGTGCTGCGCGGCGGCGACGTCCGCCAGCGGGAAGGTGGCGGCCACTGTCACAGACACGCTGCCCGACTCGATCAGGTCGGCGACTTCGCCGAGCTGCGCGGCATTGGGATCGACCACCCAGCGCGGGACGGCGCGGACCTTGTGGCGGGCGGCCTCGTCCGGATCGGGGCTGTCGAGCGTCGAGACCAACATTCCGCCTTCGCGCAACACGCCCCACGAGCGCGCCCGCGTCTCGCCGCCGATCAGGTCGAAGACGAGGTCGACATCGGACAGCTGCTCTTCGAAAGGCTGGACGCGATAGTCGATCGCCCGATCGGCACCGAGATCCCGGACATAGTCCAGATCACGTTCGGAGCAGGTGGCGTACACCGTCGCACCCCGCGCCTTGGCTAACTGGATCGCAAGATGCCCGACGCCGCCGGCGCCACCGTGGATAAGAACGGACTGCCCGGCCTGGAGTCCGCCATGATCGAACATACCCTGCCACGCAGTAAGGGCGGCGAGCGGTACCGCAGCCGCCTGCACGAAGTCGAGCGACGTCGGCATCGCCACCATCTCCACCGCGCGCACGACGACATATTCCGCCTGCGCGCCGCGATCGAAGCCGAGATAGGCGAAAACGGGATCGCCTTGGCGGAGCATGTAGTGCGCGCGGGTCCCGACCGCCTCGATCGTGCCCGCCAGATCGCGGCCCATCGTGATCGGCAGCGCGTCCTGCTTCAGCCGATCGAACTTGCCCGTCCGCATCTTGCGGTCGACCGGGTTGATGCTGGCCGCGCGCACGCGGACCAGCACCTCGTCGTCGAGCGGCTGCGGGATCGGCACCTGCTCCAGCGTCAGGACCTCAGCGTCTCCGAACCGCGGCAGGCGGACGGCGGTCATCGTGGTCGGCAGCGTCATCGGCGGGACTCCTGAGATACCGCCGAAGAACGAGTTGGACCGTGAGTTCGCTCCGACCTCGAAGCGCCTGCGAATCAAATCCTCCCCGTTTACGGGGAGGTGGCACGCCCAGGGCGTGACGGAGGGGCGGCCACACGCGTTTCCGTCTTCGGCTCTTGCCCGGCTCCACGCGGGCCGATGGAAACTGCTCAACGACCAAAACCAAAAAGCCCGCCGCTTCCTGCTGGAAACGACGGGCCGTATTGGTGGGCGCGACAGGGATTGAACCTGTGACCCCACCCGTGTGAAGGGTGTGCTCTACCGCTGAGCTACGCGCCCGATCCCGCGGTCCTCAGGACCCCGAGAAAAACCGGAGCCGCGCGTCTATCCACCGACGCGCGACCTGTCCAGTGTCAGTTGACCGAATCCTTCAGGATCTTGCCGGCCTTGAACTTGGGCTGGGTGGACGCCTTGATCGTCATCGGCTCGCCGGTGCGCGGATTGCGACCGGTAGAGGCTTTGCGCTTGGAAACCGAGAAGGTGCCGAAACCGACCAGCCGGACCTCGTCGCCCTTTTTCAGGCTCGCCGAGATCGCATCGAATACGGCTTCGACCGCCCGCACCGCATCCGCGCGATTCAGCCCCGATGTATCGGCGACCGTCGCGATCAGCTCCTGCTTGTTCATCCTTTGAAATCCCCCGATTCGACTCGATACTTGACGCCCCGGTGGATCACCGGCGCGGAGGCGTCACTAAGGCGGCGCGACCCGCCGGTGTCAACCACCGCAGCGGCTAAGCTGCGGTGGTTGGACGTTTAACGCAGTCGTGACCGGATGCTATCGCGTCACCTTCAGTGATGACGCTCCACCCCCGCCGGCGCGATCGCCGGCGGCGGCAATGCCGCAAGCTCATCGGCATCGGTCCAGTCGATCGCCTCCAGCGGCTCGGTCAGCGCCAGCTTCAGCACCTCGTCGACATGACTGACCGGGATGATCGTCAGCCCTTCCTTCACATTGGCGGGGATGTCGGCGAGGTCCTTCTCGTTCTCCTGCGGGATCAGCACCGTGGTGATGCCGCCGCGCAGCGCCGCGAGCAGCTTCTCCTTCAGCCCGCCGATCGGCAGCACGCGACCGCGCAGCGTCACCTCGCCGGTCATCGCGACCTCGCGCCGCACCGGCACGCCGGTCAACGTCGAGACCAGCGAGGTGACGAGGCCGATGCCCGCCGACGGACCATCCTTCGGCACCGCGCCCTCGGGCAAATGGACGTGAACGTCCTTGCGGTGGAACACCGAGGGCTTGATGCCATAGCTGGGCGCACGCGCCTTGACGAAGCTCCACGCCGCCTCGACCGATTCCTTCATGACGTCGCCGAGCTTGCCGGTGGTCTTCACCGCCCCCTTGCCGCCGACCGTCACGCTCTCGATCGTCAGCAACTCGCCGCCGACCTCGGTCCATGCCAGCCCGGTGACCGCACCGATCTGATGCTCCGTTTCCGACAGGCCGTAGCGGTACTTCAGCGTGCCTGCGAACTCGTGCAGGTTGTCGCGGTCGATTGTGACGCTCGTCGCCTTGCCCTCGAGAATGCGGCGCAGCGCCTTGCGGCACAGCTTCGCGATCTCGCGCTCCAGCGTACGGACGCCGGCTTCGCGCGTGTAATGCTGGATCAGCGCGCGCAGGCCGTCCTGCGTCAGCGTAAACTCGCCCGGCTTCAGCCCGTGCGCTTCTACCTGCTTGGCGACCAGATGCCGCTCGGCGATCTCGACCTTTTCGTCCTCGGTATAGCCTTCCAGCCGGATGATCTCCATCCGGTCGAGCAGCGGCTGCGGCAGATTCAGCGTGTTCGCGGTGCAGACGAACATCACGTCCGACAGATCGATGTCGATCTCCAGATAATGATCCTGGAACTTGCCGTTCTGCTCGGGGTCGAGCACCTCCAACAGCGCCGACGCGGGATCGCCGCGGAAATCCTGACCCAGCTTGTCGATCTCGTCGAGCAGGAACAGCGGGTTGGCCGCACCGGCCTTTTTCAGGTTGGTGACGATCTTGCCCGGCAGCGAGCCGATATAAGTGCGGCGGTGGCCACGGATCTCGGCCTCGTCCCGCACGCCGCCCAGCGACTGGCGGATGAACTCGCGCCCCGTCGCCTTGGCGATCGACTTGCCGAGCGAGGTCTTGCCGACGCCGGGCGGTCCGACGAGGCACAGGATCGGCCCCTTCAGCTTGTTGGTGCGCGCCTGCACGCCGAGATACTCGACGATCCGGTCCTTCACCTTTTCCAGCGCATAGTGATCCTCGTCGAGGACCGCCTGCGCCGCCGCGATGTCGCGCTTGATCTTCGACTTCTTGCCCCAGGGCAGGCCGAGCAGCACGTCGAGA
The DNA here is from genome assembly GCF_016892685.1 of Sphingomonas longa. Classification (NCBI taxonomy): domain Bacteria; kingdom Pseudomonadati; phylum Pseudomonadota; class Alphaproteobacteria; order Sphingomonadales; family Sphingomonadaceae; genus Sphingomonas; species Sphingomonas longa. The sequence continues at coordinate 506,654 of NZ_JAFEMC010000001.1, forward strand.
TAGTTGCGCACCACCGTCGCCTCGGCGCTCATCGGCGCCATCGTCTTCAGCTTCTTCAGCTCGGCAGTCGCCTTGGTCCGCGCCTCCTTGGACAGCTTCAGCGTCGCGATCTTCTGGGTCAGTTCGGCGATCTCGTCGCCGTCGCTCTCGTCGTCGCTGTTGCCCAACTCGCGCTGAATCGCCTTCAACTGCTCGTTGAGGTAATATTCGCGCTGGGATTTCTCCATCTGGCGCTTCACGCGGCTCTTGATCTTCTTCTCGACCTGAAGAACGCCGAGTTCGCCTTCCATCAGCGCAAACGCCATCTCCAGCCGCTTTGCCGGATCGATCTCGACCAGCAGCGCCTGCTTGTCGGCCACCTTGACCGCGATGTTCGCGGCGACGGCGTCGGCAAGACGCGCGGCCTCGTCGATCTCTGCCAGCTGCACCGCGGTTTCCGCCGGCAGCTTCTTGTTGAGCTTGGCGTAGTTTTCGAACTGGTCGACGACCGAGCGCATCAGCGCCGACACCTCGGTACCCTCAACCGCGACGTCATCGATCATCGCGACCGTCGCGGCGAGATAGCCGTCAGCTTCCACCAGTTCGCCAAGGCGCGCGCGCTGCTTGCCCTCGACCAGCACGCGGACCGTGCCATCGGGCAGCTTCAGCAGCTGCAGCACGGTGGCGGTGACGCCCATCTCGTACAGGCTGTCGCGCTGCGGATCGTCCTCGGCCGGGTCGAGCTGCGCGACGAGGAAGATCTCCTTGTCGGCAGCCATCGCCGCTTCCAGCGCCGCGACGGATTTGTCGCGACCGACGAACAGCGGGACGATCATGTGCGGGAAGACGACGATATCGCGCAGCGGCAGCACGGGGAAAGTCTGGGTCATGCAAGCTCCGGTCGGGCACCGTACGTGGTGCCCCGTTTCACCGACTATATGGTGATCGTTCCGATTCCATCAATCGTGCCTCTTGCGTCACGGCGTGAACCCGGCAACCATCGTATACCATGATAGCTTCCATTCTCGCACTCGCTGCCGCGCTCCAATCGGCTGCCACTCCCCCCGCCAAGGGCACTCCCCCGATCACGGAGCAGACGCAGAAGTCCGGGGGCATGCGGCCGGCCGAGCAGCTGGCGGTGACGTTCGATTCGGCCGACCTCCAGTTCGAGGTGCTGCCGGAGACGTACAGCCTGAACGGTATCGCCACCCTAGGCTTCACCGCCAAGTCGCCGGTGTCGCGCCTGCTGATCGACCTCGACAAGAACCTGCCGGTCACCGCCGTGTCGATCGACGGCACCGCCTTGAACGCGGGGTCGTGGTCGAACCCCGACGGGCAACTCGTCATCCGCCTGCCCCGCCGCCTCGCCAAGGGGCAGCGTGTGTCCGCGAAGATCACGTACGGCGGCGTGCCGCATGTCGCCGTCAACGCGCCGTGGGACGACGGCGTCGTCTGGTCGAAGACACCGGAGGGCAAGACGTGGTTCGCGACCACCGCGGAGGGTTATGGCTGCGACCTGTTCTGGCCGTGCATGGATTTCCCGGAGGGCGAGCCGACCGTCGTCACGTTGCACATCACCGTCCCAAAGGGGCTGAAGGCGCCATCGAACGGCAAGCTGATCGGCATGGATACGCTGCCGGACGGCCGCACCCGCTGGAACTGGCGGGCCAAGCGCACCAACACCTATGCGATCGCGCTGAACGTCGGGCCGTATGAGGAGATCAGCGGCACCTACAAGAGCCGCTTCGGCAACACGATCCCGATGTATTACTGGTATCTACCGGGCGAGAAGGCGCAGGCCGAGAAGCTGTTTGCGGAGTTCGCGCCGACACTCGACTTCTTCGAGGCGCTGGTCGGCCCCTACCCCTTCGGCGACGAAAAGGTCGGCGTGGTCGAAACCCCGCACAAGGGCATGGAGCACCAGACGATCAACGCCTACGGCAACGGCTATGCCAAGGCGATCGAGGGGTTCGACTGGCTGTTCCAACATGAATTCACGCACGAATGGTTCGCCAACCAACTGACCGCCGCGAATTGGGACGACTACTGGCTGCACGAGGGATACGGCGCGTACATGCAGCCGGCGTACGGCCGCTGGCGCGAGGGCGAGGCGCGCTATGCGGCGATGATGCAGTCGCAGCGCGGCACGATCATGAACAAGGTCCCGATCGTCCGCGGCAAGATCATCTCCGAGGAGGAGGTGTACGAGGCCTCGAAGGGCGGGCCGGGTCAGGACATCTACGTCAAGGGGTCGTGGATGCTCCACACCCTGCGCAACCTGATCGGCGACACGGCCTTCTGGGATGTGACGCGACTGGCGGTCTATGGCCGCGCCGATCCGAAGCCCGGCAATTTCGAACCGCGCTTCGGTTCCACCAAGGAATATGAGGGCTTCGTCCGTCAGGTGACCGGCAAGGATTATGGCTGGTTCTTCGACGTGTATCTGCGTCAGGCGGCGCTGCCCGAGTTGGTCGAGACGCGCAGCGGGAACAAGCTGGCGCTGTCGTGGAAGGTGCCGGACGGCGGCGCGTTCCCGATGCCGGTCGAGGTGCAGGTCGGCGATCGCATCGAGAAGCTGGCGATGACCGGAGGGCGTGGCACGCTGGAAGTGCCGGCCGACGCGCATGTGGTGATCGATCCCTGGGCTCGCGTGTTGAAGCGTTCGACCGCCGTCGAGGAGCTACAGGCATGGAACGCCAGCCGGAAGAAGTGACGAACACCCAACTCGGCATCCGCCGCGCCGCAGAAATGGCGGCGGTGTTCATGATCGGCGACGGGCTGCTGGGCATGCTCCAGCCGAGTCGTCACGTCGATCTCTGGCGATCGGACGTGGCGGCTGTCGATATTCTGGTGAAGCCCTTCGGCGGCAGGCCGGGGCGGCGGCGGGCGTACGGGTTGCTTCAGCTTGTGGCCGGCGTCGCCCTGGCTTCCCGCCTCTCACGCTGAACGACAAAAAAGAGGCCGCCCCGGTCACCCGGGGCGGCCTCGAGATGCTGCGAGGGTGTCGTCGCTCAGGGGCAGGACACGCAGGCGCCGATGACGGCGGCCAGCGGGATGAGAGCGAAGACAAGGGGAAAAAGCTGCTTCATGACGCACCTGATGGTGAGAGGTCTTGCCCGACATAATGCAGGTCAGCGGCAAAGGTTGCGCTGCGGTGAACGACGAACCTACGCCCGATGTACCGATCCGGGACGCCCGCTCAGACGCGGACCGTTGCATCCTCCCGCCCCTCATGTCCGAAAATCCGCAGATAACGGGCGATCTCGTCGGGCGGACCGCTCGCCTTGGCGGGATTGTCCGAGAGCTTCACTGCCGGTCGGCCGTTCGCCGCGACCACCTTCGCCACCAGCGAGATCGGCGCGAGCGCGTCGCCACCGCCGCTGTCGCAGCCGCGAAAGTCGTTGGTCAGGTTCGTACCCCACCCGAAACTGGTCCGCACCCGCCCGTGGAAATGGCGGTAGACGCGCTCGATCGACTCCACATCCATCCCGTCGGAGAAGATGAGCAACTTCTCGCGCGGGTCGCGACCATGCGCGGTCCACCAATCGATGATCGCCTCCCCCGCCGCGATCGGCGGCGCGCTGTCGGGGCGGAAGCCCGTCCAGTCCGCTACCCAATCGGGGGCATCGCGCAGGAACGCCGCGGTCCCGAACGCGTCGGGCAACACCACCAGCAGATTGCCACGGTAATGCCGCTGCCACTCCTCCAGCACCCGATAGGGCGCGCTCGCAATCGCGGCATCGTCATCGGCCAGCGCGGCGAGCACCATCGGCAGCTCGTGCGCGTTGGTCCCGATCGCCTCCAGCCCGGCATCCATCGCCAGCAACACGTTGGAGGTGCCGATGAAGCGCTCGCCCAGCCCCTCCTGCAGCGCCTCGACGCACCAGCGTTGCCACAGAAAACCATGCCGGCGTCGTGTGCCGAAGTCGGACAGGACGAGGTCGGGCAAGGCGGCCAGCCGCTCCACCTTGTCCCACAGCCGCGCCTTGGCCCGCGCGTAGATCACGTCGAGTTCGAACCGCCCCCGTCCCTTCAACGCCGCGCGCGACCGTAGCTCGTTGACGATCGGCAGCGCCGGCACCTCCCACATCGTCGTGTGCGTCCACGGGCCGGCGAAGCGGAGTTCGAACTGGCCGTCGACCGTCCGCAGCTCGTAATCCGGTAACCGGAACTCCGCGAGCCACGCGATGAAGTCGGGCGCGAACATCCGTGCCTCGCCATAGAAGCTGTTGCCGGCCAGCCAGATCAGCTCGCGCTTGTCGAACCGCAACGTGCGGGCGTGATCGAGCTGCGCCCGCAACTCGCCCTCGTCGATGATGTCGGCCAGCCGCACGGACCGTGTGCGGTTGATCAGCGTGAACGTGGCGTCGACGGTCGGATGCGCGTTACGGATCATCTGCAGCATCAGCAGCTTGTAGAAATCCGTATCGAGCAGGCTGCGTACGATGGGATCGAGCCGCCAGCCGTGGTTCCACATCCGCGTGGCAATGTCCGTCACCGGCATGAGGCGCCCTGCCCACTCGTCATCGTAACGCCCCCTTGCATCGGAACGCTACGATCAGCATCGCCGACCGTTCCGTCTCGCCCCGGTCGACACCCTAACCCTATGGGAAACTTCATAAACTATGTTGGACTTTGCGTCGGTGCGGGGAAATCATCCGGCGCGGTCGCGTTCGACGACGAACTGCACCGCATCCGAGAGGTCCCCGATGAGCCAGCCCGCCCCGCCCGATCGCCGTTATCTGCGCATGGTTATCGGCGGTATCATCGCCCTCGTCGCGCTCATCATCGTCATCAGCACCGCACACTATTGGGCGACCTTCAACTAAGCCGCTACTCCGCCGCCATCCGCGCCCGGAACAGCTGACCGCGCTCGATCAGCAGCACCACGACGAGCACGGCCAGTCCGATGCCGAGATACCCGATCGCCAGCGGCATCGTCGTGCCATTATACGCCTGTCCGATGATCGAGCCGACCACGACCGCGCCGATGCTGGTGATGAAGCCCTGCACCGACGACGCGCTGCCGGCGATGTGCCCGACCGGCTCCATCGCCATCGCTCCGAAATTCGATCCGCACAGGCCGATGCACGTCATGCTCAACGCCTGGAACAGGATGTAGCTGACGAGCGACTCGTGCCCGCTGGCGATCACCGCGATGTGGACGATCGACAGCCCGATCAGGGCGAACACGCCCGCTTGCGAGATCAACCGCGTCCCCAGCCGCTCCACCAGCCGGCTGTTGGCGAAGCTCGCACATCCCATCGCGAACGCGCACAGCGCAAACAGCAGGGTAAACCGCTCGCCCGCGCCGAACTCGTCGACGAAGATCTGCTGGGCGGACGACACGAACGCGATGATCCCGCCGAACGTCAGCGATGCGGCGAAGGCGTAGCCGACCGAATAGCGGTCGGTCAGTGTCGTGCGGTACGCGTTGCCGAGCGACGCCAGCGAGATCGCCCGCCGCCGCGCCACCGGCAGCGTCTCCGGCAGGCGCAACGCACTCCACGCCAGCACGAACGCCGCGAATGCGCCGAGCGCGTAGAAGATGAAGCGCCACGGCCCGAACGCGAGCAGGCCCTGACCCAAGGTCGGCGCGAGGATCGGCACGAGAAAGAAGATCATCTGCGCCAGCGACAGCGTCCGCGCCATCTGTCGGCCGGAGAATTTGTCGCGCACGATCGCCACTGCCAGCACGCGGGTCGATGCGGACATCAGCCCCTGCAACATGCGTGCACCCAGCAGCGCTGCGAAGGTCGCCGACCCCGCCGCGAAGATGCTCGCCGCGACGAAGCCTGCCAGCGTGACGATCAGGATAGGCTTGCGCCCGAACCGGTCGGCGAGCGGCCCATAGACCAACTGGCCGGTCCCGAACCCGAGCATATAGGCGGTGACGATCCACTGCCGATGATTGGCGGTCGCGATCGCAAGGTCGTGGCCGATCTGCGACATGGCGGGCAGCATCAGGTCAACGCCCAGCGCATTCACCGCCATCACCGCCGCAACGAAGGCGACGAACTCCTTGGGGTGCATGTCGGTTCTGGGCGGGTCCGCGGCAGGCGTGCCGGTTTCCGGCGATTGTTCGGTCATCCCGGCCGCTTAGCGCGGGATCGACAAGGAGGCCACGAGTTCAGCAGGCCACCTCGCTTGACTTTGTAGACGCGCACGTATTTTATACGTGAAACTTCAATTAAGGTATTTGAGAGGTGGAGGTCACATGTTGATGGCGATAGCGATTGCCAATTTCCTTCTCGCGCAACATCCGACCACGCCCTTGTGGCTCAAGGAACTCGAACCTCTTTGGCGCGCCACGACTTCGGGGCATCGGGTGAGCAACGCAGAAGTATCCGCAGACGGTCAAGCTAATCTGGGGGATTTACATCGCCGGATTCTGCTCTCAGATCAAGGTAGCCGTTCTGATGTACTGACGGAGTCATACATCAGAAAGTCATTTCCTAAATCTGCGTATAAAGGCTCCAAACTGCACATCCAATGTATTCCTTCGCTTTGTGAGATTGCCTCCTTATACAAAGCAGAAAGACGAAGCACCGATCTGTTTATAAAAGATTACAACTCTTTTTTATCAAAAATATGCACCAGCTTAAAGGGAAGATGTACGATCGCGGTCAACGACTCGAATTCAAGCCGATTAGGCTCTATACTATTGTCCTATGTTAGCTATTGATTTCTCTAACTTGAGGTTATTGACTTGAGATATTTAGTAACTTTGGCTATCGCCGTTTCAGCGCCCGCATTGGCTGTGCAACAGCGCGCGCCCTGCTTTGAGTGCAGGACCGGAGATCAACCAGATCTATGCATTGTAGTCGGAGTGCAACCTCAGAGCATCAGGGGCTATAAATATTGTGATACAATCGATGTTCGGAAGCCCGGCGAGCCGATTTTTACCCCTGGCCAAGCAAATCCCCGCCGATACTGGTGCGTGAAAACCTCCCAGTGCGATACTAGGCGACTAAGCGCGACAACCGGAGTTGCCGACGAGCTTTGCCATTACGAAAACTCCTCGCCCAAAGTCGGATGATCTTTGTGAAGGTTGCAACGGTAGGGTTATGCACCTTGATTATATTGCAAGTTATGCTTCACAGGCAAGGCCCAACCACCGAGAAACCGCTTTCTTCCGAGCCGATTACAGTGTTACGTGGAGATTTCGATGTCAGTCCGCGACATTCGACCCCACCCACTACCCCCTTACCCTTATCCGGGCAAGGGCACTACGGAGCCATCCCAGTCGAGAATCAAGGCAATCTACTTGAGGGAATACTTCCAAAAAAGGCAGTGTCTGACTTTCCAAACGACCCGAGTTTGCTCCATCGCAATTTCAGAGCTCAGCAACGAGATCTAAATTGGGCGCCTCAGGCAGAAAAAACGCTTAAACTTTACTCGGTCAAAACGCCCTATCTCGACAAATCGATAGAGACTCGCGTAATCTGCGCTACAACTATTTGCGAGTTTGCAGGAGTAATCGATAGCACAGCATCCATCTCAAATATGAATGTTGCTTTGAGCTACCTCCAATCTGCTGAGTCGATCCGCTTTGCAGAAACTAACGGGTTTGATCCACACGGCTACTCTGTAGCCTTTGGATCATCGCCATCTCGACCATCGTCAGTCACATTCGTTCGCTATTTCGTGAAGAAGTAAAACATGATTGATCCCAATAGATTGTCGGGTCGATCACAGCGATGATGAGATGATGAAAGCGCATTTGCTGTTAAACGTCGTTCCAGTCTGAAGGCGAGCATCATTTGCTTGATATGCTAGTCACCGCCCGAACAGCTTCTCCACGTCGCTCATCTGCAACTTCACCCAGGTCGGTCGGCCATGATTGCACTGGCCGGAATGCGGCGTGGCCTCCATCTCCCTCAGAAGCGCGTTCATCTCCATCACCGACAGTACCCGTCCTGCCCGAACCGATCCGTGGCAGGCCATCGTCCCCGCCACCGCATCGAGTCGTTCGCGCAGCGACAGCGCTTCGTCGAATGCGGCGAGTTCGTCGGCGAGATCGGTGACCAGTCCGCGAGGATCGGATTGGCCCAGCAGCGCCGGCGTCGCGCGGACCAGCATCGCGCGAGTGCCGAACCGCTCCAGCTCCAGCCCGAACTCCGCCAATTCATCCGCCCGCGCCTCCAGCCGATCGCAGGCGGGCTCGTCCAGCTCCACCACCTCCGGCAGCAGCAGCGCCTGCGCCGCGACCCGACCGCCGGCCAGCGCCGCGCGCATGCGTTCCAGTACCAGCCGCTCATGCGCGGCATGCTGATCGACGATGACGAGGCCGTCCTCCGCCTCCGCGACGACATAGGTCCGCGCCACCTGTCCCCGCGCCACCCCCAGCGGGTGTGCGATCGTCGCGGGGGGCGCAGCGTGCGCGGGTTCGGCCCGTGCCTGGGGCGGCGGGGCGTTGAAGTAGCCGGGGCGGCGATCGAACAGGGTCGTCGCGACGGGCGCAGGCTCCGACCAGTGCGGCACCGCCGCGACCGGTTCCGGCTGCCACCGCGTCAGCGCGTCCGCGGCCGGGCGCTGCACGCTGCGATGACCGGCATCGTCCAGCGCGCGGCGCAAACCCGACACGATCAACCCCCGCACCAGCGCCGGATCGCGGAACCGCACCTCCGTCTTCGCCGGGTGCACGTTCACGTCGACCTGCTCGCCCGGCAGGTCGAGGAACAGCGCGACGACGGCATGGCGGTCGCGCGGCATCATCTCCGCATAGGCCCCGCGGATCGCCCCGATCAGCAGCCGGTCCTTCACCGGACGGCCGTTGACGAACAGATACTGGTGGTCGGCCACCCCGCGATGGAAGGTCGGCAGACCGGCGACACCGCCCAGCACCACCTCCTCGCGCACCCAGTCGATCGCGACGGCGTTCTCCGCCAGCGCCCGGTCGGTCAGCGCCGCGACCCGCGCCGGCCGGTCCTGCCCCGGCGGCACCGACAGCACGCGCCGGCCGTCATGCTCCACCGACACCCCGACATCGGGCCGCGCCATCGCCAGCCGCCGCACCGCATCGAGGCAGGCGGCATACTCGCTGCGCGGACTGCGCAGGAACTTGCGCCGGGCGGGCACGCGCGCGAACAGGTCCTCGACCAGGATGCGCGTACCGGGCGGCAGCGCAGCCGGCCCCTCGTCGACCACCTCCCCGTTGTCGACCACGCGTCGCCAGCCGTCCGCACCCGCCGGCCGGCTCTCCAGCGTCAGCCGCGCGACGCTCGCGATCGAGGGCAATGCCTCGCCGCGAAAGCCCAGCGTCGACACCGCCTCGATCGCCTCGTCCGGCAGCTTCGACGTGCAATGCCGCTCCAGCGCCAGCGCCATGTCGTCCGGGTTCATGCCGCAGCCGTCGTCCGCGACCTCGATCCGGGTCAGCCCGCCTTCGGAAAGGTTGATGGCGATCCGAGTCGCCCCCGCGTCGATCGCGTTCTCGACCAGTTCCTTCAACGCGCTGGCGGGCCTTTCCACCACTTCACCGGCAGCGATACGATTGACCAGATGCGTGGGGAGACGCCGTATTGACATGGGGCCGGCACTTAGACCAAGCGCAGGCATCCCGCGACCCCGCACGATGTGAGAAACCGCCGCTTACTTTTGTCGGGGCGGGTTTCGGGGGATGCCGACGCGATTGCCCGACGACCCGAAACTTTCCGACCCCAGCGGCCGGCCTGACACGGAACCCTTCATGAATCCCTTCCGCTTCTTCAAGTTCATGTCGCAGGATATGGCCATCGACCTCGGCACCGCGAACACGGTGGTGTATGTCCGCGGCCGCGGCATCGTGCTGAACGAGCCGTCGGTGGTCGCGGTGGAGACGCTGAACGGCGTCCGTCGCGTCAAGGCGGTCGGCGACGACGCCAAGCTGATGATGGGCAAGACCCCCGGCACGATCGAGGCGATCCGCCCCCTGCGCGATGGCGTCATTGCCGACATCGATGTCGCCGAGGAGATGATCAAGCACTTCATCCGCAAGGTGCACGGCCCCCGGAAGTTTGCGCGCTGGCCGGAGATCGTGATCTGCGTGCCGTCGGGATCGACCAAGGTCGAACGCCGCGCGATCCGCGACGCCGCCTCGAATGCCGGTGCCAGCCAGGTGTTCTTGATCGAGGAGCCGATGGCCGCCGCGATCGGTGCCGACATGCCGGTGACGGAGCCGATCGGATCGATGGTCGTCGATATCGGCGGCGGCACGACCGAAGTCGCGGTGCTGTCGCTGCGCGGGCTCGCCTACACCACGTCGGTCCGCGTCGGCGGCGACAAGATGGATGAAGCGATCGTCAGCTACGTTCGCCGCAACCACAATCTGCTGATCGGCGAGGCCACGGCCGAGCGTATCAAGCAGGAGGTCGGCTGCGCGAAGCCGCCCGCCGACGGCATCGGGGCGGTCATCTACATCAAGGGGCGCGATCTGGTGAACGGCGTGCCCAAGGAGATCCAGATCAATCAGGGCCAGATCGCCGAGGCATTGTCGGAGCCGGTGGCGACGATCGTCGAGGGCGTCCGCGTTGCGCTGGAGAATACTGCGCCCGAACTCGCCGCCGACATCGTCGATCAGGGCATCGTCCTGACCGGCGGCGGTGCGCTGTTGCAGGGTCTGGACGAGGTGCTGCGCGACGAAACCGGCCTGCCGGTGATGGTCGCCGAAGACCCGCTGACCTGCGTCGCGCTCGGCACCGGTCGCGCGCTGGAGGATCCGATGTTCCGCGGCGTCCTCCAGAACGGCTGACCTCCAGGGAAGGAGGCCGGCGCATGGCGCCCGTCCACGACCGCAGGGCCGGATTTTCAAGGCGGCGGCAATACAGCATGTTCATCGGCTACGTTCTGGCCGTGGCCGGAGCGGTGGTGGGTGGCGTGTTGCTGGTCGCCAGCCGCTTCGACCCGCCACTGTTCGCCGGCATGCGCATGGCCGCGGCGGGCGTGACCGCGCCGGTGTCCTCCGGGCTGTCGGCGATCGGCCGCGGTCTTGCGGTGGTCCCGGAGACGATCAACGGCTGGATCTTCGCCCATCAGGAGAATGCCGCGATGAAGCGCGAGCTGGCGGTCACCCGGCCACTGCTGTCTCGCGCCCGCGTCATCGCCTATGACAACCGCCGGCTGCGGACGCTGCTCGCCCTGCGCGATCGCGACGAACAGGTCGTCGTCACCAGCCGGCTCGTCAGTTCCTCCGCGTCCAGCGGGCGGCGGTTCGCGCTGCTGAACGCCGGGCGGTTGAACGGTGTTCTGCCGGGCATGCCGGTGCGTGGGCCGGAGGGGCTGATCGGTCGCATCACGGAGACGGGGCTCAACGCCGCCCGCGTGCTGCTGCTGTCCGACCCCGACAGCATCGTCCCCGTTCGCCGCACGCGCGACGGCCTGCCCGCGATCGTCGCCGGGCGCGGCGACGGCGCGGTCGATCTGCGCTCCGTCAACGCCACCAACGTGCGCTTCTCCCCCGGCGACCTGTTCGTGACCAGCGGCACCGGCGGGCTCTACGCACCCGGCATCCCCGTCGCGCGCGTCGTCAAGGGCGGGTCCGACACCGTCATCGCCCGCACCTTCGCGCAACCCGACAGCTTCGACTTCGCCCTCGTCAGTCGTGTGTTCGTGCCGTTGCCACCTCCGCCGCCCACACCGGCCGCCGCGCCTTGAGCACGATCGAGTACAACCCCTTCGCGCCACCGCTGGCACCGGGGCGCGCGCGTGCCCTGCCGTGGATGACGGTGATGGCCGGATCGCTGACGACGGCGGTGCCGGTGATCGCGACCTTCCCGATCCTGCCGCCACTGGGGCTGCTGATGCTCGTCACGTGGCGGCTGCTGGCGCGGTTCGCCTTGCGTCCGTGGGCCGCGGCGCCGCTCGGCGCGTTCGACGACCTGCTCAGCGGACAGCCGCTGGGGTCGGCGGTGCTGCTTTGGTCGCTCGTCTTCCTCGGCGTCGACCTGATCGAGCGACGACTGGTCTATCGTGACTTCTGGCAGGACTGGCTGATCGCGTCGGCGGCGATTATTCTGTGCCTCGCCGGCGGGCGCATCCTGGCGGTGCCGATGGGCGCGCAGGTCGACGGCGCGATGGCAGCGCAGGGCGTCGCGACGATCCTGCTGTTCCCGGTCGCCGCGCGGCTGGTGGCGTGGATCGATCGCAAACGCGGCATGAACTCCGGCCTGCCGACCGGGGACACCGCATGAGGCGCAACCCGAAGATCGTCACCGAAGCGATGCAGTCCTACAGCTTTTCGCGTCGCGCTTGGCTGCTCGGCGCTGCGCAGGCCGGCGTCGGCGTGATGCTGGCGGGACGGATGGCCTGGCTCTCCGTCGCCCAGAACGAACATTACAGCATCCTGTCGGAAAAGAACCGCGTCGACTCGACCCTGATTCCGCCTCGCCGCGGCTGGATCGTCGATCGCAACGGCGTGCCGATCGCCAACAACCGCACCGACTTCCGCGTCGACATCATTCCCGACCGACTGCGCGACGAGGACCGCGTGCTGGTGCTGCTCCAGCAGCTGCTCCGCCTGACGCCGGAGGACATGGCCCGCGTGAGGATCGATCTCGATCGCGCCGCGGGGTTCCAGCCCGTGCAGGTCGCCGAGCGGCTGGACTGGGATCGATTCGCGGCCGTCAGCGTGCGTCTGCCCGAACTGCCCGGCGTCCAGCCCAGCCGTGCCTTCGCCCGCCACTATCCGGCGGGTGCCGCCGTGGCGCATCTGACCGGCTATGTCGGCGTACCCAACGCCGAACAGTTCAAGGCTACGCGAGACGGCTTGCTCGTGACGCCGGGCTTTAAACTCGGTAAGGACGGCCTTGAAAAGGCTTTGGAAAGTCGCCTGCGCGGCAAGCCCGGTGCGAAGCGGGTGGAAGTCACGGCCCGCGGCAAACTGGTTGCCGAACTCGCGACCAAGCCCGACGTACCCGGCAAGACCGCCAAGCTGACAATAGACGCCGGGCTTCAGGAATATGCCGCACGTCGACTCGGCACCAATTCCGGCTCTGCGGTGGTGATCGATTGCCGCACGGGCGAGATGCTGTGCATGGTGTCGGTGCCCGCTTATGATCCCAACAGCTTCTCGGACGGGATCAGCCATTTGGAATGGCAGATGCTGTCGGAAGATGACCACGTTCCCCTGATGAACAAGGTCACGCAGGGCCTCTATCCACCTGGATCGACCGTGAAGCCGATGAACGCGCTGGCGCTGCTCGATGCCGGGGTGGCCGCCGATCAGCGGATCAATTGCACCGGCGCGATGCGCGTCGGCACGGGCGTATTTCACTGCCACAAGCGCGGCGGCCATGGCCCGCTCGACATGAAGGGCGCGGTCGCCCAGTCCTGCGACATCTACTTCTACGAGATGGTCCGGCGGCTCGGCTACGACCGGATTGCCCCGGTCGCGCGCACCGTCGGGCTGGGGGAAAAATTCGAACTGCCCTTCACCACGCAACGCTTCGGCACCGTGCCCGATTCGGCGTGGAAGCTACGAAAATACAAGGACGAATGGCGCGTCGCGGACTCGCTAAACGCGTCGATTGGCCAAGGCTACGTCCTCGCGAACCCCCTCCAGCTCGCGGTGATGGCAGCGCGCCTCGCGTCCGGTCGCGCGCTCCAGCCGAGCATCCTCGCCGATCGGGTCCACCGCGACGCGCCCGCCCTGCCGTACCAGTCGGAACATCTGCAACTGGTGCGGGAAGCGATGTGGGGCGTCGTCAATGGCGGCGGCACCGGCGGCGCGGCACGGCTGCTGATCCCCGGCGTCCAGATCGCTGCCAAGACGGGTACTGCGCAGGTCCGGCGCATTACGATGGCCGAGCGCCGGTCGGGCGTGCTCAAGAACGGACAACTTCCGTTCAAGCTGCGCGACCACGCGCTGTTCGTCTGCTTCGCGCCCGCCGACAATCCGCGCTATGCCGCTGGCGTGGTGCTCGAACATAACGGCCACACCGTGCGCAACCTGGATACGCCGCTGATCGGCCGCGACATCATGACTTATCTGCTCGATCGCGAGCGCGCGCTCGCCAGCCTCGCCGAGGTCGAACCGACGTGGGGTGGCGACATCGCCACGCGCATGGCGGCGACCGAGGCGGCGTACCGCGCCGCCCGCAACCCGCCTCCCGCCGCCGCCGCGACCAAGACCGACGCGGTCGTCCCCAGCGACGCGCCCGCGGTGGAGCGCGCGACCGACCTCGCCAACCAGACCCAGGCTGCGCTCGCGACCAACACGGTCGCCGAGGAAGGCTCCACCGAAGGCACGGAGCGCGACGAATGAGCGGCCGCACCGTCCCGGAGGGCCTCGCCCGCCTGCCCTGGAAGGTCATCCTGCTGGTGATCGCGATCGGCGTGTTCGGACAGGTCGTGCTGTACTCGGCCGCCGGTGGCTCGTTCAGCCCCTGGGCCAAGTCACAAGGGTTGCGGTTCTTCGTCCTGCTCGCCGGCGCCGTCGCGATCTCGCGCGTGCCGGAGCGCGCGTGGAAGGCTGGCGCGTTGCCCGCCTATGCACTGATCCTGATCGCGCTGGTGCTGGTCGAACTGCTCGGCGCGATCAAGGGCGGCAGCCAGCGCTGGCTGGATCTGGGTTTCATCCGCCTGCAACCGTCGGAGTTCATGAAGCCGGCGATCGTCCTCGCCTGCGCCAAATTCTACGACATGCTGCCCGCGGGCGAAACCCGCCGCTTCTCCGCGATCTGGCCCGCAGCGCTGCTGATCGGCCTGCCCGCCGCGTTCGTCATGAAGCAGCCCGATCTCGGCACCGGCCTGATGATCTGCGCGGGCGGTGCGACGGTGATGTTCCTCGCCGGCATCCCGCTCCGCCTGTTCGTCGGCGGCGCCCTCGCCGCGGCGGTGGCGATCCCGCTGGCGATCAATTTCGTCCTGCACGATTACCAGCGCAATCGCATCCTGATCTTCCTCGATCCGGAAAGCGATCCGCTTGGGACCGGCTATCACATCAGCCAGTCGAAGATCGCGATCGGGTCGGGCGGTATCTGGGGCAAGGGATTCCTCAACGGAACTCAGAGCCACCTCGACTATCTCCCTGAAGGTCATACGGATTTCGTCTTCGCGACGATGGCGGAGGAGTGGGGTTTGGTAGGTGGCTGCCTGCTGATCCTCGCCTTCCTGCTGGTCATCCGCTGGGGCATTGACGTCGCACAGGCCGCGGAGGGGCGCTTCGCCCGGCTGGCTGCCGCCGGGCTGGCGACGACGATCTTCTTCTACGTCGCCATCAACCTCATGATGGTGATGGGCCTCGCCCCCGTCGTCGGCATTCCCCTGCCGCTGGTAAGCTTCGGCAGCTCGGCGCAGCTGACGGTGCTGCTCAGCCTCGGCATCCTGATGTCGATCGATCGCCAGAATCGCCGCCGCCCGCGTTGGTGAGATTTGGCGCAAACGCAAAAAGGGGGTTGCGCCCCTCGCCCACGCTGCTAACAGCGCGCTTCCCGACGCGGGGCGGCACACTCAGCCACCCGATGAACGGTACGGACGCATAGCTCAGTTGGTAGAGCAGCTGACTCTTAATCAGCGGGTCCTTGGTTCGAGCCCAAGTGCGTCCACCAGATTTTCCAGGGGCTTCGCGGTGACGCGAGGCCCTTTTGGTTTGTGGCTTCCCCGACTATCATCACCTTGGGCGATCACGCCCGCAACAGCGGAACCCTACATGGCAGGCTTCAAGGCCCCCGATTTCAACGAGCGTAACGCCGCCGCGCGCGACGCCAGGCAGCGCGCGCTGGAGCAACTGCGAGCGAAACCCGCGCTTGACCCCGAGGTCGTTGCCGAGCGTGCGGCCAAGCAGGCTGCGAAGGAGGCTGCGGAGGCCGAGAAGCGGGCCGCCAAGGCCGCCGCGATCGCCGCCGCCAAGGCGGAACGCGAAGCCGCTGCCGCCGCCAAGGCTGCCGCGGAGGCCGAAGCCGCCGCCGCCAAGAACCCGGCGCGGCTGCTCCCCACCGAGGCCGAGCTGAAGGCCGCTCGCGATGCGCGCTATGCCGCGCGTAAGGCCCGCAAGCGTTGACCCCACGCGAGTTGCTGGGCGTGGCGGAGGTGCCGGGCGGTCCGCCGCTCCGGCTGTTCCGCCGCGGTGGCGACTTCATGATCGTGCTCGAGCGCAACGAGCTGATGAGCACGCGGATGAACGGGTCGGAGATCGCGCTGGGCACGATGACGTGCCAGCGTCTGGGCGACCGCCCTGCCCCGCGGCTGCTGATCGGCGGCTATGGCATGGGGTTCACGCTCAGGGCAGTGCTGGGGCTGCTGAAAGCCGATACCAGAGTCGTGGTGGCCGAGCTGGTGCCCGGTATCGTCGAATGGGCCCGCGGACCAATGGCGGCGCTGACCGATGGCTGCCTCGACGATCCTCGTGTCGATCTCCGCCTGACCGATGTCGGCGCGGTGCTCGATGCGCCGGACGATCGCTTCGATGCGATCCTGCTCGATGTCGATAACGGCCCCGACGGGCTGACCCGGCCAGCGAACGACGGGCTCTACACGGCCCGCGGACTTACCCGCGCCCGCATGGCGCTGCGGCCGGGCGGCATCCTCGCCATCTGGTCCGCCGCGCCCGACGCCGCCTTCGCGCGGCGGCTGTCGCAGGCCGGATTCGAGGTCGACGAGGTCCGCACCAAGGCGCGCGACAATGGCAAGGGACCGACCCACGTGATCTGGTTCGCGACCCGGCACTAGGTCACTCGGCGAGCGGCCCCAGCCAGCGTTCGTAGGGCCGCCACGACTCCAGCGCCGCCACGCTGATCGGCTGGCGCACCTGTTCGGCGCTGGGCGTCCGGATCGCCCGCTCGGTGCGATGGAAGTCGAGGCACGCCGGCTCGAACGGCAGGCCGAGATAATCGAGCAGGCGGCGCACCGTCGTCTCCGTATCGGTCACCAGATCCTGCAATTCGACCGGGTGGACGGCGCCCGGCAGCAGATCGTCCCAGAGCGTCATCATCCGCACATAGCCGCGCCGGTAGGCTGCGATATCCTTCAGTGAATTCGCGAAGGTGAACCCGCGCGAGAAGAGCTGTTTATAGATAGACAATCCACCACCCAGCGCGTCGCGGCGCATGTCGATGATCTTCGCGTGCGGCAGGATCGTCTTAATGAGGCCGACATGGCGGAAGTTCGCGGGGGCCTTGTCGATGAACAAGCGCCGCCCCGTCCGGCGATGGCTTCGCGTGCGGCGCAGATATTCGCGTCCCAGCGCTTCGAGTCCCTTGGCGTCGGTCGCTGCGAGCGTCTGCTGATACGATATGCCCCTGCCTTGCGGCGACAGCGCGATGTGCCGGACGATCGCCTCCAGGTCGCCGAGTTCGCGCGTCGCCTCGATCGCGGAGTGACTGGCGAGGATTTGCTCCACCAACGTGGAGCCGGACCGCGGCAGGCCAACGATGAAGATCGGGCCCGGCTCGGCGCATCCGGCGGCGGCGCTGCGCTCGAAGAACGCGGGCGTCAGAGAGCGACGCGTCGCTTCGATCTCCGCGTCGATCGCGCGAGCGTCATGCGGCTGTTCGGCGCGTTTGTCATGGTTCGCGGCCTGATATTGCGCGAACGCCGCGGCGTGATCGCCCGCAATCTCGCGCGCCCGCGCCAAGGCGAACGAGAGCGGCGTGCGGTCCGCCGCCGACAGGTCGTCTCGCGCCAGCCAGCCTTCCATCGCCACGACCTCGTCTTCGGTGAAGCGAAACATCTTGATGTCGGACAGCGCCCAAGACCCCCGCCCGACTTCCCTGCCGGTAGAGATCGCACGGCGATAGCTGCCGATCGCCGCATCGGTGTCGCCCAGCGTCCGCTGCGCGTTGCCCAGCGCCAGCAGCGCTTTCGCGTCGTCCGGATCGGCATCGACGATCGCCTGCAACCCGTCGCGCGCGCCCACATGATCGCCACCCTGCTCCATCAGGTGCACCGAGATCGTGCGATACGCGGCGACGTCGGGCCGCGCGCTGCGTCGCACCGCGACGATCGCCTGCGCATCGGCTATGGCGAGCCGATCGAGCACCTCGACCAAGGCGGACCAGATGTCGTGGCGATCGGGCGCCTGTTCCGCCGCGGCGATCAGAAGTTTGCACGCCGACGCGTCCTGCCCGGCCTGAACGCCGATCCGCGCCATCATCAACAGCGCCGGCACGTTGCCGGCATCGTCCTGAAGTATGTCGGTCAGTGTCGAATGGGCACCGCGGACGTCGCCTGTTGTCAGGAACCGTTGCGCCGCCTCGAGCCGGGCCGATGCTACTGCGGTTTGCCGGGGGTTTGAAGGTCGCGAGCGGGTCGTCTGGGTCATCGGCCAGACAGTAACTCCCTTTAGTGCCAAGTTTCCAGCCGTCGCGTAGGCAGCCGCCCCTACCCCACCGCCCGATGGTTGAACCGGACACGATGTCCGTTTATGGGCGACACCAAGCCCTTTCAGCCGAGCGCATCATGACCCAGGACGATTCCGCCGACCCCGCCTCGGCCCAGCACGACGATCATGGCCGGCACGATGCAGAGCCCGGCGCGGACACAGCCCCGCCGGCCAAGCGCAAGCTCAGTGGCCGGGCAAAGGCGATCCTGCTGATCGTCGTGCTCGGGCTGATCGTCGCCGGCATCCTGTGGTTCATCGATTACCGGGCGCACGGCCAGTATCTTCAGGAAACCAACGACGCGACGATCCGCGCCGACGCCGTCACCGTCTCTCCCAAGACGGCCGGCTATGTCGCGGAAGTGCTGGTCACGGACAATCAGGATGTCGCCGCCGGTCAGCCGCTCGTCCGCATCGATCCACGCGACTACCGTGCCCAGATGGCGCAGGCCGACGCGCAGGTCGCCGTCGCCCAAGCGCAAGCGGACAGCGCCCGCGCCCAGATTCGCGAGCAATATGCCACGATCGAACAAACCCGTGCGCAGCTGGCCGCCGCACGGGCGCAGGCGGCGTTCGATGCCTCCGAAGTGGCGCGCTACACGCCCCTCGCCGCGTCCGGCGCGGAAACCCGGGAAAAGCTCGCCCAGCTTCGTGCCACCGCCACCCGCTCCGCCCAGGAGGCCCGCGCGCAGGCGGCGGGGCTGCTGACCCAGCAACGCCGCATCGCCAGCTTCACGTCGCAGGTTCGCCAGGGCGAGGCGCAGGGCCGCGCCGCGCAGGCCCAGAGAGAGGCCGCCAACGTCGACGTTCAGGCGACGCTGCTGCGCGCGCCGATCGCCGGCCGCGTCGGCGACAAGACCGTAACCGTCGGCCAATATGCGCAAGCGGGAACCCGGCTGATGTCGCTCGTCCCGCTCGACAAGCTCTACATCGTCGCGAACTTCAAGGAGACGCAATTGGCCCTGATGCGCGTCGGTCAACCTGCGACGATCAAGGTCGACGCTCTCGACGGCGTCGAACTCCACGGCCGCGTCGTCAGCCAGTCGCCGGGCACCGGTGCGCAGTTCTCGCTGCTCCCACCCGAGAACGCGACGGGCAACTTCACCAAGATTACGCAGCGCGTGCCGGTCCGCATCGCGCTGGAAGCGACGGCGGACGCCCGCCGCCTGCTCGTGCCGGGCCTGTCGGTCACGGTTACCGTCGACACGATCTCGGCCAAGGGCGATCTCGACCGCATCCGCGACCAGCAGAAGCAGTTGCAGGACCGGCAGGCGCGCTGATCATGGCCAGCGTCGCCCTCGACCGTCAGCCCGCAAGAAGCCAGCCGGAAAAAGCCGACGCCGCCGCATGGCTGGCGGTGGCGGCGGGAACGATCGGCGCGCTGATGGCGACGCTCGACATTTCGATCGTCAACTCGTCGCTGCCGACCATCCAGGGTGAAATCGGCGCGAGCGGTACGGAGGGGACGTGGATCGCTACCGCCTATCTGGTGGCGGAGATCGTCATCATCCCGATGTCGGCATGGCTGACCAGGCTGTTGGGGCTTCGTACCTTCCTGCTGATCGCGGCGGGGCTGTTCACGGCCTTTTCGGTGCTGTGCGGCATTTCCACATCGCTGCCGATGATGATCATCGGTCGCGTCGGTCAGGGGTTCACCGGCGGCGCGATGATCCCGACCGCGCAGACGATCATCGCCCAACGCCTGCCCCGGTCGCAACAGCCGATCGGCATCGCCCTGTTCGGCGTCACCGCGATCATGGGGCCGGTGCTCGGGCCACTGATCGGCGGCTGGCTGACGGAGAATGTCAGCTGGCACTACGCCTTCTTCCTCAACGTGCCGATCTGCGCGATCCTCGTCGTACTGCTGCTCGTCGGACTGCCGCATGACAAATTGCGGCTGGACCTGATCGGGGAGGCGGACTGGTTTGGCATCGCCGGCCTTGCGCTCGGTCTTGGCGGGCTGACCGTGTTTCTGGAGGACGGCCAGCGCGAACAATGGTTCTCGTCCGAACTCATCCGCTGGATGGCGTTCGTCTCCGTCACCGGTTTCGCCCTGTTGTTCTGGGGGCAGCTCACCGCGCGAAGACCGATCATCAAGCTCAAGCTGCTGCTCGACCGCCAATTCGGATCGGTCGCATTGATGGGCATCGTGCTCGGGATGGTGCTCTACGGCACCTCCTACGCGATCCCCCAATTCCTGTCGGCGATCGCCAATTACAATGCGCTGCAATCGGGCAAGGTGGTGCTGCTGTCCGGCCTTCCCAGTCTGGTGATGATGGCGATCGTCCCGATCCTGCTGAAGCGCGTGGATATCCGGCTAGCGGTGGCCGCCGGCCTATTCATCATGGGCGGATCGGCGCTGCTCGACTCGAACCTGTCGCTGGCGTCGTCCGGGCCCGACTTCACCGTCTCGCAGCTGCTGCGCGGTGTCGGCCAGATCCTCGGCATGCTGTTCCTCAGTCAGGCAGTGGTGCGCTCGGTCCCACCCGAGGATGCCGGCGACGCGTCGGGCCTGTTCAACGCCGTCCGCAATCTCGGGGGCAGCTTTGCGCTGGCCGGCATCTCCATCTTGCAGGACCAGCGTATGTGGTTCCACTCGCGCCGGCTGGAGGAGACGCTGAACGCCAATTCCCCCTTGGTGCAGGACTATGTCGCGGGGCTGTCGCAGCAACTCGGCGGCACGCCGACCGCGATGCGACTGATCGGGCAGCAGATCCAGGGGCAGGCGCTGGTCATGACGTACAACGACATCTTCTGGATCATGGGCATGGGAACGCTCGTCGTCCTGCCCCTCGTCCTGTTCCTCCGCCCGCTCCCGAAGGACGCCGCGCCCGCGGCGATGCACTGATGACGACACGCGCCGCCCTGATCCTGTTGCTCGCCTCGCTCTCCGCCTGCACGGTCGGACCGAACTACGCCGGCCCGCCGAGTGTCGCGTCCGACGCCGCGACTCGCGGCACTTTCGTGCGCGCGAGCGATGCAGCGCTTACCCCCGCCCCCGGTCCGGCGCGCTGGTGGGAGGCCCTCGGCGACACGACGCTGACGGCGCTGGTCGACGACGCGTTGGCGCGCAGCCCGACGATCGATCAGGCGCAGGCCCGCATCCGCGAGGCGCGCGCGCAATTGACGCAACGGCGCAGCGCGCAGCTTCCCGGCGTCAGCGCCAACGGCACCTATCTCCGGGCCGAAGTGCCGGGCGTCGACCTCGGCGGCGACGAAAGTGGCGGTGGCAGCGGTGGTTCGACCAGCCTCGCCTTCTACAATGCCGGCCTCAACGCCTCGTGGGAGGTCGACCTGTTCGGCGGTGCGCGCCGCGGCGTCGAACAGTCGGAACGCACGATCGAGGCGCGCTTCGCCGACCTCGCCGACGCGCAGGTCAGCCTCGCCGCTCAGGTTGCGCAGGGCTACGTCTCGCTCCGGGACGTGCAGGCGCGCATCCGTCTCAACGCCCGCTCGACCGCGTTGCAGGAGCGACAGGTCGCGCTGACGCGGCAGCGTTATGCCGCCGGCACCGCCTCCGCGCTCGATGTGGAGCGGCTCCAGACCGCGCTCTCGAATACGCAGGCGCAGGCGGTCCCGCTCGGCTCCCAGCGCGACGAATATCTCAACCAGCTGGCGGTCCTGACCGGCCGTACCCCGGGTGCGCTCGACGCGACGCTCGGCACCGTCGTGCCGGTGCCGCTGCCCCCTGCGAACGTTCCGATCGGCGACCCCGCCAGCCTGATCGCCAACCGCCCCGACGTGCGCTCGGCGGAGCGGCAACTTGCGGCGAGTACCGCCGCCATCGGCGTCAACCGCGCCAAGCAACTGCCCGGCATCCGCTTCCTCGGCCTGCTCGGGCTCGGCGGCACCAGTCCCGGCGACATCTTCGATCTCGGCAACCTCACCGCGCTCGCCGCACCGTCGCTCAGCTGGTCCTTCCTCGACTTCGGGCGCGCCGCCGCCGCGACCCGCGTGTCGGAGGCGCAGCGCGATCAGGCGGAGGCGAAGTACAAACAGGCGGTCCTCACCGCGCTTCAGGATGCGGAGACCTCGCTGTCGCGCTTCGGCAACCTGCGCCTGCAACTCGCCAGCCTGATCCGCGCCCAACAATCCGCCGCCCGCGCTGTCGCGCTCAACGATCAGCGAGTGCGGGCCGGTACCAGCACGACGATCGATCAACTGGACATCGAGCGGCAGCGTCTGTCGGCGGAGATCGCCGTGGCGCAGGCGACCGCGCGACTGACCAACAGCTACGTCGCGGTTCAGAACGCGCTGGGGCTGGGCTGGACGGTACCGCCGGCGTCCTGATCGTCGCTCAGGCTAGCCTCTTGGCCGCAGGCCGTGGAGCAGCACCGGCATCGCCTCCGCCACCATCGCCTCGGCAGCCTCGCGCGAATGCTGCGGCAGCAACAAACCGCCCAGCATGCGCAGCGCCAGCATCGCCTGACGCGCGGTGACGCGGGGATCGAGGCTACCGTCCGCGTGCCCACGATCCACGAACGGCGACAGGATACCCTCCAGCCGCAAGGCAAGGGCTTCCAGCGCGATGCGGGTCTCGCCCTCCATCGGCAGATCGGCCGCCAGCCGGTCGAACAGCGCGCTCGCCTGAACGCCGGCCAGCGCCATCGCCATCATCGTGCGATCGAGTGGGACGGAGACGTCCAGCCCCGCGGCGATACGATCGAGTTCGGCATGGAACACCGCGATCAGCAGCGCGACGCGGTCCTTGAAGTTGCGGTACAATGTCCCGCGCCCGACCCCCGCCAGCGCGGCGACCTCCTCCAGCGGAACGAGGTAGCCCTTGGCACGGAAACAGTCGGACGCCGCCGCGATCAGGGCGTCGCGGCGCGCCTGCGCGTCACGCCGCATCGCGACCGGTTCGGAACGGCGGGAACGTCATCCCGTCCTGATGCCGCCCCGCCCCGGTCCGCGCAAGCCGATCAGTCCTTCTTGCCCTTCAGCAGGTCGTTGAGCTTGCCCGCGATAATGCCCAGCGGATCGAGCAGCGACGGCGTCGGCCCGCTGCCCTTCGCCTTGTCGGCTGCCTTCGCAGCATCCTCGGCCGCCTTGGCAGCGTCCTTCGCGGCCTTGTCCTGCGCCTTCGCGGCATCGCCCGCGGCCTTGTCGGCGGCCGCCTGAGCATCCTTGGCCGCCTTCTCGGCCTCCCTGTTGGCCTTGTCGGACGCGGCGTCCGCGGCTTTCGCCGCGTCCTTGGCGGCCTTGTCGGCAGCCTTGTCGGCAGCATCCTTGGCCGCATCGCGGGCGACCTTGTCGGCGTCCGCCTTCATCGCATCCTCGGACGCCTTGGCGGCATCCCTGGCAGCCTTGTCGGCGTCCTTTGCCGCCTTGTCCGCAGCCCTGGCCGCGTCCTTGGCAGCCTTGTCGGCGGCATCGCGCGCCGCCCGTTCGGCATCCTTGCCAAGCTGGGCCGCCGCATCCGCCGCCGCCTTGGCCGCGTCCTTCGTCGACTTGTCGGCTGCCGCGGCGGCCGCCGCCGCGCTGGCGCGCGTCGCGTCCTCGGCCGCGCGCGCCGCGACCGCCGCCGCCTGCGCCGCCGCAGCCTGAGCGACAGGATCACCCACTGCCGCCGCTGCATCCTGCGCGGCCTTGGCAGCGTCGCGGGCAGCCTGGTCCGCCATCGCCTGCGCGGCGACCTGGTTCGCTTCCTGAGCGGCGCGCTGCGCTTCCGCCGCGGCGGCTGCGTCCGCCGCACGCTGCGCCGCCTCGGACGCCTGCGCCGCGGCTTCGGACGCCGACCGCGCGGCATCCTGCGCCGAACTGTCGGTCATCATCTGTGCAGCCTGCGCGGCAGCTTGCGCGGCGGCGGCGGCGGCGGCCTGCGCCTCCACCTGCGCCGCCGCTCTCGCGAGCCGCTCCGCCTCGGCCGCTTCGGCAGCCGCCGCCGCGCTCGCGGCAGCCTTCGCGGCATCCTCGGCCGATTGCCGCGCAGCCTGATCGGCTTGAACACGGGCCGCAGCGGCAGCGGCGGTCTCCTGCGCGATCCGATCCGCGTCCGCTTTCGCCTGTGCTGCTGCCGCGGCGGCGGCGTCCGACTGACCGGCGGTGGTCACCGCCTGATCCTGCGACGTTTTCGCCTCCATCATAACCGCCGCCACCTCGACGGTTTTGACGGCCGCGGTCGAGGCTTCGGTCGCAACCCGCGTGGCGCTCGCCACGTCGGCCACGGCCGCGGCGATGCCGCCGCCGATCGTGCCGGCGACCAGACCACCCGTCGTATCCGCCAGTGAGACGGGTGCTTCGTACACCGCCGTCGTCACCGCCACCGGCTCGGCAGCTTCGGGAGGAGCGGTCGCTGCGGCATCCGGCGCAGCGACCGCTGGGACCGTCGGAGACTCGCCCGCCGCGCCCGGAGCCTCGACGACTCGCGTCACCCCGTTGCTCTCCACCTGCATGCGCGCGCGATCACCCGCTCCGACCAGCGCGACCGCGCCCGGCAGGATCAGGTCGTGCGCGCGGCCATCCGCGGTGGCGACATCGACCGCACCTTCCAGCACCTGCACGGACGCGCCCTTCGCGTCGACACCGACGGAGAAGGTCGTGCCCTTCACGACGGCGGCGAGGTACGGCGTCTTCACCTCGAAATGCGGCGTCATCTTCTTCTTGATCATGAAGACGATGTTGCCGAAATCCTCCCATACCCGCGTCACGCCGGTGGCCGGCTCGACTTCGGGCAGGCGAAGCTGGGACGACGGGGAGACCATCATATATTCGGTGCCGCGGATCAGCACGACGCGCCCGCCCTTACCCGTCGTCACGGTGTCGCCCGGGGTCACCGCCAGACCACGCGTCGCGATCTTGCCGATACCGGCGCGCGAGACCTGAACCGGCCCCGACATCTCGCTGATCGTCCAGCCGCCGGGTCCCGCCAGCGCCGCCGTGGAACAACTGATGGCCAGCAGGGCCAGGACTCGTTTGTGCATCACCGTCTCCCGGTGGCTGTCATCGGACAGTCACCCATGCCCCCTCTCGCGCGGCCAAGGTGTCGGTCGCGTTGCGAGACGGAGTTAACGCAGCGTTAGGTCCAAGTTGCGGGAGATAACCTTTTGCAAAGGCTTCAGAGGCTAGGTCGGGCTCCACACAGCTGGACGACCCGATGCCGCGCCTTCGACGATTTCTTGCCACCCTGCTCATCGGTGCCGGAGGCACGCTGGGGTCCCACTGGGCAGACGCTCAGGTCCGGCTGGACCGCGCCGATCCCAGCATCACCGAACAGGCACTACCGCAAGCGACCAAGCCTGGCGAGACGCTGACCGCGGACCCGGCGGTGGAAGCACCCGCCGCCGTTGTCGAGAATTTGGCCGGTGCCACGGGTGTCGTCGCCGCGATCACGGTGACGGGCCGCACGCAACTTCCCTCGTCGGCGTTCGCCGCCGTCCTCACCGACTATGTCGGTCGCCAGCTCGGCCGCGACGAACTCGCCCGGCTCGCCGGCGCGGTTGCCGGCGTGGCGCGCCGCAGCGGCTATCCGTTCGCCAGCGCCTCGATCGAGCCACAGGCGATGCGCAGCGGCATCCTGCGAGTCACGCTGGACGATGGCCGTGTCGATGCGGTGCGCGTGATCGGTGCGATCAATCCGGTCGCCGATCGGCTACTGACGCGGGCGCTGGTCACGGGGCGTGGCGTGCGGCGGTCCGAACTCGAACGCGCGATCCTGCTGGTCAGCGACATCGCCGGCGTGACGGTGAAGAGCAACCGCTACACGCGCCAGGACGGCTTCGGCATCCTGCTCGTCACAATCGCGCAGGATCGCGCCAGCGCCTATGTCCAGGTCGACAATCGCGGCAGTCGCGAGGTCGGCCCGATCCGGTCGACGATGCTCGCCAGCCTGCGCGGATTGGCCGGTCCGGGAGACGAGTTGTCGCTGATCGCGGCGCAAACGCCGTTGAACCCGTCGGAATTCGCCTTCCTGCGCGCCCGCTACGCCGCCCCCGTGGCGAATGACGGATCGATTCTGTCGGTATCCGGCTCCTATGGTCGTTCCAATCCCGGTGCCTCGCTCGCCCGCCTGGATGTCGTCGGCAAAAGCGTCGACCTTTCCGCCGCCTATGCTCGCCCCCTGATCCGCAGCCGCGCACGCAGCCTGTGGAGCACGCTGGAGTTCAGGGCGATCCAGATCCGGCAGACGCTGGCAGGCGTGCTGCTGCGCGACGACCGGCTGGCGACGCTGACCGGCTCGCTCAACGGTGCGGCTCGCGTCGGCGGCGGCGTGCTGCGTGCAGAGGCATCGGTAGTCGGCGGACTGCCGCTATCGGGTGTCAGTCACGAGGGGGATGCGCGGATCTCCCGGCGCGACGGTGACGCGCGGTTCGCAACGATCGGTTACACGATCGACTGGACGCATACGCTGTCCGGCCCGATCAGCCTCGTTCTCGCCTCCTCTGGTCAGCTAGCCTCCCGCCCCCTGCTCGCCACGGCAGAAATCGGTGCGGGTGGCCCATCCTTCGGTCGCGCCTATGATTATGCGGAACGTACCGGCGACAACGGTATCCTCGGCTCGGCAGAAGTCCGCGGCGACCTTGGCCGGATCGCGCCGGGCGTCGTCGAGCGGGCGCAGCTTTATGCGTTCGTCGATGGCGGCACCGTCGGTAACTGGCGCAACGGTGTCGGCGGCGGGTCGCTCGTGTCGAGCGGCGCGGGCATCCGCGCAGGCCTGTTCGCGCGCCTCGACGGGATGATCGAGGTGGCGGTACCCTTGAACGCCGACCGGTTTGACACGCGCAATCGCCGCCCGCGCCTGTCGTTCCGTCTGTCGCGCAGCTTCTGATCGACTCGCCCATGTTCGCTCGCTCACCTTTTGCGTTGTTTCGGCGGGCCCGCGCCTCCTCATGGGCGATCCTCGGCATTGCGCTGGCGATCGGAGTCGGGGTCGGTGCGACCCGCCTGGGCGATACCGCCGACCATATGCTCGACACGCTCCGCTTCGAGGCGGCGACCCGCAGCGCCAGCGGCGGAGTCGCGATCGTGGAAATGGACGCCGCCAGTGTAGCAGCGATTCAGCGTTACCCCTGGTCCCGCGCCCATTATGCCCGCGTCGTCGATGCCATGCGCCGGGCGGGCGCCGCCTCGGTCGTGTTCGACGTCGATTTCTCGTCCGGTTCGGACACCGCCGGCGACACGGCCTTCGCGGCGGCTCTCGCGCGCGCCGACGGGCTGGTGACGCTCCCGACCTTTGGACAACAGGCCGGCGCGGGCAGCACGCGGACCATCGATGCGCTGCCGATTCCTGCCCTGCGTCAGCATGTCGCCCTCGCCTCCGTCAGCATCGCCCCCGACAGCGATGGCGTCGTCCGCGCGATGCCGCTGGCGACGATGACCGCCGGCGTCCCCCGCCCCTCGCTCTCGGCTTATATCGCCGGCCGGCCGGGGACTGCCGACCGGACCTTCCCAATCGACATGGCGATCGATCCCGACACGATCCCGCGCCTCAGCTTCGTCGCGGTCGAGCGTGGCCGGTTCGATGCCGCCGCCGTACGCGGCCGCAACGTCCTGATCGGCGCGACCGCGATCGAGATGGGCGATCGGTATGCGGTCCCCGTCTGGGGCGTCCTGCCCGGCGTCGTGGTTCAGGCTTTGGCGGCAGAGACGCTTCTGGCCGGCGTACCGGCGGTCGGCGATGGTCTGACCCCCACGCTGCTCGCGCTGTTGCTGGCGACCTGGGTGCTCGCCCTCCGGTCGATGCGCGCCGTTCTCGGTGGTGGCATCGCGGCCGGTACCGTCATCATCACTGCGGTCCTAATCGCGCAGCACGGTTTCAGCACGCTGTATCCCCTGGCGGGGGCACTCGCGATCCTGCTGGTCGCCACGCTCGGCGCGGCGGTGCGGCACGTCGCCGGCCGCTTCCAGGCTCAGCGCACCACCGACGAGGCGACCGGGCTGCCCAATCGCCACGCGCTGCCCGTCACCACGGACGGGGCGTTCGTCGTCGCGCGGCTGGTCAACATCGACAGCCTTGCCGCCGTCCTCGACCGCCAGTCGCTCGCCGACGCCGTCGTCCGCACCGCGGAGCGACTGCGCCTGATGAGCGCGAACGCCACCGTCTACCGCCTCGACCGCCACCATCTCGGCTTCGTCATAGCCGATGGAGCCGAGCCGGAGGGGCAGCTTCAGGGTTTGCGCTCGATCCTGCTGCAACCGGTCGAGGTGGGCGGGCGGCGGATCGACGTCGGCGTGGCGATCGGGCTGGCGGAGGTCGGCGAGGTCGAGCGGCAGGTCGCCGACGGCATGCTCGCCGCCGACGCCGCCCAGCGCGAGGGTGTGTTCTGGCGTCGCGCCGCCACCAATCTCGACCAGATCGAGCGGCAGGTGTCGCTGATGGGCGAACTCGATGACGCCCTCGCCGCCGGTCAGATCGAGGTTTTCTACCAGCCCAAATTGTCGCTCGCGCAGGGTCGTCCCACCAGCGTCGAGGCGCTGGTGCGCTGGCGTCATCCCGAACGCGGCTTCGTCGGCCCCGACCTGTTCATCCCCCTCGCCGAGCAGACCGATCGAATCGCGCCGCTGACGCTGTATGTCGTGGAGCGAGTCCTGACCGACATCGCGAACTGGCGCGGGCTGGGCCCCGATCTCGCCGCCGCGATCAACATCTCCGCCAAGCTGCTCTCGGCACCCGCCTTCAACGCGGCGATCGAACGGCTGCTGGAGCGATCCGCGATCCCGACGTCACTGCTGATCTTCGAGGTCACCGAATCGGCGGCGATGTCCGATCCCGACAAGGCGGTCGCGGCGCTGCGGCGCTACCGAGAACTGGGCATTGCCGTGTCGATGGATGACTACGGCACTGGCCAGTCGACCCTCACCTACCTACGACAACTGCCGCTCAACGAACTCAAGATCGATCGCAGCTTCGTGCAATTCGCGCATCAGAACCGCAACGACGCGGTGCTGGTCCGCTCCACGATCGACTTGGCCCACGATCTCGGTCTGAAGGTCGTGGCGGAGGGGGTGGAGGACGCCGAATGCCTGGAATTCCTGCGCGCCGCCGGCTGCGACATGATCCAGGGCTATCACATCAGCCGGCCTCTCCCGCTCGACGCGCTGCTGACCTTCATCGCCACGCCGGTCGCCGCCGCCGCGTAGATCGGTCAGCGTGTCGCCAGCGCCCGGCGCATCGCGGGGATGGTCATCGTTCCCATCCGGTCGACCAGCCCGAGCGACAGCGCGTCGTCGACGGTCCACCGGCCCGATCGCCGGTCCAACGCCACCACGACGGGCGTGCGCCCGGAGGCGTTCGGGGACGATGTGTCATAGACGAACCCGATGCGCGGCATCGGTCCCGGCACGACGCCGACCGCGGCCAGCCCATCGCAGGACACCGTTTCGGTATTGCCGATCCCGATCGTCTCCACCGTCACCGCCCCACGCCCCGGCGTGGTCAGGGTGACGCGGCAGCGGTAGGGGGAGTTGAAGGGGGACTGACCCGGCGGCGGCTCATACCGGATCGACCGCACGACCAGCGGCGGCAAACCTCGCAGTTTCAGCGTTACGGCCGGGTGGACGGCGCGCCCGCGCGACACGGCTGCGACAAGCGACGTCGCGTCCGACATCAGTCCACAGACGGCCATCAAAATGACCACCCTCATCGCTTCGTCAACGCGGCATAAGCATCGGCCATCTTCGTATCATACGCATTGTCGGCGTATTTGGGTCCATTGTAGATCCTAGCGAACGTTGCCCATTCGCGCTTTTGAAGCGCCGTCTTCAGGCGCCCGTCCGCCCCGATGAAGGACACGAACGCTGCAAGGTGGCGACGTTCCCCCTCCAGCATGGCATCGACGAACGATGCGACGTTCGTAAATCCGCACGCCTTGAAATTGTCGCCCATGATCTGGAACTTGCCCCAGGATGCCGACCGCAGCGCGGCATCCTCGTCCAGCATCGCCGCCCGGATCAGCTTCGGATACTGCGCAGCGAACTTGCCGTAGCCGCCCGCCGATTTCGCCGAGATATCCGTATGGCTGCGGTCGAACGCACCTTGGGTGAGGCGTGAGAAATAATGTCGTTCGAACAAGATCGTGGGCCGCCCGACATTGTCCCAACTCG
The DNA here is from genome assembly GCF_016892685.1 of Sphingomonas longa. NCBI lineage: Bacteria > Pseudomonadati > Pseudomonadota > Alphaproteobacteria > Sphingomonadales > Sphingomonadaceae > Sphingomonas > Sphingomonas longa. Next base: position 536,970 of record NZ_JAFEMC010000001.1, read on the forward strand.
ACGATTTCGTTTCGGTGTCCGCCACCGCCCGGATCGCAGCGGCATCCGCCCCCAGCGTCTTGGCCGCCGCCTCGTAATCCTGCGCGGTCAGCCCGTCATCGATATGCGCCCAGCAGAAGGGCGTGAACACCCGGTGCCGCGGTCCCGCGATGACCGCCTTGTCCAGCGCCTTGAACGTATAGCCACTCGGCGAAATCACGCCGTCCGGCTTGGCAAGCGCCGCACCGTTCGCCTGAAACGCACGGATCGCACGGTCCAGCTCCGCGTCGAACGGGCCCTGCTCCGGAGGGGGCGACAGCGGCTGCACCCAGCGGGCGTGCCGGCGTAGCAACCGCCGGACCAGCGCTACGTCGTCTGCAAGGTTCGCGCTGCCGGTGCCGACACTGGCCGTAATCCTGTCCATGACCTTGTCTCCCCCGACCGAGTCATACCACGGATACGACAAAGGGGAGTAGCGGCATCCCGCTACTCCCCTCCTCGGCGCATCGAATAACTAAGCTCTTACAAACCCAGCCAAGCCTGCGTACCCGGACGTAACTTCTCGGCCGCCGCCTTGCGCACGCCGATCAGCTGGATCGTCTGCTGCGCCGGCTTGCGCGCCGGCTCCGGCAGATACTTGTCGGCATAGGCCTGGATCTTGCCCGGCATCGCCGGATCGTTCGATCCGCCACCCAGCCCGGCGACATAGCCGCCGCGTTGGCTCTGCTCGACGAAGGTGTCGACCAGTTCGCGGTTCGCGATCGCCCAGTCGAATGCCAGATCGGGGTGACGGCCCGCGACCGACCGCAACAGGCTAGCCTTCTGCGGCGGCGTCAGCGCGTCCGTCTTGATCAGGTCCAGCGCGCGCTGACCGATCGCCGGATCGCGCGCCGCACCCAGCAACGAGACGTAGCGGTTCTTCACCACCGGCGACCGCTCCGCCTGCATCAGCTTCAGCAACTGATCCCACTCCGCCGACGTGGCGTTGATGGCATAGGTCGACAGGATGGGCTGGCGGATCGATGCCGGGATCGCCGTCGGGTTCGTCGCAAGCTGCGCGACATAGCTGCGGGCGCGGGCGACGACCATCGGATCGCCATTGGAGCCCAACCGCCCGACCAGCGTCTCGCGCAGGTTGTTCGCCAGCGGCTCCTCGCCCGACCGCGCCTCGAAACCGATCCGCGCCAGCACCGGCGACAGCATCGCGTTGGTTTTGGTACGCAGCGGCTGCTCCAGCGGAGTCTGGTCGAACAGACCGGTCAGCGTGCCCAGCTTCGACGCCACGACCGACCATTCCAGCGGATCGGAGCCGGCATTCACCCGGTCCTGCACCGCGAAATAGCGGGTCAGGTCCTGATAGCCACCGAGCGCCAGTCCAAAATCGTCGCCGAGCGTGCCGACCCGGTCCTCCAGCGTCAGCTTCGCATAGTCGCGCACGATCGCGGAATGCCCGGCCTCGTCGTACAGGACGCGCGTGTAGCTGCCCTTGCCGCGGTTGAGCACCACGGTGCCGCAACCCTTGACCTTCACCGGCGTCACCTGTGCGCCCGATACGACGGCGCTGGTGCTGCCGCCGCCGACCGTCGCGACGACCAGCGGTACGTGCCACGTCTGCGCGGTCTTCGACGGCGCGTCGAGGCCATAGCGCCCCTGCGACAGCGACACCGTCGTCACGCCCCCGGCGCAGCGCGCGCCGGCCATCGTCACCAGCGGCACGCCGCCCTGCAACGTGAAGTCGTGCGCGATCTTCGTCACGTCCCGGCCCGCCGCGGCCGACAACTCGGTCCAGAGCTGATCGGTAACGGTGTTGCCGTATTTGTATTTCGCCATGTAACGGCGGATGCCGTCACGGAACTTCACCTCGCCCAGCGTCGACTCCATCATGCCGATGACGGCCTGGCCCTTGGAGTAGGTGATGCCGTCGAACGCCTGACCGATCTCGTCGACGGTCTGGACGTGGCGGATGATCGGGTGGGTCGCCGCCGTCGCGTCGAGCTGCATCGCGCCCTCGCGCTCATAGGCGACGGCGACCGCATCGGCCTTCCACGTCGGGTTCAGAACGCTGGTGGCCTTGCCCTCCATCCAGCTCGCGAAGCCCTCGTTCAGCCACAGGTCGTCCCACCAGCCCATCGTGACGAGATCGCCGAACCACTGGTGCGCCATTTCGTGCGCAACGACGCTATGGACCTGCTGACGACCGCTCTCCGCGGTGCGGGCCGCGTCGAACAACAGGGTCGGCTCGAAATAGAAGATCGCCCCCCAATTCTCCATCGCGCCGAAAAACTGGCTGGACCCCGGACCAGCGATCATGTCCATCTTCGGCAGCGGATAGGGCTGGCCGAAATAGTCGTTGTAATAGGCGAGCAGCCGCTTCGCCGCGCCCAGCGCGTAATCGCCCTGATCGACCACCCCCTTGCGGGTGATGACGCCGATCTCGACCGGCCCGCCCTTCACCGTCTTGCGATCGACATCGCCCATGCCGAGGAACAGCAGATAGCTGGACATCAGCGGCGTCTCGCCGAACTTGTACAGTTGCGACCCGTCCGCCTGTTTCGCCACGTTGCTGGCGGGCATGTTGGAATAGGCCAGCTGCCCCGCGGGCGCGGTGGTCGTCAGGCGGAACCGCGCCTTGAACGACGGCTCATCCCACATCGGTGCGAACTTGCGCGCGTCCGGGGCCTCGAACTGGGTCGCTAGCATGCGCGCCGGCGTGCCGTCCGCATTGCTGTAATCGATCGCGAAGAAGCCCGATGCCGACTGGCTGATCTTGCCCGTCCACTGGAACGCCACCGCGTGGCGACCCACCGTCGCCGGTGCCGCCAGCGTCAGGGTCAGCGTCTGCGCGTCCTTGTCCATTGCGATCTTCGCGGGCTTGCCGTCGAACGTCGCGCTGGTCACGTCGAGATCGGCGGCGTTCAGCACGATCGTGCGGGTCGCTTCCCGCACGTCGACCGTCACCGTCTCCGCCCCCGAAAAGGTCAGCGTCTTGGCATCCGGCCGCACGCTGATATCGTACAGCACGGGCACGACGTTGCGTGGCAATTGCCCGGAAGACGTAGCGGCGGCGAGCGCCGGCGCGGACACAGACAGCGACAGCAGGGCTGCGACGGCGAGCTTCATGAAACAGAATCCCCTATTCGGTGTATGGTGCGTGTCATACGCCATCCGGAGCGGGTTTCAACGGGTGGTCGCTGGACAGCATCGTCTCGTCCCGCCAAGGTTCGCCGCATGACGCTTCCCGCCCTGTTCGATCGCCTCCGCCTGCCGGTCATCGGCTCGCCGCTGTTCCTGATTTCCGGCCCGGAACTCGTGATCGCGCAGTGCAAGGCGGGCATCGTCGGCTCGTTCCCGGCCCTCAACGCGCGCCCCTCTGCGATGCTCGACGAATGGCTGCACCGGATCACCGAGGAACTCTCCGCGTACAACCGCGCCAATCCCGATGCCCCCGCCGCGCCGTTCGCCGTGAACCAGATCGTCCACCGCTCGAACGACCGGTTGGAGGCCGATCTCATCACCTGCGCCAAATGGCAGGTGCCGATCGTCATCACGTCACTGGGCGCGCGCGAAGACCTGAACGCCGCCGTTCACGGTTGGGGCGGCATCACGCTCCACGACGTCATCGACGACACCTTCGCCCGCAAGGCGGTCGCGAAGGGCGCGGACGGCCTGATCGCGGTCGCTGCTGGTGCCGGCGGGCATGCCGGCCGCCAATCGCCGTTCGCACTCATCCAGGAAATCCGGCAGTGGTTCGACGGACCGTTGGCGCTGTCCGGGTCGATCGCCAGCGGCGGCGCGGTTTTGGCGGCGCAAGCGATGGGTGCGGACCTAGCTTATATCGGTTCCGCCTTCATCGCCACCGACGAAGCCAACGCCGACGCGGCCTACAAACAGGGTATCGTCGACGGGCGCGCCAAGGACATCGTCTATTCCAGCCTCTTCACCGGCGTTCACGGCAACTATCTGCGCGGCTCGATCGAGGCGGCCGGCCTCGACCCGGACGCCCTGCCGGAGGGCGACTACAAGACGATGAACTTCGGCCAGAGCAACGGCGGCGAAGGCAGCAAGGCCAAGGCGTGGCGCGACATATGGGGGTCAGGCCAAGGCATCGGCGTCATCGACGCAGTCGAACCGGTCGCAGCGCGCGTTGCCCGGATGCAGGCGGAGTACGACACCGCAAGGGCGCGCATCGGCGCCTGACGGCTGGAACCCCTGCCCGACCCCGTTCCCCTCCTTATTTTCGCCTTCAGGGGATTGATGCGGATCGCTCTCCCCTCAACGGCATGCCTCCTTTCTACTCCCTCCCCTTCAGGGGAGCGTTGGGGTGGGGCCTCTCCACCGGTGACCCACCACCGAAATCCGCCTTACTGCCGTCAGCCGATCTAAAACGACGCAGCCAACCGCCGCTGCAACGAATGCACGCCACACGCCGCCGTCGGCACGTCACCCGCCAGCGTCCGGTCCATCGCCGCAGCGCGGCGGTGCAGCGCCGCACTTGCCGCAATCAGGCGCCCTGCCCGCGGCGGCAACGTCGCCGCGACGTCCGCATCATGAGCGGGAGCATCGCCCAGCCGGCGAGACGGATCGGCGGCGGCCCGCGGGGTGAGTTCGCCCGCCTCGACCGCGCGTTGCGTCATCAGCCATGCGATGACGTGCATCAGCCGTGTCGTCACCTTCAGCGACTCGCACGAAAACGTCACGCGGGCGAACGGATCGAGCGACTCCCGCTCCTCCCGGCCGGCCTCGTCGAAATACGCGCGCACTTCGTCGGCCAGCAACATCGCGTCGGTGTAGAGCGCATCGACGAAGCGGCGATCGAGCCGCGAATCAGGCGTGGTGCGGGTCATGACGGATAATTTACACGAGCGGCGTGACGCGACCATGCCCTACGCGCGCGCCGTGCGTCCCGAAGTCGCGCGTTAAGCAATAATGTCGGGGACCAGTTGGTCTTCCAGCATCGCAATCTCATCGCGCAGCCGCAGCTTGCGCTTCTTGAAGCGTGCGAGCTGGAGCTGGTCGGGCACCGGGACGATCGCCAGCGCAGCGATCGCGGCGTCCAGGTCGCGATGGTCCTGCCGCAGCACGTCCAGCCTGGCGATCAGTTGCGTATCGTCCACTTGCGTCCCCAACCCCGTCCGATTGGCTCTCTGTAACGGAAAAGCGGCCCGTGGAAACGGCCGACGGACGATCGCGCACGGAACATCGCAATCGGTTTCGATCGCATGGCGACAAAACCACGCGTGCGTGGTTTACTCCATTCCCCGTTAGCAAAGGAGACCCTGCCCATGCAGTCGACCGCGCATCAGACAGCCCTCGAGGGCAAGCATGCCACGCTTGATCGGCGCATCGCCGAAGAAGAGCACCGGCCGCTTCCCGATGCTGTGACGTTGGCCGCACTCAAGAAGCAGAAACTCAAGCTCAAGGAAGAGATCGCCGGGCTGTAGAGCCGGTGATCGCAAGCCCTGCCTCGCCCGCTTCAGCGGCGGGGTAGCGGCTTGGCATAGAAGGGCGTCGTCGTGCCGCCGCCGATCGGTTTCCGCGCCAGTTGCGGGTCGATCGCCTGGTCCAGGGCGATGCCCAGCCGCCCCTCGGCGCACCACGCCACCTTGCCGGTGACCGCGCCGACACCGCGCATGTCCAGCCATACCGGTGTGCTCGCGGCGACCCGCGCCGGATGCTCCGCCATCAGGCCCCCGGCCGACAGGTTGCGGATGCGAACGTCAAATACGGTCGGATCGTCGCCGATCTTCAGGCGGGCGCTGAGCAACAGGCTGTCGCGATGCCGCTGCCGGGAGCCCGACCCGCTATCGGCATCCCCGCTACTGCCATGATGCGCGTCCGGCTCCGCTCCGTTCCACTCGCGTGAGATGCCGTCCATATTCACATGCGCCCGTATGACCTGACCGAGCGTCCGCGTACCCGGCAGAACGTCGCCAAATCCTTAAAATGAGCGCCCGCGATCCCTGAAGCGTCCCGCTTCGGGACAGCTTAATCCTCGCGGGAAACCTTCTCGTTACGCTCGTGCCGCTCCTGCGCCTCGACCGTCATCGTCGCGATCGGCCGCGCCTCCAGCCGACCCAGGCTGATCGGCTCGCCGGTAACCTCGCAATACCCGTATTCGCCCTCGTCGATCCGCCGGATCGCCGCATCGATCTTGCTGATCAACTTGCGCTGCCGGTCCCGCGTCCGCAACTCAATCGACCAGTCGGTCTCGCTCGATGCACGATCGGTCAGGTCCGCCTCGCGCAGCGAGTCGACCTGAAGCTGCGAGAGAGTCCCCTGCGCCTCCAGCAGGATCGATTCTTTCCAGCACAGCAATTTGTCACGGAAGTATGCCTGCTGACGCAGGCTCATGAACGGCTCGTCGGCCGTGGGTCTGTAGCCGTCGGCATCGTTCGCCGCGCCCAGACCGGAGGGAAGCTCATCCACGCGATTCAACACGGTCGCCATGCCCCACTCTCCTTCGACCCATCGTGCGCGGCATGTTTGCTCGCGGCATCGGGTCGCCCCCAAATATCGATGCGCCTATAGTAGCGGATCGAACGCCTCACAAGCGGACGGTGAAGAAACCGGGTCCGTGTTTTCAAACTGATGTGGCGGGAAAACCACGCTCTAGCGGCGCTGCGTAGGTGCCACAGTGGTTACGAGGTCTGCGCTGTATCATTGTGGCACGTTAACCCCGCGAAGCATGATCCATGCGGTCGTTCCGGAGCAAAACTCCGCCAAATCGTGGTTAACGCGATTGCGCTTAAGAGTTTGTTGGCCCCCTTACTCGCACAGCGGATAGGTGCCGCCGAATCCCGGGTGTCCGGGCTTTGGTTGCGACGCAAACGGGAAAGCGACCGATCTTATGTCTGTGCGGATGGCTCTTGCAAAACTCTGCGCTTGCGCCTGCGGCGGAGCCGTGATCGGCGGCGGCGCTGTTCATGTCGCCGAGCGTCCGCAACGCGTCGCCTATTCCAAGCAGAAGATGGTCAAGCGAGTCGCCCATCGCCAGGTCGCCAGCAAGCCGCGCGTCCGCCGCGTCACGACCCGCACGACCACGACCTGCGCGCCCGCGGTCGTCACCGTCTCCACCCAATCGCCGCCCGTTCCGATCCCCGAACCGATGGGCAGCCCGTTCATCGGCGGCGGTGGCGGCTTCGCGCCGGCGGTGATCGGTGGCGGCTTCGGTGGCAGTCCCGGCTTCGGCGGCGGATTTGGCGGCGGCTTCGGCTTTGGTGGCGGCGGTGGCGGCGGTTCGGTGGTCATCTCGTCCACCAGCTCCGGCGGCAACGTCATCTCCAGCTCCAGTTCGGGCAATGTCTCGAGTTCGACCGGCGGCGTCTCCAGCTCGTCGGGCAACGTGTCGACCTCGTCGGGCAGCGTGTCGAGCTCCGGCGACGTTTCTACCTCGAGCGGGAATGTCTCCACCTCGTCGGGCGTGTCGACATCCTCGGGTGTTTCCACATCGAGCGGCAACGTGTCGACCTCATCCGGTGTCTCCACGTCGTCCGGGGTTTCGACCTCGTCGGGCGTGTCCACGTCGTCGGGGGTTTCCACCTCCTCCGGCATCTCCAGCGCCAGCTCGGCGTCCAGCGCCAGTTCGGCGTCGAGTGCGAGTTCGGCCTCCAGCGCCAGTTCCGCCTCGGGCAGCAGCGGCTATCCGGGCAAACCCGGCCATCCGTCGTCGAGCGGCGGCTGGTCGTCGAGCGGCGGGTGGAGTTCCAGCGGCGGCTGGTCGTCCAACGGGTCGTCCGCGAGCAGCGCCTCCTCGGCCTCGAGCGCGTCCAGCGCATCGTCGGCGTCGAGCGCCTCTTCCGCCTCGTCGGCCTCGTCCGCCAGCAGCGCATCGGGCAGCACCGGCTCCAGCGGCGGCCCGCCCACACCTGTTCCGGCCCCCCCGATGGTCCTCCTGTTCGGTGCAGCGGCCGTCGCGCTCGTCGCACGTCACCGCCGCGCCAAGCCGCAGGCCGCCTGATCCGCTGACATAGAAAAAGGGCTCCCGCGCACGACGGGAGCCCTTTTTGAGTGTGGTACCGTCGCGCCGAGCGGCTACGCCGACCGCAGCGCCTGCTCGATATCGGGCACGGCATGCCCGGTCAGGTCCTTTGCCAGTTCGCCTGTCAGACGGTCGCTGACCGCTTTGTGGTAATGCTTGCGCAGTTCGCCCAGCGTCTTCGGCGGCGCGACGATGATCAGCGATTCAAACTCGTTCGCGAGCGCCCGGCGCTTGAGCATGTCGGCGGTTTCCGCGGCGAAGCGGTCTTCCTCCTGCTGATGATAGTCGGTCTCGCCCATCGACCCACGCGACGGGGCGAACTGCGCGCCACCGCCAGATGCGTGGTTGCTGCCACCCTGCGCCACCGCGGGGGCACCCGCACCGGTCTGCGTCGAGCGCGCACCGCCAGCGGCATCCGTCTTCTGGTCGCGATCGGCGGGGTTCACATGCTCCTGCGCATGTTCGACCTGCAAGTTCGGGAATTCGGCATCGCCCTCGTTGCGGAAGAACAGCGCCTTGCGACCGTCGGCCACGAGCACGAACGCGTTGTGGGGAACCTGCATCGTCTCATCTCCTGATTATCGTGCCTCTGGAGGGTGTAACGCCGGCCGCGGCGAGAGGGTTGCCGGTCCCTTGCCCAAGTACGTTCGCCCGCGCAGTCGGACGCCCGTCTTGCGTGGCTTCCCCGCGCCCGGCATAGCCCCGCGCCATGCACGACATCCGCGCCATTCGGGACGATCCCGCCGCTTTCGACGCCGCCCTTGCTCGTCGGGCCTTGCCTGCGCAGGCGGAGTGGCTGGTCGCGCTGGACGAGCGCCGTCGCCGCACCACCGCCGCCGCGCAGGACGCGCAGACCCGCCGCAACGACCTGTCGAAGCAGATCGGCCAAGCCAAGGCGCAGAAGGACGAGGTCCGCGCCACGGCGCTAATGGCGGAGGTCGCCGACCTCAAAGCGCGCTTGCCGCAACTGGAAGAGGAAGAACGCGCGATCGGCGCGGAGCTGGACGCCGCGCTCGCCGCCATCCCTAACCGCGCCGCCGCCGACGTCCCGGAGGGCAAGGACGAGGACGATAACCGACTGGTGTCCGAATGGGGCACCCCGCGCGCGTTCGACTTCGACGTTCGCGAGCATGACGCGATCGGTCCCGCGTTGGGCATGGATTTCGAGGCCGGGATTGCCATCGCGGGTGCCCGCTTCACGCTGTTGCGCGGCGGCATCGCCCGCCTGAACCGCGCGCTCGGCCAGTTCATGCTCGACCGCCTCGTCGCTGAGCACGGGTATGAAGAGGTTGCGCCGCCCGTGCTCGTGCGCAGCGAGGCCCTGTTCGGCACCGGCCAGCTGCCGAAGTTCGCGGAGGACCTGTTCAGGACAACCGACGACCGGTGGCTGATCCCGACCGCCGAGGTTTCGCTGACCAACCTCGTTCGCGAGCGCGTGCTGGTCGAAGGCGAACTGCCGCTGCGCCTTGCCGCGCTGACGCCATGCTTCCGCTCGGAAGCGGGCGCCGCGGGGCGCGATACGCGCGGGCTGATCCGCCAGCACCAGTTCGACAAGGTCGAGATGGTGTCGATCGTGACGCCCGACGCGTCCGATGCCGAACACGAGCGCATGACCCGCGCCGCCGAGGGAGCGCTGGAAGCGCTGGAGCTACCCTATCGCCGAATGCTGTTGTGCAGCGGCGACATGGGGTTCTCGGCTGCGCGCACCTATGATCTGGAGGTCTGGCTGCCCGGTCAGGCGCGGTATCGCGAGATTTCCAGCTGCTCGACCTGCACCGACTTTCAGGCGCGCCGGATGAACGCCCGCTATCGCCCGGAAGGCGGCAAGCCGCAGTTCGTGCACACGCTCAACGGCTCCGGGCTCGCGGTCGGGCGCACGCTGGTCGCGGTGATCGAAAATTACCAGCAGGCGGACGGTTCGGTCGCGGTCCCGGCGGTGTTGCAGCCCTATCTGGGCGGTCTGACGGTGTTGGAGCCGGCGCGCTGATGCGCATCCTCCTGACCAACGACGACGGGTATCATGCCCCCGGCCTGAAGGTGCTGGAGCGGATCGCCGCCGCCTTCTCGGACGACGTCTGGATCGTCGCGCCCGCCGACGAGCAGTCGGGCGCCGGCCATTCTCTGACGTTGACCAAGCCGCTCAGGGTACGTCGTCATGGCGAGAAGCGCTTCGCGGTCGCGGGAACGCCGACCGACGCGGTGATGATGGCGGTGGCGAAGATCATGGCCGATACGCCGCCCGACCTGATCCTCTCGGGCGTCAATCGCGGCGCCAATCTGGGCGAGGACGTGACCTATTCAGGCACCGTTTCCGCCGCGATGGAGGGCGCGCTGGCCGGGATCCGATCGATCGCGCTGAGTCAGGTCTATAGCCGCGACGGGCTGGGCGATTCAGTGCCGTTCGGGGTGGCGGAGGCGTGGGGCGAACGCGTGCTGCGGCCCCTGATCGACGCGCCGATGACGCCGCGCACGCTGGTCAACGTCAACTTTCCGGCCGTGCCGGTCGACGCGGTGAAGGGCATCCGCGTCGCCCCGCAGGGCCTGCGCGATTACGGACGGCTGAAGATCGTCACCAACACCGATCCGCGCGGCTATGATTATCATTGGTTCGCGCTGGGCGTGACGGAGCATCGCCCCGGCAGCGACGATGATCTGGCGGCGGTGGCGGACGGCCATATCTCCGTCACCCCGCTGCATCTGGACATGACGCACGCAGCGTCGCTCGCGATGCTCGAACGGGCGTATCGCTGAGCGATGCGGACGCGGGCGCTCCTGCTGATCGCGGTCGGTCTCGCCGGCTGCATCCCGCAGGTCGAGCCGCCTGCCTCCTACAGGACGCCGCCATTCGGAGGGCCTGCCGAACGACCTGCGGAACCGGTCGCCGGCCCGGTGCCCGACGAACCGCCGCAAGATACATTGGGCGCGGCGGAGGAGCCGGATCGCCGCGTCGGCACCGTTGCGCTGCCAGCCGCCAGTTCGAAGCCGGCCTGGGAAGCGCGCCCGGTCGCGGCGGATGCAGTGGAGGTCGAGGCATCGACCTACACCGTGCGGTCCGGCGACACGCTGCGCCGGATCGCCGACCGCACCGGCGCGGGGCTGGACGCGATCGCGCGCGCCAACGGTATCACCTCGCCCTACACGGTGCGGATCGGGCAACGGCTCGACATCCCGGCGGGGCGCTATCACCTCGTCCGGTCGGGTGAGACGGGCATCGCGATCGCCCGCGCCTACGGTGTGGAATGGTCGCGGATCGTCTCCGCCAACGTGCTGACGGAGCCGTACACGCTCAGCGCCGGGCGGCGGATCGTGATCCCCGGCACCGCCGCCGGCCAATCGCGCGCGTCCGAACGCGCGGCGGCGTTCAGGCTCGACGTCGACGACATCCTGACCGGCGGCGAGCCGGCGCTCGCCCAGAACCAGGCACCCGCACGGCCGGTGTCGCGCCCCACGCGCAAGCTGCCGCCGACCACCCCGGTCGCGCCACCGGTCCGGCTGGCGGGCGGCGGCTTCGGCTGGCCGGTGGACGGCCGCGTCGTCAAACGCTTCGGCCCCGGTGCCAGCGGCGAACGCAGCGACGGGATCAAGATCGCCGTGCCGCTGTCGACGCCCATCCGTGCGACCGCCGACGGCGTCGTCGCCTATGCCGGAGACGGCATCAAGGCGCTGGGCGGCCTCGTCATCATCAAGCATGGCGGCGGCTGGACCAGCGTCTACGGCCATGCTTCGAAGCTGCTGGTCAGCCGCGGCCAGAGCGTGAAACGCGGCCAGACGATCGCGCTGTCGGGCGACACCGGCTTCGCGGCCGACCGGCCGGAGGTGCATTTCGAACTGCGCAAGGGCCGCACGCCCGTCAATCCGCAAGGGCAATTGCCGCAGACCTGACGGGATCCGCGGGACGTGACGCCGCGCCCGCGAGTTGCTAACCGCCGGCCATGTCCTACCAGTCCGACCTGCTCACCGTCCTCGGCAACCGCGGCTACATCCACCAGCAGACCGACGCCGTGGCGTTCGATGCGCTGGCGGCGAAGCAGATCGTCCCCGGCTATATCGGCTTCGATCCGACCGCGCCGTCGTTGCACGTCGGCAGCCTGGTGCAGATCATGCTGTTGCGCCGGCTTCAGCAGACCGGCCATAAGCCGATCGTGCTGATGGGCGGCGGCACCGGGAAGATCGGCGATCCGAGTTTCAAGGACGAGGCGCGCAAGCTGCTGGGCGAGGACGGGATCAAGGCCAATGTCGCGTCGATCCGGCGCATCTTCGAACGCTTCCTGACCTTTGGCGACGGGCCGACCGACGCGGTGATGCTCGACAATGCGGACTGGCTCGACGCGCTGGAATACATCCCTTTCCTGCGCGATGTTGGCCAGCATTTTTCCGTCAACCGGATGCTGTCGTTCGATTCCGTCAAGCTGCGGCTGGATCGCGAGCAGTCGCTGTCGTTCCTCGAATTCAACTACATGATCTTGCAGGCGTACGACTTCCTGGAACTGTCGCGCCGTGCCGGCTGCCGGTTGCAGATGGGCGGCAGCGATCAGTGGGGGAACATTGTCAACGGCATAGAACTGGCGCGGCGGATGGACGGCACCGACGTGTTCGGCTTGACGACCCCACTCATCACGACCGCCGACGGCGGCAAGATGGGCAAGACGATGTCGGGTGCGGTGTGGCTGCACGAGGATCAGTTGCCGCACTTCGACTACTGGCAGTTCTGGCGCAACGCCGACGATCGCGATGTCGGCCGCTTCCTGCGCCTGTTTACCGACCTGCCGCTCGACGAGATCCGCCGGCTGGAAGCGCTGCCCGGCGCGGAGATCAACGAGGCGAAGAAGGTGCTCGCCAACGAGGCGACGGCGATGTGCCGCGGCCGTGCCGCCGCCGAGGAGGCTGCCGAGACTGCGCGCCGGACGTTCGAGGAGGGTTCAGGTGGTGCCGCACTGCCGACCTTGACGGTGAGCGGATCGATCGGCGTGCTCGACGCGCTGCTCGGGCTCGGACTCGTGAAGTCGAAGGGCGAAGCGAAGCGCCTGATCGCGGGCGGCGGTGCGCGCGTCGACGGCGAGGCGATCGGCGACGAAGCGGCGTCGATCGCCGTTACGGCACCCCGCCGGCTGTCAGCGGGTAAAAAGCATCACGGAATGCTGGTTCCGGGTAATGCAGATTAACGTCCGGTAAGGATTCGCACCGGTATACGAAGTCTGCGTCGCGACAGCCGACGCGACGAGGATCGAGAATGAACAGCGCCGGCCTTCGCACCAGCATAGACGATCGCAGCGAACCCCGCATCGACGTCATCCACCGCACCCGTCTGGCGTGTACGGATGGGGTCGAGCGGCTGGCGACGGTCGTCAACGTCTCCGCCCGCGGACTGATGGTCCGGGTCGACGGCGAATATGGCGAAGGCGACCGCGTCCAGATCACGCTGCCGCGGGTCGGAAAGGTCGCCGCCGAGGTCCGCTGGTCGCTGGGTGGTCGCATCGGCTGCCGGTTGGAAAGGATGATCGGCATGTCCGACTATCATCAGCTGTTACAGGCGATCCGCCGCGCCTGAACACGAAACAAGCCGCCGATCTTGCGACCGGCGGCTTCCCCCGACGGACATCGGGAAGGCTGGGTAGGACGGCAGGATCACTCCCGGCCCGACCCTCTGGATACCTGCATGATCTTCTAATGACGGCAGGTCAATACGGGTCCGTCACGGCTTTGTAACAATTCGGGACGCCGGGTCAGCGACTTAGCCACGCCGGACCAGCAGCACACCGGCGATGACCAGCGCGACACCACCGATCCTCGCCACGCTGACGGGCTCGACCTTCAAGCCCAACAGCCCGAAATGGTCGAGCAGGATCGCCGTGACGAGTTGCCCTGCGACCGCGATCGTCAACGTCGAGGCCAGGCCCAGCCGCGGCGCGGCATAGGCCAGGGCGGCGACGAAGCACGCACCATACAGCCCGCCGGCCCACGCCCAGCCGGGCGCCCCCTTCAGGGCGGAGAGCGGTGTGCGGTCCAGCGCGGCCCATCCCGCAGCGAGCACCATCGTACCGACCGCGAACGACACCAGCGAAGCGAGCCAGAGCGACCCGGATATCTTCGCGAGCGCGGCGTTGGTCGGCGGCTGCACGGCGACGCCAACACCGGCGAGCAGGACGATCAGGATGGGGATCAGGGCAGCCATGACCGCGATCGTTGGCCGCAAGGGCCGAACCCGTCAATGCTGCTAGCCCGACCGCAGCCGCGCCACCCCCGCATCGCGTTCGAACAGGTACAGCGCAATCCGCGCCGCCTGCCCCCGCTCGCCCTCCAGACCGCCATCGCGATCGACCAGCAGCCGCGCATCGTCCTGCGCGCATTGCAGCAAGTCCGGCAGCAGATCGGGCGGTGCTAGGCGGAAGCCCTGCTCGCCCGACTGACGCGTTCCCAGCATCTCGCCGCCGCCACGCAGCCGTAGATCCTCCTCAGCGATGCGGAAGCCGTCGTTCGTCTCCCGCATCAGCGCCAGTCGCGCGCGCGACGTCTCGGACAGCGACGATCCCCGCACCAGCAGGCAGCGCGACAGACCGCCGCCGCGCCCCACGCGTCCGCGCAACTGATGGAGCTGCGCCAGCCCGAAACGGTCGGCATGCTCGATCACGATCAGCGTCGCGTTCGGCACGTCGACGCCGACCTCGATCACCGTCGTCGCGACCAGCACGCCCAGCGCCCCCGCCGAGAACGCCGCCATGACGTCGTCCTTCTCCGTGGGCTTCATTCGGCCGTGAACGACGCCGACCTTGCCCGGGAAGCGCCGCCCGAGTTCCTCCGCCCGGGCCTCGGCTGCAGCGAGATCCGACTTCTCGCTCTCCTCGACCAGCGGACACACCCAATAGGCTTGCCCGCCTTCCGAAAGGTGGCGACCCAGCGCATTCACCATCTCGTCCAGCCGATCCTCCGATATGACGCGCGTCTCGATCGGCTGCCGGCCCGGCGGCATCTCGTCGAGCCGGCTGACGTCCATCTCGCCATATTGCGCCAGCGTCAGCGTGCGCGGGATCGGCGTCGCGGTCATCGCCAGCAGGTGCGGAGGGCGCGCGCCCTTGGCTTGCAGCATCAGCCGCTCGGCGACACCGAACCGGTGCTGCTCGTCCACCACCACCAGCGCCAGATCGCGATAGCCGACCGCCTCCTGAAAGATCGCGTGCGTACCCACGAGGATATCGATCGATCCGTCAGCCAGCCCCATCAGCGTCGCCTCCCGCACCCGCCCCTTGTCGCGCCCGGTCAGCACCGCGACTTCCAGCGGCAGCCCGGCGAGCGTGCGCCGCAGCGTCTCGTAATGCTGCCGCGCAAGGATCTCGGTCGGGGCGAGCATCGCCGCCTGCGCCCCCGCCTCCACCGCCACCAGCATCGCCATCGCCGCGACCAGCGTCTTGCCCGACCCGACATCGCCCTGAAGCAGCCGCAGCATCGGTGCCTCCTGCGCCAGATCGCCCTCAATCTCCCGCACCGTCCGCGCCTGCGCGCCCGTCAAGCTGTACGGCAGCTTCAACAGGTCGCGCAGCCGGCCGTCGCCGGCCAGCGCCCGCCCCCGCCGCTTGCGCGTGTCGGCGCGCACCAGCGTCATCGCCAGCTGGTTGGCGAACACCTCGTCATAGGCCAGCCGCGCCCGCGCCGTCGCGTCGGCGGGATCGGCGTGGATGCGGACCAGCGCCTCGCGCCAGTCGGGCCAGTCACGCTTCGCCTTCAGCCCCGGCTCGATCCATTCGGGGAGCGCCGGTGCGCGCTCTATCGCCTGATCGACGAAGCCCGACAGTCGCCGCGACGTGATGCCTTCGGACAGGGGATAGATCGGCTCGCGCGCCCGCAGGACCTCACCCGGATCGGCCAGCTCGGGGTGTACGATCTGGAGATCCTGGCCGTATTGGTCGAGCCGCCCCGACACCAGCTTCGGCTCGCCGAGCGGCAGCAGCTTCTTCGCCCAGCCGGGATGTCCGCCGAAATAAGTCAGGCTGACGGCGTTCCCCGCCGCATCGAACGCGTTGACCCGTGTCGGTCCACGCCCGTTCGATTCGCGATAGCTGCGCGGCGTCAGCACGATCGAGATGATCCGCCCGGCGTCCGCGGCATCCAGCTCCTCGCGCGGAACCCGGTCGACCCAGCCGGTCGGCAGGTGAAAGGCGACATCGACGACGCGCACCAGCCCGAGCCGATCGAGCGGCTTGGCGAGCGCCGGCCCGACGCCCTTCAGCGACGTGACCTCTGCGAACAGCGGATTGAGGATAACGGGGCGCATGACTAGATACGCTCCTATACCCCAGCCGACGTGCGCCGCCAGCGCCCGCCGGCTTATCGCCGTTGGGAGCCTTATGGATCACGAAACCCGTATCAAGCGTCTGCGATTCCGCAGTTGGCACCGCGGTACGAAGGAGGCCGACCTGATGATCGGCGGTTTCTTCGACGCGCATCACGCCGGCTGGACTGCCGACGAGCTCGACTGGTTCGAGACGCTGCTGGAGGAACAGGATGTCGACATCATGGCGTGGGCGATCGGGTCGCTCCCCTGTCCGCCGCAATGGGACGGCCCGATGATGCATGCGATGCGCCAGCTCGGCTACGTCCCCATCGCCAAATGACTTAGCCCCTCCCGCATCGGGAGGGGGGAGATACCATGCCCGACCTGAAGACGATCCTGACCGCCAAGACCCCGCTGGCCCTGTCCGGCGTTCCCGACGGGTTTCGCCCATCGCTGCTTGCCGATCTGGCAAGGGCGGCGAAGACGCGGCTGGTGTTCGTCGCCGCCGACGATCAGGCGATGCGCGCGATCGCCGCAACCGCACCCTATTTCGCACCCGATCTGGAGGTGGTGCAGTTCCCCGCCTGGGACTGCCTGCCCTATGATCGCGCCTCCCCCACGCTGCGCATCATGGCCGAACGCATCGCCGCACTGCACCGGTTGCAGGCCAAGCCGAAGACGCCCCAACTGGTGCTGACCACGGTCAACGCCGCCACCCAGCGGGCGCTGACGCCATTCCGCATCCGCCAGCTGGTCGCGACGCTCGCGCCGGGCGAGCGGATCGGCCGCGACGATCTTGCCACGCTCCTGCAAGCCAATGGCTATGTCCGGACGGAAACCGTTCACGATCAAGGAGATTATGCTGTTCGAGGCGGCATCGTCGACCTGTTCCCGAGCGGGGAGGAACAGGCGTTGCGCCTCGACTTCTTCGGCGATGAGATCGAGAGCGTCCGCACCTTCGACCCGCTGGACCAGCGCACCACCGGCCGCATCGACGGCTTCACGCTCCTGCCCGCGTCCGAGGCGCTGCTGGAGGAAGAGTCGATCAAGCGCTTCCGGACGCGCTATCGCGAGAGGTTCGGCGCCACCGCGACCGGCGATCCGCTGTATCAGGCGGTGTCGGACGGTCGCCGTCTCGCCGGCATGGAGCACTGGCTGCCCCTGTTCGAGGACAAGCTGGTAACGCTGTTCGATCATCTCGACGCCGAGGCCGTGATCGTCCGCGACGGCGTCACGGGTGCCGCAGGCGAAAGCCGGTTCGAGGCGATCGCCGACTATTACGAGAACCGTAAACGCGCGGAGGCGGCGCAGCCGGGCAGCTATCGCCCCCTGCCCGCCAAGGCCCTATACCTCGATGCCGACGAGTGGCGCGCCGCGCTGGATACGGCGACCACGCACGTCACGACCCCCTATCACGAGCCAGAGTCGAAAACCGTCCTCGACTTCGAGGTCGACGGCCCCCGTGACTTCGCCCCGGAGCGCGCCGCGCAGACCAACGTCTACGAAGCGGTGGTCGAGCATCTGGAGAAACTGCGCAAGGACGGTCGTAGGCCGGTGCTCGCCAGCTATTCGATCGGCGCGCGAGAACGCCTCGGCAACCTGTTGAAAGATCACGGGTTGAAGGGCGGAAAAACGGCAGAGACGTGGCAGGAGGCGCTGGGCGTCGCCGATACCGCCAAGAGCTTCGGCGTCGCGCTGGTCGTGCTGCCGCTCGACCACGGCTTCACAGCCCCCGGTGTTGCCGTATTGACCGAGCAGGACATGCTCGGCGACCGGCTGGTCCGCCGGACCAAGCGCAAGAAGTCCGCCGATGCGTTTCTCGCCGAGCTCGCGACGCTGTCGCCGGGCGACCTCGTCGTTCACGCCGATCACGGCATCGGCCGCTATGTCGGGCTGACCTCCGTCCCGGTCGGCAAGAGCCCGCACGATTGCGTCGCGCTGGAATATGCCGGGGGCGACAAGCTGTATGTCCCGGTCGAGAACCTCGAAGTCCTGAGCCGCTACGGATCGGGCGAGGAAAGCGCCAGCCTCGACCGACTGGGCGGCGAGGCGTGGCAGCGTCGCAAGTCGAAGATGAAGGAGCGCATCCGCGAGATCGCGGGCGACCTGATCCGGACCGCCGCCGAGCGCGCGCTGCATCAGGGCGACGTCATGGAGCCGGACGCCGCGGGCTACCCCAGCTTCGTCGACCGCTTCCCCTATTCGGAAACCGACGATCAGGACCGCGCGATCGACGACGTGCTGAACGATCTTGCCGCGGGCAAGCCGATGGATCGGCTGATCGTCGGCGACGTCGGATTCGGCAAGACCGAGGTGGCTTTGCGCGCCGCCTTCGTCGCGGCGATGGCCGGCAAGCAGGTCGCGGTGGTGTGCCCGACGACGCTGCTCGCGCGTCAGCATTTCAACAACTTCAGCGCCCGGTTCGATGGCTTTCCGATGAAGATGGGGCGCCTGTCGCGCCTCGTCACCGCGGGCGAGGCGAAGGCGACGCGCGACGGATTGGAGGCGGGCACGATCGATGTCGTCATCGGTACGCACGCGCTGCTGGCGAAGAACATCGACTTCAAGCGGCTGGGGCTGGTCATCGTCGACGAGGAGCAGCGGTTCGGCGTCACGCACAAGGAGAAGCTGAAGGCGTTGCGGGCGGACGTCCATATGCTGACGCTGACCGCGACGCCCATCCCGCGTACGCTCCAGATGGCGATGTCGGGCCTGCGCGAACTCTCGGTGATCCAGACGCCGCCGGTCGATCGCCTCGCGGTACGGACCTATGTCATGCCGTGGGACCCGGTCGTGCTGCGCGAGGCGTTGCTGCGCGAGCATTATCGGGGTGGACAGAGTTTTATCGTGACGCCGCGACTTGCCGACCTGCCGGACCTCGAAGATTACTTGAGGAAGGAGGTGCCCGAAATCCGCTATGTCGTGGCGCATGGCCAAATGAGTGCGACCGATGTCGAAGAGCGGATGAGCGCCTTCTACGACAAGAAGTTCGAGGTGCTGGTATCGACCACGATCATCGAGAGCGGCATCGACATCGCCTCCGCCAACACCCTGATCGTCAACCGCGCCGACCGCTTCGGCCTTGCCCAGCTCTACCAGCTACGCGGGCGCGTCGGCCGCGCGAAGACGCGCGCCTACGCCTATCTCGTGACTCCGCCGGAGCGGCAGATGACCGACGCCGCGGAGAAGCGGCTGAAGGTGCTCTCCGATCTCGACTCGCTGGGGGCCGGGTTCCAGCTGGCCAGTCACGACCTCGATATCCGGGGGGCCGGCAATTTGTTGGGTGACGAACAATCCGGTCATATCAAGGAGGTTGGCTACGAACTCTACCAGTCGATGCTGGAAGAGGCGATCATGGATGCGAAGGCCGGCGGCCTGCGCGATCGCCCGCGCGACTTCAGTCCGCAGATCACCGTGGATGCGCCGATCCTGATCCCGGAGGATTATGTCCCCGATCTCGACCTGCGGATGGGCCTCTATCGCCGCCTGAACGAGCTGGAGGCTTCGCAGGAGATCGAGGCGTTCGCGGCGGAGCTGATCGACCGTTTCGGGCCGTTGCCCGACGCGACGGACAATCTGATCCGCGTCATCGAGATCAAGCTCAATGCGCGCAAGGCCTGCATCGCCAAGATGGACGTCGGCGCGAAGGGCGTACTCGTCAGCTTCCACGACAATAAACCCGCGAATATCGATGCCTT
The DNA here is from genome assembly GCF_016892685.1 of Sphingomonas longa. NCBI lineage: Bacteria > Pseudomonadati > Pseudomonadota > Alphaproteobacteria > Sphingomonadales > Sphingomonadaceae > Sphingomonas > Sphingomonas longa. The sequence continues at coordinate 556,891 of NZ_JAFEMC010000001.1, forward strand.
GCTGGCCTATGTCGACAGGCTGAAGGATGTCGCGAAGCTGCGCCCGGACGGCAAGCTTGTCCTCAACCGGGCGTGGCCCGACGCCAAGGCTCGACTGCATGGCGCGCTGCAATTGTCGAAGGGGTTGGCGAAAACGGCAGGGTGAGAGGCGGAAGATATCCGACCTCGCAGTGCCTAATTACAAGCGATCAAACGCGTCGCCCCTGCTGCGTCATGCCGGACTCGTCCGGGCATGATGGAGAGGGTGACAACATGAGTCCAACCGCCTGCCAGGATATAGCGCCGCCGCGACTGCCCGGGGTGGCCCCCTACCGATCAGCTACTATGGTCGCTCAGGATCAGCCATTTGCCACCGCGCTTCTCGAACACCAGCGTCGTCATGCCGGTCTCGATCTTGTCGCCGGTCAGCGTCCAACGCGCGATGTACAGCCGGTGCGTCGGATCGAGCGCCTTCTCCACCAGCGGCTTGAAACTCAGTGTCCCGCGCAGCTTGCCGGTCGCGCCATAGTTCTTTCGGTACCGGGCCGCGATCGCTGCCTTGCCCCGCGCAAGGCCGTCGCCGTCACCGGTCACGAACACCGCATCGTCGGCATACACCGCCAGGAAGCGATCGAGATCGTTGGTGTTCCACCCCGCCGCGCTTTCCGCCATCGCCTTCCCGACACCGTCTTCTGCGGGAGCCTGCGCCACGATCGCGGCGGGAGCCAGCACGAGCATCATCGACGAACCGATCATTGTCCCTCCACCATCCGCACCAGCGCAGCCTCGTCCAGCGGGCCGGCGCGCAGGAAGCCCTGATACCAGCCGCATCCTTCCGCTGCCAGCAAGGCCAGTTGCTGCGGCGTCTCGACCCCTTCGGCAATCACCGCGAGGCCCAACGCCCGGGCGATCTCGATCACGCCTCGCACGACGACGCGGTCGCGAGGATTGCCGGCAATATCGCGCGCCAACGCCTTGTCGATCTTCAGATAATCGAGCGGCAGCGCCTTGAGATAAGCCAGACTGGAATAGCCCGTACCGAAATCGTCGATCGCCACCCGGCACCCCGCCCCGCGCAGTTCGGCGAGCAGCGCCGCCGCGGCATCCAGTTCGCGGATCATGCCGGTCTCGGTCACCTCGACCGTTAAACGTCCGCGCGGAAAGCCACTGGCGTCGACGCGGTCGAGGAACAGCCGCGCGAAGCCGGCGCGGGTCACGTCGGCGGCAGTGAGGTTGACCGACAATCGCAGGGCACCCAGGGACCGCGGCCACGCCGCCGCCCGCGCCAGCGCCAGTTCCTGGATGTGATCGGACAAGGCGATGCCGAGGTCCGCACGGTCGGCGGCGGCGAACAACTCCTCCGCGCCCAGCGACCCCAGCCGCGGATGCGACCAGCGCGCCAGCGCCTCGACCCCGACGATGCGGCCCGTGGCGATCTCCACCTGCGGCTGGAACACCACCGCGATTTCCCCGGCCGCGACCGCATGATGCAGGTCGATCGCGAGTTCGTCGGGCGGCGCCGCCCCCTCCCGCGCGGCGACCCGCACGGTCGCGCCGTCGCTCGCGCGGGCGTGTTCCAGCGCGTCGATCGCGCGGCGAACCAGCGCGGCGGTATCGTCGCCGGCCTCCGGCTGTGCCAGTCCCAACCGTGCGCCCGCCATCACCGGCACGTCGCCGATCGCATAGGGCCGCGCGAGCGCCTGCGCGATCCGGGCGACGGCGGCGGCCGCCTCGCCCTGGTGCACTGCCACCAGGAAACGCGCCGCTGACAGGGTCGTGACGGACGCCCCCGTCGCGGCAGAAATACGTTCGGCCGCCTGCACCAGCGCCGCATCGCCCGCGCCGCGACCATGCGCGGCGTTGAGCAAGTCGATCCGCGAAAGAGCGACCGCGATCACCGCCTTGTCGCGTTGCGCAGGGAAAGCGTTCGGTATCTCGGCCGCTTCGCCTAGCGGCGTGCGCCGCTCGTGCAGTCGGGCCATGGCAGCGAACCGGCGGGCGGCCGTCACGGATGCGTCATCGCACGGCTCGGTGAGGAAATGGCTCGCTCCCGCCGCGGCATAGGGCAGCGGGTCTTCGCCAGCCGCGAGCAGGACCAGCAGCGGTCCTCCATCGGCGGCGAGCGCGACGACCTCCGTCAGAGCCGCGTCGGGCCGACCACGCGCATCCACTAGTGGCACGGCCCCGCCCTGCTCTTCGCCCCCGTTCATTGCCCGATCCTAGGGGAAAGCCGCACGTCGTGGGAAGAGCATGTTCGGCATCGCGGTGAAAGGTTGCGCTCCCGCGGAGAAAAGTCGGGCTTGCCGCCGCCCCTCCCGCATCCTAGCTCCTGTCGTGATGAGTTGCGCCACCACCAACCCGATGATCGACCCGCACGGCCGGACGATCCGCTATCTGCGCATCTCCGTCACCGATCGCTGCGACCTGCGCTGCCGGTATTGCATGTCGGAGAAGATGACGTTCCTGCCGCGATCGGCACTGCTGAGTCTGGAAGAGATCGCGATCATCGCCGAACGCTTCATCGCGCGCGGCGTCACGAAGATCCGCTTGTCGGGCGGCGAGCCGCTGGTCCGCCGCGATGTCGGCGAGCTTGTGCGACGGCTCGGCCGACTGGTCGGCTCCGGCCTCGACGAGCTGACGATGACTACCAACGGCACGCGCCTCGCGGAACATGCCAGCGAGATGGTCGACGCCGGGATCCGCCGCGTCAACGTCAGCCTCGATAGCCTCGACCCCGACACCTTCCGCTTCATCACCCGGCACGGCGACGTGACGCAGGTTATCGCCGGCATCCGCGCCGCTCGCGATGCCGGACTACGGGTCAAGATCAACGCCGTGGCGCTCAAGGGTCTCAACGAACACCAGCTTGCGCCGATGCTGCGCTGGTGCGTCGAGGAAGGGCTGGACCTGTCGCTGATCGAGACGATGCCGCTCGGGGCGATCGACGAGGATCGCACGGACCGTTTCCTGCCGCTCACTTCGGTGTTCGACGCACTGTCCGCGGAGTTCCCGATCGTCCGTGACTCGCACCGCACCGGCGGACCAGCGCGCTATTGGCGGGTCGAGGGTACCGACACGCGTCTCGGCCTGATCTCGCCGCTGACCGCCAATTTCTGCGACGGCTGCAACCGCGTACGGCTGACGACCGAGGGCAAACTGTACCTCTGCCTCGGTCACGACGATCAGGTCGATCTGAAAGCGGCGTTGCGCGACGGCGGCCTTGGGGCGCTGGACGAGGCGATCGACATCGGCCTCGGCCGCAAGCCCGCGCGCCACGACTTTCGGATCGAGGCCGGCTCTGCCCCGGCGGTCGCCCGGCATATGAGCGTCACCGGCGGATGAGCCAGCCGCCGCGGCGGGCGCTTGTCGCCTCCCCCACCACTCCGGCGCAGACCGCCGCGGCGGAACTGGCGGATGCGCAGGATTGGGTGGATGTCGAGGATGCAGACCTGATCGTCGCGCTCGGTGGCGACGGTTTCATGCTCCAGACGCTGCATCGCATGCTGGAGCGTCGCAAGGCGCCCGTACCGGTGTTCGGGATGAACCTGGGCACCGTCGGCTTCCTGATGAACGAGTGGCGCCGGCATGGGCTGGAGGGGCGACTGGAACAGGCGCGTCCGTTTAAGGTCACGCCGCTGCAATGCACCGTCACCGGCAGCGACGGGCGCATCCACTCCATGCCCGCGATCAACGAAGTGTCGCTGCTCCGCGAAACGCGCCAGACCGCCAAGCTGGAGGTGATAGTCAACGATCGCATCGTCCTGCCCGAGCTCGCCTGCGACGGTATCCTCGTCGCCACGCCCGCAGGATCGACCGCATACAATTTTTCCGCGCAGGGCCCGATCCTGCCGCTGGGATCGAACCTGCTGGCGCTGACGCCGATCAGCCCTTTCCGCCCCCGTCGCTGGCGCGGCGCGATCCTGCCCGACAAGGCGCGGATCGCCATCCGCGTGCTCGATTCCGGCAAGCGCCCGGTGTCGGCCGTCGCCGACCAGCGCGAGATTCGCGACGTGGCGGAGGTGACGATCTGCGTCGACCGGGCGCGGGAACTGACGCTGATGTTCGATCCCGAACACGCTCTCGATGACCGCATCACGATGGAACAGTTCATCGCCTGACTACCCTGTTACGGCGGTCGTGAACGGATTGTCGCAATATGGTCACGCAAGGGGTTGCGCCGCCGTTTCGACCGTTTATAGGACCGCGGCACGGCATTCCCTGATAGCTCAGCGGTAGAGCTCTCGACTGTTAATCGAGCGGCCGTAGGTTCGAATCCTACTCAGGGAGCCAGCCCCACGATCGTCGGAAGATCGCCTCCGCGCGATGTGGTGGCTGCTCGGTGGAACCGCTACTGGCGGATTCTGTCGCGCTTTCTTCAAGCCGCGGACTGGATCAGGTGGCCTACAGTTCCACGCTGCGATGTCGGCTCGCCCGAGGCACCGCGCAGACGCCATCCTTCTGACCGACAAACATCCGGTCGCCCCGGTGGACGGCGGGACGCTCGTCCCGTTAATTGCGCCCAGGCACCCCGGTGCGGCGACGTGCCAGCGCGTTTTCGGCGTTGACCCCGTTCTCATTGTCGATCGTCGCCCACTCCCGGCGGGTGTGGCATACGTTCTTCGACAGGAAGCTCCCCAGCGCCTGCTCACGGCGGCACACCTTCTTGTCGGGATCGGGCGTGGCGGAGGGCGTCTCCTTGCTCGCAGGCGCGTCCTGAGCGCCTGACGAGGCTGCCACCAGCAGCGCGGCGGCCGAGGCGATCATGATCGTCATCTTCGTCATGCGATGTTCCTATTCAACGAGCGAATTCTTGGCGACCCACGGCGACCGTCGTCCGGGCGTAAACACACGAAAAAGGGGCCCCGGCGAATATCGCCGAGGCCCCTTTTTCTTCGTCATACCGGCTTAGAAGCCGAACTTGACGCCGGCGCGGAACTGACGGCCGAAGATGCCCTCACCCGCCTGCACCGGGTTGTAGAGATACGCACCATAGGTCGCCGGATCGAGCGGCGGCAGGTCGTTGAGCAGGTTCAGGACGTTGAAGTAGAAGCTGAACTTGTCCGTGACCTTGACCGTGCCGACGAGGTCGACGGTGATGTATCCGTCGACATTCTCCGGCAGGTAATCGACCGCCAGGCCGCCGTCGCCGCGCACGCCACCCTGATCCTCCGCCGACAGGTTATACCCGGCGACGTAGTTCACCGTGCCGCTGAGGCTGAACTGGTCCTGGATGTCGAGCGTCTGCGTGACGTTGGCGCGCCAGCGGGGCGTGCCCGAACCCGCCGTCAGGTTGTAGTTGCCGAGCGTGCCGACATACTTCTCCTTGCGGCCACCCGGAAACGTCGTGCTCAGGTCGAACAGGATGCTGCCTTCGCCCGAGATCGTGTAGCGGAGGCCGTCGGTCAGGTCGAAACGCGCCGTGCCGCCGATATCCAGGCCCTGCGAGTGGATCGTGTTGGCATTGACCAGCTGCGACCGCACCAGACCGACGCGCGGCGTGGCGTTTTCGAACCCGACGCCAACCGCGTCCGGAATGACCTCGAAGCCGTCAGGGATGGTCTCGCCTGCGTAATAGGCGGCCAGTGCGTCGCCCGCCGTCAGCGTCGTGATCGCACCCGTCTTCTTGATGTCGAAGAAGTCGACCGTCAGGGCGACGTTGCGGATCGGCTCGAACACGATACCGGCGGTGAAGCTACGCGACTTTTCCGGGTTCAGGTTCTGGCTGGCGAGCGTCGTCTGACCGTAGCTGCCGGACCGGATGTAGGTCGGACAGTCGGCGAACGTGGCGACAGTGCAGCCATATTGCGCCAGGTACGTGTCGTTGAACAACGTCGCATTGTTCGTGACATAACCGGTCGTCGGCAGAGCGTTGGCCTCACCGAAGCTTGGGATGCGGAAGCCGCGCGACCACGTTCCCCGCACCGCCAGCTGGCGGAACGGCGTGAACTTGGCGCCGATCTTGGGCGAAAAGTTGCTCTGGCCCGACGAATAATGATCGTAACGGCCCGAGGCGTTCACCAGGAACTGCTCGACGATCGGCAGCTGCAACTCGCCGAAGGCCGAGCTGACCGTGCGGTTGCCGCTGGTGCCGAACGCATTGATCGTGAAATACCGCTGCGTCGGACCGTTGATGTCCGGGTTCGCCGACGGCGCGTCAATTGCCTCGTAGAACACCGATCCCCCGAATGCGAGCTGAGCCGCGCCACCCGGAAGCTGGAACAGCTCCTTCGAAACCGACGCCTGCAACTGGTACAGGTCCGAGCTCGAGTCCGCGATGTTGGTCGGGGTCAGGTAATCGCGCGTCGCCTGCGAATTCTGCGACGGGTCGAGGAAGTTGTAGCTGCCGTCCGCGATCACATCAAGCAGATGCTGGATATAGACATAGCCTGCCTGCGTGCGACGCAGGTCGGTGTGCATCGCGGTCGCATCGACGCGGTAGTTCCAGCCACCGTCGATCGTGCCCTGCACACCAGCTGCCGCACGATAGACGCGGTTGCGCGTGGCGTTGTACGTCACCGAGTTCGGCAGCGTACCGAGCAGCAGCGCCGTCTGACCGGCCGCCGCGAAGGGGTTGTTTGGGTTGAGCGTGCCGTTGGTGGCGCCGCAATTCACCGTACCACGCGGGCAGACATAGACCGGCAGCGTCAGGGGAGCCGAGCCAGGAGCATATTGCGCCGCCGCCGACGAAGTCGAGAATTGCGGGAAGAGGATGCCCGCCGGCGCGTTGCCGCGAATGACCGACGGATCGCCGCTGTAGTTGGACGAGGACTGCTGGAAATTGACCTGGAAATAGGCCTCTGCATTGTCGCCGACCTTGCCGGTGAACCGCGCAGACGCACCGAAACGTTCGATATTCGGCGACACGACGCCGTACTGGTTCACCAGATCCTGCTGACAGACGACGTTGGCGATCGCACCGTTGTTGGTCTGCGCACGATCGGCATCCGTGGTGTTGTAAGGGGTGCCGTTCAGGCAGCCCGGCGTCAGCAGCTGATACCGCGATCCGGGGACGGCCGTCGTACCCGTCGCCGGACGCACGAAGAAGTTCGCGCCGGCGATGACGCCGTTGTTCGGCAGCAAGCCGTCGGAGCCGAGGCCGTTGGCGATGTTGTTCGGACCACCCGTGCCGACGCCGCGCTGGTCGGCGGAGTTGAAGGGATAGGGCAGGTCGCGATTGTAGACCGCCTCGCTGCGGAAGAAGAAGCCGCTGATGTAGGCGTTGTAGCCCTTCTCATCCAGGTCGCCGGTGCCGGCGGTCAGCGTCAGGCGCTGGTTGGCGGCGACGCCGTCCTGGCTGATGCCCGCTTCCGCACGACCGCTGATACCGTTGAACTTGCGCTTGGTGATGACGTTGACGACGCCCGCGATCGCGTCCGCGCCGTAGCTGGACGATGCGCCGTCGCGCAGGACCTCGATGCGGTCGACGATGTCGTCCGGGATCGTGTTGAGGTCAACGAAGTTGCGCGTCGCGTCGTCGGCCAGCGGGTAATAGGCCGCGCGCAGACCGTCGAACAGCACGAGGGTCGAGTTGGTCGACAGACCACGCAGCGACACCGCCGACGCACCGCCGGCGAACGCGCCGTTCGCGGTGAAGGAATTGGTCAGCGCCGGGCCGTTGTTCGATGCCAGCGACTGGATCGCGCCCTGCACCGTGTTGATGCCGCGCGCGTCCAGATTGGCCGCGGTGATCGTCGTGACCGGCGACGGCGTCGCCGAGTCGGTCTGACGCAACAGCGAACCGGTGACGACGATCTCGTCGTTGCCGTCCGTAGCCGCACCCGTCGCATCGGTCGCGTTCTGGACCTGCGTCGTGGGTTCGGCCGAACGCGCCTCGGCGTTGGCCGCGTCCTGAGCGGGAGCCGGCGCGTTCTGCGCTGTCGCCGGGGCGCTCATGGCGAGCAGAACGGCCAGCGTCGAGACGCTACCGCCGAGTGCGCGCCACTTGGTCGCTGAGCTAATCATGGTGTTACTCCCCTTACGCGGCCACCTCGGGCGGTCCGCTCACGTGTCTGCAATCATCGCCGGGGGCTGCCCGGAACGGACGCTGCATAAGCCGCTATGTGGCTGAGTAAACGTGACGAATTTGGTAAATTGGTTTTCGCCGGAACCGTTGCAACAAGGTCACAGTTTATGACCTATTCGGACCTTTCCCGACACATACGACAAGGCTGGCTGCGCGCGAATATCATCGCCGCGGCCTGCCCGACCTGCCGTAATATGCCGGTCAGATCCGCACCACCGACCGGCGTTCGACGCGGTACCGCATTTCCGCAGCGAAGCTGCGCGCGGCGGCCTGCTGGTAGACGCCGGCGTCGCCATCGCGGCTCAGTCGCTCCAGTTCCGCGAAAGCACGTGCACCGTGGCGCTTGCTGGCGAACAGCTCGGTGGCGGTGTCGGCGACGACCTTGCCCCCGCTCGGCCATGTCGACAGACAGGCAAGGCCAGCGACGACCTCCCGGAGTTGATCGGGTGCGATGTCGGTACGCTTCAACAGCGAACCGCGCCGATACGCCTCGGGATAGTCCCGCTCGAACCGCGCGATCGTCTCCGCCTCGACCGACGCGCTGACAGTGTAGGGCGACACACAGCCCGGCGTCGTGTCGGCCGCGGCCCGCGCGACCGCCGCCGCGGGTGACGTCATGCGGCCATCGACCCAGTCGAACTGCACGATCTGCCGCGACACCGGGTCAGGCATCGCAACGCTCGGCGCTCCGGCCTGCAACCGCAGCGTCGCGCCGTCGGCACAGGTGCCGAACGGCGCGGACACCTGCAATGCCCCCGTCGTTGGCTGAGTCACGATGACGTATCGCGCCGGACACTCGCCAGCCGCCGCGCCGCGAACCAGATGATAGCGTGTCGTGCGGCCGCGCACGGTGCCGACGACGCGGACCTGATCGACCAGCGTCGCGCCGAACGGCCGCGCCACGACCTCCTTGCCGATCCGGATCGATTGCGGGTCCGCCACCGTGGCCTTGCTGGCGGACGCCTTCGCCGGCGCCCCGCCGGTTTGAGCCTCTGCGCTGCCGGCAATCGCCAGCACGGCGGTCAGGACGAGCAACCTCATTGGCGAATTCCCCTGCTTCTGCCGCTATAGACCGGCCAAACGCCTGGAAGTTCCGGGCAATGACTGCCGGGCTATTCGAGGCCGACCGACAGTCGTGCCGCCGCCGCATTGACCCCATCGATCACGCCGTCGATGCCGCCATAATTACCGCCGGAGCCGTTTCCGTTGACCGACGCGTCGAGCGCCTGCCCCATCGCTGCGATCTGCTGATCAGCCGATCCGCCCGACAGGCCGGCGACATGCACCACCGCGGCGCGCGTGAAATCCTCCAGCGCGCGGTGCAGTTCACCCGATTGCGCCGGCGTCGCCCCGAACCGATCCGACAGCATGTCCGTCAGCCCCTTGAGGCCATACACGTCGCCGCCCCGCGCCAGCTCGGCCATGTCCGGCCGAAACCCGTCCGACACGCCCGCCTGCGCCGTCCACGCTTCTGCCGGTGCGGAGGTCGGAGCCACAGCTCCTACCCATGCGAGCACGCGGTGCCCGACCTGCCCCAGCGCCGCGCGTGTCGCGTCGGCGGCAGTCTCAACGGAGGACGTGCCCGGCTGAGCAGCGGGCGACAGGGATGAAATGCGATCGATCGGTGTCATGGCTATTGCTCCAACGTGCTACCGATATGCGAGCAAGGCGGACGCGGCGCCATAGTCGCTCCGACTAGTCAGCATCGGCGGCCCTCTAAGCGTTTCGATTAGCCGTCTAGTCGATTTGCTGAGCGCGCCCGCCGTCGGAAGTCGCCATAAAGGGTCGGCAAGGCGGCGATCGGCGTCGCCCTTCGACCCCCCGGACCGGGCTTACTCGCCGGGATGATAGATGGGAGAATGACAATGTTCGGTATCAATCTCAACGCTGTGTCTCTGATTTCGACCGTTGCTCTCGGTCCCGTTGGCGGCCTTGGCATGCAACTCGCGACGCAGGTTTTCGCCAATATGGGCCAGCAGATACTCCAGGGCATGGGAGAGAGGATGAACCTCGGCCAGTCGGCTATCGATCTAGCTCTGGATTCGTTCACCAGTTCGAGCGGCGGGGTTCGGGCATCCGGCGACTTTTCGGGATCGATCGGCGAGTTCGGCAGTTATCTGGGCGGTAGTCCTGCGCAGATCGGCGAGCAGGAGCGGAATACTTTGGATTTCGTGAACAACACGATCAGGCAGGCTGGAGAGAGCAGCGAATTCAGTGAGGCCCGATCTTCGGGCAAGGGGGGTGGTTGGTTGATGGCGATGGCCAAGGCTCTGGGCGCACAGCTCGACCAGTTGGGCGACGAAATGTCTCGCACTGCCGGTCAAATCACCAAAGACACACCAAGCCTTTCGGCAGAGTTCGGCGTCATGACGCAGCAATTTAGCATGCTAATGAACGCCGCAACGAACAGCATCAAAACAGCCGGTGAAGCAATGGCGAAGGCGGCGGGCCGAAATTAATCGCAGATTCAGCCGAAGCGTCGTAAAAGGCCCGTTCAAGTCGAACGGGCCTTTTCAATCTGGGAGATACTTCATGATGATGCGTTGGATGTATTCTTCGATCTTAGCCGGGTTGGCTGGCACGTTTGGTGCCAGCCCAGCGGCAGCGCAGTGGGACCCCGGCCTTGTCGCGCAGGGTCAGGTATTGAGCGGAACGGCACGTGGCTACGCGGAGCGTGGTGGCTGGAGGGATAGGGATGCGCGACGCTCATCTCCGCAAAGCGATGCCAAGATATGCGCGTCCATTCCCCAGTACAGAAGCCGGTGGGGTAGAAAACATCCCAAGGTGTTGGAACTGACACGCCTGTGCCGCAAAGCAGGCTACTGACCCAGCGATTGCTCTGCGGACAGTGACAGAAGGAGCCAAGGCAATGCCTCGTTATGTCATTCTGGGAGTATTATTGCTTAATTCAGCCCCCGCCGCTGCGCAAGATGTGCTTGGCCCGGTAAACCCGGTCGATTACATGCCCGCGATCACGATGGGTTCGGCGATCGAGGCTGATGCCCGGAGCTCCTCGCGCCGCCGCACAGCTCGCTTGCGGGGCGTATCCGATGCGCAGACCTGTCGCGAGTTGCCGATTTACAGGTCGAAGCTGGGGGCCAAGGACTCGCGGATCGTCCGTCTGACCAGAGCGTGCAGGCAGGCGGGATATCGCTGATCGCCGGCAGTTGGACGAACGCGTCCGGAGAAAGGCTCATGCATCATTTAGCGTATTTGGGAGCGCTGGTTTTGATAGCAGCCCCCGCCGCTGCGCAGGACGTGCTCGGCCCCGTCAATCCTGTCGATTACATGCCGGCGATCACGATGGGCGCCGCAGCCGAAGCCTCGGCCCGGTCGTCCGGTCGGGAAGCGCGAAGCCGCCGTGGATCGGCTGCGAACACGCGCCGTACCTGCGCGAAACTTCCGACCTATCGCGCACATTATGGCCGATCCAATCGCCAGGTCATCCAGTTGACCCAGCTTTGTCGAAAGGCGGGCTACTGAACCGTTCTGCGTCGGTCGAGACGTGTCTAAGGCTCGAGAGGTAAGGAGTTGAAATGACACCGCCCCCCTACGCAATCGCGCGTTGCATGTTCGCTGTCGCCGCCGCTGCCGCGATTTGGCCCGTTGCCTCCGGCGCGCAGATGACACCGATCGATCCCGCCGCCTGGTCGACGCCGAACGTCATGGTCGAAGGGCTGCGGAACGGTGATCGAGGTCGGACCCGTTCTGCCCGGGACCGTGAAGCCTCCGCGATCCGGACATGCAGGAGCCTGCCTGCTTTTCGCAGGAAGCTCGGTGCTTCCGATCCGAAGATTATCAAGCTGACCCAGCTTTGTCGCAAGGCCGGATACCGATGAGTGCGGCGCGTTCCGCCGCACCCCGGTACCCGACGATGCTGGCGCTCGCGGCTACGGCTCTGCTGGCCGGATTCGGCACGCATGCCAAGGCGCAGGATTTGTACACCAGCCCACTCGATCACACCGGCGTGATGGCGCTCGGCTCGGCAGCGGACGCACAGGCCGAGCAGGTCGCTCGGCAGGACCGGTCGAAGCGGCGAACGACCGCGCGACAGCCCAGCACGCGTCGCGCCTGTTCCGTAATACCGTCGTTTCGCGCCAGATTCGGTGCTTCCGATCCGCGAATCGTCCGACTGGCACGGCTCTGCCGTCGGGCTGGTTACCGGTGACGTCAGGATGGTCAGCCGAAACCTGGGTGATCGAGCTCGTTATGTCGATGTCGGAGGAAGCCTGATGAAGCCCAATCCCCTTTCCGCCCTGATCGCCTTCATGGCCTCCGGAGTCGCCGTGGTTCCAGTCGGTGCGCAGTGGGACCCCGGCCTCGTCGCGCAGGGTCAGGTCCTGAGCGGCACGGCGCGCGGGTTTGCGGAACGCGGAGGTGTGCGAGATCGGGCCTCGCGTCGCACCTCCGCAAGCGACGCGAGGATATGCGCGTCTCTCCCTCAGTACCGGGCGCGCTGGGGCGCCAAGCACCCCAAGGTGCTGGGACTCGCGCGTCTCTGCCGGAAGGCGGGGTATTGACGGTGTCCCGGTCGGCGCAGCTTGACGGTCATGATATCGAACGTCGCCGACCGCATCGGCTTAGGCGCTGGAGCAATTGCATGTTCAAGGTTCGTGGCATCCCGGTTGTCGCCATCGTCACCGCACTCTGGTGTGCGCCGGTGGCGGCACAACTCGATCCGGCCATGATCGCACAGGGGCAGGTGCTGAGCGGCACGGCGCGCGGCTATGCCGAGCGCGGCGGCGTGCGCGACGACGGCGGTCGGGGCTCGCCCGACAAGACCGCCCGGATTTGCGGACAGGTGCCGAAGGTGCGCGCACGGCTTGGCGCGAAGAACCCGCGATATCTGGAACTGGCGCGGTTGTGCAGGAAAGCCGGCTATCCCTGAGCGCTTGACCCTGACGGTCGCCGGCCTTGCTCAATCCGCAGGGTAGAACAGCATTCCCGCCAGCGCGGCGAGTTCGCGCATGCCGTCCAGCTCCAGCTTGCGCGTCACGTTCGACAGATGCACGCGCACGGTGTTCTCCGAAATCAGCAGCAGCGTCGCGATGTCGGCGTTCGCGCGGCCCCACCCCAGAAAACGGATGCAGGTCAGCTCCATCGGCGTCAGCTTCAACAGCGCGTCGCGGTGGCGCGCGGGGACCCGCGCCGCCTCCACGATATGCTCGCCGAGCGTGACCGGGGCCGCCGCGCCGGGCTGCGCATCCGCCTTGCGCAGCAGCTCCGCGATCGCCGCGAGCCGCTCGGCATCGTCGGTCACTTGCTCAGGCCCTTCAGGATGCCGATCACGACATCGGGCCGACTGCGGATGTCGCGCGCGACGATCTCCACATACGATCCCGCCAGCATGAACAGCACGAGCGTCGCGGCGAACGCCTTGATCGACAGCGACAGGGTGAAGACGTTCAATTGCTGCGCGAAGCGGTTCATCAGGCCGAGCGCCATGTCGATCAGGAACAGCACCGTCAGCACCGGTGCCGCGAACAGCGTGGCGAGCACCGTCAGCCGTCCGAACTCACCGATGAACAGGTTCAGCCCGCGCGCATCCAGCACCGGCATCGTCGAGGCGATCGGCCACAGCGCGTAGCTTTCCATCAGCACGCCGATCAGCAGCGTCAGTCCGCCCGAGGCCATGAACACCACGCCCGCCAGCCGCCCCAGAAAGGCACCGTTGAGGGATGTCTGATGCCCCGACAGCGGGTCGACGATCTGCGCCAGCGTCGCGCCGACCTTGGTATCGATGATCTGCCCCGCCGCCTCCAGCGCCCAGAGCACCGACCCGAAGAAGAACCCGACGACGAGGCCGACGAACACTTCCTTGGCGAAGATCTGGAGCCACTGACCGGGGCCGAGCGCGAGGATGTCGATCGCGGGCTGGAGGATGAACGACACGAGGCCAAGCGCGATGAACACCGAATTGCGGACCAGCGCCGGCACCGTCTCGCTGGAGAAGATCGGCAGCAGCAGGAACGCCGTCGCGATCCGCGCGGTCGCCACGCCGAGCAACAGCGTCTGGTCGGCCCAGCCGTTCACCTGGCGACGCCGTTCATATCACCCGATCACTGTGACGTGATGACCGCGAACTCCGTGAACACGCGGTCCCCGAAGCGATACAGCGCACCCGCGAGCAGCGAGGCGGTGACGAACAGCGTCAGCACGATCGCAAAGAACTTGATCGTGTATTGCAGCGTCTGTTCCTGGATCTGCGTCGCCGCCTGCACGACGGCGACCAGCAGTCCGGCGACCGACGCGACGATGATCGGCGGCGCGGACAGGATCAGCACCAGCCACAATGCCTCGTTGGTCAGCGTGACGAAATCGCCGTTCATCGCGCGTGCTTCCTGTCAGACCGGTTCCGTTCAGACATAGGATAGCACCAGCCCGTGCGACAGCTTCACCCAGCCATCGACCAGCACGAACAGCAACAGCTTGAACGGCAACGATATCGTGGTGGGGGACAGCATCATCATGCCCATCGCCAGCAGGATGTTGGAGATGACGAGGTCGATGACGAGGAACGGCAGGAAGATCAGGAAGCCGATCTGGAAGGCGAGGCTGAGTTCGCGCACCACGAACGACGGCACGACGACGATGAAGTCGCGGTCCGTCATGGTCGAGGCGACTTCCGGATTGCCGACGCGCTGCGCGGTGCGCAGAAAAAAGCCGCGCTCGGTCGGCGAACTGTGCTTGATGAGGAACGCGCGCAGCGGCTCCTTGCCGGCGTCGACCGCGGTCAGCATCGTGCCCGTCGATCCGGCGATGGCGCTGCCCGCCGCCACCGACTGGTTCTGCTGGATCTGCGCCTGCATCTGCTGGCCGACCGGGTACATGACGTACATCGTCAGGATCAGCGAGAGGCCGTTCAGGACGATGTTCGGCGGCACCTGCTGGAGGCCCAGCGCATTACGCAACAGGCTCAGTACCACGACGATCTTCGTGAACGAGGTCACCATCACCGCAAAGAACGGGGCGATGGCGAGCGCGACGACGACGACCAGCGCGGAGCCGGGCGTGAAGGTGGAAAGGTCCACGCCTCAGTCGCCGGACGAGAGCGGCACGTCGGTGACGAGCACGCCGAACCCGTCGCCGATCGCGACCAGCTCGCCCTGCGCGACCACCGTGCTGCCCGCGAGCACCCGCACCGCGAGCGTGCCGCCGGGTGACGGCAGCGGCAGGACGGTGCCCGGTGCCAGCGTCGCCAGCGTTTCGGTGCTGATCCCGTCGCCCGGCAGCTCGATGAGGGTCGGGATCGACACGCCGGTCAGGTCGACGGACGGCCCAGCCCCCCCGGTAACCGGCGAGGGTATCGGCTCGTCGCGCCGCTCCTCGATGGAGTTCAGCGAATGGTCGGCAGCATGTTCGTGCACGATGTACGCTCTCCCGGCGACGTCGATTCGTCCCACAGCCATATCGTTTCGTCCCGGCAACGCCAATCGCGCGCTCAGGGGCGATGTCCCCAACAGGATCAGATCGCCCCGCGCCAGAGCCTGCAATCGCTTGACCGGCAGCGATGGCCCGGCCCACCGCAAGCGCCAGCGCAGGTGAAGCGATGGCATCGCCTGCGCCTCGAGTTCGCCGACTTCCAGCGGCTCGACGTCCAGGTCGCTGGGCAGCGCAACGATCAGGCGGCTATGCGCCTGCCCGCCATGGCCACCGTCGCGGTGCGCGTCGATGCGCAGGAAAAGATTTTCGCGCGGCGCCTCCCGGATCAATCCGGATGGAAAAAGCTCGGTGCCGAGCACCCGCTCCAGCGTGGCGACCACGGGCTCGATCCGCAGCAGCGCCGCCGCCGCGCTGGCCGCATCGGGCTCTCCGCCCGCAGTCGTCATCGGCGCCAGATCGCCATCCAGCAGCAGCGGCGACACCAGCACGGCGCGGCCCCGCCCGTCGAAGCGGATCCACGCCCCCGCCGCACGGCGATCCCGCTCGGTGGCGAGGCGCGCGCGGGTGCGCAGGCGATCGACGACGCGGCGGTTCAGGCTGGCGATCAACAGGCTCTGCAGCTTCGCCTCGCCGGGATCGAGCCGCCGCAGCGTATCGCGGATCGGGCTGTGCCGGTCGCTCACGAACGGGTCTCGCTTTCGGCGTCGACGCGCCGCACTGCCGTCTTGCCCCAATTCTTGAGCAGGCTGACGCCGCCGCTCGCGACGCCGATCAGCATCAACTCGCCCTCCGCCTCGACCAGGATCAGCCGTTCGCGCTGACCGACCGCCAGTGCGCGCACGAAGCGCAGTTCGCGATCCGGCTCACCCAGGCGACGACCCATCCCGCGGTCCTGCCAGTGGCGCATCAGCCGGATCGCGCCGTATGCGAGCCCGAGCACGATCGCGAGCGCGATCACCATGCCGAACAGCCCCGAAATCGCGGTGCCGAGCGTCGAGTCCATCAAGCATTCTCCGAAAGGTCGACGGGCCGGTCACCGGCCTCGCCGTCGCGGACGCGTTGCGCCCACAGGATGATCTGCGCGATCGCGTCGAACATGTCGCGCGGGATCACGTCGTCGACGCCGCAATCCTCATACAGCTTCCGCGCGACGGGAACGTGTCGAATGATCGGCACGCCCGCCTCTTCCGCGGCTTCGCGCATCGCTTTCGCCAGCGGTCCCTCCCCCTTGGCGCTCATGGTCGGCACGGGGCAGGTTTCGCGGTCGTAATCGATGGCGATGGCGATATGCGTTGGATTCACGACCAGCACATTCGCCGAACGCGCCGCGCCGACGGAATTCTGGCTGGACCATTCCTCATGCAGTTGCCGGCGCTGCTGCTTGATCTGGGGATTACCCTCGTTTTCCTTCGACTCGTCGCGGATGTCGCGCAGGCTCATCCGCAGCTTCTTCGTGTAGCTATGCTTCTGCCAACCGAAGTCGAGCACGGCGACCAGCAGGAACACGCCGAACGTCCACAACAAAGCGTCGCGGACCAACTCGCCCGTGAACGCCAGCGCCGCCGCCGCCGCGGGACGCCCGTCGACCTCCGTCTCGCCGACCAGCAGCGGCCCGGTCTTGCCGAGGATGTCGCCGAGCGAGCCGCGCAGCACCAGCCAGATCACGAACACGATCAGCGCCGCCTTGGCGATCGTCTTCAAAAGCTCGATGACGTTGTCGAGGCTGAACATGCGTTTGATGCCCTCGACCGGGTTCATCTTGTCGAACGACGGCGTCATCTTCTCCATCGTGAAGACGCCGCCGGCCTGGAGGAACTCAGCCAGCACCCCCGCCAGCGCGGCCGGAACCAGCGCGACGGCGGTGATCACCAGCAATGCGACGATAGACGCGTGGCCGAGCGACGCCAGCGCGATAGGGAACGGATCGCCCCGCCCGATCATCGTAAACCCGGCATCGAACAGCCCGACGATATAGTCGCCGGCGAACCGCACGCCGAATGCCATCACCACGAACCAGACGAACAGCACGGCGGTCGCGGTGACGTCCTTCGACTTGGCGACGTCGCCCCGCTTGCGCGCGTCCGCCAGCTTCTTGGGCGTCGGCTGTTCGGTCTTGTCGCCACTGTCGTTCTGCTGAGCCACGACATCCTCCCGAACCTTGCGGCGACGCATTCCGTAACGTCGCGGCGACTGGCCGTTTGCGATGCCGGCGGGATCATCCGCCGACCCGTCGTGGGTAGACCGGCAATTGCATCGCCAACCACCATTGCGGGTCAGGCTGGTTTATTTGCGGGACAAAATGTTCACAATGCGGGTAACAACCGTCATCTGGCTGGCCTAGCCTAATCATGCGTCAAGATTCGACAGGCCGCGACAGGATTGTTTCACGACGACCCTGCGGCGGTTCCGGACCCAGAAACGGAGAATCCCATGCCCGCCACGACCCGATCGGCCACCCGGTCGCCGCCGATACTAGGCTGCTATGTGGTCGGGGCGATGCTCTTCGCCGCCCCCGCCTTTGCCCAAAGCTGCGATACGGCGGCGCTCGGAGCGCGCTTCACCGAGGCCGCCGCGCTGTGCGCCGATCAAGGCGCGCCGGTCTCGCGCAAGGCTGCATCGGCTCCGTTGCCGGCCAGCGTTCCTGCAGCGCCGGTCACGGCACCGGCTGTGGCCACCGCGGCGAGCGCGGCGGTCCGGCCCGGCATCGCGGCACGGGAGCCCGTTTCGATCCAGATGACCGGCTATCGCCGCCGCCTGGCCAAGGCGGTTGCGACGGTCGAGGCGCGCCGCGGTCCGGTGGACTCCCGGTTGCTGAACGCGGTCGGCCAGCGCTACCGAATCGATCCGCGTCTGCTGGCGTCGATCGTCCATGCCGAGTCGGCCGGTCGGCCGACCGCGGTGTCGAACAAGGGTGCGCTTGGGCTGATGCAGGTGATGCCGGGCACCGCACGTGGCCTGGGCGTCCGCGATCCCCAGCAATTGCTCGGCAACCCCGCGCTCGCGCTCAGTACCGGTGCGGTCTACCTCAAGCAGTTGCAGCGACAGTTCGGCAACAACGTCCCGCTCGTGCTGGCGGCGTACAATGCCGGGCCGGGTGCGGTGATCCGAGCCGGTCGCCGCGTACCCCGCTACCGTGAGACGCAGGGCTACGTTGCCAAGATCATGGGCAGCTACACCACCCGCGCCGCCGCCGCGCGTCGCTGATCCGGTTCGGGGGGCAAGCGGGCATGAGCGTCGAACGATATCTGGCATCGCAGGACACCGTGCCGCGCACGGGACTGTTCGCGCGCATCGCCGACCTCGCGCTGCCGATGGGCGCGGTGTCGATCATCGCGCTGATGATCCTGCCGTTGCCGACGTTGCTGGTCGACCTGCTGGTCGGCATCAACATCACGTTCGGCGTGATGCTGCTGATGACGACCCTGTATATCCGCGGGCCGCTCGATTTCTCCAGTTTCCCGTCGATCCTTCTCGTGTCGACGCTGTTCCGGCTGTCGCTGTCCGTGGCGACGACGCGGATGATCCTGATCGACGGCCACGCCGGCAACATCATCCAGACGTTCGGACAGATGGTGGTGGGCGGCAACATCGTCGTCGGGCTCGTGGTGTTCCTCATCATCACGGTCGTGCAATTTATCGTCATCGCCAAAGGCGCCGAGCGTGTGGCCGAGGTCGCCGCCCGGTTTAGCCTCGATTCGATGCCGGGCAAGCAATTGTCGATCGACAGCGATCTCCGTTCCGGCCTGATCGACAAGGACGATGCGCGCCGCCGCCGCCGCACGCTGGAACAGGAGTCGAAGCTGCACGGCAGCCTCGACGGTGCGATGAAGTTCGTGAAGGGCGACGCGATCGCCTCGATCGTCATCGTCGTCGTCAACCTGATCGGCGGTCTCGCGGTCGGCGTCATGCAGCAGGGCATGGCGCTGGGCGACGCCACGCATAAATACTCGATTCTGACGATCGGCGAGGGCCTCGTCGCCCAGATACCCGCACTGCTCGGCGCAATGGCGGCGGGCCTGATGGTCACGCGCGCGACCGATGACGAGGACGACGCGAATCTGGGTCAGGTCATGCACCGCCAGTTGGTCGCCAATCCGCGCGTGCTGCTGTTCGTGGGCGCGACCGCGTTCCTGATGGCGCTGGTCCCGGGCTTTCCGACGTTGGTGTTTCTGTTCCTGGGCTTCTCGCTGATCCTCGGCGGGGCACTGCTCCATCCCAAATTGCAGCCGCATCTGATGCGCCACATCGCGCCGTTGCGGTCGCAGGTGATGCGCGGGCGCGAGCCGGAGCGGCTGGCGACGATGCACACCGCGCCCGCCCTGCCCCGGCCCGTCGTCCCGCTGCTGCTGGAACTGCGGGGCGCGCGCCCGACCCAGTCGGAGGAGGTCGCTCTGTCGCAGCGGCTCGGCGCCTCGCTCGATGCTCTCCAGCATCGCTCGGGCGTGCCGCTGCCGCGGCTGGCGATCCACTTTCTCGATCCCGAAGCACCGCCGTCGTGGCGATTGCTGGCATTCGAACTCGGCGTCGCGGGCGGGCCGATGGACGATCTCGGCGACGTGGCCGATACCGTTCCCGATCAGGTCCGCCGGCTGCTGCCGCGCTTCCTCGGCGTGCAGGAGGCGGTGACGCTGCTCAACCGCGTCGGCGAAACCTATCCGGAGGTCGTGAAGGAAGCGGTGCGGGCGATCCCGTCTGCGCGGATCGCCGAAATCCTGCGCCGGCTGGCCGAGGAAGAGGTCAGCATCCGCAACATGCGCGACGTGCTGGAGGGGATGACGGAGGCCGCCGGGCAGGAACGCGACATGGCGCGGATCGCAGATCTGACGCGCATCGCGCTGAAGCGGTACCTGATGGACCAGATCGCACGCGACGGCACGGTGCGCGCGCTGGTGGTGAAGCCGGAGCTGGAAACCCGGCTGCGCGATTCGATCCGGCTGGTGGACGGCGTCGAGCGAGTCGCCCTGCCGCCGGACGTCGCGCGTGAGTTGGTGTCGACCATTCTGGCGACGGCCGAGGCGACGCAGGCCGATGCGCTGGTCACCAGTTACGAGGTACGCCGCGCGACCCGCAAGCTGATCGAGCCGGATATCTGGAACCTGCCGGTCCTCGCTTTCAACGAATTGACCCCTACCACGCGGATCGAGATCATCGGCCAGATCGGCCTGCCGGCGGTGACGCTGGCGGACCCGAGCGCCGGTGCGGTCGCGACCACAGAATCGGAGTGACGATGCAGATCAGGACGACCCGCACGATGCCGCTGGCCGCGGCCTTGCTCGCCACGGTTGGCGGCTTCGGCCTGCTGGCGGGCGCGCCCGGCGCGGCGCCGGCGGCGGTATTGCAGGCGGTGCCGCCGCGCACGCCCGCCCCGAATCCGGCGACCGTGCCCAACGGCGTGACGATCACCGCGCGCGAGCAGCCGATCGCCCAGTTCCTGCGCGACCTGTTCGGTCGCGTCGGCCGCCCGGTCGTGCCCAGCCCGAAGCTGACCGGGACCGTGAACGGCGTCTTCACCGGATCGATCGACAAGATCTACCGGGACATCGCCCGCGCGTTCAACCTCGTCAGCTACGACGACGGGGCGGCGCTCTACGTCTATGCGGGCAGCGAGGTGTCGGTGCAGACGCTGAACGTCGGCAGCGACGGCGCACAGCGGATCCAGCGTCAGGCGCGGGCGCAACGGCTGATCGACGGGCGCAACACGCTGCGCGCGGCCGGAGACGGTACGCTGGTCATCAGCGGCACGCCGCGCTTCATCGAACAGGTCACGGCGCTCAGCCAAGGTGCGAACTCCGCGCCCCTTCCCGGCCCGGGTTTCGGCGGCAGCGGCGGCGGTTTGTCGACCAGTTTTACGCCCCCGCCTCCGCAGCCGCTGGAATTCCGGGTCTTCTATCTGCGCTATGCCCGCGCGGAGGATACGGTGATGAACGCCGGTGGTCGCGAGGCGCGGATACCCGGCATCGCCACGATCCTGCAGAACCTCGTCCTCGATCAGCGGCCGGGCGGCAGCGCGTTGGGCCAGACCACGACGCAGTTCGGGGCGCGTCTCGTCCGCCAGAGCCAGCCGCGGCTGCGCGGTCTCGGCCTCGACTCGGTCGCACCCGATTCCAGTCAGGCGTCGTTGCTGGCGCAGAGCGACATTCTCGGGCTGGGCGCGAACGCGGGCGGCGGCGCTATCGGCGGTGGCGGCGACGTGGTCGCCCCGCTGACCAGCGATATCGTCCGGATCGAGCCGAACCCGGCGCTGAACGCGATCATCGTCCGCGACGTGCCGGAACGGATGGCCGCCTATGACTCGCTGATCCGCGCGCTCGACGTGGAGCCGCAGATCGTCGAGGTCGAGGCGACGATCATCGACATCAACATCGACAAGCTGCGTGAACTCGGCATCAACTGGCGGCTGTCGACGGGCGGGTTCGGGGCGCTGTTCGGCAATGGCGATGCCACGTCGGACGGCCGGTTGCTGCCGATACCCGGATCGCGGCGCGGCAACGTCGACAACATCTCCCCATCCGGGAACGGCGGCACAATCTCGACGATCATCGGCAGCCAGCGCGAGTTCCTCGCCCGCATCCGCGCGCTGGAGCAGAAAACCGCCGCGCGCGTGATCGCCCGGCCGCAGTTGATGACCCTGTCCAACAGCGAGGCGGTGTTCGATCGCACGCGCACCTTCTACGTTCGCGTCGCCGGGCGGGCGGAGGTCGACCTGTTCAACGTCACTGCCGGCACCGTCCTGCGCGTCAACCCGCACGTCTTCCGCGATCACGACCAGACGCGCATCCGGTTGATGGTCAATATCGAGGACGGCACTTTGACGGGGCAGTCGATCGAGAACCTGCCGATCGTCGAGCGCGCGACCGTCGCGACGCAGGGCATGGTGCTGGACGGCGAGAGCCTGTTGCTGGGCGGGATGACGATCGATTCCGATCTGGACATCGAAACCAAGATTCCGCTGCTCGGTGACATTCCGGTGCTCGGCAACCTGTTCAAGACTCGCAGCCGGAATCGCAACCGGACGGAGCGGCTGTTCCTGATCACGCCGCGCACGGTGACGCTCGGATCGCGCCTGTCGCCGTCCGCCGCCAGCATCGCCGGCGCCCCGATGCCCGCGCCGGGCGCTGTGCCGCCGATGCCCTCCGTTCCCGTCCGAAACACGGGAGTGCCCCGATGAGCGAGGGCGGCAACGTCCTGCGCGTGCTCGGCGGCCGGCTATCGGGCACGCAGAAGCAATTGCCGGACGACGGCCGCATCTCGATCGGTCACCAGTTCTGGCAGGACGTCGTGATCCGCGATGCCGCGGTGAAGGGGCATGCCGTCGATCTCGTCGTCAGCGACGGCGGCGCCGCGCAGGTGACCGTGCTGGAGGGGTCGATCGAACTGCTCGGCTCGACCGTCGACGCCGGCCAAACCGCCCTACTGCCGCCCTACGTCCCCTTCACCATCGGTGCCATCCCCCTGGCCTGGGGCGATCCCGAAAGCCCGCGCTGGAGCGAGGCAGGCGGACTCGCGCTGGCGAAGCCGTCGCCGCCGCCCCTGCCGCCCTCGGCAAGGGAACACGCGGTGACATGGGCACGCGGGGTCGGCGGACAGATCGATGCCGGAATCACGCGCAAGGTCATCGGGGCCGGACTGGCGCTGCTGCTGGTCGTGGCCCTGCTCGTCGGCCTGATGCCGGCGATCGACGCGCTGGGCCTGCGCGGCAGTCCGGCTGAGCGGGTGCAGCGAGCGCTGACCGCGCGCGGTCTGACCGATCTGCAGGTGGTCCGGGATGGCGATGCGGGCGGTGTCGTCGTGCGGGGGCTGGTTCGATCCGATGCCGACCGACAGAAGGTGGAAAGCGTGTTGCGCGACACCTATTCACCGGGCCGTGTCGAGGTGCAGACGACCGAGGAACTGGCGCAGGCGAGCGTCGATGTCGCCCAAATGCGCGGCTTCACCGCCAATGCCCGATCGTTGGGCCGCGGCGTGGTTGAGCTGCACACGACACCGCTGTCGGCGGAACAAAGACCGCAGTTGTTCCGTGCCGTGAACACCGACGTTCGCGGCATCAAGCGACTCGTGATCCGGGACGATCTGCCCGCAATCGACGACCAGCCGCTGAAAACGATCAGCGACGCCACCAAGAAAGTGTCGACCGTCGTCGTCGGGGACCCTTCTTTCGTTCAGACCGTTGATGGTGGTCGGTACTTTACGGGTGCTTTGATGCCCAGCGGGCATCGGCTCGTCCGATTTGAGGGGGATACTGTCGTATTCGAGAAGAACGGCAAGCTCACCCGGGTTAGTTTCTGAACGAACGAAGGCCCCGCATTCGGCGGGTATGACGCAAACGGACACAGGAGAAGGCACATGACTTCCACCCCCGTCACGAGCAGCCTGGGCATGATGGCAGCCTCCCCGCTCACCAGCAACCGCTCCAGCAAGGGCGGCGACACCGGCCAGTGGTTCGAGGCGCTTGCCAGCGCCTGGGGCCAGACGCTGGACCAGCAGGCCGGCCGGATCGAGCAGATGTCGAACCAGATTTCCGACGGCGGCGACAATCCGTCGCAGATCACCAAGTTGACCGCCGAATCGATGCGGATGTCGTTCATGGCGAACAGTTCGTCCACGTCGATCGACAGCGTCGGCAAGGCGCTGGAGACGATGGCGCGCAAGGGCTGATCCGCTAGCGAGAGGGAGACGACATCATGTCGATCGAAGCAATCGCGGCCACCGGGGCGGGTATGGCCCCGCCGCCGACCGAGACGGTGCAGGCGCCTCCCAGCGCCTCCATTTCCGATATCTCGGGATTTCAGGATGCCCTGACCACTGGCAACATGAACGGAGCTGCCGCGGTCGGTGGGCCGGATGCTATGTCTCCGGCACTGAAGGCGGTATTCGGACAACTCGAGAGCGTGAATGGCGAAGCGAAGTCTATCGCCGATTACGCAAAGGTTGCCGAAGCCAAGGGCACGGAAATGACTCCGGGCGAGGTCGTCAACCTGACGATGCGCAGCCACGAATTCATGTTCCATTGTCAATTGACGTCCAACATCGCCAATCGGACCTCCGACGGGCTTCAGCAGTTGTTCCGCCAACAGTCCTGAGGGGGAACACATGACAATGCACGCGAACATGAGGCGGACGCTCGCCATCATCGCCTGCGTGCTGCTCGCGGCCTGCGGCCAGACCGAGCTCTACAGCAAGCTCAGCGAGTCGCAGGCCAATGAGATGATCGCCGTGCTGCAAACGGCTGGCATCGACGCCTCCAAGACGGAGGTTGCCGAAAAGGGATGGACGCTTTCGACTGCGCAGGGCGACTTCGCGCAAGCCGTCAAAATCCTGCACACTCAGGGCTATCCGCGCGAGGAATTTGCCTCGCTCGGCACTGTCTTCAAGAAGGAAGGTTTCGTGTCCTCCCCCACGGAGGAGCGGGCGCGCTTGCAATGGGGCCTCAGCCAGGAACTGTCGCGGACCGTGTCGGAGATCGACGGCGTGGTACAGGCCCGCGTTCATGTCGCGCTGGCCGATGACGACCGGCTGGGTGACCGTAAGCGCCCCGCTTCGGCCGCGGTGTTCATCAAGTATCGGCCGGGCGCGAATATGGACGCGCAGGTCGGCAAGGTGAAGGCAATGGTCGTGAACGCGGTCGAGGGCCTGAGCTACGAGAAGGTATCCGTGTCGACCTTCCCGGCGCAGCCGCTACCCATTGCAGCGCGGGCACCGGCCGACAACATGGTCCGGGGCAGCATCGCGGCGCTGGCGGTGCCGATCGTGCTGCTGGTCGCGGCGTTCTTCGGTTATCCCGGTTTCCGCCGCTGGCAACAGCGTCGCCGCATCGCCGCTGCACTGCCCCCGGTTGAACGATGACGGCGGTCGCTGAACGCGCCCGGCTGGGAGCGATCGGTACCGATCTGATCGGCGTCGATGGCGGCCCCGCCGAGCGCAGGGTTGCGCGCTTCGTTGCCAGCCTGAGCGGCAATCCCATCACCATCACGCATTTTTGCGATCTGGGTAAGACGCCGGTCTGGCGACGTTGGCCGCGGGCGGCTCAACGGCGGCTGGCGCAGCGCGTGGCGCTCGCTTCGATCGCCGACGCGGTGGCCGGGTCGATCGACGGCGAATGGCTGGGAGCGTTGGCGGACGTTGCGGGCGAGGATGCACTCGACTGGGCCGCGTCCCAGGCGGAACGCGTCGTAGCAGGCGACATGACCACGCTGGCGCCCAAGGATCTGGAAGCACGCGGCTTCTCGCTGCTAGCGTCGACGAGAAGCGACGACAGAACGGCGAAATGGATCGCGGCAGCGATGAAGGTGGGGGCATGAGCTATATCCTGCTCCGCGCCGATGCCATCGCGACCACGCTGGCCGAGGACCCCGTGGTTCCGGCCGCCGATGTCGGGGCGCTGACCGACGCGATGGCGTTGCTGGATGCGGCGGCCAAGGTTCGTGCCGATACGGATGCCGCCGTTGCGCGGGCCATGGAAGCCGGTCGAGCCGAAGGCTACGCTGCCGGGCGAGAGGAGGGTCGCGCCGCCGTCGCTGCGGACATCGACGCCGAACGCTTCGCGCTGGCGCTGCGCGACAGGGAGGTGCTGGCCGAGCGGCAGGGGGCGATCGCTCACCTCGCGCTCGAAGTCGTTCGCCGAATCGCCAGTTCACTGGGTCCCGAAGAAACGATGGCAGCCATCGTCGCGCGCGCAACGGCAGACGTCGCACCCGATACGGCGCTCACTGTTCGCGTCGCGCCGGCAGTGCTGGATGCCGTGGCGGAGCGGCTGGGTAATCGTGCCGGCCTGACGGTCGAGGCCGATCCTGCTCTCGATCCGCTCGATTGCGTGATCGAGACCGCGCTGAGCCGGGTTCAGGCCGGGCTCGATACGCAGCTCGCGCTGATCGAGCGGCATTGGTCGTCGCAGTGACGGACGGTTCGCATTCGGTCGTCGAACGGCTGCTTGCCGGACTTGATCGGGTCGACACCGTCGAGCGCCGGGGACGGCTGGTTGAGATCCGCGGCACGACGATCAAGGTCACCGGCATCGCCGCGCGGATCGGTGCACAGTGCGAGATCGTCGAACCGTTGACCGGACAGGTCGTTGCGGCGGAAGTGATCGGCATCGACGGCGATGCCGCGATCCTGACGCCGCTGTCGGACGTACGCGGCCTGTCGCCGGATGCCGAGGTGCTGGTGCGCGAGAGCGACGGCAATGTCCGTTACGGCGAGGCGCTGCTGGGACGCGTGCTCGACGGTCAGGGCCGGCCGATCGACGGCAAGGGGCCGCTGCCCGACGGGCTCGCGGCGACACCCCTGCACGCGCCGGCACCGCTGCCGATGGACCGCGCGCTGATCGATACGCCGGTCGCAACTGGAGTACGGGCGATCGACACGCTGCTGACGCTCGGCACGGGCCAGCGGATTGGCGTGTTCGCGGCGGCGGGCGGAGGCAAGTCGACGCTGCTCGGCATGCTGGCGCGCTTTGCCGATGCGGACGTGATCGTCATCGCGCTGATCGGCGAACGTGGTCGCGAAGTACGTGAGTTCATCGTCGACAGCCTTGGCGAGGAAGGGCTGGCGCGCACCGTCATCGTCTGCGCCACCAGCGATCGCGCCGCGATGGAACGCGTCCGCGCCGCGCATCACGCGACCGCGATCGCCGAGGGGTTCCGCAGCGAGGGCAAGCGCGTGCTGTTGCTGATGGATTCGGTAACGCGCTTTGCCCGTGCCCTGCGCGAGATCGGGCTTGCAGCCGGCGAACCGGCGGTGAGGCGCGGGTTCCCGCCGTCCGTCTTCGCCGAACTGCCGCGCCTGTTCGAGCGCGCAGGCAACGACGATCGCGGCTCGATTACCGGCGTCTACACCGTGTTGCTGGAGGATGAGGACGAGGGCGATCCGGTCGGCGAGGAAGTACGGTCGATCCTCGACGGACACATCGTGCTGTCGCGCAAGCTGGGTGCGGCGGGGCATTACCCGGCGATCGATGTGCTCGCGAGCCTCAGCCGATTATTCCCCCGGCTGGCGACAAAGGAGCATCGCACCGCCGCCGGTCGCCTCCGCGAGTTGATGGCCAAATATGTGGAAATCGAGTTCCTGGTACAGGTTGGCGAGTACAAGCCGGGCAGCGATCCCCTCGCCGATCGGGCACTGGCGGCGCGGTCGGAAATCGAGACGCTGCTGAAGCAGGATGCGCTGGCGCACGAGCCGTTCGATACCGCGATCATGCGGCTGCGCGCGGTGGCGGGATGAGCATTCGCGACGACCTCGCGCTTGCGCATAAGCTGGTCGGGCTGCGGGCGATGCGGATGCGCGTCGCTGCCAGCCGGCTGACGGAGGCTACCCGATTGCGAGAGCGGGCGGAAGCGGAGCGGGCCGCCGCC
This sequence comes from Sphingomonas longa, assembly GCF_016892685.1. Lineage (NCBI taxonomy): Bacteria > Pseudomonadati > Pseudomonadota > Alphaproteobacteria > Sphingomonadales > Sphingomonadaceae > Sphingomonas > Sphingomonas longa. Next base: position 584,623 of record NZ_JAFEMC010000001.1, read on the forward strand.
GATGCGACGTCCGCGCAAGAGGCCGAGTTGCACGAGGCCGCGCGCGAGGACCTCGCCGCCGATCCCGCCGAGGCGGAACTGCGGCTTGCGGTGCTGGACGCCGCGCGTTTCCGCACCGCCGTTGCGGGACAGGCGCTGACCGATGCGCGTCGCGTCGAGGACGAGGAGCGCGGGGCGGAGGCGGAACGGCGGCGTCAGGTACTGCTCGCCAACCTGCGCCACGATGCGCTCGCCGAACACGCCCGGACGCTCGCACGCCGCCATCGTCGCCGCGCCGAGGCGCGTGCGGCCAACGAGTAGGAGGACCCATGACCTCGATCGACAGCAGTCGCTCCGCATCGCAGCCCCAGCGCACGTCTCGGACGGCATCTCCCCACCAGCCCCAGCAGCAGCCGGCCGATGCGAAGGCGATGGGCGAGGCGCTGGCGAGTGCGCGCCGCCAGATGCCGCCGGTACCGGCCCGGCCGGGCGGTATGCCGCAGCGCGCGCCGACGAGCGCCGCGACGGCGGCACAGCGAGACGGGACGGCGGGGGAGATGGCAGCAGCACTGTCGGCGGCACGCGGTCGCGACGGCGACGCCGCGCTCGCGGACCGCTTCCGGCTCGATCGCGAGGGTGGCGACGGCAGCGCCGGCTTCGGTCAGGCGCAGACCGCCGCGCCCCCTGCCCCGCTGCCGATGCCGCAGATGCCCAGCGCGATGATCGATCCCAGCGGCTTCGCGCAGATGCTCGCCGACCTGTGGACGCGCGAGAACGGCAAGGGGCACAAGGAGGTGCAGGTGCGCTTCGGCGACAGCGCGTGGCCCGCCACAGGCGCGCGCCTCGTCCGCAATGCCGCGGGAACACTGGATGTCGCGCTGCTGGTGGACTCCGCCGCAACCGGTTTCGGCGACCGTCTGCCCGGTTTGGAACGGCATCTGGCAGATGCGGGCGTCGCGGTCGGGTCGCTGGCGATGGAAGCCGACGGGTGACCCGCCCTCCCTACTGAACGGACGCCCCGTCCTTCGCGTTCGCGGCGATGAGCGCAAGAACCTTTTGCGGCACCCGCTTGGCTCCGCGCGCACCGGCGGGGGGCCAGGCACCGTCCAGCGCCAGGCGACGAACCGTCCGGGGATCGGGCGCGGGGTCGGGCCAGCCGAGCGTCGGCAGCCGCGCCTTCAGACGTTGCTGCGCCTCGCGATCCTCTTGGCTGTCGGTCAGCATCGGTGTCGAGGCGGAGGTCCCGAGGTTGGCACCCCCGACATCGATCGCGAACGGGTCGGCCCCCTTCGCCAGCAGCAATTCGGCGATCCGGAACCGCTCCATGTCGAGCGCGATGTGCAGCGGCCGCTTGCCGCTGCCGCTCATCGCGTCGGGATCGGCGTGGAAGTCGAGCAGCATCGTCACCGCGCCGACCGAATTGCGTGCGATGGCGTCGCGCATCGGGCCGAGCGGCGCGGCAAGGGGCGTCGCGCTGGCCCCAAGTAATAGTAAGCGGTGCGCAAGTGCCGGATCGTTCGCGTTGAGCGCGAGCCGCAACGGGTAACCTTCGCCGTTCAGCCCGTCGGCGGGCGCGCCGGCGCGGCGCAGGAAGTCGATCGCCTCGGGCTTGCAGCTCGCGACTGCCAGCGTCAGCATGTCGCGACGATCGTCGATCCCAGCCTTCGCAAGCGCCGGGTCAGCGTTCAGCAGCCGCCCGGCCGTATCGAGATCGCCGGCCAGGAGCGCCTCTCCTAGGTCGCGAGCCGATTGACCCAGTCCGGCCCTTTGCAGCATCGCCGCGTCCGGCAGCGCCGTGTCGGCGGGAAAGCATCTCGCGTTAGCAGTCATGCCACAACCACTCAGCAGGCCGGCGAGCAGGAGGGGAGCAAGGATCGTTCGCACATGACGTACACTCGGCCCGGCGAGGCGCCCGGTCAACAGGCGATGCGCCGGCGTCAGCGCAGCGCCGCCGTGCCCGCCAGCACCCAGTCCATGCTGTGGCGGTCGATCACGTTCAGCCCTTCGAACCAGTTCACGCCGTCCGGTCGCACGTCTGGCAGTTCGTGCTGCGTCCCGTACGCCTCGGGCAAATCCGCAATCGCGACACCCGCTGCCCCGCCCCAGCCGCCGCTCACGACGGTGCCGAGAATGCCGCCGACAACACGATCGCCACCCTCCTGAAGGGCGGTCAGTATCTCATTCGGCACGCGATAATTATCGACGGACGCGCTTCCGCGCCCGGCCGCGGTGGCGATCGTCGTCGCATCCGCGATCGTGTCGCCGTGTAGGCCGGCGGCGTTGAATGTATCGGCCGGACTGCCCGACGCGATGCCGGCGGTGCTTGCCAGTCCGCCGCCGAGCGAGTGGCCGGTCATGACGAAGCTGGCGTCGGAGCGAGCCGCCGCTCGCCCGATCTCCAGCGCGCGGGCGTAATGTTCGGAATCAAGGCCGATGCCCTGCTGCGCGTTCGACAGCCAGTCGGCGCCACTCTGGCTGCCACGAAACGCGATGACAAAGTCTTCGCCGGGCATGTCCGAGGCGTATACCCGTGCGCGAAAGGCGTCGGTGCCCGGATCGAGCTGGTCGGGATCGAGGCCGAGGCGTTCCAGCTCTGCCGACGTTGCGACGCGGTAGCCCGCAGGCGGCGAGGCCGTATCGTTATAGACGTCGGCGGCAAGCTGCGCATGCGCATGCACGCTGGCGGGATCGGACCGCAAGGTCGCTGTCGTCGCCGCACCGACGCTGCCGGTGGTACCGCCCGGCGTGGAGGGCAGCGCGCCCCACTCGGCGCGATACGCCCGAAGCCCGGCATCGGCGGTCTGGTGCACGGACGGTGGCACGATCGATGGAGCGCTCGATGGAGCGCTCGTACCTGCGGATGTAATCGCCACCATCGAACGGCTCCTCGCCATTATTCCGTTTGACGATCGTGGGACGACGGAAGCGATCTGCCTATACTCGTTTCGACTAGGACGCTGCTGAGAGCGCCCTTGCATTCGTCCCCGGTTCCCTCACCCGATTGCGGTCTTCGCCCGTCGGGCGCACAGCAGGATATGCCTCCAAGCCGATCCGACCTCGCCGATTTCACCTACTTCCTGGCGATCGCCCGGCATCGCAGCTTTCGCCTTGCCGGATTGGAACTCGGCGTCAGCGCCTCTGCGCTGAGCCACGCGCTGAAAGGGCTGGAAGGGAGGCTTGGCGTCCGCCTGCTCAACCGCACCAACCGCAGCGTGACGCTGACCGCGGCCGGCGAGGAATTGCAGGCCGCGATCACCACCCCGTTCGAAGCGATCGGTGCGGCCGTCGAGGCCCTCAATCGTTATCGTGACGGACCATCGGGCCGCGTCCGCATCAACGTGGTCGTGGATGCAGCGCCGCTGCTGCTGGCGCCCGTAATGCCGAAATTCGCCGAGCAATACCCGGATATCGAAGTGGAGATCGCCGCCAACAACCACATGGTCGACGTGATCGATGGAGGCTTCGATGCCGGCATCCGCTATGGCGGCACCGTGCCCGAGGACATGGTGGCGCAGCGGCTGTCCGCCGATCTCCGCTGGGTGGTCGCCGCCTCGCCGGCCTATCTGGAACGGCACGGCGAGCCGCAGACGCCCGACGACCTCCAGAACCATCAGTGCATTGGAGTCCGGATCGGTGACGGCAGCATCTATCGCTGGGATTTCGAAGGTCCGGCAGGTGAATTCACGGTGCGCGTGCCGAGCAAGATCACCGTCGACGAAACCCGCGCGATGCTGTCGCTGGGGCTTGCCGGGATGGGCGTGATGTACGGGCTGGAACCGGTGTTTGCACCGTATGTGGCCACCGGCGAACTGCGGATCGTCCTTCAGGACTGGGCAACGTTCGGACCCGGCTATCACGCCTACTATTCCAGCCGCCGACAACTTCCGACCGGACTGCGCCTGCTGATCGACCTGATCCGGCAGATGCAACCGCTCGGACTGTGATGCCGCGCGTCTACGGTGATACTTGGCTGGGGCGGCAGCAATCTCAGCCAACCACAGAACCACCTAACCTGTTGAATTGCTGACACACAGAATAGGTCTGTATGCCTCATTGCTACAACGCGTTGGCAAAGTCCGTAATGGCGGTTTGCGATCGGCGACAGAGACATATTGCCGTGAGGCAGGAAAATCCTGAGCTGTCCCGTTGGGCTGTCGATGACGTGGCTGCCTGTGAGTGGACGCTCGGCGTATCCTCATCTTGCGAATCGCTCTCCCGTCTTCAGGGACCCTAACTCTTCATCAAAAACGTCGATCAGCTTAACCCCGTACGGATTAGCCATACGCCACGGCGACCGGCTTGTGATCCTCGCTGCCATCATTCCTAGTTAGTCGCAACCGACAGTACGCGACCGATAAAGCTCGCCAACCGCGCTTCTACCCCACTTCGATGAGCCTATTATGCTGCAGGATCGGCGATCAGATAATGTGCTTGAAGCGGAACCTCTGAAAGCGTTTGCGCTAGACTGGCGGCACTCGCTCTGCCGCCCCCACGGGTCCAAGATCTACCTCATCGAGACTTATTCGACCTCACCAAGCGTCAGCCTCTGCCCTGCGGAGGCAAACGCGAGACCCTGGATGCGCTTCACTGCGCCACGATACGGCCGCGCCGCGCGCAGGATGAGGCCGCTCTGCCCGAGCAGGACTGACGATCCCCTGATGGTAGGAGGAATTAGTGCCGTCCGATACCCGCGCATCTGCCAAAGCAGCAGGTTTTGAAGACAGCGGAAAGCCTCGACTCCGCGCAACATGACGTCGACGCGGACCGGGTGGAGCTCCTGCGGCGATTGCACCGACAGCAACAGCACATCAAGGAGCGTCGTGCGGGCCAGCCTATTAATTTCAGCCAGCGCTGGCGCGATCGGGTCGGCAGGATTTGCGGCGCCGACCATGATCAGGCCTGCCGCAGGCAGGTGCAGGCAGCCATGCGGCAGTCCAGGCTTGATGCCGGTCCGAAAACAACCGGCGCCGGCAGATGCGGCAGCATGCCCACCATCTCCCGGAAGATCGGTGAGCCGAGATGTAGTGTGTCGATTAGCGTCGTCATGAAGGCGTCCGTCGGCGATCTCGGCGATCTCGGCGAGCACAGGCTCGCCAGAGTTTTCGCGTGTTCGGGATTGAAATCAGGGCAAGCGATCACAGCGCCAGCGACGCCAGCGCTTGGCTTGGACACGTATCCAGCTTGGCGTGGAGCGCAGCTCGAGGGACCGCTGCGGTCGCAAACTGCGCCTGCGGTCAGGCTATGCTGAAGGTGGGCATGCGCAGCGTCGCCTCTGCTCGCTGGATGCCGCCGGCAAGATCGGCCAGCTTATCGTCGATGTGGACGATCTCGCAGTCCTCGACCATGAAGTAGCCGCGCACGTCGCCTGTCGGCAGGATCGCCGCTTGCCGGCCGTTCGGCCGCGAGCCAGAGCCTGCACCGCGGGTAGACATAGCAGCACGCCTCGCGCGGCGCGATGACATGAAGGTTGGTCAGCGTGTCGCGCCCCTGGTGCTGTTCGAATGTGAGGTAGAGAATGTTGCTGTCCGAGGCGGCCGCCGCCCCGGCAAGGTAGACAATGAGATCCCGGTTAGGGGCTGCGCTCCCACTGCCGATAAGGCCCTTGCGCACACGCGGCCGTTGCCGATGGCAAGGACGGCATCGATATACGCCTGAACGGTGGTGGAAGTATCGGTTACTGCTGCTTTCTCAGTGGTTTCATCCCCCGAACCGGGGACACCTGACCTCCTCCCCCCGCTTCTGTCCTCGTCTCTTCTCGTTCTTCTCCGCTCCTCCTTGGCCCTGCGTCTTCTCGTCACAGCACGAGTGAGGCTGCCGCTTCGCGGTCGAGTGCGCGGCCCCCAGCTGCCGTTGCGGGCAGGATCTGGTGGAGCGGCCAGGCGGGAAAGCCATCGGCGGGGCAGATGCCAGCTGCCTCGCAGGCTGCTAGATCGGCAATGGTTTCGATGTCGAGCGTGATCGTCTTCATGGGGTAATCCGATAAGAACAGGGTATGGACAGCTGTCCATGCGCCGAGAGAAGGATATCGGTCCGAGCGCGGCCAGAAGTCGCTGGTCGGACAAGGGGCAGACGCAGTGCCCGTCGGCACAGAAGCAGCGAGGAGGCGTGCGGCGAGCTTTGCGGGTGACGGCTGATTTCAGTGGTTCGCTTGCCCAGCGACGATCGCGGCGATCTAACTGGCAGCATCGGCCCGCACCATCAGGTCTTGGACAGCCGTCTAGGGACGCTGTGCGCAAAGCCCGATGCCGCGTCCGGTGAGCGATGCCCACAGCTCGCGCTTGGGTGCTGCCAGCCAGAGCACCCCCTTCAAGCGGCAGGGCCGCATGGCGCGGACGATCTCCACGCCGCCGAGATGCCGCATGGCGAGATCGACCGTCACAGCCTCATCGTCGCGGATGCGGGCGACGACGATGTCCCCGCCGTGTTCGTCGACGCGCCGGAACATCTCCGCTGCTCCCAGCGTCATCGGTGAGCGTGCGGCGAGCACAAGCATGTGACGCTCCTAGTAGCGAACCCGGACATCTGTCCGGATCCACGTATCGGGATAGGCGGCGTGTCCGCGATCGGCGCGGTGACGTAGCGCAGCAGCGCGGCGAGGCCGCGGTCAGTCGGTGCAAGGATCTGGAGCAAGGAGGAACGTTCTGAGTGAGATGACCCTGGACGCGTGTCCAGGAGAAACCCTGCCGATCTTTTCATCGATCTTCCCGGCTGCGCCCTCTCTCGCTCGTACCCTCTTGTACCCTGCTCGCCGCACGCTGATGTTTGGTCGGCCGGCTTCGGACTTGACCATGAGCCACACGCTAGTCGCCGAGGATCTCGCCCAGCCTTTCCAGCTGAGCCAGCGTCGCATCCGGCGTCGTCTGGAACACGGCGCTTGCACCGATGAACCAGGCGATCAGCCGCGGCACCCGCGCATCACCCGGATTGCAGCGCGACGTCAGCAGGGCCTTGATCTGCAGACGCCGCTGGAAGATGTGGCTGGTGACAGTGTTGACACCGTCGATCCGGGTGGTGACCAGCGCCGCCACGCGCATCATCAGCATGGGCAGGGTGCCCGGCTCCTCGAACAGGGTACGACAGCGCTCCTGCATCTCGCCGATGTGAAGACGCGGCGGATCATCAGGGCGCAGCAGGGAGGCTTCGAACCTGTCGAAGATGTGGTCGACGAGCAGTCGTTCGCGCTCGCTCTCGGGCAGCAGGTTGGCGACCATTGATTTGCTGAGACCAGTCCTCGTTGCAGATCGCGCACGGTGAGCCCGGCCCGGCCGCGGTCGACCATCAGCAGCGCAGCCTCCTCAAGGCATCTCTAGGTCTGTTCGGCTCTGTTCGCCATCTTGGCTATGAGGATTAGCCGCCGCTTTACAGGACGCGAATGGCGTCAGAGTCCCAGAGGAAAATAACTTCATCTCAGCCGCAGCGCGGGTAAAACCCAATGACGTCAGCGAAGCAGGTCGGGAGGATGAACTGCCGATCTGACGCATGCTCCGGGATTCAGCGCTGCAATTGGGAACCGTTCACGCGGCCCTCGCCTCCCGCCACCTGCCGGAAGCACCTCGAAGCCCCAGCTGCGCGGGCCAGGCGGTGTCAGCAAGCCAGCTGGCCCAACCGGCGGCAACGATTGCGCGAGCGCCGGGTTTGGTCAGGTCGCCGAAGGCTCCAAACGTGCATCCATGCGGCTGCCGCACGAACCACAGGCAGTGGATATATTGCTTGTTACTGCGCGCGGCGAGAGCCGGCACGTGCTGGACGAGATTGGTCGCGAGTGACAACAGATGAAGACATCCGCCGGATTTTTCGAATGGAACGAGGTCCGGAAGATCAACCAGCGTATGGTCGTGCAGGTGAACGCCTGACCGCTTCCCGCAATCCAGCGAGGTTGATCTTAAAACATTAGATATGTCTCCCGCGAACGCCACTCCCAAGAGCTTATGAACAACCGCGGGTCCGAGGCTTGTAATACGCACATGGCGCCGCGATGATTTCCCCGACCCTTCTGTCATAAGAGGAGCGATGCGGAGAGATTATGCGCAGTCAGTCGCTTCTCGTCGTCCTTGGATCAGGCTTACTCCTGGCAGCCGCTGCTGCGCCTGCGTAGAACATATCCCAGTCATTGCCTGTGGATCCCTTCCTGCCCCCCTCCCCCCCGGTCCCAATCCATAGCCATATCCGCCCGGTACGCTGAAGGCAGGAAGCCTCCCGGCCTTCAACCCGTCAGCCGAGGACATCAAAAGCGGAGCGGAGGTCAACAGCATATACGAACCAGCCAGCGGGAGTCATCGCGCTGGTGGGCGGCGGTGAGGTCGTGGTGAAGACGGCGCACGGCGAAGTTCGTGTCCCGCTAACGGCATTTGGTAAAAGCGAGCGGGGTCTGCTGCTGGAGATCAGTGCTTGGAATCTGGAGCGGCTCGCGGCTGAGGGCTGAGGATGCGGACACGGTACGAGCGTAGGCCGTCGGTAGTGATCTCCTTCAGTAAGCCGTGACGCTACAGCGCTTTCTTTATGAAGGTCAGCGCCGCCGCGTTTTCACGCCGCTGGGTGACGTAGCTCTCCATCACCTTACCTTCGTGATCTACGGCTCGCCAGAGTAAGACCGTCTCGCCAATCAGCTTCACGTGCATCTCGTCCAAGTGCCAGCGCCAGTCACAGAAGTCACGCATGTGGCTGAAGCGCTTCCTGCGCACCTCACCTGCAATCAGCGGCCCAGACCTGATGCATCACAGCCGCACGGTCTAATGGCACATGTCGGTCCCGCGCTCGAACAGCAGGGTCTCCACGTTGCGCAGGCTGAGCGGGAGGCGGACGTACATTAGCACCACCAGCCGGATCACCTCCGGCGAGGAGTTGAAGCGGCGGAACGAACTGGCTGAATTGGGCGGGCGCGGCATGCACCGATCTTAAAAATACCGCATCACCGACGGACGCAGCTGGACTGACGGAGCCGCCGACCCCGTCGCCGTTATGTTACGACTGCGGTTCCTCTTCAAAACGGCGGATCGTCAGGTGACTGCCTCCTGTCGGTGTCCGCGATGATGAAGATCCGCTCCCCGCTCCGGTTATTGCCGACGCGTGCTCAGCCGACGGGGTTCGATGCCCTCGAGTCGATTTCGTTGATAATTGCGCAGGCGGGTGGTGCCGTCGGCACTACCTCGCCGGCGGTCAGGGCTAGCAGGTGGCTTGCCTTGTTGAAGGCTGGCCAAGCCGGGAGGCCGGACCCATTGGGGTCACCCGTCTTGACGAAGTTCGCCCAATAATCCGCCAGCGACACGGACCCCAGCCGCTGCGTCCCGAAAATATACGGTAGTTCGGCCGAGTGGCGAGTCATGCCGCCGCCCGGCGCGCCATCGAATTCGTAGCTCCAGACGCGTGCGCCTCTGGTCGCCAAACGGGTCGCGAGTTGCAGAGCGGGGCAGCGGAACGTCGCGTCGGTGGCGATCTGCTGGTCGCGGGTGCCGCGGCGCGGATCGGCTGCGGGGTCCGGTCGGTCAAGGCGGTAGTGCGCGCGCGCTGCCGCTTCGTGTTCGCCGTAGGACAGGGCGATGAATGCGTCGCGGCGGGTCGTGCCGCCGGGGAGGTCCAGTTCGAAGGCGTTGGTGCCGATCAGCACGTCACGAGACGGGGCAGCGGCGATCAGCGTGCTAGGTTCGGCGGGGAGGACGGTACCGTCGACGGGTCGCGCGCAGCCAGCGATAATCGTTGTCCGTCAGCTTGGCGTCATGCAATTGCTGCCCGGCAGCGACGATCGCGGCAGGCGCGGCGGACCGCAGCGCCGTGACATCGCCGTTCGTGCCGAGCAGCCGATCGAACTGATCGCCTATCCGCAACGCCTGTTCGCGGCTGCGCGTCGGCAGGCCGAACTCCGGCGTCCCGCTCTCCAGAATCGCGCGGTGGAACAGCCCCCGCGCCGCCGGGACGGCGAGCAGCAGCCCCACATCCTGTGCGCCGGCACTCTCGCCCGCGATCGTCACGCGATCGGGATCGCCGCCGAAGCGTGCGACGTTGTCGCGCACCCAGCGCAGCGCCGCGACCTGATCGAGCAGCCCGAGATTGCCACTGCCGGGCAAGCCGCGGTGCATCAGGAAGCCGAGCGCGCCGAGCCGGTAGCGCACCGCGACGACGACGATGCCCTTGGCGACGATCGGGGAGGCCGCCATCTCGCCCGGTGAGCCCGCGATGTTGCTGCCGCCGTGGATCCACACCAGCACCGGGCGACGGCCGCTGACGGAGCCGGTGCCGACATCGAGGGTCAGGCAATCCTCCGACTGGAAGACGAAGTCGTGGTGGTTCCACCCGAAATCCGCCTGCGGGCAGGCGGGTGCGGGCGCCGTCGCCGTGCGGACGCCGCGCCATGGCGGCGGCGGCGCAGGCGGTGTCCACCGCCGCTCGGCGAGCGGCGGTGCGGCGAAGGGGATGCCGCGAAACACAAGCCGGCTACCGCTAGCGTCGCCCTGCACCGTTCCCGCCGTCGTCCGCACCGTTTGCGCCGCGGCGGGTACCGAAGCGACCGCGCAGACGATTGCCAGCAGCCGGCCGATCACCGGACCGAAACCACCGCGTCGGGCACGTTCCAGCCGCGCAACGTCAGGCCGGGCGTCGCGGTGACGATCGCCGGATAGCGCACGGTCAGCGTCTTCGCCTCGCCCGGCAGCAGCGACACGTAATTGTCGCTGTAATAGGCCGGCAGGATACGCTTGCCCGCGCCATCGACCAGCGTCAGCTTCGCGTTCAGCGCCGGGATGGCGGTGTCGTTCGACAGCGTGACGGTCATCGCGCGATCCTCGCCCTCCGTCCTCGGCGCGGTGGCCCTCGCCGTCAGAGCGACCGGCGCGAGCGCGGTGAGGTTGCGGTAAGCGGCGGTATCCTTGCCCCGCCAATAGAAGTTCTCCGACACCGGGTTACCGTCCGCATCGCTCAGCGTCAGGCTGACCAGCACCATCGGATGGCCCGCGAACAGCCGGTCGAGCGGCACCGCCGCCAGCGGGGTGGCGCGGTTGGACAGGGCGTCGACGCGGTCGGTGCGGGTGAACAGCTCGCTATTGTCAAGCCCGACGACGCGGACTTTGGCGGTCAGCCCGCGTCGGTCGTCACGCGTGGTGTTCAGCACCACCAGTTCGTTGCCGGGCAGGTTCAGCTGCACATGCAGCGGCTCCACCGCCTTCTTCGCCCCGTAATAAGCGGCGTGGGTGTCGTAATCCCACGAATAGATCTGCCATGCGTTCGACGGCCAGGCGGGGTGGGTCATCCACAGCAACCGCCCGGAATTCTTGGTCCAGAGGTGCCCCTGATACCCCTCGTACATCGCCTTGTGCGTTTCGAGGTTCATCATCTGCGCCTTGCGCTCGAAATCGGCGAAGTCTGTGCCCGCGCCGAACATCGTGTCCAGCGTCTGCATGAACGTCCTGGTGTCGCCGTTCCCGCCGAAATGCCAGTCGTGATAGGCGAGTACGTCGCCCAGCGGCCATCGGTCGGCGGCGGGGACGTAGGACGCGATCGATTCCTCCGTCGAGAAAGAGGGCGTGCCCGTCTCGACCGAGAAGCCCGTCGCGAGATCGGTGAAATAGCCGACCGGCGGGCGGTAGTTGTACGGCCCGGAGCCTTGGAGGTTGACCGAATTGGAGCTGCCGGTGAACCAGCGCGTGCCGTCCAGTTCGAACACCGCCTTGTCCAGCCCCTCGTTCAGGGTCGGGTAGGGCACGCCTTCGTTGCGGCCGAACCACAGGATGATCGACGGGTGGTTGCGGTATCGGCTGATCGTGTCGCGCGCATTGGCGAGGAACAGGCCGGGATCATCCGGCTCGATCTGGAAATTCTGCGTCGACTGCCAGAAGTCGTTCAGGACCATCATGCCGTTCTCGTCGGCAAGATCGTAGAACTCCTCCTCCGAGTTGTTGCCCATCCAGTTGCGGATGATGTTCATATGCGCCTCCTTCTGGAGGCGGAAGAACGGCTTCAGCCAGTCGTAGCTGACGCGTTTCATCGCGTCGTCCATGCCCCAGTTGCCGCCGCGTGCGGCGATCTTCACGCCGTTGACGCGGATCGCCAGATGCGGCTCCGGCAGCGTATCGGTGATCGCCGTCACGCCCTTTGCCGTCTCGCCGGCGGGGGTCAGCGATTCCGACCAGCCGGTCGGGCTTTCCTTGATCGCGGCGTGGCGCACGTCGATCAGCTTCGTGCCCGCCAGCGCGCCGTCGGTGGTCTGCACGTTGACCCGGCGCAACGCGCCCTTCGCGTCGAACAGCGACAGGTCGTAGCTGACCTCGCGGATGCCGAAGCGATCCTGCTTGCTGTCGGACAGGCCGGCGGCGTCGCTGACCTGATACGACACGTCGTACAGATGCGGCTCGCCGTAACCGTTCGGCCACCACAGCCGGGGATTGGCGACAGTCAGTTGCCGGAACTCGGCGGGCGTGAACGCCACCTCGCTACGGCCGGTGGGTGCGGTCACGGTCTTGTCGACGGTCACCCCCTCGAACGCGACGCGGACGGTGACGGGCCTGGCCGCACCGTCGTTCTGGATCGGCACGGTGACGTACACGTCGGCACGATCGGTGCGGGGCAAGGGCAGGTCGGTGACGACATGCGGGTCGAGGATGCGGATGTCGCCGTGCGCGACGAGCTCGACCGGCCGCCACAGGCCTGTATTACGATCGCGGATGCCGGGTATCCAGTCCCACCCCTCCGTCGCGACGAAGGTCGGGCCGTCGATCGCCAGTTGGCCACCGTTTTCGCCGACGCCGCCCTTGACCGATTGCTCATGCGGGATGCCGGGATGCGGCGGCGGCGAGACGCGGACCGCGATCACGTTCTCCCCGGCGACCGGGGTGTAGTCGAACTGGCCGCGGATGAACGCGCCGCGCGTGTCGCCCAGCCGCCGGCCGTTCGCCCACATCTCCGCCGCGTAGTTGACGCCGCCGAACACGATCGTCAGCCGCTTGCCCGCCGCCTCTGCGGGGACGGTGAAGCTGGTGCGGTACCAGTAATCCTGCCGCGCCAGAGTCTCCGGGATCCTGAGGTTGTTCAGTCCGTAATAGGGGTCCGGATACACGCCGCGATCGACCAGCGTCTGAAGCACGGTGCCGGGCACCGTCGCAGCGCGCCAGTTGTTGCCACGAACGCCCGGTCGCGAGAGTGTCGCGCCGTCGCCTTTCACGTCCGGCGCGGCGGCGAGTTGCCACCCGTTGATCTGCCAATGGCCGGGCGCGGTCGGCTGCATTGCGGGCGCGGTCGACACCGGCTTGGCGACGGGCGCGGTGTAGGCGTCGCCCTTGCTCTGCGGCAGCGTCCACGCATCCTGTTGCTGGGTCAGACCGATATTCGCCTGCTTCTGGAACGGCCAGCCGACACCGACCTGCCATAGCTGGACGACCGCGAAGTCGGGACGCGCGCGGACCGTTGCGGCAACCTCTGTCGGCAACAGTGCAGTGTCGTGGACGGTCGCGCCGACCAGCGTGCCGCCAAAATGCGTAGCGCCGGGCTCCGCGGGCGCGACCGCCAGCGTCGGTGAGACGGCGGTGGAAGAGGCACGTGTCCCGCCGACGCGGCGACCGTCGACGTACAGCGACAGGGTCGTACCATCGGACACCGCCGCGACATGCGTCCAACGTCCGGCGGCGAGCGCCGGCCCCCGCAACGATGCCGCCCCGTCGCGCGCGACGATGCGACCACCCGCGATCGTCAGCATCCGCGCGCCGTCGCCACTGCCGATCGCGATCAGCGTAACGGTGCCGGTCTGAACCGCATCGGCGCGGACCCATGTGGCGATGCTGTACGGCGCGCCTGCCGCGACGAGGCGTTCGGCGCCCTGCAACGGACGCGCGATGCCGATACCCCCGGCGAGGAAGCTGGCGTTGTAGGGGCCGCCGTTGGTCGGCACCGCCGCCAGCCCGGACCCGGCGGCCAGCGCGGCAACGAAGGCCGTGATTCCGTGACGAGCGCGCATGTTCCAGACGGTCATTTCATTCCTCGGCTTCATGTTCGGGTGGTGGGGTGTTGCGCTAGCCCGCACGCACGCGGTCGAGAAAGCGAGCATGCGGTTCGGCGTGGGTCAGCGTGCCCGCGATCGCCGCCTTCATCCGCGCGAAGGTGTCGGCCAGTTCGTCATGGTTGAACTGGTCGGCCAGCGGTGAATGGCGGGTGGGGAGGTCGTCGAACCCGGCATACATGCTGAGCCAACTCGGGTCCTGAAACGTATCCCACTCGTTTCGCACGAACTCGCCGCCCGCGCGCCACGCGTCCAGCTTGATCTGGAGATTGTCCGGCGGGGTCAGCGCGCGCATCCGGTCCCAGAACGGTTCACCTGCGCGCCGGTTCGACCAGTAATGCAGGAACAGGAAATCGCGCAGCCGCTCGAACTCCAGCGTCGATTGCCGATTGTAGGTGGCGGCGAGCCGTGGGTCCATCGCCCGGTCGGGGAACAGCGCGACGAGCCGCTCGAGGCCCGACTGGATCAGCGTGATGCTGGTCGATTCCAGCGGTTCTAGAAAGCCCGAAGCCAGCCCCAGCCCAACGACGTTGTGATCCCAGAAGCGCGCGCGGTGGCCGGTGGTGAAGCGCAGCTTGTTGGGGTTCGCCAGCGGCTCCCCCTCCAGCGAGGCGACCAGCATGTCCTCCGCCTGCTGGTCGTCCAGATGGTCGCTGCAATAGACGTGGCCGTTGCCAACGCGCTGGCGCAGCGGGATGTGCCATTGCCACCCGGCGGTGCGCGCGGTGGCGGTGGTCAGCGGCTTGTGCGTCGCCACCGCCGCCTTGCACGGGATCGCAACGGCGCGGTCGCAGGGCAGCCAGCGGCTCCAGTCGACATAAGGCACGCCCAGCCCCTCGCCGAGCAGCAGGCTGCGGAACCCCGAACAGTCGATCCACAGGTCGCCCTCGATGCGGCGACCATCCACCAGCGTCACCGCCGCGACGCGGCCGTCGCCGTGGTCGCGCACGACTTCGACGATCCGGGCATCGATATGCGTCACGCCGTTGGCCAGTGCGAGGCGGCGGAGCAGGGCGGCGAATTTCGATGCGTCGAAATGCACCGCGAAGTTGAACACGCCGAGATCGTTCTGCGGTCGGTCGTTGGGTGGCAGGAACAGCCCATGCTCCGCCAGTTGCGTGGCAAGGCAATATTTGCCGAGCGGCGTCGGGTCGCCCGCCGCCCGCTGCTTCAGCCAATAATGGTGAAATGCCACGCCGCGCGCGGGCACGCCGTACAGGCCGAATGGGTGGAAGAACGCGTGGCCCCGCTCGCGCCAGTCGGCGAAGCGGATGCCGTATTTGATCGTGCCCTCGGTTTCGCGCAGCACGTCCGGCTCGCCGAGTTCGACGGCGGCGAAGAAGTCGCGGATCGCGGGCACGGTCGCCTCACCGACGCCGACGGTGCCGATGGCGCTGCTGTCCACGACGGTGATCGCCAGTCGCAGGTGCGCCAGTTTGCGGGCGAGATAGGTTGCGGCCATCCACCCGGCGGTGCCGCCGCCGACGATGACGATCGAGCGCACAGCCGGGCGTGCCGGGTCGGCCTCGGGGTAAGCGGCGGTGGAGTCCATGCGCGTCGCTCCGTCGATCAGAAGGGAGGGCGGATGGTGCGCCACTCCGTCTCCCAAAAAAAGCGCCGCATCGACGGTGAGACGATGCGGCGCAGGTGGGAGGGTCAGGGCGATCAGAACTTGACGCGGACACCGCCGATGAAGCGGCGCTCGTAGATGTTCTCGAACAACACCTGATCGCTGTACGTCAGGTAATAGCGCTCGGTCTCACCCGTCAGGTTCGAAGCCTGGCCGTACAGCGTGACATTCGGCAGGATGTCGTAGCTGACTGACGCGTCCAGATAGCTGGTCGGCTTCTGGTACTGCGCCAGCCCGCCGATCCCGCCGTAATCCGACGAGACCAGACGCTTCGAGCGGTAGTTGTAGGCGACGCGCGCCTGGAAGCCGTACTGCTCGTACCACAGGGCGGCGTTCGCCTGATGCTTCGAATTGTCCTGGAACGGCTGCTTGTTGCCGGCCAGATCGGTGCGGCCCGCATCGCCGAGCGAAAGCGTGTAGTTGGCATCGACGCCGAAGCCGCCGAAGAAGCCGTTGACGCCGTAATCGGCCAGCGACTGACGGGCGGAAACTTCCGCACCCTTCAGCGTGCCACCTTCACCCTGACCGATCGTGTTGATGACGACCGGACCGCGGATCACGCCGTCATTGTCCGGAATATCGTTCCGGATGTCGGTGCCGTTGGTGATGAAACTGTCGACCTTGATATAGAACACGCCCGCCGCGATCAGGCTCGACCGGCCGGTGTAATATTCCAGGCTCGCTTCGGCATTGTCGGCGCGCCACGGATCGAGTTGTGGGTTGCCGTTGGAATTGCCGCCCTGCGCGCGGAAGATCGGCGGATTGACCGACGTGTCGATCGCGTAGTTGACGTTGAGACCACCGCCCCACTGGTCGAGGTTCAACAGCGTCATCGTCTTCGAATAGGCACCGCGCAGGCGCAGCTTGTCGGTGATGTCGAACGCGATGTTGAACGCCGGCAGGAAGTCGGTGAAGTCACGCTTCGTATAGGCGTCCCCGATGTCCTGACCCGAAAGGCCGTAAGGCTGCGGCGCGCCGACGATGTTCTGACGGACGGTGAAGCGCGTATTGACGACGCGCAGGCCACCATTGGCGCGGAACGGCAGGCCAAGCAGCTCGCCCTCCCCGCTGACCTCGGCATAGCCGGAGATTTGCTTAAGATCGATGCCGAACGAGTTCGCCGGATTGATGTTGTTGATGCTGCCCGGATAGAAGCTGTTCTGGAACGACTCGGAATCGTCCATCGCCTTCGGATCGAGGACGTAGAGCGGCGGGGTGCCGGCGGCGGGCAGCGAATACTGCTTGATGATGCCGGCGAACTTCGGATCGTTGGCGAGGCGCGTGTAGCCGGCCGTGTAAGGCACGCCTTGCGCATCACGCACGCTGCACGACGGATCGTTCAGGTTGACGTCGAACGCCTTCCACTTGACGAGGCAGCCGCCCGCAGGATTGGCGGGGTTGTCGGTGTTGCCCGCGTAGAAGGGCGACACCCGCTCGAACGTAAACTGCTCGACGCTACGCTTCCCGTAACGGCCACCGAACTTCACGGTCATCTGCTCGTTCGGCTTCCACTCCGCATCCGCGCGGAACGCATAGATATCGCCGTTTTGGTAGACGTTGTTCTCCGACGAGATCGTCTTCAGGCCATAGCGCGAGACGTCCTGCGTCTGGGTCAGGAATGCCTGCGGGAAGGTGAAGACGGGCGCGCCGCTGGAATAGTCCACGGTCGCCTGCTGGCTGTACGGTGCGTAGCCGGTCGGATTGAACTGCACGTCGCCGCCGATCGAGGCGGGATAGTTGCCGACGCCGTTATACGCCCACTGCGTACCGTTGGTCAGGTTGAACTGCGCGTAGGACTGGTCGGACTTGCGGCTGGCCTTGCCATAGATGCCGCGAACGGTGGCCTTGAAGTTGCTGCCGTTGTCCCAATCGAGCTGCAGATTGTAGTTCTGCGACTCCGACTTCACCCGGAAGGTTTCCGAGTAGCTGTCGAACGCGGGCATGTCGTACTGGAAGGTCTGCACCGTGTTCAGGTTGAACCCGTTTACCACCGCACCCGTGTCACGCGAATTGGTCGGCAGGAACGGTGAGGTTTGCCAGCTGATGTCCTGGAACTGGAAACCGGCGGTGCGGTCATACTGCGTCTGACGAGTGTAGAAGCCGTCCGCGGTCAGCTTCAGCGCATCGTTGATCTGGAACTGGAGCGAGGCATTGGCACCGAACCGCTCGCGGCTGGTGATGCGGTTCCAGGCAGTGTGCGACTGCGGCGTGATGAAGGCGTCGTTCGCGTCGCCGTCGCCGTTCACGTCGTAGCCGACGATCGTGCCGGCACCGTTGCGCACCGGCGTGCCGCGGCTGACCTCGACACCGTTGACGAAGTTGCCAATCGCGAAGTCGCCCTGATTGGTGGCGCTGCCACCCTCGTTGCGCAGGGCGACGCCGTAATCCTGGATTCCGCGGAAGCTGTTCGACAGGTCGAGGTCGCTATAGGCGGCCGAGACGAGCAGGCCGACGCGGCCGGCATTGTACGATATCAGGCCGTTGAACGACGGATTCCACTTTTCGGTGCGGTCGCCATACTGACCCTCCGCTGCCGCCGACATCGTCAGGCCGCTCTTCAGGTCGAAGGGGCGACGCGTCAGGAGGTCGATCGTACCGGTCAGGCCCGCCTGCTGGAGCGAGGCGGTCGGCGACTTGAAGACGGTCGCGCCGGAGAAGAGCTGCGACGGGATGTCGGTGAAGTTCGGCTGCACGGACGTAACCGAGTTCGCGCCGAGGAACTGCTCGCCGTTCATCAGCGTCGTGACCTGCGGCAGACCGCGGATGTTCACCGCGCCGCCTTCGCCCGCCTCGCGGCGGATCTGCACGCCCGGAATACGCTGGAGTGAGTCGGAGATCGTCACGTCCGGCAGCTTGCCGATGTCTTGCGCGCTGATCGCTTCGACAACGCTGTCAGCATTGCGCTTAACTTCGATCGACCGCGCCTGGGAAGCCCGGATGCCGGTGACGACGATGTCGGTTTCTTCGGCCGACTGGTCGGGGGCCGCAACCGGGTCCTGACTGGTTGCCGGCGCGTCGGGCGTGTTGCCCGTCGGTATCGTCGTCTGTGCGCCTGCGGCCGTCGCGGCCAGCACGGCAAGGCCGAGCACCACCGGCGACGCGGCCGACAGCAGCACCTCGCGCAGACACAGCTTCTTGGAACTACCCGTCATCATCATCCTCCCACATCGACGTCGTTAATGCCACCGGCACACGCCGCTCTCATAAGCAATTTGGTTTATTCATTCGGAGCTAAGCATTGTCAAGCGCACTGGAAGTGTTTCGTAAAGGGTGCGAAATCTTCGGCATGCTTGCCGGCCCGGCGATCTGGGCTGCCTCCCCGGCATGAGCTGAAATCCGCGCAGGGCAACACGTGATGTGTCTAGGTGTATGATCCCGTGGTTGATGGTGCGATCCTTCTGCTGGAATGGAAGGAGGCCGTGTGGGACAAGTTCGTCATGGGAGCGCCACGATCACGCCCGCCGTCTGAGCAGCAATACGGCCGTCGCAAGCTTCGCTCGCGACGCTGAGCCGTGAGTTGGGGATCAACCCAAGACAGTCGCGAAGTGGCGCAAGATGGCAACGGCCGGTATCTGAAGACCGGTCAAAGGCCGCTCGCTCAACAACCCTGACGCAAGCGGAGGAGACAATGGTTGTGGCGTTCCGCCGACACACGCTGCGGCCGTTGGACGACTGCCTCTACGCGTTGAAGCCACCGATCTCGCACCTGACCCGGTCAGCTGCATCGTTGCCTCCAGCGGCACGGCGTCTCCCGCCTGCCGGACATCGAAGGCGACAAGGCCCTCTTGAGCGAAGTCGAAGGGAGCATTCAGTTTGCCGAGCAGCCCCGTTCCCTCACCGCCCTGATCGCGTCAGATGCGCTTCGACATGATCTGCTAGGCGGACGGCATTGAGCATCGGCTCACGAAACCGGACCACCTGTGGACCATGGCCCGGTTGAGCAAATGAGCCGCACCATAAAGAAGGCAACCGTCGAACGCTTCCACTACGGGGAGCCACGGCAAGTTGCGGACGCACCTCGGCGACTTGATGGCCGCCTATAATTTAACCCGCTGGCTAAAGACGCTCAGCAGCCTCACACCCTACGATTACATCGCCAAGATCTGGACGTCAGCGCCAGACCGGCTCATCGTCCACCCGATCCACCAGATGACGGGACAAAACACCTAGTGACTGATTATGCGGCAGCGGGCGATGACGTACCTTCCGATATTCCGCGTTTGGAAAAGCCTTTTTGGCAAGTTGATCTTGCCGCTCGGGTGAACGACCTGCTGCGCCCTACTCCCGACTCCACAGCACATCTGCACGTCGTGAAATAGACACTTGGTTGACACTAGCATTGCCACTTGGACGTGAAAGACGGAGCCGCTGACCGCGGCTCCATTGACTGATTGGATGTTTTCTGAGGCCAATCATCTGACGGGAGGCGTCGTCTTCTTGGCATCGTGCCTCCAAGACGTGATGACACACAAGCGGTCACTCCGCGCCTTAATCCAGCCTCCCACAACGAGACGTCCGTTGCATCCGAGGCGAGCGGCCGCTCTGAAGCGAGCCACGGCTTACGATCGTCTGGTCGCGCAAGCCGTCAATGGAGCTCGGCCCCACCTGACGAAGGTCGCGATCATACGGGCACTCCTCTACGCCTCAATGTGCCCGAAACCAGCTACGTGTGGGCGTAGAGCAGCCATTGCCGCAGCAGCATTGTCACCTCTCCCGGCCTCTCCATCGGTGAGAGGTGGCCGCAGTGATGCAACTCATGGAACTTCGCAGGGGGAATGCGGTCGGCCAGTTCGCGCGCATCGGCGGGCAAGCAAATCCGGTCCCGATCGCCAACTGCGACGAGTGTTGGCACGTGAACCGCGGCGATGGCGGGTTCGATATCGGGCCGGGCCAACAGCGCGCGCTGCTGACGCTCGAACACATCGGCACCGACTCGTTCCGCCATCGCCTGTACCGGCCCGCTGATGATCGATGTCAGCATCGGGTCGGAGTGCGGCGCGGTCGCCAGCATGCCCTGCTCCCCTACCGTTCGTGGCCGCATCTGCATCGTCGCGCGGGTGCCGAATAATGCGATACGATCGATCCGGTCCGCCGCCTGACGCACCATTTCGAGCGCGACGTAACCGCCCAGACTAACCCCGGCGACGGCAAAGCGCGGCGGCGCATAGGCCAGCACGCGAGCCGCCATGCCGGCCAGTGTATCGTCCACTGTCAGATCACCCAATTCAGGATGCGCGACGTCGCCGAGATCGACGACCTGTCGCGCCCACAGTTGCCCGTCGCACCCCATCGCGGGAAGCAGAACCAGCGGCATCGGCTTGTGGATCATGATGTGGGTTCCTCACGGGTTGGACGGAAGGCGAACGGCGCCGCGACGAGGACGATAACGACGCGGGCGAGGTGGTGGACGATGACGACGCCGGGTTCGAGCGCGAGGCTGAGCGCGACCATGCTCATCTCCGCCAACCCGCCCGGCGAATAGGCGAGCGCCAGCAGCGCTGGGTCGAGGCCGGTGGCACGGCCGAGGATCAGCGCGAAGGCGAAGGTGAGCGCGAGGAGGATCAGCGTCGATCCCGCTGCCAGCGCGAGTATGCGGACGAACGCGCGCAATGTCAGGCCGCCGAACCGGCAGCCGATCGTCGCCCCCAGCCCGACCTGCGCCGCGGCGAGCAGCCAGCCGGGCACGCGGAAATCGGTGATGCCGGTCGCGTGCAGAGTCGCACTGACCGCGAGCGGTCCCATCAGATGCCAGGCCGGCAGGCGCAGCGCGCGGCCGATCAGCAGGCCGACGATCATGCTGCCGCCGCCCCAGAGCAGCAGGGACACGTCGGGCCACGCCGATGCCGCGGTCACCGGGGTCGCCGGCACCGCGGCGGGGGCGTGGACGTGACGGATCACGAACGGCAGGGTGAACACGACGAGGAATATCCGCGCGGCGTGTATCAGCCCGACGGTGCGCTCGTCCGCACCACGCTCCCCACCCATCAGCACCATCTCCGCGATCCCCCCGGGCATGCCCGCGAAGTAGGCGGTGGCGGGGTCGAAGCCGGCGACGCGCCGGAACCATGCGACGCAGGCCAACGCGGCGATCCCGAGAAAGACCGGCAACATCGCCAGCGGCAGCCACCATTCGCGCGCCGTTTGCCACAGGCCGGGATGAAAGGAGCAGCCCAGCACCACCCCGATCACCGCCGCCATCGGCCGGCGTGTCGCCGCGCCGGCCGCGACCGGCAGCCCGGCGATGCTGGCGAGCGCACAGGCCGCCATCGATCCCAGCACCCAGGGGAGTGGCGCGCGGATCGCCACGAACGCGGCGCCGCCCGCCGCACCCACGGCGACCGCCGCCGCGAAGCGTAGGACGATGCGCGCGGCATCGCCGTCCGGGACGAAGCGCCTGCTCATCCGGCCCCCCTCGCCTTTCTCCTCCTCACCCGATGAAGGGGAAGGCGAGGACCAGCATGCCGACCACCGTCATAACCGTGCATACGAGAATGGCCGGCACCAGCGTGAACCGCTGGTGATCCGCCAGATCGACGCCGGCGAGGCTGACGAGCAGGTAGGTCGACGGAACCAGCGGGCTGAGCAGATGGACCGGCTGCCCCATCAGCGAGGCGCGCGCGATCGCCATCGGCTCCACCCCGTAATGCGTCCCCGCCTCCGCCAGGATCGGCAGCATCCCGAAATAGAAAGCGTCGTTCGAGATGAAGAAGGTGAACGGCAGGCTGAGCAGCGCGGTGATCGGCGCCATGTACGGCCCCAGCGCGGGCGGGATGAAGCCGACGACCTCCTTGCTCATCGCCTCCACCATGCCGGTGCCGGCCAGGATGCCGGTGAAGATGCCCGCCGCGAAGATCAGCGATACGACCGACAGCACGTTGCCGGCATGCGCGGCGATCCGCTCCTTCTGTTCGGCGACCTGCGGATAGTT
Organism: Sphingomonas longa; assembly: GCF_016892685.1. Lineage (NCBI taxonomy): Bacteria > Pseudomonadati > Pseudomonadota > Alphaproteobacteria > Sphingomonadales > Sphingomonadaceae > Sphingomonas > Sphingomonas longa. The sequence continues at coordinate 607,138 of NZ_JAFEMC010000001.1, forward strand.
GACGATCATCGCCACCGCGAAGGCGAGCATCATCAGCACCGACAGCGGCAGGATACCCGATACCAGCCCGGCGAGCAGAAGCACCGTCAGCGCGGCGTTGAACCAGCGCAGCTTCGGCCGGCGCGCCTCCGGGAACTGCGACACGGCCATGCCGCTGAATGCGGTCGGCTCGTTCGACTTCACGTGGCCGATGCGCGCGCGCTCCTTGCGGCCGAACCAGATTGCCAGCCCGACGAGGAAGGCGAGCCCCGCGAGCATGCCGGGGATCAGCGGCAGGAACAGTGTTGCCGGATCCAGCTTCAGCGCGCTTGCCGCGCGTGCGGTGGGCCCGCCCCAGGGGGTCAGGTTCATGATGCCGCTGGTCGCCATCAACAGGCAGCACAGATACAGTCGGTTCATGTCGTACCGCTTGTACAGCGGCAACAGCGCGGCGATCGTGATGATGTACGTGGTCGACCCGTCGCCATCCAGGCTGACCATCGCGCACAAGGCAACGGTGCCGATCAGGATCTTCAGCGGGTCGCCGTGGACGAGGCGCAGCAGCCGGTTGACCAGTGGATCGAACAGGCCGGTATCGGTCATGATCGAAAAGAACAGGATCGCGAACAGCAGCATGACGCCGGTCGGCGCGAGATTCTTGATCCCCTCGATCATCATCTCGCCGACGCCGCCCGCAAAGCCGGCGATCAGTGCGAAGATGGTGGGGACGACGATCAGCGCAACGAGGGGTGTCATGCGCTTGGTCATGATAAGGGTCATGAAGGTGGCGACCATCAGGAAGCCGTACAGGGCAAGGCTCATGCGATGCTTCCTCGATAGGTGGTGGAGCCGGACGGCATCAGAAGGTCACCGCGACGCGCGCACTGACGGTTTCGCCGTCGTCGGGGCCGATGAAGGCGCCGCTACGATTGTCGGTGTTCCAGTGGATCGCGTTGACCTGAATGCGGGTGAAGCTGTTGAGATACCAGTTGACGCCGACCGTCGCCGCCCAGCCCTCTCCGCCGGTCAGCAGGTCGGTATAATCGAGGTTCTCGTAGCGCGCGGTCAGCTCGATCGCGCCCGGCCCGCCCTCGAACAGGGGGTCGAGCACGCGCGGCTGTCCGAAGCTGCCGAGGCGCGGATTGTACGGCGGCAGGTCGCCAGTGATGAACCAGCCACCCGACAGGCTCCACGCCTTGCTGACGAAATCCGGTCGGCCACCGTCGAGCCGTGCGTTGCGTCGCCCGGCCTCTCCCATGATCCAGACCGGTCCGGCATAGCCGCCCAGTTCCGCGCCATAGCCGGTGGTGCCGGTGCCGCCGGTCAGCGGCCCGCTCGACACGCGCAGCGCGCCGTTGAAGCGACCGCCGATCACCGTGTTGCGGGTCAGCGTCGTCGCCGCGCTCGACAGCGACTCGTCGAAGCCCCACAGGCCGAGGTGGAGCACGCCGCGATCGGTCTTGATCGGGTTCCAGTGGACGCGCCCGAGCAGCGTGCGGCTGTCGCTGACCGCCTGATTGCCGTCGACACGGTCGCCGGTGATGGTGAGCGACGCGTGCCCGGTCTTCCAGAACAGGCGCGGCATGATGCCGAGACCGTAGAAGCCGCGTTGCGGGATGATCGCGGTGGAGACGGTGCTGCGTTCCATGAACGGCGTCGAGTCCGACCCCGTCGACCCTTCGAACGCGCGATCGTTGAACAGGTGGCCGGCGCGCACGTCATAATCGAGGCCGGGCGCTATGCGGTTGCGCCAGCCGATGAAGGCGGTGACGACATCGACCTCGTTCTCCGAAAAGTCGCTCTCGAACTGATAGAAGAAGTGCGTGCCGACGCCGCCTTCCAGTCCCAGCCGCAGTGCGCGCATGCCGGTGGTGGTGATGTTGCGGTCGTCATATCTCGACCCGAAGCTGGAGCTGACATCGGTCAGGATGCGGCCACGCGGCTTGAACGTGTAGACGCCGTCGGCCGAGTGGAACACCGGCAGGCCCGCGCCCCACTCGGTGGTGACGCCGGCATCGTTCGCCTCCCGCGCCCGGCCGACGTCGCGCTCGGCCGGTCCGGGCGGAACGAGTTGCGGCGCGAACGGCGCAGTGACCTGAGGGCGACGGGTCTGCTGCGCGACCTGCACCGGCGCGGGGGCGCTGGCGGAGGTGGTTGCCACCGTACCTGGGGTGGCGGGCGCCGGCATGGCCGCGATCTGTTGCGCGCCCTCCAGCCGGTCGAGACGCGCCTTCAATGCCGCGATCTCCGCGGCCTGCGCGCGGACGAGGGTCGCCAGTTCGTCCGCGCTCGGCGTCTGGGCCAGCGCCGGGGTGGCGACGACGAGCGCGATCAGCGCGCAACCGGTTCGCAACAGGGTCATCGTATGTCGGCTCCTTCGACGAGGATGGCGTTCCAGTCGGCGAGGAAGCGCCGACGCTTGATCGAATCGAGGTTCACGAGCAGCTGCGGTCCGACGCGGATCGGCCGGGCCCGGTCAGGCCCCAGTCGCGGCGCGCGAACGTCGGCGCGGACCGGCAACAGCCATTGCCGCGCGAGCAGCGGCTGACCGGTGCGGGACAGCAGGAAATCGAGGAACAGCTTCGCCGCGGCAGGACGGCGGGCGTTGCGCGCGATGAACGCGACGCGCGACGCCACGAGCACGTAGTCGCGCGGAAACACGACCCCGATCCGCGGGTCCTTGCGCGCGCGGGTCAGCGCATAGGGACCGACGACGTTGTACGCGATCGCGGCGCGCCCGGTGGCGACGGCATCCAGCATTGGTTCGGTCGTGCGCGACAGCAACGGTCGCGTCGTCGCCATCGCCCGCAACAGCGACCCTGTGTCGCGCGTGATCGCGTAATCCTCCGTCAGGTACAGATACCCGACGTTGGACCGCGCCGGATCGTAGGTTGCGACGCGGCCATTCAGAGCGGACCGGCGATCCCGCAACAGCCGCTCGAACGCCTCATGCGTGCGCGGCACGCTGGCCGACGGAATCAGGCGCTTGTTGTAGACGAAAGCGACAGGCTCCGACGTGACGCCGTAGCCCATGTTCTTCCACACCGCGGCCGGCGGCAGCGCCGGCTTCTCGGGGCTTTGATAGCTTTGCGCATAGCCGTCGTTGATCAGCTTGGCCTGAAGATCCATCGCGGACGACCAAACCAGATCGGCAGTCGGCCGGTGTGCGCGCGTTTCCGCCACCACCCGGCGATAGATGTCGCTCGATTCGAGTTCACGGTACTGGACGATCACGCCGGGATAGGTGCGGCGGAACGCCGCGATCACCGCCGTCATCGCCGCAGCATCGGCATTGCCGTAGACGCGGACGCCGCGCTCGGCGCGCGCCTCCGCGATCAGCGCGTCGTAGGATCGTGGATAGCCGGCGGGCCGCTGCGCCGATGCGGGCACGGCGAGGCAGAATACCAGCATTAGCAAGAACAGGGGACGCATCGTTCAGGCTCCTCTCGCTTCCCGGCTCTGCGTTCGGGTAAGTCGACAAGGATGGGCTACACGGGCAAGCTGTCATCAACCTTTCACGGGCGATACTGACAGTGAGGATCTTGATCGTCGAGGATGATGCGCCGCTGGCCCGCAGCATCGTCGCGCTGTTGCGCACCGCCGGCCATGCGATCGATCACGTCGCGACCGGCGCGGACGCGCTGATGGTCACCGCCGACGACGTCTACGCGCTGGTGATCCTCGACGTCGGCCTGCCCGATATCGACGGATTCGCCGTGCTCCAGACGCTGCGGCGGCGCGGGCAGCGCGTGCCCGTGCTGATGCTGACCGCGCGCGACGCACTGGACGACCGTGTCCGCGGTCTCGATCTCGGCGCCGACGATTACCTCCGCAAACCGTTTGCGCCGGAGGAGCTGGAGGCTCGCATCCGCGCGCTCGGCCGTCGTCGCGGTGGCGATCCGACGCCGGAGCTGGCGGTGGGAACGCTCGCACTCAACCGCTCTACCGGCGAAGCGCGGGTAGGCGACCGGCTGCTCGACCTGCGCCGTCGCGAGTGGACGGTGCTCGATGCGCTGGCCACCCGCGCTGGGCAGATCGTGACGCGGGAAACGTTGCAGGCGGAGGTCTTCGGCTATGACGAGCCGGTCGGCCCCAATGCGCTGGAGGTGAACATCACCCGGCTGCGCGGCAAGCTGGCCCCGGACGGCCCGACGATCCGGACGGTTCGTGGCGTCGGGTATCTGCTCGATGCGACCTGAGCCGCGCCACCGCGCGCTGGCGCTGCGGACGCGGCTGTTCACCGCGATGCTGGTGCCGCTGCTGGCGATCGCGGTGCTGCTGGGGCTGGCCGGTGCGACGCTGATCGCCGACGTGGTCCGCCGCACCAACGACCGCGTGCTCGGCGGCGCGCTGGGGGCCATCGCGGAGACGGTGGAGGTGGAACGGGGCGAGGTGACGTTGGACCTGCCCGCCGCCGCGTTCGGGATGCTGGAGAACAGCGAGCGCGACAACGTCTATTACCGCGTCGCGGTCGGCGAGCGGCTGTTGACCGGCTATGCCGACCTGCCCGCGCCGGCCGTCGGCACGGTCGAGATCGACACGCCCGGTTTTCGGTTCGCGACCTATCGGGGCCAGAAAATCCGCATCGCCGAGGTCCGCCGCGCGCTGCCGCGGATCGACAAGCCGGTGATCGTGCAGGTTGCCGAGACGCTCGACGGGCGTGCCTCGCTCCAGCGACGGTTGATGATCGCGCTGCTGGTGGGCGAGATCGTGCTGGTCGGCATGGCGATGCTGCTGATCCGGCCGGCGCTGGCCTGGAGCCTGCGTCCCCTCGCCCGGCTACGCAGCGCGGTGGAGGCGCGCGACACCCGCGCGACGCCCGACCTCTCCCCGTTGCAAGCCGGTCTTCTGCCGGCCGAGCTGCGCCCGCTGTCCGATGCCTTCGATCATCTGCTCGCACGGCTCGATACCGCCACCGCCGGGGTTCGCCGCTTCACCGCCGACGCATCGCACCAGATGCGCACGCCGCTCGCGGTGCTGAAGGTGCAGGTCGCGCTGGCCCGGCGCGGCGACGTGCGGGCGCTGGGCGAGATCGCCGACGCCGCCGACCGGCTGGAGCGGCTGGTGACCCAGCTTCTCGCTCTGGCGCGAGCGGAAGAGGCGGGCACATCGCCGCCGGTGGAACGCGTCGACCTGCGCGAGGTCGCCATCGCCGCCATCAACCGCCGCATCCACGATGCGATCGAGGCCGGGGTGGAGGTGCAGCTGGACGCGCCCGACGCGGATGTCATCATCGCCGGCCATCGTACCCTGCTCTTTGAAATCGTGTCGAACCTTCTCGACAACGCGATCCGCTACATCGGTACGGGCTCGTCGATCACCGTCACCATTGTCGGTGGCGATGCATCCGCGTCGATCGCCGTGGCCGACGATGGTCCCGGTATCGGCGACGGGGACTTGCGACGGCTGGGCGAAAGATTCTTGCGCCTCAGCACGAGCGCTGGGCGGGAGGGCAGCGGCCTGGGTCTGGCGATCGTGCGATCGGCGGCGCAACGCTTGGGCGCACAGCTCCAGTTCACCAATACAAAGCCGGGGCTCCGCGTGACGCTACGCTTTGCAGATCTAGCTGATCCAGCGGCGCAGGTGCCCATTCCTCCTACACAATAAAAGGTGGCTCAGACCCGGGCAGCCGGGGCGCGATATCCGCCTTCCAACTTCCGCCGTTCGCTCATCTACCTACCCGCACGCCATTTCGCCCGAGGCAAAACACGCCTCAGGCAAAGCCATCTGCCGATTGGCAGCGGTTGCCCTCAACGGTGAGCATGTTGTCTCCATTTGGCTGAGAGCATCGCCTGCAGCATATCCACATAGCTCCAGCCATCAGCCCGAGCGGCTATGGCGGAGAGGCAGTCCTGATCGTCGCGACCGGGACGGCCTGGCCCGGTCATGTTGGGCTTCATGTTCAAGTCAAATAGCTTGAACGATCCATGGCGGTCGGCACGGCAGTCGATCCGGATTGCTGCGCGGGCGTCGACGAGCGCGCCTGCGGCGACACAGCTTTCCATCATGCTGACGATCGTCGGCTCGCGCAGTCGCTCCTCATCGATCGCCGCGCTGTTGGCGGTCACCAGAACATCGCCGTTGTAGGGGGCGACACCGTTGCGCTGATCGAACCGATGGACGGGTCGTAACGCCCAGTGGGATTGCACGTGCGATCCGTCCGGACGCGGAGAGGCAGGCGGCATGACGGTTACGGTCATCTCGTCACCGTCGAGATATTCCTCGACCATCAGCATGTCGCCGAAAGTTGCGGCTTCGATCAACGCTGCTGCGGCACGACGCAGCTGGCCGATATTCGCGACAAGCGTAACACCCTGGCTGCCGCGACCACGCACCGGCTTTATCATCAGCGGGAAGTCCATGCCACGGGCAGCACACTCCTGCTCGACGTCTTTCAAAGCGCAGACGCGCTCTCGCGCCGTGCCAGACAGCAGGAACGATCGTGCCATTGGCAGACCCGCCTCTGCCAGCATCTGGTTGGTTTCGAATTTATCATCGTAGGCGTGCATGGCCGCTGGAAGCTGGCCAACGATGTCGACATCCTCAAGAACCGCCTCAAGAGGATGCCCGACGAACAACACCGTGTTAGCCCATAGCGTCGACGCGCCAGCATCGGTCGCTGCGCGGATGCCGTTGATGGTGTCGGGAAACACCCAATCGAGAGCCTTACGGACGTCAGGAAACTGCTCCGGAGTAACGACGTTCACGCCCGCCATTCGCAGTGCATGCGCTATATCCGCGCCCCCATCCGAATAGCCGCCTGGCTTCGCCTCTTTGCGGAGCCCGTCGATCAGCGGTGGTAGCAGCGCCTGATGCAGAACGGCAACCGGTTCTGGAGTCATGGACGGTCTCTTGTTCGAGAGTCGCTAGCGCACCGAGCGGCTTAGCGATAGCTTGCGGCAGCAGCAGAGCCTTCTGAAACTGCGCCTTGGACCGGATGCGATGGCGATAGGATGATCGCCGAAGCTCGACAAACTGCCCTCTAAGCGGGTGGAGCGCGAGCAATGATGGCCTGAGCTAGACGGAGGCGGGCCTTCCATGTCTTCACCGATGGATGGCCGGCAGCCAAACCGGCGAGCCGCCCTTCGATCTGAACCACTTCTCGCCGGGCTTCTTCAAGCTCGTCAGCGGTTGGGGCAGGCTGGATGTTGGCGCGTGCACGCGCGCCGGTGCGTCCGTTGCTCTTAGTCATGGCTTTGCGATGATCCCAGATGGATGATCCGGTCAAGAAAGGACGACTATGACGACGCTTGCGGGGGGCGTATGGCCGCTGAGACTCGACTGCGGACGTTCGCGCGGTGCGTCGCGTCGCCCGGAGCCAGCTATTCATTCCCGTTCGCTCGCCACGGCCATCGACATCAAGGCCATCGGCACGCCCCGTAAGGCAGCAGCGTCATCTGTTCGGCGCCAGCATTACCTGAGCCCCGCCCTAACAAAGCCGATCCCCGATGATCCCACCGATTCATCAACGGTTCGTGAATGCCGGCCGGCTAGTCGGTCTTGCGAGGGGGTAAGCGCCGAGTGGCGCCTGAACGGCGTGGTACCCGGTCAGAGTACTAGAGCGGTACCAGAAGGCCGTGGTTGGTACTTCCTCCTTAGGCGCTACCATGGCGGGCATGAAGATAAACGAGATAGACGAAAGCATGCTGGCCGCGATCCTGCGCCTGACAACGGGTGAGCGGGAGTGCTTGAAGCGGTGTCTGGAGCATCAGACTGCCAAGGAGATGGCGTTAGATTTGGGCGTCTCTCCTCACGCTGTCGAAAAGCGTCTCAAGATGGCGCGTGCCAAACTGGGCATGTCGTCATCGCTTGAGGCGGCAAAGCTGGTGGCAGCAGCCGATGCGTCCAACCGCCTGGTACCCCAATCGTCCGCCCTTTCCGGAACCAACGCGATCGTCGAGGGGGTTCACGCCGCGCACCCGCCGATCACGCGGGGCAAGCGGCGCCCCTCCATCTACGTAATTTCAGGAGCGATCTTTATGATCTTAGTCGCGGCAGCCGCTCTCTTCGCCTGGCTCCAGCCCTCTGGCAATGGCGACCAACGGGCATTTCCGCCCACCGCTGCCGATGCGCCGGCATTAGCAGCAACCGCAGCGCAAATACCCGATACCGAAGCTGTGCTGCGGCAGCTGGTCGCCGGTCTCGCGAGCGGTTCGCCCGATTACAGAAGACTCTCGCCTAGGTTCGCTGAGGTCGTTCGCAGCGACCTTCCCATGACACACCCCATGTTCAAGGCCCTCGGCGAGCTAAAATCCGTGACGTTTCGCTCACGCGGCATGAAGAACGATGACATCTACAACCTCGTCTTCACCAACGGCGAGGTTTTGATGTCGGTTGAGCTCGACGCCCAAGGCAGAATGGCGGGCGGCATACTGCAACCAGGCAACCGCACTCCTTCTTCGGCGACGCCATTACCTGGCACTGAGGCTGCAGTAAGGCGCCTTGTCGCTGGCCTGGCAAGCGGCTCCCCCGACTATGACAAGCTTGCGCCAAAATTCGGCGATATAGTCCGCAGAGATATGCCGATGTCACAGCCCATGTTCAAATCTATGGGCGAGTTGAAGTCGATCACTTATCGCGGGAAGGGCAGAATGGGAGACGATGTCTACAATCTGGTCTTTGCCAACGGTGAAATATCGATGTCCGCTGTGCTCGACGAGAATGGACGAATGGCCGGAGGGTTCATTGCTCCGCCGAACACGCCTCTTCCATGATCCTGCGACAGTAGCGAAGCGGAGAGCTTTCTCCATCATAAACAACCGCTCACCCGTTGGGAGTGAAGTCAGATATCACAACTGTCCCGGGGCTTAACGGGTCACCTGAGTAGGAAATTGCCAAGTGAGCCCTGCCCCGGCTTGGGCCGGGGTAATTGTCCAATTTCCTGTGAAGCGACGACCAAGAAGATGACATACAGCGCCACTGGTGGCTTGTGTGAGAACGGTCGTCCTTTCAGCCGACATTCCGTTGTCCCGAGAATGAGGCGGCGGTACGGCTCAGACGGTCGGCTCACCGGTAAGATATGGATCGACCGGCACCTCTGCCGGGATTGTCAGTCGCGTAACCGGCCTCGCCGCGGCGGTGGCGAGCCATTCATCGCCGCCTTCCCTGCGGCGGGTGGAGCCGTCGCCGCGGACAGCCACGCGCCCGTAGATCGGCCGCTCCCGATCCGATGGCGAGCCAGCAAAGATCGCCGAGATATTGCCGTAGGTCGACGGGTCGCGACCGTCGAGGCTCAGCCGGTCGTTGAGGTAGCACGCTGTGGCCCATGCCGCCTCGGGGCTGGGCGTCATCGCGATCAGGCGCTTGCACCAGTACATCCGCAGATTGTTGTGCATCCAGCCGTCGAGGAGGAACTGCTTCTGGCAGGCGTTCCAGGTCTGATCGCGCGTTTCGCCATGGACAAGCGCGTCCAGCGTCTCCAGCTCGGGTCGCGGATCGCCGGCGTGCCGGCCGAGCGTCTCGACCGCCCATCCTGCGATGCGGTCGTAGCGTTCCGGCGCGGCGAGCGCCCGCGCCTGGTAGTGGAACCACTCGCGCCAGCCGAGGAGCTCGTCGGCGAACTTGGCCTTGTGCTTGCTGCCAGCCTCGGCAGCCGTGACCGCGGCCATTATCTCGCGGGGGCCCAAGACGCCGAAGTGCAGATAGGGCGATAGGCCGCTCGCGCCGTCCGCCCGCGTGGCATCGTTGCGCGCCGACGCGTAGCCGGGCAGCACCTCCGTTACCAACCGCCGAAGCCGGGCTTCCGCCGCGGGTCGGCCAGCCGGGTGCATGTCGCTGACGGGCAAACTGTGATCGATCGCGAGAGCGGCCACCAGTGCGTCGAGATCGCACGTGTCCAACGCGTCTGGCGAGAAGGGCAGAGGGCCAGCGTAGGCGGACACGTCCGGCACCGCCTCATCCGCCTCCATCCAGTTGGCGCGCTCGGGCTCGTGACGGCGCAGGAAGCTTGAGCGGCCACGAATATCGTCGCTGAGTAGGGCCGGCGGCACCAGGCAGGCAGAGTTCACCGCATAGACCGGCACCGCGGTTCGCGCGGCGACCCGGTCGGACTGCCAGCGAGCAACGAAGGTCGGCTGATCCTCCAGCACGATCGCCGCCGCCTCGGCGCCGAGGCGGTGCACAAGGCCCTTCTCCCGATGCCCGGCCCGGTCGACATGATGGACGCAGGCGAAGCCGCGATCGCGGCACCCAGTACCAAGATCCCGGCTCGCTCCCAGGATGAAGTGATGCAGCCGGTCGGAGGCATACGGATAATCCTCGCGTACGCCGTGGTAGACCAGCACGGGCAGCGACAGCGCATTGCCGAGCCGGATGCTTGCGTCGATCACCGGATTGTCGCGGGCTCGCAACGCCTGCTGCAACCAGCACAGCACGAAGCGACCGCTCGCGTTCGGCACCCGATCATTCAACGCCTGCACGCGCGGTGCCCCCCGCCAATCGCTGAGGCCAACAGGCAGAGCGGCAGTCACCATCCCGTGCTGCCTCGCCCGCGCTTGTCCAGCCGGCGCACCGGTTCGATCACGCGCCGGCAAAGCGGACGGTCGCCGCGGTGCCGGACCGTGACCCGTCTCATCGCCGCTCTCCCGGGTTGTCGCGCCAGATGCGTTCGGCCAGCAGCGTCGCGAAGCCAAGCCAGGCGACGAACGGGATCGCCGCGGCGGCAGCCGGACGGTCCACCTTGGCGGCCGTCGCGAGATAGGCTGCACTGCTGGCAACCATCGCCCCCGATGCCACCGCGCTGGCCCCCAGTCGCTTTTCGCGGAAGAACAACTGCGTCCAGCCGCCGACCATAGCGGTATTGAGCAGCCACAGGCCGACCGCAGCGTTGCGCGCCGTTCCGGATGGCTGACGAAGCAGGCGATACCCTCCAACCGCGAGGCCAGTCTCCAGCATCGGCCAAGCCGCGCCGAACACCGCATCGGGCGGGGTGTAGCCGGGTTTGTCCAAGCGGCGATACCAGCGGCGGATGCCGGGATGCGACGGATCGGGTGCGTTGCGCCGGCCGACGATCGCGCTCGCACCGAGCACCACAGCGACGGCGCCGAGCGCCAGTAGTGGCGACAAGCCCGCCGCCGCTGGTGACCTCGGTGCGATCAGCGATCCTCCAGAGGTTGGCGTGTCATAGCGCGAGAGATCGACGTCCCTGGAGCGGCCACCGAACAACTTGCCGGCGACGCTGCGCACAACCGGGCGGCTCGCCACGCGCAGCGCGCCGTGGAGCAACCCGATGCCGAGGCGGCTGTGAGGATTCGCCAGTCGCGGCGCAAGCCTGGGGACGCTCTGGGCATCCTCGACCATCGGGCGCATCGCCTGCTCGTAGGCCTTGAACGCCGCCCGCATGTCGGTGGAGCGGATGAGTTCCTGCGCCAGAACGTAGGCGCCGGTGACAGCCAGCGTCGTGCCGTAACCGGCGATCGGCGTCGCGCACCATGCCGCATCGCCGGTCAGCACCACCCGCCCTCCCGACCAGCGGGGCATCCTCACCTGCCGGAGCACATCGAGGTAGAAGTCGTCGGTCGTCTCCAGCGCATCCAGAACGCGGTCGGTCTGCCAACCCGCATCGGCGAAGCGGGTGCGCAGCCACGCCTTCTGCCGGTCGCCGTCCCAATCCTGCTCTCCGCCGGGCGGCTGCTGCACCGACAGCATGGCGCGCGCGGTGCCGTGCCGGTCGGGGCGAAGCGACACACTGCGACCGCCAGGCGCATTGTACCAGCGCCACAGCCGATCGTCGTCCGCCTGCCTCGGAATGGTGAAGTAGGCGATCGTCAGGTTCATCCAGCGGGGCGCGTTCTCGCCCGGGAAGACCATTTCCCGCGATGTCGACCCCACGCCCTCGGCGACGATGACCACGTCGAATCGTTCGGTGGTCCCGCTCGCAAAGGTGACCGTAGCGCCGTCATCGTCCTGCTCGACGCCGGCGATGCTGTCGCCGAAACGGTAGGTCGCGTGCTCGCCGGCCGGCTCGTAGAGCAGCCGGGCCAAATCGCCGCGCAGGATCTCCATCTCCGCGGTCGGCCCATCGGCATCCGTATCGGCGGTCAGGAACTGCGCCGCCACACTGCCGTCCTCCTCGACCCAGGCGGTCCCCTCTTCGCCGGTGCCCTGCTCCAGCGCCGCCTGTTCCAGCCCCATGCGACGCAACACCTCGCGACCAACCCCGCGCACGTCGATGTTCTGGCCGCCGTCGCGGAACCCGGGCGTTCGTTCGACCACGGTGACGTCGAGGCCGGCGCGGCCCAACCACCAAGCGGCGGTGTTGCCGGCGACGCTCGCGCCGGTGATCAGGATGCGGTGGGACATTGGCATGCTACTCCTCGGCTGCCCAACGAACGGAAGCAGATAAGTCGCCAGCCGAGTCAATTTCCGCCGGATCGTAAGCGGAACATGATGCGCGACACGTTCAAGACGACCGTGAGCCTGGTGCCGACGATTGCAGATTGAAGCGTTCGGCTGGCTGGACCCAGAAGCAGACGTTGGTGGCCGCTCCGCGCGATACGCCCAGCAGTCATTGGTTCAGCTCGGATTAGCCTGAGCAGCTGACCTATGTTGCCAGACCGGGGCTACGGCATTGCGGTTAAGCTTCACCTTCGCCACGCATACCGCGTGACTGGTCACCCGATCCTTCTCGACGTTCAGGCGCTCGGCAAGTCGGTACCGGGGCCCCGGCGATTGTTCCGGTCGCTCGATCTTCAGGTCCGTGCGGGCGAACTGGTAGCGATCATCGGCGAGTCGGGCGTGGGCAAGTCGACGCTGCTCAATATCCTTGCCGGGCTCGACGACGCCGATGACGGCCAGGTCGCGATCGACGGCACGATACTCGGTTCGCTTGACGAGGCTGCGCGGACGCGCCTGCGACGCGAGCGCATCGGCTTCGTGTTCCAGGCCTTTCACATCCTCCCCTATCTCACGCTGCGTCAGAACGTCGCGCTACCACTCGCGCTGATATCGCCGGACGCCGACGCGGCGGAAACGCGTGCGACGGCGATGTTGACGGCAGTCGGCCTCGGCGATCGCGGCGACGGCTACGCGCGCGACCTCTCGGGCGGGGAGCTCCAGCGGGTCGCCATCGCCCGCGCGCTAGTGCATCGACCGTCGCTGATCCTGGCAGACGAGCCAACCGGCAATCTCGATCCCGACACCGCGTCGCGCGTACTGGCGCTGTTCGCCAATGCCGTCCGCGACAACGGCGCGGCCGGCGTGATGGTCACGCACTCGGATGCGAGCGCGGCGATCGCCGACCGGGTGCTGACGCTCGGCGCGGACGGGCTGGTGGAGCGTCGTGGCCGCTGAGCCCGGCCTTCTGTCTGGTCGGCTCGCGCTCGGCTGGCTGATCGGCGGCGAATGGCGGTTCCACCCCGCCCGCTTTCTCACCACTGCAATTGCGATCGCCGTAGGCGTCGCGCTCGGCTTCGCGGTCCACCTCGTCAACGGATCTGCGCTCGCCTCCTTTGATGGCGCAGTACGGGGGGTGAACGGAGCGGCCGAACTTTCCGTCACCGCGACCAGCCCGTTGGGGATCGATGAACGGCTCTACCCGCAAGTCTTGCAAGGTGCCGGCGTGGCCGACGCGAGCCCGGTCGTGCGGCTCGATGCACGGATCGGCGGCAATCGGCTGACGCTGCTCGGGCTGGACGTCATCCGCGCGGCCGCAGTGACGCCGTCGCTGGTCGGCATCCCGCCGCAAGGGCCGGCTTCCAGCAGCGACGGCGTCTTCGATGAGTCCTCACTGTTCCTGTCCCGCACGGCGTTGGAGCGGTCCCGCCTAGCGATCGGTGACCGGGTTACCGTGACAGCAAACGGGCGCAACGTTCCTCTGCGCGTCGTCGGCACGCTCCCCGCTGCGGAGGCGGACGCTGCGATCGGCGTGATCGATATCGCCGCAGCACAGTGGCGCTTCGAGCGGATTGGCAGGATCGACCGCATCGATCTTTCCCTATCCAACCGCCGGACAGCGGAAGAGGCGCTTGCCCAGCTCCTACCCGCCGATGCGATCCTGTCGACGGCGCAGGCGCGGGGCGCGCAAGGATCGGCGCTGTCGCGGGCGTACCGCGTCAACCTCGACATGCTGGCGCTGGTGGCGCTGTTGACCGGCGGGTTCCTGGTCTACTCGGCGCAGTCGTTGTCGGTGGCGCGGCGACAGCGCGCATTTGCGCTGCTGCGAACGCTGGGCATGCCGCGCCGCGCGGTGGTCGCTGCGGTGGTTGTCGAGGGGGTCGTGATCGGGATCGTCGGCGGGGCCACAGGACTCGCCGCGGGGTACGGCCTGGCGTGGTCGGCGCTGCACTGGTTCGGCGGCGACCTGGGTGCCGGCTATTTCGGCGGCACCGCCGCGCGGATAGTCTTCCAGCCTGCAGCCGCAGCGGGGTTCTTCGCGCTGGGGTTGATCGCCGCGGTCCTCGGCAGTGCGGTACCCGCACGTGCCGCCGCGCGGGCGGCACCGGCGGCAGCGCTGAAGAACGCCGGTGACGTGCTCGACCCGCGCCGCGCCGTGGCGTGGTGGCCTGCGGCCGTGCTGCTGGCGGCGGGCGGGGGCGCGGCGTTGCTGCCCGCAACCGGGGGGCTCCCCTTGTTCGGCTTTCTGGGCATGGCGCTGATGCTGGCGGGCGGCGTCGCTGGCGTACCCTGGTTTGCGCGATCGCTGCTGGCCCCGCTTGCGCGGCGCCGCGGGGGGAGCGTGCCTGCCATGCTTGCCATCCGGCATCTGCACGGCGCGCCCGGCGAAGCGGCGACCGCATTGTGCGGCATCGTGGCGTCGACGGCGCTGATGATCGCGATGGCGACGATGGTGACCAGCTTCCGCGGCGCTGTCGATACGTGGCTGGGGCAGGTGCTCGGTGCGGACCTGTATCTGCGCGCCAATGCCGGCGCCAGCTTCGACCCGGCCACGCGAGCGCATCTTGCCGCCACGCCGGGGGTAGATCGCCTGGCGTTCAGCCGACAATTGCCTCTGACGATCGCCGCTGATCGTCCGCCGATCAGCCTGATCGCCCGGCCTGAACGCGGAGGCCGCGATCCCCTGCTCGTCCTCGTCGAGCGTACCTCAAGCCTGCCCGCATCTGCGCTGCCGGTCTGGGTGTCGGAGCCGGCACAGCGGCTCTACGGGTGGGATCCAGGTGAGACGATCATCCTGCCGATCGCCGGCCGGACGCGGTTCACCGTCGCCGGAGTGTGGCGCGACTATGGTCGACAGGCCGGCGCGGTGCTGGTCGACGAGGCGGACTATCAGCGGCTGACCGGCGACACCGGCCGCGACGAGGTGTCGGCGACGCTCCAACCCGGCAGCGACGCGACCGCCGTCGGCAAGGCGATGACGGCACGCCTTCCCGGAGCGCTGCGGGGCCAGGTGGACGTGACGCAGCCCGCCGTGCTCAGGCGGCTCGCGCTGACCCTGTTCGACCGTAGCTTTGCCGTGACCTACCTGCTGGAGGCGGTGGCGATCCTCGTCGGGTTGGCTGGTGTCGCCGCAACGATGTCCGCACAGACGATCGCGCGCGAACGGGAGTTCGGCATGCTCCGGCACCTGGGGCTCACGCGCGGGCAGCTCGGCGCGATGCTCGCGACCGAGGGGGCGGTGGTCGGGCTGACCGGCGCGCTCGCAGGCATCGGGCTTGGGCTGGTGCTGGCGCAGGTCCTGATCCACGTCATCAACCCGCAGTCGTTCAACTGGACCATGACGACGCGGGTGCCGCTCGGGACACTGTTCGGCGTAGCCGCCGCGCTGACCGGCGCATCCGCCGCAACTGCGGTGCTCGCTGGTCGCCGTGCGACGGCAACGGGCGCTGTCCAGTCAGTACGGGAGGATTGGTGATGCGGAATGCGCTCTCCGGGTGGTTGGCGCTGGTCGCGGTCGCGGCGCCCGCCGCCGTACCCTACCCCGTCGTCCGGCCCGGCATCACTCTCGCCTTTCCGGCGGATCACGGCGCGCACCCGGGGTTCCGCACCGAATGGTGGTACGTCACCGGCTGGCTCCGGACGGCGGCGGGCGAAGACCTCGGCTTCCAGGTCACGTTCTTCCGGACGCGCCCTCCCGTCGACGCCGCGAACCCGAGCCGCTTCACTGCACGGCAGGTGGTGTTTGCGCACGCCGCACTGTCCGATCCCGCTACCGGTCGCCTGCTACACGGCGAGCGCGCCGCACGCGTGGGTTTCGGCCTGGCGAGGGCACGCACGGGTGACGCCGATATCGGCATCCGTGACTGGCGCCTGCGCCGCACGCCTGACAACCGATGGACTACCCAAATCTTCGCCAACGACTTTGCGCTGGCGCTCGATTTCCGACCAACGCAGCCGCCAATGCCGCAGGGCCTTGCTGGATACAGCCGCAAAGGGCCCCGGCCGGAGCAGGCGAGCTATTACTACTCCATCCCTCACCTGCGCGTTGCTGGCCGTGTCCGACGTGGCGATCGCATCGTCCCGGTGACCGGCGAGGCCTGGCTCGATCGCGAATGGTCGTCCGACTATCTGGCTCCCCAAGCTGAAGGGTGGGACTGGACGGGGCTCAATTTCGATGATGGCTCTGCGCTGATGGCGTTCCGCATCCGTCGCAAAGGTGGTGGCACGCTGTGGGCCGGCGGTGCGCTCCGCCGCCCTGACGGCATCACCACCCCGCTGGGTCCCCGCGACGTTGCATTCCGGCCGCTGGCGACATGGCGGAGTGGCGCGACCGGCGCAGTTTATCCCGTATCACAGGAGGTAAGTATCCGCGTCGATGGCCGGATCGCGCGGTGGCGCCTGACCCCGATGTTTGCGGCTCAGGAGCTTGACGCGCGCCGCGGAGGCCTTCCGGTTTACTGGGAAGGTGCGGTCCGGACACCAGGCGGTCGCGGCTATCTCGAACTCACCGGCTATAATCAGGCGCTCAGGATGTGACGATATGATCGACAAGTCCCTCCCCGAGTTCCCTGCTGCCGCATCCGCGCGGCAGGACAACGGGGATGATCTCACCTTCTACGCTCCGCCTCGGGCACCAGACTTCGGTGCTCCTACGGCTGTTGTCGCGCCGATAATGAAGCTCGTGCACCAGCATGTTTAAGACGGCGCACAACCAGAAGGCGATTGCTTTCGCAACCGCCTTCTTCCCGGTTCAAGCCACTGTCAGGTCGCAATGTTCGAGGTCACCGGCTTGGCCGTCACATCGAAACGATCGGCATCCATGACCTTGACCCAGGCCTTGATGAAGTCCCTGACAAACTTCTCCTCGTTGCCGTTCTCGGCGTAAACCTCCGCCGTTGCGCGCAGCTGCGAGTTCGAGCCGAACACCAGGTCCGTGCGAGTGGCGCGCCACTTCTCGCCCTTCCCGCCGCGGTCGTGTCCGATGAACTCCTCGTCGCTCGACGGATCAACGAGCTCCCAAAAAGTCTCGTTGTCGAGGAGGTTGACGAAGAAGTCGTTGGTAAGCTGCCCCTTCCGCTCAGTCAGGACGCCCTCGGGCTTGTCGCCGTGGTTGGCGCCCAGCACGCGCAGACCACCGAGCAGAACCGTCATCTCCGGAGCCGACAGGCCAAGCAGCGAAGCCTTGTCGAGCAGCAGCTCCTCCGTCTTCACGGTCTGCCGCGTCCGCAGGTAGTTGCGGAAGCCATCTGCCTGCGGCTCCATCCATGCGAAGCTCTCGACGTCGGTCCAGTCCTGGGTCGCATCGCCGCGGCCACCGGTGAACGGCACCTTCACGTCGAACCCGGCATCCGTCGCTGCCTTCTCGATCGCCACCGAGCCCGCAAGCACGATCGCGTCAGCAAGCGATATCGAACCGCGGAGCTCGTTGAGCTTGGCAAGCACCGATGCAAGCTCGGCTGGTTCGTTGATCGCCCAGCTCTTCTGGGGCGCCAGCGCGATGCGCGCGCCGTTGGCGCCGCCGCGGTGGTCGGACTTCCGGTAGGTCGAGGCCGATGCCCACGCAGTCTTGACGAGCTGCCCAACGCTGAGACCGGAGGTCAGCACCTTCTGTGCGAACGCAGCAATCTCATCGTCGCCTGGAGCCGTTCCCTCGGGCACCGGATCTTGCCAGATGAGCGTTTCCTCCGGAACCTCTGGGCCAAGGTATCGTACCTTCGGCCCCATGTCGCGGTGGGTCAGCTTGAACCATGCACGTGCAAAGGCATCGTCGAGAGCCGACTGATCGTCGCGAAATCGCTCGGAGATCGCGCGGAACTCGGGATCCAGCTTCAGCGCCATATCGGCGGTCGTCATGATCGTCGGCACGCGCTTGCTGGGGTCCCGCGCGTCGGGGGCCATGTCCTCCCACTCGGGGTTGACGGGCGTCCACTGCTTGGCACCCGCCGGGCTGGACGTCAGCTCGTAGTCGTACTTGAACAGCAGGCGGAAATAGTCGCCGGTCCACTTCGTCGGATTGTTCGACCACGATCCCTCGATACCCGAGGTGGTGATATGGCCCTTGCCGATCTCTTCGCTGTCGGTGAGCCAGCCGAGCCCCTGCATGTGCACGGACTCAGCGGCAGGCTCCTTGCCGAAATTCTCAGCCGGCTTGGCTCCATGCGTCTTGCCGAAAGCGTGACCGCCGGCCGTGAGCGCGACGGTTTCCTCCGAGTTCATCGCCATGCGCGAGAAGGTGGCGCGCATGTCTCGCGCCGAGCCGAGTGGATCAGGATTGCCGCCGGGACCTTCCGGATTCACGTAGATCAGACCCATCGAGTCCGCAGCCAGCGGTCCTTCCAGCTCTAGCTGCTCGTCAGGACGGATGCGGGTCTTGTGTTCCGCGTGTCCGATCCACTGCTCCTCGGCACCCCAGTACGTGTCACCCTCCGACTGGAAGACGTCCTTGCGCCCACCGGCGAAGCCGAAGGTCGGTCCGCCCATGCTCTCGATGGCGACGTTCCCGGCGAGGATGAACAGGTCCGCCCAGCTGATATGCTTCCCGTACTTCTGCTTGATCGGCCACAGCAGGCGCCGTGCCTTGTCCAGATTGCCGTTGTCCGGCCAGCTGTTGAGAGGTTCGAAGCGTTGTTGGCCCGACGAGGAGCCGCCACGTCCATCGGTAACCCGGTAAGTACCCGCGGCATGCCACGCCATGCGGATCATGAAAGGGCCGTAGTGCCCGTAGTCCGCCGGCCACCAGGGCTTGCTATCGGTCATCAGGGCGGTGAGGTCGGCTTTCAGCGCCGCGTAATCGAGTGCCTTGAAC
This sequence comes from Sphingomonas longa, assembly GCF_016892685.1. Taxonomy (NCBI): domain Bacteria; kingdom Pseudomonadati; phylum Pseudomonadota; class Alphaproteobacteria; order Sphingomonadales; family Sphingomonadaceae; genus Sphingomonas; species Sphingomonas longa. The sequence continues at coordinate 626,255 of NZ_JAFEMC010000001.1, forward strand.
GCTTCCGCATAGTCGTAGTCCTCGCCCATTGGGTTCGGAGAGACACCATGCTGATGCAGTATCTCGACCGGCAGAACGTCTGGCCACCAATCCTTGTTGGTGCGACCAAGGAGCGAGCGAACGGTACCAGCGCCGCCGCCATTCCGGCCCTCCGGGCACCGGGGATCTTCGTCAGCCATGTTCTCACTCCTCTATATGATTGCGCCACCGTAGTAGGGACGATTGATTTATCCAATGGATTGAAGCGATTTCTGCTATCACTTTAAACGATGAAGCCTACGCCATCGCTCCGACAGTTGTCGTATCTGCTTTCGCTCTATGAGCATGGCAATTTTGGACGCGCAGCTACCGCTTCGTTCGTCTCCCAGTCCGCACTGTCGGCCAGCATCGCGGAACTCGAGCGAGTGCTCGATGTGATCCTTGTCGACCGCTCCAAGCGCCATGTCCGCTTCACCCCGATTGGAGAGGAGATAGTGGTACGGGCGCGACAGATGGTGTGCGCTGCCGAAGACCTCCACCTCGTTGCGCAGCGCTCGCACGAGCCGCTTGTGGGATCGTTACGGCTGGCGGTGATCCCTACGATTGCGCCCTTCCTGCTGTCCGGCATATTGTCGGCACTCGCGTGCGATTGGGCGCAGTTGCAGCTGTATGTGCGCGAGATGCTGACAAGCGTCGCGTGCGAAGCGATGGGTCGCGGCGAAATCGACTGCGTATTGCTCGCCCTTCCGGTCGAATGCGGAGAGGTGGAGAGCGTCGACATCGCGGCCGATCGGCTTGTCCTCGTAGCCGCCGAGGGACACGACAGCTTCGCATCACCGGCATGTGAAGCGGACGACGATCGCCTGCTCCTGCTCGAGGATGGTCACTGCCTCAAGGAGCATGCTCTCGCGGCTTGCAATCGCACAGAGAGGGAGGCCGAAAGCCGGCTGGTCGCCTCTACGCTGCACACGCTCGTCGAACTGGTAAACGCGGGCCTTGGCTACACACTGATCCCACAAATGGCCATTGAGGCCGGAATCCTTGACGGCACTCGTGTTGAACCTCGTCGACCGCAGGGCCTTGAGGCAGTGCGTCAGATCGCCCTCGCCTGGCGCAGCGGTCATCCCCGTACGAGCGAGTTCCGACTGCTTGGCGCAACCATTCGGCGAGCGGTCGGCAGAGATGCACCTGAACCCGACTAACTCATGCGCCCTTCTGACGACCACCCTCGTTGGGGGATCGCGCCACCGCAATCTTTCGAGCGCAGCTACGAATTATCCGCCGTCGCGCCGCCGAATGACCTGCCGATCGGGTTACTGCAGCCTGGCACGTCTCGTCAGCGCGTCGGCGGCGGCGCGTTGACCCCTGACTGCGTTTCGCCGGTAGCCTGCTCCACCACGTGGGTCGTCATCATCGCAAAGCCTGCGCCGAAGAGCGGCAGGATGGTAAGGATCGCCCAAACCATGGAGCTGCGCCGGGATGTCAGCCGCTTGGAACGGTGCAACCACATGCCAAGCGCGGCGAGGAAGATCGATCCTGCGACGCATGCGAGCAGGACGCCGAGGATCGGACTGCCAGTATTCTCACCCATCACGCGCTCTCCTAATCAGGAACGCAACGACGGCGGGGCTATTGGTGTTCATGAAACCGAGCACAAACCGCTCCGCTGATAACCGAGTTTACCGTTAGCTCTCTGAATTCGACGGATGACGCCAGTTGAGGTCCGAGTGCACACAAATGAGCGTCGTCGACCGCGTCGGATCGGCTTGCAGAATACGTGATCAGTGCAGCCCGACTGGCTGCACTGATCAGTAGTTCGGCCACACCGCCGGGGAGAAGACGCCACCATCGACCAGCAGCGTCTGTCCGGATACGAAAGAAGATTCTGGTCCTGCGAACCAGACAACGGCCGCCGCAACGTCCTCGACCGTGCCGACGCGCCGAAGCGGCGTGATTGGCGACCAACGTCCTGCGTAATCGTCAACCTCCGCGCGGGTGCGATCGGTTTCGATCGCGCCGGGTGCGACGCAGTTGACGCGAATGCCATGCGGGCCAAGCTCAAGCGCGGCTACCTTGGTCAACTGCTCGATGCCGCCTTTGGACGCGATGTAATCGACAAGCCGGGAGAAACAGCACCGTGATCCGGGCGCACCACTGCGCCGTCGGGCTGAAAAAGGGATCAGGAAGCCGAGGGGCTCGGCAGATCCCGAGGCGGCTTCACGACCAAGCTGCACGCCCGCTGCGATGGTCAGGGCCGACCACCATGCTTCGTCCTGACGCCGGGAAATACCGCTGGCGCGATCTCGTGAGCGCCTGTTGAACAAACTCAAGAACTGGCGTCAAGTCGCAACCCGCTACGACGAAACCACGAAATCCGATCTCGGCTTCGTCGCGCTCGCCTCAGTTACGCTGTGGCTGCCCTTTGTCCACGTGGCCTAGTCGCGTTGGCGATCTCGTCTGGTACTTGCAACGTTCGACCATCAGGTCCGGGATTGTTGACGATCGATAAGCTTCTGCAAACGGCCGCCCAAAAAGATATTGGGCGTCATTTGCTAAGTGGACGGGCTCAATCCGAGTGATGGGCCTTGCTCGAAATCCGTGCCGACGCGAACGCTGTGAAACCGCGGACGATCCCAAGTAGGCGAAAGGTGTGGAAAAAACGGACGGATGAAAAAGGGCGCTCACCGCCGCCCAGTTCTGCGACGGCGCTCCACACATCGCCCCATATCGCTCTGGCGATCCGGGAACCGTCGAACAGGTACTTCGCGTAGAGCGCACCGTCGCCGAACGCATAGCCGGCCAGCAGCTGGCGGAGCGTCTCGGCGGATCGCCGGCCATGATGATGCGCGACGACGAAATACGGATCGTATCGCACCGGTATGTCGTGGCGCAGGGCGCGAATTACGAAATCCGTGTCCTCCGCGGCGCGAAATCGCCCGCCCGCGCCGAACCGCTCATCGAAAGACCCGATGCGCGCCACCACATCGCGCGTGAAGGCAAGGTTCGCACCCATGACGAAGCCGTTCGGAAAGCGATTGCGCGGCGCTCCCATGGCGTAGTCTTCCAGTTTGATCGTCACGGCCAGGTCGTCAGGATCGCCGAGCAGGATGCGACCGCCGATGACCACCGGCGATGGAGCTTGGTCAAAGCGCGCGACCAGCATCGCGAAGAAACCCGCGTCGAGCACGCAGTCGTCGTCCGTCATCGCGACGATATCTCCGCGCACTCGTGACAGTCCGGCATTACGCGCGCGTGCCAGTCCTGGTCGGGGTTCGTCGACGACCGTGACCGGAAAGCACTGCCGGGAACGCCACGCCGCCAGACGCGTGAGCGTGTCGTCGGACGATCCGTTGTCCACGACGACCACCTCGAAGGCATCGAACCCGGCCGCCGCCCGCGTGATCGAGGTCAGCAAGCGGTCGAGCGATGCGCCGCGATCGCGCGTGCAGACGAGGAGGCTGACCTGGATCATCGCACCCGTTGCAATAGCTGTGGCGATCCTCTGGTCCACGCCTCGATATAGGAGGAGAGCTTCCCGTATTCGTTGTCGAGCGCGATGTGCGGGATATCGAGGAGGACCGCCAGGATGTGGGCATGCAGGCGGTCGGTGACGATCCGACGCCCCCTCGACAGGGTCGCCAGCCCGCGCTCCACGCGGGCGGTGGCCAACGCGAAACAATAGTCGGCGAGCGGTTGTCCCGATCGGGCGAGCGGCAGCACTCCGTCGTCAAGCCAGTCGACGATCACCCGGTCATCGCAGTCGCCCATGATCGCGGCATCGTGGATCACGCGCTCGTCGTCCGTCCGCATCAGCATCAGCAGGTCGCAATGCGGTTCCGCTCGCGGCTGTCGGCCCAGCGCAAAGGCGCTGTCCGGGGCAAGATCGGACGGGCAGCCCCAGTGACGCCGGGCGGTCGACAGGCTGGGGCGGTCACGAAGATAAAGATGGAAGGCGGGGTGCGCGGCGACCGCCTCCGCGAATGTCTCCATGCCCCCCGGAGCACGGAAGTGAACCGACTGAGGCAATTGCACGATGCTGCGATCGCGAACGTCGCGCAGTACGCGCTCGCGGAAACGTTGGTGATGGGGCCAGATGTCGCCGAGATTGCCGCCGCCGTGCAGGAACAGCACCCCCGCGGGGCTCGCCGCCCGAAACGCGCCCAGATCGAACCCGTCCCAAGTTGCGACATAATCGGGATCGCGGCCGGTAACCGATCGCAGCATCCGGATCTCGCCGAGCCAGATCGCACTGTCACCGACGTTGGCATGGTCGGGGAAGTCGATCAGCGCATAGCGATCGCCCGGGCCAACATGACGGCGATACAGGGCCAGCAAGGCGGCCTGCTGCTTCACGACGACATCGTTCCCGCTCATGCTGCCGAGGCGGTGGCGGAACCGACCTCCCGGTAGAGGTGCTCGCAGCGGTCGAGCCACCGGTCGCGAGTGAACAGCCGTTCCACCCGGTTTCGTGGCACGGTTCGCGGTATCGCCACGGCGTCGGCGATGACGTCGGCTAGCGCTTCCCACTCGTCGGGAGGCGCGAAACGTCCGGCTTCGCCCACGACCTCCCGCGCTGCGCCACGATCGAACGCGGCGACGGGCAAGCCGCAGGCCATCGCCTCGATCGCCACGAGACCGAAGGGTTCATCCCAGCGCGGCGTGAAGAGGAACACCGCCGCCCGACCGAGTTCGGCGGCCAGTGCCTCCCCCTGCACATGGCCGCCGTAGACGATCGTCGGCCCGAGCAACGGTTCGACTTCCGCAGCCCAGTAATCGCGGTCCTCGATCGAACCGAACATGATGAGCGGCACGCCAGCGCGCAACGCCGCCTTCGCGGCGAGGTGCGTGCCCTTGTTCGGGGTGATCCGGCCGCACCAGATCGCGCCGCCGCCGCCGTCGCCATAGGGCCATGCCGCAGGATCGATCCCGTTATGCAGCACCGACACCTGCGGCGGCGCACCGTCCGGAAACCAGGCCCGCAACTGGGTGTGCGACGTCACGGTCAGCCGGTGGGTCGACGTCGGGCTGGCCTTCACGAACCAGTGCAGCGCGTCATAGGGCGGGACGTGCAGCGAGGTGACGGTCGGAACGCGTGCGGTGCGGGCCGGCTCGATCGGGAAACGATGCAGGCTGTTGTTGTGAACGACGTCGAAGCCGCCACGCGCTATCCGGTCGCACGCGGCGGCGTAGCCGGCGTCGACATGCGCGATCAGCGGTGCCGACCCGCGATGCTCCGCCCAGGGAAAGGTGCGCTCGTAATGTTCGGCCAGGACCGGATCGAGCGTGAAGCGCGGATCGCTGTCGCCCGACGCGAACAGCACGACCTCGTGTCCGCGGGCCATGAGGCCGTCGGCGAGATACCAGCTGTGCGACTCCATGCCGCCCATGAATGGTTGCGCGATGCGCTGGCGGACATGGGCGAGCAGCGCGATTTTCACGCGGCGACACGCTCCGACGACGCCGGTCGCGCCTCCAGCACGCGGATGACGCTGGCGGTGTTGGCATAGGGTTGATGGCTCTGCTGCCCCGTCAGCGCGAGGTCGTCGGCATCGGGTCGACGCAGAATTTGGATGGGGCGACCCTCGGCATCGTCGATAAGACCCATCAGGCGGAAGGCGTAGAGCCAATGCCCCATCGTCCGGTAGCCCCAGCGCGCCTCGAACAGTTCGGCGTTGCGGACGACGCTGTCGAGGTGATGGACCGGGGGCATATGGTGGGGGTGATACTGGTGGTGCGACAGTCCGCCCTTGATCCAGGCGATCGGCACGCCTGCCGTGTCGAGCACCTTGCCGAAGTCGGTATCCTCGCCCCCATATCCGCAATACCCCTCATGAAAGCCGCCGACGGCCATGAACGTCGCGCGGGTCATCGCGAAGTTGAGCGACCAGAAGCAACGGTAGTCGTTGCAGAGTTCGATGCCATCGGCGGGCGGGCCGCGCCGGTCGGAATGACGGATGGCGACGGCGTCGAAATCCTCGCTGCGCCAGTCGCCGGTGTTGGCACCGCCGGGCAGGTACAGGACTTCGCCCATTAGTAGTCCGTCGAGTTCCTGGAGGCGGCGCGCATAATCGGCGATCAGCGACGGGGCCGGAATGCAATCCATGTCCAAAAAGACGAGCTGATCGCCGATCGCCGCACGCGCGGCGGCATTGCGCGCCGCAGCCAGCGGCAGGTCCGTGCCTGCGATCATCAGTTGGCGGATCGGGAACGTGGCCGTCGGCAGGTCGTAGGCGACGTCCTGCATCACGGCGACGATCAGCTCGACCGGGGCAAGGGTCTGGCGGGTCAGGCCGATGACGAGATTGCGGAGGTGATCGGGCCGGCCGCCGGCCAGCGTAACGACGGAAACGGTCATGGGCAGGCTCCGGTCAGATCGATGGAAGTTGGTCAGTTGCAACCGGACCGGCGACGGGACGCACGGTCGGCCACAATCGCGCTGCCAGCTCCTCCAGCCAGCGAGCGACGTCGGCGGCGGGCGCGTCGGCGATCATCGCCTGCTGACGAGCGGGTCGATGCATCGCCAAAGCCTCGTCGATCGCATGCCCCCACGCACCGGCAGACGACGGCAGATACGGTCGGACGCGGGCGACGCCCGCTGCGGCCAGTGCCTGCGCCTTGCGATGCTGCTCGTCGAAATAGCGCCATTCCGGCACCGCCAGCCAGGGGCGTGCCGCGGCGAGGATCTGCTGACAGGTGGTGTTGCCGGTGGAGGCGATCACGAGGTCCGCCGCCGCGACATAGTCGGTGGCATCGTCCACCCAGCCGCGATGTTCGATGTTGGCGGGCTCCGTCGCATGCCAGTCGCGGACGACCGGACCGATCGTGATCCAGCGCGCGGCGGGACGGCTGCGTGCGCCGACGCCGAGTGGTGCCTGTGCGAAGCCGCTACCGCCACCGCCGGCCATGACCAGGATCATCTCCTCATCCGCGGCGACGCCGATCCGCTGGCGTGCAAGCTCCCGCTCCGGGATGCGAGTGTCGACCCCCAGTCCACCCGCGAAACAGGTCCGCGACAGCATCGCGCCGTCCCATTCGGGCTGCGCCAGATCGGCGTGAAAAGGGGCTAGCAACCCCGCGGCACCGTCATAGGCGGCCCGGTGGCCGGCATCGCTCCGATCGCCGTGTTGCAGGACCTTGACATGCGGCACGCTGCAAATGCGAGCGAGTTGAGCGACTTCGGCCGAAACGTCGCAAATCATCAGGGCAGGATCGGCGTCCGCAAACCACTGCGTCATCGCCGCCATTGCTGTCCGAATACCGGGCCACCCCAAAGGCGCGCAGTGGAGGGTGGAAGGGGTCGGTACCCAGTCGGCGGTTGCGACTTCGTCGCCACATGGCTCGAAAAGAGAGGGGATGCGAACGACGTTTACTTGCGGCGGCAGCGTCGGAAAGATGTCGTCCCGTGCGGAGAAGATCGTCAGCGGCCGTTCGACGGGCAGCGCATGGGCGATCGCGGCGCAGCGTTCGGCGTGACCACGCCCTTGATGATGCACGAAATAGCCGAAGGGACGGGTCATGCCGCGATCTTCGCGTCGATCGTGATACCCAGCCGTTCCAGTCCCTCCAGTACGCCCGCCGCATGGTGTCGCTCGGCACGATAGAGGCCGCACCGAGGCGTCAGCGTCGCGAGTTCGTGACCGGCATTGCCGACCACGATCGCCGCGCCGCACCGTTCCAGCATGTCCAGATCGTTGCCGCTGTCGCCGGCCGCGACGCAATCTGCCAACGTTAGTCCGACGCTGTGCGCATAGGCATCGATCGCAGCTGCCTTGCCGCCGCCGGGGGCCAAGATGTCGATCAGTCGCCCGTGCGAAAAGATCACATGCGCGGACAGACCGGCCGAGCGAAGCGTATCCCTGATCGCCTCAGCGTCTTCCGCTGTGCCGAAGAAGCTGAGCTTGTGCGGGCCTGCGGTCGCGGCGGGTTGTGGTGTGATGTCGAGCGGAGCGAGCACCGCACGGACGGCGGACAGATTCCAGTCGATGTCCAATGTGGCGGCATAATCCGGGCAGGATCGCCAATCACCGCTCGCATCGCGGCGTATGATCCGGGTGCCGACATCGGTGATGAACGCGTCCGGGTCTGGAAGCCGCCACTGGGCCAGCACCCGGCGGGCGTCCGCAAATGAGCGACCCGTCGCCACGACGAAAGGCATGTCGTCAGACCGTCGCCACTGCGCAAAGGCCTCGGCCCCGCGGAGACAGCCGGTCAGCGTGTTGTCGATGTCGCATGCGAGTAGCGAGGGTGGACGGTGCATTCGCCTGCTCAACCCGGCATAAACGGCGATCGCGCGCTCGGCATATCGCGTCCAGTTGTACAGGCTATGATTCGCGCGGGCCGCGGCGTGGAACCGGGCGTGAAGCGCGGCGTCGCCGATCACGGTGCGGCAGGCCTCCGAAATCGCCATCGGATCGCGCGGATCGATCACGATGCCGTGGCCGATCGCAGCGACTATCTCGGCCGGCCCGCCATGCGCCGTCACCACGACGGGCACGCCCGCTTCCGCTGCCTCGATCAGGGTTAATCCGAACGGCTCATGGAACGCGGGATTGACGAATACGCCGCCTTGCGCAGCTCGCCGATACAGGCCGGCGACATCGGCGGCATCGTGACGCGGGGGTAATGCGACACGCCGGCGCAGCAACGGTGTGTCGCACAGGTCGCGAAGCTCCCGGCGCACGGTATCTTCTTCAGGCGAAGGGCGGCCATCGTCCTGACCGGCCAGGATCACGAGATTGGCCTGTTCCCGCAGACGAGGGTCGGCAGCATAGGCGCGCACCAGTCCCGCCAGGTTCTTCTTGGCGACCGGCCGTGCGATCGCGAGAATGATCGGCAGAGTGGGCCGGTCGAATACCTCGTTCAGGCGATCGTCGAGCGTCGACGCGGCGGGGTCGCACTGGCGCTGCGGCACACCGGGTGCGATACAATGGACGGAGCCGCCCGCTTCGACGCCATAGGCACGCACCTGCCGATCGGCCTCGTCGCGCGTCGACACGATCAACGCGTCCGCTTCAGCGATCGCCTTGGACTCGGCAACGATCCGAGCATTCAACGTGCCGTCGTCGAGCCCCTGATCCCGCTTGTCGATGGCTAGCGCATGCGGCGTGTAGACGAACGGAATGCCGAAGCGGCGTCGAGCCTCCATCGCGACCTGAGCCGCGTCCGCGAAATGCGCGTGGATGACGTCGGGCAGTGCCGGAAGCGTTGCCAAGTAGCGGCAAAAGGCACGCATGAACTCCGGAAGTTCCGCCCCGAGAGCTTCCTTTTCAAGGTAGCGGTCGCTTACCGTCGCGATCCGCCGGATTGCAACGCGGTCGCTGACATATTCACGATCGAGGGCGTGGTTCGCCGGCAGATGCGCCTCGGTGAATTTCCGGGTCACGATGATCACGTGCGAAGCTGGCGACGACCCCGCCTGGGCTTTTGCGGCTTCCATCACATAGGCTAGGTGCCCGCCAGAGTCAGCTGTAATGCCAAAATCGAGCGGCGGCGCTTTCAGGCAGCCGCCAAGCGCCATGTGCAATATGAACAAGCTACCCCCGCAACGTTAGCGAGCCGAAACGATCCACGTTAGACAAGTTTCCAGTCGAACCTCATCGTTTTTGATCCATGTGAATTTCGGTCGATCGGAATGGACCTGTTTGCCGACACGTTCGCAAGGCCTCCGCCGGAACGTATCAAGAACAAGATTGCAGGAGCGCTTCACCAGCTTCGATTGTGCGGCAACGATCCAATGCCGGACATTCGCGAGCTCTTTGTTGCTTCCGAAGATCCGCCGTCCGTTCACCTCGTCCCGATGCCTGCCGTGTTGGCCAGGCGCGGGGCCGCGCTGGGTTGGATGCTTGTCACGGCGACCCGAACCTCATGCTGCGCGGTGCATCATCATGACGACGATCGCTTTACCCAACGGCACCATGGTCCCCGCACTAGGCCAAGGCACATGGAATATGGCGGAGGACGCTTATCGCCATGCCGATGAAATCACGGCGTTGCGCACTGAAATCAATTTCGGAATGACGGTGATAGACAGCGCAAAAATGTATGTGGACAGCGAGTGCGAGCGGCTCGTTGGGCACGCGATCGCCAGGCGCCGGCAGGACGTGTTCCTCGTCAGCAAAGCCTATCCCCAGAACGCCTCACGTGCGCGATTGCCGAATGCATGCGAAGCGAGCCTGCGTCGCCTCAGCACCGATCGGCTCGACTCTATCTGCTGCACTGGCGCGGAGCGGTTCCGCTAGCCGACACCATCAAGGCGATGCAGGGGCTGGTCGACGCGAGCAAGATCCTGCGCTGGGGCGTCAGCAACCTCGATACCGACGTTGCGAAATTGTGGAAGGCATCGGATCATGTGCAAGGTTGTCGCCTACTACCGGGTCTCTACGGATGCCCAAGGGCGATCTGGACTAGGCCTGGAGGAGCAGCCGGGGGCGGTAGGCACGCTGTGCCGCAGCCAAGGGTGGCATATCGCAGCCGAGTTCACCGCGGTCGAGAGCGGCAAGCGCGACGACCGCCCGCAACTGGAGGCCGCTAAGCACCGCGCGAAGGTCACTGGGGCGGTCCTGGTGGTTGCCAAGCTAGACCGCCTCTCGCGCAACGTCGCGTTCCTGGCGTCCCTTCAGGATAGCGGAACGCGCTTCCTAGCTGCTGACATGCCGGAGGCGAACGAACTCACCGTCCACATTATGGCTGCCGTGGCGCAAGCAGAGCGCAAAGCCATCGGCTTGCGGACCCGAGAGGCGTTGGCGGCTGCGAAGGCGCGTGGGGCTAAGCTAGGAAACCCTAATGGCGCTACGTCATTGCGACGCGCCGCAAAAGGCAACGGAGCGGCGGTGGCTGCAATCCAGTCCGCAGCGGAAGATCGTGCAGCAGACATTGCGCCAATCCTCCCAGACATTCGAGGGTCGGGAGTCGTTTCGCTGCCAGCCATAGCGAAAGAGCTGAACGCGCGTGGAATCGTGACTCCGCGTGGCGGAACTTGGCATCCATCGTCAGTTCGCAACCTCTTTGCGCGTCTAAGTTGAACGCCTCCACGTCACTCCCAGCCGGAAAAGCTCGTCTGCCTGCCCTGCATTTATCGATCTCCAATCAGGTCGTCGCTATTGCGGTAACGGTACCAGACCGTAAGCTGGCATCGAAATCGGAGAACAGTCTTGGCCACAGTTATCAGCTTGTTCAACCACAAGGGCGGCGTGAGCAAGACCACTACTGCCTTCAATCTAGGCTGGATGCTCGGGCGGCTCGGCAAGAATGTGCTGATGGTGGACTGTGACCCCCAATGTAATCTCACAGGCATGGTTCTTGGCCTGGAGGACATGGAGACTGCTGAGTCGATCCAAGGATCGAAGGACGGAAGGCCGCTCAATATCCGAGAGGGCCTTGCTCCAGCATTCGAGTCGCGCCCTGCGCTGATACAGGCCGTGGAATGCGTCCAAGTACCCGGCAATGAGCGGCTGTGGCTTTTGCCTGGTCATATCGGAATGGCAGAATATGAGGTCACCCTCGGCATCGCTCAGGAGCTGTCCGGCTCTTTAGTGACCCTCAGGAACCTCCCGGGATCGCTTCGGTACCTCATCGATCGCACTGCGCTCGAATATGACATCGACATTGTGCTGGTAGACATGAGTCCCAGCCTTGGATCAATCAATCAGAACCTGTTAGCTACAAGCGATCTTTTTCTGGTGCCGATGCACCCTGACTATTTCTCCACGATGGCGATTAACTCACTGACCACTGTCTTGCCGAAGTGGAAAGCGTGGGCGGATGCTGCCTCTTCCATCCCGACCTTGCAGCAAGCTGAGTACCCTTTCCCCAACACCACGCCTCGTTTTCTTGGCTATGTCGTGCAGAAGTACCGGCCCCGCGCAGGCGTACCCTCACAAGCCTTTCAGACATGGATCGACCAACTGGAACACGCAGTCGCCGGCACCTTCATCCCAGCCATGCAAGCTAATGGACTGATGCTGGATCCGGCCATTTACGAAGCAGGCGGCTATGATCCTGCACAGCCGATCTTGCAGATGCCCGACTTCAACTCACTCATCGCAAGCTCACAAGAACACCAAGTTCCAATCTTTGAGCTGACCCCGGTCCAGCTTCAGCAAGCAGGCCGCGTCTTGGCGACATCCCAGGCCTCCCAGCAGCAGTTTGGCGAGTTATTTCAAGTCACGGCCAAACGGACAATCAGGGTGATCGATGCAATCGGCGCTCGATGAGTTTGATGACAGCATATCGCGGGTCAGACATCTTCATGGTCTTCACTCAGCTCTCTCAGCCACCCTTACGACAGCAGTCGACGTAAGCGACATCCTGCGCGCCGAGGTTGTAATGGTTGTCAGCGCCTTGGATCGTTATGTCCACACTCTAGCGCGCCTCGGCATGCTGGAGAGCTACGCCGGAGCCCGCCCGAAAACTGATGCCTTTAACCGCTTTCCTGTTCCGCTCTCCGTAACACCGCTGTTGCGACTTTCTGCAACGGCGGCTTCAACGCTCGATTCCGAGATACGGACGAAGCACAGCCACTTGTCCTTCCAGCATCCCGACAAGATTGCTGAAGCCGTTCGGCTCTTCTCTGCCGTTAGCCTGTTGGAAGCGGTGGGAGCAGAAATGGACATGACTGCGGCTGATGTGAAAGCGACCCTTGGCTTGATCGTTGATCGGCGGAACAAGATTGCGCACGAAGCAGACGTGGACCCCTCCTTTCCAAGACAACTTTGGCCAATCAACCGTGCGATGGTCGAGGGGATGATCGACATAGTCGAATCGGTAGGCCACGGAATCCACGCGGCTTGCGTTTAATCGCAACCTCAAAAACCTGCCCCACGATCCTGCCCCACAGAAGGCAAAAAGAAGGCGGTAAGTCCTTCTAAAATCAGGGTTTTAGAGATTTGGCTGGGGCGGCAGGATTCGAACCTGCGCATGGCGGCACCAAAAGCCGCTGCCTTACCGCTTGGCGACGCCCCAGTGGAGCGCGGCCTTATAGCGACGCTCGCGACAGAAGGAAGCCTGTTCAGCCCAGGCGATGCAGCCAGTTGTGCGGATCGGGCGCGGTGCCGCGCTGGATGGCGTTGAGTGCCTGATGCAGGCGCTGCGTGATCTGGCCGGTGCCGCCGCCGCCGATCGCAAAGTCGCCCTCGGCATCCTTGACGTTGCCGACCGGGGTGACGACCGCCGCGGTGCCGCAGGCGAACGCCTCGACCAAACGGCCGCTCTGCGCATCGGCCCGCCACTGGTCGATCGCATAGGGTTCCTCGCGCACCGTCAGCCCGTCGGCACGGGCGAGCGTGATCAGCGAATCGCGGGTGATGCCCGGCAGGATCGTGCCGGTCAGCGGCGGCGTCACCAGCGTCCCGTCGTCGAGGACGAAGAACAGGTTCATGCCGCCCAGCTCCTCCACCCAGCGGCGATCGATCGCGTCGAGGAACACGACCTGATCGCACCCCTCCGCGATCGCCGCCTTTTGCGCGATCAGGCTGGCGGCGTAGTTGCCGCCGCACTTGGCGGCGCCGGTCCCGCCGGCGGCAGCGCGGGTATGCTCGCGGCTGACCCAGACGGTGATCGGGCGCATGCCGCCCTTCCAATAGGCACCGACCGAGGAGGCGATGACCATGTACAGGTATTCGGCCGCCGGCTTGACGCCAAGGAATACTTCGGACGCGAACATGAAGGGGCGAAGGTACAAGGCCCCCTCGCCGCCGGGTATCCAGTCGCGGTCGGCATCGACCAGCCGCTCGATCGACTCGATGAACAGGTTTTCCGGCAGTTCCGGCATCGCCAACCGGCGCGCGCTGTCCTGAAAGCGGCGGGCATTCGCGTCGGGGCGGAACAGCGCGGTGCCGCCATCCTCCAGCCGGTATGCCTTCAGGCCCTCGAAAATCTCCTGCGCATAATGAAGCACTGACGACGCCGGATCGATCTGCAACGGCGCGCGGGCGGTGACGTGCGGATCGTGCCAGCCATCGGCGTCGGAAAAGCGGATGACCGCCATGTGATCGGTGAAGACGCGGCCGAACCCAGGATCGATCATCCGCTCCGCCCGATCGGTGCTGGCGACCGGCGAGGCATTGGGGTCGAACCGGAAGGAACTGGGCATCGGCGTCTTTCTGGCATTTTTTGGTGTTGCGGTCGCCTAAGACGGATGTCTAAACGGGTCAACATGGCTGCCGCTGCACCTTCTGCCCCCGCCCTGTTCCTCCGCGAGCCCGAGCTCCGCAGAGGTATGGAATTGCTGTACTTCGGTCACGCACACCTCACGAAATCGGCTGATCGCGTTCTGGCGGCGGAGGGTCTCGGACGGGCTCACCACCGCGCGTTGTACTTCGTTGCCCGAAAGCCTGACCTGACGGTCAGCGAATTGCTGTCGCTGCTGGCGATCACCAAACAGTCGCTCGGACGCGTGCTGACCGAACTCGCCGAGCGCGGGCTGGTCGAAACGCGGGCGGGCGATCGCGACCGGCGGCAGCGGCTGTTGCGGCTGACGCCCGCCGGGGTAGCGATGGAAAGCGACCTGTTCGAGGGGGTGCGGCAGTTGATGTCCGCCGCCTATGCGAGCGCGGGTCAAGCCGCGGTGGCGGGGTATTGGGCGGTGCTGGAAGGCCTGATTCCCGAGGAGGAACGTGGGCAGGTTCAGGGGCTGCGCGACTGACCTAGCGCGCCGCCGCCGCCATGGCGGCGTTGCGCTCTGCCGAGGCGGCGAGCGTCGCCCTCAACAGCCGCTTCAAAGCGTCGTCCCGGTCGAGAACGTTCAGCCCCTCGCGAGTCGAGCCACCGGGGCTGGCCACCCGATCGGCCAGAGTCGCAGGCGTCTCGTCGCTGGCGGCGAGCATGTCGGCGGCGCCGGCCAACGTCGCACGGGCGAGGCGGAGCGCCTGATCCGCGGGTAAGCCGAGCGCCGCGCCCGCCTCCGCCAGCGCCTCGGCGAAGCGGAACACGAAGCCGGGGCCACAGCCCGCCAACGCCGTCACCGCGTCATAGTCGGCAGCGTCCGCGATCCACTCCACCAGGCCGAGCGGTGCGGCCAGCGCCTCGGCCAGCGCATGCACGGCGGAGTCTGTGCTACTCGTGTGGAGCGCAGTCACACCGCGCCCGATCGCCACCGGCAGGTTGGGCATGGCGCGAACGATCGCGGCCGACGGGATACGTCCGGCGAGTGCCGCCTCCTCGACGCCTGCGAGGATCGACACCAGCACCGCCGGCGACAATCCTGACAGCGCCGGCGCGACGATCTCCAGTTGCTGCGGCTTGACCGCCAGCACCAGCACGTCGGGTCGTTCGTCGAGCGGAATAGCGGTTAGGTGACGGACTCCGTCCGGTACCGGGCGCATCGTGCGGGTAACGACCGTGACCTGTCGCGGATCGAGCCCGGCGGCGATCCAGCGGGTCAGCATCGCGCCGCCCATGTTGCCGCAGCCGATCATCCACAGCGGACCGTCCAGAACGAGCGGCGCGCTCATGCCTCGCCGTGCGTTTCGACCAGTGCCGCGGCCAAAGCCTCGCGCGGGCTCTTGCCGCCCCACAGGACGAACTGGAACACGGGATAGAAGCGCTCGCATTCCTCGATCGCCGACTCGACCAGCAGCTCGGCGCCCGACAGGCTCAGCATCGGCTCTTCCTCGCCGTCGACCAGCGCGGCGTGGCGGTACAGCAGGATACCGCTAGACGACCACAATTCGAAATGCCCGATCCAGAGCTGTTCGTTGACGAGGCCGATCGCCTCGTACAGCGCCGGCCGGCGATCGTCGGTGGCCTTGATGTCTGGAAAAGCCAGGAATTGCAGGACGCTGTCATCGTCGCGCCAGAGGGCGCGCAGTTCGTAGGTCGTCCAGCTGCCCTTGATCGACGCGACGATCTCGTCGTCGTGTCGCTCGAATTCCCAATTATGGGCGGCGTAATACGCCTCGAGCATATCGATCGGGGCAGACGGTTCGTTGTCGTCGTGGTCGGTCTGGTCGAGCATCCTGCTCCTTATGCCGCATCACGGCGCGCGATGCGAGACGCCCGTGCTGGGCGCGGAAGGTTAGGCTAAGGTTAGTCCAATGCAGCGTTCGGCGAGGGCGCGGCCGACGCCGATTTCGCCTCCAGCGCGTCGAGCCGGGCGCGCAGGGCGTCCGCCTCGTCGCGCGCCGCCGCGGCCATCGCCTTCACCGCGTCGAACTCGTCGCGGCTGACGAAATCGAGCCCGCCGATCCACTCGCGTGCGCGCGACCGGGCGCTCGACTCGGCTTCCCGCCCCATGCCGGCGATCGTACCCGCCGCGCCGTTGAACAGCTTGGCGACATCGTCGAGGAGGCGGTTTTCGGATTGCATCGTCGTTCCTTGAAAGTTCCGTCTACAGCATCTGGGATGTACGGGCCGTCGGCACAAGGGTTTCCGCATCGGGGTTGAGGCGGTGGATGCTCCACGTCAGCACGCCCGCGAAGCTGATCCACACCAGATACGGCACCATCAACCACGCCGCCGCGCTGCGGATCCGCCCGAACGCGACAGTGGTCGCAATGCCCAGCACCAGCATGCCCGCGATCACCACGGCGGCGAGCAACACCTGATGCGCGCCGAAGAAAAGCGGCGTCCAGCCGAGCGACAGCCCGAAGGCGAGCACGAACAGCAGGATCGCGAAGCCGCGCCCGCGTGCCCCGCGCGCGTTGAGGATCATCGCCAGCGCCAGCCCGAGCAGGATGTAGAGCGTGGTCCACACGATCGGGAAGACGATGTCGGGCGGGTTCACCGACGGCTTGTTCAGCGCCAAATACCACGCATTTTCACTCCCAGCCGGGACCGCGCGCCCGGACAGGAAGCCCAGCAGCAGGATCAGCGGCACGGTGAACACCGCCCAGCGCAGGAACGACGCCCTCAACTGGCCCTTCGATGCGATCCCGCCCACGCGCGCTCCTGTCCGTCGTTTCGCAGGTGATGCCCGACATGCGGGGTGGCGTAAAGCTGGCCTACGGATTCCGTTTCAACGGCGAAAGTGGGAGCCGTTCTTGCAGACGCATCGATCCCCGACCGCCATACCGGGACGAGCGCGACATGACGGAGCGTGAGTGTTCGGGCGTACCGCCACGCCTGAACGCGCTAGGTCCGCACCGCGCCGATCAGGAATTCGACGTTCCCCTCCGGCCCCGTGATCGGGCTGGTCGTCGTCGCCGCGACTTGCCAGCCCGCGCTGTCCAGCCATGCCGCGACCTCCGCGCAGACGCGGGCGTGGATGACGGGATCGCGGACGACGCCGCCCTTGCCGACCTCGCCCCGCCCCGCCTCGAACTGCGGCTTGATCAGCGCGAGCAGGCGTGCACCCGGTTTCGCGAAGGACAGCGGCCGCTCCAGCACCTTGGCCAGCCCGATGAAGCTGGCGTCGCAGACCACCAGATCGACCGGCTCCGGAATATGCGCGTCGGTCAGGATCCGCGCGCTGGTCTGTTCGTGCACGACGACCCGCGCGTCCTGCCGCAGCTTCCACGCGAGCTGGTTCGTTCCACTGTCGACGGCATAGACCTTCGCCGCCCCGCGGGTCAGCAGCACGTCGGTGAAGCCGCCCGTGGAGGAGCCGACGTCGATCGCCACCGCTCCGGTCACGTCCCAGCCAAGCTCGTCGAGCCCGTGCGCCAGCTTGATGCCGCCGCGCGACACCCACGGATGATCGCGCCCGCGCACGTCGAGCACGACGTCGTCGGCCAGCTGCTGCCCCGGCTTGTCGAGCTTGCGATCGCCGACGAACACCAGCCCGGCCATGATCAGCGCAGCCGCTCGCGTCCTCGATTCGGCAAGCCCGCGATCGACGAGCATCTGGTCTGCGCGCAGTTTCGGCATGCGTCCCTATCGCGCTGCCAACGTCCTGCCGCAACCCGGCGTCGCACCGGCGCAGCAGACCCGAATCGCTATTGTCTACCAAGCTAGTAGGAATAGCTTCGTGAGCGGGGGGCGTGGCCCGACGGCGTGCCCTAGAGCGCCGAAAGCCCACGCCCCTTCGATTGAATAGAAGGAGAGGCGTCATGGGATCGTTCGCTCCATTCGAGGGCGTACAGCCGACCATCTTGACCGTGCCGGGCCTTGGCGGCTCCGGCCCGTCGCATTGGCAAAGTCTGTGGGAGCGCGAGCGGCACGACGCGATCCGCGCCGAGCTCGGGATGTGGAACACGCCGCATCGCAACAGCTGGGTGACGAAGCTGGATCAGGCGATATCGACCGCGCAGGCACCGGTGATCCTCGTCGCGCATTCGCTCGGCTGCATCGCCGTGGCGTGGTGGGCATCGCTCAGCCCGCAACCCTATGGGTGGCCGGTGGCGGGGGCGCTGCTGGTGGCCCCGGCCGATGTCGACCGCGCCGATGCGCCGCCGGAGATCAGCGGGTTCGCACCCGCCCCGCGCGGCGCGCTGCCGTTCCCGTCGATCGTGGTCGCATCGACCGACGATCCGTGGATCACGTCGCAGCGAGCCCACAGCCTGGCGGCGGAATGGGGCAGCCATTTCGAGGAGGTCGGCGCGCTGGGCCACATCAACGCGGCGAGCGGCCTTGGTGCGTGGCATGACGGGCAGGACCTGCTGGAACGCGTGATCGCCGCCAGCGGCGACGGGCGGGGGCATCAACGCACACCGGGCGACGCGCGGCGGGTGCTGGCGACGCCTGCCGAAGCGGTGCGGCGGGGTGCGCGGGGTTAGATGGGGTAGGACGCCGGGAACACCCTTGGATGACGAAAGATAAAAAACGCCGCGCTTCCCTCACCATTCGAGGCGGTTTCTCCGTAGTTCCGCGCGGGCGGGAAACAGTCACTGGCCTCCAGACTTCACGAGGGGAACGATCGCTCCGCCGGTCATCGCGGGCGAAGCGAAGCAATCCAAGCCGCGAGAGCCGACGTGGGCCGCTTCGCTCCGCTCGCGACCACGTCAGCGCGTGGAGAATCGGATGACCTCAGGCCGCGCCGGCGTTCCATTGGCACCGACGAAGTTCCTGAACCGACCGTAGTTGATGCCGACGGCATACGCCTTGCCCGCCAATGCCGTGCAGCGGAGGGAAAAGGTCCGGCCGTCTGCGGACACCTGCGGCCGGGGATCACAATCGGGATATCCCGCTACGTCCGTCGATGTGAAGGAGTAGCTGTCACGCTGCATTGGCCGATCGAACGTCACCGATATTGTCACGGGACCAGCAGGTACGACAGTTCCGTCGGCGGGACGGCTGCGGCTGATCTTCGGAACTTCGCGGCTGACGCGATGATGATAGGCGACGAACACGCCTTTACCGTCTGGCCCGGCGGCGACCATGAAGGTGCCTTCGAGTGTGAAGCCCATGTCTGCAGGACGAATGAACCGGTAGTCCTGCAACTGTTCGAGCGTCTTGCCCCCTCGCTCGTCCTCGATTTCACCCGCAATCTCGCACAATGTCGACGCGCATGTTGCGCGAAGCCTGCTCAACCCGGCGATCGATCCATAGCGGTTGAGCAACGCCGCTTCGGTCGTGGTGACCCAACCCGTGTCTCGCCTCTCGCGGCGGAGCTTACCGTACAGGGCCTCGACGCCGGGAAACGACTTCATCTCGATAGAGCCCAACAGAGGATCGGGCGCGATCGGCGCGGTTTGCTGCGGCAGGAGCAAGTAGGCGAACACCCCCGCTGCAATCAGGATAGACATGGCGATCAGCACCTTCGGCCAGCGGCCCGCCGCACGGTGCGACGGGTCCGTGGCGACGGGCTGACCGACGGGCGGCGCGGCGGCCATCCCGATTTCCTCGTCCCGATTTTCTTGGGAGGCGCTCGCCGCCGCCAGCTTGCGGGCGAGTTCGCGGCTGCTGCCAACGCCGGTCTTGCGCCGCGCCTCGCGCAGGCGTTCGTTGACCGCATTCTCGGTCAGGCCGAGTTCGACCGCGGCGGTCTTGGCCGTGTGTCCCTCCGCCAGCAGGGCGAGCACGCGACGCTCGATGCCCGTCAGCGGCAGGTCCACCGCCGCGGCCCCGGACATCGAAGGGTCAGCCATCGACCGGCTCGCCGTCTCGCTCCACGGCCCGCTCCTTCTCAGCGCGGGAGGCGGCGGTCGCGGCCTTCATCCGGCGCCAGAGGTGGACGTTGACGCCGACCAGCAGCACCAGCAGCAGGCCGGTGAGGACGACGACCGCCGTCCACCCCTTCAAGCCCGCGCCCCCTCCGGCACTGTCGCGCTGTTGTGGCGCAGTGTCGTCAGCACGGTCGTGACGATGCCGTCCGCGTCCAGGCCGGCGGCGGCGTACTGCACCTCCGGCTTGTCCTGATCCTGGAACGTATCGGGCAGGCGCATCGTGCGCAGCTTGAGCCCGCCGTCGATCAGCCCCTCGTCACTCGCCAGCGTCAGCACGTGCGCGCCGAGCCCGCCGACCGCGCCCTCCTCGATCGTCACCGCGACCTCGTGCGTGGTCAGCAGGCGGCGGATCAGCGCCTCGTCGAGCGGCTTGGCGAAGCGCAGATCGGCGACCGTCGTCGACAGCCCCTTGGCCTCCAGCTGCTCGGCGGCTTTCAGCGCCTCCTCCAGCCGGGTCCCGAGCGACAGGATCGCGACGGTCTTGCCCTCGCGCACGACGCGCCCCTTGCCGATCTCCAGCCGCTGCGGCTGTTCCGGCAGGTCGATGCCGATACCCGCGCCGCGCGGATAGCGGACCGCGATCGGGCCGCTGTCATGCAGCGCGCAGGTGTGCGTCATGTGCAGCAGCTCCGCCTCGTCCGCCGCTGCCATCACGACGAAATTGGGCAGCGTCGCGAGATAGGTGACGTCGAACGATCCGGCGTGTGTCGCGCCGTCCGCACCGACCAGCCCGGCGCGGTCGATCGCAAAGCGCACCGGCAGGTTCTGGATCGCCACGTCGTGGACGACCTGGTCGTAGGCGCGCTGGAGGAAGGTCGAATAGATCGCGCAGAACGGGCGCATCCCCTGCGCCGCGAGACCGGCGGCGAAGGTCACCGCGTGCTGCTCGGCGATGCCGACATCGAAGCAGCGGTCGGGGAAAGCCTGTGCGAACTTGTCGAGGCCGGTGCCCGACGGCATCGCCGCGGTGATCGCGCAGATCGTCGGGTCGCGCTCGGCTTCCTTGGCCAGCTGCTGGCCGAACACGTTCTGATACTGCGGCGGTCCCGGCGGGGCCTTGGCCTGAGCGCCGGTGATAACGTCGAACTTCTGGACGCCGTGATATTTGTCCGCCGCCGCCTCGGCCGGGCCATAGCCCTTGCCCTTCTTCGTCACGACATGAACGAGGATCGGCCCCTCCTCGGCGTCGCGAACATTCTCCAGCACCGGGATCAGATGGTCGAGATTATGGCCGTCGATCGGGCCGACATAATAGAAGCCCAGTTCCTCGAACAACGTGCCGCCCATCGTCATGCCGCGGGCGAACTCGTCGGTCTTGCGTGCAGCGGTGTGGAACGGCCGCGGCAGCTTGCGAGCGAACTTCTTCATGAGTTCGCGCAGGCCGAGGAACTCGCGACTCGATACGATCCGCGACAGGTACGCGGATAGCCCCCCGACCGGCGGCGCGATCGACATGTCGTTGTCGTTCAGGATGACGACCAGCCGGTTGCCCGCCTGCTCGGCATTGTTCATCGCCTCGTACGCCATGCCCGCCGACATCGCACCGTCGCCGATCACCGCGATACCCTTGCCGGGCGTGCCCGCCAGCTTGTTCGCGATCGCGAAGCCCAGCGCGGCAGAGATCGAGGTCGACGAGTGCGCCGCGCCGAACGGGTCGTATTCGCTTTCCGAGCGCTTGGTGAAGCCGCTCAGGCCGCCACCCTGCCGGAGCGTGCGGATGCGGTCGCGGCGACCGGTCAGGATCTTGTGCGGATAGCATTGGTGACCGACGTCCCACACCAGCCGGTCGCGCGGCGTGTCGAAGACATAATGGATCGCCGTCGTCAGCTCGACCACGCCGAGTCCCGATCCGAGATGCCCGCCGGTCATGCCGACCGCGGCGATCGTCTCGGTGCGGAGTTCGTCGGCAAGCTGGCGAAGCTGTTCCGGCTTCAGGGTGCGGAGGTCGGCCGGGGTCGAAACGGTGTCGAGCAACGGGGTTGCGGGGGTATCAGACATGGCGGCGGTTTATCCCACCCCGGCGGTGGTGTCGATTGCAACCGGTGATGGGCGAATTCTTGTCCCGTTCTGCAACCGGCGTGCACGTGGCCGCTACGGGTTGGGTGCTTCAGTTCACCCGGCAATCAGCGCATCGGCCGCGAACCTCGATCACCGGGCGGACCGGCTGGAACCCTGCCGCGCTCGCCGCCGCGCGGACACCGCCGGTAACGCTGTCATTGTCGAGGTGAGTCGTCTGGCCGCACTGATCGCAGACGAGGAAGATGCAGTCGTGCAGGCAGTCGGGATGCGCGTTCGCGACATAGGCGTTCGCGCTTTCGACTCTGCGCGCGAGGTTCGATCCGACGAACAGGTCGAGGATGCGATACACGCTGTTGGCCGCGACGCGCCGCCCCTCCCGCTTCGAGACGGCATCGGCGATGTCGTAGGCGGACGCGGGCTTGGCGAACCCCGCCAGCGCCTCGAACACGCTGGCGCGCATCGCGGTCCATTGCTCGCCGGATTTTTCCAGCGTCGCCTGCGCCGCGGTGAAGAGGGCGTCGCCCTCCGGCTCATGATGATCGTGCGCGTGCGCCATACGTCATGAGATAAGGTGACGTGCCCCCGCGGGCAAGCGCCGCCTTAGCTGGCCGCCTTAACTGGTCGCGCGGCGGTTCAGGTCGTGACCGAACGCCAGCAGACCAACGCCGACGATCGTCCACAGCGCTTCGCCGCCGGAGCCGTCGTGCGGCAGGTTCATCGCCCCCGCCATGACGCCCAGTCCGAATGCGCCCATCGCGGCCGGCATCGCGTAGCCGTGGATCAGGATGCCGCGACCCAGCGCCACCGCGCCCATCACGATCGCCAGCGTCAGCCCGATCTCGTGAAAGATGGGGTCGAGCAGCATGCCCCCCGCCGCCGATGCCAGCGCGAGGAGCACCGACGTCGCGAGACAATGCACGACGCACAAACCCGACAACCCGATCGCGAAGCGATCGAGACTCGAAAGCCAGTTGGGACGGTGCAGGACGAAACTCACGACCGCCATGTAGCCAAGCCGAAGCAAGGTTACAACATCACATCGTGCAATTTCGCCTGCCTATTCTGGCGTCGGAGCGGTTCAGCCCTGCTCGATGGTCAGGTGCACCATCGTTTGCGTGAGCAGGACGTAGGCGATTTCCCCGAACGTCATCGGTCCGGTGATCGTCCCCGTTCGCTGCCCCTCCAGATCGGCATAGGCGTAGTTCAGAACGCAATTGCAGCTGAACGTCGGGGCCGTCTCCATGCCGGCCACCGCCGCCTCGAACTGGGTCGGATAGTGGCCGATCGGCTTGGCGAAGCGATAGGCCATGCCGGCGAAGACCGGTGCAAAGAATTCGACCCGGCCCTCATCGTCGATGATCCGGGCGATCGCCACGTTGATCGCCGCGCCGTTATAGTCGGCGACCAACGGCAGGCGCGTGTCGATCCCGCGATCGGCGATGAAGTCGACGAGCCGCATCCGCTCCCCGTCGACACGCACCCATTCGGTGGAGAAACCGGGCTCGTCGAACGTCAGCGTCTCGCCATCGCCCTGCTCGAACAGGTTGACGATATCGACCTTGGCGAACACCGTGTCGGGCAGCGCGACGTGCATCACGGCGGCGGCCGAGTCCGATACTCGACCGGTACGACCGTCGAAGACCTTGGCGGTGTCGATGCCGACACGGTCGAGTGCGACGCCCGTCACCCATCCGACGACGGGCCGGTCGAACAGCCCCTTCCACTCCGTACCTTCGATCGCGAAGCGGCTGTGCACCGGCGATTGCGACGGCAGCAGGATCACGCTGAAACCATTGTCCGCGCCGTCGGCGGCGAAGTGCGGCAGCGAGTCGGCGTCATAGATCGCCTGATGCGCGATGCTGGCGGACACCGGCAGGCGCGCAACGAAGATGCGCTCCGCGTCGTGGATGCCGCCATGCTCGGCGGTCATGAAATAGGGGATCGTGCCACCGATCCAGTCGCCGCGGGGAAGTTCGCGCAACAGCCGCTCGTCGCCGGCCAGGAGCAGCATAGCCCCGGCTTCGATCATGCCGGCGACTTCGGCGACGCCGTGCAGCGATCGGTGGAAGGTCATGGCGTTCATCGTGCGGCTCCCGCAAAGATCGACTCGTAATCGGGTGCAGCAAACCGCAGGTTCGCGACGAAGAACTGCCGGAGTTCGGCCACGAGCGCCTGCAAAGACGACGCGTCGCGCTCGTAGGCGCCGCGGATGCGGATCATCATGATCCTCAGCGCCAGACAACGATATTCGAATTTCCGCTCACCCGATACGAGTGTCCGCCATCGCGGATCACTCTCCGGTGCAATCGCCACGTCGCCTTGTTGTACCACGATGTTCCCCATCAAGTCCGATGCCGGGATTAAACCGATTTGGGCTAAATATTCCTTTACTGGGTGGATGCGGAAACCTGTGACACTTGGCCGACGAGATAAGCTGCGGTAAACGCGCCCATGCTTCAGGTCAGCGCCGCATTCATCTCGTCCACCCGCCCGCGCGCGGTGGCGCGCTGGCTGTACGCGGTCGCCGCGCTGATCGTGGCGATGGTGATCGTCGGCGGCATCACGCGGCTGACCGAGTCGGGGCTGTCGATCACGCAGTGGAAACCGATCAGCGGCATCGTGCCGCCGCTGAACGATGCGCAGTGGCAGGCGGAGTTCGCCAATTACCGCCGCATTCCCGAATACACCGCGTTCAATCAGGACATGACGCTCGCCGGGTTCAAGGCGATCTTCTTCTGGGAATATCTGCACCGCCTGCTTGGCCGCGTCATCGGCATGGCGTTCGCGCTGCCGCTGATCTGGTTCGCGGTGCGGCGGCGCATCCCCGCCGGCTATGGCTGGCGACTGACGGCGCTGCTGGCGCTCGGTGGGCTTCAGGGCGCGATCGGCTGGTGGATGGTTGCCTCGGGCCTGTCGGTGAGGACCGATGTAAGCCACATCCGGCTGGCGGTTCACCTGACGACGGCGCTCGTGATCCTGGCGGGCATCGTCTGGACCGCGCTCGACCTGATGGCGTTGCACGGCAACCGCATGGCGGCGCCCGCCCGCCTCGCGCCGGTGGCGACACTGGCGCTGGCGGCGTTGTTCGCGCAGATCGTCTATGGCGCCTTCACCGCCGGCCTCGACGCCGGTTACGCTTTCGCGAGCTGGCCGCTGATGGGCGATTCGCTGTTCCCCGCTGGCGTGCCGATGCTGTCGCCGGGGTGGAGCAACGCGGTCGACAACCCCATCGTCGTGCAGTTCATCCACCGCTGGTTCGCCTTCGCCGCCGCCGCCGCGCTCGTCGCGCTGGCATGGCGGGCGAATCGCGTCGGCGCACGCGGGGCGGCCGGGATGGTCGTGGTGCTGGTCGGGCTCCAGATCGCGCTCGGCATCTCCACGCTGCTCAGTGGCGTGCAGATCGGCATCGCGGTCGCGCATCAGGCGAATGCGGCGCTGCTGCTGATCGCCAGCGTCGCCGCGGCGCATGCGATCGGCCGGCGGCGGACCTGACCGTCAGAACACCTCTGGTATTCTGATACCCGTCAGCAATGTGGCGGATTGCTTGACTTCCGGGCGACTTTCCACGAATGGATCCCGGTCCGCGCCGCTCCTTCTGGAAGCGGCGCGCTCTCGTTTGAAAGGTCTACGCCCATGAAGGCGCTCATGAAGACCACCAAGTCGGCCAAGCCGCATGAGGTGGAGAAGAAGTGGCACATCGTCGACGCCACCGACCTGGTTGTCGGTCGCGCCGCGGTGGTGATCGCCAACGTCCTGCGCGGCAAGCACAAGACGTCGTTCACCCCGCACGTCGATTGCGGTGACAACGTCATCGTCATCAACGCCGACAAGGTTCGCTTCACCGGTAACAAGGCCGGCAAGAAAATCTATTACAAGCACACCGGCTATGCCGGCGGCATCAAGGGCGTGACCGCCGCCAAGGTGCTCGAGGGCCGCTTTCCGGAGCGCGTTCTCGAGAAGGCCGTGGAGCGCATGATCCCGCGCGGCCCGCTGGGTCGCGAGCAGATGCGCAACCTGCGTATCTTCAAGGGCGAAGCGCACCCGCACGAGGCGCAGAACCCCGAGGTCCTCGATATCGCCGGCATGAGCCGCAAGAACAAGGTGGGCGCATAATGACCGACAACCGCCAGTCCCTCGCCGATCTGGCCGCGCTGACGCAGACGCCGGCCCCCGCTCCGCAGTCGGGCGACACGTCCGCGCAGCAGGCCGAAGACTATATGTCGGGTGCGGTCGAGGCGCCCCGCGCGCCGACGATGCCGCTGCGTGAGCAGATCATCGACAAGCAGGGCCGCGCCTATGCCACCGGTCGCCGCAAGGATGCGGTCGCCCGCGTCTGGGTGAAGCCGGGTTCGGGCAAGATCACGATCAACGGTCGCGATCAGGAAGTGTATTTCGCGCGTCCGACGCTGCGTCTGGTCATCAACCAGGTGTTCGGCATCACCGAGCGCGAGGGCCAGTACGATGTGGTCTGCACCGTCAAGGGTGGTGGCCTCTCGGGTCAGGCCGGCGCGGTCAAGCACGGCATCAGCCAGGCGCTGACCAAGTACGAGCCGATCCTGCGCGCGCCGGTGAAGGCCGCGGGCTTCCTGACCCGCGACAGCCGCACGGTCGAGCGTAAGAAGTACGGCAAGGCGAAGGCCCGTCGTAGCTTCCAGTTCTCGAAGCGCTGATCCTTTCGCTTCCCGCGAACGATGGAGGGCGGTCCCGCGGGGCCGCCCTTTTTCGTTGCGGTTCCTGTGGGCGGAGGGGATTCGCTTGCCGAATGGCTGGCGCGATTTCATTCCTTCCGCTCCTGCGTCGATTTGAGAACGCGTTCGTCATGCCGGGCTGGTTTCGGCATGACGGCAGGGGTAAGACGGCGGCTTAGCGTCCAGAACGGACCGGCACGCAGGCTGCCGCGCACCCGCCGCAACCCTCTGGCGATCGCGGAGAACTGTCGCTAGAGGCGCGGCCAATAACCCCCGACGATATCGAGACCGCCATGACAGCGCGCCGCTTCACCACGCTGCTGCTTCCCGTGCTCGCCGCCCTGCCCGGCTGTGCGGCGCAAGTCGCGCGCACTGGCGCGGCCCCGATCGATGTCGGCATCCTCGCGATCAACGACTTCCACGGCAATCTCCAGCCGCCGCATCTGGCGATCACCGCCCCCGACGGGACGACGCCGGTCCCGGCCGGCGGCGCGGCGTATCTCGCGTCCGCCATCGCCAGCCTGCGGCGCGCGCATCCCAACTCGATCACCGTGTCGGCCGGCGATATGACCGGGGCGAGCCCGCTACCCTCGTCGATCTTCCTCGACGAGCCGACGATCACGACGATGAACGCGATGGGCGTCGATCTGAATGCTGTGGGCAATCATGAGTTCGACCGCGGCACGACGGAACTGCTTCGGCTCCAGAATGGCGGCTGCGCCCGCAACGCCACCCCCCTGCCCTGTCGATTGGAGAAATTCGGGGGCGCACGCTTCCAGTATCTGGCCGGCAACACCATCATGGAAAACGGGGCGAGCCTGCTCCCCGCCACCGCCATACGGACCTTCGGCCAAGGATCACGGCGGGTCACGATCGGCTTCATCGGCCTGACCACACGTACGACGAACACGTTGGTCAGCCCTACCGCAATTCGCGGCATCCACTTCGCCGACGAAGCCGACACGGCCAACCGTCTCGTCCCGGCTTTGCGGGAAGCGGGGGCGGACACGATCGTACTGCTGGTCCACGAGGGCGGATATCCGCAGCCGGAGACCGATCCCAATGGATGTGCAGGGTTGAGCGGCCCCATCGTCGACATCGCGAAGCGGCTCGACCCGGCGATCCAGGTCGTCGTCTCGGGGCACACGCATAAGGCGTATATCTGTCCCAACATCGCCAGCCGCCCCCTGCTGCTGACCAGCGCGGGCAAGTTCGGGTCGATCGTCACCGATATGACCCTGCGATTCGATCCACGCAGCAAGCGCCTCATCGACAGCAGCGCCCGTAACGTCATCGTTCAGGGCGAGGCGTTCGAGGTGGACGGACGAGCGGTCGGGCTGTCCGACGCCGTGCCACGCTTCGCGGCAGACCCGGTTGTGGGCAAGATCGTGGATCGCTACGTGACCGCATCCGGACCATTGGCGGAGCGCGTGGTCGGCCACATGACCCGTGCGCCTGCACCGAAGGATGGGCCACCACGCGGTTACGAGACGGAACTCGGCAACCTCGTCGCCGACGCTCAGTTGGCCGTCATGAGCGTGCCGGAGAATGGCGGCGCGCAGGTGGCGTTCATGAACCCCGGGGGCATCCGGACGGACCTGAAGATCGGTGATGGTGGTGCGGTCACCTTCGCCGACGCCTATGCGGTGCAGCCGTTCGGCAACGTGCTGATGGTCCGCGAATTTACGGGCGCCCAGCTACGCGCAGTGCTGGAACAGCAGTTCGACATGGGGGGCAAGACGCTGGTCCTCAGCGTGGCTGGCATGACCTACGCCTTCGATCGCTCCCGCCCCGCAGGGCAGCGGATCATCGACGTTGTCGTTCAAGGTTGTCCGCTCATCGACGCGGAACGCTATCGTGTGTCGGTCAGCAACTTCCTCGCCGTCGGCGGCGACGGGTTTACCAGTTTCGTGGTCGGTCGGGACATCCCCGGACAGGGCATCACCGATGTCGATGCGCTGTCGGATTATCTCGGTCGCAGCATTGTGACGCCACCGCGGGTAAACCGCATCGCCGACCGTACGCCTCCCGGCTGGACGGGTCCGTCGACGCGCTGACGCCGCCGATCACCCCTTGCCCCGCCCCGCCCTTGCCGCGATGAGCGACGGCAAAGGGGAGCCCGACCGATGTCCGTCATGTCCGACCGCTGGATTCGCGAGCGCGCGCTCGCCGATGCGATGATCGAGCCGTTCGTGGAGTCGCAGCGTCGCGACGGTTGCGTCAGCTACGGCCTGTCGTCCTACGGCTATGACGCGCGGGTCGCGGACGAGTTCAAGATCTTCACGAACGTCGATAGCGCGATCGTCGACCCCAAGAACTTCGCCGCCAACAGCTTCGTCGATCGCAAGACTGACGTATGCATCATTCCGCCGAACAGCTTCGCGCTGGCGCGGACGGTTGAATATTTCCGCGTGCCACGCGACGTGCTGGTGATCTGCCTCGGCAAGTCCACCTATGCGCGGTGCGGAATCATCGTGAACGTGACTCCGCTGGAGCCGGGCTGGGAAGGCCATGTCACGCTGGAATTCTCCAACACCACGCCCCTGCCCGCCAAGGTTTATGCCAACGAGGGCGCATGCCAGTTCCTGTTCCTGCAAGGGAACGAGCCCTGCGAGACGAGCTACGCCGACCGCGCAGGTAAATATATGGGCCAGCGCGGCGTGACCCTGCCGCGGCTGTAGTCCGCGCTATTTTGGATCGAGCGGGACGATCACCTCGTCGGGATGAGCGACGTTCAGTTCCTTGCGGACCATTTCGTCGACCATGTCCGGGTTGGCGTGATCGGGATTGAGCAACGCCACGCGGTTGCGCAGCACCTCGCGGCGCTTGTCGAGCACCGCAAAGTCCTTCTCCCGCTTGGCGAGCTGCCGCTTATAGTCGCCATACGCGAGTACCCCGTTCGGCCCCAGGATCGCGTAAGCCCCGAAGAAGGCCAGCACCGTCAACGCCAGCGCCGGCACGGCGGCGCGGCGCAGCGTCTTCCGAAAGGTGGATTCCCGCGTCTTCATCGCGCCCCCATCAGGATGTCACGACCGGCATAACGCGCGGCATCGCCCAATTCTTCCTCAATGCGGATCAACTGGTTGTACTTCGCCAGACGGTCGCTGCGCGACAGGCTGCCGGTCTTGATCTGGCCGCAGTTGGTCGCGACCGCGAGGTCGGCGATCGTGTAATCCTCGGTCTCGCCCGAACGGTGGCTCATCACCGCCGTGTAGCGCGCACGCTGCGCCATCGACACCGCCTCCAGCGTTTCGGTCAGCGTGCCGATCTGGTTGACCTTCACCAGGATCGAGTTGGCGTAACCGCCGTCGATGCCCTGCTTCAGGCGCTTGGGGTTGGTCACGAACAGGTCGTCGCCGACCAGCTGCACCGTGTTGCCCACTGCCTCGGTCAGCGCCTTCCAGCCCTCCCAATCGTCCTCGCTCATGCCATCCTCGATCGACAGGATCGGATAGCGACGCGTCAGGTCTGCCAGATACTCCGCCATCTCGTGGCTGCCGAGCACCTTGCCCTCACCGCTGATGTCGTACCGGCCGTTCTTGTAGAACTCGGTCGCCGCGCAGTCGAGCGCCAGCATCACGTCGTCGCCGGGGGTGTAGCCCGCCGTCTCGATCGCCCGCATGATGAAGTCCAGCGCCTCGGTGGTGCTGGCGATGTTCGGGGCAAAGCCGCCCTCGTCACCGACGCTGGTGGCCAGTCCCTTGTCGTGCAGCGCCTTCTTCAGCGCGTGGAAGATTTCGGAGCCGCAACGGACGGCCTCCAGAATATTCGGCGCGCCGACCGGCATCACCATGAACTCCTGGAAATCGATTGGGTTGTCGGCATGCTCGCCGCCGTTGATGATATTCATCATCGGCACCGGCAGCAGATGCGCCGAGACACCACCGACATATTTGTATAGCGGCAGACCGCGCGCCTCCGCCGCCGCCTTGGCCACCGCGAGGCTGACGCCGAGGATCGCGTTCGCGCCCAGCCGGCCCTTGTTCTCGGTGCCGTCCAGCTCGATCATCGCGCGGTCCAGATCGGCCTGATCCTCCGCGTCCATGCCCAGCACGGTGTCGGCGATCTCGTCGTTCACCGCCTCGATCGCGTCGTCCACGCCCTTGCCGCCCCAGCGGCTCTTGTCGCCGTCGCGCTTCTCGACCGCCTCATGCTTGCCGGTGGACGCACCCGACGGCACGGCCGCGCGGCCGAAGCTGCCATCCTCCAGCAGCACATCGACTTCCACGGTGGGATTGCCCCGGCTGTCGAGGATCTGGCGGGCGTGGATGTCGATGATGGCGGTCACTGGGCGCTCCTGGCAGCGTATCGTTCGCGCGGTGCTGTAGAGCCGTGCCGCGACGTGGGCAATCGCCACGCCGTGCATGCCCGGTTTGCCAGCAGGGAACCGGTGGGGATAGGTTTTGTTGAAGCGTGGTAACGGAGGAACACACATGGCCGACGACGACCTCAAGCCGATCAGCGACGGCGACATCGTAACCCCGCCCGCCAGCACGGCCTTTCAGCCAGCGGAACCGCTGAAGGACGCAGGCGTGGAATTCGCGCCCGCTTCGGACGACACGGGCACCACCACCAGCAAGACCGAAACCGCCAAGCAGGCGATCCGCGATACGACCGGCAAGGTCGGCCAGCAGGCCACCGAAAAGCTGCGCGCGTACGCCGATGACGGCAAGGCGCGTGCCGGTTCGGCGCTCGACCAGCTGTCGCAGTTGCTGATCGATGCAGCCGGTCAGGTCGACGACAAGCTCGGTGCGCAATACGGCCAGTATGCTCGGACAGCCGCCGATCAGGTGCAGGGCTTCGCCGAGACGGTGAAGAACAAGGATGTCGACGACCTGCTGGAGGATGCGCGTGGCTTCGTGCGCGCCAGCCCCGGGGTGGCAATCGGCGCGGCCGCCGCTCTGGGCTTCGTCGTCGCACGACTGTTCCAGTCCGGCCTCGACGATCGGGCCTGATCCGTCATGTTCGGGGAACAACCGGGGGTGACGACGCTGGTCGGGCGGCTGGTCGATGAAAGCCGGACGCTCGTCTCGGCCGAAGTCGCCTTGTACAAGGCGAAGGCGGGCGAGCGGGTCAGCGCTTACAAATCCGCGATCGTGTTCTTCGCGATCGCGGGGGTGCTGGGGTTGGCGGCGCTGGTCGCGCTGCTGGTCGGCCTCATCATGGCGTTGGCGACCGTACTTCACCCGATCTGGGCGACGTTGATCGTCGTTGGCGTCGTGTTGCTGCTCGCCGCCGTTCTCGGGATCGTCGGCAAGGGCCGCCTCGCGGGACCGGAGCGCAGCGTATGAGCAATCCCAAACTCGACCTGCTCGCCGCCAAGGCGGAAGCCGCGCTTGCCCGCGAGCGTCTGTCCGGCACCGTGGCACAGCTTCAGGCGAAGCTCGACCCCAAGGCCCTGGCCGAAGAGGCGAAGGACGCCGGGCTGTCCGCCGTCCGTGCCGGCGCGGAGGGTGCCCGTCGCAATCCGGGCATCATCGCCGGGGCCGCCGCCGCCACGGGCCTGCTGCTCGTCAGCGGCCCGATCGCACGGTTCTTCCACCGTCGCCGCGTCCGCAAGCCCGTCCCCGCGCAACCCATCGCCCATTCCGAAGCCCATTCCATCGAGGTAACTGAGCCATGACCGATCAGCCCAACGACACGCATTCGACCTTCGAGGACGCCCGCGCCGCCGCCGCACAGACGCTGCACGATGCGCGGGACAAGGCATCGGAGGCGCTCGCCACGTCGAAACAGACGACCAAGCAGGCGGTCCACCGTGCCGCGAGCGAGATCGAGACCAATCCGCTCGCCATTCTCGCCGGTGGCCTCGCGGTCGGTGCGCTCGTCGGCGCCTTGGTGCCGCGCAGCGCACGGGAAAAGGAACTGCTCGCCCCCGTCGGCAAGCGTATCTCCGACACCGCGCGTCAAGCGTTCGCCGCCGCCAAGGAAGCCGGCCGCAGCGAACTGGATCAGGCCGGCCTGACGCCGGGCGCGGCCAAGGATCGCGGCAAGGACCTGCTCGATGGCGTCAAGAGGGCGCTGGTCAGCGCGGGCAGCGCCGCCGCGCAGTCCGCGAAGAAGCCGGACGCATCGGCGCAGTCGCCCGAAACCGTCTGATGCCGCTACGGCGGGGGTTCATTCCCCCGCCGCCAGCCGCTAAGGGATGCGGCCATGAGCAAGCTCCATCTCGTCTTCGGCGGCCGGGTCACCAACCCGCAGACTCTCGACTTCGCCGATCCTGCCAATCTCGACGTGGTCGGCATCTTCCCCGATTATGCCAGCGCCGAAAAGGCCTGGCGCGCCGCCGCGCAGCGCACGGTCGACGACGCCGAGATGCGGTTCGTGGTCGTGCACCTGCACCGTCTGCTGGAGCCGGATGCCGTCAAGCCTGCCGGCTGATCGTCGAGGGAGCCGCGTATCGGAAAACGGCGCGGACTCGGATCGACGTCGGATTCGTCAGCATACACAGCCCGTCACCGTCACGGTCGCTCCCGACTGGTTGCAGAACCACAGCTCAAATAGTCGGCCGGTGAGGTTGGAGGTCAAGCGGGGGCTAGGATGAGCGACCCTGCCGCCGCAGGATCGGGTCAGGCTCCGCGATACCGCCAGATCAGCAATGGCCGCGTCAGCAGCAGCCCTGCGACGAACCCGCCGATGTGCGCACCGATCGCCACTGCCACGCCACCCATGCCGGCGAGGTCGATCAGCAACTGGATGCCGATCCACGCCGCCGCCAACCACGCCGCATGCACGAGGTTCGCCGATACCGGCCCCATCCGCCGCGCGCGTCGCTCGCCGTATAAAAGCGCATACGCCGCGATGATCGCGGAGATCGCACCCGACGCGCCGATCATCGGCATGGGCGACGCAGGGTCGAAGGCCCACTGCCCTGCCGCCGCGAGATATGCGCCGACCCCGTACAGCACCAGTACTGCCAGTGGACCCAGCGCCCGCTCGACCTGTTGACCGCAGAACACGAGCATCACGAGGTTCAGCGCGACATGCGCCCAGCCGCCGTGGATCAGCGTCGCGGTCAGCGGCGTCAACCAGTCCGGCACCAGGAAAACATGATCGACCGGCACCGCCCCGCCGATCCGGCCGGGGATGAACCCCGCCTCAATCGCCGCGACGGGAATGTCGCCGGTCAGAATCAACAATACCGACACGACCAGCGTGACCACGGTCAGCACCGCGGTCACCCGCCACTCGCGCCAGTCGTTCATGACGTCAGATGAACGCGATCTTGGAGACGACATAATAGCGATCGCCTGCCGGCACCGACACCTCGACCTCCTCGTCGACCTTGCGCCCAATCAGCGCCCGGCCCAGCGGCGAGTTGTAGGAGATACGGCCGCGCTTCGCGTCCGCCTCGGTCTGGCCGACGATCTGGTACACGACCGGCTTGTCGTCGTCGTCGAGCAGAGTCACCGTCGCGCCGAACACCACCTTGTCACCCGACAGGTCGCGCGGATCGATGATCTGCGCGCGCGAC
Source organism: Sphingomonas longa (assembly GCF_016892685.1). Taxonomy (NCBI): domain Bacteria; kingdom Pseudomonadati; phylum Pseudomonadota; class Alphaproteobacteria; order Sphingomonadales; family Sphingomonadaceae; genus Sphingomonas; species Sphingomonas longa. The sequence continues at coordinate 660,454 of NZ_JAFEMC010000001.1, forward strand.
AGCTTGTCCTCGATATCGGCGATCGACGCCTCGATCTGGCCCTGACGCTCCTTGGCGGCATGATATTCGGCATTTTCCGACAGATCGCCGTGCGCGCGGGCTTCCTCGATCGCGTCGACGATGGACGGGCGCTCCTCTTTCAGACGCCGCAAATCCGCGGTGAGGGTTTCGTAGCCCTCCTGCAGCATCGGCATCTTCTCGACGGTCGCCATGATCTCGTTCCCCAATTCCTATTCCCGGGACGACCCGTCAGGATCGCCCGCACACGTCACGTCGTTATGTCCGGGATCAGTCGTGCGACTGCGAATAATAGGACTGAAGGGGCCTGACTTCAAGGACACCCCCGCCCGCATCCCGTTGCGACGCCAGGATCGCCCGCGCCGCTTCCACGCTGGCCGGGGCCGTCGTGAAATACGGGATGCGCCCGGCCAGTGCCGCCTGACGGATAGGCTTGGAATCCTTTAGCGATTGCCAGCCTTCGGTGGTGTTGAAGATCAGGTCGATGCCACCATCCGCGATGCGGTCGACGATATGCGGCCGCCCTTGCGCGACCTTGTTGACCCGTTCGACCGGCAGGCCGGCGCGCGTCAGGAAATCCGCGGTGCCATCCGTTGCGACGATCGTGAAGCCCGCCTCCACCAGCGCCTCGACACCGGGGACGATGTGCGGCTTGTCGCCCGGCTTGACGCTGACGAACACCGCGCCTTTCGTCGGCAGGACGGTCCCGGCACCCAGCTGCGCCTTCGCGAAGGCCGTCGTGAAATCGCCCGCGATACCCATGACTTCACCGGTCGATCGCATCTCCGGTGACAGGACCGGATCGACGCCGGGAAAGCGCGAGAACGGAAATACCGCTTCCTTCACCGCGACATGCGCGATGTTGCGATCGATCGTCGGCAGGTCGCGCAACTTCTCGCCGGCCATCACCCGCGCTGCGATCTTGGCGATCGGGGTGCCGATCGCCTTCGCCACGAACGGCACCGTCCGCGAGGCGCGCGGATTCACCTCGATGAGGTAGACCTTGCCGTCCTTCACCGCGAATTGGATGTTCATCAGCCCGACGACCGACAGCGCGCGCGCCAGCGCCTCTGTCTGCCGCTCGATCTCCTCGACGATCTCGCTGGGCAGGCTGTACGGCGGGATCGAGCAGGCACTGTCGCCCGAATGGACGCCGGCCTCCTCGATATGCTGTAACACGCCGGCGACCACGACATCGTCACCATCGCAGATCGCGTCGACATCCACCTCGATCGCGTCACGCAGGTACTGGTCGATCAAAACCGGTGCGTCACCAGACACTTGCACGGCGGTCTGGATGTAATCGTCGAGCTGCGCCGGCCCCTCGACGATCTCCATCGCCCGCCCGCCTAGCACGAAGCTGGGCCGCATCAGCACCGGATAGCCGACGCGTGCGGCGACGTTGATCGCCTCGTCCCGGCTGCGCGCGATGCCGTTCGACGGCTGCAACAGCTTCAACCGGTTGACCAAAGCCGCGAACTGCTCGCGGTCCTCCGCCAGATCGATCGCCGCCGGCGACGTACCAAGGATCGGGATACCGGCAGCCTCGAGCGCCCGCGCGAGGTTCAGCGGCGTCTGCCCTCCGAACTGCACGATCACGCCGACCAGCTCGCCGCGCGATTTCTCGACGTCGAGGATCGCCAGCACATCTTCCGCGGTCAGCGGCTCGAAATACAGGCGGTCGGACGTGTCGTAGTCCGTGCTGACCGTTTCCGGGTTGCAGTTGACCATGATCGTCTCGAACCCGGCATCCGCCAGCGCAAAGCACGCGTGGCAGCAGCAGTAATCGAACTCGATCCCCTGCCCGATCCGGTTCGGCCCACCGCCGAGGATCACGATCTTGCGGCGGTCGCTCGGCTGGCTCTCATCCTCCGGCTCTCCGAACGTCGGCGCTTCGTAGGTCGAGTACATATACGGCGTCTTCGCGTCGAACTCGGCGGCGCAGGTGTCGATGCGCTTGAACACCGGGCGAACGCCCAGCTTCAACCGATGCGCCCGCACCTCGTCCTCGGTGACGCCGCCGGTCATCGCCTTCACGACCTCATGGATCAGCCCCGATCCGCGCGCGATGCCGCGGTTCATGCCGCGCAGATTGGCGGACTGCAGCGCCAGCCACGCCAGCCGCTTGTCGGCGAAACCCATCGCCTTCAGCCGGCGCATGCCCGGCGCGTCGATCGGCAGGCCGTTCGCCATGACCTCAGCCTCGGCCGCGACGATCTCCGCGATCCGCTCCAGGAACCACGGGTCGTATTTGGCGATCGCGTGAACCTCGGTGACGGTGAAGCCCTCGCGTAGGGCCTGCGCCGCGACCAGCAGCCGGTCCGGCGTCGCGGTCGCCAGTGCCGCCTCGATCTGAGCACGCGGTGCGCCGACCAGATGCGCGACCTCGTTGAAGCCGGACAGTCCAGTCTCCAGCCCGCGCAAGGCCTTCTGCATCGACTCGTGGATATTGCGGCCGATCGCCATGACTTCGCCGACGCTCTTCATCGCCGTACCGAGCAGCGGTTCGGAGCCCTTGAACTTCTCGAACGCGAAGCGCGGGATCTTGGTGACGACGTAGTCGATCGTCGGTTCGAAGCTGGCCGGCGTCGCACCGGTGATGTCGTTCTCGATCTCGTCGAGCGTATAGCCGACCGCCAGCTTCGCCGCGACCTTGGCGATCGGGAAACCGGTAGCCTTCGATGCGAGCGCCGACGACCGCGACACGCGCGGGTTCATCTCGATGACGATCAGGCGACCGTCCTTCGGATTGACCGCGAACTGTACGTTCGAACCGCCTGTTTCCACTCCGATTTCGCGCAACACCGCGATCGATGCGTTGCGCATGATCTGGTATTCCTTGTCGGTCAGCGTCAGCGCCGGCGCGACGGTGATCGAGTCCCCGGTGTGGACGCCCATCGGATCGACATTCTCGATCGAGCAGATGATGATCGCGTTGTCCTTCCGGTCGCGCACCACCTCCATCTCATACTCTTTCCAACCGAGCAGCGACTCCTCGATCAGCACTTCGGTCGTCGGCGACAGGTCGAGCCCGTTGCGGACGATCTGGATGAACTCGGCACGGTTGTACGCGATGCCGCCGCCGGAGCCGCCCATCGTGAAGCTCGGCCGGATGATCGCCGGCAGCCCGACCTTCTCCAGCCCCTCCAGCGCGTCCGCCTCGGTGTGCGCGATTGCCGAGCGCGCGCTTTCCAGCCCGATCCGGTCCATCGCGTCACGGAACTTCAGCCGATCCTCCGCCATGTCGATCGCGTCGGCATCGGCCCCGATCATCTGCACGCCGAACTTCTCCAGCGTACCGTCTCGGAACAGCGCCAGCGCCGTATTCAGCGCGGTCTGCCCGCCCATCGTCGGCAGGACGGCGTCGGGCCGCTCCTTCTCGATGATCTTCGCCACCACCGCGGGCGTGATCGGCTCCACATAGGTGGCGTCGGCCAGCTCGGGGTCGGTCATGATCGTGGCGGGGTTGGAGTTGACGAGGACGATGCGATAGCCCTCCTCCTTCAACGCCTTGATCGCCTGCGTGCCCGAATAATCGAACTCGCACGCCTGCCCGATAATGATCGGCCCCGCGCCGATAACGAGGATGGAGGAGATGTCGGTGCGTTTGGGCATTACTTATCTTCCGAAAGCTGTTCGTTGCCGATAAAGCCGAGCTTCTTCGGGGCCATACTCACGCGGAGACGCTTGAGCACGCAGTCTATTCTTTTGTACTTTGCGTTAGGCGAAGGGCGAAATCGTATCGCTTCGCCTCCGAGATGAACGAGCCACTGGCGTGGGGCTTTACACGCATCGCTCATGATATTGAGCTGAGACTGGTTCAAGTCCACGCGGGATTTAGCGATCGCTCCTTGGATCGCCAAGGCAAACAAGAAGCTCATGCTGCCTTTACCAGCGACCCTACAAACCGCTTAAACAGATAGAAACTGTCCTGCGGCCCCGGCGACGCTTCCGGGTGATACTGCACGCTGAACGCCCGCCCGCCGTCCAGTTCTAGCCCGGCGTTCGATCCGTCGAACAGCGACACGTGCGTCTCCGTCACACCGGCGGGCAGCGAGTCCCGCTCGACCGAGAAGCCGTGGTTCATACTGGTGATCTCGACCGCGCCATCGCTCAGCCGCTTGACCGGGTGGTTCGCCCCGCGATGTCCCTGGAACATCTTGGTCGTGGTCGCCCCGACCGCCAGACCCAGCAGCTGGTGACCGAGGCAAATGCCGAACAGCCGCAGCTTCGTATCGAGCAACTGCCGGATCACCGGCACTGCATATTCGCCGGTAGCGGCCGGGTCGCCGGGGCCGTTCGACAGGAAGATACCCTCCGGCTTCAGCGCCATGATCTCGTCGAAACTGGCGGTCGCAGGGACCACCGACACCTTCGCTCCCGCATGAACAAGGTTGCGGAAGATGTTGTGCTTGCTGCCGTAATCGATCGCGACGACGTGCGGGCGCGACTCCTCGCCGACCGCGTCGTCATAACCGAAGCCCAGCCGCCATACGCCACCGCCCCACCCGCCCTGCGTCTCACGCGAGACGGCCTTGGCGAGGTCCATCCCTTCCAGCCCCGGCCATGCGCGGGCGATGCCCAGCAGCGCTTCCAGATCGAACTCGCCCGCCACCGAATGCGCGATGACGCCGTTCGGGGCGCCGCCGGTGCGGATGCGGCGGGTCAGCGCGCGCGTGTCGATTCCGGCTAGGCCGATGCGGGCATGCCGCGCCATCCAGCCGTCCAGCCGCTCCATGCTGCGGAAGTTCGATGGCGCGGTCGGGTCCTCGCGCACGATCATGCCCAGCGCGTGCGGGCCTTCCGCCTCGACGTCGTCGGGGTTCGCGCCGACATTGCCGATATGGGGAAAGGTGAAGGCGATCATCTGACCCGCGAAGGACGGGTCGGTCATGATCTCCTGATAGCCGGTCATCGCGGTGTGGAAGCACACTTCGCCCACCGCATGCCCCTCCGCGCCGAAGCCGCGGCCCCACAGCACGTCGCCACTGGCGAGGACGAGGCAACCGGTGGCGCTGTCTGGTTTAGCGGGCATGACGAAAGGCGTGGGCTCGGCCATGATGCGGCGGGCACTCCGTTGGTTGATCTACGATGTCGCTAAGCCCCGCCCGCTAAACTCGCCCATCCCTCCCGTCAATCTGCTATGGCCGCGCCACCATGATTCGAGACGACATCAAGCAAGCCCAGATCGCCGCCATGAAGGCCGGCGACAAGGAATCCCGCGCCGCGATCGGCCTGATCCAGGCCGCGATCAAAAACCGCGACATCGAGGCCCGCGCGCCGCAGAGTCGGGAGGGCAAGGCCCCCGATGACGACGACGCCCTCGTCGTCGAGGTGCTGCAGAAGATGGTCAAGCAACGCCGCGAATCGATCGCGATGTACGAGACCGGCAACCGCCCCGAACTCGCCGCGGCCGAAGCGGCGGAGGTCGCGGTGATCGAACGCTTCCTGCCCGCGCGGATGAGCGACGCGGAGACGACGGCCGCGATCGAGGCGATCAAGACCGATCTCGGCGCGACCGGCATGAAGGACATGGGCCGCGTGATGGCCGAACTGAAGGCACGTCACGCCGTGACCCTAGACATGGCGAAGGCCAGCGGGCTGGTGAAGGCAGCGTTGGCGTAGGCTCTTTCTTAACTCCCCTCCCGCTTGCGGTAGGGGTTGGGGGACGGCCGGAGCCACCAACTCCATGACAGCGCCCCGAAACCAAGCCCGCATCCTCCGCAACAATCCCACGGAAGCCGAAGTGCGACTCTGGCGTGCGTTGAGCGCGCGGAAGGTCGCACGCGTGCGCTTCAACCGGCAAGTGCCGGTCGGAGCTTACATCTGCGACTTCGTGGCTCGATCGATCGGCTTGGTGATCGAGGTCGACGGCGGGCAGCATGACTCGGCCGAGGACGCTCGACGCACCGAAGTGTTGGCAGCGCGGGGCTTTCGCGTAATCCGGTTCTGGAACAACGACGTGCTCTCCAATCTGGAAGGGGTGGTCGCAGAGATCGAGCGGGTGCTCGCGGAACGCCCCTCCCCCAACCCCTCCCGCCCTGCAGGAGGGGAGCAAGAAGTTCATCAAACTCCCCTCCCGCTCGCGGGAGGGGCCGGGGGAGGGTTCGGTGCCACCAACTCGGCCGCATCACGCGAATAGTTTGCCAACCCCTTCCCCCTGCGCCATGAGTGAATAGAATCGCGCGCATGAGCCTGTCGCCCGCCTTCCTCGACGAACTGCGTGCGCGCACGTCGCTGTCGGCGTTGATCGGCAAGACGACCAAGCTGCAAAAGGCCGGCCGCGAGATGCGTGGCTGCTGCCCGTTCCACAACGAGAAGACGCCCAGCTTCTACGTCAACGACGACAAGGGCTTCTACCACTGCTTCGGCTGCTCCGCGCATGGCGATGCGATCCGGTGGATGACCGACCAGCGCGGCCTGCCCTTCATCGACGCGGTCAAGGAACTGGCGCAGGCGGCCGGGCTGGAGATGCCCGCGCAAGACCGCCAGTCCGCGGAGAAGGCGGAGCGCGCCAAGGGCCTGCACGAGGTCATGGCCGACGCCGCCATCTGGTTCACGGAGCAACTCAACGGCCTGTCCGGCAACGACGCGCGCGCGTTGCTCGACCGGCGCGGCATCTCGCCAGAGACGGCGCGCACGTTCGGCATGGGCTTCGCGCCCGATTCGCGCGGGCGGCTGAAGACCGCGCTGAAGGATTACGGCGATCCGCTGCTGGTCGAGGCCGGCATGCTGATCCAGGTCGAGGGCAAGGAGCCGTACGACCGTTTTCGTGGTCGCCTGATGATCCCGATCCGCGACGCGCGCGGCCGGACGATCGCGTTCGGCGGGCGCATTCTGGATCAGGGCGAGCCGAAATACCTCAATTCGCCCGACACGCCGCTCTTCGACAAGGGCCGCACGCTCTACAATCTCGATCGCGCCGCCCCCGCCGCGCGCAAGGCCGGCCGCGTGCTGGTGGTCGAGGGGTATATGGACGTGATCGCCCTGTCGCAGGCGGGCATCCACGAGGCCGTCGCCCCGCTCGGCACCGCGCTGACCGAGGCGCAGCTCGAACGGCTGTGGCGGATGGTCGACGTGCCGATCCTGTGTTTCGACGGCGACGCCGCCGGACAGAAGGCTGCGTTGCGCGCCGCGCACCGCGCGCTGCCGATGCTCGCGCCCGGCCGCAGCCTGTCGTTCGTGACCCTGCCGCAGGGTCAGGATCCGGACGACCTCGTCAAGCAGGGCGGCCCAGCCGCGGTGGAAGCGCTGCTCGCCAAGCCGGAGCCGCTGGTCGAGCGACTGTGGCAGAGCGAGGTCGCCGCCGAACCGCTCGACACGCCGGAGCAGCGCGCCGGCCTGAAGCGCCGCCTGTCGGACCTCGCCAACAGCATCGCCGATCCCGCGGTGAAGTCCGAATATCTCGCCGAATTCCGCCGCCGCGCCGATGCGCAGGTCACACCGCAGCGCAAGCCGTTCGTACCGTTCCAGCGTGGCAAGCAGCCGTGGCGGCCCGGCCCGCTGCCCGTCACGCAGGATGCGAAGGCCGTGCGCGCCGCCGGGATCGACCGGGTGCTGGCCAAGGCGGTGCTCGCCGGTCTGATCCGCCATCCCGCGGAGATCGCACGCCATATGGAGGTGCTCGGCAGCCTGAAACTGGCCGACGGCGCGCTCGGCCGGCTGTTCGAGGCGGTGGTCGACGTCGCGCTGGAGGACCGCCAGCTTGATAGCGCGCGCCTCGTCACCATATTGGCACGATCCGGTTTCGAGGGGATCGCCAGCGATCTCCTCCGCGCCGACACGATGCCCTATTCGTTCACACGCAAGGCGGCCGATACAGTTCGCGTGCGCGAAGACCTGGACGAGGCGATCGCCATCCTGATCGCCCGGCCGGAGGTCGATGCACTGCTGGCCGAGGCGACCTCGGCGATGCAGGCGCGCTTCACCGACGAGGCGTTCGAGCGACAAGTGGCATTGGTTAGAGAGAAACAGGCGTTGGAATTGCGGCTTGCAAACCTATGTCAGGCGCACGAAGACGCCCGGTTATCGGGACCCGAGGGTAATTAATGGCGAAGTCGAACGGCAGCGGTGGTGATGATGGCGGCGTCGAGGTGACCGACGCGCCGCTCATCGATCTCAATGACGCCAACATCAAGAAGCTGATCGCCCGCGCCAAGAAGCGCGGCTACATCACCTACGACCAGCTCAACGAGGCGCTGCCGCAGGACCAGATGTCCTCCGACCAGCTCGAGGACGTGATGTCCGCGCTCAACGAAATGGGCGTGAACATCGTCGAGAACGAGGAAGCGGGCGAGGACGGCGAAACCGAGGAGCGCGCGGACGACGGCGACGAGCCGGAGGCCGCCGAGGGCGAGTCCACCGACACCGCGCTTCCCGAAAAGAAGAAAGAGACGATCGATCGCACCGACGATCCGGTCCGCATGTACCTGCGCGAGATGGGAGCCGTGGAGCTTCTGTCGCGCGAGGGCGAGATCGCGATCGCCAAGCGGATCGAGGCCGGCCGGGACACGATGATCCTGGGCCTGTGCGAATCGCCTATCACCTTCAACGCGATCATCGACTGGTCGACCGCGCTCAACGAAGGCACGATGCAGCTGCGCGAGATCCTCGATCTCGACGCGATGCTGTCCAAGGGTCCGTCGGCCGAGCAGGTCGAGGGGGCCGAGGACGAAGGCGACGAGATCAGCGAGAAGACTGCCGGCGCGTCCTTCAAGGAAGAGGAGGACGTCAAGGAAGAGGCGTCCGCCGACGACGAGGACGACCTGACCGAGCGTCGCACGCCGCGTCCGTCCGACGACGAGGAGGAGGACAATACCCTCAGCCTCGCGCAGATGGAGGAGCAGCTCAAGCCGATCGCGCTGGAGCGGTTCGCCAACATCACCGCGCTCTACAAGAAGTTCTCGAAGCTTCAGCAGGCCCGGCTCGACTCGATGTCGGCCGGTGGCGACATGTCGGCGGCCGACGAACGCAAGTACCAGAAGCTGCGCGAGGAACTGACCGCCGAGGTCGAGAGCGTCCAGTTTCACAACGCCAAGATCGAATATCTCGTCGATCAGCTCTATGCCTTCAACCGGCGCCTGACCGCGCTCGGTGGCCAGATGCTGCGTCTGGCGGAGCGCCACAAGGTGCCGCGCAAGGACTTCCTCGACCGCTATGTCGGGCACGAGCTGGACGACACGTGGCTCCAGTCGCTCGGCAAGATGGACAAGAAATGGTCCGCCTTCGTCGCGAACGAGAGCGAGTCGGTCGATCGTATCCGCAACGAGATCGGCGAGATCGCGCAGGCGACCGGCATGGCGCTCACCGAGTTCCGCCGGATCGTCAACATGGTCCAGAAGGGCGAGCGTGAGGCGCGTATCGCCAAGAAGGAGATGGTCGAGGCGAACCTGCGTCTCGTGATCTCGATCGCGAAGAAGTATACGAACCGCGGCCTTCAGTTCCTGGATTTGATCCAGGAGGGCAACATCGGCCTGATGAAGGCGGTCGATAAGTTCGAATATCGCCGCGGCTACAAGTTCAGCACGTACGCGACGTGGTGGATCCGTCAGGCGATCACCCGCTCGATCGCGGATCAGGCGCGGACCATCCGCATCCCGGTCCACATGATCGAGACGATCAACAAGCTGGTCCGCACCAGCCGCCAATTCCTCCACGAGCAGGGCCGCGAGCCCACGCCCGAGGAGATGGCGGAGCGCCTCTCGATGCCGCTCGAGAAGGTCCGCAAGGTGATGAAGATCGCCAAGGAGCCGATCTCGCTCGAAACGCCGATCGGCGACGAGGAGGATTCGCACCTCGGCGACTTCATCGAGGACAAGAACGCGGTCATCCCGGTCGATGCGGCGATCCAGGCGAACCTGAAGGAAACGGTCACCCGCGTCCTCGCCTCTCTGACGCCGCGCGAGGAGCGCGTGCTGCGCATGCGCTTCGGTATCGGCATGAACACCGACCACACGCTCGAAGAGGTCGGCCAGCAGTTCTCGGTGACGCGCGAACGCATCCGCCAGATCGAGGCGAAGGCGCTGCGCAAGCTCAAGCACCCGAGCCGCAGCCGCAAGATGCGCAGCTTCCTCGACCAGTAACCCCTTCTTTTCCCTCTCCCCTTGGGAGAGGGAGGGAGGAGCGCAGCGCCTGAAGGGTGAGGACGAGTACCCTCGCCCTTCAGGCGCGGCACAGCGCGCGGCGAGATCAGTATACTACGCCGTCGTCGCCCCCCAGCCGTTCGGGCTGAGCTTGTCGAAGCCACCTGACCGCAAGCCTCGACGCTCGTGGCCAGAGCCGCTCGACAGCCTCAAGGCGAACGGAAGGTCGGGAGCGCAGAGCCCCCCCTACCGAAGCGGCAACCGTCGCCCCTCCGCCAGCGACCGCCACGCCCACTCCACCGGCGCGATCCGGAATCGCGCGACCCACCAGTTTGCCGCCACCAGCAGCACCGCGTTCACCGCCAGCGCGGTCGCCATCATCGCGGCCCACCCCTGCTCCCCGTACAGTCCCAGCGCGAATGGCGGGTACAGCAACCACAGGCACACGGCGGACTGCGCGACGTACAGCGTCAATGCCGTCCGCCCCGCCGCCGCAAAGGGCCGCAGCAGCCACGCACCGAGGGCGCTGCCAAGCAACAGATTCAGCAGCCCGATATGCCCCAGCGTCGTCGCCAGCCGCGCCACCTCGTACAGCATATCGACCGCCGGCCCGGCATCCCGCCCGGCCAGTTCCGCCGTCACGCCCGCGATCCGCACCGGCAGCCCGACGGCGTATCCCACCATCACCAGCACCGAGTAGAAGCCCCGCGACCGGCCGCCCTGCAACACACCCCACCGGAACAGCGCCGCACCGATCAGCATCGTGCCCGCCGCCTCCAGCACCGTCTCGATCTCGCCCGCGCGCAGCAGTACCACCTCGATCCGCCACAGCGCGCCCGCCCACCCGGCGAAGTCGCTCGTCCGCGCCGCATCCTCCAGCACGATGTCGCGTGCGTGATCGATCGCCACTATAGCCGTGCCCGGATCGATCAGCGCCACGCCGTTCGCGATCAACTCCGTCACCGTCAGCCACAGCCCGATCGCCAGCATCTGTCCCGGCTCAAGCCGTCGGAACCAGACGACGATCAGCGCCGCCAGCGCATAGCTGTGCAGGATATCCCCCGGCCACAGCAGCACCAGCATGTGCACGATGCCGAACGCCAGCAGCACCAGATTGCGCCGGACGTAGCGGCGTACCGCCAAACTTTCGCCCACCTGCCCCGCCGTCCGATCGGTCAGGATCACCATGCCCGCCCCGAACAGCATCTCCAGCAGTGCGCGGGCGGTTCCCTCCGCCAGCACGTCGCGCACCGCCCAAACGCTGCGGTCCGCGATCGTCCAGCCGAAATGCCGCGGCTCGACCCAGGATGCCCAGATCGATCCGCCCATCTCGTTGATGTTCATGAACAGGATGCCGAGGATCGCGACCCCGCGCAGCACGTCCAGCGACAGCAGCCGCGGCGCGCCATCGGGCTCGCTTCCCGCTATCGATGGCCCCGCCGTCATCGCAGGGTCGCTACCCCGCGCGTGCCTCCACCGCAACGCCGCGGAACGGTAGGCGCCGCCCCTCGGCCAGCGACCGCCACAGCCACTCGACCGGCGCGATCGTATAGTGGCGCAGGTAGACGTTCGCGACCCACAGCAGCAGCGCGTCGGTCGCCAGCGCCGTCAGCATCAACCCCGCCCATCCCTGCGTCGCGAACAGCCCCAGCGCGAACGGAGGATAGAGCAGCCACAAGCACAGCAACGTCTGCGTGATATACAGCGTCAGGGCCGTCCGCCCCGCCGCCGCGAACGGCTTCAGCAACCGTCGTCCCGCCGCGGTTGTCAGCAGCCAGCACACCAGCCCGACATGGCCCAGCGTCATCGCGATCCGGCCATATTCGTCGCCCGCCCACAACAGCGTCACACTGTCGTCCAGCCGACTGGTCCGCCACGCCGCAATCACCCGGATGCTCAACCCGATCGCGGACCAGCCGATCGCCATCCGCCGATAGAAGGCGGCACTGCGCAGCCCCTGCAAGATCCCGAGACGGAACAGCGCCGCCCCGATCAGCATCACGCTGGCCGCCTCCCACAGGACATTCACCACCGTCATCGGCCGGGACGCGCGGCGCACATATTCACCGATCATCGCCCCGCGCCAAGCGTCGAACCCCTGCGAACGTGCGCGCAGTTCGGTGGCGCTGTCGCGAACAGTCTTGGCGACGAAGCCGTGCCACATCTCCAGACCGGCGATCGCCTTCTTCTCGTCCGTGGTCGGCGCGATTCCCTGCGCGCGGTGCACCTTGGCGGACGCGACCAGCACATTCTCCCGCACCGCCGTCCGCATGTTCGGCAGCTCGCGTGCCGCGGACCACGTCGCGAAACTCAGCCCCAGCACGATCAGTGCCCAGACCGGCAGCCGCCGCAACGGGAACACGATCAGCGCCGCGAGCGCATAGGTGTGGAGCACATCGCCGGGCCAGAGCAGCACGAACACGTGCACCATCCCGAACCCGAACAGCACGACGTTGCGCCAGTAATAGCGCCCGATCATCCGCCATCGACCAATCCGGTCAGCCAACCTGCCGGTCAGGATCACCATCCCCGCCCCGAACAGCATCTCCAGCAGCGCCCGCGCGGTGCCGGTCGCGAACACCTGCCGCAGCCACCAGAATAGCTGATCGAACGGCGTCCACCCGATCAGGTCCGGCCGCGGCCCGTGCGACGCGGCCATCGTCCCGCCCATAGAATTGATGTTCATGAACAGGATGCCGAGGATCGCGATCCCCCGCAGGATATCCAGTGTCGCGATGCGCGGCGCGCCGTCCGGCTCCTCGCGCGCGGCCGACTCTCCGACGACCGCGTCGGTCGCCACTATCCCCGTCGTCATGCCCCCGCTCCCCCGAACGAAGGCGTCATCATGCGCCGCGTCGGGGCAAAAGAAAAGGCGGCGGTCCCGTCTGGAACCGCCGCCCGATCTGAAAGCCGGAAAAGGCTCGCGTGGCTTATTCGGCCGCTGCGGTGCCCTTGGCCGGACGCGTGTCGCGACGCTCGGCGATACGCGCCGACTTACCGGTGCGGCCACGCAGGTAGTAGAGCTTGGCGCGACGCACCGCACCCTTGCGCACGACGTCGATCGAATCGATGTTCGGCGAGTACAGCGGGAAGACGCGCTCGACGCCCTCGCCGAAGCTGATCTTGCGGACCGTGAACGACGATCCCATGCCCTTGTTCGAACGCGCAATGCACACGCCCTCGTACGCCTGGACGCGGGTACGCTCGCCCTCGACCACGCGCACGCCGACGCGCAGCGTGTCGCCGGCGCGGAATTCGGGGATCGCGCGCTTTTCGGTCAGCTTCGCGATCTGCTCGGCTTCGATCTGCTGGATGATGTTCATGTTCAATCGTCCTGTCGTCGCCGCGCGCCAGAGGGCGACTGGACCCGAGCACCCTCATGGCGCTCCCAAAGGTCCGGCCGCCGTAGCCGTGTATCGGTCTCGGCCTGTGACTTGCGCCACGCCGCGATCCGCGCATGATCCCCCGATCGCAGCACTTCGGGGATCGTGCGCCCTTCCCATTCATAGGGGCGGGTATAATGCGGGTATTCGAGGAGGCCGCTTTCGAAGCTTTCCTCGTCCCCACTGGAAGCCGCGCCCATTACGCCGGGAATCAGCCGAACGCAAGCGTCCAGCAGCACCAGCGCCCCCATCTCGCCGCCCGACAGCACATAGTCGCCGATCGACACTTCCTCGATCGCGCGCGCCTGGAACAGCCGTTCGTCGAAACCCTCGAACCGACCGCACAGGATCGTCGCGCCCGGCCCCGACGCCAGCGCCCGCACGCGATCCTGCGTCAGCGGCGCGCCCCGCGGCGTCATCGCCAGCACGGGCCGGTCGTCGGCGACGCTGTCCAGCGCCGCTGCCACGACATCCGCGCGCAGCACCATCCCCGCGCCGCCCCCCGCCGGCGTATCGTCGACGGAGCGATGCCGATCGGTCGCAAAATCCCTGATCTGGACCGCCTCCAGCGACCAGCGTTCCTCGCGCAGCGCCCGCCCGGCGATGCTCGCCCCCAGCGGTCCGGGAAACATTTCCGGGTACAGCGTCAGCACGGTCGCCGCGAACGTCATGCGACTCCTGCCCTGATGTTCAGAAAACGCCTGCGGTTGAACGGCCTCGCAGGAAAGTCGTTACTCATCCGTTCCTCCATCTATAGGGGGCACTAGGGCAAGGGCGAAGAACGAGGCAAGCCGCATGGACGACTGCATCATCGTGGGAGCCGGCCCCGCCGGCCTGACCGCCGCCATCTATCTCGCGCGCTTCCACCTCAGCATCCGCCTGTTCGACTCCGGCGACAGCCGCGCCGCCTGGATCCCGCGCACCCACAATCATGCCGGCTATCCGGACGGAATCGCGGGCCGCGACCTGCTCGGCCTGATGCTGTGCCAGGCCGAACGGTACGGCGCAGTGCGTGAAGAGGCGGTCGTCACCGCGATCGAACCGGCCGATAACGGCTTCGTCGTCCACCTCGGCGACCGCATCGCGAAGGCGCGCACCGTCCTGCTCGCCACCGGCGTCGTCAACAATCGCCCGAAAATGGACCCCGCCCTGCACGACGACGCCCTGAGTCGCGGACTGCTCCGCTATTGCCCGATCTGCGACGGGTACGAGGTGACCGACCGCCGCGTCGGCATCATCGGCAAGGGCAGCCACGGCATGAAGGAGGCGCTGTTCCTGCGCGGCTACACACGCGACGTGACGCTCGTCAGCCCCGAACCCGATCTCGACCTCGATCCCGCCTGCGAAGCGGCCCTCGACGCCGCCGGCATCGTGCGCGTGCAAGGCCCCTGCGGCGGCTTCGCGATCGAAGGCGACCAGCTAGCCTTTGACACCGCCGAAGGCCGCATGCGCTTCGACAGCGTCTACCCCGCGCTCGGGTCCGTGATCCGCTCCGACCTCGCCGTCGCCGCGGGTGCCCGCGCCACCGCCGAAGGCTGCCTCGAAGTCGACGATCACCAGCGCACCACCCTCCCCGGCCTTTTCGCCGCCGGCGACGTGGTGAAGGGGCTCGACCAGATCAGCCACGCGATGGGCGAAGCCGGCGTCGCCGCCACGACGATCCGCAACCTCTTGGACGAACAGCGGCCGTTGCGGCGGTGAGGGTCAATCGCCGGATACTTCGCCCTCCTCGTCGAGCAGCTTGGCCTTGACGCGTTTCCGACGGACAGTTTGCACGATGTCTTCTATCTCGAATAACAACTCGCGTCCCTGATCGGTTTTACCGTTATCCACGTTCGGGTCACCTAAGAACAACGCTTTAGCACGTTCAGCGGTACCTATCAGGGTCGCGTATCGCTCCTCACCGAGCTTTTTTCGAGCGATGCCAGAACTTTCGGTGAGCTGCCTGAAGACCGTGTCGATATTGCGCTCCGGCAATTTACCCGAACCATCTATGAACGTCGGAGCGTCCAAGATCATCGCCCCAAAAAGATCATATATTTCACCCAGAGATGCGGGGATGTACAAATTGGAAGTTGCGTAAGGGTTCTTGCCTGCCTCGTTCGTCGGACACGTCGCCTCTTCAGTCCCTCGCGTCACGCTGCGCCTCCAACTCGGCGAGCCTGACGGGATCATCGGCTGCGAGCGCCTCTTCCAGATACAAGCTATACGGTATGTCGCGCACCAACTCCCGTGCCTCGTCACTATAGTCTTCGGAGATGATCGCGAACGCATCCACCAGTTCCCTGAGGAATCCCTTTTCCATCTCCTCGAGATGGCAGGCGAGGGATTCCATCATGTTCACAGCATTATCGGGATTGAGCTCTTCCTCGTCGCTCAATTCCAGGAATACGTAGAACTCCGCGATAATGCTTGCAACCTGCCTGGCAATCATCGCTTCACGACCTTCACATGAATGTTGGTGACGTTCATCTTTTTGAACAGCTTCAAAGCCTTAGTCTTCTGGGCAGCAGTTGGAACTTCCCATAATCCGATCAAATGATGTTCTGCCAATACCCCCGATTGTCGCAGGAGCTGAGCCCGCGCGTTGGGGGCATCAACCACTTTCATTTTTCGGTCGATCACATAATCGCCACGGACCCCGTCGAACTTCACCGGCCGTTTCGAACCATCCACCATCGTCCGCATCAACGTCGGCGCCGGACCGGGACGCGCGCCGGTCGCCGCGTCGTTATAGGCTTTCCAAGGTTTCTTGGACTTCGTGGTTTCCTTGACCCAGCCGATCTGCGGAGGGTCGAAAGTCCGCCGCGGCCTTGCCACGCGAAGTCGGCGCAATGCTGCAACTCTGGAGAGCGTTGCTCCCGGCGCTGCCGCCAGTGCGACATTTCCAGCAACCGATCCGGTAAAACGACCGACGTCGCGCGCCGAGGCATTGGCCACCGCGCTTGCGGCGCGCGAAACCTGGATCCGAGCAGGCGTATCCTCCGCGGAGATCGCGGCATCGATCATGCTGGCCACCCCGCCTGCGGCGTCGCGGACGGTGGTCGCCGGATTGGTCGTGACCGCAGATCGGATACCCTCCACTGCTCCTTCCCCGACGTCTGAGAGTCCTTCGCCGACGCCGCCGAAGAACTCAGTGATGGGGTTCGACTGATCGGTAGGTTGCGTTCTGGCAATGTAGCCAGGCTTCGTCCTCGACGCACCAAGTCTGGCTGATCTCCGGCCTCCTGCCGACAATCCGGCTCGCGCTGCCTCCACCTTTGCGATGTCGCGTTCTGCGAGGTCATACGCTCTTGCAAGGCGCGCGTGCGGTTGCCCCGGCTTGGCGCGCCACTCCTCGCTGCACCGGCCACGTCACCACCCCCGCCGTGGCGGCTTCCAGCGCCCGCAAAGGTGAACCGACCGTCCGTGGGATCGTGCCACGGGTTGAATTTGAGTTCGAGATCGCAAGTACCGGGCGCCGGAAGCAACTTGCCCGTCCGCAGCCACCCCGAAAAAGCGCCGGACCGGCTCCCGCCAGATATCCCCGTCATGCCAAACTCCCCCTGCCCCAAAAGAACAGATAGAGAACAAACGCAGGAAAGTCAAGTTCGCGACTCAGCGCCTGCACCAGACCGGTGACTGGTCTGCTGTTCGATCAATTGACTTGCGAGAAGGTGGTGCCCCTGGCCGGACTCGAACCAGCATGCCTTGCGGCAACCGATTTTGAGTCGGTCGCGTCTACCAATTTCGCCACAGGGGCAGCGGCGGGCTGGCTAGACCAGCACCCGCCGCTGCGCAACCCGTTATGCGGTGGTCAGGCGAACACATCGTCCGAGGTGTCGGCATCCTTCGGGTCCTCGCCGTATCGATTGGTCCCGCCAGTGCCCTCCATGCAGAACAAGGCCAGCAGCGCCAGCGAGCCGAGGACGGGAACAAGGCTCACCCAGATCCACCACCCCGATCGATCGGTGTCATGCAATCGCCGGATCGACACCATCACGCTCGGGACCATGAACGCGAGGATGACCAGCGACCCGATGATGCCCTCACCTCTCGCTTCGCCAAGGGAACGATCGACGAAGCCGGTCGCGCAGATCACCGCCACCTCGAACAGCGTGAACATCCAGAATTCTCTTCGCCGCGAACGCCCCCGGAAGTCGCCAATCCGTTTCAGCGGCAGGAACATCCACTTCATCGTTCTTCCCCCTCGTCATGCCCGCGCCCCCTGCGCGAGCGAACCATCAAATCGATCATCACGCCCGCGGCGGCTGCCGTCGGTAGCTCAGCGCCTCCGCGATATGGATGCGCGCCACCTCCCCGCTCCCGGCCAGATCGGCGATCGTGCGCGCCACGCGCAGGATGCGGGTGTAGCCGCGCGCGGTCAGCCGCATCGTCTCCGCCGCCTGCCCCAGCAGCTTGCGGCCGGGGGCATCCGGCGTCGCCACCGCGTCGAGCAGCGCACCGTCCGCCTCCGCATTCGTGCGGACGCGCTGCTCCCGGTATCGCTCCGTCTGGATCGCCCGCGCCGCCGCCACGCGCGCTGCAATCTCTAAGGACCCTTCCGTCGGCGCTGGCAGGATTAAATCGGCGGCACTCACCGCCGCGACATCGACGTGCAGGTCGATTCGGTCGAGCAGCGGCCCCGACACCTTCGCCTGGTAATCCGCCGCGCACCGCGGAGCCCGAGCGCACGCCAGCCCGGCGTCGCCTAGGTGCCCGCACCGGCACGGGTTCATCGCCGCGATCAACTGCACCCGCGCCGGAAACGTTACATGCGCATTCGCCCGCGCCACGCTGACGGTGCCGGTCTCCAATGGTTGCCGAAGCGAGTCGAGCACCGCCCGCTGGAACTCCGGCAGTTCGTCGAGGAACAGCACGCCGAGATGCGCGAGGCTTACCTCGCCCGGCTTGACCTTCAACCCGCCCCCGGTCAGCGCCGCCATCGATGCCGAGTGATGCGGGCTGCGAAACGGTCGCGCCCGCGTCAGCCTGCCGCCCGTCAGCGTCCCTGCCACCGACTGCACCATCGACACTTCCAGCGCCTCGGCCGCATCCAGCGGCGGCAGGATACCCGGCAGGCACGCCGCCATCAGCGACTTGCCCGCGCCCGGTGGCCCGCACATCAGCAGATTGTGGCCGCCCGCCGCCGCAATCTCCAGCGCGCGCTTGGCGGTTTCCTGACCCTTCACCTGGTTCAGGTCCGGACCGGTCCGCGCCTCCTCGACCTCCCCGGCGGGCGGTGCCGCCAACAGACCGCGCCCGTTGAAATGGTTGAGCAATGCCAGCAGGTCGGGCGCGGCGACCACCTCCACCGAGGCCGCCCACGCCGCCTCCGCCCCTTGCGCGGCCGGACACACCAGCCCCTTGTCCTCGCTGCTCGCGTGCAACGCCGCCAGCAGCACGCCCGGCGAGGGCGCGATCCGGCCGTCCAGCCCCAATTCTCCGACGACGACGTAATCCGCCAGCATCTCGACATCGACGATGCCCATAGCGCCCAGCAACGCGAGCGCGATCGGCAGGTCGAAATGCGACCCTTCCTTCGGCAGGTCGGCTGGGCTCAGGTTCACGGCGATGCGCTTCGGCGGCAGCGCCAGCCCCATCGCCGCGATCGCCCCGCGCACCCGCTCGCGGCTCTCGCCCACGGCCTTGTCGCCCAGCCCGACGAGGTTGAACGCGGGAAGCCCGGCGATCAGCTGGACCTGCACCTCCACCGGCCGCGCCTCCAACCCCAGATACGCCACCGTCCGCACGATCGCCGCCACATCATCCCCCACCAAACTCACTTTCATCCATAGCAGCCTATTTTGAACAAGCGAGCGCGAGCGCCGTCTTGCAAACACAACACACCGGTTCCAGATGCGGTGCGTGATCCCCGCCCCGCCCGCTCGCCGCCCCGCGATTCGAATCGCGCAACTCGTGCTGGGTGGCCTGCTGATCGTTGCGGCACCGCTGCTGGCGCCGGTGCCGGGTCCGGCCGGTATCTTCCTGTTCGCGGGCGGGCTGGTGCTGATCCTCCGCAATTCGGCGGCGGCGCGTCAGCGGTTCGCGCGCGCCAAGCGCAAATGGCCGCGGACCGGGCGCATTATCGACCGCGCGATGCGCCGTGAAAGCGCGCTCCGCCGCCTCGCCAGAGAACGCCAGAACGAGCGCCAGAAGACGCGTCGCGACGGTCCGCAATGATCGGCCGCGCGTTGACTTCGACCGGTCGCTCGCTTATGCGACCGCCAACAAGGCCGTCCGCGTGGCGGCCCTTTCTGTTTGAACGATACCCAAGGGAATGAACGATGAAGCGGACCTTCCAGCCGAGCAACCTGGTTCGGGCACGCCGGCACGGCTTCCGGTCGCGGATGGCGACGGTGGGCGGCCGCTCGGTGATCCGCGCTCGCCGCGCCCGCGGCCGCAAGAAGCTGTCGGCGTAACCGTAATATCACGCCGTCGGGATTTCCTGGCGGCGAACACTGGCCGTCGCGCACCGATGCCGGGCTTCGTCCTGCTGGTGCGGGACCGCCGCGATGACGACCCGGCGATGCGGGTCGGATTCACCGTCACCAAGAAGATCGGCAACGCGGTCGTCCGGAATCGGATGAAGCGCCGCTTGCGGTCGCTTGCGCGTGAGCTGCTGCCGGTGGACGGCATTCGCGGTGCGGATCACGTGCTGATCGGCCGCAACGGCGGCATCGAGCGCGATTACACTGCGCTCCGCATCGAACTCGCGAAAGCCCTGAAGAAGGTCGCGCGGTGAGCCTCGCGTCGCGCGCCCTCATCCTCGTCGCGCGGGCGTGGCAGGTCGGACCCTCGGCGGTGCTGCCGCCGTCCTGCCGCTACGACCCTTCCTGTTCGGCCTATGCAATCACCGCCCTTCGCCGCTATGGCGCGGTCAAAGGGGGCTGGCTGGCGACGAAGCGCATCGCGCGCTGCCATCCGTGGGGCGGTTACGGCCCCGATCCCGTGCCATGACGCGTGACCACCCTCTACTTGGCCGACCTCGACCGGGGCGACCTCTTTTACCGGGGCTGACGACTTGAAGAACGATCGCCAGAATTTCGTGCTGTTCGCGGTGATCGCGGCGCTGATCCTGTTCGGATGGCCGCTGATCCAGAACCGGTTCTTCCCGACCGCCAACCCGCCCGCGACCAAGATGGTCGACGGCAAGCAGGTCGCGCTGCCGCCCAAGCCCGGTGCCGATCCGACGGCCGACAGCCCCGCCGCCGTCCGCGACCGCCGCGTGGTACTCGCGGAAAGCCCGCGCGTGCAGATCGAAACGCCGACGCTGCGCGGATCGATCAACCTGCGCGGCGCGCGGATCGATGACCTCGTGCTCGTCGGCTACAAGGAAACGGTCGCCAGGAACTCCGACCCGATCCGCCTCCTGTCCCCGGCCGGCGCTCCGCAGGCGTATTTCGCCGGCTTCGGCTGGCGCGCCGAGGGCCTGACGCCGCCCGCCGCCGACGCCGTCTGGACCGCCTCCTCGCAAAAGCTCGCGCCCGGCCAGCCGGTGATGCTGACCACAACCAACGCCACAGGCCAGCGCTTCGGCATCCAACTGGCGGTCGACGACGGGTATATGTTCACCGTCCGCCAGACCGTTCAGAACGCCGGCCAGCGCCCGGTGCCGGTCGCCGCGTACGGTTATGTGAATCGCAGCGGCGTGTCGAAGGACCCCGATAGCTGGACGATCCACACCGGCCCGATGTCGGTCGCGAACGGTGCCGCCAACTACAAGCCCGACTTCAAGGACGTCGATGCCGGCCCCCAGCGCTTCACGACGCAGGGCGGATGGCTCGGCTTCACTGACAAATACTGGCTGACCGCGTTGATCCCGGATCAGGCCGCGACCTTCGACGGCCAGTTCCGCGCAGGTGCGAACAGCGCCTACCAGGCCGATTTCGCGGTTCAGCCGCGCGTCGTTGCGCCAGGCCGAAGCCTGACCCAGACCTCGCGCTTCTTCGCGGGTGCCAAGGAAGTGCGCCTGCTCGACCGCTACACCGACGATCAGGGCGTGGCGAAGCTCGATTACGCGATCGACTGGGGCTGGTTCCGCATCGTCGAGAAGCCGATCTTCTATTATCTCGACTGGATCTTCCGCCACGTCTTCAACTTCGGCATCGCGATCATCCTGCTGACGCTGACGATCCGCCTGCTGCTTTTCCCGATCGCCCAGCGCCAGTTCGCCTCGATGGCGGCGATGCGTGCGATCCAGCCCAAGATGAAGGCGCTGCAGGAGCGGTACAAGGACGACAAGGTCCGCATGCAGCAGGAGGTCATGGCCCTCTACAAGCAGGAAAAGGTCAACCCGCTTGCCGGGTGTCTGCCGACGCTGATCCAGATCCCGATCTTCTATGCGCTGTACAAGGTGCTGATGCTGACGATCGAAATGCGGCATCAGCCGTTCGTCGGCTGGATCAAGGATCTGTCCGCACCCGATCCGGCGACGATCATCAACCTGTTCGGCCTGATCCCCTTCACCCCGCCGCATTTCCTGGCGATCGGCGTCGTGCCCGTCCTGCTCGGCATCAGCATGTACTTCCAGTTCAAGCTGAACCCGCAGGCGATGGACGAGACGCAGAAGCAGGTCTTCGCCTTCCTGCCCTGGGTGCTGATGTTCGTGATGGCGCCGTTCGCGGTCGGCCTTCAGGTCTACTGGATCACCACCAACTGCGTCTCGATTTTGCAGCAGCGCCTGCTCTACGCCCGCCATCCGGGCCTGAAAGAGCCGGTGAAGAAGTGAGCTTCACCGACGAACAGCTGGAGATCGCACGCAAGGCATTCGCCGGGCCGGTCGCGTTCCTGAAGTCCGCGCCCAAGCTGGAGCATCTGCCAGATCCGCTGGTACCGGAGGTCGCGTTCGCCGGCCGTTCGAACGTCGGCAAGTCGTCGCTGCTCAACGCGCTGACCAACCGCAACGGCCTCGCGCGCACGTCGAACACACCGGGCCGCACGCAGGAACTGAACTTCTTCGATGTCGGCAACCCGCTGGCGTTCCGGCTGGTCGACATGCCCGGCTACGGCTTCGCCAAGGCGCCCAAGGACATGGTCCGCCAGTGGCGCTATCTGGTGAACGACTTCCTGCGCGGCCGCGACGTGCTGAAGCGCGCTTTGGTGCTGATCGACTCGCGTCACGGCATCAAGGAAGTCGACCGCGAAATCCTCGCGATGCTCGACAAGGCCGCCGTCAGCTACCGCATCGTCCTGACCAAGGCCGACAAGGTCAAGGCCACCGATCTCGCCGCCGTCACCGCCGCGACGGCCGAGGAAGCCCGCAAGCGCCCCGCCGCGCACCCGGACATCATCACCACCTCCAGCGAAGGCGGCATGGGCATCCCCGAACTCCGCGCAGCGGTGCTGGAAGCGATCGGTTGATGGCTCTCCCTCTGAGAGAGAACGCCGCGCGGTCGGTAGAGAACCTCTCCCCTCCCTCTTAGGGAGGGGTTGGGGGTGGGTAGAATGCTCGCGATACGGATACAGTCGAGCGGGGCCTCACCGTATCGTCCGGCTCCCACCCACCCCCGACCCCTCCCTTGCAGGGAGGGGAGAGCATAGGCCCACCCGCCAAATTAGCCCAACCCGCGCGCCGCAGCGATCCGCTCCCGCAGCGCCTCCGACCGGCTCGGCAGAGGCGCACCGTCTCGCCCGAACACGAACGTCGGCGCCGTCACGAACGCCGGCACCCGCGACGCCAGTTGCGCGCACAGCGCCCCATCCCGGTGCGGCGCGCTCGCCGCCGATGATGTTCCCGTAACCGCGGTCAGCGCGTTCGTGCGATAGCTCATGCGTGGCTCTCTCCAGGGCGTCCTGCCCCGACGATCCTCATAGCGTCGCCACCGCTGCCACCAGGTGCACGAACGCGGTTAAGCAATCTTGCCGGTGCGGAACGGCCGCTCTACCGTTCCGCAAAAAGGGGAAGACATGACATTCTCGATCCGGGCGACGGCCGCCCTTCTGCTGGCCTGCGCATCTCCCGCGTTCGCGCAGGACACCGTCACCCTCGCCTCCGTCCGCGCGCACGAGCGTTTTCTGACCAGCGACGCCATGCGCGGCCGAGGCAGCGCCACGCCCGACGAAGCCCTCGCCGCCGCCTATGTCGCGGCGCAGTTCGAAGCGGCAGGGTTGGTGCCCGTGCCCGGCACGGCCGGCTACATCCAGTCCGCACCCGTGATCCGCCGCCGCGTGACAGGCCCGTCCGTCCTGAACATTGGCGGTGCCCCGATCGCCGGGGCCGGTCTCGCCAGCGGTGCCGGCCCGGCGGTCAGCGGTACCTTGTTCGTCACCGGCAAAACCAATGCCAGGATCCCGACCGGCGCAGCCGTGCTGTTCACCGGCCCCGCCGCCAAGCGCCGCACGGTCTTTAGCGCGGCATCGAAAGCCGGGGCGACGATGCTGATAACGGTGGCCGACCGCCCGGCAGAGGATACCCCGCCGCATGACAGCGTGCGCCTTGCGGACACTCCGCAACGCCCGCGCATGGCGATCGTGACCGTCCCCGCCGCCGCGGTCGCGACGCTGAAATCGGGTTCGGCGGTCACGCTCGCCACGCCGGTCGTGGAGGAACGGGCCGCGACCACCAACGCCATCGGCTTCCTGCCCGGCACCGACCCGGCAGCCAAGCTGCTGCTGCTGACTGCGCACCTCGATCATCTCGGTGTCCAGCCGGACGGCATCCGCGCCGGCGCGAACGACAATGCGTCCGGCACCGTCGCCGTCATCGAGCTGGCGAAGGCCCTCGCGAGCGGCCCGAAGCTGAAACGCGGCGTGATGTTCGTGGCCTATGGCGGCGAGGAAGCGGGCCTGCTCGGCTCGCGCTATTTCGGCGAGCATCCGCCCGTCCCGCTCGACACGATCGCCGCCAATGTCGAATTCGAGATGATCGGTGCGCAGGACCCGAAACTGCCCAATGGCGCATTGATGATGACCGGCATGGAACGCTCCGATCTCGGCACGACGATGACCGCGCAGGGTGCGAAGCTCGCCGCCGATCCCTATCCGGACCAGCATTTCTTCGAACGCTCGGACAACTACTCGCTCGCGCTCAAGGGGATCGTCGCGCACACCCTCTCGGGCTGGGCGACCATCCCCAGCTACCACACCAAGGACGATAACTTCGCCAGTATCGACCTGGGCTTCATGACCGGCGCGATCCGTTCGCTCGTCACGCCGCTGCGCACGCTCGCGAACAGCGATGCACAGCCCGCGTGGAAGCCGAACGGCCGGCCAAAGGAGTAGGGCCGGCCGAAGGAGTAAAGCGGACCGGAGGAGATTGCCCGATCCGCCGTCACCCCCTACCCCGTCGCGCATGAAGCTCATCATCGGCAACAAGGCCTATTCCTCCTGGTCGCTGCGCGGCTGGCTCGCGGCGAAGCAGTCCGGGCTGCCCTTCGAAGAAGTCGTCGTGCCTCTGTACGACGACGACTGGGACCGCCGCCGCGCCGGCGACGAGTTCGCGCCCTCGTCGGGCAAGGTGCCGATCCTGTGGGACGGCGAGGCGGTGGTGTGGGACAGCCTCGCGATCATCGACTATCTCGCCGACAAGGTCGGCCGCGACGCGTTCTGGCCGGCCGACGATGCCGCCCGCGCGATGGCGCGATCTATGGCGGCGGAGATGCACTCCAGCTTCCCCAATCTGCGCCGCCAGCACCCGATGAACATCCGTCAGGTGTTCCCGCCGCAGCGTCCGACCGACGAGGTGCTGGTCGAACTGCAACGGGTTATGGAATTGTGGGCGCAGGCGCGCGCCCGCTTCGGCGGTGACGGCGAGTTCCTGTTTGGTGACTTCGGTGCGGCGGACATCATGTTCGCCCCCGTCGCGACGCGCATCGTCACCTATCAGCTGCCGATCGCGCGCTTCGCCACCGGCTATATGCAGGCGCTGCTGAACCACCCCTTCATGCAGGACTGGATCGCCTCCGCGCAGGAAGAGGATTGGATCATCCAGAAGTTCGAGCAGCCCGCGACATGATCGATCCCGTCGCGCTCGCCGCGGCGTTGCTGCGCGCCGACAGCGTCACGCCCGCGCGCGGCGCGGTGTTCGATGTACTGGAGGCGGCGCTCACCCCGCTTGGTTTCGCGATCGACCGGTTCGTGGCGGGAGAGGCCCCGGACGGACCGGTCGAGAACATGCTCGCGACCCGGCCCGGCACGGGTCCGCACCTCGCCTTTGCCGGCCACCTCGACGTGGTCCCACCGGGAGAGGGCTGGCAGGGCTCGCCCTGGTCCGGCGAGATTCGCGGGGAGCTTCTGTACGGGCGCGGCGCGGTCGACATGAAGGGCGCGATCGCCGCTTTCGCCGCCGCCGCCGCGCAAGCCGCAGGGCCGCCGCTGACGCTCATCATCACCGGTGACGAGGAGGGTCCCGCCACCTTCGGCACGCTCGCGTTGATCGATCGCATGGCCGCCCGCGGGATCGCGCCCGACCTGTGCATCGTCGGCGAGCCGACCTCCGCCGCCCGATTCGGCGACACGATCAAGATCGGCCGGCGCGGATCGGTCAACATCCACATCGACGTCGCCGGCAAGCAGGGCCATGTCGCCTACCCGCACCTCGCCGACAACCCCATCACGCGGCTCGTGGCGATCCTGGCGGATGTCGACGCGCTTGTGCTGGATCACGGCAATGTCTGGTTCCAGCCGTCGAACATCGAGGTCACCGACCTGACCTGCGGCAACCCTGCGCACAACGTCATCCCGGCCCATGCCGGCGCGCGGTTATCGATCCGCTTCAACGACGAACACAGCGGCGCGGCGCTGATCGACCGTATCGCGGAGATTGCCACCCGCCACGGCGGCACCGCTCAGGGCCGCGTCTCGGGCGAGGCGTTCCTGACCCAGCCCGGCCCGCTGTCAGCCACCGTCTCCGCGGCGATCGTGGCGCGGCTCGGCATCGTTCCCGAACTATCGACCACCGGAGGTACCTCCGACGCCCGCTTCCTGTCGCGGCTCTGCCCGACGGTGGAGTTCGGCCTGCTCAACGCCACGATGCACAAGGTCGACGAAGCCGTCGCGATCGCGGACCTGCTGGCCCTGACCGACATCTACGCCGACGTGATCCGGCGAGTCGGCGACGCTTAAAGGCGTCAGCGGATCTTCTCCGCGGGTCCGCATCCCCACAATCCGCAAAAGTCTAACCCGGCTCCCGCCCCCGCCGCAGGATGATGTACAAGGCCCCCTGCCCGCCATGCCGCGGGTGCGCGCCCCGCACCGCCGCAATCGCGTCGCAATGCCGCGAAGACCCCAGCCAGTCCGAAACCGCCGCCCGGATCGCACCGCGTGCGTGCGGGCGCTCGCTCTCCGGCCGCGGTGGTTTGCCCGTCACCAGCAACAGCACCCGGTCGCCGCGCCGGATCGCCCGCTCCAGCCCCTGATCGAGCAGCGCATGCGCCGACGCCAGCGTATGCCCGTGCAGGTCGATCGAGCTGTCCGGCGAGACGATCCCCCGCCCCAGCTTGCGATCCCAGGAGGCGTCGAGCGTATTCTGCGCGACCCGCGCTGCCGATGCGGGCTTCACCACCACCGGAGCGACAGGACGCCGCACCTCCTTCACCCGCTGCGGAAACTCGACCTGCTTCGCCGCCTCGGGCGCGACCGCCGCTACCGGCCGCACCACGCGCATCGGGCGGACGGTCGCCATCACCTTCCCCCAGGCGCTGGCCTCGTCAGGGTGTAGGCGACGCACCGAGGATCCCGTCGAGCCGCCCCGTCGGTGACGAAGCCACCGGAGCCGCATAAGGCACAGCCGGCACCCGCCCGGCGTTCAGCCGCGCGACGGTACCGACCGGCAGCAGCAGGAACGCGGTGCCGCGCCCGGACATGCCGCCCGCCGTCGTCTCCGCGCCCGCACCAGCGCCCCAGAACGTATCGAAGCGGTTGCTGCCCTTGATCGCGCCGCCGGTATCCTGCGCGACCCACAGCCCGCTCGCGTCCGCCCGATCGAGCGACAGGAACACCGGCGCACCCAGCGGCACGAACTTCGGATCGGTCGCCGCACTAACCTGCCCGGTCACAGCATAGCCCATCGCCCCCTGCGGCGGGCCGTCCAGCTCGCGGAAGAACACGAAGCTCTTATTCTCGCGCATCAGTGCGCGGCCCTGCTCCGGATTCGCGCGCAGCCACGCGACGATGCCCTGCATCGACGCCTGCCCCGGCTGCAACAGCCCGCGCTGCCGCATCAGCGATCCGATGCCCGTATAGGCACGCCCGTTTTGCGTGTCGTATCCGATCCGCAGGATGTTCCCGTCCGGCAGCCGCAGCCGTCCCGACCCCTGGATTTGCAGGAAGAACATCTCCACCGGGTCCGCCGCCCAGGCGATCACGGGTGCCGACTTGGCGAGCGCACCGTCCTCGATCTGCGTGCGGTCGTAATAGGGCACCAGCGCGCTGCCCTCGACCCGCCCTCGCACCTTCTTGCCCTTGAGATCGTCGGAGAACTTGCCGAGATCGACATCGATCAGGTCGGTCGGGCGACCATAGACCGGCACTTCATACCCCGACCGCCGCTCCAGCGACCCGCGGATTTCCGGTTCGTAATAGCCGGTCGCGAACGCCTTGCCGTCACCGACCTGCACCGCCTCGAAATATTGCGCGAAGAACGCCCGAGCATCGCCGCCCGCGGCTGCGGCAGCACAGGCCGCCTGCCAGTCCGCACCGCGCGTCAGCCCGGAGGTGTCGACGCGTCGCATCAGCCCGGGGCAGGAGCGCGCGAACGCCACCCGCGCCGCCTCCGCCTGCGCCGGCGTCAACGGCAATGACGCGATCGGCGGTCCCGCGATCACGCCCGCCGCGACCGCCGTCGCCGCCCCGGCGACCGGCGTCACCGGCACCGCCACGATCGGCACGGCGCCGATGATACGGCCGTCCGACGGCCGCACGTTGACGGGCACGTCGGGGCGCGACGGCTTGTGCGCGACCTTGCCAGCGGTTGGCGGCGGAGCCGGCATGCCCGGCACGTTCGATACGGTGGTCGGCGGCACGATGCGCCCGCCGCAGGCCGCCAGCGCGAACGCCAGCGGCAAAGCCAGATGAACCTTCATCCGGCGGCGGTTATCAGGCTTCGTCGGTATCGACGAGCTTCCAATTCGGGTCGCCACTCTTCAGGCGACGCGCGAACGTCCAAACGTCGTGCGTCTCGATCGCGTCCGTCAGCGATCCGGCGATCACCTGACCCTCGGCATCGCGCGTGACCGCAGCGATGTCGGCGTCGAAGCGCACCGTAATGCGCGCCTCGCCCGCCTGCACCGCCGCGTCGGCGATCGCCGCCTGCTCGATGCGGATCAGGCGATTGTCGAGCGTCTCACCGCTCTCGCGGCGCTGCGCGATCGCTTCGTTGAACGCACCCAGCACCGGCTCGTCGACCAGTTCGGCCAGCGCCGCCTCGTCGTTGCGCCAGAATGCTTCCAGGATCATCCGGTATGCGCCCTGTGCTCCGCCCAGGAACTGCGCCACGTCGAATCCGCTTTCGGCGCCGACGATCTGGCGAAGGCCCGGCTCCGCACCACTATCGATGTTGCGGTTAGCCGGCTCCCGCACCTCGGGTGTCGCATCGATGGTCCGCGGCGCGGACGCGAGCGCGCTCCGCTCCTCGGCGGCACGCGCCAGCGGCTGCTGCTCCGCCCCCGTACGCTTCCCGAGCATGGCATACAGCCGCAAGCCTAAAAAGGCGGCGATCATCGCGAACACAATTACGTAGAGCACCATGCCTCCGATCCAGTGTGCCAACATAGGCCGCACCGCGCGTATTTCCAACCCGGCCCGTGAAACGCTTCCCGTTGAACCTGACGGGGTGCGCTGCTAGGCGACCGACCCGATGGGTCGAACGCGCGAGCGCGTCGCTTCGCTCCGCCACCTAAACGAAGGAAGACCAGATGGCACAGGACAACGGCCCCGATTTCGGCGATTTCGGCGCGCAGGATGCGAACCAGCCGCTCGCGAACGGAGCCGACACCGCCCCCGCCGCCGGCATGATCTCTCAATACGTCAAGGACCTGTCGTTCGAGAACCCGACCGCGCCCGCCATCTATCAGGTGCAGACGCCGCCGCAGATCGACGTGCAGTTCAACATCGCCGCCAACCAGGTCGCCGACGACGTGCACGAGGTCGTGCTGAAGATCGACGTCCGCGCCGAGACCGAGGGTCAGGTCGCCTTCATCGTCGACCTCGCTTTCGCCGGCCTGTTCGGCTTCCGCAACGTGCCGACCGAGCAGATCCAGCCCTTCCTGCTGGGCGAGGCTCCGCGCCTCCTCTTCCCGTTCGCCCGCCGCGTCCTCGCCGACGCCGTCCGCGACGGCGGCTTCCCGCCGCTGCTGCTGGAGCCGATCGACTTCGGCCAGCTCTACCTGCAACAGGCGCAGCAGCAGGGCCAGTCGCCCGTCGCCGGCGTCGCCTGACCTCTGACCGGTTGAGGGTGGGATGAGCGTGGGCCGAGGTCCCCCTCACCCGGCTGCCTCCCCCCTCCCGTTCGTCTCGAGTATCTGTCGAGCGTGGTCGAGGCGGCGTATCGCGAGACATACCCCGTGGGCCAAGTCTTTCGATATGGTCTCTCGCCTCTGCTCGATCCCTACTCGAGACGAACGGCGTGGAGTGGTTGCGAGGCGGGTGGATAGGGGCAGCACCCCGCGAACTGCTGGTGCCGAGCGCAATCGAAGCACAGGCCCCAAAATGCCGATCTTCGACTTCGCACCGCGCGAACGGTAAGGCGGATCGCCCGCCGCCCCTCCGAACGGACCACCCCATGCCACTCCAGCCGCTGACATGAACATCGCCAAGGCGCTCGGCTCGGTCGGCGGGCTCACGCTCGTCAGCCGCGTGCTCGGCGTCGCCCGCGACATGCTGTTCGCGCGCTTCGTCGGTGCGAACTTCGCGTCGGACGCGTTCCAGATCGCGTTCCGCCTGCCCAATATGTTCCGCGCGCTGTTTGCGGAGGGCGCATTCTCCGCCGCCTTCATCCCGATGTTCAACCGCAAGGTCGCCGACAAGGACGGCAACGGCCTGCCCACCGGCGTCGCCTTCGCAGAGGACGCGCTGTCGGTGCTGCTTCCGGTGCTGATCGTCATGACCATCGTCATGGAGGTCGCCGCGTGGCCGATGACGTGGCTGTTGTCGGGTGGTTTCCACGACGCCACGCCGGAACAGTTCGCGTTCGTCGTCTCGCTCGCGCGCATCACCTTCCCGTATCTTCTGCTCATCAGCCTCGTCTCGCTACTCGGCGGCATCCTGAATTCGCTGCACAAATTTTGGGTCAACGCCGCCGCGCCGATCCTGCTGAACCTGACGCTGATCGCCTCGCTGCTGCTGTTCCACACCCACGAACCGCTGTTCACCGCGCGTAATCAGGCGATCGCCGTCACCGTCTCGGGCGTGCTGCAACTGCTCTGGCTGATGGACGCGTGCCGCCGCTCCGGCGTGCGACTGCGGATCAAGCGCCCGACGCTCAACCCGGACGTGAAGAAGCTGTTGTCGTTGATCTGGCCCGCCGCCGCCGGGTCTGGCGCGGTGCAGATCAACCTCGTCGTCTCCACCGCGCTGACCGCCGCGCTGCTGCCGGCCGGCTCGGTCAGCTACATCTATTACGCCGATCGTCTGAACCAGTTGCCGCTCGGCCTGATCGGTATCGGTCTCGGCACCGTCCTCCTTCCCACCATCTCGCGCCATCTCGGTCGCGGCGAAGAGGCGGAGGCGATGGCGACGCAGAACCGCGGCATGGAACTCGCGCTGTTCCTGACGCTGCCCGCCACCGTCGCGCTGATCGTGTGCGGGACGCCGATCACGGCCGCGCTGTTCCAGCACGGTCGCTTCACCGCGCTCGACAGCCTGCTGACCGCGCAGGCGCTCGCCGCCTTCTCGATCGGTCTGCCCTCCTACATCCTCGTGAAGGTACTGACGCCCGGCTATTACGCGCGGTCCGATACGCGCACGCCGGTGCGCTATGCGACGCTGTCGATGGCGGTGAATCTCGGCCTCAATCTCGCGTTCATCGTGCCGCTGAAGCATGTCGGCCCACCCCTCGCGACCGCGATCGCCAGCACCGTCAACGTCGTGCTGCTCTATCGCACGCTGGCGAAGCGCGGCCACTTCGTTCCCGACGCGCAACTGCGCCGCCGGGCGCCGCGCCTGCTGATCGCCGCGGTGATGATGGGCGCGGCGATGTGGTTCCTGAACGCGCAGTTCCAGCCCTATGTCACCGGCACCAACTGGGAACGCTGGGGCGCGCTGGCGGTGCTGGTCGCCACCGGCGGCCTCGTCTATGCCGCCGCCACCATCCTGACCGGCGCGGTCCGCAAGAGCGACCTCGCGCGTCTGGTCCGCCGATCCACCTGAAGGAATTCCCGTTGCGCGTCGTCTCCGGCATCCAGCCCACCGGCAACCTCCATCTCGGCAATTATCTCGGTGCGATCCGCCAGTGGGTCGATATGCAGCATCAGGCAGAGTCGCTGTTCTTCCTCGCCGATCTGCACGCGCTGACCGTCGCCATCGATCCGAAGGAACTCGCGTCGAACACGGTCGAGATGGCCGCGACCCTGCTCGCCTGCGGGATCGATCCCACGAAGGCGATCCTGTTCAATCAGGCGCGCGTGCCGGCTCATGCCGAACTCTGCTGGCTGCTGCAGGGGACCGCCCGCATGGGCTGGCTCAACCGCATGACGCAGTGGAAGGACAAGGCGGGCAAGAACCGCGAAGGGGCCAGCGTCGGCCTGTTCACCTATCCCGTCCTGCAAGCCGCCGACGTGCTCCTGTATCAGGCGACGCACGTCCCGGTCGGCGACGACCAGAAGCAGCATCTGGAACTCGCCCGCGACATCGCCACCAAATTCAATCAGGATTTCGGCGTCGAGCTGTTTACCCTGCCAGACCCGTTCATCTCCGCCGCCGCGCCCCGCATCATGTCCCTGCGCGACGGTACCGCCAAGATGTCCAAGTCCGATCCGTCGGAGGCGTCCCGCATCGCCCTCGTCGACAGCGACGACGCCATCGCCCAGAAGCTGCGCAAGGCGAAGTCCGATGCCGGCGAACTTCCCGCCACCGCCGCCGAACTCGCCGACCGCCCGGAGGCGCGAAACCTCGTCACGATCTACGCCGCCCTTGCAGGCACCGGCGTCGACGCGGTCCTGACCGAATTCGCCGGCAAGGGCTTCGGCACCTTCAAACCCGCGCTCGCGGACCTCGCGATCGGCGTTCTCGCCCCGATCCGCGAACGGATCGTCAATCTGCTGGATGACCGCACCGCCGTCGCGAAGGTGCTGGAAGACGGCGCCGACCGCGCCCGAACACTGGCAGCTCCGACGCTGCTCGCGGCCCAGCAAGCGATGGGCTTGCAAATCTGACCCGCAGCGCACGGCGCATGGCGGGTGCCGACTGTCCTACACACCCCGAATCCTGCATAGACGGCAGGAGACATCAGCCCCGCCGCGCGCTCGCCGAACCAAGCACGTTGGACTAACCTTAGCCTAACCTTCCGATCGCTCGATCAGGCCAACCCACTCGAACTCAACCATAATATCCGCGGAACCACGAAGCGAATCGGTCCAGCCCCTCGTCCAGCATCACCTTCGGCCGATACCCCGTCAGCGCATGCAGCTTCGACACATCGGCGAAGGTCGCCGTCACGTCCCCCTTCTGCATCGGCCGCATCACCTTCTCCGCCGTCCGCCCCAGCGCCCGTTCCAGCGACTCGATCATCGCCATCAGCCCCACCGGGTGACTGTCCCCGATATTCAGCACCCGGTGCCGCGCCGCCCCATCGCCTTCCGGCGGGTGATCCAGCGCTCCGACGATGCCATCGACGATATCGTCGATATAGGTGAAGTCCCGCGCCATCCGCCCCTCGCCGAACACCTCGATCGGCTCGCCGGCCATGATCTTCTGCGAAAACGAGAAATACGCCATGTCCGGCCGTCCCCACGGCCCGTACACCGTAAAGAAACGCAGCCCCGTCTGCGGCAGGCCGTACAGCGCCGCATAGGACTGGCTCATCAACTCGCAGGCCCGCTTGGTCGCGGCATAGAGCGACACCGGCGCATCGACCGGATCGTCCTCGCGGAACCCCTGCCCGCCCATCGGCCGGTCGCCATAGACGCTGCTCGACGACGCATAGACCAGATGCCCGACGGCGGGCGCATGCCGGCATGCCTCCATCACCGACAGATGCCCCGCCAGGTTCGACCGCTCATAGGCGAAGGGGTTCTCGATCGAATAGCGGACCCCGGCCTGCGCCGCGAGGTGGACGACCCGCATCACCCCCTCCCGCCGCACCAGCGCCGCCACCGCCGCGGCATCCGCGATGTCCATCCGCTCGAACGTGAAGCCCGATAGCCCGTCGAACGTCGCCAGCCGCGCCGCCTTGAGCGTCGGATCGTAATAGTCGTTGACGATATCGATCCCGACGACCCGCTCGCCCCGCGCCAGCAGGCGATGCGCGGTCGCATGCCCCACGAAACCCGCGGCTCCCGTCACCAGCACTGTCATGATCGTCTCTCCGCCGCCGCTTCGCAAAGCTGCTTACCGGCCGAGAGTTACCGAAACCAGCCGGCCCTCAAGCTTCCAGCTCGCGAAGTAACACGCGCACCGCCGCATCGACATCGCGGTCGCTGTCGCGCAGTTCCTCGATCCGCCGCACCGCGTGGATGACGGTCGAATGATCGCGACCACCGAACTTGCGCCCGATCTCCGGCAGCGAGCGGGTCGTCAGCCGCTTCGACAGATACATCGCGATCTGTCGCGGCCGGGCCACAGCCCGCGCTCGCCGCGCCGAGATCAGGTCGAGCGGCTTCAGGTCGAAATGCTGGCTGACCAGCTTCTGGATCTCGTCGATCGTCACCCGCCGCTGTGCCCCGCGGAGCGAATCGCCCAGCGTCTGCACCGCGAAGTCCAGGTCCAGCGTCTCGCCGGTCAGCGACGCATAGGCGACGACGCGCATCAGCGCGCCCTCCAGCTCGCGGATGCTCGAATGGATGCGCGCCGCCAGCAGGTCGAGCACGTCGGCCGGAACCTTGGCGTCGGGCAGGTCCGCGACCTTCCGCGTCAGGATCGCACGACGAAGCGGCAAGTCCGCCGCCTTGATATCGGCAACCAGCCCCGCCCCGAGTCGCCCGATGATGCGCGGCTCGACACCGTCCAGATGCTGGGGCGCGCGATCGGCGGCGATCACCAGCCGTTTACCGGCACCGACAATCTCGTTGATGGTGTGGAAGAACTCTTCCTGCGTCGCGTCCTTGCCGGCGATGAACTGGAGGTCGTCGATCAGCAGCAGGTCGGCCGACCGCAGCCGCGCCTTGAACGCGAAGGTGTCGCGCACCCGCATCGCCGCCACGAAGTCGAACATGAACCGCTCGGCGGACATGCACAGCACGTTCGCGTCGGGGTTCGCCGCCAGGAACGCATGCGCGATCGCATGCATCAGGTGCGTTTTCCCCTGACCGGTGCCCCCATGCAGGAACAAGGGCGAGAAGCGCGGCCGCCCCGGCTCGGCGACGGTGCGGGCGGCGTTGAAGGCGACGCGGTTGGACTGATCCACCACGAACCGGTCGAACGTGTAACGCGATTCGAGCACCGGGCGCTCGAAGATCATGCCGGCATCCGGTGCCGCCGCGACCTGCACCGGCGCACGCTCCGGCGCCGGCGACTCGATCGTCAGCACCTCGGCCACCGCACCCAGCCGCCGGGTTTCGACCTCGACGCTGCGCACGTGCGGCAGATGCTGCCGGAACTCCAGCGCCAGCCGGTCCGCATAATGGCTGCGGACCCAGTTCGTCATGAATGCGGACGGCAGCGCCAGCCGGACCGTGTCCGCCTCGTCCGCCGCCACCAGCTCGATCGGCTTCAGCCACTGGTCGAACAGTCGGGCGCCTGCCGATTCCCGCAGGCTGGCACGCACGCGCGCCCAGGCTTTCGCCTGCTCGCCCGCCATGTCTGCCTGCCGATCGTTCACGCGCGCACTCTCCCGCCGGCAAAGGCACGATGCCCCGCCGTTTCTCATCTTCCAGCGACAAAAAGCCCCCGAGGTCATTCCCTGGAATGACCGGCTTTGGTTCGACTGATTCTGACGCCGCGGTGGTCACCGGCGGCGTGGGATCGATTATGAAGACCGGGGGGTGACGATCAAGTCACGAAAAAGAAACATACGGGATTGACTCACGCAAACGCGTCAGAATTCGCACAAGCCACTGTAAAATATGAGCTTTTGGAGATTTGACAGCGGCTTCGGGTCACGAATCGCGGCGAATCCTAGGGTTATCGCCAGACCCGTTCCGGTTCCTTCGGGATCAAGGTTTCAGCCACGAAAAAGCCCGCCGGGATCGCTCCCGGCGGGCTTAATTCAGTCGATCGACCGCGTCGGCATCGCGCCGCCGCGCGTCACCTCACGCGAGGCCGGACAACGCCTTGGTCAGGCGCGAGAACTTGCGGCTGGCGGTATTCTTATGGAGTACGCCCTTGGCGACGCCGCGCTGCAGCTCAGGCTGCACCGCTGCCAGTGCTTCGGTCGCCGCGGCCTTGTCGCCCGACGCCAGTGCCGCTTCGACCTTCTTCACGAAGGTACGGATGCGGCCGACGCGTGCACCGTTCACTTCGGCGCGACGGTCGTTGCGACGGATACGCTTCTTGGCTTGCGGCGTGTTCGCCATGCTGGGTCGTTCCTTAGGTGGTCATCATTGGAAAAGAGGCGCCGGGAACACCCTACGCCTCTCGAAGGCGACGCCCTTAGCGTTTGCCGCCGCGTGGGTCAACTATGTCCGCTGGCATTTGGGGCACCAGAAGGTGGATCGCCCCGCCTCCGTCCGGCGCTTCACCGGCCCACCGCACGCACAGGCTTCACCCTCCCGGCCATAGACCAGGAACTGCTTCGAAAAATAGCCGAGTTCGCCGTCCGGCGCGGCGAAATCGCGCAAGGTCGATCCGCCCGCAGCGATGGCCGACTCGAGCACCGCACGGATCGCGGTCACCAGCCGCTCCAGGCGATATTCGGAAATCCGTCCCGCCGCCCGCGACGGCGCGATCCGCGCCATGTGCAGCGCCTCGCATACATAGATGTTGCCGAGTCCCGCCACGATGCGCTGGTCGAGCAGCATCGCCTTTATCGGCGCAGCCCGCCCCGCCAGCGCGAGCGCCAGATAACGCGCCGTCAACTCCGGCCCGAGCGGTTCCGGCCCCATGGCCGCAAACGGCGGATACTCCGCCACCGCGTCCGTCCGTACCAGGTCCAGAAAGCCGAACCGCCGCGGATCGTTCAACGCCAGCCGCCGCCCGGCGTCCGTCTCGATCACCAGATGATCGTGCGCCAGCAACTCCCCCGGATCGACCCGCCAACGCCCCGACATGCCGAGGTGGAAGATCATCGTGTCGCCACGATCCGTATCGATCATCCCGTACTTCGCCCGCCGCCCCAGCGAGGTCACCGTCGCCCCCTGCATCCGCTGCCGCAGATCGAGCGGGATCGCCTTGCGCAGGTCCGCACGCCGCGGCTCGACCAGCGCCAAACGCTGTCCGGACAGCACGGGAGTCAGCCCCCGAACGGTAGTTTCCACTTCGGGTAATTCTGGCACGCCAGTCAGCTAGGTTGCGTTTGCCCGGGCCACAAGCGCCCGCTAGGGCAATCGCATGACCGACACCGTTTCCTTCGGCTACGAAGACGTCGCCCCGACCGAGAAGACCGCCCGCGTCGGCGGCGTCTTCACCAGCGTCGCCTCCAGCTACGACTTGATGAACGACGCGATGTCGGGCGGCATGCATCGGCTGTGGAAGGATCGCTTCGTTCGCCGCGTGAAGCCGCGCGGGCACGAGCAGATCCTGGACATGGCCGGCGGCACCGGCGACATCGCCTTCCGCATGGCCGTGTCCGGCGCCGCGATCACCGTCGCCGACATCAATCCGGCGATGCTCGAAGTCGGGATGGAGCGCGCGCAGAAGCGTGGCATAGACGGCTTGGTCTGGACCGAGGCGAACGCCGAGTCGCTTACCTTTCCCGACCGCTTCTTCGACGCCTACACGATCGCGTTCGGCATCCGGAACGTCACCGACATTCCTGCCGCCCTGAAGGAGGCGCACCGCGTCCTGCGCCGTGGCGGGCGCTTCTTCTGCCTCGAATTCTCGACTGTGACGTGGCCGGGCTTCGCGGACGTGTACGATGCCTATTCGCACAAGCTGGTGCCGAAGCTCGGCCAGCTCCTCGCGCGCGACGCCGACAGCTATCGCTACCTGATCGAATCGATTCGTCGCTTTCCGGACATGCCGAAGTTTCAGCAGATGATCGGTGACGCCGGCTTCGTGAATACCAGCGTCGAACCGATCATGGGCGGCCTCGTCGCGATCCACTCCGGCTGGCGGATCTGACCGCTTCGTGACATCGCCCATCGTTCATATCTGGCGCCTCGCGTCGTGGGGCCGCACGCTCGCCCGTCACGGCGCCCTCCTGGGCATCGAGCGTGACCCGAACACCCCCGCGCCGGTCCGCCGGCTAGCGCGTATCGTCCGGTTCGGCGCGCGCATGCCTGCGCAGCCGCGCTATGCCGACGCGTTCCAGGCGATCGGTCCCGCCGCGATCAAGCTGGGCCAGACGCTCGCCACCCGCCCCGACCTTGTCGGGGAGGACGCGACCCGCGACCTGTTGCGGCTTCAGGACCAATTGCCGTCCGTTCCGTACGACATCATCCGCGAGGCGATGCGCGCCGGCCTCGGCCGCGATCCCGACACGTTGTTTTCTCGCATCGAGGAGACGCCGGTCGGCGCCGCCTCGATCGCGCAGGTCCACCGCGCCGTCACCACGGACGGTCGTCAGGTCGCGGTCAAGGTGCTGCGTCCCGGAGTCGAAGAGGAATTCGCCCGCGCGATCGACACCTATCAATGGGCCGCCGCACAGCTCGAGGGCATGAGCATCGAGGCACGCCGCCTCCGCCCCCGCCTGACGATCGAAAATTTTCGGCGCTGGACGCTGCGCGAACTGAACTTTCGACGCGAGGCGGCCTCCGCCTCGGAACTCGCCGAGTCGATGACGGCCGAACCGGATTTCGTCATTCCTGCGGTCGATTGGGCGCGTTCGACGGCCAAGGTGCTGACCATCGAGTGGATCGACGGCATCAAGCTGTCCGATCGCGCCGCGCTGATCGCCGCCGGCTATGACCTGCCCAAACTCGCGCAGACCTTGGTCCGCGCTTTTCTGCGTCAGGCGATCGCAGAGGGATTCTTCCACGCCGACATGCATCAGGGCAATCTGTTCGCCCTGCCCGGCAACAAGATCGCCGCGATCGATTTCGGCATCATGGGCCGGATCGACCGGCGGGCGCGGGTGTGGCTGGCGGAGATCCTCTACGGCCTCATCACCGGCAACTACAAACGGGTCGCGGAAATCCATTTCGAGGCGGGCTATGTCCCCAGCCACCACAATGTCGCCGAGTTCGCGACGGCGTTGCGCGCCGTGGGGGAACCTATGCGCGGCCTGCCCGTCAAGGACATGTCGATCGGCATGATGCTGGACGGCCTGTTCTCGATCACCCGCGACTTCGACATGGTCACGCAGCCGCATCTCCTGCTGCTCCAGAAGACGATGGTGATGGTGGAGGGCGTGGCGACCGGCCTCGATCCGGACATCAACCTCTGGCACACCGCCGCCCCGTTCGTGACGGAGTGGATTCGCACCGAACTGGGGCCGGAGGCGGCGCTGGCCGACCGGCTGATCCTCGATTTCAAGACGCTCGCGGGCCTGCCCGATCTCGTCCGCCGGATCGAGGCGCGCTATCCCGCGCCCGGCGGCGAGCCTCCCGCTCCGCCCCTCAAGGAAATCGAGGTCGTCCGCATCGGGGGCTGGCGCTACGCGCTCGTCGCGGCGCTTTCCGCGGCGGCGGGTGTCGGCGCGGCGCTGGCGGTCCTGCACTGACGGACCAATCCGGCAGCAGCGTCAGCCGCCGTGCGCGTGGATGATCGGATCGAACGCCTCGGGATCGGCACGAAGCCGTGCGAACTCGCTTTCGTCGATGTCGAAGCGTCGCTGATGTCCGCCGAGATCGCCGGTGTCATATTCCAGGACGAACCCGCCTCCCTCGCGCCAGGCATGCCACGCCGGGCCCCAGACATTATCGACATCGTTCTTGGGCCGTTTGGGCGTCGGTACGATCTTGTCTCCAAAGACCAGCTTCATGCCCATCTCCCTGGCATATCGCGCCATCGTCAGCGCACCCGATACGATATGCGGATCGCAAAGCTCGACGTCTTGGCCATGATGCCCCGTGCCCGGACCCTGACATGCGTCACCGCCCGTTCCGACGCGGAATTGCCCGACCCCGGCAGGTACGTCCAGGTCTGGCCATTGTCGGCAGAGAAGTCGACGTCGTCCCCGGCATCGCTCGCGTCGGTATAGCGCAGGCTCATCGCCGACGCCGGCGATCCTTCCATCAACGTGATCGCAGCGCCCGTCCATCCGTCGCCGCTGCCCAGCGCGATCGCGCTGCCCTCCGGCGTCGGCACGACGAACTCGACCGGCCCGCCGTCCAGCGGCACGATGTCGGGATTGGTGAAGCTGACGGACACCGATCCGCGGCTGCCGGGGATCGCCTTCGGGTACGTCGAGCCGTTGACCGGATCCCAGATCGTCGTCGTGCTCATCGCCATCGTCGCGTTCTGCGGCGTCACGCTCAGCGTCACATCGATCACCGATCGGCCGCTGCCCACATCCGAATCGCCCAGACAGATGCCGAGCAGGCCGATGCCGCCGTTGCACATGTTCCAGTCCCAATCGATCGTGATCCGGTCTTTGTAGACGCCGACCGGCGGCAGCGTCGCCTCGTCCGGTCGCACGAAGAATGGCAGGTCCGCAGTGCTGCCGCCGAGCAGGCCCAGTACGTTCAGTAAATTGTTCTGGAGGTAGTTGATCGTCGTCCCCTGCGCGAAAGCATAGGTGCCGCCCGCATCCGCCGACGCCTTGTACGCGACGCTGCCGCCGCCGGTCCGCAACAGCTTGAACCCGTTCGTGCTGCGGAACGTGGCGCGGATGTAGTTGCCGTTCAGAAGTACCAGCAGCGCGGTCCCGCATTGCAAGCCCGCCCGGCTTTGCAGCGCCGGCACAGCCTTCGCCTTCACCGCGCCGGGCGAATAGGTGCCGAGCGACGTGGCGACCGTCGACGTCAGCGTACACGCCGCGGCGGGTACCGCGATCAGTGTCGCGGCCAGACCAGTAAGGACGACTAAGATGCGGGAGAACAAGGCTGAATCCGTCAGACTGTTGGCGATCCACGGTTCATCACGGCCGCGCGCCTAACGAAAGGTAACTGCCCCGGAGCGGCAACATTCCCGCGCCGGACCCAACCCGCCCCCGGCGCTGTTCAGCCGTCGCCGCAGTCGCTAGACCGAGGCGAAACAAGGGGGATCAATGTCGACCACTTCCCGGCTCCTGCTCGCCGCCGCCATCATCGCCACGCCCGCCACTGCGCAGGTCGCCTCCCCGGTGACCGCGCGCGATCCCGGCCCCGCCGCGCCCGTCCAGTACGACGTCGCCTTCCCCAACGCCGTCCATCACGAGGCGCGGATCACCGCGACGTGGCGCAACGTGCCCACAGGCCCCCTGCGCGTGCAGATGGCACGCTCCTCCCCCGGCCGCTACGCGATCCATGAATTCGCCAAGAACGTCTACGACGTGACCGCCGTCGACGGCACCGGCCGTGCGCTGACGCTGACCCGCACCGACCCCTATGGCTGGAGCGTTTCCGGACACGACGGCACCGTCGCGGTTACCTACACACTCTATGGCGATCACGGCGACGGCACCTATGCGCAGATCGACATGACGCACGCGCACCTGAATATGCCGGCGACCTTCCTGTGGGCGACCGGCTTCGATGCGCAGCCGATCCGCGTTCGCTTCCGCCCCGCCGACCCCAGCTGGAAGATCGCGACGCAACTCCCCGCCGCAAGTGGTGAAGCAACCACCTTCTGGGCGCCCAATCTCCAGTATTTCATGGATAGCCCAACCGAACTCAGCAATTTCACTCTTCGCGAGTGGCAGGACGCTGGTCGCACCTATCGTCTCGCCATGCACCACGACGGCACCGACGCCGATGTCGACCGGTTCGCCGCGAAGGCGAAGAAGGTCGTGCATGCCCAGATTGCGACGTTCGGCGCGCCGCCCGCCTACGACTTTGGCACCTACACCTTCATCGCCGACTACCTGCCCTACATCACCGGCGACGGGATGGAGCATCGCAACTCGACGATCATATCCGACAAGCGCTCGCTCTACGCCGCCAACGACGCGCAGTTGAACACGCTCAGCCACGAGTTCTTCCACTCCTGGAACGTCGAGCGTATCCGCCCCGCCGAACTGGAGCCGTTCGACTTCACCCGGGCCAACCCGACGCCGTCCCTGTGGGTCGCGGAGGGCTTCACGCAATATTATGGGCCGCTCGCGATCCGCCGCGCGGGGGAGATGTCGGTGGACGCTTATCTGGCGACCCTCGGCGGTACGCTCAATGCCGTCCTCAACAGCCCCGCCCGCGCACACGGCGGCCCGAAGGAGATGAGCCTGCGCGCGCCTTTCGTCGATGCGGCGAAGGCGATCGATGCGGTCAATCCCAACATCTTCGTGTCCTACTATATCTATGGCGCAACCCTCGCCGCCGCTCTCGATCTGGAATTGCGCGGCAGGTACTCCGGTCAGTCCCTCGACACCTATATGCGCTTGCTGTGGAAGCGGCATGGCGCGCCCGAAAAGCCCTACACGATCGCCGATCTGCGCACCGCGCTGGCGACGCTGACGGGCGACCAAGCGTTCGCCGACCGGTTCTTCGCCAAGTCGGTCGAGGGTAGCGACCTGCCAGATTTTGCCGCCCTCCTCGCGCAAGCCGGACTGACGTGGCAAGCCGCCAATCCCGGCGGCGCATGGGTCGGCGCGGCCGACGTGACCGCCGATGGCCCCGCCGTGACGCTCAGTCAGTCGCCGGCGGCGGGAACCGCACTCTACGCGGCCGGTGTGGAGCGCGGCGACCGCATCATCGCGCTGGGCCGCACGACAGTAACGAGCGCGCAGGACTGGCAGTCGGCTCTGGGCCGGCTGGAGCCCGGCACGCCGCTGGATATCCGATACGTCCAGCGCGGCAAGGAACGCGCTGCCACGCTCACCCCCAACACCGATTCCACGAAGCAGCTTGTCCGCAGCGAGACTGTCGGCAAACCCATCACGGCCAAGCAACGCGCCTTCCGCACGGCTTGGCTAGGCGCGGAGTAGCCAGTTCCAGAGCGAACTTGAGCGCTGATGGCACCACGCCCGGCGAAACCGCGGCAAGCGCTTAAACCAGCCCTTGCATACTCGCGGTGAGGCGCCTCACCATCAGCGCTGCGGCTGGACTCCGGGGGGCATACCGCCCGGGCCGGCGGGGCCGCCGGGCGCGCCGCCGCCCATCATCATCTGTTGCTGCTGCATTCGCTGGATCACTTCCTGCGGCAGGAAGTCGAGCAGTTCGATGTCGAAGACCAGCGTCGAGTTCGCGGGGATCGCAGGGCTCGGCGACTTGTCGCCATAGCCGAGCGCCGCAGGGAGCCACACGCGATACTTCGCGCCCTTGGGCATCAGCTTCAGCGCTTCGGAGAAGCCGGGGACGACGCCGGACACGGGCATCGGCGTGGGCTGCTGCGACTTGTCGAAGGTGGAGCCGTCGAGCAGCTTGCCCTCGTAATTGATGAGCGCGACATCGGTGTCGGTGGGCTTGGCACCGGCGCCGGGCTTCAACACCTTGTACTGAAGACCGGAGGCGGTCGTGACCACGCCCCTTGCGCGCGCATTGCGGGTCATCACGTCATCACCCTGACGCGCCAGTGCGAAGGCGCTGACCAGTGCCAGCGCAAGCCCGATCCACAGATAGATCAGATAGCTACGCTTGACGGGGCGGAGGGGAACAGCGGTGACGGTCGACATGGAAACACCTGGAGTTGGGGGCACCCTAGTCGGCGCCGTCACCGATAATCAGTCTCGAAGTGGAGGAAGTGGAGGCCCTGCGAGGGGTTTCTCCACTTCGCCCGAAGCGCTTTTACCGGGCGCCGTCGCGCTCAGCGCGCTTGCGATCCATCTTGCGCGCACGACGGACGGCCGCGGCACGCTCGCGTGCACGCTTCTCCGACGGCTTCTCGTAATGACGGCGCAGCTTCATCTCGCGATACACGCCCTCGCGCTGCAGCTTCTTCTTGAGCGCGCGCAGGGCCTGGTCGACATTGTTATCGCGAACGATGATCTGCATAAAACCAATAAGCTCCAACGAATAAAGCGGCCGCGAACCTTGGTTCGCGCCGTGTGACGGCGGCGCTTAGCAGCGCCGTTCCAAAAAAGCAACTCGAACCGCCCCCATGCACGCCGTGCCGCGGCTGTGCCTGCTGCCCTGTGCGGCGCTTCTCGTGTAGCCGCACCCGCCTCGGCCGTGGACTCCTCTTGGCCGGGGCCCCGATCCGCCGCTAAGGACGGCGGCATGAACGGCGTCCCCCTTGTCCTGTACAACAGCCTGTCGCGTGCGATCGAAACGTTCGTGCCGATCGATCCCACTGATGTCCGCGTCTATTCGTGCGGGCCGACCGTCTACAACTACGCGCATATCGGCAATCTGCGCGCCTACGTCTTCACCGACACGCTGGGGCGCGTCTTGCGGTGGAAGGGGTGGCCGCTCACCCACATCATCAACATCACCGATGTCGGGCATCTGACCTCGGACGCCGATGCCGGTGACGACAAGATGGAGGCTGCGGCGAAGGCGGCGGGGCAGGACATCTGGGCGATCGCCGCGCATTACACGGCGACGTTCAAGCAAAACCTTCGGGACCTCAACATCGTCGATCCGTCGCGCTTTCCGCTGGCAACGGATCATG
Organism: Sphingomonas longa; assembly: GCF_016892685.1. Classification (NCBI taxonomy): domain Bacteria; kingdom Pseudomonadati; phylum Pseudomonadota; class Alphaproteobacteria; order Sphingomonadales; family Sphingomonadaceae; genus Sphingomonas; species Sphingomonas longa. The sequence continues at coordinate 704,732 of NZ_JAFEMC010000001.1, forward strand.
TCGCAGGCATGATCGACTGGGGATCGGCCATCGAGGCGAAGCACTGCTACCGCCTGCCCGACGGCCTGTATTTCGATACCGCGAGCGTGCCGGATTACGGCAGCCTCGCGCGGCAGGTCCATGACGAGGGCGAGAGCCGGATCGATCCGGTCGCCGGCAAGCGCAACGCGGCGGACTTCGCGATCTGGCGTACGTCCACGCCGGGCGAGAACCGGCAGATGGAGTGGGACTCGCCCTGGGGCCGCGGCGCGCCGGGCTGGCACCTCGAATGTTCGGTGATGAGCCGCCAGTATCTCGGGCCGAAATTCGACATTCACACCGGCGGCATCGACCACCGCGAGATCCACCACCCCAACGAGATCGCGCAGAATCAGGCGATGAGCGGCACCGCCGACACCGGCGCGAATTACTGGCTGCACAACAACTTCCTGGTCGAGCGGGCGGGGAAGATGTCCAAGTCGGCCGGCGGATTCAAACGGCTGCAATCATTGGTCGATCGCGGCTTCCACCCGCTGTCGTACCGGCTGATGTGCCTCCAGGCGCATTACCGGTCAGAGATGGAGTTCTCGTGGGAGGGCCTCGCCGCCGCGCAGACCCGGCTGAAGCGGCTCGTCCAGAGCGTCGAGGCTTTGCGGGCGCGACCGGCGGCACCCTCCGCCGGATCGGCAGCGGCCTATGTCGAGCGGCTCGATGTGGCGGTGTCGGACGACCTGTCGACGCCGCGCGCGCTGATCGCGCTGGACGAGTTGCTGGCCGACAAGAAGGTTTCGGCAGGCGATCGGCTGGCGGCGCTGGCCGAGTTCGACGCCGTGCTGGGCCTCGGGCTGGCGACCCTGACGCGCGCCGATCTGCGCACGCGGCCGGCGGACGCGACGATCGATGCGGACGGGATCGAGGCGAAGCTGGTGGAGCGGCGCGAAGCGCGCGCGGCGAAGGACTTCGCCCGGTCCGACGCGATCCGGGACGAACTGGCGGCGGTGGGTGTCGAGGTGATGGACGGCGACCCGATCGGCTGGGACTGGCGGCCCCTACTTTAGGGGCTGGTCGCGCGTCGCCAGCAGGGGCGGCGTCCAGTTGCGTCCGGCATCCTTCGGGATGCGTGCGGCCTCGGCATCGATCGCGGCGGCGCGGTCCTTGCTCGACGCGTGCGTGCGGCTGCGGAACAGGCCGCCGTCGATATCGCCGCCATGCTCTCGCCAGAAGCGCGCAGCGTTGCGCGGATCGTACCCGGCATTGTGGAGGAGCGCGACGGATAGCTGGTCCGCTTCGTCCTCGGTCCGCCGGAACAGCCGGCCATTGCGCCCGAACTCCGACAGCACGCCCCATTTGACGCCCGCCGCCTCCAGCCGGTTCCGGTGGTGGAGGACGTTATGCGACAGCTCGTGCGCAACGACGGCGGCGACCTCCGCATCGGTGTAGCGTTCGAGGAAACGGACACCGATCCGCACCGTCGTGCCGTCCGCCTCCGCCGTCATCTTGGGACCGAGGATCAGTTCGAAATCGGTACGGCAGCCGGGGCTGGCCGGAACGGTCACGCCGCGATCGGCGAGCGTCAGCGCCAGCGGCCGGTCGGCAGGGCGCGCGGCCAGCACCTTCAGCGTCGCCTCCCGCGTGGCGGAGGTGGGTGGTGTCGCGGACTTCGGCACGGGCGCACCGTCGATCGCGACGAGGCCGTCGTTGGCGCGCACGCCGGCGGTGGCGGCGGCGCTGCCGGGTACGACCGCCTCCACCGATACGGGGGCAGCGAAGCGGAAGGTGGCGCGCGCGGCGGGCTGCTCCTCGACCGGATACTGGTCTAGTGTGTGGATCACCAGCCCCGGCGCGGGTGCTCGCCGGTCGCACAAGCCGACGTTGGCGACCGAGAGCCGGTGGCCGATCGTGGCGAGGCGCAGGTCGGCGGCACGCAACGTCTCTAGGTCGGGAGCCTGAAGGGCAAGCAGGAGGAGCGCGATCATCGCCGCCGCGATAGCCGTCCCCTGACGTAACGGGAAGCGTCGGCGCGATTGACACACCCTCCCCCGCGCCTACACCCGGCCGCGTCAACGAGGGAGGCACTGTGAGGGCGGTAATCCTGGCCGGCGGGCTCGGCAGCAGGATCGGCGAAGAGACGTCGGTCCGCCCCAAGCCGATGGTCGAGATCGGCGGCATGCCGATCCTGTGGCACATCATGAAGATCTACGCGGCGGGCGGGATCAACGACTTCGTGATCTGCCTCGGCTACAAGGGATATGTCATCAAGGAGTTCTTCGCGAACTACTTCCTGCATACCGCCGACGTGACGATCGACCTCGAAACGAACGCGATCGACGTGCATCACGCGCGCAGCGAGCCGTGGCGGATCACGTTGGTCGAAACCGGCGCGACGACGATGACCGGCGGCCGGCTGGCGGCGATCCGGTCGTATCTGACCGAGGGCGAGCCGTTCTGCTTTACCTATGGCGACGGGGTCGCCGACATCGACGTCGCGGAACTGGTGGCATTCCACCGCAGCCACGGCCGACGGGCGACGATCACCGCCGTCGCGCCGCCGGGGAGGTTCGGCGCGCTGGAGTTCGACGGCGATCTCGTCACCAGCTTTCGCGAGAAGCCGGCTGGCGACGGCGGTCTCATTAACGGCGGGTTCTTCGTCGCCGATCCGTCGGTGCTGGACCTGGTCGAGGGGCCGGACACCTTGTGGGAGCAGGAACCGCTCAACGTGCTGGCGGCGGGCGGCGAACTGGTCGCGTTCCGGCATGACGGGTTCTGGCAGCCGATGGATACATTGCGCGACAAGCAGCATCTCGAAGAATTGTGGAGCAGCGGCCGGCCACCGTGGAAAAGATGGTGATGGACTGGACAGGTCGCCGCGTCTTCGTGACGGGGCATACCGGCTTCAAAGGCGGCTGGCTGGCGCTATGGTTGCACCGATTGGGGGCGGAGGTCACCGGCTTCGCGCTGCCGCCGCCCACCACGCCCAGCCTGTTCGACGCGGCGCGGGTAGGCGATGTCGTGCGCCATATAGAGGGCGACATCCGCGATCTGCCGACCCTGCAAGCTGCGATGTCGGAGGCGCGGCCGGACGTCGTCTTCCACCTCGCCGCGCAACCGCTCGTGCGGCTGTCCTATGACGAGCCTGTCGAAACCTATGCCACGAACGTGATGGGCACCGTCCACACGCTGGAAGCGGCACGACGTGCGGGCAGCGTCACGGCGTTCGTCTGCATCACGACCGACAAATGCTACGAGAACCGCGAGTGGGTGTGGCCGTACCGCGAGAGCGATCCGATGGGCGGCCACGACCCGTACAGCAGCAGCAAGGGTGCGGCGGAGCTGGTCGTCGCCGCCTATCGCCGGTCGTTCTTCGAGCGAGACGGCATCGGCCTAGCCTCGGTGCGCGCGGGCAACGTCATCGGCGGTGGCGACTGGGCCGCGGACCGGCTCGTTCCGGATCTGGTCCGCGCGTTCGAGATGGGGGTCGCGCCGGCGATCCGTGCGCCCGACGCGGTGCGGCCGTGGCAGCATGTGCTGGAGGCGCTCGGCGGCTATCTGATGATCGCGGAGCGCTTGCTGGCAAAGGACGCGGGCTTCCCGGACGCGTGGAACTTCGGGCCGGCGGACGACGATGCCCGGCCGGTGTCGTGGATCGTGGATCGGATGCGCGCCGCTTGGGGCGGAGACGCCGCCGCGCCGGTCGCATTTGGCGGCGCCGTCCCGCACGAAGCCGGGCTGCTGCGGCTCGACTGTTCGAAGGCGCGGGCGATGCTCGGCTGGCGGCCGGCGCTGCCGCTGGGCGAGGCGCTCGAATGGATCGTCGACTGGCACCGGCGCACCGCCGCCGGCGAGGACGCGCGTGCAGTGACGCTGGAGCAACTGGCGGACTATTCGGCGCGGTCGGGGATCGGCATCACGCCGGCCTGACCGCCTGCCCCTCCCCCGTCAGGATGTGCAGGTCGTGCCGAAATCGCCGGCGCGACCGCCAGCGTTGTCCGCGGATGTCGTCCCAAACCTCTCGGAGGGTCAGGCAGGCGAGCGCGACGGGGATGGACATGTTCAGCATCGGCCGAACGAAGGGTCCGAGCATGATGGCGTAATCGACCGGTTGCACCCGGCCGCCGAAGAAGGTCTCGCGGACAAGCGGCGGCATGGAATAAAGCGGCCAGTCGAGCGGGATGCAGATCAGGTAGCAGGCGACGATCGCGCATTTGCGTGCCGGTCCACGCCACGGCTCCATGAACACGAACAGGATCGGCAGCATCGCGGCGTAGCCACCGGCCTCGCTCGTCACCAGGGCGAAACACAGGCCGAGCGCCGTCAGCCGGAACATCGGCACCGCTTCGGGCCGCAGCCATGCCGCCGCGGCGGCGGCGACGATGAAGCCTTGAACGATCAGGGTCAGCGCCGGCAGCACCACGAGCAACGCATCGACGTTCGCCGCGCCGATCAGCGACGCGACGGGCAGGTCGCCGGCCTGCAACAGCGTCATCGTCGATGCGTAGGTGAAGGCGTACCAGAGGTTGGGCAGCGCATCCGCCTGCCCCTCCGCGAAGCCGGTGATGTTCGTCACGATCTCCCACGGCGTCCCCCGGCCGAGCATCGCGAAGCTCACGAGGTACACGATCACCACGGCGAACACCGCGCCCTCGAACCAGCGCCAGCGGCGGCGCAGCAATTGCGGGAAAAGCGTCGCGATCAAATACGGCTTGAGGTTGATCGCGCACGCGACTGCCACCCACCGCCAGCGCGCTGACCTCAGCAACGGTCCATAGGCGAGGATCAGCCCGGTGAACGCCAGCAGGATGAGGTTGCCGCGTTCGAGCGCCGCCGTCATCGGCAGCCCGGCGGACAAGGCGACGGCGCGCGGCCACGCCGTCCTGCGATCGATCCGGACGAAGGTCCGGGCGATCAGCACGACGTTCAGCACGAAGATCGCGTGGATCGCAACCGCGCCGAGCCAGTCGCAGCCCCGCGCCGCATAGCCGCCCTCACCGCCCCCGCCCTGCATGTAGCAAAAGGGCAGCCCCATCAGCTTCAACAGGACGAAGGTCAGCGGCGGGTAGACCGAGCCCCAGCTGTCATAGGTGCCCGGATCGCGCGCCCAGCCGGCGGTGCTGAACCAGTCCATCCACACCTCGCCTGCTTCGTGGAAGTAGGGCTGCGGCAGATAGCCGTGCGTCCACACGTGGATCATCGCTCGCGCCAGACCCGCGAGGATGACGATCGCCAGCAACGGCTCCAGCCAGTGACCGATCGGCCTGACCCGCGCCGGCTTCATCCGGCGGCGGCGTCCCGGAACACCCAGTGTTTCAGGACGAAGTAGTTGATGAACGAGGTCAGGACGAGCGCAAGGAACCCCGCCAGATAGTCGGACTGCACCAGCCGGTCCGCCCCCGCGAGCGTGACGAGGCTGATCAGGTAATTGACCATGTAGGAGGTCGCGAATCGCAATTTGGCCGGCCCGGCGGCTCGAAAGACGTGGCGCGAATAGGTGACGTAATTGAACGCCACGCCGATCGCATGCGCCACGACTTGCGCTATGTACAGGTTCAGACCGAGCCACACGAACAGCGCGAACAGCCCGAAACCGAACGCCGCATTCAGGATGCCCGCCTGATAATAGCGCCATATCTGCGCCAGCCGCGACCATTCGATGAGGTGAATCACCTCCGCGGCTCGACAGGAAGGCGTGGCTCCGCCGGAAAGTTGACCCGCTCCCGCTCGACCACCAGCGGCGTGCCGCGCGTGCGCTCGGACACCAGCCGCGCCTGATCGCCGATCAACCCGAGGAATCCGAACAACAGCGCGAATTGCAGCTGCACCACCGCCGCAACCAGCCACCAGCCACCCGCGCCGCCCACCAGCCACGCGATCGGCGCGGCGACCAGCGACATGGCCGCCAGCATCCCGCACAGCGCCGCAACCGGAAAGGTCAGGCGGATCAGGTTCTTGGACGAACTCGCCAGCCCCGACAGCGCGAAGTCGAGCAACGTCAGGAAGTTGTTCTTCGACACGCCCCGCAGCCGGCCCGGCCTCGGATATCGGACGATGTCGACCGGATAGCCGGTCTCCACCAGCATGCCGCGGAAGAACGGCTCCGGCTCGCGCAGCGAGGCGATCGCGTCCACCACCTTGCGGTCGTAAAGGCCGAAGCCGGTCGCGTCGGGGATGATCCGGTACTCCCCGACTTTGCCAGCGAACCAGTAGAAGATACGGCGGAGCGAGCCGAACACGAAGGTCGATCGCCCCTGCTCGCGCACGCCCAGCACGATATCGAACCCGGCGCGCCACTGCTCCACGAAGCGGCCGAGCAACTCCGGTGGGTCCTGAAAATCGGCGCACATGCCGACGACGGCCCGGCCGCGCGCCTGGAAGATGCCGTGCGTCGGGGAACGCATCTGCCCGAAATTGCGCGTGTTGACGATCAGGCGGACGCGCGGATCGGCTGCGCACAGGCCGCGGACGATCTCGGCCGTGCGATCGGTCGAGGCGTTGTCGATGAAGATGATTTCGAAACTGGCCCGCGCCCGTTCCAGCTCCGCGACGACCGCCGCGGCGATTTGCGCGGCGTTGTCTTCCTCGTTGTAGCACGGGATGACGACGGAAATACCCGGTCTATCGGTCGTCACGGTCGCTCCCTCCCAACCGGCGGTCGCCAGCCATAGAATTCGATGCCCAGCCCCACGAGCAGGATCAGCACGCCGATCGCCGCCGGGCCGGTGTTGTACTGCCGTGCGGGGTCGACGAACGCCGGTTCGAGCACGCGCACCATCGCGAAGGATGGCTGCCCGGCTGCGATCTCGCCAAGCCGCTTCTGCGTAGCCACTTGATACGCCGCGACGATCTGCCGGGCGAAGGCGGCGTCGCCTAGCGCCGCTTCGATCTGGACGATGCCGCCACGCATCGTGCGAGTGACGACATGGTCGTCCAGCCAGCGCTGCGCAGTCAGTTCGTCCGCGAGGTCCAGTCGTGTGATCAGCCTAAGCCGTCTCAGAACGCGTTGGCGGACCTCGATGCTGCGGGCGATCCGCAGCACCGCCTGCACGACAGGACGATCGCGCGTGTCGGGAAATGAGCGCGCAGGCCGATCCGCGGGATCGGCCACCAGCAACGTGACCGCTGCCCGGTGCCGCTCCGGATAAAACGCCAGCATCGCACAGATTGCCAGCGCCACGCCGAACAGAGCCCGCCGCAAGTTCGGGGATCGCAGCGCGCGTGTTCGGCGAAGCGAACCGATCAGGGTCGGGGGCGGCGTCACCGGACATGCTCCCACTCGGGCACCATCGCCTCCGCGGTATCGGCGATCTGGTCGCCCAGCGGCACGGCCGTGATGCCGTGGCGGGTTAACAGGGCCTCGTACGCGCGGCGGTCGCCGCTATATTCGTCGACCCGGTCCGACCCGATCGGTGCGCGCGTGATCTCACCGCCGAGCACATCCGCCACCGCCGCGCCGACCTGTGCGAGTTCGAGCGGCTCGCCGCCGGTGTCGAAGGCGTGAACGCCCGGTTCCGCGAGCAACAGCAGGACGACGAGCGACATCAGCTCCCGGATCGCGACATAGCCGCGGACGACGCGGTGCGGCGCGCGGACGGTGATCGGACGATCGGCGAGCGCATCGAGGATGAACGCCGCCATCGCATAAGCCTGATGCTTGTTCATGTACGGGCCGGTGACGTTGAAGATGCGAGCAACTACGGCGGTGCCACCGGTCGCGCGCGCCCAGGCAGCAAAGTCGCGTTCGTCGCGGCACTTCAGCAGACCGTAGAGGCGCATGTCCGCCCCCGCGCCCGGGTCGTCGGCAAAACGCGCGGCGCCGGACGACGCGACGAACACCCCCGTCGCGCCGATCGGTCCAAGCGCCTCCAGCACCAAGCCGCTAAGCGCCTCGTTCGCCGCCGCATAGTCGCCTGCGGCGATGTCGGCGACCCGGTCCTTGGTCAGGAACGCGAGATGCAGGACCAGCGTCGGAGCGGGCGGCAAACTTCCGATCTCGGCTAGCGGCCGTTGATCGATCGTCGTGCCGTCGCGCAGCGTCAGCGTGCGGGCCGACGCGCCGAGCGCGTGGACGCGATCGGCGAAGCTCTCGCCCAGCGCGAACCGAAGCAATTCCAGCGTCGCCAGCCCCAGCCAGCCGCCAGCCCCCGTCACGACGATGCGCCGGCCACTCGCGGAGAGCGCATCGGCGGCGGCGGGCGTCAGCCGCTGGCGGGCGCGGACCCCCGCCCGCCAGTCGCTCATATCGCCATCATCTCCGCCAGTTCTTCGCGTGGCAAGAACGGAGCCATGTCCTCCAGCGGCGACGTGACCATCGTGCCGTCGTCCAACCGGCGCGAGGACAGCCGCGGCGCGAAGCCCTGACGCTTGTCGATCATGACTTCGCACAGATGCGGCCCCTCGCCGGCCAGCGCTGCGCGGATCGCGGAGGGCAGGTCGGTGTGGTTGTCGACGCCGGATGCCGGAATGCCGAAACCGCCCGACAGCCGCTGGAAGTTGGGGAAGGTCACGCCGCTGTCGGGGCCGCAGCCGACGATGTTGGTCGGGAAGTAGCTCTGCTGTGCCTGACGGATAGAATGATAGCCGTCGTTGTTCAGGAGGAAGATCTTGATCGGCATCTGCGCGCCGACGATCGTCTGCAATTCCTGAAGGTTCATCATGATGCTACCGTCGCCGGCCAGACAGACGACGCGCTTAGCCCCCGACGCGTAGAACGCGCCGATCGCAGCAGGCAGATCGTACCCCATCGAGGCGCAGCCGGAATTGGTGTAGAGGCGCTGTCCCTTCTTGAGCACCGCCGCCTGGAAGATCGTGACGCACGCCGTGCCATCACCGGTCACGACGATGTCGCCCTCCTCCAGTTCCGCGAACAGCGCTTCGCCGAAGACGTACGGGTTGATCGGCGATTCCTGCGTGCGGTACTCCTCGAGCACGACGGGGTAGCGCTCGGTCCGCGTCCGGCTGCGTGCGAGGAAGCCGGCGCGGGCGGCCCGATTGTCGGTGGCCGGCGCCGTCGCGGTTGCGGCCGCGGCGAAGAAGTCGCGCAGATCGGCGTGGATCGGGCGATCGATCGACAGCGTCGGCTTGGCGAGCTCCGCCGCATCGACCTCGACCATCGCCACCTTCGCATCGCGGGCGAAGCTCTGCCAGTTGAAGCTGACCTGGCGGATGTTGAGGCGCGATCCGAGGATCAGGACGTAATCGGCCGTCTGAATCGCGAAATTGCCACCGCGGTTGCCCAGCGATCCGGGCCGCCCGACGTAGAGCGGATGATCGTCGGGCACGGTGTCGTGCGCGTTCCAGCCGGTGACGACGGGCACGCCGATCCGCTCCACGAACTTCAGGAATGGCGCGTGTTGCCCCGACAGCCGCACGCCCGCACCGGCGAGCACCACCGGCCGCTCGGCGGCGTACAGCTCGTCCAGCATCGCCGACACTTCGGCGTCAAGCGCGTGTCCGGTAAGCAGCCCCTGCTCGGCGGCGGTATTCGTCGCCTCGCCGTGGTGATCGTCGGCGGCGGGGTCGTAGCCCTCCAGCAAGGCCGGATCGACCAGCGCGCCCTGCACGTCGCCGGGAATGTCGATCCAGACCGGGCCGGGCCGGCCGCGCACAGCGAGGTGCAGCGCCTTCTCCACGACCTTGCGGACGTCGGTCGGCTGATCCAGCACCACGGCGTATTTGGTGATGCCGGCCGCCATGCGGACAATGTCGACCTCCTGATCGCCCAGCTGACGCAGGCGCGGGTCGATGAACGGTGCGTAGGTCTCGCGCTTCACCTGCCCGGACACGACCACCATCGGGATCGAATCGACATAGGCGCCGTAGACGCCGTTCAGCGCGTTGACGCCGCCGGGACCGGTGGTGACATTGACCAGCGCCGGCCGCCCCAGCAACCGGCCATAGCTTTCCGCCGCGATCGCGGAGGCCTGCTCATGATGCAGGAACAGGCAGCGCAGACCGGGATGCAGGCCGAACGCGTCGTTCAGGTGCATCGAGCCGCCGCCGGTCAGGACGAAGGCATCGGTGATGCCGAAATCGGCCAGCGCGTTGGCGATATAGTCGGCAACCCGGATCATGCCGCGCTCGCGACCCGCGCACCCGCGACGAAGCGGCGGATCATGTCGACCTGGAACGCGATGTGATCCTCGGTCAGGCCGGGATAGAGGCCGATCCAGAAGGTGTGATGGGTGACGAGGTCGGCGTTGGTCAGCTCCCCGACCACGCGATACTCACGGTGGCGCATATAGGGCTGGCGTAACAGGTTGCCGCCGAACAACAGGCGTGTGCCGATCCGGTTCGCATCCAGCCACTGGGTCAGCTCGTCACGCAGCAGACCCGATTCCGGCCGTATCGTGATCGGATAACCGAACCAGGACGGGTCGCTGTTCGGCGTCGCCTCTGGTAGGATCAGCACGTCTTCCAGCGGCTTCAGCGCCTCCGTCAGCAGGGCGAAGTTGCGGCGACGCGCGGCGACGAACTCGTCCACGCGATCGAGTTGCGCGACCCCGACCGCCGCCTGCATGTCGGTGATCTTCAGATTATAGCCGGCGTGGCTGTACGTGTATTTGTGGTCGTAGCCGGTTGGCAGGCTGCCCAGCTTGCGCGCGAACCGCTTGCCGCAGGTATTGTCCATGCCCGGCGCGCACCAGCAGTCGCGACCCCAATCGCGCATCGATTCGATGACGCGCTTCAGCCGCGGCTTGTCGGTGAACACCGCCCCGCCCTCGCCCATCGTGATGTGGTGGGCGGGATAGAAGCTCAGCGTGCCGATATCGCCGAACGTGCCGACATGCTGGCCGTTATACGTGGCACCCAGCGCGTCGCACGTGTCCTCTACCACGAACAGACCGTACTTCTCCGCCACCCGCATCACCTCAGCGATGTCGAACGGGTTGCCCAGCGTATGCGCGATCATGATCGCGCGCGTCCTGTCGGACACCGCCGCCTCGATCATCTCGGGCTTCACATTGTAGGTCGGGATGTCGACATCGACGAACACCGGCACCAGCCCGTATTGCAGCGACGGATTGACCGTCGTCGGGAAACCGGTGGCGACGGTGATGACCTCGTCGCCCGGCTTCAGTGCTTCACCGCGCAGATAATGCGAAGTCAGCGTCGACAGCGCCAGCAGGTTCGCGGACGAGCCGGAATTGGTCGTCAGCGCATGCTTCACGCCCAGCCGCGCCGCCAGCTTGCGCTCGAACTCGTCGTTGAAGCGACCGGTAGTCAGCCAAAAATCGAGCGAGCTGTCGACCAGCGACCGCATGTCCGCCTCGCCGTAGACCTTACCCGACACCGGCACCGGGCTCTGACCTGCGACGAACGGCTTTGGCGCGTGGAAGGACCGGGCATATTGCCCGACCAGATCGAGGATCAGCCCGCGGAGCTGCGGCTCGTCGCAATCCTGCGCCATCTTCATCAAGGTATCGGGATCGGTGGCGAGATCGCTGGCGGCGGGCAGGGTCATGACGGCTCCGGTATGCGGATGATGCCGTCTCCTATGCGAAATAGATGGTTAACGCGACGTTCACGCCAAGGTGTCTCGCATCGCATTGTCGAACGGTACGAACGCCTCGCGCGCCGCGATCTTCCTCGCGAGGTCTGGATTGGCGATGAACGCCCGGCCCCAGGTGACGGCGTCGAGCAGTCCGGACTCCACCTCCGCCTCCGCCTCTTCGATCGACAGCGACGCACCGCCGATCAGCACGCCTTTCCATAGCGGCCTGATCTTGCGCACCGCGGGGCCGGACGTATCGGCATAGACCGACCCCGCGCCGCTCACGTCCAGCGCGACGAGGCCCAGCCTGCGCAGTTCCGGCAGCAAATAGGCGAGCATGGCGTCGATGTCGGGCCACTCGTAGAGCCCGCCCATCGTCCGCGACGGGCTGATCCGCGCGATCACCTTGTCCGCAGGTACGGCGGCGAGCACCGCCTCCACCAGTTCCAGCACGAAGCGGCAGCGGTTCTCGACCGAGCCGCCATAGCGGTCGGTGCGATCGTTGACGCGCGCATCGAGGAACTGGTCGGCGAGATAACCGTGCCCCGTGTGCAGTTCGACCGCATCGAACCCGACATCGATCGCGCGACGCGCGGCATCGGCGAAATAGCCGTAGATCGTCGGCATCTCGTCCGCGTCGAGCGCGCGGGGTACGCCATAAGGTTTGTCGTTCTGCCGGTTGACGCCCTCCGCGGCGCGATCGGTGCTGCTGACCGGGGCGTCGCCGGTGAAGTCGGAATGGCTGATCCGGCCCATATGCCAAAGCTGACAGGCGATCTTCGCCCCGCCCTCATGCACGCCATCGACGACCTTGCGCCAGCTTTCGGCATGCGCGTCGGTGGCGATATAGGGCGCGTCCTTCCAGCCGTCGCCGCTCCGATGGATGATCGTGCCCTCGGTCAGGATCAGGCCGACGCCGCCATCCGCGCGGCGCTTGTAATAGTCGCGCATCGCGTCGGTCGCATGCCGGCCCTCGCCCGCGAAGCTGCGGCTCATCGCCGACATGACGGTGCGGTTGCGCAAGGTGATGAAGCCGGGCCGCTCCAGCGGGTCGAGAAGACGGGTCATCGGGCAGGCTCCAGCCGGTAACGATCGAAGAACGGATGCGACAGATAGGCGTGCAGCGTCGCGCGCCAGTCGCGTTGCAAATTGCGCCCCTCCGCCTCCAGCCGCGCGCAACTGAGTACGGCGCGATCGGGGCGACGGCCGAGCTCGTTGCCCGATACGGCCGTGGCGGCGACGGTGACGACTTCCAGCCGGTCCGACCAGCCGAGCGCGCGGACGATCTCCGCCGCGATCTGCGCGAAGGTCGCCTCGCCGCGGCACGCCATCTGGTAGCTGCCCGATGCGCCCGCCGCGACCAGCGCCAGCGTGTTGAAGGCGAGATCGTTGGTCCAGGTCGGCTGCCAGGCGCGATCGCCCACCTCGAACCGCGTCTCGCCCCGGTCGATCGCCGCACGCATGACGGGGATGATGCGGCCGACGAAGTTCTTGTCCGCCTCCTCGCCCCCGAAAAAGCCGGCCATGCGCAGGATCGTCGCGTCGGGGATCGCGGCCGTGACCTCCCGCTCCGCTTCCAGCTTCAGTTCGCCGTAAAACGACAGCGGACGCGGCGGCTCGTCCTCCGGGATGGGGTTGGCCGCGCCGTCGTAGGTCAGGAAGGATTGCGGATACACGAACCGCGCGCCCACTCGCTTCGCCAGCGCGACGGCGTTGCGAGTGCCGGTCACGATCGTCTCCCGCGCCGCCTCCGGTTCGCGCGCGCAGCCCTCGACATCGACGCGCGCGGCGCAGTGGATGATCCAGCCGCTCGCGATCCGGTCGGCCCAGCGATCGAGCGCGGCGGGATCGCGGACATCGAGCTCGTCCCGGCCCGGCGCATGTACCGTCAGTGCCGGGAAGCGTCCCGCCTCGAGCGCCAACGCACGGCCGAGCATCCCCCGGCCGCCGGTTACCAGTACAGCGATCGTCATGCGGTCTCCGCGAAGCCGGTTTCGTAGGGGCGCAGCACGTCCATCGCCTGCTGCCACGCAAGCTCGGACGATGCGGCCACCAGCCCGATATTGCCGTCGTCGATCCGGTAGGGCGTTCCGTCCCAGCGGGTCACGAGTCCGCCCGCCTCCGTCAGGAACAGCGCGCCGGCGGCGTGGTCCCAAGGCAGCGTGCGCTGGAACAACGCGATGTCGTAAGTCCCGTCGACGAGCCTCGGATAATGTTCGGCGGCGCAGAACGGGATCGGCTGGACATCGTACACCGGCCCGGCGCGGGCGATCACCTTGTTGCTCGCGGCATCGGTCATGAAGCGCGTCGCCAACGTCGCCACCCGGCGTTCGCGCGTGTCGCTGGACGCGCGGATCGGTGTGCCGTCCACGAACGCGCCGCCACCCGCGATCGCGTGGCAGACCCGGCCCGAGACGGGATCGTACAGCCAGCCGGCAACGGTCGATCCATCCTCGACCAGCGCGACGATGATGCCGAACGGCTCGCGACCGGCGGCGAAGTTGGCAGTGCCGTCGATTGGATCGATGATCCAGATGCGGCCGCGGCCGAGATCGTTCATCAGCGAAGGATCGGCGGCGCAGGCCTCCTCGCCGACGATGCGCACGCCGGGATCGATCGTCGCCAATCCCTCGAACAGCCGGACTTCGGCTTCGCGGTCGGCGACGGTGACGAGCTCGCCGCGTGACTTCTCGACGATCTCATCGGCGGCGAGGTTGCGGAACCGGGGCATGACGACGGTTTCGCCGACGCGCGCCAGCAACGCCGCCACCGGCTGATGAAGGTCATGCATCAGGACTGATCCCCTTCGGCTGTGCCGATGCGGGCACGCTGCGTCGGTGTCCGGTCGCCTCAGGCGGCCCGGACGAACGGCATAACCGCGGGGGCATCGGCACGCACGCGCTTTTCCATCATCGCGATGCGCGCCTGATCCTCGGACGCGATCCGCTGATAATGGTCGCGCTTGTTTCGGAGCCATTCCAGCTCGAACTCGACGGCATTGGCAATGCCGGCCTCGATCGACGCCAGCGCCGCGGCTTCGCCCTCGAAGATGACCTTCCGCGTTTCGAACCGGTCGAGGCGGATCGCCTGGATCTCGCGCAGCGCCGGCACTGCGTCGGCGGACACCGATCCGCCGACCACCAGCTCCAGATCATGCTCGCAACAGGCATGCGCGACAATCAGTACGGCATCGGTGATCGAGCGATCGTTGATCGCGGTCCGCGCCATGCCGCGGGACAGCGTGAAGTCGACGCGGCCGAACACGACGCCGGTGCCGCTCGCCTTGGCGATAGGCAGCATCGCATCGAGGTTTTGCAGCGTCGTTTCGGTTTCGAGATTGAACAGGAAGCGCGTGTCGTCGGCATCGCCATAGACCTTCGTGCGCGCCTCGACGAACTTGCTCAACGCATAGGGCGTCTCGACCATCGGTGCGATGATGTAGTCGATGCCGTACAGCCGCGACGCGAGCAGGTCGGACACCGCTTCGCACCCGCCGATCTTCAGCGCGACGTCGACATCGGCACGGCGGGCCAGTTCCAGCAGGCGCAGCAATTCGTCGGGACGCGTCCCCTCCGCCTCGAACTCCGCCTTCACGGCGACGACACCATACTGGTCACGACCGCGCTTCAGGCAATCGAGCATCTTGCGTTCAGACTGGTTCATCGTCGTTCCCCGTTCCCGGCTGCGATCCATCGCCGAACCCCCGCTCTGGCGAACGCGACCGGCCAATCATGAAGTAAGTCGTAAGCTCCGAGTCGCTACCGAATGGTTAATGCGCGTTTGCATTTGGCAGCACGGCCGAAACCGGCGAATGATCTGCCGGATAATCATGGTTCGGGGAGGCGAAGATCACGCGCATGTCGATGAAACTGGTCCTGCCCGCCCCTGCCCGCCCCCTGCTGGAGCCGCATCTGCCGGCCGGCGCGACGACCTCGTGGTTTGCCACCGTCGAAGAGGCCAAGGCTGGCATCGCGGACTCCGAAATCGCCTGGGTCGACCTGCAACCCAGCCACCTCGTCGCCGAAGTGCTCGCGGCAGGCGGTCCGTCGCTGCGCTGGGTGTCGACGATCTATGCCGGGCTCGACGCATTTCCGCTGCCGATGCTGCGCGAGCGCGGCGTGACGGTGACGAACGGCAGCGGCATCAACGCGGTCACCGTCGCGGAATATGCCGTGATGATGGTGCTCGCCGCGGCGAAACGCTTCGATACGGTCGTCCGGCTGTACGACGCGCGCGAATGGCCCTGGGACGCGCCCGGCAAGCTGGAACTGGACGGCAGCCGGGCGCTGGTCGTCGGCTATGGCACGATCGGGCGGCTGATCGGCACGCGGCTGGCGGCGTTCGGGGTGGAGGTGACGGGGGTCACCCGCTCGGGTCGCGACGGCACGCTGGCCGCCGACGCGTGGAAGCCGCGGGTCGGCGAATACGACTGGATCGTCCTCGCCGCGCCGTCCACCGGATCGACGCGCGCCCTGATCGGCGAGGCGGAGTTGGCGGCGATGAAGCCGGGTGCGTGGATCGTGAATATCGCGCGCGGCGACATGATCGATCAGGATGCATTGATCGCTGCCTTGACCGGGGGATCGATCGCCGGCGCGATGCTCGACCCGACCGACCCGGAACCGCTGCCCAAGGATCATCCGCTCTGGTCCACGCCCAATACGCTGGTGACGATGCACCTGTCCGGGCGCAGCCAGACGACGATGTTCCAGCGCGGCGCGGCGCTGTTCTGCGACAATCTGCGCGCCTATCTGGCCGGCGGGCCGATGCGCAACGTCGTCGATCTCGACGCAGGCTATTGAGGAAACGGAAGCTATTTCCGGGCGTTTGGCGATCATGGACAGGATATCGGGGATGATCGCGCAACCGCTCGTCGTGGAGCACGACACGGATATGGCCGGCATGGTCGCCGGCGACATCACGGTGCGGTCGGGCAGATTGTTACGGCTCGGCGGCATGGTTCGCGGCGATATCATCCTGGAGCCAGGCGCGCGGCTGGAGATGTCGGGCATCGTGTCGGGCCGCGTCATCCGCCGCTGAGCTTCGGTTAACTATCGCGCGGCCAAGCCACGCTTTCGGGCGGCTGCGGAAAGGGTCCAAACGATTTGCGCAGGCGGCACCGATGGCGCATGGGCGAGTGACATCGTCATCGTGCAAGGACTCGTTATGGCCGCCAACTGGGCCCCCGAAAGCTGGAACGCCGCCGACGCGCGCCAGATGCCCGACTATCCGGATGCCGCCGCGCTGAAGTCCGCCACCGACACGCTCGCCACCTATCCACCACTCGTCTTTGCCGGCGAAGCGCGCAGTCTGACCGCCGAGCTGGCGGAGGTTTCGGCCGGGCGCGGCTTCCTGCTTCAGGGCGGCGATTGTGCGGAGAGCTTCGCCGAGCATAGCGCGAACAACATCCGCGATACGTTCCGCGTCATCCTGCAGATGGCGGTCGTGCTGACCTGGGCTTCGAAGCTGCCGGTCGTGAAGGTCGGCCGCATGGCGGGCCAGTTCGCCAAGCCCCGCTCGACCGCGACCGAGACGATCGACGGCGTCGAACTGCCCAGCTACCGCGGCGACAACATCAACGACATTGCTTTCACGCCCGAAGCGCGCATCCCCGACCCGCAGCGCCTGATCCGCGCTTATGCGCAGGGCGCGGCGACGCTGAACCTGCTGCGCGCCTTCGCGCAGGGCGGCTACGCGAACCTGCATCAGGTGCATCGCTGGACGCACGATTTCATGGGCCGCAGCCCGTGGGCCAAGAAATACACCGAAACCGCCGACCGCATCGGTGAGGCGCTGGAGTTCATGGCGGCTTGCGGGATCGACCCGGAAACGGTGCCGCAACTGGCGCAGACGCATTTCTACACCAGCCACGAAGCGCTGCTGCTGCCGTTCGAGCAGGCGATGACGCGGCAGGATTCGTTGACCGGCGACTGGTACGACACCTCCGCCCACTTCCTGTGGATCGGCGACCGCACCCGGTTCGAGGGCTCGGCGCATGTCGAGTTCCTGCGCGGCATCGGCAACCCGATCGGCATCAAGTGCGGCCCCTCGTTGGAGCCCGACGATCTGTTGCGGATGCTGGACACGCTCAACCCGGGCCGCGTGCCCGGCCGCATGACGCTCATCACCCGATACGGGTACGACAAGATCGAGGCCGGGCTGCCGCGCCTCGTCCGCGCCGTCACCCGCGAGGGACATCCGGTGGTCTGGAGCTGCGATCCGATGCACGGCAACACCGTGAAGGCGGTGACCGGCTACAAGACTCGCCCGTTCGACCGCATCCTCGCCGAAGTGCGCGGATTCTTCGCCGTCCACCGCGCCGAAGGCACCCATGCCGGCGGCATCCATGCCGAGATGACGGGCCAGAACGTCACCGAATGCACCGGCGGTGCCGTCGACGTGACCGAGCAATCGCTGGCCGACCGCTACCACACTCACTGCGACCCGCGCCTGAATGCAGGCCAGAGCCTGGAGCTGGCGTTCCTGCTGGCGGAAATGCTCAACGCGGAAATGGCGGAGCGCCGGAAGGTAGCTGCCTGAGCTGATGGGGGCGGCGCCGGCGAGCGGGGTACCTGGGAAATGCGTGGGACCCGCGTGATCGCGCTTGACGTCCGCCGTCCCCTTCCATAAACGCGCCGCTCCACCGGACGGCCCCTTCGTCTAGCGGTTAGGACGTCGCCCTCTCACGGCGAAAACACGAGTTCGATTCTCGTAGGGGTCACCAGCGGCGGCTTTCCGCGCGCTCCGGCCTGTTCAAAACACGCGGCAATGCGCCGGCTTGCCGATCCTATTTCGACAGAAACAGGATCAGGCCGATGATCGCCACCCAAAAGCCCGCGCCGAGCAGCAATGCGCCGCCCAACCCGAAATATAACGGATAGCCGCGCTCCTTCGGCGGCGGATCGGTGTTCACTGCCCTCTCCTCCCCCGGCGCGGCGCTTGGGCGATCCTAGTCTCGCCGCGCAACATGTGTAAACAATCCGTTACTAACCAAATTGTCCCATAGCGGGCTGCCGGAAAGAGCGTATCGGACACTGTGGTTGCGTCGCCTACCGCGTCGCCGCGATAGGATCATGCAGAATGTCGCGCTTTCTCAAATATCCCGATCTCGACGCCGC
This sequence comes from Sphingomonas longa, assembly GCF_016892685.1. Lineage (NCBI taxonomy): Bacteria > Pseudomonadati > Pseudomonadota > Alphaproteobacteria > Sphingomonadales > Sphingomonadaceae > Sphingomonas > Sphingomonas longa. The sequence continues at coordinate 723,314 of NZ_JAFEMC010000001.1, forward strand.
ACGCGCGCTCGATGCCGTCGACCCGCTGGCATCGATGCGCGCTCGGTTCGCGCTGCCCGAGGGCGTGACCTATCTCGACGGCAATTCGCTCGGTGCGCTGCCGCGAACCACGGCTGCGCGGCTGAAGGAGGTCGTGGAGCGTGAATGGGGCCGCGACCTGATCGGCAGCTGGAACAGCGCCGACTGGATCGGCGCGGCGCGGCGGGTCGGCGGCCGGATTGCACCGCTGATCGGGGCGGAGGCGAACGAAGTTCTGGTGACCGATTCGACCTCGGTCAACCTCTACAAGCTGCTGGTCGCGGCGGTGAAGGCGTCGCCCGGACGGACCACGATCCTGTCGGAGCCCGGTAATTTTCCGACCGACCTGTATGTCGCCGACGGCGCGGCGTGGAGCGTCGGGGCGCAGGTGCGGACGCTGCCGGTCGAGGATATCGTCGCGGCGATCGACGACGATGTCGCGGTCGTGATGCTGACCCACGTCCACTACAAGACCAGCGCGATGCTCGACATGGCCGGGATCACCGCCGCCGCACAGGCGAAGGGCGCGCTGGTGCTGTGGGACCTGAGCCACAGCGTCGGTGCGGTGCCGATCGACCTGAACGGCTGCAACGCCGATCTCGCGGTGGGGTGCGGATACAAGTATCTGAACGGTGGACCAGGCGCCCCGGCCTTCCTGTACGTGGCCGAACGGCATCAGGCGCGGCTGCGATCGCCACTGTCGGGCTGGATGGGCCACGCTGCGCCTTTCGCCTTCGACGACGGCTATGCGCCGGCCACCGATATCGCCCGCTTCCTGTGCGGCACGCCGCCGATATTGGGCTTGGCCGCGCTGGAAGAAGGTGTGAAGCTGTTCGAGGAGGTCGCGTTCGACGCTCTGGTCGCGAAGTCGCGGTCGTTGTCCTCGCTGTTCGTGACCCTGATGGACGAATTGTGCGGAGAGTATGGGTTCACGCTGGCGAGCCCGCGCGATCCGGCGGCGCGTGGCAGCCACGTGTCCTACGGACATCCGGAGGCATATGCGATCTGTCAGGCATTGATCGCGCGCGCCGTGGTCGGCGACTTCCGGGCGCCCGACATACTCCGGCTCGGCTTCACACCGCTGTACACCAGCCACGAGGAGGTCTGGCGCGCGGTCGATACGCTGGCGGCAGTGATGCGCGAGCGCGCGTGGGACCGCGCGGAGTATCGCGAGCGGGCGGCGGTGACCTGAGCGTGGTACGCGACGTGTCGGTAGCGTCTTCAGCCGCACTGGCCGTCTGGGCCATCTGCCTGATCGCAACCGTCGGCGTCATCGTGCGCCCGTTCCGACTCCCGGAGGCGGTATGGGCGGTCGCCGGCGCGGCGGTGCTGGTCGGCACGGGGCTGATCTCCCCGACGCTCGCCCTTGCCGCAGTGATGAAGGGCGCAGACGTCTACCTGTTCCTGATCGGCATGATGCTGCTGTCGGAAACCGCCCGGCAGGCGGGGCTGTTCGACTGGGTCGCCGTGCAGGCCGTACGACACGCCAACGGTTCTTCGACGCGGCTGTTCGCTTTGGTGTTCGCGGTCGGTGTACTGGTCACGACCTTCCTGTCCAACGATGCCACTGCGGTGGTGCTGACCCCCGCCGTCTATGCGGCAGCGCGGCGGGCCAAAGCGGACCCGCTGCCGATGCTGTTCGCCTGTGCGCTCGTCGCCAACGCCGCCAGCTTCGTGCTCCCGATCTCCAACCCCGCCAATCTGGTGCTGTACGGCGGCCATATGCCCCCGCTCGGCGTATGGCTGGCATCGTTCGCGCTACCCTCGGCGCTGGCGATCTTGGCAACCTTCCTGGCATTGCGCTGGATCGAGCGGGAGCGGCTGGCGATGCCTTGTGAAAGCAACGTCGAGCCGCTTCTCCTGTCGCGCGGCGGTGCGCTCGCGCTGGCTGGCATTGTCGCGACGGCGGCGGTGCTGGTGACGGCGTCGGCGCTGGACCGGGAGTTGGGCCTGCCCACATGCCTCGCCGGGATCGTAACGACCGCGCTGGTGTGCGTCGGCAGTCGGCGGTCGCCGCTTCCGATCGCTCGCGACGTATCGTGGTCGGTGCTGCCGCTCGTCGCAGGGCTGTTCGTGCTGGTCGAGGGGCTGGATCGCACCGGCGTGGTCGCGGCGCTGGCCGGCCATCTCCGCACCTATTCCGCCGCGTCGCCCACCGAAGCAGCCGCGGTATCCGGCGCGGTTCTCGCGTTTGCATCCAACCTGACCAACAACCTGCCCGCCGGCCTGATCGCCGCCAGCACGATCGCGCAGGCGCAGCCGCCGCGGATCGTCGTCGACGCGCTGTTGATCGGCGTCGACCTCGGTCCGAACCTGTCGATCACCGGTTCGCTCGCCACGATCCTGTGGCTCGCGGCGATCCGGCGCGAGGGGGAGGATGTCGGCTTCCTGCGCTTCCTGAAGGTCGGGTTGGTGGCGATGCCACCGGCCCTGTTCCTCGCGATCGGGGCGCGGCTGATGCTCGGTTAGCGTCCCACTGCGTAATAGGTGAAGCCGGCCTCCTCGACCATGTCGCGCGGATAGACGTTGCGCAGGTCGACGATCACCGGCTCGGTCAGCAGCGACTTGACGCGGCGGAGATCGAGCGCGCGGAATGCGTCCCACTCGGTCACGATCGCCAGCGCGTCCGCACCCTCCATCGTCTGGTACGCGCCCTCGCAATAGACGACGGTGTCGAGCACCTGCTTCGCCTGCTCCATCCCCTCGGGATCATAGGCGCGCACGGTCGCACCTGCGTCCTGCAATGTCTGGATCACCGCGATTGCCGGGCTGTCGCGCATGTCGTCGGTGTTGGGCTTGAACGTCAGGCCGAGCACCGCAACCGTCTTGCCGCGCACGTCGCCGCCCATTGCCGCGATGACCTTGCGGCCCATCGCGCGCTTGCGATGGTCGTTGACCGCCGCGACCGTCTCGACGATCCGCTGCGGCGCCTCGAAATCGTCGGCGGTCTTCAGCAGCGCCAATGTATCCTTGGGGAAGCACGATCCGCCATAGCCCGGACCCGCATGCAGGAACTTGTCGCCGATCCGCTTGTCCAACCCGATGCCGCGCGCCACGTCCTGTACGTCGGCGCCGACCTTCTCGCACAGGTCGGCGATCTCGTTGATGAAGGTGATCTTGGTCGCCAGGAACGCGTTGCCGGCATATTTGGTCAGTTCCGCCGCGCGCCGGCTCATCTCCACGATTGGCGACTTGTTCAGGTACAACGGCCGATAGACCTGCCGCAGCACCGCCAGCGCGCGCGGATCGTCCGAGCCGATGACGATGCGGTCGGGCCGCTTGAAGTCGTCGATCGCCGCGCCCTCGCGCAGGAACTCCGGGTTAGAGGTGACGGCGAAATCCGCCTCCGGGTTCGCTTCGCGAATGATCCGCTCGACCTCGTCGCCGGTACCAACGGGCACGGTGGACTTGTCGACGATGACGGTGAAGCCGGTCAGCGAGCGGCCGATCTCCTCCGCCGCCGCATAGACGTAGGACAGGTCGGCATGGCCATCGCCGCGGCGCGACGGCGTGCCGACCGCGATGAACACCGCCTCCGCATCCCGCACGCCCTCCGGCAGGTCGGTGGTGAAGCGCAGGCGCCCCGCGGCGACGTTGCGCGCGACCAGTTCCTCCAGACCCGGCTCGAAAATCGGCATCACACCCTGCAATAGCAGGTCGATCTTGCCCTGATCCTTGTCGACGCAGCAAACGTCATGGCCGAAATCGGCGAAACAGGCACCGGAGACGAGGCCCACATAGCCGGAACCGATCATCGTGATGCGCATGAAAACCCCTTGTGCATTCGCGCACTACGACCCTCCGGGATGTCGCACGCGGTCGTCGTTACCGACGCGCTCCTACCCAGCGCCAGTCGCGAACGCCAGCCTGCCGAACCGCCGGCCTTCGTCGAATGACACGATGCCGACACGAATTCGGCTCGCCCCGCCGACAGCTTTGCTTCATCCTCACGGGCTAGAGCCGCCACTCCAATAATCCGTTGACGGGACCCCGTGCCGATTTTCGATCATCCTTTCGCCGCGCTGTTCGTCCTCGCCCCCCTCACCTTCGCCGTGGCGACGCTGGTCGGCAGCGCACTCGCCCGCGCGGGCTTTCCGTTGCAGGATGCGAGTCGGCGGATCGGGCATATCGACGGTTTGCGCGGCTATCTCGCATTGGCGGTGTTGATCCATCACTTCGTGATCTGGACCAACGTCACACGGCTGGACCGGCCCTGGGGCGCGCCGGTCGAAAACGTGCTGAACCAGCTGGGTCCCGGCGCTGTGGCGCTGTTCTTCATGACCACGGGATTCGTCTTCTACCCGCGTGTACTGACCGGCTGGCGCGGCAATCGCTGGGTGGCCGTCTATATCGGTCGCGTGTTCCGCATCGTGCCGCTGGTGGCGGTGTCGGTTGCGATCATCGCGGCGATCGTCCACTGGCGCACCGGCGCAATGCCGGGCGTGCGCGACGTCAGGGCAGCAGCGCTGTGGATATCGAGCTGGTCGCAGCCGGCGTTGCTTGGCGACCCGCTGGCTTCGCGGCTCAACGCTCATGTGCTGTGGTCGTTGTGGTACGAGTGGTTCTTCTACCTGCTCGTGCTCCCCGCCTGCGCCTTCGGCATGGACATCGTCCGCGGGCGATTGCCGAGCTGGATCGTGCCGGCGGCGCTGCTGGTCGTGACATTGGCGGCCCGGGCATTTCACCTGCCCCGCAACGTGCAAGTCTATGTACCCCTGTTCGCGGTCGGCATGCTCGCGTTCGAGGTAAGCCGGCACGAGCGATTCGCCGCCCGGCTTCGCGGTGCTGGTGCGGCGGTTCTGTCCGTCGCCGTCCTCGCCGCCGCCATGCTGCTGTTCCACGAACCGTTCGGCATCGTGCCGATGGCCGGTTTCGCGCTGTTCTTCACGGCGGTGGCATGCGGCAATCCAATCGGCGGCATGCTCGCGACCCGCGGCGCGCTGGTCCTCGGCGAGTGCTCCTACGGGCTGTATCTCCTGCACGGGATCGTGCTGGCGCTGACCTTTGTCGAGGGGCGCGGCGCGATCGATGCGCTGCCGGTCGCATGGCTCGGCATACTGCTGCCGCTGCTCGCCATCGTCGCGGTGCTCGTGACGGCCACGACGTATCTTGCGATCGAGCGCCCCGGCATCCGCGCGGGCAAGCGGCTGGCGGGCTGGTGGACGGGTCGCCGCCGCCCCGCCGTCAGCGCTCCGGAACTGGAAGTCGCGCCCTGATACGAGCTTATCGCCGTCGTAACGAACGACTGCTAGCGGCAGTCGTTCGGTTGACAGGGTTTCGCTGCACCGCGCAATAGGCGTGGGAGCTGGCAGGTATGCCGTGTCGCGTGAGGGAGCAAACGCTTGAAGATCGCCATTTTCGGCCTCGGCTATGTAGGATGCACCGCCGCTGCGTGCATCGGATCGCAGGGACACCGCGTCGTCGGCGTCGATGTCAGCGCCGCCAAGGTCGACGCGATCGGCAACGGACGCTCCCCGATTGCCGAGCCGAAAGTGGACGAGATGCTGAAGGCGATCCATGCCGACGGTCGCCTTTCCGCAACCGTATCGATCGGTGCGGAACTGGACGACACGGACATCGCGATCGTCTGCGTCGGCACGCCCAGCGGCCCCGACGGCTCGCACAACATGAGCTATATCGCGCAGGTGACGCGCCAGATCGCCGCCGCGGTGAAGCCCGATCGCACGTCACCGCTGACCGTCGCCTATCGCTCGACGATGCGGCCGGGTTCGATCGACCAGATCATCGTCCCGATCTTCCGCTCGTTCCTCGGCGACGCGGCCGACCGGGTGGTGGATCTGGTCTACAATCCCGAGTTCCTGCGCGAAGCCACCGCTGTGGACGATTATTTCCATCCACCGAAAATCGTGCTCGGCACCCGCGACGGCGGCCCATGCGCAGCGATGGATGCGCTTCACGCCGGTATCGAAGCGCCGGTCTTCCACGTTCCCTTCCGTGAAGCGGAGATCACCAAGTTCGTCGACAATAGCTGGCACGCGGTGAAGGTCGCGTTCGCCAACGAGGTCGGCCGCGTCTGCCAGTCGCTCGATATCTCGGCGCGTCAGGTCCACCAGATCTTCGTGTCGGACACGAAGCTGAACATCTCGCCTTATTACACGCGGCCGGGCGGCGCGTTCGGCGGATCGTGCCTGCCGAAAGACGTTCGCGCCTTGCAGCACATCGCTGCCGATGTCGGCGCCAACACGCACCTGGTCGATTCGCTGATCCGCACCAACGAGGCGCACAAGCATTACCAGTTCACGCGCTTGATCCGCGACCTGTCGCCCGGCGCCCGCGTGCTGATCGTCGGACTCGCGTTCAAGGCGGACACCGACGACCTGCGCGAAAGCCCGGCGGTGGACATCGCGCGCAAGCTGCTCGACGCCGGATATCAGGTGCAGGTCTACGATCCCGCACTGACGCCGGAACAGTTGGTCGGTCAGAATCTCGGCTACGCCTATGCCTATCTGCCGACCATCGACACGCTGCTGGTCGATCGGGCCGCAGCCGAATCGGGAGAGTACGACCTGATCGTCTCCACCAACCGACTGATCGACTCGCTGTCACTCAGCAGCGGCGCACCCGTCGTGGACGTGAGTGCGATCCCGTGAACCACGACTTCCCCACGCACATCGAGGGGCAGCCGCTCGCCGGCAAGCGCATCCTCATCATCGTCGAGAATCTGCCGCTGCCGTTCGACCGCCGTGTCTGGCAGGAGGCGCGGACGCTGAAGGCGGCAGGCGCGACGGTGTCCGTCATCTGCCCGACCGGAAAGGGATACGAGGCGCGGTACGAGTTGCTCGATGGCGTACACATCCATCGCCACCCGCTGCCGCCCGACGGCCACGGGCCGATCGGCTTCCTGCGCGAATACAGCGCAGCGCTGTTCTGGGAAACGGTAATCGCGTGGAAGATATTCTTCACGCGCGGGATCGACGCGATCCAGGGTTGCAATCCGCCCGACCTGATCTTCCTCGTCGCGCTGCCGTTCAAGCTGTTCGGTGTACGCTTCGTGTTCGACCACCACGACATCAATCCGGAACTGTACGAGGCGAAATTCGGCAAACGCGGCTTCTTCTGGAAGCTGATGGTGCTGTTCGAGAAGCTGACGTTCAGGACCGCGCGCGTGTCGATCGCGACCAACAACAGCTATCGCCAGATCGCGCTGGAACGCGGCGGCATGAAGGCGGAGGACGTGTTCGTCGTTCGATCCGGTCCCGACCTGTCCAAACTGAAGCAGGTTGCCCCGGTCGATCGCTGGAAGAACGGTCGCCGTTATCTCGTCGGCTATGTCGGCGTGATGGGCGAGCAGGAGGGCATCGATCTGCTCATCGACTCGGTCCAGCATCTCGTCGGCCCGATGGGACGGCAGGACATCCAGTTCTGCCTCGTCGGCGGCGGCACCAGCCTCGCCGGGCTTCAGGCGGATGTCGCTGCGCGCGGCCTCTCGGATTACATCACCTTCACCGGCCGCGCGCCGGACCAGACATTGTTCGAGGTGCTGTCGACCGCCGACATCGGGGTGAACCCGGATCGGGTGAACCCGATGAACGACAAGTCCACGATGAACAAGATCATGGAATACATGGCCTTAGGCAAGCCGATGGTCCAGTTCAACGTTACTGAGGGGCGTTTCAGTGCACAGGACGCGTCGCTCTACGCGAAGGCGAACGATCCCGTCGATCTGGCGGAGAAGATCGCCGGTCTGCTCGACGATCCGGACGCACGTGCGGCGATGGGTGACTTCGGTCGCACCCGCGTCGAGCGCGAACTGAGCTGGACGCATCAGGTCGACCCGCTGATCGCCTTGCCGCTCCGGATCGTCGGGAGCCTGATTGTCGCACACGACGAGGCCCTTGCCCTGGATCCTGATCCACGCACGGATCAGGCCGAAGGGGAAGTTCAGCATGCGAGATCCCGTCACCGATCGGACGACGTTGTTCGTCACCGTCGCGCCGTCCACGTCCTGAAGGACGATCCCATTCCACGCCGACACGACCATCGTGTTGTCGCGAACGGTCAGCCGCCGGAAACGACCGCCAAGTGGATTGCGGAAGAAGATTCCCTGCATGTAGCCGGTGCCGACGTTCCCCGTGACGGTGATGTCGTCCGTGCGCTGAGCCCCGGGCGTGCTCCACCCCTGAACGCAGTCGGGGTGGTCACCGTCGACCAGCAGCGCTCCGTTCGACGCGTAGATCGGCATGATCGGCCGGAAATTCCGGCAGACGTTGTTCTGGATCATGACTTGGCTGGCCATCGTCACGTTGACGCCGTCGGAGCGTACGCCGTCGAACACGTTCTGGTCGACACGGACGCTTGTGCTGCGACTAATCGTCAGACCGATGCGCGGACCGGTCACCCGCATTCCCGTCACGCGCACGTTCCGCGCGGAATCGACCGCTACGCCATAAGCCTGCGAAGAAGGCCCGACGATCCTGCCTCCCCTGATCTCGACCCCGGACGTATTGCGGATCGTCAATTGCGTGAACGTGGCGCGGCTGGAGTCTACGATCAGCGTAGGCGTGAAACGCCGTCTCGGCATCGTGACTTTACCGTAGTCGCCCGGCATCAACGTCAACGTCTCGCCATTTTGCAGCGCAGCAAAAGCGTCTGCAAGCGTTGCGGGTGTCGCAGTGCGCGCCTCGGCAGGCGTTGTTGATATCAGACCGGCCGCTATGGACGCACACGCCCCCATGAACCGGTGCGTCACTATGCGCACACGTCACTCCCTTGATCTACATTTTGTATAACAGGGGCTCTGACATGGGTTTCGGTACAGGCGCAAACTTAGTCACCCGAGTTTCGGAACGTCTCGTCGCCTTTGTCGTGCGGCATCGGAAACGACCCTATGGTGCGTTTTAACCTCTCCGAATGGATCACCCGTCTATTCCCTCCGAACCCGCCTGCCGCCGCCGATTGCTTCCCGCATCGCACAATGTTAGCAGCCGGCAACCAGATGAAGGGGTCTATTTTCGTGAGCGACGACATCCTCTCCCGTGTTCAGTCGATCATGGCCGACACCTTCGACGACGACGACCTGACGGTCACCGCCGATACGACTGCCGCCGACGTGGAGGACTGGGACTCGCTCAGCCACATCCGCCTCGTTGTCGCCATTGAGCGCGAGTTCGGCATCAAATTCTCGAATGCCGAGATCGAGGGGTTGCAGAATGTCGGCGACCTTGTTCGTGCGATCGAAGCGAAGCAGGGCGCCTGAGGGACGGTCGCCGTGCTGTCAGACCTGGCGTGGCTGCCCCCCGCCCCCGCATCGATCCGTGACGATTTCAAAGCGTTGAAGGCTGCCGCCACTACACCGGACGCCGCCTTCTCAGATGCACTGACCCGTGTGTCGCTGCACCGGCTCGACGAAGGACAGCTTGCGAAGCTGGCCGGCATCGTCGGCCGCGTTGCGGGTGATCTGTCGCCGTTCTCGCGCGTGAAGCTGGGGCTGCTCGGTGACGGCACGCTGTCGTTGCTGGCTTCGGCGATCGTCGGTTCCGGCGTGCGTCACGGCTTGCTGATCGACGTGGTCGAGGGGGGTTACGGCAGTGCGGTGCAGGACGCCGCCGATCCGTCGAGCGCGCTGCGTGCGGCCGGTTTGGACATGGCGCTGCTCGCGCTCGATCATCGCCTCGCCGGGCTGGACCGCGCGATGCCGACCGCGGCGGACGCGGCGGCGCAGGTCGACGCGGCGTTCGGACGGATCCGGATGATCGTCGACGGAATGCGCGCGGATCTGAAAGGCCCGGTCCTCGTCCAGACGCTGTCGACCCCCGTCGAGCCGCTGTTCGGCAGTTTCGATCGCGTCGAGCCCGGCTCGGTTTTTGCGATGGTCGAAGCCCTCAACCGCCGGCTGGCGGAATGGGCGCGCGAGGGGGGGATCGTCCTCGTCGACACTGCGCGGCTTGCCGCGTCGGTCGGGCATGAGCGTTGGGACGATCCGCGCCACTGGCATGCATCGAAGCTCGGCTTCTCGCCGGACATGATCCCCGTCTACGCTGACGTCGTCGCGCGCACGATCGGCGCGATCCGCGGCAAGGCGAAGAAGGCGCTGGTCCTCGATCTCGACAACACATTGTGGGGCGGGATCATCGGCGACGACGGTCTGGACGGTATTGCGCTTGGTCAGGGTAATGCCACGGGCGAGGCGTTTCTGGCGATCCAGCGGCTCGCGCTCGAATTGCGCGCCCGCGGCGTCGTGCTGGCGGTGTGTTCCAAGAACGAGGATGATGCCGCCCGTCTTCCCTTCCGCGAGCATCCCGACATGCTGTTGCGCGAGGAGCATATCGCCGTCTTCCAGGCGAACTGGACCGACAAGGCATCGAACCTGAAGGCGATCGCCGAGACGCTGAACATCGGCGTCGACGCACTCGTGTTCCTCGACGACAATCCCGCCGAACGCGCGCAGGTCCGCCGCGAACTGCCGCTGGTCGGCGTGCCCGAGCTGCCTGCCGATCCCGCGCTGTATCCGCGCATGCTGGCGGCAGCGGGCTATTTCGACACGGTCGCGCTGTCCGAGGAGGATCGGCTGCGCGCCGACCAGTACCAGGCGAACGCGCAGCGCGCGCAGATGCAGGCTGGGGCGTCCGACATGGATTCCTACCTCGCATCGCTGGCCATGACCTGCACGATCCGTCCGGTCGACTCCATCAGCCGCCCGCGGGTCGCGCAACTCATCAACAAGTCCAACCAGTTCAACCTCACGACACGTCGCTACACCGAAGCCGAAGTCGCTGCCGCCGAGGCGGACCCGCAGCGTCATGCGGTACAAATCCGCCTCGTCGACCGGTTCGGAGACAACGGCATCATCTCCGTCCTGATCGCCGACAAGGGCGATGCGGACTGGACGATCGACACGTGGCTGATGAGTTGCCGCGTGCTCGGCCGCCGTGTGCAGGAGGCGGCACTCGCCCACCTCGTCGCAGCGGCAGGCACGGAGGGCGCAGAGCGCCTCATCGGCCATTTTGTGCCGTCACCGAAGAACCGCATGGTCGAGGATCATTACGCGAAGCTGGGCTTCACCGCCGATGGCGATCTTCCGGACGGCGGCACGCGCTGGGTGCTCGATCTCGCCGACTATACACCGCCGGTCCTGCCGATGCAGGTCGATGATCTTTTCCGCACCGAGGAGCGCCAGGCCGCATGACCGACAGCCCCTATGCCCATTACCCGAACATCGCCCGGCTGGTCGACGCGGTGGTCGATGTCTGGCCCGATCACGGCACCTATCTGGAGAAGAGCTTCGGCGCGCGCACCGACTCGCTGCTCGACACCAGCGACAAGATGGCGGCGGCGGTGCTGGAACTGGCGGCGGACGACGTGCGCGGCACGGCGGAGGATTATCGCTGGCTTTGCGACCGGATTCGCGAGGAGGAACTGAACTTCGCACGCACCGACGCCTATCGCTTCTCGACCTTTGAGGAGACGAACGCGCACGTCTATTCCGACGACGAGTTCATGAAGCGGTACATGAACGGCCTGCTGTTCAGCCATGTCCTGTGGTTCATGCACGCATCGTCGCTGCACTTCTTCGCGCAACGCCTCGCCGCGCGGGTGAAGGCCGGTGGCAAGGTACTGGAGGTCGGCTCGGGCCACGGGCTGCTGCTGTTCCTGTGCCTGCGCGACCTGAAGATGCGCGAAGCCGTTGCATGGGATCTGTCGCCCGTGTCGCTGGAGCATACCAAGGCCGCCCTCGCGCGGCTGGGTGCCGAGGGGCGCGCGCGCTTCGCGGTGCAGGACATGCATCAGGCGGAGGCGACTGGCGAGCAGTTCGACCTCGTCATTCTCAGCCACCTGCTCGAACATCTCGACGATCCCATTCCGGCATTGACGACCGTCAAGAAGCTGCTGAGCAAGGACGGCGTGCTGTTCGTCAACGTGCCGCTCAACGCGCCGATGCCGGATCACCTGCAATTGCTGCGCGATCCGTCGGAAGCCGAGAAGATGCTGGTCGATGGCGGCTTCCGCGTGCTGGAGATCGCGAGCCACACGACGCAGGCGATGCCGCTGGGCAAGGCGTTGAAGCGCAAGGCCGCGGTCACCTGCTCGATCATCGCCGAACCGGCCTGAGAGACCTGCCGAATGACGCGCAAGACAGCCGTATCCATCGTCGATGTTCGGGTTCGATAGCGCGGCATGCTGTTCAACTCGCTTGTCTTTATCTTCTTGTTCCTGCCGGTGGTCGTCGCCGGCTATTGGGCGCTCGCGGCAACGGGGCGGCATCGTCCGCGCCTGATCTGGCTCGCCGCCGCCAGCCTGTTCTTCTACGGCTACTGGGCGCCGCGCTACATCCTGCTGCTCGTCTTCTCGATGACGGTCAATTACCTGCTCGCGGCGGCGATACAGCGCCTGCCGGAGGGCGCCGGGCGGCGACGGAATCTGCTGATCGGCGGCATCGTCTTCAACCTCGCGCTGTTGTTCTACTTCAAATATTTCAATTTCTTCATCGACAATCTGAACGCGGTCACGGGCGCCGGCATCACGATCGCCCGGATCGTCCTGCCGCTCGCCATCTCGTTCTTCACTTTCCAGAAGATCGCGCTGCTGTTCGACGTGTACCGCAAGAAAGTACGGCTCGGGCCGGTGACGGAATACGTCACCTTCGTGCTGTTCTTCCCGCAGCTGATCGCCGGACCGATCGTCCATTATTCGGAACTCGCGCCGCAGCTGGCGGATCGGCCGCGGCTGTCGGCGGCGTCGCGCAACATCCTGATCGGCCTCATCATTTTCGCGATCGGCCTGTTCAAAAAGACCGTGCTGGCCGACACCGCCGCGCTCTACGCCAGCCCCATCTTCGACGCCGCACGCGACGGTTCCGCGCCGGGCTTCGTCGCGGCCTGGACGGCGGCGTTCAGCTACACGCTCCAGATCTACTTCGACTTTTCCGGCTATTCCGACATGGCGATCGGGCTGGCGCGCATGTTCGGCGTGCTGCTGCCGCTCAACTTCCACAGCCCGCTACGCTCCGGAAACATGGCCGAGCTTTGGCGGCGCTGGCACATGACGCTATCGCGCTTCGTGCAGAGCTACATCTTCCAGCCGCTGTCGATGCCGCTCGCGCGCTACGCGTCCCAACGCTTCACCGCGCCCTACGCATTCCTGGCGGTATCCACGCTCGCCCCGACCTTCCTGTCGATGGTCATCATCGGCGTCTGGCACGGCGCGGGATGGAATTTTGTGATCTTCGGCGCGATGCACGGCATCTATGTCGCCACGTACAATGCGTGGGATTTCTACTGGAAGAAGAAGCGCAAGAAGAACCCGCAGCGTCCGTGGTCGAAGGCGGCCGCGCACATCGTCACGATCCTGTGCTTCGTCGCTGCCACCGTGCCGTTTCGCGCCGTGGACGTCCATGTCACCGGCCGCTTCTTCGGCGCGATGCTCGGGCTGAACGACGGTAGCATCCCGTGGTCGGCGCTGGTCCCGCTGGGTGCGGCAGGCGCGGTGGCGTCGCTCACGATCGGCTGGCTGATCGTCGCGCTGCTCCCGAACACGCAGCACTTCATGACCCGCATCGAGCCTGCACTGGAATGGGCGAAGTGGCGCAAGGTTGCCCCCGCCGTGATCCCGGCGGAGTGGAAGCCGACGATCGGCTGGGCGATCGTGTCGGGCGTGTTCCTGTTCGTCGGCGTCGCGTTCATCATGCGCGGCACCACCGAATTCATCTACTTCAACTTCTGATGGAGGAGGCACCCATCATGACCGACCTCCCCTTCGCACGCCGGCCGTGGCCGCTGTTCGCGACGATCGCCGTGACCTTCGCCGCGCTGTTCTTCGCGGTGCTCGCGCTGCCGCACGATCCGTATATCCGCTTCCAGCAGCTGTCGAAGACGATCCAGTTCCGCAGCCAGTGGGTCTACGAACGCATCGCGCTGGATCGCACGCCGATCGACATCGCGGTGGTCGGCAATTCCCGCCTCGGTGCCGGGGTCAGCGCGCCGCTGGTGCAGGCGCAGCTTCGCCGCCTGACGGGGTCCGACCTTCACGTCGCCAACCTGACGATGCCGCAGGAGGGGCGGAACGTGCACTACGCGATCGTCAAGCGACTGATCGCGGACCGGCCCGAGTTGAAGCTGATCGTCCTGTCGGTAATCGAACAGATGCCGCGCGAGGGTCATCCGGCGTTCCGCGATCTCGCCGATGCCGAGGATGTGCTCGGCGCTCCGCTGCTGCTCAACCGCGACTACGCCAATGACGTCGGCGTCCTGCCCTTCCGACAGATATCGCTGTTCGCTCAGTCGCTGTTCCCGCGCGCGTTCGGTGACGCGACGGCGCTCGACCCGGCGCGCTATCCCGGCACGGAATATGACTCGACCCAAACCTTCCGCTTGCCGGACGGCAAGATCGTCGACCGTGATGGTATACAGCTGGAGGGAACGCTGGCAGCGACCGCGGCGGCACGCGTTCGACAGATTACCCGACCCTTGCTGGGTGCGCGCGGCGCGGACTATGAATTCGCGGTCGAGCGCGACTATACGCGTCGCATCGCCGCGTTGGCGAAGGCCCACGGTGTGTCCATCATGTTCCTGTACCTGCCGATCTACAAGGATCACGAGCCGGTCAGCGATCAGGGTTTCTACGATGCGATCGGCCCTACCGTCAGTCCGCAGTTCATCGCAGACGATTATCGGCTCTATTCCGATTATGGCCATCTCAACGTCTACGGTTCGCGGCTCGTCGCGCCGTGGCTGGCCGATCGTATCGCCGATCTCGCGCACCAGCGCCGGATCAAGCCAGTATCGGATCAGTAATGCGTCCCAGCCCCCCACCCTTCCCGATGGAAATCCCGGCACTCACCTCACTGCGGTACTGCGCCGCAATCTGGGTCGTCTTCTATCATTTCTCCCATTTCACCAACGCTGTCGCGCTGCAGGAATTTCCGCTCGTCGCCTCCGGCTATCTGGGCGTCGACTTCTTCTTCATCCTGTCCGGTTTCGTGCTGACCCACGTGTACCAGCCGCAGATCGCCGCGGGTCATTTCGATTACTGGGCTTTCGTATCGAGGCGCTTCGCGCGCATCTATCCGATGCACGCGGTGACGCTGGCGGCGTTCCTGCTGATCGGCATGATGACGCGATCCGGAGGATTATACGTCAGCGAGTGGGTGTCGGGCGTCTCGTTCGCCGGCGTCGAAAATGCCGTACTTTTCCGCGCGCTCATTGCCAACCTAACGCTGATCCATGCATGGGGCTCGACTCCTCAGTTGTTTTTCAATCAGCCATCATGGTCAATCAGTGCGGAGTGGTTCGCGTACCTGATGTTCCCGGTGCTGATCCTGATCCGGCGGCTGCCGCCGCAGGCGGAGGGCGGCAAGCTAATCGCGGTCGCCGGCGTGTTTCTGCTATTCGCTGCCGGCATTGCGGTGGCTCTGAACATCGAACTCACGCGCCTGACTTGGAACGCTGGCATCCTACGCATCTTCCCCGAGTTCCTGATCGGCATGTCGCTGCATCGTTTCGGCGATACGCGGAGTGCCGGCCCACGCGGAGCCATTGCCGGATTGCTGCTGTCGGCGATTTGCGTGCTGATGGCGCTGCTCGCCGGAGCGGCGCTGCCCCGTCTTACAGTGCTGCTGGCCACCGTCGCGGTGCTCGGCCTCGCAGGTATCGTGTTCTTCGCTGCCGATGCCAACCGCCACGGTAAACTCTATACGCTCGGAGCGCAGCTGCCGGTGTATCTGGGTGAAATCAGCTATTCGGTGTACATGGTACATCTGGGGGTGGGCATCATGCTATACGATGCGCTGTTGCCGCGCTGGCGGCCAACGGACGTGCCGACCGCAGTGGCGACCGTCCTCGCCGGCCTCGTTGCAGCGACGATCGTGTCGATGCTGACCTATCGCTTCATCGAGGTGCCGGGCCGGCGCTGGCTCGTCGGCCGCGCTCGCACGTTGCAGGCGCCGGCTGTGGAGGCGCGCGATGACGCTTGATCCGCCACTCCACCATGTCGGCATCGTCCAGCCCGACGAGGAAACCGTCACCGCGCTGATGCAGGTCCTGAACCTGACCGAGGATTACCGCGGTTATGTCCCGCAGTTCCACGCGTTGTGCATCTTCACACGGACGACGAACGGTGGCTCGCCGATCGAGTTCGTCGTGCCCGACGGTGGCCCGCTGGTGAAGTTCAACAAGGGCGCCGGCGGCATCCACCATCTGGCATTCGCAGTGCCCGACATCGCCGCGACCCAGGCGGAATTTGCCGCGCAGGGCATCCGCATGATCGAACCGGAGGCCGTGAAGGGCGCCGGAAATTTCCTCTGCAACTTTCTCGCGCCGACCGCTACACGCGGGATCATCACCGAATATGTCCAGTTGCTGGACTGACGACGCGCGGCGGATCGCACCGCCATGCACTAAGAACGACCAATCCGGGACTGACTGAATGGCTCGCAATTACGACAGCAGGAAGCGCACGCTGGTCACCGGCGGAGCCGGCTTCGTCGGCTCCCACCTGATCGACCGTCTGCTGGAGCGCGGTAACGAGGTGCTGTGCGTGGATAATCTGTTCACCGGCGCGCGGCGCAACATCGCCCACCTGCACAATCATCCCCGGCTGGAATTTCTGCGCCACGACGTGACGTTCCCGCTCTATGTCGAGGTCGACGAGATCTACAATCTCGCCTGCCCCGCCTCGCCCATCCACTATCAGCATGATCCGGTGCAGACGACCAAGACCAGCGTCATCGGCGCGATCAACATGCTCGGCCTCGCCAAGCGGCTGAAGGTGCCGATCCTCCAAGCCTCCACCAGCGAAGTGTATGGGGACCCCGCAATCCATCCGCAGGAAGAGAGCTATTGGGGGAACGTCAACCCGATCGGCGTCCGCTCCTGCTACGACGAGGGCAAGCGCTGCGCCGAGACGCTGTTCTTCGACTATCACCGCCAGCATGGGCTGGAGGTGAAGGTCGCGCGCATCTTCAACACCTATGGCCCGCGCATGCATCCGAACGACGGCCGCGTCGTCTCCAACTTCGTCGTGCAGGCGCTCGCGGGGCAGCCGATCACCATTTACGGCAACGGTGCACAGACTCGCTCCTTCTGCTACGTGTCCGATCTGGTCGACGGCCTGATGAAGCTGATGGACAGCCCGGCGGAGGTGACCGGCCCGATCAACATCGGCAACCCCGTCGAGTTCACGATCCGCGAGCTGGCCGAAGAGGTCATCCGTCTGACCGGATCGTCGTCGGAGCTGATCGAGATGCCGCTGCCGCAGGACGATCCCAAGCAGCGCCAGCCTAACATCACGCAGGCGCGCGCGAAGCTCGGCTGGGAGCCTACCGTGCCGCTGGCGCAAGGCTTGCCGCCCACGATCGAGTACTTCGCCGGACTGACCGATCGTGGCTGAGCCGCAGCACCCGGCATCGGGAGGATCGGAGTTGCGCGTGACCGTGGTCGTGCCGCATTACAATGATCTCCCGGCGCTCGGGCGCTGCCTCAATGCCTTGCAGGCGCAGACCCTGTCCGCAGACGCGTTCGAGATCGTCGTCGCCGACAACGCGTCGCCGCAGGGCGAGGCGGCGGTGGCGGCCGTGATCGCGGGCCGTGCCCGTCTCCTGACCGTTTCCGAGCGCGGAGCCGGGCCCGCGCGCAATGCAGGCGTCGGTGCAGCGCAGGCGCCGATCATCGCGTTCACCGACTCGGACTGCGTACCGGAGCCCGGCTGGCTCAAAGCCGGCTTATCCGCGCTCGAACGATATGACATCGTCGGCGGCCAGATGGAGGTTCTGGTCGATCCCTCGCGTCCCAAGACGGGCGCGGAAGCGTTCGAGCAGGTCTTCGCGTTTCGCAATGATCGTTACATTCGCGACAAGGGGTTCTCCGTAAGCGCCAATCTGTTCTGTTCTCGCAAGGTATTTACCATCGTTGGCGGGTTTGGCGTGGGCCTGTCGGAGGATGTCGACTGGTGCCACCGCGCCACAAGCCTCGGTTTCATGATCGGTTTCGCCGAAGCCGCCGTGGTCGGACACCCCGCTCGCGTCGATTGGCCGGAGCTGCTGATCAAATGGCGGCGGATCAATTACGAAGGCTATCATCTTGCTCTAAAGGAGGGCCGGCGGCTCCGTTGGATGCTGTCTACGTACCTGCTTCCTGCATCGGTGTTGGCTCATCTGCCACACGTTATGGCATCTCGCTCGCTTGGTGGTCGGCGGGAACGCATGTCCGCGATCATGACGCTGACGCGATTACGCGCCTGGCGGCTGATCGACGCGCACCGCCTGTTCTTCGGCTTGCGACGCTGACACGATGACAGTCGCCGTTTGCATCGTCGGCTTCCGCAACGCCGAGGATATCGCCCACTGCCTTACGGCACTGGGGCGATCGACTTATGCCGATTACGAGGTCGTTATCTGTGAGAATGGCGGCACGGCCGCATTCTCCGAACTGGTCGACATCTTGCCGACCGCACTTCCCGGCGGCCAGCCGGTCCAGACGATCCTCGCCGCCGGCAATCTCGGCTTTGCCGGCGGCGTCAACGTCTGCATGAACGCCCGCCCGCTGGCTTCGGCATGGTGGATTCTCAACCCGGACGCCCAGCCGGATCCGGATGCGCTGTCGGAACTCGTCGCGCGATTGGCGGAAGGTGATGCGGATGCGGTCGCCGGCACGCTCTATCTGCCCGGCCAGATTGTTCAGGCGCATGGCGGGCACTGGCGACGCTGGTTGGGACGACCCGTGTCGATGGGCCGCAACGACCCCCTTGGCGAAGCACCGGCTCGCGACGCGATCGAGCCCCGGCTTACCTATCTGCTCGGCGCCTCGATGCTGATCGGTCCACGCTTCGTCGAGCGCGCGGGCCTCATGCGCGAAGATTACTTCTTGTATGGTGAGGAGATCGAGTGGTGCCTGCGCGCGCTCGCCCGCGGTGCCAGGCTCGGCTTCGCGCCCGCGGCGCGCGTGCTTCATACACAGGGCAGCACGACCGGTTCGGCCGATGGCATCCGCAATCGGCCGCGGTTGCCGATCTACCTCGACGAGCGCAACAAGCTCAACATCGTCCGCGACGTCGATCCGTGGCGACTCCCCGTCGCGATCCCGGCGACCTTGGTGCTGCTGACAGCCCGGTTCGCCCGACGCGGCGCCTGGCCGCAGTGGCGTTGGGCGCTGTCAGGCTGGTGGTCCGGCGTGCTTGGTCGTCGAGGTGTCCCGGCTTGGCTCTCACAGGAGTGAAGTGTCGGCCGAAGTATTCGCAGTCTTGCCAGTCTTCCACGCCGAAGCCGCTGCCGCGTCTATCCTGACAAACCGAGCAGCGCGCAATCGCTCGCGTGACGGACGGCCCCAGCGCATCGCGACTCAGAGCAATACGAGCATCCGAAGATCCTCGATCGCAGTGTCACTGATCTCATACTGACCGTACAACGCAACTTCCCGATGACGCCGAACAAAACCGTCAGAGATCGATATCACCGCCCCCGCTACTCAACTTCCGCGACACGGCGCCGAGTGGCCAGCACGTCGAAGAAATGACCATCCGTGCTGCCATCCGAACCAATGAATTCGGCCTACCCGGCAAACTGCGAAGCCTAACAAGGATATCCGCGGTAATCGACTGCCCACTGTATCGCTGTGACCGCCTTTGCAACGCGAAGGCTCGGTAACAGTATCAAAGCAACTTGCAGCGACTTTCCTTGCGCACGACTAGGCCACGCTGCCAGCGAATGATGTTTGTGATCGCCCCCGCCCCCCGTCCACCAGATAGATAACCTACGGGTTTGAAGCTTTTTGCCAGGCTTCCGAACGAACGACGGAAGCTGAGAACATACCTTCCGCCTCCGGTCGCGCCCTGACGACTGATGCGCTCGAGATTTGCAGCAGGGAGTTCGAAGCCCCACCATCCGCAGGCTCGCACAATAACAATGGCCTCTACCTTCCAGCGCAAAGTCCTTCTTACCATCACTTGCCGACACGGTCCCAACGGCATCCGCCACGAGCCCGCTCGTCGAACGTTCGCCGACACCTCTCCAAACGAAAACGGCCGCCTTCCGAAGAAGGCGGCCACTCTCATAACGAGCCCGGCGGACCGGGATCGTCAATCGCTTCAGGCGAAGCTGACGCTCACGCGCTTGCGACGGCGCAGGGCGCCACCGACGGCACCGACGCCAACCATCATCATAGCCCACGTGGCAGGCTCAGGAACCGCACCGATGTTGAAGTTGCCGGCATAGGTTGCCGGCGTGCCGAACGAACGGCCCGTCACGGTCAGCGTGTACGTGCCCGGCGTCACGTTCAGCGGCGTAACACCCCAGAGCTCGGTGAGCGCGAGCGGCTCGCCGACCAGCTTGGTGAAGCTGAACGTACCGCCATTGCCGGTCAGCGTTGCGCTGGTGAAGTCGATGTCGGTCAGCCCGTTGTTCGACGACGCTGCGTTGCTGAAGTCGGCTGCGAGAACGCCGCGCGAGGTGACGATGAACGTGAAGACGTTCGTGAACGTGCCGACGAGACCGCCGTTGTTACCGAACGTGCCCGAACCGGTCGCGCCGCTGAAGAAGTTGTAAGGCGTTCCCGGCCCAGTCGCAGCCTGAGCCTGCGCTGCCGTCGGAGCCACCATTGATACGGTAGCGGCGAGCGTCACCGCCGCCAGAGATGCAAACTTGGTCATGGATCTTTCCCTTTTACTGCGAACCGGGGTCGGGAACATCCCGAGGAACCTTCAAAACCCCACTAGGTCCGCAACGCGACAATACGCAAAACGGTTGCGCATCGCAACATGCTCAACGTGGAATTAATGCTTGTTAGGAATGGCGGATTTACGGGGGGTTGTTCAATTTTGAGACAGAATCAATTGATCGACAGTCTTCGTGCCGCCTGCGCCATCCACAGATAGGTGGGCACGCCTTCCTCGATAAACCGGAACTGACCCGCCGGGTCCGCCTCGATTCGCTCGATCAGATTCGCCTCGGCGGCGTGCTGCATGACAGCATCCTGCACCTGCGCGTCGGATTCCAATGGAGCCAGAACATCACCCCCGAAGCGGCCCCCACGCTGGAGCGCGGCGAGCGCCATCAGCGCCAGCGCATCCCAAGCCGCTTCGTTCTGCGCGATTGCGATACGGCTGCGTTCGGAGATGCGGTTGACGATCTCGTCGCACGACCGCCGGATCGCCAGCCGCGCGTCCTGCGGCTCGACGACCAAGCTGTCGCGGTCGATCGCGGCCAGCCCCGCGTGCTGGCCCAACAAGCCCGCCAGATAGGGCGACCCCGCCGCCAGCGACGTGATGATCTCCACCGCTTCGTCGGCATAGGTCAGCCCGCTCGCGCGCTCCCCGTTGCGGATCAGCGTACCGACCTCTTCGCGCGTCATGCTGGTCACCGGCAGACCGACGATGTTGCGGCGGATGGAGGGGATATGCTCCAGCAATTCGGTCAGGTTCGCGGCGACGCCCGCGATGACGAGTTGGACCCGCACCGACCGGTCCGACAGCGTCTTGATGAGCTCTGCGACCTGACGACGAAAGTCGCCCGCCGGGCTGCGATCGAACTCGTCGAGGATGATCAGCAGGCGCGTGCCCTGCAACCGCGCGAACTGATCGCTGACCTGCCGCGGCGTGACTTCTCCGGCTGGCAGCAGATCGGCAAGCGTCGCGCCTTTCTCGATCGCATCGGACGTCGGCTTGTAATCGGCATGAAACAGCAGCGGAACGTCCGCCGCGACCGACCGGAACAGGTCGCCGAAGCTCGTCTCCTCGCCGCACGACGCATACCGCACCAGATAGCGTGCCTCCGTCGCCTGACGCGCCAGGACGTGCAGCATCGATGTCTTGCCGATGCCGCGATCGCCATACAGCACGACGTGCAGCTTCTGATCCTCGATCGCGCGGATCAGCGTGGTCAGCAGCGCCGCGCGACCGGCGAACATGTGCGGGTCGACGACCGGCTGCGACGGGGTGAACGCATCGCGCAGCCGGACGCGAGCGCCGGAGGCACCCGATCCCCGGCGCGAGTCGAGCTGGTCGACCGCCGACGCGCGGAACCGCGGCAGCGCGCTGCCGGCCGGGTCCTCGCGCACGCCGGTCGCCTGCGGTGGACGCGGACGAACCGGACGCGGCACCGCCGCGGTCGTCCCGGCATCGCGCCCCGTCAATTTTTCCCACCAACTCACTTCATCACTCCTCGATGTCGGCCAGTATCCCGCCGGTCCGTCCGAGGATCAGCGCGCGAAGGGCTTCAGCACGAACCACGTGTAGACGGGCACCGCCGCGATCACGAGCACGGCCAGGATATGCTGATCGTGATTGCCCAGATAATTGCCCAGCGCGCATCCGATCGCCGGCGGCAGATACTCGATCATTCGATCGCTCGGCTCTTCGGCGGTGGACCGCTGCAGAAACAGCACGATCAAACCCGCAAACAGCGCGATCGTCACCCAGTCGTAGATCGTTTCCACGTACAACCCCTTAGTTTCCGCCCGCCCGCTACTTAGGGGCGCAGGCACGCACAGGCAATCGACGCCGGCGGTCCCATGCCCCGTCGCGGCATGCTTGATGCAGCCTTATTCCGGAGAGTTTACCAATTCCCCCATAGCGATCCATGCCGCCGCTGCCAGCAGCGACCGTAACCGCCACGACGGAACCAGCAGGGTCTGCGCGTTGGGAGGGTCCGAACTACCTCACAGGAGCCCGCCCAGCCCCCCGCTGGTGTCGAAATGCGGCGTCACCCCCGCGACCGGCGAGAACGGCACCCGCACCACCGGCAGTCCCACGGCATCGAACGACGTCCGCCGGTGCGCCGCCACGCTCCAGTCGATCGCCCCGGAAACAGCAGCAACGGCCCGAAACCACTCTTCAGCACGTTCAGTCCGTCGTCCAGTTGCTGCGGAGGCCGCGCCGCATGGAAGAGCGGCGACGTATCGGCGAAATGTAACTCGCCGCCCACGGCGCCCGAACCGGGAAAGGCGCCGAGCGCTTCGCGGTGTCGTTGAACCACACGCTCGCCGCGCCCGCCGCGAAGTCGAGCGAGAACAGGACCCAAGTCCACACTCCCGCCGTCAGGCCCTGCCCGGCCGCCGTCGACAGGTTCACGCCCAGTGTCGGACTGGCGGCGTTGCTGTTGCCTACGAACGACAGTCGCCCGTCATTCGCCACGCGCACTGCGAAGCTCGTCTGCCCGACGGGTCCCCTGGACAGGTTGATGAGGAACGGCACAGTCGCCAGCGAATCGATCCGCACCAGCATCGCCCCCGCGATCTGCTGCCCGTTGGGGAAGCCGTGGCTCTCGCGCCCGTACAGGCTCACCCCCCTTCCCCTAACCGTGAAGCGCGACGCCGCCACGCCCGCCGCCGTATCGACATACAGGCCCACCGTCGTCCGCAGCGTTCCGGCGGCGTTGCTCGGCCACGCATGCAAGGTCTGCATCCCCGATGTCAGCACACCCGTCCTCGTCCGCGTGATCGTACCGTCGGCGGCGATCGCCAGCGTCGCGAGCGGCACGAGCCCCACCTGGTCCATCGTCAGCGTCATGCTCGTCGCTACGCCCGTATGCGGCAGCCGACCGATCACGGCACCCGCCGCGACGTCCACCGTCGTCAGCAGTTCGTGGGGCGGGGCGAAGGGAGGGCCCGTTCCCTCGCTCGCCATCGTCGAATCGCCGACCATCCGCGCCATCAGCGCATAACCGCGGGCGGAGAAATGCTTGATGTCGACCGCCTGCCACGACCCGACGCCGACCGCGCCCAGCTTGCGATGCACGGTCAGCGCCGTGCTGTTCCATGCCACCTGCCCCCTCCGGCGACAGGTCGGACGGTGCACCCGCGATCACGATCGGTGCCGCGTCGCGGTAGACGGGATCGCGACCGGACCGCCTCCGCGCAGCGAAACCGGCACCGCCCCGTTGGTACCGCTCTGGATCGCGTCATAGCCCGTCGCCGCCGTCGGATCGGGATGATCGCGGGCATAGCGCTGGAAGTTCAGGATGTGGCGATCGTGCGAGGCCGTCATCGCGCGGCGATGATGGACGTGCGACGCCCCCTCGATCATGCCGTCGCTCCGGTTGTGCTCGGCGGGCGCGGGGATGTGGAACCAGTCGCGCCCGCCGCCGATCCGCGCCGCCGCCGCCCCCCAGTTCGACGCTCACCTGCGCCGGCCAGTTGCGCGACCATCCGGCCACGCCGCTATTGTAGTTGTTGAGCCCCCGCCGGAGAAGAACTGCGGCCCCTACATTTCCGCCGCGAACGCACCACCCGCCAGCATCGCCACACGGCCGGCGATGCTCGCCATGTTCTCGCCCGCCACGCCGCCGTTGCAGACGCCGGTTCGCGTCCTGTCGCTCGGTGCGCCCAGATGACAGGCGACGCCGGCCGGCGCACCTCCCCCCGCCGCCGCCATCGCGCGTAGCGCCTGCGAATAGCCCGACCTGCCCGGCGCACCGACACCGAAGGTCGTGCTATCGCCCCACAGGTTCCACGCCCGCCCCATCGCGAACGGCGGCCGCGTGACGGCTGGCGGCGCCAGCACCGTGCCTCAACCGCCGCCACGCGAGCGCAACGTCGCCCAGTCCAGCCCTAAACCGAACATCAGTACAGCGCCCAGATATCGGTCGCCGTCCGGCCCGTCGCCACGCGCACGCAGCGCAGCGGAGTATACCCCTGCTGCAACGGCACGCCGGCCCGCACGCCCCTCGGCATCGACCAGATTGGCGGTCCCCGCCACCCGGGCCAGCAGCGCCTTGCAGGTTCCGCCGGGCAGATCGACCTCTGCCTTAACCACCGGCACGAAGCGCACGGACGGCGCGGAGGGGTTGTTAACGAAACTGGCGAAAGAGTCGGGCATTAAAAGATTCCTCTTAGATTCCTGTTTTGTTCTCAGTATCTCTTTCCAGCAATGTAAGCCGGCATCATCGTCTGTGATAGCTTGGCAAGCCGACGACCTTCTGCGAACGAGGTTTTCGACTGTATCGGGGGTAAAGTGGCAGAAGCACGCGAATCTCTAGCCATTTCGACGATGCGTCATGTGCCGCAACTCGACGGGCTACGCGCCGTAGCCATCGTGATCGTCTTCATCGGTCACTTGAAACTCGTGAGCGCATTCCCTGCGGGGTTCGGCGTTACGATATTCTTTTTCCTGAGCGGTTTCCTGATCACGACGCTACTGCGTATCGAACAGACCAATACCGGCAAAATTAGTCTTAGAGGATTCTATTGGCGACGTATTCTGCGCATCAATCCGCCGCTGTGGATATCGATGGCATTCGTCGCAGCGTTGTGCTTGAGCGGGCTTATCGATCAGCCGTTAGATCCGTTCGTTGTGTTCGGGCAGGCTTTCTTCTTCGTGAACTACCTGCCCTCGATGGGCCAGGGCGACGGACTACCCATCCCGCTGTGGTCGCTCGCTGTCGAAGAACACTTCTACCTTTTGTTTCCGCTCTGCTTCGGATTGGCGATGCAATCCATGCCTGCACGGAAATTGGCGCTTTGGTGCGCAGCGGCATGTTGCGCAGTTTTGGCGATACGCTTGTTCAATATCTACGCAATCGGCGAAGTCGAACGTAATTACTATTGGACCCACACGCGCATCGACTCGATCTTGTACGGGTGTATTCTAGCTTTGTGGAACAACCCGCTGGTCGAGCGATCCGCATGGAAGCCGCGCCCGTGGCATGTCGCCGGGGCGATGCTTTTGGTCTTGCTAACTTTTGCAGTCCGTGCGCCGGGCTTTCGCGAAGGTCTAAGATACTCGCTGCAAGGAATGGCTTTGTTCGTCCTGTTCTCGTGGACAGTACAGCACAAAGGCTGGCTGTCGCGCATTCTGCTACTACAGGTCGTGCAGCGGGTGGGCCTCTACTCCTACACCCTGTATCTCGTGCATTACGGGATCATTCTCGCGGTCTACAAAAATTTGCCTGGTTTGCCCGTAATTGCACAGGTCGCTCTGGCGGCAGCCTTGTCGATGATAATCGGCGCGTTGATGTACCGGCTGGTCGAACGCCCACTTGGGCGTTGGCGGCGGCGTCTCAACAGGGCCGAGGCAACCGATCGGGCAGGCGAGCCGATCTTCACCGAAGAAACCCGAGCCTCCTAGCTATTCCCTGGTTCGCTGCTCATCTGCAACGCGTGGTCCCCTCACCCTTCGGCTCCGCCTGAACCGCGTTGCCGCATACGCGGTTCTGACCGCCGGTCACGCGCACCCAGGCCTTGATCGGAGGGTGCGGGAACGCACCCAACACCGATCCCTTCACGGTGTTGACTGTGTTGCCGCTGACGTCCGCCTGCTGCACGTTTTTCAGAACGATCCCATTGAACGCCGACAATGTCAGGATGTTATCCTTGACTGTCACGCGTTCGAACGGGCGCTGCTCGGGTCCGTTATGGGGATTTGCGATGAAGAAACCCTGCATGAAGCCGGAGGCGGTGTTACCGACGATGATCAGGTCGGATGTGACCGGATACCCTTGGGCTGACCACGCCTGAACACAGTCGGGATGATCGCCATCGCGGACGAGTTTGCCGTCGGCGGCATAGACGGCTTCGATCGGCCGGAAATCACGGCATTGATTGCGCTCGATGCGGACACGCTGCGACATGGCGACGTTGACCCCATCGGATCGCGTGCCCGCGAAGTCATTGCCGATCACGTCGATATCCTGGCTGCGGCTGATCGCGACGGCGATGCGCGCACCGCCGATGGCCATGTTTGACAGCCTGATACGTTGCGCGAAATCCACGATCACCGCAAAGTTCTGATCCGTTGGACTCCGGACGACCCCGCCTGTGATCTCGACGCCTTTTACGTTACGAAGTGTCAACCCTGTGAACCGCGCTCGTCGTGCGTCGATCTTCAGGCTTGGCGAAAAGGTTCGAGCCGGCATGGCGACGGTGCCATAATCCCCCTCGGCCAATGTGATCGTCTCGCCACCCTTGGCACTGGCCAACACAGGCACCAGGCTCGCTGGCGTCACCGGACGCCGGTCGATGGTGGCCGCAACGCCGATACCGGTAACCAGCGCGGAAAGCGTTAGGCCGAGCCCCATTCCCCGCACGATCACGCCGCGCCCAAAACTGGAGCGCGACCGGCCACGCCGGACATCTTGCCAATGCCCTTTCTAGCGGCGGTCGTCGTCGCGGGTGACAACGCCCGTTCGCGAAAGACCGCTGCGACGATCAAGCCGAGCATAATGAACATCAGGGGATGATTCTCGGTCTGGCTGAATACGGATTTGCTGATGAGGAAGTTGATCATGGCGATACAAGCCGCGCCCATGAATGCCAGTTCCGGATCACGCGTCATGATCGCCGTCTTGCCGGAATGCCAGATGCCCAACACCACCATCGCGTAATAGACGATGAACCCGACGACCCCGAACTCCAGCGCCACGGCGAGGTAATAGGTGTCGATTGTGAGCATGTCGGCCCCCGGAGCGATGTACCCCAGGGTCTGGGCGCCCTCGCCGATGCCGTGACCGATCGGGTTCTTCGCCACCATTCGCAGGCCTGCTTCATACTGGTACCGGCGCGCGTCGGTGCTGTTCTGCTGCGCGCCGCCACCCCACACCAGCACTTCCAGCCGGCGCCACGCGAACGACAGGACGATGAAGGCCATGAAAATCGCCGGATAGCCCAGCGTGATGAGCGGCCCGAACAGGCTGTCCTTCTGCCGATACCACCGCATCGACGCCCAGAAGAACAGGTAGATCAGGATCGACATGAAGAACCCGATCACCGCCAGCCGCGAATCGGTACGCAGCACGACGTAGAATATCATCGGCAACGTCGCGAACGCCGCCACGCGTACCCACAGCCGGCGTGCCGTGACCATGATGTGCAGGATGAAGGGGACCGACATGCCCAGAAACTCGCCCAGGCCCAGGCTGATGCCGAACTTGCTCTGCACGCGGTAGACGCCCGTCGCCGCGCGCGACACGCCGCTCAGGATGTAGAGGATTTGCGGATCCTCGATCTTCAGGAACGATGGGATGCGGCCGGCCCAGGGCAGCCGGCTGTACCGCGCCTCGTAAACGCCGATGACACTGACGTAGATCGCGATGAACCACAGATAATAGGCGAACCGCCTGATCCGCCCCGGCTGTACGAAGACATAGGCCGCGACGACGAACACCGCCGCCCACGAATATAGCGCCAGCACGTAACGATTGATCGAGAACACGATGTTGCTGGAAAGTGCGATCGACAATCCGGCGATGACCATGAACGCGACGAGCAGCTTCCACAGCCACGGGGTCGCGGAACAGATTTCGGCGATGCGTGCGCGAAATGCCGCCGAGCAGGATACGCAGACCAGCAAGATGATCGTCAGCGGCACCCCGGTCAGGCGGGTCATCGTCACCCACGGCAAGCCGGGCACCGCGAAGGCGATATAGTCTGGCCAGCACAGCAGGCCGAAGACGAACACCGTCAGCATCGGCGGCAGCCATCGCTCCGGCACCCGCGCCATGTCCGGCAAGACCCACAGGGTGATCCCGGTCAGGATGACCAGCGGCGCGGTAAGCTGCACCAGCAGATATCGCCCGAACAGCGCGAACGCGAAGCCATACAGGAGCGCGAAGACCGTCAGCGCCAGGAAGCACAGCCAGCGATAGCGGCGCAGGAAATGGCGGTGTGCGTAGCGGCCGATGGCGGGGGCCGGCCGCTCGTCCCGCGGCGTCGGCCGGAACCGGTCCGGCACGAACCGCGCCAGCCGTCCGATGCCCAGCCGGCTCGGCAGGGAGGTCAAGGTGTTCATGCGTGCGTCCCTCTTGCCCTCGACCGTGCCCCCGGCATCATCGCCATCAGCCTCGCTATCGTACCGCGTTCACGCCAGGCAATAGCACCCAGCAGGACGGCGGTGGCCGCCGCCGCCGGCAGAGCCGTCGCGGCCGTCATCCTGTCCACGCACCATGCGGTCGCCATGATCGCCGTGCACCCCAGCGTCAGCGCGGCGACCCGGCCTGCATCCAGCATCCGCGGCAGGCCGAGCGCACGATTGGTGATCGCCACGGCGATACCGACGCCGACCAGTTCTCCCGCGGCGAACCCCAGCGTCAGGCCGAACAATCCGCCGGCCAGCCACACGCCCGCCGCCGCGGCGGGAAAGGCGATCAGCCTTGCGAGATTGGCGGCGAGCACCGCGCCGCTCTTCCCGGCTGCCAGCGCCGCGGTGGTTGGCCAGATGCGGATGAATCGGCAGACCTGCAACGCGCCGATCGCGGCGATGACTATCACCGGCTGCGCGAAGACATGACCGAACAGCAGCGGCACGGCGATCGGCGCGACCACGGCGAACCCCGCCGCCATCGCCAGCGACAGCAGCAGCGCGGCACTCGCCATGTCGTCGATCGCCCGCATCAGGCCATCGCGCGTCGCGCCCGCCGCCGCGACCAGCGGCAATTGCATGGTATGGAAATAGCGCATCAGCATCATGCTGGGATAATAGATCAGCAGCAGCACCGCGGAATATTTGCCGAGGTCGCTGACCCCCAATCGCCGCCCGACCAGCAACCGGTCGCCCTGGCTCGTCAGGAACAGCAGCAGGCCATTCACCATCAGCGGTGCCGCGAAGGTCGCCAGACGCTTCGCATGTTCCGGGGCATAGCCGATCCGATAGGGACGCTCGGCGGTCAGTTGCGAAACGGCGACCATCGCCACCGCGCGCACCGTCAGCCCGACCAGCGCGGCGATGTAGCTCCGGGTGATCCAGGCGGCCAGGATCGTCGCGGCCAGGCTCGTCACCTCGGCGACCATCATCGCCAGCCCCTCGCGGCCGAAGTCGTTGTGCCGCTGGACACGCCGCAGATCGAAGTTGAAGAAGCCGGTGATGATCGGCGCGATCGCCAGCCCCATCAACCCTGCCGCCAGGATAGGCTCACGGTAGAACCCCGCGATCGGGCGGGCGAGCACCAGCAACAGCCCGGCGATGACGAACCCGCGCACCACCGACAGCAACTGCACCAGCGCCTGCGCGCGTGGCTCATCGCCCTGTCGGTCCTGGATCAGAAACCGGTCGCTGCCGCTCTCGCTGACCGAATCGAAAAACTGCGCCGTCAGGATCAGCGTCACGGACAGGCCCAACTGCTCCGGCCCGAGCAACCGGGCGAGCAGGGTATAGCGCGCCAGCGCACAGGCCTGCGCGACGCCGTTTCCCACCAGCAGCAGTCGCCCGCCCTTGCGCGGCGGCAGAACCGTCTCTTGTATCGACACACCGCCCCACTCAGGTCTTCGTGATCGCCTTATACGACGTAACCGCCTTGCGGAATGGTCAACGCGCGCGGCTCGTCGTCCATTCCGGGACGCCGGACACTTTGAGCGCTCAATCCCGCGGCTCGACCTTGGCCGGGTTGCCGCGCGCGACGCTACGATCGGGCATGTCGGTTCGGACCAATGCTCCCGGCTCGATCACACAGTCGGCCCCCACGGTGATGCCCGGAAGCACGATCGCGCGCGGCCCGACGATCGTCCGATCGCCGATATAGGTATCCAGATACAGTCCGCGTGTCCGATCGTGAGTCAGGATCACGGCCTCCTCGCCGATATGGCATTCCGCGCCGATATGGATCCCCGTCGGCCATGTGCGATCGATCAGCGCCGTCGGCGCGATCCGTGCGGACCGGTCGATCGTCATGCCCCATATCCGGGTTTGGACCACGCGCTGCCACCGCTCCCGCCAGCCGGCGCGCCCTTCCCGCTTCACCGACGCCGGTGCGTGATCGGAAACGTTGTCGGCGGGCGTGACCGTCATGTAAGGCTCTTGGCTTTCAGGCAGCTATCAGGTGGACGGTGGCAGTACGCTCGCTCAACAGACTTGCCAACCTGCGCCGCCGGCTGATCGCGGGCCGGCGCTGGTGGCTCAACCGCTTCCGCAATCTGGCGATCGACGATACGGCCAGCATCTCGCTGTCGAGCCGTATGCTGACCGGCATCCCGGGCGGGATCTCGATCGGCGCAGAAACGCTCGTCGCGTTCAAAACGTTGCTGTTCACCCGCGATCCCGTGGCCGGAACCGAACTCCCCATTCGCATCGGCCGCCGCTGCTTCATCGGCGGCGGCGCCACGATCCTGCCGGGCGTGACGATCGGGGATGAGTGTATCGTCGGGGCCGGTGCGGTCGTCATGGCGGACATGCCCTCGCACTCCGTGGTCGGTGGCAATCCAGCGCGGGTCCTGCGCACCGGCGTTGAGGTTCTCGCGCTCGGCCGGCTCGCGAGCGCGGAGGCCGCAGTGGCGGCGGGTCTGACGCTCACGCCCGATT
Organism: Sphingomonas longa; assembly: GCF_016892685.1. Taxonomy (NCBI): domain Bacteria; kingdom Pseudomonadati; phylum Pseudomonadota; class Alphaproteobacteria; order Sphingomonadales; family Sphingomonadaceae; genus Sphingomonas; species Sphingomonas longa. Next base: position 754,499 of record NZ_JAFEMC010000001.1, read on the forward strand.
TCTATGGCAACAGAAAGCCTCGATAGCACAGGGTTAGCGGCATCTTAACCACGGACGGCGACAAGGGCGACGCAAGTCACCCGAGGATGTCCCGCCCGTGCGCCTGTTCTTTCCCCCCGCCTCGCCACGTTCCGATCTGGCCTCCCTTCTCGGCCAGTCCCGCGCCGCCTTCGTCGGCATCGCGCTGCTGAGTGCGGTATTGAACGTCCTGCTGCTCGGCGGGTCGATCTACATGATGCTGGTCTACGATATGGTCCTGCCCGGCCGCAGCGTACCGACCCTGGCCGGCCTGTTCGCGATGGTGACCGCGGTCTACGTGTTTCAGGCGCTGCTCGACCACATCCGGTCGAAGCTGCTGCTGAACGTCTCCACCAGTGTCGACGTCAGCCTGTCGCGCCGCGTTCACCGGCTGATCGGCGAGATCGCCCGCACCCGCGGCGGCGACGCGCTCCAGCCGATGCGCGACCTCGACACGGTGCGCGGCTTCCTGTCGGGCGGCGGGCCGACCGCGATCATCGACCTGCCGTGGATGTTCTTCTTCATCGCCGTGCTGTTCATCCTGCACCCGCTGATCGGTGCGACGGTGCTGGTGGGCGGCCTCGTCCTCGTGACGCTGACCGTCCTGACAGACCGCCTGTCCGCCGCCCCGATGGAGCGGGTCACTGCCACCGCATCGCAGCGCCACCTCGCCGCAGAGGGATCGCGCCGTCACGCCGAAGTGCTGCGCGCGCTGGGCATGGAGGGCCGCGTCGGCGAGGGTTTCGCGCAGATCAGCCGTCAGCACCTCGCCGCCAACGACCGGCTCAGCAGCGTCGCGGGAACGCTGGGCGGCATCAGCAAGGTGTTCCGCCTGCTCCTGCAATCGACGGTGCTGACGGTCGGTGCGCTGCTCGTCATGGACGGCCGCGCCAGCGGCGGCGTGATCTTCGCCAGTTCGATCCTGTCGTCGCGCGCGCTCGCCCCGGTCGAGATGGCCATCGCCAACTGGCGCGGCTTCATCGCTGCACGGGGGAGCTGGCGCCGCCTCAAGGCGCTGATGAACGCCCTCCCGCGCGAAGCACCGCACCACACCCTCCCCGCGCCCGTCGCCTCCCTGTCGGTCGAGGGACTGTCGGTCTGTCCGCCGGGCACGGATCGCATGACGGTGCGCGACGTGAGCTTCCGGGCCGAAGCCGGCGAGGCGATCGCCGTGCTCGGACCCAGCGGCTGCGGCAAATCGACGCTCGTCCGCGCGCTCGTCGGCGTCACCCAGCCCGCGGCCGGCGCGGTGCGGCTGGACGGTGCGACGCTCGACCAATGGTGTGCCGACGATCTCGGTCGCCACATCGGCTATCTGCCGCAGAACGTCGAATTGCTGGGCGGCACCGTCGCCGCCAACATCTCCCGCTTCGAACCGGAGGCTTCGTCGGACGCGATCGTCACGGCCGCGACGCTCGCGGGAGTCCACCAGCTCGTGCTGCAACTGCCGGACGGGTATAACAGCCCGGTCGGTCAGGACGGCAGTGCGCTCTCCGCCGGCCAGCGTCAGCGCATCGCGCTGGCACGCGCGCTCTACGGCGACCCGTTCCTGATCGTGCTGGACGAACCCAACTCCAATCTGGACGAAGCGGGCGAGAAGGCGCTGGCCGACGCGGTACGTGCCGCCACCGCGCGCGGCGCGATCGTCGTGCTGGTCGCGCACCGCGCCTCGATCCTCGATGCCGTCCACAAGGTGCTGTTAATGCAGGACGGCGAAGTGCGTGCGTTCGGACCGAGGGAGGCGATCGTACCCGACCGTCGTCGTCCGCTGCGAATGCCCGAACGCATCGGCCAGACCGCGCCGGCGCTGGCGGTCGACGCCTGACACCACTCGCGCGAACGAAGAAGGGCCACCGTCCGATACTCCGGACGGTGGCCCACTTACGCTGTACAGTTACGCTGACTGGTACGCTTTACTGGGTACGCGGTACTGAACTGTGGATCAGAGAACGAAGTCGCCCGCGCTGAGCGAGGTCACGCCGACGACGTGGATCTTGACGTCGGCGACACCGTCGCCGTTGGTGTCGCCCAGGATATAGCTGTCCCGGCCGACTACTTCATAGCGGAGCTCGCCGGCGACACGGTGGAACTCGCTGGTGCCGATGAATTTGAAGGCGTCGTCCGCCGTGGTGCGGGTATTGGCGTCGACGGCACCCAGGTGAATCTTGTCCCTCTGCGCGGACGAGAAATTGAAGATGTGATCGACCGACTGGTTGACGCCGGCAGCGAAATCGGCCGAGCGATAGACGAATGTCTCCTGACCGTTGCCGGCATAGATCGTGTCCGATCCGGCGCCGCCTTCATAAGTATTGCTGCCTGTGCCGCCACGCAGGATGTCGTTCCCGGCGCCGCCATAGAGCAGGTCGTTACCGTCATCGCCCCAAAGGATGTCGTCGCCGGCGTCGCCGCGCAGCGTGTCGTTGCCCAGGCCGCCATGCAGCTCGTCGTGACCGCCGCCGCCCATCAGGATGTCGTTGCCACCCTCGCCGTACAGGACGTTGTCGCCGTCCGACCCGCTCATCGTGTTGGCCAGCTCGTTACCGTGCACGGTCAGTCCACTGGCGGCGAGCCGCACGTTCTCGACATTGGAGCCCATCGTATAGTCGATCGAAGTGACGACGGTGTCGGTACCGCCATTGGCACTCTCGACCACGACGTCGTTGACGGTCTTGACGACATAGGTGTCGTCGCCCGTACCGCCGATCATCGTCGTCTTGCCGGCGGCATTGCCGGTGAAGGTGTCGTTGCCCGCTCCCCCGGTGAGGCGATAATCGCCGATCGCGCCCGCCGTCATGCGATCCGCACCCGCCGTTCCGTTCATGACGGTTTCCGTGAAGATCAGGTTCGCGCGTCCATTGGTGCCCGGCACATCGACGTAGCCGCGCAGGCCGACCCGATCGAAGATCACATCGTCGAGCCGGTTGGCGAGGTTCGGCAAATTGGCATTCGTCTTCAACCACGCCGTCACCGAAGCCGCAGCGGCTGCCGTGGCGGTGTTCATGATGACGTTTCCGACCTTCGTCACCTGCGAATTGTTGTAGACGTAATCGGACGCGACGTTGTTCGTGACGCGCGCATTGGTCGTCGCGAGGACGCCGATCCAGCTCGGCTGCCCGTCGACCGCGACGACGGTGTTGTCCGAAATGGTGACATCCTTGCCGCCGTCGATGTAGATGCCGTTATACGCCGCGCCGATGACGGTGTTGCCGGAGATGGTGACGCGCTCGAACGGCAACGTGCCGTACGGGTCGCGCATGAAGATGCCCTGGACGATATCGCCGGTGCCCCGGTCGAAGACGTTGCCGGTGATCGTGACGTCCGTCGTCGTCGTCTTCGTGTTCGTCGTCCAGACCTGGATCGCATCCGGGTGAATGTCGCCTGTGTGATCGAAGTTGGTGAAGTAATTGTCCTTGATCGTCAGGTTCGACGTACCACCGCCCGCGATGCCGTTGTCGCGAATGCCCGTGAAGCTGTTGCCGGAAAACGTGACCCGGTTGCTGTCGATGTGGCTTAGCGCGTCCGACAGCTGCTCGAACTTCGAATTGGTAACGGTGACGTTGGTGCTGTTGCGCACCAGCAGCGCGCGAACATCATCCGCTGCGTTGTCGTTCAGCGTGCCGTGAACATACAGCTTGTCCAGCGTGATGTTGCTGGAATTCAGGACCTGATAGCCCATGTCGGCTTTCTTGACGCTGGCATCGAGTTCCACGCCCGACAGCGTCAGCCCCTTGCTGTTGTTGATCTTCAGGTCGGCGAACACGGCCGGCTTGTTGGCGTTCAGCGACGCGATCGTGACATTGCCGTTGATCTGGATGTTGTTCAGATTGACCGAAGCATAGACACCGGGCTGCAGATAGACGGTGTCGCCCGACTTGGCCGCCTTCAGGATATTGAGCAGGCCAGCGGTGTCCTTGACGATGTAGCTCGCGCCGGTCGTCAGGTCATCGGTCGAGAACCCTGCATCGAACTTCGAGAACGCACTGGTAGCACTGACAGCCATGTATCTAACTCCGGGTGGGATCGTGAACCGGAAGCGATCGAGGGAAATCGCCGCCTTCCTTGCACCGGTATTAGGCATTGAAACCTTTCACCGTCGCTGCCGCGTTCGGTTAAGCCCGGAGTCACCTTGAAATCACGGCAAAAAGCCTGGAAATCCGTGCCTCCCGGCTCAACTATGGTGAATGCTCCGGTAATCCGGGACCCCATGATCGTTACCGAGGCGGTAAGGTTCGATCCTCCGAAACCGACCGTTCGAGCCCGCAACGCAAAAACCCCGCCAGCGTCCAGCTGGCGGGGCTCCGACGACCCGAAGACTATCGCGCGCGGTCAGACGATCCGCGTCGCTCCCGCGAGCGCTTTCGCGCGCTCGGTGCCGACCAGCGCGACGCGGCCGTTGTTCGGCGTCCCCTTCATCATCGCCGCGACGAAGGCGTTCAGACGAGCCCAATCCGCCTGCTCACCCTCACGCACCATCGACACCCGGACGAGAACACCGTCCGCGACATAGCCGTCCATCGCCGCCGCCAGACGGTCGCGCCGCTGCTCGCCGGCGGTCGTCGGCAGATACTCGCCCAGCCGCGTCCAGTAGAGCATGTCCTCCACGCGCCCGCCGGCCCTTGCGGTCAGCTCGACGCTGGGGACGGTGATCCCCGGCGCCAGCGCCACCGGGTCGAAGCGATGTTCCGTGATCGCGAAACCGACGGCCTGATAACACACCTCCGGCCGATGCAACTGCAACAGGTCGCTCTGCGAGTCGCCGTGGGCGATCAGCAGCATGATCGGCGCTCCACCATCCGTATTGCGGTACGTCCGCGCGACGGTCTCGTTGTACAGCGTGTCGGCGAGGCTGCCCGGAACCTTGGGCAGGACGATGTCGCCACCGCCCTCTGCCGCCCAGCCCGCGAACTTTGTGGGCACCATCGTCGTGATCTTGCGACCACCCGCCAGCGACAGAAGCCGCCGCGGCCGCAGCGTCTCCGCTCCTGCCAGAGCGGCGACGCAGCCCAGCCCGAACACCACGTCCCGCCGCCTCATGCCACGACCTCCGCCCGCGCGACGCGTCGACGCGCGAGCAGCTTCTGAAGCGCAGCATCCAGCGCGAACACCAGCAGCAGCGCGAGCACGAACAGCATCATGCCCGCGGTCACGTGCAGGAACCCCTGCGCCACGGCGTCACCGTAATAATAGGTCAGCAGCACCAGCACCGTCACGCGCACCATGTTCACGACGATCGCGATCGGCAGGATGAACGCCACCAGCAACAGGGCGTAGCGCCACGATGCCCGGTGCATGAGGTAGATGTACAGGAGCGTGATCGCGGTCAGGCCGATGATCGAATTCATCCCCGAACAGGCATCCTCGACCAACAATTGATACTGCGCGACCGTCATCGTCACGCCCTCGCGGGAGATCGGATAGCCGAGCCCGTGCAGGGCGTTGGTGACGACGTACGAGATGAACATCCGCAGCGGCGACGTGATCTTGTCGATCAGCCAACCCGGCGGCGGAACAAGGAAGGCGAGGTAGAACAGCGGAAACCAGTTCGCCGCCATCGCCCGCCACCCGACCAGCAACAACGCCGCCGCCAGCAGCGCCGCATAGACCGCCAGCGTCTCCAGACTGATGAAGTCGTAGGCGCGGCCGAACACGTACAGCAACAACGCCGGCACCATGATCGCCGCCACCTGCCAGGTCGGGCCAGGACGGCTCAACGCGCCGATGTCCTGCCGCTGCGTCGCCAGCAGCCAGATGCCGGTGGCGAGCACGATCGGGCCGTGCGCCCCGATCTCCATCGTCCAGACCTGCTGGCCCAGCGTCACGATCGTCGGGATCGCCATGATGGCGAACCCGACGATCAACGGCCAGTGATCGAGCCAGCGACGATACCGGTCGCCGGAGAAAGGAAGCGCGGAGGTCGCCAAATCTTCGTGTCCTGTGTTGTGCCGGTCGAAGCCGTCAGGCCATCGTCAGCACGGAGCCGATGATGATCGAGCCATCGGCGGCCAGTTCTTCGGACAACACCTTCACATCGGACACGAACGACTTGTTCCGTCCGACGACCAGCAGCGAATACCCGACCACCGTGGCGATGCGCCGCGAATCCGCTGACGCGTTCGACGGCGGCGTGTCGACGATCGTCACGTCGAACTCGCGCAGACAGGTATCGATCAGCTCGTTGAACCGTGGCGAGGACAAGAGATCCTGCGGCCGGTCGGAGCGTCCGCCGGCATACATGACCGACAGGTTCGGCATCGCATCGAACTGGATCGCATCGCCGAACTTTACCGTTTCGCTCGCCAGGCACTGCGCCAGACCCGGCACTTCGCGAGACGGGCGGATCAGCGTATGGACGGCCGGACGGCGCAGATCGGCGTCGATCAGCAACGTCTTCAACCCGCCCTCGGCGAGGGCGACCGCCAGATTCGCCGCGAGCGACGTACACCCCACATCGGGCGTCGGGCTGCACAATGCCAGCGAACGGCGACCGACGGCCAGATGCTGCGCCATGACGTGCGTGCGCAACGCGCCGATGGATTCCGCCCGCTCGCTGCCCGGATCGTTGAGGACCACGAGGTCCTCTCCGGGCGTGAACGTCACCTCCGTGGAGGTGGCGGACTTCGCCAGCGTGTCGGCGGGCTTTTCAGTGGTGACTACGGTGCTCATGCCATCTCCGGAGAACGAAGGCGAAGGCGCTGCATCAGCGACGGCTTGGACGTCTTGTCCTGCTCGCCCTGACCGCCGACCACGATGATGACCGGCGCACCGGTCGCGGCGAGATCCTCGACACCGCGAACGCGGCGGCTCAGCATCTCGGTGATGATCGCCGACAGCACGCCGAGCGCCAGCCCGAACAGGAACGAACCCACCAGGATCAACGGCACGTTCGGGAAGCTCGGGCTTTCCGGCGTCACCGCGCTGCCCAGCAACGTCAGGCCGGAGTCATTCGACTCCGCCTGCTGACGCAGGTCGGCGGCGCGTGCTGCCGTCTTCACATACTGGTCTCGCAATACGGCGACATCGGCACCGAGACGACGAGCCTCCTCGACCTTGTTGCGCTGCCCGATCACCTTGCTCGTCTGTGCGGCGACCTGACCGGCGATCGACGGCCCCGTGTTGATCGTCGGCGCGGCCGTCCGCTCCTGCGCGACGGTTTGTGCCAGCGCGGTACGCTGACGCTTCATGTCCTGGATCGTCGGGTGGTTCGGCCCCAGGGCCTGCGACTCCGACACGATCCGTGCGTCAAGCTGCGCCAGCGCCGCAGCGTTGGCGGACGGCGGCGGTGCGGCGGCCGGGGTGACCAGCGGTACCGTACCCGCCGAGCTGGCCAGCGCCTTCAGACGATTGCTCTCGGTGTCGGTGTTGTCATCCTGGATGACGACGTTGTTCGCCTTCTCGAACGCGGTCTTGCGCGCCTCGGCGGTGGTCAACTGACCACGCAGCTTGACCAGCTGCGTGTCGAACCAGTTGGCGGTGCCGCCCGCGGACTCGCGCTTGAACGCGACGCTCTGGTCGACATAGGCGGCGCGGACCGCATCGGCGACCGCGGCGGCGCTCTGCGGATCGTTACCAGTGTAGGTGATCTCGAGGATATTGCTCCCCTCGACCGGGGTCACCTTCGTGTTGGTCGAGATGATCTGGCCCAGCCAGCGCCGGAAATCCATGCTCCGGTCCGGCACCGCCGCGTTGTAGCTGGCGAGCAGCTGCGGCGAGTTGGTCCAGCCCAGGCTGTCGACCACCGCGCCGGTGACGCGGTCGTCGCGGATCAGTTCGGCCTGCGTCGACATGTAGGTACGCGCGAAGTTGCTGGCGATCACCTGACCCGTAACCGGATCGGGCTTCAACAATTCCAGCATGACGCGCGACTTGGCTTCGTAGCGGGTCGGCAGCAGCTGGATCGTCAGCAGCGCGGCGAGGAAGCACCCCGCCGTCGCGGCAAGGATGATCCAGCGGCGCGCCCACAGGATGCGACAGAATTGCAGGAAACTCATGGACTGGAACTCCGATGCTTCGACGCCACCTGTGGGTGGAAGATATTAGAACAGACGCTCGCCGACCACGACGACATCGCCCGGGGTGATCGGGGCGTTCAGGTCGACCTTCTTCATCTCTTGCCCGTCGCGGAAGACCTTCACGCGCTTCTCAGAGCCCGACGGCGTCAGTCCGCCGCCACGCGCCAGCGCCTTGCGCAGGCTCATGTCGGTGTCGACCTTGTAGACGCCGGGTGCCGCCACCTGACCGTAGATGTAGAAGGTCTCGGCCGACGCCAGGAACAGCTTGTCGCCCGGATTGACGTAGGGATCTTCCTTCTCGCCGCCGGTCGCCAGCGCGACGATCGGCAGTTTCAGTTCTTCGCCGGTCGCGCGCCGCAGCGTCAGGTCGTCCGCCGCGCTGGGCTTGGCACCGCCGACGCGCGCCAGGATTTCCGAAACGCGATAGGCGCGATCGATTGGCACCAGTCCGGGACTGCCCACTTCGCCCAGCACCGTCACGTACCGGCTGGAATAGGACGCGATCTCGACGCTGATAACCGGCTTCTCGTAATAACCGCCCGCCTTCAACGCCTTCACGATGTCAGCGGAGAGTTGCAGCGTGGTCTTGCCGGTTGCGGTCAGCGACCCGATCAGCGGCAGTGCCACCGTACCGTCCGTCTGCACGCGAACGCGGGCCTTGTAATCCTCACGCCCGACGACATTGACTTCGATCACATCGCCCGTGCCGAGGATGTAGCCGGTGTCGCCGGTCGGCTTGGCCGCGGGCGCCGTCGCGGCGGTGGGCGGAGTCGACGCGGTCGGTCGGACCGGCGCGGACTGCGCCGTCGCGACTGCCGGCATCGAGAGCGCCAGGATGGCTGCGGTGCCGGCCGAGCCGGCCAACGTGTTCCAGAATTGCGTCAACATCGAACGCCCTGTTCCTCTTATGGAATAGTATCAAAAGGTCGTCGCGATCCCCGTCACGACCCGTGTGCTCTTGTAGTCGAAGACCGTTCCGTTCGCCTGCCGCGACTCGCGCGTCGCCGCCAGCGTCAGGTTGATCTTGCGCAACAGACGATATCGACCGCCGATCGTGACGCTACGGGTCTTGTCATTAACAAGCGATGGACCCAGCACCAGAAAGCCGCCGCGATAATTGCGGTCGCGGGCGAAGAGATTCAGGTTCAGGCCCGCCCGGTCGGACAGAGCGTAATCGGCATTGAAGGAATAGAATTCCTCGACCGAATAATTCGCGTCGACGCGGTTCGACGGTTGTACCGCGCGCGACAGATCGAACGTCCACAACAGGCTCGTCCCGACCTTCTGCATGATCTGGCCGCGATAGGTGATGCCGGAGAAGTCGTTGACGCTCCGCTGCGAGTCCGTGGACGTGTAGCTGACCTCGACCAGTCCCGACAGGCGCGATCCGATCGACCGTTCGAACCGGACGCCGCCACCCTTGCTCTTGAACCCGTCGCTACCCGCCAGACCGACCAGCGTCGAGCGGTTCGGGAAGGAGGTCGTCGAATAGCTGCCGAACAAGGTCAGCAGGCCGAAGGTCGGTCGCGAATAGGCGAGGCCCGCCTGCGCGGATGTGGAATTATAGTCGGAGATGCGACGGACGCCGGCGCTGTTGTCGACCCACGTCTGCTGAACGGACGCCGTCGGCTTGATCCCGATCGCGCCGCCGCACGAGGCGCTCAGCCCGATCGTTTTGATGTCTTCCTGATTGCGGACGCGCGAGGAGATGTTGCCACCCGGATCGGTGATGAAGAACAGGTCCCCCAGGTCGCTCTGGCGTCGTGCATAGTTGGCGGTGAAGGCGCCGTTGCAACGCGACAGCTGAAACCCCGCCGCCCCGTCCAGGCTGACCCGCTCGCTGTTGAGGCGCGTGTTGTTCTGGTAGAAGTCATATCCGACCAGACCGACCAGCGACAGCGACTGGCGGCCGAGCGGCAACAGCGCGTCGATCGTCAGCGAGGGTGTGTAGCGCATGTCATCCTTGGACAGGCCACGCCGTTCGCGCAGTTCGGCGCTGGTACGCGAAACGTTCGAATCGTACGTGGCCGTGGCGCGCACGCCGGCGGTGAAATGCCGCTCCGGCGCCGCCGTCTGCGCATGGGCCGCCGTAGCGCCCAACATGGCGCTCACGATAATGGTCGTCCGGCCCGTCTTCATCATTCGCCCGCCCCCGGCTGTCTGTCGTCGTCCGCCTCCGCCCTCCCGAGGCGAAGCGCGGGGCGCGGGCCCGTCGCCGGACCCGCACCATCTTCGTTACTTGGTGGCCGCCGGAGCCGCGCCGCCCTTGGGCGCTCCGGCTGTGCCGGGTGCACCGGCCGGCGGGCCGTAATCGGCGTTGTACTTGACCGTGGAAGCGCCCTGCGCCGCGATCTGCTGCATCTGGCTGCGGACCATCTCCGCCGTCTTGCGCTGGCGCAGCATCTGCTGCGCAACCGCGACGGCACGATCGCCGGTGAACGGATCAGTGCGCGCTTCGCGGACCTGATTGATCAGGACACCGCCCTGATTCGGAACGACGAAGACTTCGCCGGCCGGCAGGGCGGAGATCTTCTTCACCATCTCCGGATCGCTGGTCGCGCCGTCGATCGCGCCGACCGCGCGCTGATGCGGCACACCGCGCTGGGTCAGCAAATTCTCGACCTGATCGAGCGTCTTCAGCGGCTGCATCTCGCGCAACACCGCCTGCGGAACGCCCGGCGCGACGACCTGATCGACAACGAACAGCTTGCGCTGGGCGAAGCTGTCCGGGTGATCGGACACGTAACGCTCGGCTTCCTGCTTGCTCGGCTGCGGCACCGCGGCGGCCAGCTTGCGCTCCAGTGCGGAGATCGCGACCAGCTCGTCGGCCTTGGCCTTCTGCATCGCGAATTCGGGCGCCTGATCCAGCTTCTGGTCGGCCGCCGCCTTCGCGAGGAGCTTGCGATTGACGATCGACTGAAGCGCGCGCCGCTCCAGTTCCTTCTGCGCTCCGGGATTGGGAGCCTTCGCGCCGCCCAGTTCCATGCGCAGCTCGTTGGCCGTGATCTCCTGACCGTCGACGGTCGCGACCACCTGGCCGGTCGGCGTTCCGCCGCCACCGCCGCATGCCGACAGCATCGCGGCCAAACCGGCCACGGCGATCAACCCTCCAGAACGCATGCTTTGTCCCTCCACCCCAATATCGATCGCCGCGACTAGCGCAGATAGCCGCACAAGAGAAGCGGGCGGGCGCCATTAACGCTCTTTGTCCTGTCGGGCGTGGCGCAGCGGCCACGACTGTCCCGTATTCGCACGATAATCGTCGCTTGCGTCACGTCGTGCCTATCGGCGGAGCGACATCGTGTCGAACGAACCGCTGGTTATCAGCTTCTTAAACATGGTTGCGTAGGGATTTCGGCAACGCCCTCCCCCTCGCGAGCCAACCCGATGAACCCTTCCGCCGCCCCCGGCTCCAGCCTTCGCGCGATGCTCGGCCGGTCGCGCCGCGCCGGTGCCGCCGTCGCCGCGCTGACGTTCGGCCTCACCCTGCTCCCGGTCGCCGCCGCCTTGTACCTGATGATGCTGTTCGACGTCGCGCTCGCCAGCCGCAGCGGTGCGACGATCGGCGGCATAGTCGCGATGATGCTGGGCGGGATCGGCCTGGCGGTCGGTATGGCGCGACTGCGGACCCGGCTGCTCGCCCGCATCGGCGCGAACCTCTTCGTCCGGGCCGAGGAGCAGCTGGCGCGCGCGATGACCCAGGCCGCGGACCCCCGCACCGCCCGCCGCGCGATCACCGCACTGAACCAGCTCCAGACCATCCGGGCCTTCATCGCCGGTCGGGGTGTCGTCGCCTTCCTCGATCTCGCCGTCCTGCCCGTCGCGCTGCCGGTGCTGCTGTGCCTCGGCGTCTGGCTGGCGGTCGCGTGGCTGATCGCGGCGAGCGTCATGACGGCGCTGCTCGTCCGCGCCACGACCGCAGCGCGGACCGCGCACGCCGCGCGCGAGGACGCTGCGACCGAATCGGTGCTCGACGTCGGCGACCCCGTCCTGCTGCGCGCGCTCGGCATGCACGATCATGCCGCCGCCGCCCGCCGCCGCGCCGGTCAGCGTACCGCCGCACTCGCCCAGCGCGTCGACCTCGCCGCAGGCCGTCGTCACATCACGGGTGCGATGCTCGCGCTGCTCGGCTGGGTCGTCGCGATCGCAGTCGGCAGCGTCATGGCGATCTACGATGCGGCCAGCGTCGGGGCGATCGCCGCCGCCGCGTTCGTCACGCAACGCTCGCTCGTCGCCCTCGCCGGGGCGATGACGACGGTCGATTCACTTGCCGAGACGCGTGCCACATGGCGCCACGTCGATTCGCTGCTGGCTGCCCTGCCGCATCCCGCAGCCCGCCTGCCGCTCCCCGCGCCGACCCGGTCGCTGACGGTCGACACGCTGTCGCTCGTCGTACAGGAGACGCGCCGGGTGATCCTGCGCGAGATCGGCTTCGACCTGTCCGCCGGCGACGTGCTCGTCGTCGCCGGACCGATGGCGGCCGGCAAGTCGGCGTTGCTGCGGGCGCTGGTCGGCGGCTGGACGCCCACAGTCGGCAAGATCCGCCTCGACGGCGGCACGCTCGACCAATGGGAGGCCAGCGCCCTCGCCCACCACATCGGCTACCTCCCGCAATCGGCCGAGCTGTACGAGGGCACCGTCGCGCAGAACATCGCCGCATTCGATCCCGCCGCCGACCCCGCCGCCGTGCTCGCCGCCGCCCGCGCCGCCGGCATCCACGACATGATCGTCCGTCTGCCGCGCGGCTACGACACAATCGTCGGCCCGTTCGACGGCGACCTCTCCGCCGGCGAGCGTCAGCGGATCGCACTCGCCCGCGCCCTGCACGGCGATCCGTTCGTCGTCGTCCTGGACGATCCCGCTGCCCACGCGGATGCGGAAAGCCACGCCGCCCTCGCCGCCGCAATCCGCGGCGTCCGTGCGCGCGGCGGTATCGTCGTCGCGGTCGGCCATGCCGCCGCTATGATCGACGAGGCCAATCTGCTGCTGCTGCTGCGCGCCGGCCGGATGCAGGATTTTGGCCCCAAGGACGAGGTGCGCCGCCGCCTTGCCGAGGCCCGCGCCGCCAATCGTCAGCGTCAGCAGACCCCCGAACTCGCCACGGCGAAGGAGTAAACGCCCGTGTCCTATCAATACCCAGTCCCTTTCGTCGCCGAGCGCGAACTGTCGCTGTTCGACGATCCGCAGGCCGATGTCGGCCGCACCGTGCGCTTCGGCATGGCGGCGGTGGGCGTCCTCGCCGCCGGCCTCGTCGCCGCGGCTGCCTTCGTGCCGATCACCGGCGCCGTGATGGGCTATGGCGAAGTCTCCGTCGCGTCGAAGGTCAAGAAGATCGCGCATCCGACCGGCGGCGTCATCGCGCAGGTGTTCGTCCACGACGGCGACCGGGTGAAGCGCGGCCAGCCATTGATGCGCCTCGACACGACCGTTGCCGGCGTCAGCGCCAGCACTTCGGCGCAGACCTATGACCAGTTGCTCGCCGCCCGTGCGCGGCTGACCGCGGAGCGCGACGGCCTGTCGTCGATCGTCTATCCCGCCGAACTCACCGCCAGCACCGCGGCCGACGCGCAAGCGGCGATGGTCGAGGAAACCCGCCTCTTCCGCCTCCGCCAACAGGCGCGCGCCGGTCAGCAGGCGCAATTTGTGGAGCGCGTGCGTCAGGCGAACGAACAGATCGCCGGGCTGCAGGCGCAGGTCGCTGCCTCCCACCGCCAGTCGGCGCTGATCGAGCCGGAGCGCGAGGGCGTCCGCGCCCTGTACGCCAAGAACCTCGTGACCGTCGCGCGTATGAACCAGCTCGAGCGTACCGCGGTCGAACTCGACGGCGGCGCCGCCTCGCTCCGCGCCCAGATCGCCCAGATCAGGGCGCACATCGCCGAACTGCGTCAGGCGTCGATCCAGCTCAGCCAGGACGCCCGCAGTCAGGCCGCGACCGAGCTGGCCGATGTCGTCACCAAGCTGGGCGACCAGCAGGTGCGCCACGTGTCCGCCAGCGATACGTTCGATCGTTCGATCCTGCGCGCGCCGAGCGACGGCGTGGTCAGCGACCTCGGCTACAGCACGATCGGCGGCGTCGTTCCGGCGGCGCAGACGATCGTCTCGATCGTCCCCGACGCCGACCGCATGGTCATCGAGGCGAAGGTCAGCCCCGCGGACATCGACCAGCTCCATATCGGCCAGCACGCGACGCTGCGTTTCACCGCGTTCAACCAGCAGACGACGCCGCAACTCGACGGCGTGCTACGCCGCGTCGCCGCCGAGCGCACCACCGACGAACGCACCGGCAGCGCCTTCTACAAGGTCGAACTCGCGATCGCGCCGGGCCAGTTGCAGCGCCTCGGCAGCCTCAAGCTCGTCCCCGGCATGCCCGTCGACGCGTTCGTCCAGACCGGCGACCGCTCACTCCTGTCCTACATCACCAAACCCCTTCGCGATCAGCTCAGCCGCGCCTTCCGCGAGAACTGATCCGCTTCGACCGGACCCGCGACGGCCGTCGGACCCCGGTTCGGCGGCCGTTTGCGCGACGTATGTTCGCCGGGACTCAAACACCGTTGAACGATACGCTCCAGACCCCGGAACAAGTCGGTGCCGCCCCCTTCCGACATGGAGCGATCACGTGTCCCTGCGAAAGCGAGGACCCAGTCCTGGGCTCCCGCCTTCGCGGGAGCACATGGAATGCCGGGAAAGCCCCGCCCCAAACGAACGCGATCGGTATCGAACAGTCAGGGGTGAGATGCGGTGAGATGAAGTCTGCCAAAAAACCCCACGACCCAGGTGCCGGCGCAACAAGACGGGCGTTGCCCCGTTCGGACCCCGCTCTGCCGACATTCGACACCATGACGCCGGACGCAAACCGCGACACCGCTCCGGCCGGCTTCGGCAAGCCTAGGCCGAGCGGCAGGGGTGGATGACCATCAAGCCAGATGCCCCAGCCCCCTGCCCAAGCGGATGCGCATCCCCGTGCTACACGCAGAGATCATGTGTCCCCGCGAAGGCGGGGACCCAGTACTGGGCTCCCGCCTCCGCGGGAGCACACAGGATGCCGGGCAAGCCCCGGCCCCAATCGAACGCGATCAGTATCGAACAGGTCAGGCGCGAGAACTGGTGAGATGAAGCCTGCGGGGAAAACCCGACGAGTCAGAATTCCAGCACGGCAGGAGGGGTATCACCCACTTGGAACCGCACGAAACACGCAGCAGCGATCACCGCAAGGATCGAGCACGCCGGATAACGGGATCGACCATCCCCTTCCGCTCAGAACGCGTTCCGATGCACCACGACCTTGGCCGTCGACAACAGGATGCCAATGTCCCGCCAGAGCGTCCAGCGCTCGAAGTATTCGAGGTCCGACTGCAACCGGTTGATCAGGTCGTCCCGCTTCAACGTCGCACCGCGGTGGCCCCGCACCTGCGCCAGTCCGGTGATGCCGGGCTTCAGCGCATGCCGGTGCCAGTACCGCTGATCGACATCCCAGAATAATTCCAGCCCGGCGAGCGAGCCCAATGCGTGCGGGCGCGGTCCGACCAGGCTCATGTCGCTGCGCAGGACGTTGATCAACTGCGGCAGTTCGTCGAGGCTGGTCGCGCGGATGATCCTGCCGACCCGCGTGATCCGCGCGTCGTTGCGCGCCGTCGACGCATCGCCATTCGCGTCGCACGTCTCGGTGCGCATCGACCGAAATTTGTACAGCTCGAACAGACGGTTGCCACGCCCCAGCCGTTGCTGCTTGAAAAGCACCGGCCCGGAACTGTCGAGCTTGATCGCCAGGGCGATCGCCAGCAGCACCGGCGTCAGCACGACGATCGCCGGCACCGTCAGCACCAGATCCATCGTCCGCTTCATGAAACGGTCGCGCAGGTTCATCACGCCGGTCGACACCTGCATCGTCGGATGACCGTGGAACCGTCCGAGCCGCGTCGCACCCATCTGATCGAATTCCGGCGCCATCACGTGCGCCGGTACATCCGTGCCCTTCAGCAGATGCGCCCACTGGGCGCGATCTTCGAGGCGGCAGCAGACGAAGACATAATCCGCGCCGCGGACGATCGAGCCCAGCCGGTTCAGCATCATCGGATCGCGCGGGTCCGGCCGCAGTCCGAACGCATCGGCATCGATCACATGCGCGCCGGGGATCGGATCGATCTCGCAACGGTCGAGGATCACCAGCTCGCTGCGCATCGTCGCAAGCCTGCTCCGCACGCGTCGGTGCAGCAGCCACCGCCCGCCGATCAGGAACATCAGGCTCAGCGCGGATCCGCTGCCGAACACCAGCCGCGACACGACCGAACTCGTCTGAAGGAAAAACGCCACGAACAGGACGAGCGCCAGCGCCTCGAACAGGGCCATGATTGCACGCTGCAACCCGGTGCGCCAGTCGATCAGTGCCTGATTGCCGTACGAACCGTTGTTGAACGCAAAGAACAGGAAGATCGGCGCGGTCATCGTCGCCAGCAGAAAACCGTTGGTGTAGGGGGTCGTGGCGCGGAGCATGCCGCCGATCTCGAAGCCGAGGAAAATTGACATGATATCGGATACCGCCAGCGCTGCATAATAGCGGTAGCGGCGTGCCTGGCGCGACATCATCGACATCGGCGTTTCCGCACTGTCGATGGGCGTCCCTTCTATAGCACGCGACGCGGCGTTCATCGTCTACATACCCCTGCCCACGGCCCACATGGCGAGTCCGGGATGTCCCTGTACGCTCATCCGGGCCTGTCATCGCGGCTCGAATTGGTCATAGCATTAGCAGATCGTGCCAAAGCTGAACAGCGCACACCCCTGCTTATTTTGCAGCGCAGCACGACGCTGCCCCGGCTCGTCGTTGTTATGCGGTCATGCCAGATAGAACCAGGCGGCCGCCGCAGCGATGTATCCGGCCCCGAGTGCCAGATACCCGCCGGCAACCGACAAACGCTGGATCGCTGCCTCGACCCGGTCCGCCCCGGTGTCGGGCGACGGCAGACGGAGGTCGGCCCGCATGCGCCGTTCGATCTCCGCCTGAAGGTCGGCGATCTGTCCGCCGGCATCATATTCGACCGGAACGGCATCGGCCGGTCCCGTGGCGGGCATTGCTCGCGGATCGGGCGCTTGACGCGGTGCCATCATCATCGGTGCCTTCGTAAGGGAAGGCCACGATGACGTGTCAGGGTTGAGCAATCGTTAAGCCGGTACCGTTCCCGCCCTAGGGCAGCGAGAGGACGTCAACCGGCGGCCGGTTCCTGAGGCGTGATCGCCGCAACGAACGGCGCCGGTCCCTCGACCGGTGCGGGCGATTCGACGCAAAGGTTGCGGATCGGCCGGACACCCGCGGGGCTCGTCGCCGTGTGGACGGCGTTGCGAACCGGGGGCACCGTCATCACCGTCCCTGCGGTCAGCACGGCCGGGCAGACGCACAGCATCAGCTTGCCCGCCAGACCGGTGCCAGCCGATTGGGCCGCCGCTTGCGTCGCCAGCGTCGCCGCCATGTCGCCCGCCGCGATCGGCGTGGCGCCGGCCCACAATGCACCGGCGGCGACGACCTGCGGGGCAAGTCCCCGCGCGGTGATGCGCCCGTTGCGCCGATGCCGCAGCCCGGCTCCGAGCAGGCCGAAGCCCAGGATCAGCATCAGCCATACCGACGGTTCCGGCACGGTGCCGACCGGGGGCGTCCCCGGCGGACCGACGGTCGGTTCCGGCGTTGGCGCGACGGTGGGTTCGGGAGTCGGCGCGTCCGTCGGTCCCGGCGTTGGTGCAACGGTCGGCGTCGCGGTCGGGGCCATGGTCGGCTCCGGGGTCGGCACCGCGGTGGGCTCCGGCGTCGGCGTGGGTGTCGGCGGGACGATCACGCCACCACCGCCCCCGCCGGGAGCACCGATCGGGGTGAAGCCGGCCGGCACGATCGGAGTCGCGGTCGCGCCACCCGGCGACCCCAGTCCGACGATCGGCTCATCCGGAATGGGCGACGCGAAGCTCACCAGCGGTACGATCGGCGCGCTGATGATGCCGTTGCCGGGCCCGATAATCGGATCGCAAATGAATTCCCGCGGCGGCATCGATGCACGCACCAGACGTGGCTGTTCGACCGCCCGCTTGGCCGGGCGCGCCACGGCCTTGGGCTTGGGCGCCGTCGCGTGATGGACCGCCCGCTTGGCGGCAGGCACGGTCGCGACCGCCGTCGCCATCAGGGCGGGCGGGCATACGCACAAAGCAGCCTTGGACAAAAGCGACAGGGCCAACCCACATCCTCCCAAACTCGACCATGCGCCGAGCCCTAATATATGTCAAAATCATTCGCTTCACGTTGCAACGCGCCATGGTGCAAAACGACGCAGGAAACTGGTTAGAATCCCGTTCACCAGCCCTGTTCGCAACGTTTTCAACGGTCCGGTTCCATTCGGGATGCGACGGGAAGCCATTCCGTCGGTCGCAACCACGGAACCGCCATGCCGCTGCTGCCGCTCATCGTCGCCCTGCATGCATCCTTCACGTCCGTCCTGCCGCTGGAGCAGCGGATGGCGATCGACGTGCTCGCCGAGCTCAACCGCGCCCGGACCGATCCGGTCCGCTATGCCGAGTCGCTGCGGGCGTATCGCGGCTACTATCGCGACCGGGTGATCGTCAGCCCCGCCACCGCCAACCGCTATCTCACGGTCGAGGGGGTCGCCCCCGTCGATGAGGCTATCGAGTTCGTCGTCCGCCACAACCGCCGCGCGCCGCTCTCCCCCGCCGTCGCGCTCGCTGCCGCCGCCAACGATCACCAGGTCGAACAGCAACGCGACGGCGCCGTGGGGCATGACGGTCCGGACGGCAGCACACCCGGCGACCGCGTCCGGCGGCGCGGCGGCGGCCAGTATGTCGGCGAGGTCATCGCCTACGGCTCCGAAGACGCCGCCGATGTGGTGCGACAACTGGTCGTCGACGACGGCGTAGCCGATCGCGGGCACCGCACGCTGATCTTCGACGGCAGCATCCGCTACGCCGGCGTCTCGTGCGGCGCGCACCCCGTGTACCGCTACATGTGCGTCATTACCGTCGCGCGAACGAAAGACGGCCGCCCCCTATCCGGCTGAGGACGTTTCCCCGGAGCGCCGGATAGTCTAAGCGGCGCGCGAACGCAGCCATCCGGGGGTATGCCGCACCGATGACCGATCCCGTCCAGTTGATCCGCCCGCGTCGCCACGGCGATGCGCGGGGTTGGTTCATGGAAGTGTACAACGAGCGCACCTTCGCGGAAGCCGGCATCGCCTGTCGCTTCGTGCAGGACAACCACTCGCTGTCGGTGCCCGCGTTCACGCTTCGGGGCCTGCACTTCCAGACCCCGCCGCATGCGCAGGACAAGCTGGTGCGCTGCCTGCGCGGGCGCATCTTCGACGTCGCGGTGGACCTGCGCGCAGGCTCGCCGACCTATGGCCGGTGGGTGGGGGCCGAGCTGTCGGCGGAGAACGGCCACCAGCTGTTCGTGCCCGTCGGCTTCGCGCACGGCTTCGTGACGCTGGAGCCCGATACCGAGGTCGCGTATAAATGCTCCGACCTGTACGCGCCCGAGTGCGACGGCGGCATTGCGTGGGACAGCTGCGGCATCGACTGGCCGCTGCCCGCCGGCACGACGCCGGAGCTGTCGGCCAAGGACGCGGCCCAGCCCGCGCTCGCCGCCTTCGACAGCCCCTTTTTCTATGACGGCCGCCCGCTGGCGCCGCTTTCCTGAGGTCACTTCCATGCGCGTACTCGTCACCGGCGGGGCCGGCTTCATCGGCTCGGCGCTCGTCCGGCACCTCATCGCGGACAGCGAGCACGAGGTGCTGAACTTCGACAAGCTCACCTATGCCGGCACGCTGACGACCGTCGAGGCGGTGTCCGACAGCCCGCGCTACCGCTTCGTGCAGGGCGATATCGGCGATGCCGAACTGGTCGCGAAGACACTCGCCGGGTTCCGCCCCGACGTCATCACGCATCTGGCCGCCGAGAGCCATGTCGACCGCTCGATCGACGGGCCGGGCGCGTTCATCCAGACCAACATCGTCGGCACCTTCACGCTGCTCGACGCCGCGCGCACCTACTGGTCGGGCCTGGACGAGGACGCGCGCGCACGTTTCCGCTTCCACCACATCTCCACCGACGAGGTCTACGGATCGCTAGGTGACGAGGGGCTGTTCACCGAGGACACGCCCTACGACCCGCGCTCGCCCTATTCGGCGTCGAAGGCAGGCTCCGACCATCTCGTCAGCGCCTGGGGCCACACCTACGGCCTGCCGGTGGTGGTGACCAACTGCTCGAACAATTACGGGCCGTATCACTTCCCCGAGAAGCTCATCCCGCTGATGATCGTCAAGGCGCTCGCGGGCGAGACGCTGCCCGTCTACGGCCGCGGCGCGAACGTGCGCGACTGGCTCTACGTCGAGGATCACGTCCGCGCGCTGCGCGCCGTGTTCGAGCGCGGCGCACCGGGGCGCAGCTACAATGTCGGCGGCAACAACGAGAAGACGAACCTGTCGGTGGTCGAGACGATCTGCACCATCCTCGACGATCTTCGCCCGCGCGCCGACGGCGAGAGCTACACCAAGCAGATCGGCTTCGTCGCCGACCGTCCCGGCCACGACGCGCGCTATGCGATCGACGCATCCCGCATCCGCCACGAACTCGGCTGGGAGCCTGCCGAGACGTTCGAGACCGGCATCGCCAAGACGGTGCGCTGGTACCTCGACAACGAGGCGTGGTGGCGCGCCATCGTCGACGAGCGGCAGGCCGACCAGCGTCGCGGCCTCGCCGCCTGATGCGCTATATCCTCGTCACCGGGGGCGGCGGCCAGCTCGGCACCGCGCTCGCCAAACATGTCTGGCCCGACGGCTACCATGTCGTCACCAGCGATGCGGCCGATCTCGACCTGACCGACACCGCCGCCATCGTCGCAAGGGTCGCGGCCGGCCATGATGGCCAGCCCTTCGCCGCGGTGATCAACGGCGCCGCCTACACCGCGGTCGACAAGGCGGAGGACGACCTCGTCACCGCCTGGGCGGTCAACGCGCTGGCGCCCGCCGCTTTCGCTGCGGCGTGCAGGGCGGCGGATATCCCGCTGGTGCAGGTGTCGACCGACTATGTCTTTCCCGGCGACAAGGACGGCGCTTGGGAGGTCAACGATGCGGTCGCACCCCTCAACGTCTACGGGGCCTCCAAGCTGGGCGGCGAGCTGGCGGTCCGCACCGGCACCCCGCGCCACGTCATCGTCCGCACCGCGTGGGTCGTCAGCGCGACCGGGCATAACTTCATCAAGACGATGCTGCGCGTCGGGGCGGACCGCCCCACCCTGTCGGTCGTCGCCGACCAGCATGGCAGCCCGACCTCGGCGACCGATCTCGCCGCGGCACTCGCGACGATCGCGGTGCGGTTGGTCGAGCGCACGGACGCGCCCGTCGGCACCTTCCACTTCTCCAACGCCGGCGCGACCAGCTGGGCGGGCTTCGCCGAGGAGATCTTCCGGCAGGCGGCCCTGCGCGGTGGCCCCGCCCCCGCCGTCCAGCCGATCGCGACCGCGGACTATCCGACGCCTGCGCGCCGGCCGATGAATTCGCTGCTCGGCCACAGCGCCATCGAGCGCGCCTACGGCATCCGCCCGCGCGACTGGCAGGCGGCGCTCTCCGACATCCTCGACGAACTCCTGGGAGTACCCGCATGAAGGGCATCATCCTCGCCGGCGGCTCCGGCACCCGGCTCCACCCGGCGACGCTGGCGATCAACAAGCAGCTGCTGCCGGTCTACGACAAGCCGATGATCTACTATCCGCTGTCGGTGCTGATGCTCGCCGGCATCCGCGACGTGCTGATCATCTCCAGCCCCGAATTCCTGCCCAACTACCGCCAGCTGTTCGGCGACGGCTCGCTACTCGGCCTGACCATCCAGTATGCCGAGCAACCCCGGCCCGAGGGGCTCGCGCAGGCCTTCACGATCGGTGCGGACTTCATCGGCGACGACAACGTCGCGCTGGTGCTGGGCGACAACATCTTCTTCGGCGCGCACCTCACCGACCTGCTCGCCAGCGCCGTCGCACGCAAGGACGGCGCGACCGTCTTCGCCTACCGCGTCGACGATCCGGAGCGCTACGGCGTCGTCGAACTCGAAGGTGGCCGCGCGATCAGCCTCGAGGAGAAGCCCGCCGCGCCCAAGTCGAACTACGCGGTCACCGGCCTGTATTTCTACGACAACCGCGTCGTACAGTTCGCCCGCGACCTCAAGCCCTCAGCCCGCGGCGAGCTCGAGATCACCGACCTCAACCGCCTGTACATGCAGGCCGGCGACCTGTTCGTCGAACAGATGGGCCGCGGCTATGCCTGGCTCGACACCGGCACCCACGACTCGCTCCTCGAAGCCTCCGAATTCGTCCGCACCATCCAGCACCGCCAGGGCATCCAGGTCGCCTGCCTCGAGGAAATCGCCTTCCAGCAAGGCTTCATCTCCGCCGATCAGGCACGGGCCAGAGGCGAAGTGTTCAAAAAGACCGCATACGGCAAAGCCATCATCAACGCCGTGAACGAGGGCCGCTGACCCCTCACCGGCTCATCGCCCGAATTAATCATCACGTCCGTCATCCCAGCGGAAGCTGGGAGGACGGGTTGAGGTGGTCGCCAGCCATCGCGAAAGCGCGCCCACCTACTCTCCCAAGCCCATTGGCAACCCCGCCCCCATCCCCGCCACCACCGCGTCGATCCGCCGCAACGTCGCCCGAAACGCCTCCAGTTCCCCTGCCCCGAACGCCGCGAAGATCGATCGCTCCACCTCCAGCGCCTTGGGCGCGACATCGGCATAGAGCGCGCGTCCCGCCGCCGACAGCACCAGCAGATGCGACCGTTTGTCGTCCGGATTCGCCGCCCGCTCCAGCAGACCCCGCCCGGTCAGCGCGATCGCCGCGCGGCTGACGGTGACTTTGTCCATACGCGTCCGCGCACCGATCGCCTGCTGGCTGATCCCGTCATGCTCGGCGACCACCGCGATGATCCGCCACTCCGGAATGCGCAGGTCGAACAGCGCGATATAGATCTGCGCCACCGTCTCGCTGACGAGGTTCGACGTATAGGACAGCCGGAACGGCAGGAATTCGTCGAGGCGCAGCGTCGGTTGGTCCATTGCCGAGATCGTAGCATTTGACACCGGTTCCGCAATCCGGCAGCTTGGTATCAATTGATACCGGATTTGGAGCGGACGATGGCGACCTTGGCACCCGAGAACACTTCCCACGAGACCACCGCGACGGATAACCCGCTGGGTCTCGACGGTTTCGAGTTCTGCGAATTCACTTCGCCTGACCCCGACGCACTCGCCGCTCAGTTCGAGGCGATGGGCTTCGTCGCCGCGCACCGGCATCCGTCCAAGGACGTGGTCCGCTACAAGCAGGGCCGGATCAACTTGCTGCTCAACCGCGAATCGGCCGGCCAGTCCGCCGACTTCCGCGCCGCGCACGGCCCGTCCGCCAGCGGCATGGCGTTCCGCGTCGCGGACCCTCAATCGGCCTATGCCCACGCGATCGAGGAAGGCGCGCAGGCCGTCGACGCCGCGCGCGGTACGCTGGGCGACGAGGCCTGCGTGATCGAGGGCATCGGCGGATCGTATCTGTACCTCGTCAAGGCCGGCGCGGACCTCTACGCGAACTGGACGCCGGTCGAGGGTGCCGCCGAAGCGGAGGCCGCGAACAACGTCGGTCTCGACATGCTCGACCACCTGACCCACAATGTCCGTCGCGGCGAAATGCGGACATGGTCCAGCTTCTACGGCCGCCTCTTCGGCTTTCAGGAGCAGAAGTATTTCGACATCAAGGGCAAGGCGACCGGCCTGTTCTCTCAGGCGATGATCGCCCCGGACGGAGCGATCCGCATCCCGCTCAACGAGTCGCAGGACGACAATAGCCAGATCGAGGAGTTCCTCCGCGAATATCAGGGTGAGGGCATCCAGCACCTCGCGCTGACGACCGAGAACATCTTCGACACCGTCGAAAAGCTCCGCGCCCGCGGCGTGCGGTTGCAGGATACGATCGAGACCTATTACGAACTGGTCGACAAGCGCGTCCCCGGCCACGGCGAGGACCTCGACCGCCTGAAGCGCAACCGCATCCTGATCGACGGCAATGTCGGCGACGAGGGCATCCTGCTCCAGATCTTCACCGAGAACATGGTCGGCCCGATTTTCTTCGAGATCATCCAGCGCAAGGGCAATCAGGGTTTCGGCAACGGCAATTTTCAGGCGCTGTTCGAAAGCATCGAACTGGATCAGATCAGGCGCGGCGTCATCACGGTGGATGCATAGCATCCACCGATGCGCGCACGCAGGTGCGCGAGCGCGCCCGGCCAGCGCAGCGGAGCCGGCGCACAAGGCGCGGCTTCGCCGCGACTGACGCGCCGGCGGGTAGTGGGGAGTGCGCCGCCCAGACCCTCACCCCGCGCTCGCTCACGCGAGCTAACCCCTCTCCCAAGGGGAGAGGGGAAGAAAGTCTTTCCCTCTCCCCTTGGGAGAGGGAGGGAGGAGCGAAGCGACGGAAGGGTGAGGACGACACTCCCCCATCGGAGGAACCAAAAGATGCCAGACTACATCCCCGGCTTCGCCAACCACATCTCCACCGAGGCCATCCCCGGCGCGCTCCCGATCGGCCGCAACTCGCCCCAGCGCCCGGCCTTCGGCCTCTACGCCGAACAGCTCAGCGGCACGGCCTTCACCGCACCCCGCCACGAAAACCGGCGGAGTTGGCTGTACCGCCTCCGCCCCACCGCCGAGCATCCGGCCTACACCCCCTACCGGGGCGCACCGCGCCTCGCCCCCGGCACGACCGCAGCACCGCTCGCGCCGAACCGCCTGCGCTGGGACCCGATCGTCGATGCGGCCCCCGGCACCGACCTGATCGACGGCATGACCACGATGCTCGCCAACCGCGATCCCGCCGATCTGGAGGGGGTCGCGCTCCACCTCTATGCCGCAGACCGCGACATGACCGACCGCGTGTTCATGAACGCAGACGGGGAGATGCTGTTCGTGCCGCAGCAGGGCCGCCTCGACCTCCTCACCGAATTGGGCCGGATCGAGATCGCGCCAGGCCAGATCGCGCTGATCCCGCGCGGCGTCCGGTTCCGCGCGCTGCTGCCGGACGGGGCAGCCCGCGGTTATGTTTGCGAGAACCACGGCGCGCTGTTCCGCCTCCCCGACCTCGGCCCGATCGGCGCCAACGGCCTCGCCAACCCGCGTGATTTCGAGACGCCGGTCGCGTGGTTCGAGGATCGCGGCGAACCCGTCGAGGTGATCCAGAAGTTCATGGGCTCGCTGTGGACGACGACGCTCGACCACAGCCCGCTCGATGTCGTCGCTTGGCACGGCAACCTCGCACCGTGGCGCTACGACCTGTCGCGCTTCAACACGATCAACACCGTGTCGTTCGACCACCCGGATCCGTCGATCTTCACCGTCCTGACCAGCCCCAGCGACGTACCCGGCCGCGCGAACGCCGACTTCGTCGTCTTCCCGCCGCGCTGGATGGTCGCGGAGGACACGTTCCGCCCGCCCTGGTTCCACCGCAACGTCATGTCGGAGGCGATGGGCCTCATCACCGGCGCGTACGATGCCAAGGCGGAAGGGTTCCAGCCCGGCGGCCTGTCGCTTCACAACCTGATGGCCGGCCACGGTCCCGATCTCGCCAGTTGGCAGGGCGCATCCGCCGCCGACCTCAAGCCGCACAAGATCGACGGCACGATGGCGTTCATGCTGGAGAGTTGCTGGCCCTACAAACCCACGACCTTCGCGCTGGAGCATTCGCAGCTCGACTATGACGCGGTCTGGTCCGACTTCCCAAAGGCGAAGCTGCCGTGATCTTGCACGGCTACTGGCGATCCAGCGCCGCCTACCGCGTGCGAATCGCGCTCGCCCTGAAGGGGCTCGCCTACGAACAGGTTAACCACGACCTGCGCACCGGCGCCCAAAGCGCGCCGGACTACGCCGCGCTCAACCCGCAGCATCTGGTGCCCGCACTGGACGTCGACGGCCTGATCCTGACGCAGAGCCTCGCGATCATCGAGTGGCTGGACGAACGTCACCCAACGCCCGCGCTGCTGCCCCCCGATCCGGACGGCCGCGCGATTGTGCGGGCGATGGCGACGACGATCGGCGCGGACATCCACCCCCTCCACAACCTCCGCGTCCTCAAGCGCCTGCGGTCCGACTTCGCGGCGGACGAAGCCGCCGTGAGTGCGTGGATCGCCGAGTGGATGACCGCCGGTTTCGCCGCGCTGGAACCGAAGATCACGCGTCACAGCCGCGGCTACGCCTATGGCGACACGCCGACGATCGCGGACTGCTTCCTCGTCCCCCAACTCTACGCCGCTGCCCGGTTCGGCGTGGACACGACGCGCTACCCCGCATTGTCCGCCGCCGGAGCCAAAGCTGCCGCTCTCCCGCCGTTCGCAGAAGCACATCCCTACGCCCAGCCCGACGCCGACTGACCAATCCCTCTCCCAGCGGGAGAGGGAGGGAGGAGCGAAGCGACGGAAGGGTAAGGACGATCCCGCCATCGGCATCCCGCACCGACGCTCGCCTCTATCCCGAGCGCAGAAGCATCACTCCCGCGCCCGAAACAGCATCGGCCGCAGCACCAGCGCGTTCAGGTCGATGACGACATGCACCAGCATCGCCAACCATAAATGCCCGATCGCCAGATACAGCATCGTCAGGAACGCCCCGACCAACCCGGTCGCGAGCATGCCGGCCCAACCCTGATGGCGATGCGACGCGCCGAACGCGACCAGCCCGACCGCGAATCCCGCCAGCCCCGATCCCGTCACGATCGCCACTAGCAGCGGCAGCGTCAGCCGAAAGAACAGCTCCTCGCCGATACCCGCCGCCAGAGACAGTGCCACCGCCCCCGGCCATTCGCTTGGCCCGCGCATCGCCGCCGGCGAGCGATAGCGAATACCCGCCGGCGTGCGTCCTATCCTCCGCAGGACCAGCAGCGCGACAAGCCCCAGCAGCAACCCGCCGCACAGGCACGACAACAGCCATTCCACATCGCCCGGAGCAGCCTCCCCCGGCAGGCCCAACCGCCACGCCGCCACCTGCAACTCGAACGGCATCGTCACGATCGCATCGCCGTGCCCCATCAGCAGCAACGCCATGACGCTGGTCCAGCCGAAATAGATCGCCGTCCCCGCCGCCCAACCGAACACCGCCCGCTTCCGCGACGTACGCCCGATCAGGTCCGCCAGTTTCGCCGAGAAACCGCGTCCATTCCAGATATTCCAGACGACAAGCCCCAGTATCGCCGCCAGCAGGACCGCCGCCGGCATTTAGCCGAGCCGGTGCTCGCCCTTGACCCAGCGCACCGTGCCGGACGACGCGCGCATCACGACGCTCTCGGTCGTCATCTTGCCCGGCCGCCGCTTCACGCCCGCCAGCAGCGACCCGTCCGTCACGCCCGTCGCCGCGAAGATGCAGTCGCCGCGCGCCAGCTCGGTCAGGTCGTATTGCTTGTCGAGGTCGGTGACGCCCCACTTCGCCGCGCGCGCCCGCTCGTCGTCGTTGCGGAACAGCAGCCGCCCCTTGAACTGCCCGCCGACGCAGCGCAGCGCCGCGCACGCCAGCACGCCCTCCGGCGCGCCGCCCGATCCCATATACACGTCGATCGTCGTCTCCGGGTCGCTCGTCGCGATCACCCCCGCCACGTCGCCGTCGCCGATCAGCATCACGCCACATCCGACCGCGCGCAGTTCCGCGATCATGTCAGCGTGGCGCGGGCGATCGAGCACGCACACGATGATCTCGCGCGGCGACACGCCCTTCGCCTTCGCGACCGCGGTGACGTTCTCGGTCGGCGAACGATCAAGGTCGATGATCCCCGCCGGATAGCCCGGCCCCACTGCGATCTTGTCCATGTACACGTCGGGCGCATTGAGCAGCCCGCCCTTCTCGGCAATCGCCAGCACCGCAAGGCTGTTCGGCCCCGCGGTCGCGCAGATCGTCGTTCCCTCCAGCGGGTCGAGCGCGATGTCGATGGCGGGGCCGGTGCCGGTGCCGACCTTCTCGCCGATGAACAGCATCGGCGCCTCGTCGCGCTCGCCCTCGCCGATCACGACGGTGCCGTCCATGTCGAGTTCGTTGAGCGCGGCGCGCATCGCCTCCACCGCCGCAGCATCCGCCGCCTTCTCGTCGCCGCGCCCGGTCAGCGTCGACGCCGCCACCGCCGCCGCCTCCGTCACGCGCACCATTTCCAGCACGAGGACTCGATCGAGGACGTTGCTGCTATCGGTCATGACGGTCTCCGGAGGCGCGTTGAACACGTTAAACGCGGAATACGCCTTAGCCGGTCCGGGAGCAACAGCACATATTCCGCCCCTCCCTCTTAGGGAGGGGCTGGGGGTGGGTAGAGGCCAGGCCTACGGCTCCCTCAAAGCCAGGTCCGACCCTATCACGCGGACAACACCCACCCCCGACCCCTCCCTAAGAGGGAGAGGAGAAGCAACCTCAATCCCGCAGCAGCTCGTTGATGCTCGTCTTCGACCGCGTCTGCGCATCCACCCGCTTGACGATCACCGCACAGTACAGCCCCGGCTTCCCGTCGCCGCCGCCCAGCGTCCCCGGCACCACCACCGCATAGGGGGGCACCGCGCCCTTCATCACTTCGCCCGTCTCGCGATCGACGATCTTGGTCGACGCGCCGAGATACACGCCCATCGACAGCACCGCCCCTTCGCCGACGCGCACGCCCTCCGCCACTTCCGCGCGCGCACCGATGAACGCGCCATCGCCGATGATGACCGGATCGGCCTGCAACGGCTCCAGCACGCCGCCGATGCCGGCACCGCCCGACAGGTGCACGTTCTTCCCGATCTGCGCACAGCTACCGACCGTCGCCCAGGTGTCGACCATCGTGCCCTCGCCGACATGCGCGCCGATGTTGACGAAGCTCGGCATCAAAATCGCACCCTTGCCGACGAACGCGCCACGCCGCACCACGCTGCCCGGCACCGCGCGGAA
Source organism: Sphingomonas longa (assembly GCF_016892685.1). NCBI lineage: Bacteria > Pseudomonadati > Pseudomonadota > Alphaproteobacteria > Sphingomonadales > Sphingomonadaceae > Sphingomonas > Sphingomonas longa. The sequence continues at coordinate 783,496 of NZ_JAFEMC010000001.1, forward strand.
CCCGGCGGCGCGGAACGCGTCCTCGCCCCAGCCGGCGAACTTCGACGGCACCTTGTCGAACCCCGGCAACTCGCCCGCGCCGTCGCCCATCACGACATTGTCGTTCAGCCGGAACGACAGCAGCACCGCCTTCTTCAGCCACTGGTTGACGCGCCAGCCGCCCTGCCCGTCCGGCTCCGCCACGCGCGCCTCGCCCCGGTCGAGCAGCGCCAGCGCCGTCTCCACGGCATCCCGCACCTCACCCTTCGTGTCGAAACCCAACGAGGCGCGGTCGTCCCAGGCGGCGTCGATCGTCTGCGAAAGGTCGGTCATGCGGTCTCCAGAATGGATTCGAGCCACGGCGCCAGCTCGTGGATGTGATAGTCGATATAGCTGCGGTCGATGTCCGGATGCTGTTCCGATCCGTTGTCGACCCACACCGTCGTCATCCCGATCGCCTTGGCGGGCTTCAGGTTGCGCGCCATGTCTTCGACGAACAGCGACCCATGCGGGTCGAGGCCGAACGTGTCGCACAGCCCGGCATAGGCGGCGGGGTTCGGCTTCGGCACCAGCCCCATCGCGCGGATGTCGTGCACCGCCTCGAAACTGTCCCCCAAGCCCAGCCGCTCCAGCACCCTCAGCGCATAGGGCGTGTCGCCGTTGGTGAAGACCAGCTTTCTTCCCGGCAGCCGCGCGATCGCCGCCGCCAGCGGCGCATCATGCTCCAGCACGTCCATCTCGATGTCGTGGACATGATCCAGGAACGCGTGCGGATCGACGTCATGCTCCGCCATCAGCCCGGCCAGCGTCGTGCCGTGATCGATGAAATACTGCTTCTGCACCCGCCGCGCCGCGACCGGGTCCAGCCCCAACAGGTCGCCGACGAACTGCGTCATCCGCACGTCGATCTTTGCGAACAGATCGCACCGCGCCGGGTACAGCGTGTTATCGAGATCGAAGATCCAGTTGCGGATCGAAGAGAGCGGCCCACCCATCGCCGCCGCCTCTACGGTCGCCCGCGCCGGGCGGCAATGGGGAGCGCCGAACCTTCCACTCCGTCATGCCGGGCTCGTCCCGACATCGACGGCTCCACGAGCCAGTATTCGGATGGCTCGACCACCGGTGGATGCCCGGACAAGCCCGGCATGACCGACGTTCGACGGCCAGCCCCGCGCCCATCATTCGCGGCGTCAAAACAACCACTCCCGCCGCCGTCACATTTGGTTAACGCCTGCATGGCATTCCGGCCGCCAGCGTTTTACGAAGGACGAGTATGCGTAGCGGCAAGCCCACCCTCCTGACGGCGGCCGCCATGACGGTGCCCCTGTGGCTCGCCGCCTGTGGCGGAGGCGGAGGCGGTGTCGCCAGCACCCCCACGCCGCCGATCGCCACGCCAGCGCCGACGCCCGCTCCAACTCCAGCGCCGACTCCGGCTCCTACCCCGGCACCCACGCCCGCTCCGTCTCCTGCACCGACGCCGCCCACCAACCCGGATGGTACCGAATATCGCGCCACCGTCGGCGCGGTGTCGATGAACGCGCTCGCCGCCTATCAGCGTGCGGCGACGGGGGCCGGTATCGGCATCGCCGTCATCGACACCGGCATCGACCTGCAAAGCGCGGAGTTCGGCGACCGCCTGTCGCCGGCATCGACCGACGTCGCCGGCAACGCCTCTCTCGACGATGTCGACGGCCACGGCACCGCCGTTGCCTTCACGGCCGCCGGTCGGCGCAACGGCACCGGCACCCACGGCGTCGCCTTCGATGCGACCGTCATCGCCCTTCGCGCCGATCGCCCGGGTTCCTGCACCGGCACCACCGACGCCAACGGCGACGACCCCTGCCGCTTCGATTCGGACGCGCTCGCCCGCGGCATCGACACCGCGCGCACGGCCGGCGCCCGCGTCATCAACATCTCGCTCGGCAGTTCGGCGATGCCGCAGACCGTGCAGCAGGCGCTGGCGCGCGCGACCCAGGCGGGCATCGTCGTCGTGCTGTCCGCGGGCAACGACGGTGCCGCCGATCCCGACGGCTTCGCCGCCATCGCCGACACGGCATCCGTATCCCGCAATCAGGTCATCATCGCCGGCTGGGTCGATGCCGCCGACCGGATCGACGACGACAGCAACCGCGCCGGCGCCAACCCGACGCATTATCTGGCGGCTGTCGGTACCCGCGTCCAGGCACCGGACCAGAACGGCACCGTCCAGCTCTGGTCGGGCAGTTCCTTCGCCGCACCGCAGATCGCCGGCGCGGTGGCGTTGCTGGCGCAGGCATTCCCCAACCTCACCGGCGCGCAAATCGTCGACCTGCTGCTCACCACCGCGCGCGATGCCGGCGCGGCGGGCACCGACTCCACCTATGGCCGCGGCGTCCTCGACCTGACCCGCGCGTTCCAGCCGGTCGGCACGACCTCGATCGCCGGAACACGGCTCGCGACCGGCGGTACCGCTTCACTGTCCGCGCCGATGGGCGACGCCGCGATCACGCCGATGGGCGCGGTGATCCTCGACGGCTATGGCCGGGCCTTCGCCGCCGAACTCGCGCAGACGATCCAGCGCACCGGGCCGCTGCGCCCGCTCGGCGGCTCGCTGCTGTCGTCCGGTCGCCACGTCGCCTTCGCCACGGGCCAGACCGCGGTGTCGCTGACGCTCAGCCCGACCCGAAACGGCGGCGTCGCGACCGATCGACTCGCCCTGTCGCAGGGCGATGCCACCACCGCCCGCGCCATCGCCGGCACCGTCACGCAGCGGCTCGGCAAGGACCTGTCGTTCGGCATCGGTCTGTCGCAAGGATCGGCGGGCCTGTCCGCGCAACTCGCCGGCAGCGCGGAGCCCGCCTTCATGATCGCCTCCGCCGACGGGCTGGGGTTCGAGGGTGGAGCACGCTCCGCCACCGCCGTGCGCCAGCGGTTGGGCGGGTTCGGCGTGACGGCGGCGATCGAGAACGGCCGCGTCCTGTCCCGCCGGGACGCGCTTCTCCCCGCGCTCAGTGGCTGGCAGCGTTCGGGCTTCGACCGCGCGTCGCTCGCTCTCGACCGGACGCTTGGGCCGGTGACGGCGCGCCTGACCGGCTCCCGCCTGACCGAGGACGCGACGATCCTCGGCGCGCGGTTCGACCCCAGCTTCGGCGGCGCGACCGCGACCAGCTGGTTCCTCGATGCCGGCGCGCGCCTGAACGCCGGCGACTGGACGCTCGGCGGCAGCCTGCGTCGCGGCTGGACCTGCGCGGCGCTGCACGGCGGCCTCGGCGGCGGCGGCGTTCTGCGTACCAGCGCCTTCGCCGCGGATATCGGCAAGACCGGCCTGTTCGGCGGCGACAGCGTCGGCCTGCGCATCGCCCAGCCGCTCCGCGTCGCGTCCGGCGGCATCGACCTCGCCCTGCCGACCTTCTACGATTACGCGACCAGCGCCGTCACCGCCTGGACCATGCAGCGCATGACACTCGCTCCCTCGGGCCGCGAAGTCGATATCGAGGCGCGCTACTCCCGCGCCTTCGCGGGTGGCGACCTACAGGCGAACCTCTACTGGCGTCGCGACCCCGGTAACATCGCGGCGCTTCCCGACGACCGGGGCGTCGCACTCCGCTACGCGCTGGGCTTCTGATCCCGAAGCCGCTCTCGACGCACCCGATCTAAACCCGCGCAAACCAAAACCTCACTGGCGCGTGTCGGCTCCCGCCCCCATCTCCAACATCATGACCCAGTTATCCTTTCTCGATCTCGTTCCCGTCGTCGAAGGCGGCACCGTATCGGATGCGCTCGCCCGCGCCGCCGATCTGGCCGCGCATGCGGAGGCGACCGGCTTCACGCGCTACTGGGTCGCGGAGCATCACGGCATGACCGGCATCGCGTCGGCCGCGACCTCGGTCGTGATCGCGCATGTCGCCGCCGCCACAAAATCTATCCGCGTCGGCGCGGGCGGCATCATGCTCCCCAACCACTCGCCGCTCGTGATCGCGGAGCAGTTCGGCACCCTCGACGCGCTCTATCCGGGTCGCGTCGATCTCGGCCTCGGCCGCGCGCCCGGCAGCGACCAGCGCGTCGCCCGCGCGATCCGCCGCTCCCTCGACAGCGATCCCAACGCGTTCCCGCAGGATGTGCTGGAGCTACAAAGCTATTTCGCGAATGACGGCCAGACCGGCATCGTCGCGACGCCCGGCGCGGGCGCCGATGTGAAATTGTGGATCCTCGGCTCCAGCCTCTACGGCGCGCAGGTCGCCGCCGCACTCGGCCTGCCTTACGCCTTCGCCTCGCACTTCGCGCCCGACGCGCTGGATCAGGCGCTCGCCGTCTACCGCCGCGACTTCCGCCCCTCCGCGCATCTTGCCAAGCCCTATGCGATGGCCGGCTTCAACATCTTCGCCGCCGATACGGAGGAGGAGGCGCAACTGATCGCGACTTCGCAACAGCAATCCTTCGTCCGCCTGCGCACCGGCAACCCCGGCCAGCTTCCGCCCCCCGTCGCCGGCTATCGCGGCAGCCTGGGTCCGCAGGGTGCGGCGATGCTCGACAACGTGCTCAGCTGCTCGGCGATCGGCACCCCCGCCACCGTCGCCCGCGGCCTCGCCGCCTTCGTCGAGCGGACCGGCGTCGACGAAGTGATGGTCACCAGCGCCATCTACGACCAGACCGCCCGCAAGCGCAGCCTGACCCTCACCGCCGAAGCCGCGCGCGAAGTAAGACTGGCGGCCTGACCTTCTAAGCCCCCTCCCCTGCAAGGGGAGGGTTGGGGTGGGATATAACCTTGGCGATGCCTCTGGCAGCGCACCTGCCGAAGCGGAACCCTCAGCCTACCGTACCTGCCGCCGGCAAGCGCAACCGCACCATCAACCCGCCAAGGTCCTCGCTCTCCTCCAGCGACACCGTGCCCTCATAGATCTCCGCGACATCGCGAACGATCGCCATGCCCAGCCCGGTACCCGGCTTGCCGGTATCCAGCCGCACGCCGCGATCGAAGATGCGAACCCGCTCCTCCTCCGGGATACCCCGGCCGTCGTCCTCGATCAGGAACTCGACGAACCCCGCCTGCGCCCCGACCGTCACGAACACGCTCCCCCCGCCATATTTCGCGGCGTTCTCGATCAGGTTGCCCAGCATCTCGTCCAGATCCTGCCGTTCGACATGCACTGACAAGTCGCGCGGGCCGGTCACGTCGATGCGGACGTGCCGGTACAGCCGCGCCACCGCCCGCTCCACGGATTCGAGGCTGGGCCAGACATCCGCCCGGCTGTGCGCCGACCCGCGCCGCCCCACCGCCCGCGCCCGCGCCAGATGATGATCCACCTGCCGCCGCATCGTCCGCGCCTCGCGCACCACCGTCTCCGCCAGATCGTCGGCATTGGCGGTCGCGGCGTTCATGATGACGGTCAGCGGCGTCTTGAGCGCATGCGCGAGGTTCCCCGCATGCCGCCGCGCCTCCTCCGCCTGCTTCTCGTTATGCTCGACGAGCGCGTTCAGCTCCTCGACCATCGGCGCGACCTCGATCGGCATCTCGCCCTCGACGCGGCTGGCGTGACCACCCCGCATCCGCGCGATCTCCAGCCGCACGCGCCGCAGCGGCAGCAGCCCGTAGAAGGTCTGGAGTGCCGCCAGCACCAGCAGCCCGAGCGCCAGCAACGCAAACGACCGCACCAGCGTCCGCCGCAGTGTCGTGATCTGCGCATCCAGCCCGTCGCGCGCCTGCGCCACCTGAAACCGCCAGCGCACCGGCGATCCCGGCAGTTGCACGTCGCGCTCGACCACGCGCAGCCGCTCCGTCCCGAACTGCCGGCTGTCATAGGAATGCACGCTGCGATCGGTATGCGCCGAGCCGTACGCCAGCCTTCGGTCCCACAGCGATCGTGACGGGAACGACTCGCGCCCCTTCGCCGACACCTGCCAGTACAGCCCCGATCCCGGCTCCAGGAACCGCTGGTCCGCCGCCTCGCGGGTGAAGCTGACCTCGCCGGCATCGTCGATCTCGGCCGACACGATCATCGCCGTCATCACATATTCGAGCTGGTCATCGAAATTGCGCGTCACCGCCGACACCAGCACCCGGTCGAGCGCGAAGCCCCCGCCCGCCAGCAGCAGCGTGATCCACGCCGCCGCGATCAGGATCATCCGCCGCGACAGCGACCCGGTGCCCTTGGACACGGCGGATGATGGTTCGGTCGTCACGCCGCGTCACTCCACCCCGGCGCGCGCCGGGGTCCGGTCGCACCGGTCACGACGCGACGCGGCTCCGCCCCGCCAGCCGTGCTGCGCCGGGTCGGGGAGCAAGAAAGCGGCACCGCGCCGACATCACGCGTCGGGATCTTCCAGACTATAGCCCAGCCCACGGATCGTGGTGATGACGTCCTGGCCCAGCTTCTTGCGGATACGCGTCACGAACACTTCGATCGTGTTCGAATCACGGTCGAAATCCTGATCGTAGATATGCTCGATCAACTCGGTCCGGCTGACGACCTTGCCCTTGTGATGGAGCAGGTAGCTCAGCAGCTTGTATTCCTGCGCGGTCAGCTTCACCGGCTCGCCGGCGCGCGTGACCTTGCCCGACCGCGTGTCGAGCCGCACGTCGCCCGCCGTCAGTTCGGAAGAGGCATTGCCCGATGCGCGCCGGATCAGCGCCCGCAACCGCGCGATCAGTTCCTCGGTCTGGAACGGCTTGGCGACGTAATCGTCCGCGCCCGCGTCCAGTCCCGCCACCTTGTCGGACCAGCTGTCACGCGCGGTCAGCACCAGCACGGGCGTCGTCCTGCCCTCCTTGCGCCAGCGATCGAGCACGGTCAGCCCGTCGATCTCCGGCAGCCCCAGGTCGAGCACGATCGCATCGTAACTCTCGGTCTGCCCCAGGAACAGCCCCTCCTCGCCATCGACCGCCAGGTCGATCGCATAGCCCGCGCCCTCCAGCGTGTTCTTCAGCTGCTGGCCGAGATTGGGTTCGTCCTCGACGATCAGAACGCGCATCGTGTGTCAGCTCCCCTAAACGGATATGACCTGCGCTAGCACGGGTGCCGGACGCGGGCAAAAGCGCTTAGGCAACCCCCGCTGTCCCAAGGGTGAACGGACCCCCCATCTTCTCCCCTCCCTGTAAGGGAGGGGTCGGGGGTGGGTGGAGGCCGGGCGAGACGGTCGCGCCACCACGCGCCCTAATAAGTCGGGAACGTAGGTCCACACCCCAACAAAGCGCCCAGCGGGTGTCGACCCACCCCACCCCTCCCTGCAAGGGAGGGGAGCAGCAGCCCCCTACTTCCCCGTCCGGCCGATCACCTGACCCGAACGCCCATCGACATCCACCCAGATCACCCGCCCGTCGCGCAGGAACTTCAGGGTGTACACGCTGCTGCCACCGTCGAACTCGAATCCCAGATACTGTGCACCCGGCATCGTCGGCACCACGCGCCGCTCGATCTCGCGCAGCGGCATCAGCTTGCCCGTGCGGCGGCCGTCGAACGCCTTCATCTGGTCGCCGCGCTGACCCCCCGGCACGGCGGCGGGGGCCAGCGCAGGAACGGGCGAAGCCGCCGCAAGAGGCGCCGCCAACACGAGAATCATCAGGGCGACGGGCATCTTCATGTGGCAACCCCTATTCGCCCCGCATTGAACACGTTGTGAATGGCAGGACAAGCTTCGGGTTGCGTACCCCCGCCCCGACCCCCTAGTCGGCGGCGCATGGCCGCACCCATCCTCTCCTTCGAAGACCTCGGCATCGTTCAGGGCTCCGGCTGGCTCTTCCGCCACCTCGACATCCATATCGGCCAGCGCGACCGGCTCGCGCTGATCGGCCGCAACGGCGCGGGCAAGTCGACGCTGCTGCGCCTGATCGCCGGTAGCATCGACGCCGACGAGGGGCGGCGCACGGTCGTCCCCGGCACCCGCGTGGTGATGCTGGAACAGGACCCCGACGTGTCCCGCTTCGCTACCCTGCGCGATTACGTCTCGGCCGGCGACGATGCGCCGCTGGGGCATGAGGCGGAGGCGATCGCAGACCAGCTCGGCATCGATCTCGACCGGGAGGCGAAGTCCGCATCGGGCGGCGAGCGTCGCCGCGCCGCCATCGTCCGAGCGCTGGCGCTGGAACCCGACGTGCTGCTGCTCGACGAGCCAACCAACCATCTCGACGTCGCCGCGATCGAATGGCTCGAACAATGGCTCGGCCGCTACACCGGCGCGTTCGTCGTCATCAGCCACGACCGCACCTTCCTGACCCGCCTGACGCGCCAGACGCTGTGGCTGGAACGCGGCAGCGTCCGCCGTGCGGAGATCGGCTTCGGCGGGTTCGAGGCGTGGACCGAGCAGGTCTTCGCGGAGGAACAGCGCAACGCCGAGCGCCTCGATGCCAAGCTCAAGATCGAGGAGCATTGGCTCTTGCGCGGCGTCACCGGCCGCCGCCGCCGCAATCAGGGCCGCCTGGCGAAGCTCAAGGAGATGCGCGCCACCCGCGCCGCGATGATCGGGCCGCAGGGGACCGCCGCGCTCGCGGTCGGCACCGACGACGTGAAGACGAAGGTTGTGATCGACGTCAGCCACGTCTCGAAATCGTTCGGCGACCGCGTCATCATCCGTGACCTCAACCTGCGCGTTACCCGCGGCGACCGCATCGGCATCGTCGGCGCCAACGGCGCGGGCAAGTCGACGTTGCTCAAGCTCCTGACCGGCGAGATCGAGCCCGACAGCGGCAGCGTGAAGCTGGCAAAGACCCTCGACGGCATCGTCATCGATCAGCAGCGGTCGCTGATGGCCCCGGAAAAGACCGTTCGCGACGTGCTGGCGGACGGTGGCGAGTGGATCGACGTGCTCGGCGTGCGCAAGCACGTCCACGGCTATCTCAAGGAATTCCTGTTCGATCCCAGCCTGATCGACGCGAAGGTGGGCACGCTGTCGGGCGGCGAACGCTCGCGGCTCCTGTTGGCCCGCGAATTCGCGCGGCCGTCGAACCTTTTGGTGCTCGACGAACCGACCAACGACCTCGATCTCGAAACCCTCGACCTGTTGCAGGAGGTGATCGGCGATTACGACGGCACCGTCCTGATCGTCAGCCACGACCGCGACTTCCTTGACCGCACCGTCACCGTCACGCTCGGGCTGGACGGCAGCGGCACCGTCGATGTCGTCGCCGGCGGCTACGAGGATTGGGAAAAGCGACGCCGCCCCCGCGCCGATGCGAAGAAGCCCAAGGCCGCCGCCGCTCCCCCGCCACCGTCCGCACCGTCGAAGAAACTCACCTACAAGGACCAGCGCGACTACGATCTGCTCCCCACCCGCATCGAGGAGCTCGACCGCCAGATCTCCCGCGACGAGGCGCTGCTCGCCGATCCCGATATGTATACCAGGAACCACGCCCGCTTCGCCGCCTTGACCGCCGCCGTCGACAAGGCCCGCGCGGAGAAGGACGCGGCCGAAATGCGCTGGCTGGAACTGGCCGAAATGGTCGAGGGCCTGGGCTGATCCTGATCGACGGGAGAGCTTGGCTAATCCTGCTCCCCTCCCCTCGGGGAGGGGTTGGGGGAGGGCGTCTCCCCGCGCGCGACATCATCCGCAGAATCCCGCTGACGCCCCGGCCCGACCCAGCCCCGGATCGTCGCAACGACCCTCGCCGGGCCCCGAAAAACGTGCATTTCCAGCAACAATTCGGCCGGTCGGTCATTGGATAGTTACGGCCGCACCGGTCGCAACGTCACCGACCAGCATGGGTCGGGACACCGTGCAGGAGATGATGATGACCTACCTTTTGGGGACCGGGTTGATGCTCGGCCTCGCCTCCGCAACGATACCCGCAGCAACCATCGACCACTCGATCACGATCGATCATCGCACCGGACCGATCGACGCCCGCTATCGCGGCACCGTCGCGGTCGAACATAAGCAGGTGGGCTCGATCGCGCCTCCCGGTCGCGCCTCGACGCTGCGCTGCATGTGGTCCGCCAACATGATCGTCGACCGGCACGCGACCGCCGCCACCGGCACCACGATGATGCGCAACATCGTCCGCGACAACGTCGTCTCCGGCAGCCGGCCGGGCTGGTGCGATAAGCACCGTGGCAGCATCGCGAAGGAAGTTGCTGCAAAGGTGAAGGATATGGACTCCCATGTCGTCGCCGTCGCGCAGGAAGATCACGATGTTCTGCGCGCCGAACTCGACCGGGCGCATGGCGAGACCCGCACCGGATGAAGCCCCATTCCTTGATCGCCGGTGCCGCCCTCGCGGCGGCATCGGCCCTGCCCGCCCATGCGCAGACCGGCCTGTCCGCCGGCGTCGAAGCCGCCACGGACGAAGCCCGTCGCGGCCTGAGCTGGAGCGAAAATCGCGGCGTCCTTTCCGCCGATGCCGCCGCCAGCCTGGGCCCGGTCGACGCGTCCGCCCGTGTCGTGACGACGCGCGGTTCGTCCCGCCACGGCGATGCCGATGCGGTCGCCGACATCGGCCTCGGCACGGGCTGGAACCTCGGCGCGATCCGCGTTCGCGCCGGCGGTACCGCCCACCTGTTTGCCGGCGCACGCGGCAAGATGGATTACGGGGAGGTCGGCGCCTCCGCCAGCTTCACCTTCGGTCCGCTGCAACTCACCGGCGGGGCCGACTACGCCCCCTCGCAGGACGCGATCGGCGGCGACAATCTGTTCGTCTACGCCGCGGCCAACGCCGGCATCCCGGCCACGCCGTTTACGCTGGTCGCCGTTATCGGCCATTCGACCGGCGACGTGAACGATCCCGTCCGCGCCCAGCGGCTCCGCCCCGGCGGCGATTACAGCAACTGGCGGCTCGGGGTCGAACACCGCACCGGACCGCTGACACTGGCGCTCGATTACGTCGGCACCGACGTGAACAGGCGTGACGCTTTCGGCCCGTTCGCGGACGCGCGCCACGCCGGCGACCGCATCGTCGGCCGGGTCCGCTTCGGCCTCTGAAAGGTCCGCTGTCCTACACGGGCACCCTCGTGTAGGACAGCGGATGACGCTCTTTGAACCCGCCGGCTACCTGATCGCGAAACGGCGCATTGGACTAACCTTAGCCTAACCTTCCGCGTCGGTGTATTACAGGCCCCGCCCCTCGCGCCCTGCAAGATCAACGACATACTGCCAGGCTACCCGGCCCGACCGGCTCCCCCGCCGGGTCGCCCACTGCACCGCATCGGCGGCGTCGAATGGCAGCCCGTGCGCCTCGGCATAGCCACGCACGATCGCCAGATACCCGTCCTGATCGAGCACGTGGAAGCCCAGGCTCAACCCGAACCGGTCCGCCAGTGCGAGATGATCGTCGACCGCATCGCGCGCGTTGATCGCACTCTCCTGCTCGGCGATATCGCGTGGTTGCAGGTGGCGGCGATTGGCCGTCACGGCGAGGCGGACATTGCCCGGCCGCGGCTCCGCCCCGCCCTCCAGCATCGAACGCAGCGCCCGCGCCTCGCCCGGCTGATCGACGCCCAGATCGTCGATGAACACCACGAACGCGCGCTCCACGGACCCCAGCCGGGCGAACAACGCCGGCAATCCCGCCATCTCGCCCGCCGACACCAGCGCCAGCGCGCCGCCCTCCGCCTGCACCGCTGCGACCGCGCTCTTCACCAGCGCCGACTTGCCGGTACCGCGCGCACCCCACAGCAGCACGTCCTGCGCCGCGAATCCCTTCGCCAGCCGCCGCAGATTGCCAAGCAGCGAAACCTTCTGCCGCTCGATGCCCAGCAGCCGGTCCAGCGGCAAAGGTGCGAACCCCCGCGCCGCGACCAGCACCCCGCCCTCCCAGCGATAGGCGGGATGCGCCAGCGGGTCGGCGGGCTCCCCCGGCGGCGGTGAAAGGCGCTCCAGCGCCGCGGCGATCCGTTCCAGCGGGTCCATCCCGCCGCTCTGGCGACTGGCCCGGTTTGGCGCAAGGCTCAGCCGAGCTGCCGGCGATGGTCCGCGATCACGGCATCCCCCGGCGCCAGTACCACCGCCTTGTCGAGCAGTTGGCGCGCCGCATCGATCCGCCCCGCCGCCGCCAGCGCGACGCCGTACGCATCGGCCGCCCCCGCATGCATCGGCTGGGCCACGTACGCCGCCCGCCCGTAACGCACCGCGACGTCGCCATCGCCATCGCCGGCATAGGCCAGCGCCAGATCGCACAGCAGCGCGACCTCCCCCGATCCGACCCGGCGTCGAACGCCCTCCAGCGTCTCGATCGCCGCATCCCACTGCCCGGCCGCGACCTGAAGATGCCCCAGCAGCCGCTGCCCCGCGACGCTCTGCGGGTTTTGCGCCAGATACAACGAAAGTGTCGCCGCCGCCGCTTCCGCCTGCCCACTCCGGCTACGGGCATCGATCAGCCGCAGCATCGCCGGCTCGTCGAACTGCAGGTCCGCGGCCCGCGCATAGGCGGCATCCGGCCGCTGCCCGACCAGCGCCAGCACGTCGCCATACGCGGTCTGCGCCGCCGGCGTCCCTGCGCCGTCTTCGACCAACGCCCGCGCCTGCCCCAGCGCCCGACTCAGATCGCCGCTACCGATCAGCCCCCGAATCACGCCGACCGCATAGGTCGGATCGCCCGGAGCCGCCGCCGCTCCGGCCTGCAACGTCGCCAGCGCATCGTCGGTCGCGAACGCCGCCGAGCCGCCGCGCCCCACCGCCGCCGCCCGGTCGAGGAACATCGCCGCCGACACCCGGTCGCCGGTGGCCTCGAACGCCCGCGCCGTCAGCGTCAGTGCATAGGCATCCGCATCGCCCCGCACCGCCAGCGGCCGCAGCACCGCCAGCGCCCCTTGCGCATCGCCCGATCGCAACAGCGCCGCCGCCAGCAACCGTCGCGCCGTCAGGTTCATCGGCTGGTTCTCGCTCAGCGCCCGCCACGATGCCGCCGCCCGCTCCCACTGTCCGCCGGCATAGTCGATCGCCCCGCGCAACAACTGCGCACCCGGCAAGCCCGACACCGCGCCGTTCCGCTCCAGCAACGATCCCGCCAGTTCCAGCTTCCCCGCCCGTGCCGCCAGCACGGCGTACAGGTACAGCACCCGCGCATCGCCCGGCCGCGCCTCCGCCGCCCGTCGCAGCGACGCCAGCATGTCCGCGTTCCGCCCTGCCTCACCCAGCGTCGCGGCATAATCGATCAGGGTCGGCATCGCATAGGCGTCGCGCCGCAACGCCGCCTCGAACCAGGGCAGCGCCGCGACCAGCCCATACCGCGCTCGGACGACCTCGCCCTCCAGTGCCAGCGCGTGCGGATCACGCGGCATCAGCCGCGCCGCCGCGCCCGCCGCCTCGCTCGCACCGCCCAGATCGCCGCCGGCGAAGCGCAACCGCCCCAGGTCCAGCCACGCGCGGCCATTGCCCGGATGCTGCGCCACCAGCGTCTCCAGCGCGGTCTTCGCCGCCACGGGCTGACCCTGCACCGCCAGCGCCCGTGCCCGGATGCGCTCGGCGAAATCGAAATAGCGCGACTCCGCCTTCGCCGCTTCCGCCAACGCACCGTTCGCATCACCCTGCAACAGCCGCGCCTCGGCCCGCAGCTGATGCAGCCGCGCCGCCGGAAAGCCCACCGCCTCCGCCCGCGTCAAGGCTGCTTCCGCCGCCAGCCCGTCGCCCAGTTCCAGATAGGCGCGCGCCAGCACCGCCTGTGCCGCCCCGTATTGCGGCGCCGCCGCCGCCGCTGCCAGCGCGTTCGAACGTGCGGCGCTGTAATTGCCCGCCTCCAGCGTCACGAGCGCATTGCCCAGCAGGAGCCGCGCATCGACCGGCGCCGGCCGCAGCAACAGCTTGGCCGTGCCGCCAAGCACCAGCAGCGCGCACACCGCCAGCACCGCGATCGACCGCACCCGCGGAGATACGCCAAGTCCTCGGCGACGCCGTCGCTGCCGCATCATCGGATAGAGCATCGCCGCATCAGCCATGAAGGTGGTAGCTTTTCAAAAGGTCGTACAAGGTCGGCCGGCTGACGCCCAGCAAGCGCGACGCGCCGGAGATATTCCCCTCGGCCTGCGCCAGCGCCCGCCCGATCGCCCGCCGGTCCGCGGCCTCGCGGGCGGTGCGCAGGTTCAGCTCCACCACGCCGTTGCTGTCCCCCAGATCAAGGTCGGCGGCTGTGACCAGCTTGCCGTCGGCCATGATGACCGCCCGCTTCACCCGATTCTCCAGCTCGCGGACGTTGCCCGGCCAGCGCCATGCATCGACCGCCGCCCGCGCATCCGCCGCCAGTCCGGTGACGGCGGGGTTCAGCGCCTTGGCGTACCGCCCGACGAAATGCTTCGCGAGCAGCGCCGCATCGCCCGTCCGCTCCGCCAGCGCCGGGATTTTCACCACGATCTCCGCCAGCCGGTAATACAGGTCTTCGCGAAACCGCCCCTCGGCGACCATCGCATCGACATCCTGATGCGTCGCGCAGACGACGCGCGTATCGACCGGGATCGCCTTGCGCCCGCCGATCCGCTCCACCACACGTTCCTGCAGGAACCGCAACAGCTTCACTTGCAACGGCAGCGGCACGTCGCCGATCTCGTCGAGGAACAGCGTGCCGCCCGCGGCCTGCTCGATCTTGCCCTCGGTCGTCTTCACCGCGCCCGTGAACGCGCCCTTTTCATACCCGAACAGTTCCGCTTCCAGCAGCGTCTCCGGGATCGCGGCGCAATTGATCGCGACGAAACTGCCCTTCCGCCGCGGGCCCGCCTCGTGGATACCCCGCGCCAGCAATTCCTTGCCCGTCCCGCTCGCACCCAGCAGCATCACCGATACGTCGGCCGGCGCAACCCGCTCCAACTGGCGCGCGACGCGGCCCATCTCGGGCGATGCGTAGAGCAGCCCGCCGAACGCACCCGGCACGACCTTCGCCTGCAACCGCCGGTTCTCCGCCTCCAGCGCATGGACGTGAAAGGCGCGCGACACGATCAGGCCGAGCGCATCGATATCGATCGGCTTCTGATAGAAATCCCATGCTCCGTCGCCGATCGCCGCCAGCGCACTTTCCCGCGCGCCGTGCCCCGATGCGACGATCACCTTCGTCGTCGGCGCCATCGCCAGCATGGCGTGCAGCGTCGCAAAACCTTCGGCGGTGCCGTCCGGATCGGGCGGTAAGCCCAGGTCGAGCGTCACGACCGCCGGCTCGTGCAATCGCAGCGCGTCCAGCGCCGCGGCCCGGTCTCCGACCACGACGACCTCATACGCCTCGTACGTCCAGCGCAATTGCCGCGCCAGACCGGCATCGTCCTCGACGACCAGCAACACCGGACGACTCATGCCGCAACCTCCAATGCAGGGGCGACGGGCAGCACGATCCGGAACCGCGTGCCCTCCCCGACACGGCTCTCCACCGTCAGTTGTCCGCCCATTCCCACCACCAATTGTCGCGCCTCATAGGCGCCGATTCCGAACCCGCCCGGCTTGGTCGACACGAACGGCCGGAACAGCTCGTCACGCACGAAGTCGGCGGACATGCCGCTCCCCCGGTCTGCGACGACGATCGCCACGTCGTCTTCCGTCCGCTCGATTGCGATCGTCACCGGCCGATCGGTCGCGCTCGCTTCGACCGCATTCTGGATCAGATGGCTCAGCACCTGCTCCAGCCGCAACGGCTGCGCGAGCACGAGCGGCGCGGTCGCGAGATCCGACGTGACGGGATGCTGTGCACGCCGCGCCGCGACGACGCGGCCGATCAAAGTCGCCACATCGACGGGCTGCGTTGGCTCCGGCCGCGCGCCATCATGCTGGCCCAGTCGCGACAGCAACGTCGCCATGCGGCCAGACGAATCCTTCAGCGTCGCGACCATGTCGGACCGGAACTCGGCATTGTCCGCGTGCCGCTCGGCGTTGCGTGCCACCAGCGTCAACTGGCTCGCGACGTTCTTGATGTCATGCAGCAGGAACGCGAACCGGCGATTGAACTCGTCGAACCGTCGCGCCTCGTCCAGTGCGGTGCGCAGCCGATCCTCCGCCAGAAAGCTCGCCGCCTGACGCCCCGCCACGCGGAGCAGATCGAAATCCTCCCAGTCCAGCGCCCGCTCCACCGGCGGCCTCGCCAGCACGATCGCGCCGACCAGCGCCTCGGCATGCAGCAACGGCAGCACGAACCACGCATCGGCGTTGGTCGTCAGCCATTCGGGCACGCCGGCCGCGACGACATCCATGACGTCGTCGACCACCACCAGCCGACCCGTGTCGCGAAGGTAGCGGGTCATCGTCTCGCCCCCCTCGCCGCTCGCCTCCGCCCAGTTCCAGTCGCCGCCCGGCACCAGCCCGCCGTCCTGCGCCCTCAGCAACAGTCCTGCGGGCGCATCGACCAGATCGGCCAGCGCCTTGATCGTTCGCGTCGCCAGCGGCGCGGTACCCTCGCCGGACGCGCCGAGCGTCGCCGTCACCCGCTGCCACTCGACGCGGTAGTCGTACCGGTGCGTAAACAGATGCTTGGCGACCTTCACGCGGAACCACGCGCGCAGCCAGGGTGTCGACATCAGCGTCAGCAGCGCCGTCGTCGCCCCGATCACGATCGCGGTCTGGACGATGCGGGCATGATCCGGAGCCAGCAGGCCGGCGACATGCGCCCCGAACGCGGTCAGGCCGGCATAGAGCACCAGTGCGATGCCGCCGATCGCCCGAACCGCGACGCTGCGCGACAGCGTCGGCTCCCCCGCGCCAAGGCGATTGGTGGAAAGCAGCATCGCCACCCCGACCATCGCCAGCCCGCGCGCCAGGAACAATCCCGGACCCATCGCGGCATCCGCCATCTCGCCCAGCGCGACGATCAGGTCGCTCGTCCACATCGCGGACAGCGCGATGACGATCACGCGGGCGCTGCCTGTCTTCGGGCTGCGCGGATCGCGCACGATCTGGTGCAGCAGGACCAGCGCGCCGGCCGCGCCCATCATCGCGAACACCGACCGCGCATCGCCCAGCGCGCGCGCTGCCTCCGGGACGTCGACTGCGGCACCGGCAATCGCGACCAGCGCCGTCCCGGCCATCACCGCCGCGACGATCACGTACAGCGCGGCCAGCGATCCGTGGCCGCTGCCCGACCGGCGGACCGATACCGCCATCATGCCCAGCCACGCCAGGTTGCGAATCGCCGCCGCCAGGTCTGGGCCGACCTCGTGCGCGTCGATCCCCGCGACCGTCAGCGCCCACAGGCTTGTCAGCAACAGCGTGCCCGCCATCATCCGTTGCAGCGCGCCGCCACGCCGCCACGTTGCCAGCGCCGCCATGCCGAACAGCAAGGCAGCCAGCGCATAGGTCCACAGAACCAGCGCGCCGGCGATGGTATTGGTCATGGTCGTACGTTCATCGGAACGATGGGAATCACCGCGCGCCCGACGGCCACAGCACGACCTTCAGCGTCTGGAGCAGGATCAGCAGGTCGAGGAAAGGCGAGTAATTCTTCGCGTAATACAGGTCGTATTCCAGCTTGTGGCGGGCGTCGTCGACCGATGCGCCGTACGGGTAGTTGATCTGCGCCCAGCCGGTGATGCCCGGCTTCACCATGTGCCGTTCGGCATAGTATGGGACCTGCTGCTCCAGGTCGGCGACGAATTGCGGTCGCTCCGGTCGCGGTCCGACGAAGCTCATCTCGCCCTTCAGCACGGTCCACGTCTGCGGCAGCTCGTCGATCCGCAACTTCCGGATCAGCCGGCCCACGCGCGTGATGCGCGGGTCCCGCTCCGCTGCCCACACCGCCTGCCCGGCGATTTCCGCATCCTGCCGCATCGATCGCAGCTTCAGGATCTCGAACGACTGGTTGTACAGCCCGACGCGGTGCTGCCGGTAGAAAGCCGGTCCCCGCGACTCCAGCTTGATCGCGATCGCGGTCACGATGACGATCGGCAGCGTCAGGATCAGCAGCATCAGGCTGGCGACGATGTCGAACGCGCGCTTGGCCGCACTCGACAGCGCCCGCCCGGATGCGAACCCGTCGGAAAAGATCAGCCAGCTCGGATTGACGCTGTTCAGGTCGATCCGGCCCGTCTCCCGTTCCAGGAAGGTGGAGATATCGCTGACGGCCACGCCGGTCGTCTTCACCCGCAATAAATCCTGCAAAGGCAGCGCGTTGCGCCGTTCCTCCAGCGCCAGCACGACCTCGCTCGCGCGACAGTCGACGACGTGTCCGGCCAGATTGGCGATGGCGCCCCGCTCGACCGCATCGGGCATGACGACCTTCGGCTCGTTCATCGCGACATAGCCTGCAACGACGAAATTGGCACCGGGCTTGGCCGCCAAGGCGCTGATCCGTGCCGCGCGTGCACCCGCGCCGAGGACAACGATCCGCCGCTTGAATGTCTCGCCGCCCAGTATCCCGCCCAGCAGAGCGCGGGTACCGACCAGCAGCACGGCCGCGATCACCATCGCGTACAGCAGGTTGGACCGCCACAGCGTCAGGCCGGGCACCAGAAAGTACAGCAGCGACAGGAACAGCACGCCCAGCCCGATCGCGACCGCCAGCCGCGCCGCCGCGAACCGCAGCGAGACGAACGATCCGACGCCATAGGCGCCGACCGCCACCAGCGACACCTGCAACGCCGCCGCGAAGCTGATCAGCTGCGGCAGGCGATTGGTGGCCGCGTCGACCGCCATGTCGATCTGGTGCGCGCGGACGATCCACGCGATCTCCGCCGACGCCATCAACAGCACGGCATCGACCAGCCCCAGCAGCAGGACGACGTGCGGCACGTAATGCTTGAACAGCCGGATCATGGCCAGAACTACTCCGCCGGGCAGGTGTGAAAGTGCCCGACCGCGACGTTTCGCAGCTTTTCCTCAACAAAGGCTGAAACCCGCATCTCGCTTGCGCGCTTGGGTGTCGTGCCGGTCCGCGCTACAGGCCGGCGCTTGCAGGAGGAAACATGAGCAGAACTATCGTCCCGGTGATCCTTTCGGGTGGCTCCGGTACACGCCTCTGGCCGATGTCGCGGCCGGAGCGGCCGAAGCAGTTCCTCGCACTGACCGCCGACGAGACGATGCTGCAACTGACTGCGAAGCGCGCTGTCGGTGCGCAGTTCGCGCCGCCGATCGTGGTGGCGAACGCCGCGCATGCGGAGGAGGTCGAGACGCAATTGGCCGCGATCGGCAGCAGCCCGGCCGCAATCATCCTGGAGCCGGCCGGCCGCAATACCGCGCCCGCGATCGCACTGGCAGCGCTGACCGCGAGCAGTGGGGAGGATGCGCTGCTGGTGATGCCGTCCGACCACGTCATCGCCGATGTGGAAGCTTTCCATGCCGCGATCGCCCGCGCTCTGCCGCTTGTGGATGACGGCTGGCTGGTGACCTTCGGCATCGCTCCCGACGCGCCGGAGACCGGCTATGGCTGGATTCAGGTCGGCGATCCGGTCGTGGACGGCGTTCACCGCGTCGTGCGCTTCGTGGAAAAGCCGCCGCTCGACCGGGCGGAGGCGATGCTGGCGTCGGGCGATCACGCCTGGAACGGCGGTATCTTCCTGTTCCGCGCGGACCGCTATCTGGCGGCGCTCCAGATCTATGCGCCGGACATCGTCTCATCGACGAAGGCGGCTATGGATGCGGCGCGGCACGACGGCGTGCGGGTCTACCCCGACGCGGAGGCGTTCGCCGCGTCGCCATCGGAGTCGATCGATTATGCCGTCATGGAAAAGGCGGAGCGCGTCGCGGTCGCGCCGGTGTCGATGGGGTGGAGCGACGTCGGCAGCTGGGACGCGCTGCACGCGGTCAGCGGGCGCGACGCCGATGAGAACAGCCATCGGGGCGAGGTGCTGGCGATCGATACCCGCAATTGCCTTGTCCAGAGCGACGGCGCCCGCGTGTCGCTGGTCGGCGTCAGCGACCTGATCGTGGTCGCCAGCGGCAACGACATCCTGATCATGCCCCGCGGCCGTAGCCAGGAGGTCAAGAAGCTGATTGAGGCGATGAAGCGCGGCTGAGGGTCAGTCGCGAGCGAATATCTCGGCGAACGGAAGGCTGAGCTTCAAGGCAGGCAAGTCGACATCGTGCGGCTGCGCGAAAAGGTCATCGCGCCACGATGTCGGCCCCAGTCGCTGAAATACGCGGCTGAGCTCATTATGCGGGTCGACCAGTACGATCGTATCGACGGTGGGGAGGCGGCGATACTCCGCCAGCTTTTCGCCTTCATCGATCTTGACCGTGGATGTTGACAGAACTTCCACGATAACGACCGGATCAGTGTAAAACCGCTGCTCTTCTCGCTCGAATGAAGCAGGGTCGCCGCAGAATACGCTGACATCCGGGTAGCGCAAATTCGATTCCGTGACCGCGACCGCCATGTCCGAATTATAGGCCCGGCAACCGGTACCCCGTAACTTGTTCGCCAAGTAGACGAGAATGTTTGTGGCCACGCGTGAGTGAGCCGGCGTGCCGCCGGTCATCATCCGGATTACGCCGTCAACCAGCTCGTACTTGCGACCGTCAGGAAACTCGATGTCCAAGAACTGACCGACCGTGATCGGCTGGTATAGAGGATCGTGGCGCATGGACACTGCATATCACGGCCAGCGAAACGGACAAAGGGCCGGGGGATCGCTCCCCCGGCCCTTCGTTTCGAAACGGACAGCGATTCCGATTCCATATCGGGCGGAGCCATCGGCTCCGCCCGACCGAAATCAGAAGTCCATGCCGCCCATGCCGCCCATGCCGCCGCCGCCGGGCATGCTCGGAGCCTTGTCCTCCGGCAGTTCCGACACGGTCGCTTCCGTGGTGATCAGCAGGCCGGCCACCGAAGCGGCGTTCTGCAGCGCGGTGCGGACGACCTTGGTCGGGTCGATCACGCCGGCGGTCACCAGGTTTTCATACGTGTCGGTCGACGCGTTGAAACCGAACGACGTGTCGTTCTGGTCGAGCAGCTTGCCCGACACGACGGCACCGTCATGACCGGCGTTCTGCGCGATCTGGCGAACCAGAGCAGTCAGCGACTTGCGGACAATGTCGATACCGCGGGTCTGGTCCTCGTTGACGCCCTTCAGGCCGTCGAGCGACTTGGTCGCGTACAGCAGCGCCGTACCGCCACCGGGGACAATGCCTTCTTCGACGGCTGCACGGGTCGCGTGCAGTGCGTCGTCGACGCGGTCCTTGCGCTCCTTCACCTCGACCTCGGTCGAACCACCGACCTTGATCACGGCAACGCCGCCGGCGAGCTTGGCGAGACGCTCCTGGAGCTTCTCACGGTCGTAGTCGCTGGTGGTGTTCTCGATCTGCGCACGGATCGCCTCGGTACGTGCCTTGATCGAGTCGGCTTCACCCGCACCGTCGATGATGGTGGTGTTGTCCTTGTCGATCGTGACGCGCTTGGCGGTGCCGAGCATGCCGACGGTCACGTTCTCGAGCTTGATGCCGAGGTCTTCCGAGATCATCTCGCCCTTGGTCAGGATCGCGATGTCTTCCAGCATCGCCTTGCGACGATCACCGAAGCCCGGAGCCTTGACCGCTGCGACCTTCAGGCCACCGCGCAGCTTGTTGACGACGAGCGTGGCCAGAGCCTCGCCCTCGATGTCCTCGGCGATGATCAGCAGCGGGCGACCCGACTGGACGACGGCTTCCAGGATCGGGAGCATCGCCTGCAGGTTCGACAGCTTCTTCTCGTGGATCAGGATGTACGGATCGTTCAGCTCGACCGTCATCTTCTCCGGGTTGGTGATGAAGTACGGCGACAGGTAGCCGCGGTCGAACTGCATGCCCTCGACGACGTCGAGCTCGAAATCGAGACCCTTCGCTTCCTCGACGGTGATCACGCCTTCCTTGCCGACCTTCTCCATCGCTTCCGCGATCTTCTCGCCGACTTCACGGTCGCCGTTGGCCGAGATGATGCCGACCTGGGCGATCTCGCTGGTGCCGGCGACGGGCTTGGAGCGCGCCTTGATGTCCTCGACGACCTTCAGGACGGCGATGTCGATGCCGCGCTTCAGATCCATCGGGTTCATGCCGGCCGCGACCGACTTCATGCCCTCGCGGACGATCGCCTGGGCCAGAACGGTCGCGGTGGTCGTGCCGTCACCGGCGATGTCGTTGGTCTTCGAGGCCACTTCGCGCACCATCTGCGCGCCCATGTTCTCGAACTTGTCCTTCAGCTCGATCTCCTTGGCGACGGTGACGCCGTCCTTGGTGATGCGGGGAGCGCCGAAGCTCTTGTCGATCACGACGTTGCGGCCCTTCGGACCCAACGTCACCTTCACCGCGTCGGCGAGGATATCGACGCCGCGCAAGATGCGCTCACGCGCGTCGCGGCCGAATTTTACGTCTTTGGCTGCCATGGTGGCTACCCTTTCAAACTATCGAAGTGGAGGAAGTGGAGGCGATCGGACGGATCAGGCGACAATACCCAGAATGTCCGATTCCTTCATGATGAGCAGGTCTTCGCCGTTCACCTTGACCTCGGTGCCCGACCACTTGCCGAACAAAATGCGGTCGCCCGCCTTCACGTCGAGCGGGGTGATCGTGCCATTGTCGGCGCGCGTGCCGGTGCCGGCGGCGACGACCTCGCCCTCCTGCGGCTTTTCCTTGGCGGTGTCGGGAATGATGATCCCGCCGGCCGTCTTCTCTTCAGCCTCGACGCGGCGGACGAGAACGCGGTCGTGCAACGGACGAAAGTTCATCGCTGAGCCCTCTTTTCAGTGTGTGTGACAGATTTCTGGCACTCACCGGGGGCGAGTGCCAACGCCGGGGATATGTGCCCGACATGATGAGTCGTCAACGGGGGAGTTGGAACTATTTCCGGTGGACCGGTGCCGGAGTCAGACCGAACCCGTCGCGCGCCGCCCACCGCCACAGCAGCAGCCCGGCGACCGCCGCCAACCCGCTCGCCAGCCCGATCCAGATGCCGACGCCGCGCAGGTCCGTGTAGAAGCCGAGCAGGATCGCGACGCCGAACCCGACGATCCAATACCCGCCCGCCGCCACCAGCATCGGCACGCGCGTATCCTGAAGTCCGCGCAACGCGCCCGCCGCGACGACCTGCGCCCCGTCGAACAGCTGGAACAGCGCCGCGATCGCGAGGAAGCGGATCGCCAGCGGCACCACCGCCGCGTTCTCCGGTGCATGCAGGTCGAGATAGGCGGACACCACCAGCCGTGGCGCGATCCACAATCCGACCGTGGTCAGTGCCATGAAACCGATGCCCAGCACCAGCGCCGCCGCCCCCGCCCGTCCGATCCAGACCCGGTCGAGCGCGCCATAGGCCATGCCGACGCGGATCGTCGCGGCCTGCGCGATCCCCAGTGGCACCTGAAACGACACCGCCGCGATCTGGAGCGCGACCGCATGCGCGGCAACGTCAACGACGCCGATCAGCCCCATCAGGAATGCCGCGCCGCCGAACAGAGCGCCCTCGAACGTCATCGTCAGGGCGACCGGCACGCCGATCCGCACGATCTCCGCCATCCGCGACCATTCCGTCCGCCACCAGCGGCCGAACAGCCGATAGCGGCGCAACTTCGGATCGAACGTCAGGATGGCCGCGTAAGCACCGGCCATCGCGCATGTCGTGACGACGCTGGCGATCGCCGATCCTTCCAGCCCCAGTGCGGGAAAGCCGGCATGACCGAACACCAGCAACCAGTTGCCGAGGATACCCAGCCCTAGCGCCATCGCCGTGACCGCCATCGCCCAGCCCGGCCGCCCCAATGCGGAGGCGGCGTTGCGCATCACCACGGACACGGTGAACGGGACCATCGCGAACAGCAGGATGTCGAGGAACGCGCCTGCACGAACCGCGACCGCAGGGTCCTGATGCGCCAGCCGGAACAGCGTTTCCCCGTTCGCCAGCAACAGCATGAACGGCACGCTCGCCGCGACCGCCAGCCATATCGCCATCCGGAACGTCCGCCGTACCTCCCGCACCGCATGGCGGCGGCGACCGAGTTCCGCCGCCATGACCGGGGCCGCCGCCCCGACCAGACCCAAAAGCGCGAACGAGATGATGCTGTAGAGGTAAACGCCCAGCGTCGCCGCCGCGAACTCCACCGTGCCAAGCCGCGCGACGAAGATCACGTCGACGGCGTAGACGCCCATCTGCAACAGGTTGGCCGCCACCAGCGGCGCGGCGAGCCCCAGCGTCGCGCGCATCTCCCCCGCCCACGTCGCGGGGGCGGCAGTCGTGGGGCGGGTGACGGGCGCGTGCATGATGGCGGCTGTAGGGCGATGGGCCGTCCAACGCCATGCCGCCCGGCCCCGCGGTGTCCAAGGAGCCGTCCCGTGAAGGCCGGCCGGCTGCTATGTTTGTCGTCATGCCGAGCGTGTCCCGCCATTTACCGTGGCGATGAACCCTCCAATGTCTCGTCGTGCGGAGACGTGAATGCCGGAACGAGCCCGGCCCAACAGCGTGAGGTTCTGCCGGCTCGGACCTCGCTTGCCGCGTGATCCCGAATCCGTTGCCAGCCTCTTGCGCATCCTCTAGCCGTATTAGTCATGACAGACACCACCGCGCCGCAGCCGTCCTTTTCCGATGGCCGCCCTTCGTTCACCGACGGTCAGCCACGCCGGCGGCGCGGCGGCTGGCGGCTGGTGCGCGGCGCGTGGAAGCTGCTGGTGGCGGTCAAGGACCTGCTGGTCCTGATCCTGGTGCTGTTGTTCTTCGCAGTCCTGTTCGCGGCGCTGACCGCCCGGCCGGGTACGAAGGCGATCGGCAGCGGTGCGTTGCTGCTCGACCTCGACGGATCGGTCGTGGAGCAGCCAGAGGAGCCGGCGGCGTTCGCGGCCCTGTCCGGTCAGGCGACCACCCGCCAGTTCCGCCTGCGCGACGTGCTGCGCGCGATCGACACAGCCCGTACCGACACGCGGGTGAAGGCCGTCGTGCTCGACCTCGACCAGTTTTCAGGTGCCTATCCTGCCGCGCTCGGCGAGATGGCGGATGCGCTCGTGCGCGTGCGCCAGTCGGGCAAGCCGGTACTGGCTTATGCGACCGCCTATACCGACGGCAGCTACCGTCTGGCGGCGGCCGCGAGCGAAGTGTGGGTCGATCCGATGGGCGGCGCACTGTTCCAGGGCGCAGGCGGAACCCAGCTCTATTACAAGGGCCTGATCGACAAACTCGGCGTCAACACGCATGTCTACCGGGTTGGGCGCTACAAATCGTTCGTCGAGCCTTACACCCGCGCCGACCAGAGCCCCGACGCTCGCGCCGCTTCGCAGGCGCTGTACGGATCGCTGATGGAGCAATGGGTGCAGGGCGTGACGCGTGTCCGGCCCAAGGCGCAGGTTGCGCGCTTCCTTGCGGACCCGCAGGCGGCGGTCCTCGCGACCGGTGGCGATGTCGCGAAGGCGAACGTGGCGATGGGCCTTGTCGACCGGCTCGGCGACCGGATCGCGTTCAACAAGCGCGTCGCGGCGTTGGTCGGCGGTGACAGCACCAAACCCGCGATCGGCTTCGCCAATATCGGGTACGACGCGTGGGTTGCGGCCAACCCGATGTCGACGACGGGTGATGCGATCGGCATCCTGACCGTCGCGGGTAACATCGTCGACGGCGAGGGCGGCCCCGGTACGGCGGCGGGCGACACGATCGCCAAGGCGATGCTCGACGGACTCGCCACGAACAAACTGAAGGCGGTCGTGCTGCGCGTCGACTCGCCCGGCGGGTCGGCGCTGGCGTCGGAGCGCATCCGACTGGCGGTGCTGGAGGCGAAGAAGCGCGGCCTTCCAATCGTGGTATCGATGGGCGGTCTGGCGGCATCCGGCGGCTATTGGGTCTCGACTGCGGGCGACACGATTTTCGCCGAGCCGAACACGATCACGGGGTCGATCGGCATCTTCGGCATCATCCCGACCTTCGAGGCGACGCTGGCGAAGATCGGCGTCACCACCGACGGCGTCCGCACCACACCGCTGTCCGGGCAGCCGGACGTATTTGCCGGCACGACGCCGATGCTCGACACGATCCTTCAGGCCGGCATCGAGCATGGCTATCGCGAGTTCATCGGTCGCGTCGCGAGCGCGCGTCGCATGACGCCGGCTCGCGTCGACGAGATCGGTCAGGGTCGCGTCTGGGACGGCGGCACCGCTCGCCAGCTCGGGCTGGTCGACCGCTTCGGCGGCCTGGGCGATGCGGTGGCCGAAGCCGCCCGCCGTGCGAAGCTCGACCCCGCGAAGGTCCACACCGTGTATCTGGAGAAGCAGCCGAGCTGGGCGGCGCAGCTGGCGCAGGCGTGGAACGACAGCGAGCGCGACGACGAGACCGGCGGCGGCGACGCCTTCGCGCGCATCGCCCTGCAACAGCGGGCGATCGTCGGGCAGGTGCTCGGCGACATGAAGCGGCTGGCGAGCGGCGGCTCGATCCAGGCCCGCTGCCTGGAGTGCGGCGGCCTCGGCCCTAGCACGGGTGCGGTCAGCGATGCCAAGCTGTTCGATCTGGTGCTGGCGCGGTTCGGCCTGTGATCGCGATTCGCGCGGCGACGGCGGCGGACGCGGGCGCGATCGCCGCGATCTATGCGCCGCACGTGCTGGTCGGCACCGCCTCGTTCGAGGAGGAAGCGCCCGACGGCCGGACGATGGCGCGGCGGATCGCGGCCAGCGACGGCTTGTATCCTTGGCTCGTCGCGACGCAGGGGCCGGAAGGGACCGGCATTCTCGCCTATGCTTATGCCACCGCGTTCCATCCGCGGGCGGCCTATCGCTGGGCGGTGGAGACGACGATCTACGTCGCCGACGCGGCGCAGCGGCAGGGCGCGGGAAGGCTGCTGTACGAAGCCTTGGTCGATACGCTCGCGGCGCAGGGCTTCACGCAGGCGATCGCCCGCATCGCCCTCCCCAACACAGCCTCGATCGGCCTGCACGAGGCGACGGGCTTTCGCCGCGCGGGCGTGCAGCGCGAGGTCGGGTACAAACACGGGCAGTGGATGGACGTGGGCCTCTGGCAGCGCGAACTCGCCCAGCCCACCAAGCCTCCAGCCGAGCCGCGGCCGTTCGCGGATGTCGGCGTGGTGCGGGTCTAACCGCCGCCGTGCGTCCGCGAAGGCGGGAGCCCGGTATATCTTCGATCAGCCGCAGTCCGCTGGGCTACGGGGTTCCCGCCTGCGCGGAAACAAACACGAAGAGGTCACGGCGCTAAATCGATAGATCCGTCGTGTCCGCTCCCACCTCGACCACCAGCTTCCCGATCGCACCGCGAGCGGCCATCTTTGCGATCGCGTCTCCGCCACGCGCCAAGGGAAACGTCTCGGTCACGCGGGGCGAAATGCGGCCCTCTCCCCACAGCTGGAACAGCGTCGCGACATGCGCCGCATTGGCGGCCGGATCGCGCGCGGCGAACGCGCCCCAGAACACGCCGCACACGTCGCAGCTCTTCAGCAGCGTCAGGTTCAGCGGCAATTTAGGGATGCCCGCGGGGAAGCCGACGACCAGATACCGCCCCTCCCACGCGATCGACCGCAACGCCGGTTCGGCATAGTCGCCGCCGACCGGATCGTAGATCACGTCCGCGCCATCCTTGCCCACTGCCGCCTTGAACTGCTCCGCCAATGCCTTCGACTGATCCTTGTCGAACGGCGCGCGCGGATAGATCAGCACCTCGTCGGCACCGGCCGTCCGCGCGGCCTCCGCCTTCTCCTCCGACGAAACCGCCGCGACGACCCGTGCCCCGAACGCTTTGCCCAGTTCGATCGCCGCCAGCCCGACGCCGCCCGCGGCCCCCAGCACCAGCAGGGTCTGACCCGCTTGCAACCGGCCCCGATCGAGCAAGGCATGGATCGTCGTTGCATAGGTGAGCAGCAGCGCCGACCCCTCCGCGAAGCTCCGTCCCTCGGGCAAGCGATACAGGCGCGCGACATCGACGACCGCCTTCTCCGCCAGCCCGCCATTGCCGATCATCGCCAGCGCGCGATCGCCGACCTGCCAGTCGCCAGCGGCATCGCCCACCCCTGAGATCGTACCAGCGATTTCGCCGCCGGGCGCGAAGGGGCGCTGAGGTTTGAACTGGTACTTGTCCTCGATCACCAGAACGTCGGGATAGTTGATCGCGCAGGCGCGGATATCGATCACGACCTGCCCCGGACCCGCCACTGGATCGGGCGCCTCGGCCAGTTCCAGAGTTTCAGGTCCGCCCGGCGCCCGCGACAGCAATGCCTTCATAACCGCGTTTTCCCTCTACCCAGGGGCGCGTGCTCGCCGCAGCGCCTTCGAAATTCGAAATCTGGGTATCTCTTGCCAGTGTCAGGCCGATCTCGTCCAGCCCCTCCATCAGGCAGCGGCGACGGAACGGGTCGAGGTCGAAGGAAAAGCGATCCTGATACGGCGTGGTGACGGTCATCGTCTCCAGATCGACGGTCACGTCCTGATCGACGGCGGTCTCCAGCAGGCGATCGATCGCCTCTTGCGGCAGCACCACCGGCACGATGCCGTTCTTGACCGCGTTGCCCGAAAAGATGTCCGAGAAACTGGGCGCGATCACGGCTGTAACGCCCATGTCGGCCAAGGCCCACGCCGCATGCTCGCGGCTGGACCCGCAGCCGAAATTGTCGCCGGCGATCAGGATCGGGGCGCCGGCATAACGCGGATCATCGAACAGATTGCCCGGCTGCGCGCGCACCGTCTCGAACGCGCCACGGCCGAGCCCGACGCGCGAGATGGTCTTCAACCAGTGCGCCGGGATGATGACGTCGGTGTCGACGTTCTTCGCACCCCAAGGATAGGCGCGCCCCGAAACGCTGGTGACCGCCTGCATCAGCGGTCGCGCTGCGCCGCTGCGGGGCGAGCGATGCTGGCACCATAGGCGGCGAAGCCGCTGACCAGCGTGCCGACGACCAATAATACGAGAACCTTCTTCATGACATCACTCCCCCGAAATCATTGTTATCACGCGGCATCAGGTCGCGCACGTCCGCCAATCGCCCCGTGACCGCCGCCGCCGCCGCCATCGCCGGCGACAACAGATGGGTGCGCGCACCCGGCCCCTGCCGCCCGACGAAATTGCGGTTGGAGGTCGAGGCGCAGCGTTCGCCCGGCGGCACCTTGTCCGGGTTCATCGCCAGGCACATCGAACAGCCCGGCTCCCGCCACTCGAACCCCGCGCCGACGAAGATCCGGTCGAGGCCCTCGGCCTCCGCCTGACGCTTGACCAGACCGGACCCCGGCACAACCATCGCGCGGACGCCGTCCGCGACGCGGCGCCCCTGCGCGACGGCGGCGGCGGCGCGCAGATCCTCGATCCGGCTGTTGGTGCAGCTGCCGATGAAGACGTGCTGGACGCCGACGTCCTGCATCGCCGTACCGGGTGCGAGACCCATATAATGGAGCGACTTGCGCGCCGCATCGCGCTTGGCCGGGTCGGCGAAGCTGTCCGGATCGGGGACGATCCCGGTGATCGCGACGACATCCTCGGGACTGGTGCCCCAAGTCAGCGACGGTGCGATATTGGTCGCGTCCAGTGTCACGGTTCGGTCATACGCTGCGCCCGGATCGGACGGCAGCGTCCGCCACCACGCGACCGCCTTGTCCCAATCCGCACCCTCGGGCGCCATCGGCCGCCCCTTCAGATAGGCGAAGGTCGTCTCGTCCGGCGCGACGAGGCCGGCGCGCGCGCCACCCTCGATCGACATATTGGCCATCGTCAGCCTGCCCTCGATCGACATCGCACGCACGACCTCGCCGGTATATTCGACGACATAGCCGGTGCCGCCCGCCGCGCCGATGCGGCCGATGATGGCGAGGATCACGTCCTTGGGACTGACGCCGAAGCCAAGCGAGCCGTCGACGCGGATTTCCATCGTCTTCGATTGTTGCAGCAGCAGCGTCTGCGTGGCGAGCACATGCTCCACCTCCGACGTGCCGATCCCGAACGCCAGCGCACCGAGCGCCCCGTGCGCGGAGGTGTGACTGTCGCCGCACACCAGCGTCGTACCGGGCAGCGTAAAGCCCATTTCGGGCCCGACGACGTGGACGATCCCCTGCTCCGCCGCGGTCGCGTCGATATAGTCGATGCCGAATTCCGCGGTGTTGCGGCGCAAGGCGTCCAGTTGCTGCGCGCTTTCGGGATCGGCGATCGGCAACAGACGCCCATCCGGCCCGATGCGCGGCGTCGTCGGCAGATTATGGTCTGGCACCGCCAGCGTCAGTTCCGGCCGGCGCACGCGGCGACCAGCGACGCGAAGCCCCTCGAACGCCTGCGGGCTGGTGACCTCGTGAACGAGGTGACGGTCGATATAAATCAGACACGTGCCGTCGTCGCGCCGTTCGACGACATGCGCGGCCCAGATCTTCTCGTACAAAGTGAGCGGACGGCTGGCCATGATCGCGCGGCGTTAACGCAAACCGGCCGGGTCGCCAAGGCCGATGCAGTTTAGTTGTCCCTCGTCACCATCAACAGCAACTTTCATGAAGAAGCGTCGTTGCCGCCGACATATCCCTCCATCAGGCGACCGACCCGATGACCACGATGGCAGTCGCCCATCCCTCCGGCCGCGAGGGTGGCGGACGCAAGGACGGACAGGATCGTAACGGTCGCGCGCTGGACGCGATGAACCTGTTCCTGGCCGACGTTCGCGACGGGCTGGGTCCTTACCTCGCCATCTATCTCGTCGCGGTGCGCGGACCGACGCATGGCTGGAACGAAGCGACGGCCGGGCTGGTCATGACGATCGCCGGGATCGCCGGCCTGCTCGCGACCACCCCTGCGGGTGCGCTGATCGACCGCGTCCACGCGAAACGCGCCGTGCTGGTGACGGCGGCGGTGCTGGTGACGCTGGCGTCGGTGTCGCTGCCGTTCGTCGGCGGCTTCGCAGCCGTCACGGCGACGCAGTCGCTGGCGGCCGCCGCGGCGGCGGTCTTCGCGCCCGGCATCGCGGCCGTGTCGCTCGGCATCGTCGGTCCCCGCGCCTTCACCCGGCGCGTCGGCCGTAACGAAGCTTTCAATCACGCCGGCAATGCCGTCGCCGCCGCGCTGGCTGGTCTGCTGGCGTGGAAGTTCGGGCCGGTCGTCGTGTTCTGGCTGATGGGCGGACTCGCGGCGCTCAGCATCGCGGCGATCCTGCGGCTCGACGGCACCGCGATCGACCACGCCGCCGCCCGTGGGTGCGGGGATGACGAGGTTCAGGACGACGCGCGGCCGCCGCAGTCGCTCCGCCAGTTGCTGATCGGCACACCCGCGCTGGGCATCTTCGCGATCACGTGTTTCCTGTTCCACCTGTCGAACGCGGCGATGCTGCCCTCGGTCGGACAGTTGCTGGCCCGCGAAGTCGGCAGCGCGCAGGCGACGTCGCTGGTCGCGGCCTGCATCGTCGGCGCGCAATTGGTGATGGTGCCGGTCGCGATCCTGATGGGGAAGTTCGCCGACCGTTGGGGACATCGACCCGTGCTGCTCGTCGGGCTGGCGGTGCTGGCGCTGCGCGGCGTGCTCTACACGCTGTCAAATGCGCCGGGGTGGCTGTTGTTCGTGCAGTTGCTGGACGGCGTCGGTGCCGGTATTTTCGGCGCATTGCTGCCCGTCATAGTTGCGGCGATCACCCGCGGGACCGGGCGGTTCAACGTCGCACAGGGCGCGGTTGCGACCGTGCAGGGCCTCGGCGGCGCGTTCAGCACTACGCTGGCGGGTGCGGTGATCGTGTGGGGCGGATACTCCGCCGCCTTCCTGACGCTGGCGGTGATCGCCGCCGGGGGCCTCGCGCTGGTAGCGCTGAAGATGCCGGAGACGAGCGAAGGGTTAGGGCCTCAGCCGGTGCGGTGATCCTCGGTCACCGTACCGCACGCATGCAGCTCCGCCTCGTGCCCGGCTTCTCGCCAGCTTTCGGCCAGGGCCGCGGCCTCCCATTCGCGCGCAGCGGGGTGATCGAGCAGGCGCTCCACCCACGCCTGCCCCGCAGCACCGACATCGATGCCATAGGTGCGGACGCGGTAGGCAACCGGCGCGTAGAACGCGTCCGCGGCGGTGAACGCCGGCCCTGCCAGCCACGGCCCGCTGAACCGCGACAGCCCCTCGGCCCAGAGCTCGACAATGCGTGCCACATCCCGCGTCAGCGCCGCCGATCCCGGTATCGCCGCGACGCGGACGCCGACGTTCATCGTCCGCTCGTTGCGCAACGCCGAGAACCCGCCGTGCATCTCCGCCACCGCGCTCATCGCCCACGCGCGGGCAGCTTCGTCACGCGGCCAGACGCCCTCGTGCCGCTCCGCCAGATACAGGACGATACCAAGCGAGTCCCACACCGTCCGCTCGCCGTCGATCAGCACCGGCACCCGACCGGTCGGCGAAAAGGCGCGGAACGCCGCGTAGTTCTCCGGTGCCCCGAACTGCTCGATCCGATCCGCGAACGGAATGTCGAGAGCACGCATCAGCAGCCACGGGCGCAGCGACCAGCTCGAATAATTCCGGTTCGCGGTAACGAGCGTGTAGCTCACGCCGTGTACGCTGCCGTAGTCTTCGTCCGTACCTCGTCGGCGGTGACGCCCGGCGCACACTCGATCAAGCGGAACGGATTATCGTGGTCCGGACGCTGGAACACCGCGAGATCGGTGACGATCATGTCGACGACGTTCTTCCCCGTCAGCGGCAGCGTGCAGGCCGGGATGAACTTCGGATCGCCGTTCTTCGACGTATGCTCCATCACGACGATGATCTTCTTCACGCCCGCGACGAGGTCCATCGCCCCGCCCATGCCCTTGATCATCTTACCGGGGATCATCCAGTTGGCGATGTCGCCGTCCTGGCTGACCTCCATCGCGCCCAGCACGGTCAGGTCGATATGGCCGCCGCGGATCATCGCGAAGCTGTCGGCGCTGCTGAAATAGACCGACGACGGCAATTCGCTGATCGTCTGCTTGCCGGCGTTGATGAGGTCCGGGTCCTCCTCGCCCTCGTACGGAAACGGACCGATGCCGAGCATCCCGTTCTCCGACTGGAGCGTCACCGTCATGCCGGGCGGAATGTTGTTCGCGACCAGCGTGGGGATGCCGATCCCGAGATTGACGTAGAACCCGTCCTCCAACTCCTGCGCAGCGCGGGCAGCCATCTGGTCGCGGGTCCAGCCCTTCACGTCCTCGGACATCAGTTCAGCTTCCCTTCCTGGATGGTTTCGATCTCGCCGAACTGCTCGCGCAACTGCCGCCCCAGCCCGTCGACGATTGCCTGTAGCGCGGCATCCTCGCCGATCGCCCACGTGCCGGCATAGGCACGCGCGGCGTGGCGGATCGTGTCCGCCATCAGATATCCGAACACGGTCGGGTCCTCCAGCAGATGCGCGGCGATCCACACGCTCGCGCCGCCATTGTTCGTGATCCAGATGCGCGCCACCTCCGCGGCGTCGGCGGTCAGCACATCGCCCTCGTCCAGCGAGATTTCGCCGGCATGCGCGGGCGTACTCACGCTGCCTCGCGCGGGCGGGTCAGGCGGAACTCGATCTTCTTGTCGTAGGGTGCGCCGACGATCATCCGCTTCACATAGATGCCCGGCAGGTGGATCGCATCGGGATCAAGCGAGCCGACCGGCACCACCTCCTCGACCTCCGCGACGCAGATGCGGCCGGCGGTGGCCATCGGGTGATTGAAGTTGCGCGCGGTCTTGCGGAAGATGAGGTTGCCCGTCTCGTCCGCCTTCCACCCCTTGATGATCGACAGGTCGGCGCGGATGCCGCGTTCCAGGATGTAATCCTGGCCGTCGAACGTCTTGACCTCCTTGCCCTCGGCGACCTGCGTGCCGACGCCGGTCTTGGTGTAGAAGCCCGGGATGCCCGCGCCGCCCGCGCGACACCGCTCCGCCAGCGTCCCTTGCGGGCAGAATTCCACCTCCAGCTCGCCGCTCAGATACTGGCGCTCGAACTCCTTGTTCTCGCCGACATAACTGGAGATCATCTTCTTCACCTGCCGCGATCGCAGCAGCTTGCCGAGACCCTCATTGTCGATCCCGGCATTGTTGCTGGCGATCGTCAGGTCCTTCACGCCCGACGCCTGGATCGCGTCGATCAGCCGTTCGGGGATACCGCACAGGCCGAACCCGCCGGCGCAGATCGTCATGCCGTCGTGGAGCAATCCCTCCAGCGCCGCGCCCGCATCCGGATAAAGCTTCCGCATCCCGCAATCCTCCTGATCCTGGGCGGGAGCGATAGGCGGCACCCCCGCCGCTGGTCAACGCGGGATGGCGCATTGACTTTGGCCCGCAAACCGTTAGTGGCACCCCCGCATCCGGCAGGTTCGCCCGCCGGATTCCGTCCTAGACAGCAGGTGCCGGGGATTTGCCCGGCTTAATGCCCTGCCGAGACGGGGATAGGTTTTTTCCTGCCGCTTTTCCATGCGGCCGGTCCCCCATTCCCTCGTCGACTGGACAAGCCGGTGCGCGTCGCGTGCCGGTGGTAACCGGACATGGCCCTCGGGGCATGTCCAAACGTGGAGAATGGCATGGATCGGACTGAAAAGGCCGCGGCCGTCGCCGAGTTGAACCGTAACTTTGCCGAAGTCGGCGTGGTCGTCGTGACCCGCAACCTCGGCATGACCGTCGCACAGTCCACTGTGTTGCGGAACAAGATGCGGGACGCCGGCGCGACCTACAAGGTCTCGAAGAACAAGCTTGCCAGGATCGCGCTCGACGGGACCGACTATGGATCGATCGGCGATATGCTGACCGGCCCCGTCGCTCTCGCTTCCTCGATCGACCCGGTCGCCGCAGCCAAGGTTGCGGTCGACTTCGCGAAGACGAACGACAAGTTCGAAATCGTGGGCGGTGCGATGGGCTCGACGCCCCTCGACCTCGCGGGCGTTCAGGCACTCGCCACGCTGCCGTCGCTGGACGAACTGCGTGCCAAGATCGTCGGCCTCATCGTGGCACCCGCCACGAAGCTGGCAACGATCACGCAGGCTCCCGCGGCACAGATCGCACGCGTGCTGTCCGCCTATGCGGAGAAGGAGGCGGCGTAAGCCGTCGACGCATTTCCTGGTTTCAATCGTACTTTGGGGGCCGATGCCCCCGCATGGAGAATACACATGGCAGACCTGAACGCGCTTGTTGAGAGCCTGAGCGAACTGACCGTCCTGGAAGCAGCCGAGCTGTCGAAGCTGCTCGAAGAGAAGTGGGGCGTTTCGGCCGCAGCAGCGGTCGCAGCACCGGCAGCAGCCGGCGGCGCAGCCGCACCGGCCGCTGAAGAGCAGACCGAGTTCGACGTGATCCTGACCGGCGACGGTGGCAAGAAGATCAACGTCATCAAGGAAGTCCGCGCGATCACCGGCCTGGGCCTGACCGAAGCGAAGGCTCTCGTCGAGGGCGCGCCGAAGGCCGTCAAGGAAGGCGTGAACAAGGACGAGGCCGCGAAGCTGAAGGCTCAGCTCGAGGCCGCCGGCGCGACCGTCGACGTCAAGTAAGCCGCACAGCGGGGTGGCGTACTGCCGCCCCGTTCGAGGCCGGCCGGCGGCACACAACGCTGTCAGACGACATGGGCTTCGCCCATGTCGACCACCGGCCCAGCGACTGACAAAAGGGGCGGCTCCGCAAGGGGCCGCCCCTTTTCGTTGTAGCGATCGGACGTTCTGACACCCACTGCGCAAACCAAATCGTCCGCCGGGCTGTCGTGCAGCCGGACTACCCCCTCAACCCAGAATGCCGGCTTCCGTCGAGATGACGGTGGATCATCACCCCCTTCACTCGCAAAACTGCCTAACGTACGCAGCAATGGCCCGGACAAGCCCTTCCTTCCTACCGGCACCGCTGCTATCGCCGCCCCAAACCCATCGTACAGTCCCCGCGCCCGCGGCTTCGCCGCCTTCGCTCCGCGCCGGGACGACAGGCAAAGGACGCTTATGACCGCCATCGGCCAGGACACGCTGAACACCCGCTCCACGCTCACCGCCGGCGGCAAGTCCTATGATTATTACAGCCTGTCCAAGGCCGCGGAGCAGCTCGGCGACATCAGCCGCCTGCCCTTCTCGATGCGCGTGCTGCTGGAGAACCTGCTGCGTTTCGAAGACGGCGTGACCGTCACCCGCGACGACATCCAGGCGATCGTGGACTGGCAGCAGGAGCGTCGCAGCGATCGCGAGATCCAGTATCGCCCGGCGCGCGTGCTGATGCAGGATTTCACGGGCGTGCCCTGCGTCGTTGATCTCGCCGCCATGCGCGACGCGATGACCGCGCTTGGCGGCAATCCGGAAAAGATCAATCCGCTGGTCCCCGTCCACCTCGTCATCGACCACTCGGTGATGGTCGACGAGTTCGGCACACCGCAGGCGTTCGGCGAGAACGTCGATCTCGAATATCAGCGCAACGGCGAGCGCTACGAGTTCCTGAAGTGGGGATCGAAGGCGCTCGACAATTTTAAGGTCGTCCCCCCGGGCACCGGCATCTGCCATCAGGTGAACCTGGAATACATCGGCCAGGCGATCTGGTCCTCGCAGGAGGTCGGCGACCACGCGAAAGACAGCGCGATGATCGCCTATCCCGATACGCTGGTCGGCACCGACAGCCACACCACGATGATCAACGGTCTGGGCGTCCTCGGCTGGGGCGTCGGCGGGATCGAAGCGGAGGCGGCGATGCTCGGCCAGCCCGTGTCGATGCTGATCCCCGAAGTCGTCGGTTTCAAGCTGACCGGCGAACTCGGCGAAGGCATCACCGCCACCGACCTCGTCCTGACCGTCACGCAGTTGCTCCGCGCCAAGGGTGTGGTCGGGCGCTTCGTGGAGTTCTACGGCCCCGGACTGTCGACGATGACGCTGGCGGACCGTGCAACGATCGCCAACATGGCCCCCGAGTACGGCGCGACCTGCGGCTTCTTCCCGATCGACGAGAAGACCATGGAGTATATGCGCCTGACCGCACGCTCCGAGGACAACATCGCGCTGGTGGAGGCCTATGCGAAGGCGAACGGCTTCTGGCGCGACGCGGATGCGCCGGACCCCGTCTTCACCGACACGCTGGAGTTGGACATGGGCACTGTCGTGCCGTCGCTCGCCGGCCCCAAGCGCCCGCAGGACAAGGTCGCGCTGACCAAGGTCGACGAAGTGTTCAACGGTGACCTGTTCAAGATCTACCACAAGGAACAGCCGCAGCGCGTGGCGGTGGCGGATCGCGACCACGACATCGGCGACGGCGACGTCGTGATCGCCGCGATCACCAGCTGCACCAACACCTCCAACCCCTCCGTCCTCGTCGCCGCCGGCCTCGTCGCGCGCAAGGCGCGCGCGCTGGGGCTGAAGCCGAAGCCGTGGGTCAAGACCTCGCTCGCCCCCGGATCGCAGGTCGTCACCGATTACCTGAACAAGGCGGGCCTTACCGAGGACCTCGACGCGATGGGGTTCAACCTCGTCGGCTATGGCTGCACGACCTGCATCGGCAATTCCGGCCCGCTCGCCGCACCGATCTCCGCCGCCATCAACGAGAATGATCTGGTCGCCGCCTCGGTTTTGTCGGGCAACCGCAACTTTGAGGGCCGCGTATCGCCGGACGTCCGCGCGAACTTCCTCGCCTCGCCGCCGCTGGTCGTCGCCTATGCCCTGAAGGGCACCGTCACGCAGGATATGCGCGAGACGCCGATCGGTCAGGGCACGGACGGCAATGACGTGTATCTGAAGGATATCTGGCCGACGAACGCCGAAGTCTCGTCGCTGATGACCGCCAATATCGACGACGAGATGTTCCGCTCCCGCTACGGCAACGTCTATGCCGGCGACGAGAAATGGTCGTCGATCGACGTCACCGGGTCGGACACCTATCAGTGGCGCGCCGGCTCCACCTATGTCGCCAACCCGCCCTATTTCGAGGGCATGTCGATGACGCCCGCTCCCACGGCGGACATCATCGAGGCGAAGCCGCTGGCGATCCTGGGCGACTCGATCACCACCGACCACATCAGCCCGGCCGGCAGCATCAAGGCGGACAGCCCGGCGGGCAAGTACCTTCAGGAGCATCAGGTCAGCCGCGCCGACTTCAACAGCTACGGCGCGCGCCGCGGCAACCACGAAGTCATGATGCGCGGCACCTTCGCCAACATCCGCATCCGCAACGAAATGGTGCCGGGCGTCGAGGGCGGCATGTCGAAGTATAACGGCGAGATCATGCCGATCTACGACGCGGCCATGCGCTACAAGGCGGACGGCACGCCGCTCGTCGTCATTGCGGGCAAGGAATACGGCACCGGTTCGTCGCGCGACTGGGCGGCAAAGGGCACCAACCTGCTCGGCGTGCGCGCGGTGATCGCGGAAAGCTTCGAGCGTATCCACCGCTCCAACCTCGTCGGCATGGGCGTGCTGCCGCTCCAGTTCGCCGAGGGACTGGATCGCCAGACGCTGAAGCTGGACGGGACGGAGACGTTCACGATCCACAACGTCGCCGGCCTGCGCCCGCGTCAGGACGTGGAGGTCACGCTGACCCGGGCGGACGGGAGCAGCGAGACGTTCATGACCCGCTGCCGGATCGATACGGTCAACGAGCTGGAGTATTTCTTGAACGGCGGCATCCTGCAGTACGTGCTGAGAAAGCTGGCGGCGTAAGGATTTGGCGGGGTCGAGGACTCGGGCCTTCGACCCCGCTCAGGCCGAATGGGCGGGGAGACTGGCGCCCTTGCCCTCTACTCGTCGTCACCCGCCACTGCCCATCCGTCACCCTAGCGAAAGCTGGGGTCCTTCCCAGGCCAGCGGTCCAGCGCCATCACTCAAGATCCCAGCTTTCGCGAGGTGACGGACGGGGGTGATGACGCACAGTTGATCAGGCCTGAGCGCCACCCTCACCCAAAACCCGGCCCGCCACCGCATCCAGCTTGGCCGCAAGTCCAGCATCCCGCGCGCCCGGCGCGGTGATGATCGCGGCATCCAGCACTGTATCGATCGGGGACGCGGGCCGCTCCTCCGGCAGCCCCTCCAGCAAGCGACTCACCGTCTCTCGCGCCAGAACTCCGTTCGCACCGACTTGCGAGAGTACGGCAGCGACATCGACCGCGGCCTCCCCCTCGCGCCACGCGTCGTAATCCGTCACCATCGCAACCAGCGCGTACGGCAGCTCGGCCTCGCGCGCGAGCTTCGCCTCCGGCATCGCAGTCATGCCGATCACGTCCGCGCCCCAGCTTCGGTACAAACGGCTTTCCACGCGCGTCGAGAATGCGGGGCCTTCCATCGCCAAATAGGTGCCGCCCGCGTCGACGCACGCGCCGACATCCCGTGCGGCCTTCGCCACTATTGTGGACAGGCGCGGACAGACCGGCTCCGCCATCGGCACGTGCGCCACCAGCCCCGTTCCGAAGAAACTGTTCGCGCGCGACGTGGTGCGGTCGATGAACTGGTCGACGATCGTGAAGCTGCCCGGCGGCCGATCCTCACGCAGCGACCCGACCGACGAGATCGCGAGCAGGTCGGTGACGCCCAAGCGCTTCAACGCATCAATGTTGGCGCGGGCATTGATCTCGCCCGGCGCGATGCGGTGGCCGCGACCGTGGCGGGGCAGGAACGCGACTCGGGCATGGCCGATCCGCCCCGTCAGGATCGCATCGGACGGTTCACCCCAGGGGCTGTCGACCCGCTGCCACTGCGCATCCTGCAAGCCGTCGATCGCGTAGAGCCCCGATCCACCGAGGATACCGATCGTCCAGCCGCTCATCAGACGGTGAAGCTCTCACCGCAGCCGCACGCGCCCTTGGCGTTCGGGTTCTGGAACACGAAGCCGGCGGTGAAGTCGTCTTCCACCCAGTCCATCGTCGATCCGATCAGGTACAGGATCGATCCGCCGTCGACGAACAGCGTCCCACCGGGCGTGTCGATCCGCTCGTCGAACGGCTTCGCCTCCGTCACGTAATCGACCGAATAGGCGAGGCCGGAGCAGCCGCGCTTGGGCGTCGACAGCTTGACGCCGATTGCGTCCGCCGGTGCGCGGCCCATCAGGTCGGCGATCCGCGCCTCGGCGGATGGCGTCAGGTTCAACGCGGCGGGCCGCGCGCGCAGCGTGGTGGCCATTACAGCATCCCCAGTTCGAGCTTGGCGTCGTCGGACATCTTCTGCGGGTCCCAGGGCGGGTCCCAGACGAGGTTGACGTCGGCGATCGAGATGCCCGGCACGGCTGCAACGCGCATCTCCACTTCGGCCGGCATCGATTCCGCGACCGGACAATGCGGCGTCGTCAGCGTCATCGTCACCGTCGCCTCGCCATTCTCGGTCACGTCGACGCCGTAGATCAGGCCCAGGTCATAGATGTTCACGGGAATTTCGGGGTCGAAGATGTCCTTCAACGCGTCGATCACGGCTTCGTACAGCGCACCGCCCGGCTCGCCAGCCGCATCACCCTGCGGCTTCTGCGCGAGGAACCCGGACAAATAGTCGCGCTCGCGCGGCGCTGACACTGTCGACCCTAGCGCGGCGTCATCGACCCGCGCCTTGGGCGGCGGTGCGACGCCGTCTACCTGTTCGACCTGATAGTCGCTCATCCGAAAATCCTCGTCACTCGCTCGACGCCCTTCACCAGCGCATCCACGTCGGCAGGGCCATTATAGACGCCGAAGCTGGCCCGCGCCGTCGCCTCCACGCCCAGCGCCTCCATCAGCGGTTGCGCGCAATGGTGACCGGCGCGGATCGCCACCCGGCTCTCGTCCAAGATGGTGCCGATGTCGTGCGGATGCACCCCCTCGACCGTGAAACTGACGATGCCGGCGGAGTCCGCCGGCCCGAGCAGCCGCACGCTGTTGAGGCTGCCCAGCCCATCGCGCGCCTGCGCAACCAGCGCGGTTTCATGAGCGTGGATTGCCGGCAGACCGATCGCGTCGACGTAGTCGATCGCCGCGTGCAGCCCGAGCGCGCCAACGATGTGCGGCGTCCCCGCCTCGAACCGGCCCGGCGGCGCGGCATAGGTCGTCTTTGCGAACGTCACGCGGTCGATCATCGATCCGCCGCCCTGCCAAGGCGGCATCGCCTCGAGCAGTTCCGGCCGCCCCCACAGCACGCCGATGCCGGTCGGGCCGTAAAGCTTGTGCGCGGAAAACACGTAGAAATCGCAGCCGAGCGCGGTCACGTCGACCGGCATCCGCGGCACCGACTGGCATCCGTCGATCAGGATCTTCGCCCCGACGCCGTGCGCGAGCGACACCGCCCGCTCCACGTCCAGCACGGAGCCGAGGACGTTGGAGACATGCGCCAGCGCGACGAGCTTGTGTCGCTCGGTCAGCATCGCCGCCATCGCGTCGAGATCGATACGACCGTCGCTGGTCAGCGGCGCGACGTCGATCGCCGCGCCCACGCGCTCCGCCGCCATCTGCCACGGCACGATGTTGCTGTGATGCTCCAGCATCGACAGCATGATCCGATCGCCGGCCTTGAGCTGCTGCGCGGCCCAGCATTGCGCGACAAGGTTGATCCCCTCCGTCGCGCCGCGGACGAACACACATTCGTCCGGGGAGCCGGCACCGATGAACGTAGCGACGCGGCGGCGTGCGGCCTCGTACGCAACGGTCATGTCTGCCGACCGCTGGTACACGCCGCGATGCACGGTCGCGTAGGTCTCGCCATAGGCACGCGTGATCGCTTCGACCACGACCTGCGGCTTCTGGGCCGTGGCCGCGGTGTCGAGATAGGCCCAACCTGCCGGGATGGCGGGGAAATCGGCGAGCGTGTCGAGCGGGGCCGCACTGCTCATGCCGCAGTCTCCAACGCGAAGTGGAGGAAGTGGAGGCGCTGGGCGCTTCTTCTCCCCTCCCTTTGAGGGAGGGGGCGGGGGTGGGTGGAGCCTTGGCGACATACGGCGGTCGCGCGCTGACGGAGCCGTATCGCCAGCACGCTACCCACCCCCGACCCCTCCCTTATAGGGAGGGGAGAAGCAGGGGCACTCTCCCCAGGAGGGAGAAGCGTAACAGCAGTCCCGCTCACAACGCACGCTCCAGCCAGGCATCGGCATCCGCCACGAATGCATCCCGCACCACCGCATCGCCGATCCGGTCCAACGCATCGACTACGAACGCATGCGTCAGCAACGCCTGCGCCCGCGCCGGAGAGATGCCGCGGCTCTGCATGTAGAACAGCGCCCGCGCATCCAGTTCGCCGACCGTCGCACCGTGCGCGCACTTCACGTCGTCGGCGAAGATCTCCAGCTCTGGCTTCAAATTCACTGTGGCGGTGCGTTGCAGCAACAAGCCCCGCAGCGACTGCTCGCCGTCGGTCTTCTGCGCATGCCGTGCGACCTCGACGGCGGCGGCGAGGCTGGCGGCGGAACGGTCGGCCGCAACCGCACGCCAGACCTGCTTGCTCTGCCCGTTGGGTTCGGCATGATGGATACGGACGAAGCATTCCTGCCGCTGCTCGCCAGCGGTCAGCAGCGCGCCGCCGTAATCGGCATAGGCCCCTTCGCCCGCGACGATCCGCGCGTCGATGCGCGTGCCCGCCACACCGGCGCCGAGAAATACCGTGATCAGGCTGGCCCCTGTCCCGAGCGTGGCTTCCTCCCTCAACGAGGTGAAGCCTGCCTCCTGCACCAGCCGCACCGACCGCATCAGCCGTGCGGCGCTACCCAGTGTCGTGCGCGTGAACCGGTTGGCCCAGCCGCTGCCGATATAGGTTTCGACGACCTGTGCGACGGCGTTGTCGCCCAGCACGATCTCGGCCGGCAGATGGTTGGCCGCGCCGGTCGCGACATGGACGATCTGCACCGGATCGGCGGCGGCATCGGCGTCCAGATGCAGCGCCCAGCCGGGGCCGGACGTGCGCGCGGCGAGGGCATGGTCGTCAGCATCGACCTGCCGAAGCACGACGCGGCCGAGATTGCTGACCGCCTGATCCACGACGCCGTCGACCACGACGATCCGCGCGCCGGGCAGGTCGAGGAACCAGCCATCCGTTT
Organism: Sphingomonas longa; assembly: GCF_016892685.1. Taxonomy (NCBI): domain Bacteria; kingdom Pseudomonadati; phylum Pseudomonadota; class Alphaproteobacteria; order Sphingomonadales; family Sphingomonadaceae; genus Sphingomonas; species Sphingomonas longa. Next base: position 826,091 of record NZ_JAFEMC010000001.1, read on the forward strand.
CGACGCCCGCAATCTGCGGCAGCGCCGCGGCGGCGGCGATTCCGGCCGTATCCGCCCAGCGCCACGCTTCCTCGCGGGTGGAGGGGAGTTCCATGACGCTCATGCCGGCAACCTCGATGCTCGTGGCGACCGGATCACGCGGTCACCTGCGAATAGCCCGCCCGCTCCAGCTCATGCGCCAGTTCCGGCCCACCCGTGCGGGTGATCACGCCGCCATCGAGCACGTGGACGAAGTCAGGCTTCACGTAATCGAGCAGCCGCTGATAGTGCGTGATCAGCAACACCGCCTTGTCGGGCGCGCGCATGATGCGGTTGATACCGTCGCCGACGATCCGCAGCGCGTCGATGTCGAGGCCGGAATCCGTCTCGTCGAGGATCGCGAACTTCGGATCGACGATCCCCATCTGCACCATCTCGTTGCGCTTCTTCTCGCCACCCGAGAAACCGACATTGACCGGGCGCTTGAGCATCTCCGCATCCATGTCGAGCTTGCGCGCTTCCTCGCGCGCCAGCTTCAGGAATTCCGCGCCCGACAGCGGCTTCTCGTCGCGCTGCCCACGCTGCGCGTTCAGCGCCTCGCGCAGGAACTGCACGTTCGACACGCCGGGGATCTCGACCGGATACTGGAAGCCGAGGAACAGGCCGGCAACGGCGCGCTCATGCGGTGCGAGTTCGAGCAGGTCGATCCATTCGCACTCCCCCGCTCGTCCTGAGCTTGTCGAAGGGCCGGACGCGAGCGCGCCCTCTGTGGCGTGTGCTTCGACAGGCTCGGCACGAACGGAGGAGAGGAAACGCACGCTGCCCGCCGTCACCTCGTAACCGGGACGACCGCCGAGCACGTAGCCGAGCGTCGACTTGCCCGCGCCGTTCGGCCCCATGATCGCATGGACCTCGCCCGCGTTCACGGTCAGCGAAAGACCCTTGAGGATTTCCTTGCCGTCGATCTCGGCGTGGAGGTTTTCGATGTTCAGCATTGTCATCTCTCTAGCCCCTCCCCTTCAGGGGAGGGGTTGGGGTGGGGCGTTCGCCGGTCGGGCAACGCTCGTAGTTCATCCAGAAGCCGTGCCAGCACGCCCTCGATATTCTGCATGACGTCGGTGTTCGTGAACCGCACCGTTCGGAAGCCGAGTACGGCCAGCGCAGCATCGCGACGCTCGTAACTGGCGGCATCGCTGTGCGTATGCCCATCAACCTCGACGATCATCCCTTTCTGCGGGCACAGAAAGTCTACGATGACCATGCCGATCGTCGCCTGCCGCCGAAACTTGAAACCGCCGAGTTGCGATTGCGACAGACGCGACCATAGCCGCTTCTCCGGCTCCGTCGGATTATGGCGCATAGCGGAGGCGTGACCGTGCATACGGTCGATCGTGCTCGCGGAGAGGCCCCACCCCCTGCCCCTCCCCTGAAGGGGAGGGGAGTCAAGGCGACGATCGTCGTCGCGGGGTGTCATCCCACAGATCCTTCAAGGCTGATCCCCAGCAACTTCTGCGCCTCGACCGCGAACTCCATCGGCAGTTGCTGCAGCACCTCGCGTGCGAAGCCGTTGACGATCAGCGCGACCGCCGCTTCCTGATCCAGACCGCGCGACATGGCGTAGAACAACTGGTCCTCGCTGATCTTCGACGTCGTCGCCTCATGCTCGATCTGCGCGGAGGGGTTGCGGACCTCGATATACGGGATCGTGTGCGCGCCGCACTGGTCGCCCAGCAACAGGCTGTCGCACTGGGTGAAGTTGCGGACGTTCTCCGCCGTCGGGCCGACGCGGACGAGGCCGCGATAGGTGTTGTCCGAACGCCCTGCCGAAATCCCCTTCGACACGATGGTCGAGCGGGTATTCTTGCCGAGATGGATCATCTTGGTGCCGGTATCCGCCTGCTGACGGTTGTTGGTCACCGCCACCGAGTAGAACTCGCCGACCGATCCGTCGCCCGACAGCACGCAGGACGGATATTTCCACGTCACCGCGCTGCCGGTTTCGACCTGCGTCCACGACACCTTGCTGTTCTTGCCCTGACACAATGCGCGCTTGGTGACGAAATTGTAGATGCCGCCAAGGCCGTTCTCGTCGCCCGGATACCAGTTCTGGACGGTCGAATATTTGATCTCGGCATCGTCCAGCGCGACCAGCTCGACCACCGCGGCGTGCAACTGGTTCTCGTCGCGCATCGGCGCGGTGCAGCCCTCCAGGTAGCTGACATAGCTGCCCTTGTCGGCGACGATCAGCGTGCGTTCGAACTGGCCGGTATTCTCCGCGTTGATGCGAAAATAGGTGGACAGCTCCATCGGGCAGCGGACGCCCTCCGGAATGTAGACGAACGTGCCGTCGCTGAAGACCGCGCTGTTGAGCGTTGCGAAGAAATTGTCGCGCTGCGGCACGACCTTGCCCAGCCATTTGCGGACGAGATCGGGATATTCGCGGATCGCCTCGCTGATCGAGCGGAAGATGACGCCCGCCGCCTCCAGCTCCTTGCGGAACGTGGTCGCCACCGACACGCTGTCGAACACCGCGTCGACCGCCACACGCCGCGGCGGCTCCGCGCCCTCGACGTTCGCGAGCAGCTTCTGCTCCTCGATCGGAATGCCGAGCTTTTCATAGGTGCGGCGGATTTCGGGATCGAGTTCGTCCAGCGACGCGATCGTCGCCTTCGCCTTCGGTTCGGCGTAGTAGAACGCGTCCTGATAATCGATCGGCGGGACGTTGAGCTTCGCCCAGTCCGGCGCCTCCATCGTCAGCCACAGGCGGAACGCTTTCAGCCGCCAATCGAGCATCCATTCGGGCTCGTTCTTTTTGGCGCTAATGTAGCGAACCGTATCCTCCGACAGCCCCTTGGGCGCGAAGTCCTGTTCGATGTCGGTGGCGAAACCCCACTCGTACTTCTTCGATACGGCCGCATAGGCCTCGGCGTTCTTCATCACGCTTGCTCCAACACCGACAGGCTGGCGAGCGAAACACCCGCCAGCGCGCCGCGCACCGCGCCGTTGACGACGCTCCAGTGCGGCTTGACCCGACAACTTCCGTCGATCGCGCAATCGTCCCGCGTCCCGGAGACGCAGGACGTCAGCGCGATCGGCCCTTCGACCGCCTCGATCACATCCGCCAGGCTGATCGCCGAGGGCGGGCGCGACAGGCGGAACCCGCCACCCGTACCGCGCGCACTTTCCAGCAGGCCCGCCGCGGCAAGGCGGCTGACCAGCTTCTGCGCGGTCGGCAGCGGTACGCCCGTCTCCTCCGCGAGCAGGGTCGCGTTCAGCCGACCCACGCCGCCGCAGTGGCGCGCGGCGGCGGCCATCAGGACGACCGCATAATCGGCTAGAGAAGAGAGGCGCATCGTTCCAATCGGATCGTTTCCGTCCGATTGCAGATGGTGCAGTGCAACGCCGCGATCAACCGCTATCTTTGCAAACGACTCGCAGGGGTGCGATGAGCGTGGCCATGTCCTGGTACCACCCTGCCCTGTTCGCGCTCGATGCGGAGCGCGCCCACGCCCTGACGCTCAGGATGCTGTCGCTCTGGGGCGGCGCGGGAACGCCGCTGGCACGGGACGGGGCAAGCTATCCGCGGCTGGCGACGAGCGTCGCGGGCGTGACCTTCGCCAACCCGGTCGGGCTGGCCGCGGGCGTCGACAAGAACGGCGAAGCGATCTCTGGCTTCTTCGGGCTGGGCTTCGGATCGGTGGAGATCGGTACGCTGACGCCGCGCCCGCAGGCGGGAAATGCGAAGCCGCGTCTGTTCCGCTTGCCGGAGGATCGCGCGGTGGTGAACCGCTACGGCTTCAACAACCACGGTTTCAACGCCGGCCTCGCCAATGCGCGCTCGGCGAAGCGGCGCGGTACGCTCGGCATCAACGTCGGCGCGAACAAGGATTCGGAGGACCGGATCGCCGATTATTCTAAAGGCGTAGCCGCCGCCGCGCCGCTGGCCGATTACGTGACGATCAACATCAGCTCGCCCAACACGCCCGGCCTGCGCGACCTGCAATCCGGACAGGCGCTGCGCGACCTGCTGGCGGCATCCGTCGCGGCGAAGGGCACGACGCCGCTGTTCCTGAAGGTCGCCCCCGACCTCGACCCCGCCGGCGTCGACGACATCGCCCGCGCGGTGATCGAGGCGAAGGTCGATGCCCTGATCGTCGGCAATACCACCATAACGCGACCGGGCCTGCGCTCCTCTAACGGCGCGGAGACGGGCGGCCTGTCGGGTGCGCCGCTCGCACCGCTGGCACGTGCACGGCTGGCGGATTTCCGCACGGCGACAGGCGGCGCGGTGCCGCTGGTCGCGGTCGGCGGCATCGGTTCGGCAGAGGAGGCCTATGCCCGTATCCGCGCCGGGGCGAGCCTCGTGCAAGTCTACACCGCGCTGGTCTATGAGGGGCCGGGGTTAGCGGCGCGGATGCTCGCGGGACTGGACGCACTGCTGGCGCGCGACGGGTTTGCGAACGTGGCGGATGCCGTGGGGGCCTAGCGCGGGATCAACGCGCACGCATCTCCCCTCCCCTTCGGGGGTCGCGGATGGGGCGGTGCCGCAAACCAATCGCTGGTGGAGAGGCCCCACCCAGCCCTACCCTGAAGGGGAGAGAGCCGAAGAATAGACCTGGAACCTTCAGGTTCCAGCATCTCCGACCCGTGCTCCCGCGGATGCCCCCGCGCGGGGGCACCACACAGCCCCTCACCGCACCGGCGCGTCCTCGATCATCACCCTGCCTTCGCGCCGCGGATCGTAACCGCCGTCGAGCATCCCATTCCGCACGATCACACCGTGCACGCCAGAATCCTCCCCCTGCCCCGCCCGCACGTCGACGCCGCGCGCCAGCAACCCGGCGCGCACCGCGGAGGAGAACCGGTCCGCCTCCCCCTGAAAACTCCCGCCGCGCGCGATCAGGTTGGGCAGCGCGATCGCCTGCTGCATCGGCAGTTTCCAGTCGATCGCCGCGACCAGCGACTTGCCGACATAGGCGAGGATGGCATTGCCCCCCGCCGACCCGATCGCGCCCGCGAACCGCCGGTCGGCGTCGAGCAGGATCAGCGGCGTCATCGACGATCGCGGTCGCTTCCCCGCCGCGACGGCATTCGCGGCCGGACGCCCGGCGGCATCGCGCGGCGAAAACGCGAAGTCGGTCATCTGGTTGTTGAGGAAGAACCCGTCGACCATCCGCCCCGACCCGAAGATCGATTCGACCGTCGTCGTCATCGACACGACATTGCCCTGCGCATCGCCGACGATGAAGTGCGACGTACCGACCGGCTCCACCTGCCGGTCGTTCGCCGCGACCGGCGCTCCCGGGGGCGTGCCGGCTTCGGGCGGCGGCCCGGCAGTCGCGCCGATCAGGCGCGCACGGCTGGCGACATAGGTGGGATCGATCAGCCCCGTGACGGGCACCTGCACGAAAGCAGGATCGCCGAAATAGCGGTCGCGATCGGCGTACATCAGCCGGCTAGCGGCGGCGAACAGGTACCACGCCTGCGCATCGTCGGGACCGCGTTCGGCGATGTCGGTCCGCTCCAGCAGCATCAGCAATTGCAGCATGCCCACCCCGCTGGCGGGCGGCGGCGGCACGCACACGGCATACACGCGGTACCGCCCGCACACCGCCTCGCGTTCGCTAGGCGTATACCGGGCGAGGTCGGCGAGCGTCATCGTACCCGCCAGCGGCCCAGCTTGGACGCGCGCTACGATCCGTCGCGCCGTCTCGCCTGCATACAGCGCGTCGGTCCCCTGCGCCGCCAGCCGCCCGAGGAACGTCGCATAGGCGGGGTTGCGCAACCGGTCGCCCGGTCCGACCAGCCCTCCGCCGGGCTTGGCGAAATAGGCCAGCACGTCGGGCGCGTTCGACTCCGGAAACGCGCCGCTCGCCAGGAACTTGCCCAGTCGCGGCGATACCACGAAGCCCTCGCGCGCGGTCCGCTCCGCATCCGTGAACAGCGTCCTCCACGGCAGCGCGCCATGCCGCTGCTGGACGAGCGCGAGCATCTTCACCGCCCCCGGCACGCCCGTCGCACGCCCGCTCAGCACCGCATCGCGGAACGGCAGCGGCTTACCGTTGTCATCGAGGAACATGTCCGGCGTCGCACCCGCCGGTGCCGTCTCGCGCCCGTCATAGACGACGACCTTGCGCGAGGCGGCGTCGTAATAGCTCATGAAGCCGCCGCCGCCGACGCCGGAGCTTTGTGGCTCCACCAGCGACAGCATCGCCTGCACCGCCACCGACGCGTCCGCCGCGCTGCCACCGCGCCGCAGGACAGCCATGCCGGCCTCCGTCGCCAGCGGGTTGGCGGCGATCACGAAGATCTTCGCCTTCGCGATCGGAGCGGCAGGCTGTGCGGCGGTGGCCGCCATTTGACGGTCGGCCGCGCAACCGGACAGGACCAGCGCGGCAGCGACCGCGATCGAACGCAATATCGATGTCATCGGACTGTCCTTAGGTGATCCGATCGCCGATGCGAATGCCCCTGTTAGCGCGGCGAGCGCCGGGATAGATGACGTCCCAAAGCCCCTCCCCTGACGAGGAGCGGATACCGCGCAGGAAAGGATGGCGATGAGCCGCACGCTGGAACACTTCCCCAACCTCGTGACGATGTTCTTCACGCGGGCGCGGGAGAAGGGCGATGCGCCGTTCCTGTGGGCCAAGAAAGGCGGCAAGTGGACCTCGACCAGCTGGGCGGAAGCGGCGCGTCAGGTCGCCAGCCTCGCCGCGGGACTGAACGCGATCGGGCTGAACCGCGGCGATCGCGTGATGCTGGTCAGCGAAAACCGACCCGAATGGTGCATCGCCGATCTCGCGATCATGGCCGCCGGCTGCATCACCGTGCCGACCTACACCACCAACACCGAACGCGATCACCTCCACATCCTCGAAAACAGCGGCGCGTGCGGCATCATCGTGTCGACCGCAAAGCTGGCCAAGGTGCTGCTCCCCGCCGTGCTCCGCTCCAATCAGGGGCAGACCGTGATCGGGATGGAGGAGATGCGCGCACCGGCCGGCTCGATCGACTTCCACCTCTGGCACGACCTGATCGCGAAGCATCCCGCCGATGTCGCGAAGGCAGAGGCGGCGGCGGACTTCCAGCGCGGCGACCTGGCCTGCATCATCTACACCAGCGGCACCGGCGGCGCGCCGCGCGGGGTGATGCAGCATCACGGCGCCATCCTGCACAACGCCAAGGGCTGCGCGACCGTGATCTCGGAGGATTTCGGCTGGGGGGACGAGGTGTTCCTGTCCTTCCTGCCGCTGTCGCACGCCTATGAGCATACCGGCGGCCAGCATTTCCCGATCGGCCTCGGTGGGCAGATCTATTACGCCGAAAGCCTCGACAAGCTCGCCGCCAATATCGAGGAGGTGCGCCCGACGATCATGTTCGTCGTGCCCCGCCTGTTCGAGGTGCTGCGCACGCGGATCGGCAAGGCGATCGAGAAACAGGGCGGCATGTCGTCCTATCTGCTCAGCAAAGCGCTCGACATCGGTGCGAAGGAGAGCGAGGGGCGCATGCGGCTGCTCGATCGGCCCGCGCAGTTGCTGGTGCGGACCTTGTTCAAGCCGAAGATTGCGAAGAAGTTCGGTGGGCGGATGAAGGCGATGGTGTCCGGCGGTGCGCCTTTGACGCCGGAGGTCGGGCTGTTCTTCCAGTCGCTCGGCGTCACGTTTCTACAAGGATACGGCCAGACCGAAGCCGCACCCGTCATCTCCTGCAACCGCCCCTCGGCCGGCATCCGCATGGACTCGGTCGGCCCCGCGTTGATCGACACCGAGGTGCGGATCGCGGAGGACGGCGAAATTCTGGTGCGCGGCGAACTGGTGATGCACGGTTACTGGCGAAACGAGGCGGAAACGGCCCGCGTCCTGAAGGACGGGTGGCTCCACACCGGCGATATCGGCGAGATCGACGATCGCGGCCGGATCAGGATCACCGATCGCAAGAAGGACCTCATCATCAACGACAAGGGCGACAATATCGCCCCCCAGAAGGTCGAGGGCATGCTGACTCTCCAGCCCGAGATCGGTCAGGCGATGATCGCCGGCGACCGGCGGCCCTACATGGTCGCGCTGATCGTGCCAGACCCCGACTGGACGCAGGAATGGTGCGCCAAGGGCGGCGGCACCTGCGACTTCCAGCGCTTGGCGGAAAACCCGGAATACCGCGCCGCGCTGATGGCGGCGGTAGAGCGGGTGAACAAGGACCTGTCGGTCACCGAACGCGTCCGCCGCTTCATCCTGGCGGACGGTCCCTTCACCATCGAGAACGAACAACTGACGCCCAGCATGAAGACGCGGCGACATGTACTGAAGCAGGTATACGGGGAACGGCTGGACGCGTTGTACAAGGGGTAGGCTGGCGCGTCGTGCAGTGCTGGCTTACTCAAAAACCATCCCACTTCGGCCTGCCGCGGCGAAGGCCGGGGCTCGGTTTCGGTGAGGCCAATGAGTGCCACCACGTGAGCGGCAGATAGGCCTCCCCCCAGGGGGAGGTAGCTGTGGGACGCACCGGGCGACAATGATAGGTGCTCCCGCGAAGGCGGGAGCCCAGTCACTGGGTCACCCCCTTCGCGGGGAAACATCAATCCGCCGTGCGGCTGGGTGCAACAGACACCGGAGGCGTTGGAGCAGCAACCACCCCGCCCCCCTTCGGCACCACCGCCAGCGTCCAATCCCGGTCCGGCCTCAGGTACCGCGCCGCGACCGATTGCAGGTCGGCCGGCGTCGCCTGCACCAGATCGGCCAACACCGTCCGCACCGCCGATATCCGCCGCGGATCATACGCGCCGCCACCCATCTGCGAGAGCCAGAACTGGCTCGACGTGGACGCCCGCATCAATTGCTGCTTCATCGGACCGACGATCCGTTCTAGCTCGTCCGCGGCGATCGGCGTTTTCACCAGATCGGCCGCGATCTCGCGCGACAGGCGGAAGAACAGGTCGACCTTGTCCGGCTCCACCTGCCCGATCGCCATGATCCGGCCGCCGGTCAGCCTGCCGACCGGCCATTGGCTCTGCACCGATGGGCTGTAGCTCGCGCCCGCCGTCTGCCGCAGCCGTTCGAACAACCGGTCGCCGAACACCTGCGCCAGAATGTCGAGTTGCCGGCTGGTGCGGACCTCCGCGATTCCGCCCCCCGTCGGCCACGCGATCACCGCCGCCGCCTGCGTCGCCGGGCCGTCATGCGTCAGCGTCACGGGCGTCGCGACATGCGCGGGGAAGCGTACCGGCGGTTTCTCCAGCGGCACCGGCTGGCGCGGCTTCATCGCGCCGAAACTCGCCTGCGCCGCGGCGATCACCTCGTCGACCTTCACGTCGCCGAACACCGACAGCTCGATCGCCCCCGACTTCATCAACGGCTTCCACAGCTTGCGGAACTTGCGCCGCGTCAGGGCATCGATCTGCTCCGGCGTCGGCGTCGCCCAGCGCGGGTCGCCGTCGCGCAACAACCCCTCCAGATCGCGCTGGAGCACCCCCGTGGGCGACGAACTCGCGGTCGCCTGCGCCGCCAGCGCTCCGGCCTTTGCACGCAGGATCGGCGCGCGGTCCCACCGCGGATATTCCAGCTTCGCCGCCATCAGCCGCAATTCGTCCTTGTAGTCGGCGGGCGAGGTCATCGCCGCCAGCAGGAATGCATCCTCATCGATCCCGAAGTCGAGGCCGATCCGCCGGCCCGCCGACAATTGCTCCAGATCGCCCTGATCCAGCTTGCCGACGCCCATCGCAACCAGCGCGAGGTCGGCCGCCCAGGCGTTGCTCGGCCGGTCGGTCGGCAGCGCGGCATAGCCGCTGCCGAACCGCGTGCGGACATAGACGCGGCCCGTCTCACCAGTGTTGGCGAAGATCAGCAGCCGCACGCCGTTGGCGAAATCGACCTGCTCCAGCCCCAGCTTCTCGATCGTCCGGCGCGACACGATCGCGGACGGCGCACCCAGCTTGGGCAGATCGTCGAAGGTCACCGCCGCCTGCACGCGCCGCTTGCCGATCAGGCCCGACACGTCCGCCTTCAACGCCGCGTCCAGCCGCGCGGTCGATCCGCCATCGGCGGTCGGCGTCGTCACGATCGCACGCGTGGCGTCGCCCTGAAAGATGCGGCGGGTCGACGCCAGCACGGTTTCGGGCGTGAACATCGTCTTGGCACGCGCATCCTTGAAGATCGCGTAGCTCGTCTCCGGCGACGTCGTCGTCTCGCGGATGTCGAGCGCGGACGCCATGTCGTCCGCCTGCTTCGCCCCCGCCTCGACCCGCGACGTCTCGACGATCGTCCGCATGACGGTATCGTAGTCGGCGAGTTCGCGGTCGATCTCGACCTGCGTCGGCGCGGTCGCCATCGCGTCGGCGATCACCGCGCGCACGTCCTTCAGCGCCGCTTCCCATTGTCCGGTGACGGGTACGATCTGGGTCGAGGTGACGTTGGCGGAGCGTGACTCGTCGTCGACCGACACCTGCGCCTGAAGAAAGCTGCCGCCGAAGCGCGCGCGCTGCTCCAGCCGCCGGCTGACGAGCCGCGCGGCAACGGTGTCGACCATCCGCTTCTGGTTGAACAGAATCGTGTCGTCCTGATATTTCCACGGCCGCAGCACTGCCGTCGCGACGATCGCGGGCATCCCCGGCTCGACCAGCGACGAGGTCGCCGGCTTCGTCGGATCGGGCTTGCCGAAATCGGGCGCCGGCACATCCGGGCCGATCGGCTGCCAGCCCGCGAAGTTCTTGACGATCAGGCGCGCGAACAGCGCCGGGTCCATGTCGCCCGAGACGATGACGACGGCGCGGCTCGGCCGGTACCAGCGGTCGTGGAACGCCTTCACCGTCGCGCCGGTCGCCGCGCCCAGCGTCTTCTCGGTGCCGATCGGGGAGCGTTCCGCCAGCGGTTGGCCCGCATAGAAGGTTTCGCGCAGCGCGTCGGCGAACTTCACCTGCGGCCCCGGCTGCTCGCGCCGCTCCGCCAGCACCACCGGCCGCTCGGCGGCGACGGAGGCGTCGCTCAGCACCGGCGCGGCCATCATGCCCGACAGAATGTGAAGCGACTCGTCCAGCCCCTGCTCGGTCGCGGCGGGCAGATCGAGCTTGTACAGCGTCTGCGTCGGCGTCGTCGTCGCGTTCGAATCCGATCCGAACGTCGCGCCCAGCCGCTGCCACACCCGCTTCGCTTCGCCGTCCGGCACATAGGCCGAACTGCGGAACGATAGATGCTCGATGAAATGCGCGAAGCCGCGCTCGCTGTCGGTTTCGTAGAGCGAGCCGACATCCATCGCCACGCGCACCGCGACCTGCCCCGGCGGCACCCCGTTCTTCCGAACTGCGTAGCGCAAGCCGTTGGGCAAGGTGCCGAACGACCAGGCCGGGTCCGGCGCGATGTCGCTGCCCTTGTAGAGCCACGCCGCAGTATCGACAGGCACCGCGGGGGTCGAAGGGTTGACCGCTGCGGGCGCCGCGGTGGGTGCCTTCTGCTGAGCCGAAAGGGGAGCCGTCAGGAATGCGACGGCCAGAGCGGAGACGCGGAACACGCGCGTGGGGAACGCCATGCCGGGTCCTTTAGCGATCGACGGTCCGCCCGCCAAACAACTAATCCTTCATTGCTCCCCACGAGCGGGGAGGATTTAAGACGCGCGCCGCTTGATCCCCCGCCCCGCGCGCGCCACATGCCGCGCATGTTGATCGAGACCGAAGCCACGCCCAACCCGGCGACGCTCAAGTTCCTGCCCGGCCGCATCGTCATGGATGCTGGCACGCGCGATTTCGCCACCCCCGAAGAAGCGGAGGTGAGCCCGCTGGCTGACGCCCTGTTCGGCCTCGGCGACGTGTCCGGCGTGTTCTTCGGCCGTGACTTCGTGTCGGTGACGCTTGCGCCCGGCGCCGACTGGCGCGACGCGAAGCCCGACGTACTCGGCCTGCTGCTCGATCATTTCTCGGCCGCGATGCCGCTGTTCCGTCAGGGCAGTGCCGGCTTCTCCGTGCCCCCCGCCGACACCGACTTCGCCGAAGACCCCGCCGATGCGGAGATCGTCGCACAGATCCGCGAACTAATCGAAACGCGCGTGCGCCCGGCGGTGGCGAACGACGGCGGCGACATCGTCTATCGCGGCTTCGACAAGGGCAAGGTCTTCCTGCAATTGCAGGGTGCCTGTTCCGGCTGCCCCTCGTCCAGCGCCACGCTGAAGCAGGGCATCGAGCAGCTGCTGCGCCATTATGTCCCCGAAGTCACCGAAGTGAGGGCGATCTGATGCCGGCGATCGACGACACGGCGCTCGACCAGCTCTTCCGCGAGGCGCGGACGTTCAATCACTACACCGACGAACCCGTGCCCGAGTCCGATCTTCACGCGATCTGGGACCTGATGAAGATGGGGCCGACCTCGGCGAATCAGCTTCCCGCGCGCCTCGTCTGGTGCGTCAGCGCGGAGGCGAAGGAGAAGCTCGCCGCCGCCGCCAGCGACACCAACGCCGACAAGATCCGCAAGGCACCGGTCAGCGTCATCGTCGGCATGGACAGCGAATTCCACGAGCATCTGCCCGAGCTGTTCCCGCACGCCGATGCGAAAAGCTGGTTCGATGGCAATGCCGAACTGCGTCAGGCCTCGGCGTTCCGCAACTCGTCGCTGCAGGGCGGCTATCTGATCCTCGCGGCCCGCGCGCTCGGGCTCGATGTCGGGCCGATGTCGGGCTTCGACGGCGGTGCCGTCGACAAGGCGTTCTTCCACGATACGCCGGCGGTGAAGACCAACTTCATCGCCACGCTCGGCCACGGCGACCGTTCCACGCTGCACGACCGCTCGCCACGCCCGGTGTTCGAGCGCTTCAACCGGATCGCGTGAGCGGCGAATCCGCGGCGCGTACGCTCGTCATCGAGACCGCCACCGCCGCCTGCTCCGTCGCGCTGATTGAGGATGGCCGCGTCGTCGCCGCGCGCCATGAAGTGGTCGGACGTGGCCATGCCGAACGGCTGGTGCCGATGATCGCCGAACTGCCGGACGGTGGCCGCGCGGCGCGCATCCTCGTCGATGTCGGCCCCGGCAGTTTTACCGGCGTCCGCGTCGGCATCGCCGCGGCGCGTGGCCTTGGACTTGGCTGGGATGCGACGGTGCGCGGCTTCTCCTCGCTCGCGATCGTCGCTGCCGCCGCATTGAAAGCCCAGCCGCGTCAACGGATTGCGGCGGTGCTGGAGGCGGGGCATGGTGAGGTCTTCATGCAGAGCTTCGCCGCCGACTTGACCCCGCTCGACGCGCCCGTGTCGCTGCCCCCGCTGGATGCGGCGGCGGTGCTCGGCGAAACGTTCGCGATCGGCAGCGGCACGTATCGCCTGCCCGATCACGTCACCGCCCGTGCCGATGCGCTGCCCGATGCGTCGGACCTGCTCCTGCTGCCGCCCGCGCTGGCCGACCTTGACCCCCGCCCGCTCTACGGCCGCGCCCCCGACGCCAAGCTGCCGACGAAGAAGGTCGTCGGGTAATGGCGACGCGCATCCTCTCGCTTCGCCACGGAGACGCGCGCGATGTCGCGACCGTCGATGCGCTGATGACCGCCGCCTTCGACCCCCGCTATGGCGAGGCATGGACGCGCAGCCAGTGCCTCGGCGTGCTGGCGATGCCCGGCGTTGTGCTGACGCTCGCCAGCTATGACGACGAACCCGCGGGCTTCGCGATGGTGCGTGCGGTCGCCGACGAGGCCGAATTGCTGCTGCTCGCGGTCGCGCCGAACCACCGGCACCGCGGCGTCGGCGGCACATTGCTGCGGTCGGTCGTCGCGGAAGCGCAGGGCCGCGGCGTCGTGACGATGCATCTGGAGGTGCGCGCAAACAACGACGCCGTCCGCCTCTACACCGCGAACGGCTTCGCGAAAGTGGGCGAGCGGCGCGGCTATTATCGGGGCGCGGACGGGCGACACCACGACGCCCATACCTATTCGCGCCCGCTTTAGCTTATTGCGAGTCGCTATCCCTTTTCGCAACAAGCGATAGGGTCTACATGACGGCCTCGTCCGAGAGGTTCTAAAAGTCATGGCGCGCAAGATCGATCTGGAAGCTCTCTGCAACGAGAAGGGCCTGCGCATCACCGAACAGCGGCGCATCATCGCGCGCGTCCTGTCGGAGGCGGAGGACCATCCGGACGTCGAAAAGGTGTACGAGCGCGCCTCCGCGATCGACAAGGGCATCTCGATCGCGACCGTCTATCGCACCGTGCGCCTGTTCGAGGAGGCCGGCATCCTCGACCGCCACGATTTCGGCGACGGCCGCGCTCGCTACGAACCCTCGCCCGAAGCGCATCACGATCACCTGATCGACGTTGAAACCGGCCGCGTGCTGGAGTTCGTCGATCCCGAACTGGAACTGCTGCAAAAGGCGATCGCCGAGCGCATGGGCTTCCGGTTGGTCGACCACCGCATGGAATTGTACGGCGTCAGCCTCGACAGGAAGGTCTGACCCGATCCCTGAACGAGCGAGGGAAGCGGGCGAGCGAATGAGCGGCGAGAACACATGAACACCCTCCGCCTCGCGCTCCGCCTCATTGCCCTCATCGCCGCACTGCTCGTCGCCCTCCCGCTGCACGGTATGTGGCGACTGTTCCGCGCCCGCTCGCCGTGGCCGCGCCGCTTTCTCGGCTGGTGCGCGCGCATCGTCGGCGCGAGGGCGCATGTCGTCGGCACCCCACTCGAACGCGACGCGGTGATCCTCGCCAACCACCTGAGCTGGATTGATATCCTCCTGCTCGCCGGCGCCACCGGCACAGCATTTGTGGCCAAGGGCGAACTCGAATCCGTGCCCTTGATAGGCTGGCTGTCCTCGCTCAACCACACCGTCTTCGTGGCACGCGGCCAGCGAATGGCCGTCGCAGAACAGGTCGAGCAACTCCGCCGAGCGCTCGCCGCGCCCTGGCCGGTGACGATCTTTCCGGAGGGGACGACGGGCGACGGCACCACGCTGCTGCCGTTCAAGCCCGCGCTGCTGGCCGCGCTCGATCCCCCGCCGCCGGGCCTGCGCGTCCAGCCGGTGCGGATCGATTACGGCGACGCCACATCCGACTGCGTGTGGGGCGACGAGTCCGGACAGGTGCACGCGCTCCGCGTCCTGCGCCGCCGCGGCAGCTTCATCGCGACGCTGAACTTCGCCGAACCCTTCGCCCCGGACGGCGGCCGCAAAATCGTCGCCGCCGAAGCGAGACGCCGGATCGAAGCCCTCTAGATCCTCTCTGGCACGGGGAGGTGGTGCGCCGCAGGCGTGACGGAGGGGCAGCCACGAGCCATCCCGCCCGCGGCCGCCCCTCCACCGCTTTGCGGTCCCCCTCCCCGTTTCGGGGAGGACCTGTTATGGGCCGCCGCATGAAGACCCCGCCCAAGACCTTCCACGTCAAGTCGTTCGGTTGCCAGATGAACGTCTATGACGGCGAGCGCATGGCCGAGTTGATGACCGCGCAGGGCATGACCGCCGCCGCCGATGCGAACGACGCCGACCTCGTCGTGCTCAACACCTGCCACATCCGCGAAAAGGCGACCGAGAAGGTCTATTCCGACATCGGCCGCATCCGCAAAACCGCCGGCAAGAGCGGCGGCGATCCGATGATCGCCATCGCCGGCTGCGTCGCGCAGGCGGAGGGCGAGGAGATCGTCCGCCGCGCCAAGGTCGATGTCGTGGTCGGTCCGCAGGCGTATCACAATTTGCCCGCCCTCGTGGCGCAGGCGGCGGCCGGCACCGCCGCGCTCGACACCGATATGCCGCTGGCATCCAAGTTCGGCCACCTGCCGGCGCGCCGCCGCGTCGGCCCGTCCGCCTTTCTGACGGTGCAGGAGGGATGCGACAAGTTCTGCACCTATTGCGTCGTTCCGTACACGCGCGGGGCGGAGGTCAGCCGGCCGTTCGCGGCGATCGTCGACGAGGCGAAGGCGCTGGTCGATGCCGGCGCGCGGGAGATCACGCTGCTCGGGCAGAACGTCAACGCCTGGGTCGATGCGGACGGCCGCGGCCTGCACGACCTGATCCGCACGCTCGACCGCATCCCCGGCCTCGCGCGTATCCGCTACACGACCAGCCATCCCAACGACATGGCGCAGGGTCTGATCGACGCGCACGGCGATGTCGAAAGCCTGATGCCGTTCCTGCATCTGCCGGTGCAGTCGGGATCGACCCGCATCCTGAAGGCGATGAACCGCAGCCACGGCCGCGACGATTATCTGCGCCTGCTCGACCGCGTCCGCGCGGTGCGCCCCGACATCGCGCTGTCGGGCGACTTCATCGTCGGCTTCCCGGGAGAGACGGAGGCGGACTTCGCCGACACGCTGAGCCTTGTCGATGCGGTCGGCTATGCGCAGGCGTTCAGCTTTAAATACAGCCCGCGTCCCGGCACCCCCGCCGCGACGATGACCGACGAGATCGCGGCGGACGTGATGGACGAACGCCTCCAGCGGCTTCAGGCGTCGCTCGGCCGCGACCAGCGCGCCTTCAACGAGGCGAGCGTCGGCCGCACCTGCCACGTGCTGGTCGAACGCGTCGGCAAGCTGCCCGGCCAGTGGCTCGGCAAGTCGCCCTGGCTGCAATCGGTCCATTTGATCGGCGATCACGCGATCGGCGACATGGTCACGGTCGAGCTCACCGGCGCGACCCAATCGTCGCTGTCCGGCTGCGTCCCGCACGCGCAGCCGCGTGAAATGTTAAACGTTCTTCATAATGTATTAACCGTGTAACAGACCGCGCCCACAGGCTTCCCAGACGATAAAACGGGGAGAAATCAATGCGATCCTTCATGTCCGCGGCTCTGTTCGCGGTCGCCGCCCTGCCTGGTGGCGCGGCGTCGGCCGACACGATCGAGGTCGTGTCCGGCCAGCAGCGTTCGTTCCAGCTCGCGGCCTTCGGACCGACCGGCCAGAGCTTCGTCGCGATCGACAGCAACCTGACCTCGTTCGGGTTCCAGTTCAACGCGCTCAACCCCGGCTCCGCCAACCTGCCCTTCACCTTCACCCTGCGGGAGGGAGCTGGCTTCGGCGGCGCGGTCGTGTCCACGTTCGACTTCACGCTGCCGACGTCGATCGATAGCCGCACGCCCACCTGGTTCGACTTCGACGTGACGGGCACCGATGTCACGATCGGCAATACCTACACCGCCATCCTGTCGAGCGGCTCGGCGCGCAACGGCGTCGTGATGGGACCCGACATCAACATCTTTACCGGCCAGGAACTGTCGGGCGACGCCTATCTGCCCGGCCGCGCCTTCTTCACCACGCCGGTTTATCCGAACTGCGCGATCACCGGCCATTGCGACCTCAACTTCCGCGTCACTGGCGTCACCTCCGTTGGCGCGGTGCCGGAACCCGCAAGCTGGGCGCTGATGATCGCCGGCTCCGGCCTCGCCGGCGGCGCGCTGCGCCGTCGCCGCGCCCCCGCATTCGCCTGAACCCCACCACCACCGACTGTAAAGGAACTCTCATGCGCTACACGATCGCTCTCGTCCTCGCCGCCCTGCCGTCCGTCGCCGGCGCGCAGGTGTTTCCGGTGCCCAACACGACCTTCGCGCTGAACAGCACGACCTACACGCAGGATTTCAATACACTCGCCGCCACCGGCGCGACGGGCACCGCCCTGCCGACCGGCTTCCAGGTCGCCGAAACCGGCAGCAACGCCAACACCAGCTACGGCGTCGGCACCGGCAGCAGCAACACCGGCAACAGCTACAGCTTCGGCAGCACGGGTAGCAGCGACCGCGCGCTGGGCAGCGTCGGCAGCGGCAGCATCACGCAGGTGCTGTTCGGCGGCGTCTTCACCAACGCGCTGGGTGCGACGATCACCGACCTCGCCTTCGGCTACACCGGTGAGCAGTGGCGCCTGTCCAACTCGCGCGACGACGGCCTGACGTTCCAGTATCTGATCGGCGCGACTGGCATCACCGGCAATGGCTGGACGACCATCACCGGCCTGAACTTCGCACCGCTGTTCGACAACGGCACGGCGACCGGCTCGGCGCTCAACGGCAACCTCGCCGTGAACCAGCGCGATCTGGCGGCGACGCTCAGCGGCCTGACGCTGCTCGACGGCCAGGCGTTCGGGTTCCGCTGGGTCGACGTCAATTCGACCAGCAGCGATCAGGGCCTCGCCGTCGACGACCTGTCGATCACCGCGACGACGCTGGCGGGCGCGGTGCCGGAGCCGGCGACGTGGGCGATGATGATCGGCGGCGTCGGGATGGCCGGTGGCGCGCTGCGCCGCCGTCGCCGCGCCGCGGTCTCCTTCGCCTGATCGTTTTCGGGCTCACGCCCAGCACGGGACCCGTCCGGCCACGCCGGGCGGGTCCTTTGCGTTAACCCCGATCAGGACAGGCGATCTTGCCGCTGTCCTAACCGCTCCCCATCTGCCAGTCTTGCCCAGCATGCCGAATCTCCCCTGCCCCGCCAGTCCGTTGCGCGTTCTGCGCCCGGGCGGTTCGCGGCGAAGTGTAGGCAGCCTCTCCATCGCCTCCACTTCCTCCACTTCGCGTCTCGAAAGGACCGCATGAGCCGTAAGCCAGTCCCCGCCCAATCGGGTGAGCGTGCCCGTGTCGAGGTGATGTTCGATCGCCCCCAGGCGCTGGCGCAACTGTTCGGACAATATGACCAGAACCTCGTCGCGCTGGAAAACCGGCTGGGCGTCTACATCACCGCGCGCGGCAACCGCGTCGGGCTGGAGGGGACTGCCGAACAGGTCGCCATCGCCCGCGACGTGTTGCAGGACCTGTATCAGCGGATCGCCCGCGGCGAGCAGATCGACACCGGCCTCGTCGACGCGTCGATCGCGATGGTCGCCGAACCGACGCTGGCCGGCATCGTGTCGGCCGAGCGCACCGGTGGGCCCGGCATCATGATCCGCACGCGCAAGAAGACGATCGTGCCGCGCACCCCGGCACAGGCGCATTACATGCGCGATCTCGTCGGCAACGACATGATCTTCGCGCTCGGGCCGGCGGGCACCGGCAAGACCTATCTGGCGGTCGCGCAGGCGGTGGCGCAGCTCATCACGGGCTCCGTTCAACGGCTGATCCTGTCGCGCCCGGCGGTGGAGGCAGGCGAGCGGCTCGGCTTCCTGCCCGGCGACATGAAGGAAAAGGTCGATCCCTATCTGCGTCCACTCTACGACGCGCTCTACGACTGCCTCCCTGCCGAACAGGTCGAACGCCGCATCGCATCGGGGGAGATCGAGATCGCACCGATCGCCTTCATGCGCGGACGTACGCTCGGCGACGCGTTCGTGATCCTCGACGAGGCGCAGAACACCACCCCCGCACAGATGAAGATGTTCCTGACCCGCTTCGGCCAGAACAGCCGGATGGTGATCTGCGGCGATCCCAATCAGGTCGATATCCCCGGCGGGCCTGCCGCCAGCGGCCTCGGCGATGCCGTCCGCCGGCTCGAAGGCCTCGAAGGGATCGCCATGAGCCGCTTCACCGCCGCCGACGTCGTCCGCCACCCCATCGTCGGCCGCATCGTCGAGGCGTATGAGGGGGCCGGTTGACGGTCGGGATATCCCGTCTTAACTTGAGGATATCCAAGGAGGACGCATGGGCGCGCTGTACGTGAAGGATGACGATGCGCGGGTTATGGCCGAGAAGCTCGCCGATCGCCGCGGCCTGACCAAGGTGGCTGCGGTCAAACTCGCGTTGGCGAACGAACTGGCGCGGGACGAGCCGAAGCAATCCTTGCACGATATCGTCGCGGAACTGCGCCGCACGTCGAAGTTGCGAATCGACCCAGACGTTGTGATCGACAAGGCGTTCTACGACTCGCTGAACGATGAGGACGACGATTGACCATCTTCGTCGATGCTTCGGCGATCGTCGCCATCGTTCGGGGCGAGCCCGGATCGGATGACATCGAGTCGACGCTCGGCGCGCACGTGGACCGGCGCACCAGCGGGGTGGCGATGTGGGAAGCGGCACGCGCCCTTGGCCGGGAGAGCGATGAGGGTACGGAGGGCGGCTTGTTCGAAGTTACACGCTTCTGCACCGCTCTGGGGATCACGACCGTGCCGATCGGTTCTGCGGAGACGGCAGAAGCCGTGATTGCGCATCGGCGTTACGGCAAAGGCCATCATCCCGCCCGCCTGAACATGGGCGATTGCTTCGCCTACGCCTGCGCCCGGACGAACAACGCGCGCCTGCTCTACAAAGGCGATGATTTCTCCCATACGGACCTCGCATGATCCAGATCGAACTCTCCCGCGAAGATCCCTGGCCCGAGGGCGAGTGGGAGGCGATCGCGCGGCGCGCGGCGGAGGCGGCGATCGGGCGGACGCCGAAGGGGCCGCTGCTGACGACGGAGGCGCTGGTGGAGATCAGCGTCCGGCTGACCACCGATGACGAAGTGCACGCGCTCAACAAGCAGTATCGCGGCAAGGACAAGCCGACCAACGTCCTGTCCTTCCCGATGGTGCAGCCCGATCTGCTCGATACCGTCAGCCAGAACTCCGACGATGGCGAGCTGCTGCTCGGCGATATCGTGCTCGCCTACGGCGTTTGCGCGGCGGAGGCGGCGGAGCGCGGCATATCGACCGCGGATCACGCCACGCATTTGCTGGTTCATGGCACGCTGCACCTGCTAGGCTATGACCACATGACCGACGACGAGGCGGAATCGATGGAGGAGATCGAGCGACAGGCGCTCGCCTCCCTCGGCATCGCCGACCCCTATCTGATACGCGAGGACTGACTTGGCCGACGATCGAAGTAGCACCGCCGATAGCGACAGTATCTGGCGGGGTTTGAAATCGTTCATCTTCGGACAGGACACCGAGGAACGGCTGCGCGATCAGCTCGAAGACGCGATCGATCGTCACGAGGACGATCCCGCTCCCGATGCCAAGGGCGACCTTTCGCCGCTGGAACGGCAGATGGTCCGCAACCTGCTGCATTTCGGCGAGCGCGATGCCGGCGATGTCGGCGTGCCCCGCGCCGACATCGTCGCGGTCGAGGAGAAGACCAGCTTCGATAACCTCGTCCAGATCTTCGCGGAGGCCGGGCACAGCCGCCTGCCCGTCTATCGCGAAAAGCTGGATACGATCGTCGGCATGATCCACGTCAAGGACGTGTTCCGCATTCTCGCAACCGGCGCACCGCACCCCGCCGACCTGTCGGGCCTGATCCGCGAGCCGCTCTACGTCCCCATGTCGCGCGGGACGCTCGACGTCCTGGCCGACATGCGTCAGCGCCGCGTCCATCTGGCGATCGTGCTCGACGAATATTCGGGCACCGAGGGCCTGATAACGATCGAGGATCTGATCGAGGAGATCGTCGGCGAGATCGAGGACGAGCACGACGAGGCGCCAGAGGCGCTCCTGATCCCGCTCGACGGAGGCGCATGGGATGCCGACGCGCGGGTCGAGTTGGAGGATGTCGGCACCGCCGTCGATCCGCGGCTGGCGGAGACCGAGGACGATGTCGACACGCTCGGCGGCCTCGCCGCAGTGCTCGCCGGGCGCGTGCCGCAGGTCGGCGAATGCGTCGATCACCCGTCGGGTTGGAAGCTGGAGGTGACCGATTCCGACGAGCGCCGCGTCAACCGCCTGCGCCTGCACCCGCCCGTCGAGCCCGAGCCAGCCGAGGCTGACTGATCGCTTTTCCCACTATAGATCGCCGAGCCACTGGAGCAGATCAGTGACGAGAGCGACGAGGAGTTCCTCGGTACCGATCGCCACACGCACGAGCAGCGCTGGACCGCGTCACGCACCGATCTGGTGTTCGGCTCCAACTCCCAGCTGCGCGCGCTGTCGGAAGTCTATGCGGCGTCCGATGCAGGCGAGATGTTCGTGTCGCACTTCGTCAAGGCGTGGACGAAGGTGATGAACGCCGATCGGTACGACCTGACGGTGTAATCATCCCAAATCGTCCCCGCTCGCGGGGAGGTGGCGCGCCGAAGGCGTGACGGAGGGGCAGCCACGGGCGACAGCGCCCGTGGCTGCCCCTTCCCACATTTGGCACGAAGAAGAGGACCGAGTCCGGCCGTTGCGGCAAACGACCACACCTCCTAGGTTCACACCATGCTCAAACACGTCCTGCGCGTCCTCGCGATCGTCGTCGTCATCGTCATCGGAGTGGTGGTGTATCTCGCCTGGCCCGATACCGCGAAGCTGTCGGTCGCGCAGGTCGCCGGCGCGCGGCCCGACATCACCGCCCCGCGCGTCCAGACGCTGCCGACCGTCGGGGTCGCCGACGTCGTCGGCTGGCAGGGCAACCGCAAGCCGGTCGCGGCGCAGGGCCTCCAGGTCGCCGCCTTCGCCAGCGGCCTCGACCACCCCCGCTGGCTCTATCGCCTGCCCAATGGCGACGTGCTGGTCGCCGAGACCAATTCGCCCAAGCGCGAGGGTGGTGGCATCCAGGGCTGGGTGATGGGGCTGCTGATGAGCAAGGCCGGCGCCGGTGTGCCCTCGGCGAACCGCATCACCCTGCTGCGCGATGCCGATGGCGACGGCGTGGCAGAGGTGAAGACCGCTTTCATGACGGGGTTGAACTCGCCGTTCGGCATGGCGCTGATGGATGGCCAACTCTACATCGGCAATACTGACGCGCTGGTCCGCGTGCCATACAAGGACGGCCAGACCACGATCACTGCCACGCCGGAGACGATCGTCAAGCTCAATCCCGGCGGCAATCACTGGGCGCGCAACGTCATCGCGGCGGCGGACGGCAAGACGCTCTACGTCTCGGTCGGCTCCGCCAGCAACATCGCCGAAGGCGGCATGGCTGCGGAAAAATACCGCGCCAACATCCTTCAGGTCTGGCCGGACAAGCAGTGGCGCGTGTTCGGCGCGGGCATCCGCAACGCCAACGGCATGGCGATCAACCCCGTCACCAAGCAGCTCTGGACCGTCGTCAACGAGCGCGACATGCTCGGCTCCGACCTCGCGCCCGATTACCTGACGCAGGTGGAATTCGGCGACCATTTCGGCTGGCCCTGGTATTATTGGGGCGGCTATCCGGATACCCGCGTCGAACCGAAGAACCCCTCGCTTCAGGAATATAGCAAGCGCCCGGACTATGCGCTGGGGCCGCACGTCGCGGCGCTCGGCCTGACCTTCTCCACCGACACCAAGCTGGGCGATCGCTGGGCCTCTGGGGCGTTCGTCGGCGAGCATGGCTCGTGGAACCGCAAGCCGGTGTCGGGGTACAAGGTCGTGTACGTCCCGTTCGCCGCCAACGGCTACCCCGCGCCGGGCGCGAAGCCGGTCGAAGTGCTGACCGGCTTCCTCGACAAGGACGGCAAGGCGCAGGGCCGCCCGGTCGGCGTCATCACCGACAAGGCGGGCGCGCTGCTGGTGGCGGACGATGTCGGCAACCGCATCTGGCGGGTCAGCGCACCGACTGCGACCGCGGCGCGCTGACGGGGCTGGCGTGCGTGGCGATCGATCGCCACGCCGCCTCCGCTACTTCAACAGCTTGGGTGCTTCCTTCTCGATCGCCGCCTTCACCTGACTGGCGAACAGCCCTAGGAACGCGGGCAGGTCGACCACCGCGTGCACCTTGTCGGCGAACACCGTCGCCGTGGAGGCGATCGTCTGGCCCATTGCGGATACGGTGAAATGCATCGTGTCGCCCTCCCAACGGTGCTGGACCAGTCCGCCTCCGGGGATCTTCTCGGTGATCCGCTGAATGCCGCCGTCGAGCCGCTGGCGCACCGCCTCCTTGCCGAGCGAATGGGGAATATCGAGTGCGATCGGGGTGCCCATCACTTAATCCTTGGCAAACAGCATGGCGTCGTCCGCGAACGCCTTGAACTCCAGTGCGTTGCCGCTGGGGTCGCGAAAGAACATCGTCGATTGCTCGCCCGCCTGGCCCGCGAACCGTGTGTAGGGCGCGATCCCGAAGCGCACGCCCGCCGCCTTCACCCGGTCGGCCAGCGCGCGCCAGTCGGTGGGGGTCAGCACGACGCCGAAATGCGGCACCGGCACCGCGTGCCCGTCGACCGCATTCTCGACCGCGACCGGCTGCGCCGCGGGATCGAGATGCGCGACGATTTGGTGACCGAACAGGTCGAAGTCGATCCAGTGATCGCTCGACCGCCCTTCGGTACAGCCGAGGACACCGGCATAGAAGGCGCGCGCGGCGGCGAGATCGTGGACCGGAAAGGCGAGGTGGAACGGGCGTAGTGTCATGGCCGCGTGATACACCAGCCGATCGCGCGCGTCAGCCCCGCACGACGCGCACCCCGCAACCCCTTGTTAGGCAGGCGGTGCCGGGCCAAGTGGCGCGCGTGACCTTCCTCCGATCCCCTGCCGTCCTGTCGCTGCTGCTCGGCGCTGCCGCCGCCTGCGGGTTCGCGCCGCTCGAACTATGGCCGCTCGCGCTCGCCTGCTTCGCGGCATGGCTGGTGCTGGTGCACGGGGCACCGACATTCCGGGCGGCGCTGTGGCGTGGCTGGCTGTTCGGGCTCGGGCATTTCACCGTCAACAACAACTGGTTCCAGCACGCGTTCGACTTTCAGGACGCGATGCCGCCGGTACTGGGCTATTTCGCCGCGGTCGGACTGGCCTTGTATCTGGCCGTCTATCCGATGGTGGCCGCGGGCATCGCATGGCGATTCCGGCGCGAGCGACCGGACGCTGCGTTCGTCCTGATCTTCGCGGCGGCGTGGATCGCGACGGAATATCTGCGCGCAGTTCTGTTCACTGGCTATGCGTGGGACCCGCTTGCGGTGATGTGGGTGCCGGTGCAGGCGGTCGCGAGCGTGTCGGCGTGGGTCGGCACCTACGCACTGTCGGGGCTGACGATCGCCTTCGCGGGCGCGTTGGCGCTGCTGGTGCGACGCCGCTCGTGGTGGGGCGTGGTCGCGCTGGCGGTGCCGCTCGCGCTGCAACCCCTCTCCTATCGCGAGACACCGTCAACGGCAGGCCCGCGCGTGCGCGTCGTGCAGCCCAACATCGGCCAGCAGGATCGCAACGAGAATGATGGCGAGCGCGTGTTCCGCGCCCTCGCCACCCTGTCGGGCGAGCCCGGCGCTGCCCCGCGCCTGATCGTCTGGCCCGAAGGCGTGCTGCGCGACCTGATCGAGGACGATTATCCTTCGTGGATCTACACCAACGATCCGGCGCAGCTTCGGCGACGGATCGCGGCGTTGCTGGGGCCGCGCGACGTGCTGATGACCGGCGGCATCGCGCTATCCTTCGACGATCGGGACCGCATCGCCACCGCGGCAAATTCGGTATTCGCGATCGACAGCGATGCGCGCCTGATCGGCCGCTACGACAAGGCGCATTTGGTGCCGTATGGCGAGTATCTGCCGCTGCCGTGGCTGCTCCGTCCACTGGGGCTGGCGCGCCTGGTGCCGGGAGACATCGACTTCACGCCCGGCCCCGGGCCGCGCGCGATGGACTGGCCCGGCTTCGGCCCGGTCGGCGTGCAGGTCTGTTACGAGATCATCTTTTCCGGCGAAGTCGTCGACAAGTCGAAGCGGCCGAAACTGCTGTTCAACCCGTCGACCGACGCGTGGTTCGGGAAATGGGGCCCGCCGCAGCATCTGGCGCAGGCACGGATGCGCGCGATCGAGGAGGGTCTGCCGATCGTCCGCTCGACCCCGACCGGTATCTCCGCCGTCATCGCGGCGGATGGCGCACTGCTGGCGACGGTTCCGCATGAACGGGCGGGCGCGATCGAGGTGGCAGTTCCTGCCGCCCTGCCGCCGACGCTGTTTTCCCGGATCGGGAACGTCATGGCCGCGATCGTTGCCGTGATGCTGGGCGTGGCCGCGATTGCCATCCGTCGCAGGGGGCGGTAGGGACCGTCATATAAAGCTATCTTTATATCGTTATGAGGCACTCGATGCGCAGCTCGTTCATCTTCACGTCCGAATCGGTTTCCGAGGGTCACCCCGACAAGGTTGCAGACCAGATCAGCGATTCGATCGTCGACCTGTTCCTGTCGAAGGACCCCGAGGCGCGCGTCGCGTGCGAAACGCTGACCACCACGCAGCTCGTCGTGCTGGCGGGTGAAATCCGCGGCAAGGGCATCATGGACGCCGACGGCAACTGGGCCGAGGGCGTGCAGGACGAGATCGAGAAGACCGTCCGCGATACCGTCAAGCGGATCGGCTACGAGCAGTCGGGCTTCCATTGGCAGACCTTCCGCTTCGAGAACAACCTCCACCCGCAGTCCGCGCACATCGCGATGGGCGTGGACGAAAGCGGCAACAAGGACGAGGGTGCCGGTGATCAGGGCATCATGTTCGGCTACGCCACCGACGAGACTCCGGGCCTGATGCCCGCGACGCTCTATTACAGCCACAAGATCCTCGAGAAGATGGCCGCCGATCGCCACTCGGGTGCCGCGCCCTTCCTGGAGCCGGACGCCAAGAGCCAGGTGACGCTGCAGTACGAGAACGAGCTGCCCGTCCGCGCCACCGCGCTGGTCGTCTCGACGCAGCATAGCGCCGACCTGTCGAACGACGCCGGTCAGGCGAAGCTGCGCGACTACGTCAAGGGCGTGTTCGCCGAGATCCTGCCCGAGGGCTGGCTGCCGGCCGAAGACAAGATCTACGTCAACCCGACCGGCCTGTTCGAGATTGGCGGTCCCGACGGCGACGCCGGGGTCACCGGTCGCAAGATCATCGTCGACACGTACGGCGGCGCGGCGCCGCACGGCGGCGGTGCGTTCAGCGGCAAGGACCCGACGAAGGTCGATCGTTCGGCCGCCTATGTCGCGCGCTATCTCGCGAAGAACGTCGTTGCCGCCGGGCTCGCGCGCCGCTGCACGATCCAGCTCAGCTACGCGATCGGCATCGCCGAGCCGCTTTCGGTCTATGTCGACCTGCATGGCACCGGCACCGTCGAGGAAGCCGCGCTGGAAACCGCGCTGCCCAAGCTCGTTCGCCTGACGCCGAAGGGCATCCGCGAGCATCTGAAGCTGAACGCCCCGATCTATTCGAAGACGGCGGCCTATGGCCACTTCGGTCGCGATCCCGAGGGCGACCTGTTCACGTGGGAAAAGACCGACCTCGTCGACGCGCTCAAGGCGGCGGTCGCCGCCTAAGTCATCGAACGCTGCGTCGGCCCTAGACACGATCAAGGGCCTTCCCGGCAGCGGGGAGGCCCTTTTTCTTGCCATCCGACCACCCGCATGGCTGTCTCCTTCGGCCGATCGAACGCCCCTCGACAACGACACAGCCACCGGTCTTCCGACCGGTGGCTGTGTCGTTGGTTCGCCCGCTCCACGAAACGGCTGTCCTACACGGTCCGACCGCTATATCTTAGGCGATCGATACCGCTCCTTGAACCGTCCGCCATGACTCGCACGTGCCGATTCAAGCGGCGCAGAAAAGCCGCATTGGACTAACCTTAGCCTAACCTTCCGACCTCAGGCCGCCACCGCCAGCTTGCGGGCACCCGGCAACAGCGCGTCCTCATACTCGCTTTCCGCCAGCGCGATCAGGGCGCGGTCGTCGTGTTTCCACGGATGGAAGCCCGGCAGGAAATAGCTGAACCAGACGCCGGCGACCTTGCGGGCCATGCCGGGGCGGCCGAACGCGTACCAGAACAGCCGCCACCAGACCTTCGGTCCGGTCAGGCCATCCTGCCGCAGCAATTCCAGCATGCCCTTGCGACGGCCCTGGAAGAAACGCTGCGTCGTGAGCAGCATGACGATCGACTTGACCTTCCACCGCTTGAACCGGGTCCAGTCCTTCGTCGCGTGCATCCAGGTGTCGTAGGCGACGCCCTTGTGCTCGATCTCCTCCGCCGCGTGCCAGCGCCACAGGCCGGCCGCCTGCGCGTCGCCGCCCCTCAGATGCGCGGGGTTGGCGATCAGCTCGTGCGCCAGCATCGCGGTGAAATGCTCCAGCGCCATCGTCGCCGCCAGATTGGCGATCAGCGGCCGCCCCTTGGTCAGCGCCAGCGCCTCGTCGACATGCCGCTCCAGCAGCGACACGTCATAGCCCTGATCGACGACATGGCGGTTGAACGCGACATGCTCGCGGCTGTGGATCACCTCCTGCTTCACGAAGGACTGGATCTCGCCCGCCAGCTTCGGCGAGGCACCCTCGCGAAACGCGCGCACACTCTCGACGAAGAACGCCTCACCCTTGGGGAAGGTCACGGACAGCGCGTTGTAGAACGCGGTCGCGATCGGATCGTCGTTCAACCAATAGCGCTTCATCACATGGCCGCGCCCGAACCGCACGTCGCGCGGCGTGATCGTCAGGTCCGCGGGCGTGATCGCCGCGCGCAAGTTTGCCTTTGCCACGAAACTCTCCAAAGATGGGGTTCGACCTCTACTTACATGAATGTAAATAAAGCACCCTCCCGATCATGTCAATCGCCCCCTTCCCGCGCCGGCGGTTGAGCCCCGACGAATCGCGCAGCGTCGCGCTGGATGCCGCACGTGCGCTGCTGATCGAAACCGGCCCACAGTCGGTGACGCTGAAGGCAGTTGCGGGGCGTGTCGGTCGCACGCACGCCAATCTGTTGCACCATTTCGGGTCCGCCGCAGGACTTCAGAAGGCGCTGGCGGAGCGCATGGCGGCGGACATTACCGCAACGATTGGCGAGGCGGTGCTTGCCGCCCGCGCCCGCCAGCGCGACCCGCGCGCGATCGTCGACCTGACCTTCGACGCGTTCGACAAGGAGGGGGCGGGCGCACTGGCAAGCTGGATGATCCTGTCGGGCAACCGGGACGCGCTCGACCCGATCCTGATCGCGATCCACCGGCTCGTCGATCAACTGGGTCAGGCGACCGGCATCGGCACCCGCCCGATCGCGGAGGAGACGCTGCAACTGGTGCTGCTGGCGCTCGGCGATGCGCTGCTCGGCCAGCCGATGGCGGACGCGCTGGGCCTGCCGCGTACCCGTGCCCGGGAATTGGCGCTGGCGGCCTTGCTCGGCTCCGAAGCCGCACGGGATGACGAAAGCGTGCAACCCGCGTAAGGGCGGCGGATGCATTTTCTCGATCAGGCCAAGATCTTCGTCCGTTCCGGCGCGGGTGGTCCCGGCGCCGTCAGCTTCCGGCGCGAAAAGTTCATCGAATATGGTGGTCCCGACGGCGGCAACGGCGGCAAGGGCGGCGACATCGTGTTCGAGGCCGTCGCCGGCCTGAACACGCTCATCGATTTCCGTTACACCCAGCATTTCCGGGCTCCTCGCGGTAGTGGCGGCAGCGGCAGCAATCGCACGGGTGGCGGCGGCGACGATCTCGTCATCAAGGTCCCGGTCGGTACGCAGGTGCTGTCCGAGGACCGCGAGGAGGTGCTGCTCGACTTCACCAAGGTCGGTCAGCGCGAGGTGTTCTTCCGCGGTGGCGACGGCGGCCGCGGCAACGCCAGCTACAAGACATCGACCAATCGCACCCCGCGCCAGCACGGCACCGGCTGGCCCTCGCAGGAAGCGTATGTCTGGCTGCGGCTGAAGCTGCTGGCCGATGTCGGTCTCGTCGGGCTGCCCAATGCGGGCAAGTCGACCTTCATCAACGCCGTGACCAACGCGCAGGCGAAAGTCGCGGAATACGCCTTCACCACGACACGCCCTCAATTGGGCGTAGTCCGCCACAAGCAGCGCGAGTTCGTCGTCGCGGACATTCCCGGCCTGATCGAAGGCGCGGCGGACGGGGCGGGCATCGGCGACCGTTTCCTGGGGCATATCGAGCGGTGCCGCGTGCTGCTGCACCTCGTCGACGCCAACGACACCGATGTCGCCGAAAGCTACCGCATCGTCCGCGAGGAGCTGGAAGCTTACGGGGCGGGGCTGGCCGAAAAGCCGGTCGTCATCGGACTGAACAAGATCGACATGCTCGACGACGAACTGATCGACGTGATGTCGAAGGAACTGGCGGACGCCAGCGGCGCGGACGTCATCCCGCTGTCGGGCGCCAGCGGCGTCGGGGTCGACTGGGTGCTCGATCAGTTGCTCGAAGCCGTCGGTCCCGCCGCCGACTCGCCGGTGTCGGACGACGGCGAGGAAGACGCGGTGGAGTGGTCGCCGATCTGATCGATCAGGCGGCCAGCCGGAATTCCTGTTCCGGCTGCGCCACGATCACCGGTGCCGCGGCGACGACCTTGCCGCGCTTGCGGGTCGGAAAGATCAGGCGCGAGGCGAGGACGATCACGCCGAGCGCTGCGTAGGTCGAGAGCACCGCCAGCGGCGCCCAGATCAGCGGTGCCGCGAAGGCGAGGCGCAACCACAGCGGGTTGAAGCCGAAGTCCTCGGCGATGCAGCCGCACACGCCGAACAGGTTCTTCCACTCGGTGTCGGGCAGGGCGGCGGGGAGATCGGTCATCGGTCTGGCTCCTGTCGGTGTGTTACCGGACGCTTCGCAGGAGCCGTGCCAATTTGCAGGACTGGCGGAAAAGCGGGCCTTTGCTTCTCGCGCCCCTCCATCTCGCTCCATCTCAGCGCCAAGTGTCCGCAACTTGCGCCGCGCGATTGGCGCATTTCGCCAAGGCCTTTCGGGCGATTGGCGGATCGTCGGGCGGGCGATAAGACGGGTACATGCCGCTCTTCCCGCCCACCACGTGCCAGCGCCTGATCATCAAGGTCGGCTCGGCGCTGCTCGTCGATCCAGACGGCTCAGTGCGGCGCGACTGGCTGGCGACGTTGGTCGCCGATGTCGCCGAGCGTGAAGCTGCCGGGCAGCAGGTCGCGATCGTCTCGTCCGGCGCGATCGCGCTCGGGGCACGGCGGCTGGGGTTGAGCAAGGGTGGTCGCGCCAGCCTGGAGGATGCGCAGGCCGCCGCCGCCACTGGGCAAATCGCGCTGGCACAGGTCTGGGCGGATTTGCTCGGCAATCACGGGCTGACCGCCGCGCAGATGCTGGTGACGCTCGGCGATCTGGAGGACCGTCGCCGTTACCTGAATGCTGCGGCGACGCTCGGACGGCTGCTCGGGCTGAACGTGGTGCCCGTCGTCAACGAGAATGACAGCGTCGCGACCGAGGAAATCCGGTTCGGCGACAATGACCGGCTCGCCGCCCGCGTCGCGCAGGCTGCGGCGGCGCAGGGCGTCGTGCTGCTGTCGGATGTCGACGGGCTCTACGACGCTAACCCACAGTCGAATCCGGCCGCCCGTCACGTGCCCCGCGTCGAGCGGATCGAGGATGTCGCGGGTATGGCCGATGCCGGTTCCGGCTCCGGCATGGGATCGGGCGGCATGATATCGAAGATCGCCGCGGCCCGCATCGCCACCGCTGCCGGTATTCCGCTCGCGATCGCGTCGGGCCGGGTCGATCGCCCGCTGTCGGGCGAGCGCCGCCACACGCTGTTCGCTGCCGAGCGGAGCGCGTCCGCCCGCAAGGCCTGGCTGGCGGGTGGCCTGACCGCGGCCGGCACGATCCGCATCGACGCCGGGGCCGGCACGGCACTAGCGGGCGGCGGCAGCCTGCTGGCGGCGGGTGCGGTCGCGGTGGAGGGCGCGTTCGCGCGCGGTGACCTCGTCACGATCGCCGGGCCGGCGGGTCCGCTGGCGCGCGGGCTGTCGGAGTACGACGCCGCCGATGCGCGCCGGCTGCTCGGTCGTCGCAGCGAGGATCATGCGGCGATCCTGGGCTATGCACCGCGGGCGGCGCTGGTGCATCGCAGCCATCTGGCGATGTTGTGAAACGAGTGCCGGCCTTGAGGCAGTCTGCCGGGTGGTGGCCGGAGATCAGTGCGCCCTTAACGTTTCGTCCGAAGCGAGTTAGGATCGCGGCATCGGACGGGGGTGAGCTGGGATGGCGGCTGAACGCCGCGTCAGGAGTCGGCCAGGTCCAGCATCGGGGCCGCACCCTGTGATCCTCGCCATCACCGGCGGTACGGGGTTCGTGGGCGGCACCCTGATCCGCCACGCGCTGGAGGCCGGTCATCACGTCCGCGCGCTCACCCGGCGGCCACAGCCTGACCGAGCCGGCGTGACGTGGGTCGACGGCACGCTGTCCGATCCTGTCGACCTGACCGCCGGAGCCGATGCGGTCGTGCACGTCGCCGGTGTGGTCAACGTGCCGACCCGCGAAGCGTTCGCCGCCGGCAACATTGACGGTACGCGCGCCATACTCGCCGCCAGCACGCATGTCGGACGCTTCGTCCACGTCTCCTCGTTGGCCGCACGCGAGCCACAGCTATCCAACTACGGATGGTCCAAAGCCGAGGCGGAGAAGCTGGTCGAAGGGAGCCCCCTGCCCTGGACGATCGTCCGCCCGCCCGGCATCTATGGCCCGGGCGACCTCGACCAGCTCGACCTGTATAAACTCGCCCGCCACCGGCTCGCGCTGCTGCCGCCGCGCGGGCGTGTGTCGTTGATCGCGGTCGACGACCTCGCGCGGCTGTTGCTGACGCTTGCCACCCACGAGGCTCCAAGAGCGATCTACGAGGCGGACGACGGCACCGCCGGCTGGACGCATGCCGATTATGCGCGCGCGATCGGCGATGCGGTCGGCCGGCGCGTGCTGCCGATCCACCTTCCCCGCGCCGCGCTGGCGCTGGCCGCACGCGCCGACCGGCTGCTGCGCGGCCATGAAGCGCGGCTGACCGCGGACCGTGTCGGTTATCTCTGCCACCCCGACTGGACGATCGATCCGGCGAAGCGGCCGCCCGCCGCGCTGTGGACACCGTCCATCCCGACGCCGCAGGGGCTGGCCGACACCGCACGGTGGTATCGGGCGCACGCCCTGCTATAGCCGCAAGTCCGCCGTATTCTTCCGGCAAGGAACCGTAATGAGCGACCGCCAGAGCATCTTCGACACCGTCACCGCACAGATCGAACCCTTCAACAAAAAGGGCGTGGCGTTGACCGATGCCACCACGTTTCAGGGCGATCTGGAGTGGGACAGCCTGACCGTGATGGATTTCGTCGCGGCGATCGAGGACGAGTTCGACATCATCATCACGATGAACATGCAGGCCGAGATCGAGACCATCGGCCAGCTGGTCGATGCGGTCCAGAAGCTGCGCGCATGACCGAGACAGGATTTCAGTCCGAGACGCTCGATCTCGATCCGCCGGCGATCGCGCCACAGCGCGACCTGATGTCGAAGTTCGATGGCCTGATCGCGGAGCGCAAGGCGCTGATCGACACGGGGGTTACCGATCCGTTCGCGATCGTCATGGAACAGGTCAAGTCGCCGACTGAGGCGGTGATCGCCGGCCGCGACACGATCCTGCTCGGCACGTACAATTACATGGGCATGACGTTCGATCCCGACGTCGTGGCCGCTGGCAAGACCGCGCTGGATCGGTTCGGATCGGGCACCAACGGCAGCCGCATGCTCAACGGCACGTTCCAAGACCATGTCGATGTCGAACAGGCGCTGCGCGACTTCTACGACATGTCCGGCGCGATCGTGTTCTCGACCGGGTACATGGCCAATCTCGGCATGATCTCCACGCTCGCGACCAAGGGCGAGTATGTGATCCTCGACGCGGACAGCCACGCATCGATCTACGACGGCTGTGCGCAGGGTAATGCGGAGATCGTCCGCTTCCGCCATAATTCGGTCGAGGATTTGGACAAGCGCCTCGGCCGCCTGCCGAAGGAGCCCGCCAAGCTGGTGGTGCTGGAGGGCGTGTACTCGATGCTCGGCGACATCGCGCCGCTGCGCGAGATGGTCGCCGTCGCCCGCAAGCACGACGCGATGGTGCTGGTCGACGAAGCACATTCGATGGGCTTTTTCGGTCCGAACGGTCGCGGTGTGTATGAGGATCAGGGGCTGGACGTCGATTTCATCGTCGGCACCTTCTCCAAATCGGTCGGCACGGTCGGCGGCTTCTGCGTGTCGAACCACCCGAAGTTCGAGGCGATCCGCCTCGCCTGCCGCCCGTACATCTTCACCGCCAGCCTGCCGCCGTCGGTGGTGGCGACCGCCGCCACGTCGATCCGCAAGCTGGCGGTCGCGCACGAGAAGCGTGCACGGCTGTGGGAAAACGCCCGCGCACTTCACGGCGGGCTGAAGGCGATGGGCTTCACGCTGGGCACCGAAACACCCGAAAGCGCGATCGTCGCGGTGATCCTGGAGGACCAGCAACAGGCGGTGGGTATCTGGCAGGCGCTGCTCGACGGTGGACTGTACGTCAACGTCGCGCGTCCGCCGGCGACGCCCGCCGGTACGTTCCTGCTGCGCTGCTCGATCTGCGCGGAGCATACGGCCGAACAGATCGCAACGGTTCTGACGATGTTCCGCGCCGCGGGACGAGCCGTGGGGGTTATCGGCTGATCTACGTCGCCCGCTTTGCAGGCGGAGGCGATGGATGTATGTCAGCGAAGTGGAGCGTGAACACGACGATGGCGTGACGCGGGGCGGCGTCACGCGGTGGCAGACCGTCTCGCTCGGGGCGATGGCGCTGCTGGCCGCTGCGGTGCTGATCGCGCTCGTCCTCACGCTTCGAGGTGCGGATCGGGAGCGTGACCGGGCGCTCCAATTGCAGACGCATAGCTACGACGTCATGATCCTCGCCCGCACGCTGTCGGGGACGATCGCGCGGGCGGAGGCGTCGCTGGGGCGCTACGTGATCTCCGGCGACAAGTCCCAGGGGCAAATCTACTGGGACGAATGGTTGCTCGCCGGGTCACAGATCGACCGGCTCGACCGGCTGACCTACGACAATCCGGGTCAGGGCCCGGCGATCGAGCAGTTGCGCAAAGCCTATGAAGCGCGTGGCAAGGAACTGTCGGTCACCGCGCTGTCGACCAGTTACGGTCGCAACAGTCAGGCCTATGCGCGCTACTATCAGGCCAGAAAGGCACCGGCCCTCAACGAGATCAACCACGACCTGAATGCGATCATCGGGCGGGAGCGCTCGCTGCTGCAACAGCGCGTCGCCACCGCCACCGACACGGTCGAACGCTCCAGCCGCATCGCCGGCGTGCTCGCGATCTTCGGCCTGTTGATCGTTCTCGGCGCGGTCCTGCTCGGCTGGCTGTCGTTGCGCGCGGTGGGTGAGCGGGCGCTGGCCCGTGCCGACGCGGACGCCGCGCGCGAGCATGCCGATGCGCTGGCGGAGGCGGTGGCGCGGACCAGTGCCGAGTTGCGCCAACAGGAAGCGAAGCTGCGCCAAGTCCAGAAGATGGAGGCGGTGGGGCAGCTCACCGGGGGAATCGCGCACGATTTCAACAACATGCTGGCGGTCGTGATCGGCGGCATCGAGCTGGCGCAGCGCACGGTCCGCGCCGATCCGACTGCCGCCGCACGCCATCTGGACAGCGCAGCAGAAGGCGCCGACCGCGCCGCGGCCCTGACGCGCCGGCTGCTGGCGTTCAGCCGCGAGGAAGCGCTGAAGCCGGAACCGATCGCGGCCGCCGAACTGGTCGAGGACATGACGGACCTGCTCGATCGTACGCTGGGCGACGGCGTCACGCTGGTCACGCGCAACGATGCGGGGGATTGGCGGGTGCGGGCCGACCGGGTCCAGCTCGAAAACGTCATCGTCAACCTGGCCGTCAATGCACGCGACGCCGTCGACGGCCGCGGCACCATTGCGATCGTCACCGGCGCGGTGTCGCTGGCCGCCGAGCAGGTCGGTGCTTGCGCGGCGGGCGACTACGTTACGGTCGCAGTCCGCGACAATGGGTGTGGCATGACCGCAGAGGTTGCGGACCGGGTGTTCGAGCCGTTCTTCACCACCAAGGAAGCCGGCAAAGGCACCGGGCTCGGCCTGTCGCAGATCTTCGCGTTCGTGCGCAGCCAGTCGGGCGAGATCACGATCGACACCGCTCCCGGCGAGGGCACCGCCGTCACGCTGTATCTGCCACGGGACACGACCGTCGTGACCAAAGCGCCCGCCCGCGCCGCGGCGATGCCGGCCAACGTCGACCGCGAGGGATACGACATCCTCGTCGTCGAGGACGATCCACGCGTTTTGGCGGCAACGATGGGGGCGCTGGAGGAACTCGGCCACCGCACGGTGTCGTGCAGCGACCCGCTTGCCGCCCCGGAACTGCTCGCGCGCAACCCCCATGTCGAGTTGGTGATCTCCGATGTCCTCATGCCGCGCCAGACCGGACCGGAAATGGTGGCAGGCTTCGCGCAGGCGTTCCCGCACGTCGCGGTCCTGTTCGTCACCGGCTTCGCGGGAGAGGCCAATGCAGCCGAGTTCGGCGAGCATCACGTCCTGCGCAAGCCGTTCACGCTCGCCGGGCTGGAACGCGCCATCGCCGCGTCGATGCTGCGGAGCGCCCCGCCGCCGGAACAGATCGCCGCAGAGTGACCCGCTTCTAACCGAAGCCAGCCAGATACCCGGATTTTCCCCCCTGACAGGCTGGCGCTGCTGCGCCTATACCCGCGCCATCTTGCTGACCGAGCCTCCCCTCCGATGAAATCGATCGATCGCTACATGGCGCGCCTGATCGCGGTGCCGCTGTTCGCGACGCTGACGATCGCGTCGATGCTGCTGGTCCTCGATCGCATCGGCCGGCTGTTCGACTTCGTCGCGACCCAGGGTGGGCCGATCGGCGTCGTCTGGCGGATGCTCGCGAACCTGCTGCCGGAGTATCTGGGCCTCGGCATTCCGATCGGCCTGATGCTCGGCATCCTGCTCGCGTTCCGGCGGCTGTCCTCCACGTCGGAGCTCGACGTAATGCGCGGTGTCGGGATGAGCTACACCCGGCTGCTGCGCGTGCCGTACATGTTCGCGATCCTGCTGGCCGCGATTAATCTGGCGATCGTCGGCTATGTCCAGCCGATCGCTCGTTATTATTACGAAGGATTGCGGTTCGAACTGCGCACCGGCGCGCTGGGCGCATCGATCAAGGTCGGCGAGTTCACCCATCTCGGCGACCGCATGACGATGCGCATCGAGGAGAGCCGCGACAAGGGGCGCGATCTGAGCGGCATCTTCGTCCACGTCCAAACGCCGAAGAACGACTGGATCGGCGTGACCGCGGAGCATGGCCGCTTCATGGCGACCGACGATCCGAACGTCATCATCTTCCGGCTGACCAACGGCACGCTCGTCCACAACCGGCCCGAGTTCAAGGTGCCGCGGGTGCTGACCTTCTCCGCCCACGATCTGCCGATCAACCTGCCGAAGTTCGAGAATTTCCGGCAGCGCGGCGGCCGCAACCTGGAATTCACGCTGCCCGAACTGGCCAAGTTGGGGAAGGCTACGACCAATCAGGGATTGCGCGCGTCGAGCCGGGCCGAATTCCACTTTCGGCTCGTCGAGGTCGCGACGATGTTCCTGCTGCCATTGCTCGCGCTGGCGCTAGCGATCCCGCCGAAACGGTCGTCGTCTTCGCTCGGGGTATTCCTGTCGATCGTGATGATCGTAACCTATCACAAGGTGAACCAATATGCGTCGGACATCGGCGCGCTGGGCCGGGTCGATCCGGTGATCGCCCTTTGGGGACCGTTCCTCGTGTTCGCGGGGCTGGTATTCTGGATGTACTACCAGATCGCCTATGTCCCCGGCGGGCAGCCGATCGGCGCACTGGAACGCGGTTTCGGCAAGCTCGGCAAGGCGATCTTGCGCCGACTGCCCGGTCGCCGGCGTGAGGAGATGCCGGCGTGAAGGCGATGAGTTTTTTCCCGTCACGCACTGTGTCCTTGTACATGGCGCGTCTGTTCCTCGTCCGCACCTTCGCGATCATGGCGGCGATCGTCCTGATCCTGCAAGCGCTCGACCTGCTGTCGGAAACCGGCAACATCTTGGA
Source organism: Sphingomonas longa (assembly GCF_016892685.1). NCBI lineage: Bacteria > Pseudomonadati > Pseudomonadota > Alphaproteobacteria > Sphingomonadales > Sphingomonadaceae > Sphingomonas > Sphingomonas longa. The sequence goes on from NZ_JAFEMC010000001.1 coordinate 863,601, forward strand.
GGTGCCGGGCAACGGGCAGGCGCAGGTGTGGACCTATGTCTCGCTGCGCGCGCCGCAGATCATCGCCTTCGTTCTGCCCTTCTCGGTGCTGCTCGGTACGATCCTGACGCTGGCGACCATGAACCAGAACAGCGAGATCATCGCGCTGAAAGCCGCCGGGCTGTCCGCGCATCAGGTGCTGGCCCCGCTACTGCTCGCCAGCTTCGGCGTCGCCATCATCTCGTTCGCCTTCAACGACCGTATCGCCAGCCGCGCCACCGCGACGCTCAACCAGTGGCAGAAGGTCAATTACGGGCCGATGCCGATCGATCGCGGCGACCGATCGAACGTGTGGGTGCGCGACGGCGACGACTTGATCGAGGTCGAACAGACGCAGGGGCGCGGTGCGAATACCGTATTGCGCAACGTCACGCTGTACGATCGCGCCGGCGGCAATCTGGCGGCGATCGTCCGCGCGCCGATCGGCCGGTTCCAGGCCGGTGGCGGCTGGCGGATCGGCCCGGCGCTCCGCTTCGACGTGGCGTCGGGGCAGCAGGTCCGTATCCCTTCGATCGTCGTCGGTCGCGACGCCCGCCCGGATCAGTTCACGCTGGCGACGGTCGATCCCGATGGGCTGTCGCTGGGGGCGTTGAAGGCCGCGATCAAGGATTTGTCCGGCGCCGGTAGACCTACCAAGGCGCTGGAGGGATCGCTCTGGCATAAATTGTCGGGGCCGTTGTCGGCGGTGCTGATGCCGCTGCTCGGCGGCGTCGCGGCGTTCGGCGTAGCGCGATCGGGCAAGCTGTTCGTGCGCGCCGTGATCGGCATGGCGCTGGGCTTCACCTATTTCATCGCCGACAAGTTCGCGCTGGCGATGGGCAACCTCGGTGCCTATCCGCCGTTCCTGGCGGCCTGGGCACCTTTCCTGCTGTTCCTGCTGATCGGCGAAGCGGTCTTGTTCCGCACCGAGGAATAGGTGTTAACCACGACGTCCTAGATCGATGGATCCCGTCCGTCTGCCGGAGCCCGCACCATGCGCCTGTCGTCGATCTCCAGCCTGTCAATCGTTGCGCCGTCCCCGTCGCTGCCGCGTTCCGCCGGAGCTTTCGCGCTACCGCACGATAAGCCTGCGGCGTCTGGTACAAAGGCGTCCGCACCTCGGACCGTCGATGCCTCGGCACCGCCGATGCCGTCCGACAAACTGCGCGACGCGCTCACGGCGTTCGAGAAGGAAGCGAGGATGACACCCGCCGAGCGCGCGCGCCGCGACATCCTGGAGGACATGGAACTCACCGAGGACGCCTTGAAAGCCATGCCGGCCGAGAAGCGGAATGTGCTCGAAGACGCTATCGTGAAGGAAGTCGCCAAGAGGCTGGTGTTGGCCAGAACCTTGGCGACAAGCCACGCGGGCTAGCAGCCGGTCAGCGACGCCCCATTGTCGATCGCCCGATCTTCCACACCAGTCCCGGCAAGCCCGGATAGCTGGCCTCGTGGTAAGGCGATTCCGCTTCCAGAATCGCCGTCAGCCGGCGGTGCGCCTCGCCCAGCGCATGGTAGGGCACGCTCGGCAGGAGGTGATGCAGCGCGTGATAGCGGAGGCCGACCGGTGCCCAGAGGGCCGGCAGCAGCGACGGCGGCGGCACGTTGACGGTGTCGAGATACTGGGCGGTGACGCTCATCGGCTCGCCCTCATTCTCCCACAGATGCGCGACCAGGGTACGCACCTGATTGATCACAGCGACCGCCGAGGCGATCAGCATTGCGATGCCGAACGCGCGCAGCGGGATGACGCCCGTTGCGACCATCGCCACCAGCGCGATCGCCCAAATGCTCGCCGCCGCCTCGATCCGGTTCCAGTAAATAGCGGCGGCACCTTCCGGCGCGCGACGGCGGAACTGCGGATTGATCGCCAACGCCGAATAACGCTCGACGATCGCCCGACGCAGCGACGGGACCACCACCGACAGCGGCGACAGGATCGCATACCGGAACAGCAGCGCTACCGGCGCCAGCGCCGATACGACGATGAACAGTGGCAGCGTCCACGGTTTCATCAAAGCCAGCGGCAGATACTCAGGGTCCTCGACCGTGCCATAGCGCGTCTTGGCGTGATGCAGATTATGCACGCCTTCATACATGAAGGACGGGATCAGCATCGGGATGCCGACCAGCAGGTTCCAGCCCAGCCGGAAATGCGGCACGCTGCCATGCTTCATGTGGCTGACTTCGTGGATGAAGCTCATCGCCCGGTACAGGCCCAGCATGGCGACGATCCCCGCCAGTACGACCACCGCCGTGGACGATGCCGTCACCGCCACGGCCAGCGCGCCGTAACCCACCATTGCAGATGCGACCAGGTCCGCCCAATAAATGGCGGGCTTCGGCTGCGACAATTCACGCGTCAGGTCGGCCGCGGCGCGCAGCATCGCCTTGTCGTCGGCGATCCTCGTCGTGCCCGCAACAGGCGCCGTTGCGGCGCGATCCAGGGTCATGCTCGTCATCAGGGTATCCATCACACCGAAATAGTGGCGACAGCATGACCTTTACAGGTCGCGCGCACCGAAAGCGCTGACGGAAACTTCACTCGCCATGATCGGATGCGCCGGTTAAACGATCGAACATGAGTGATATCGTCATCCGCCCGATCGACAGCAAGCGGGATCGCAAGGCATTCGTGGACCTGCCGTTCCGCCTCTACGCGAACGATCCGCACTGGGTGCCGCCGCTGAAGAACGAGGCGCTGGGCCTCATCACGCCGGCGAAGAACGGCTGGTTCAGCCACGCCAAGGCGCAGCTTTTCCTCGCCGAACACAGTGGCCAGATCGTCGGCCGCATCTCCGCGCACATCGACACGCTGGCGCTGACGATGGACCCTGCTCAGGGGTTCGGACCTGGCGTCGGACAATGGGGGCTGATGGAGGCGGAGGATGATAGCGTGTTCCGGGCGTTGCTCGCCAGTGCGGAACAATGGCTGCGCGATCAGGGTATGACGCGGGCGCTGGGCCCGATCTCGATGTCGATCTGGGAAGAGCCGGGTCTGTTGATCGAGGGCTATGATCACGATCCGACGATCATGATGGGCCATGCCAAGCCCGAATATCGCGGCTGGATCGAGGCGGCGGGCTATGCACCCGTCAAGCAGTTGCTGACCTACGACCTCGACATCACGAAAGAATTTCCTCCGATCGTCCAGCGGATCATCAAGTCGGGCGAGAAGAACGAGCGCATCCGCATCCGCGAGGTGGACAAGTCGAAGTTCGACGAGGAAGCCGCGACGATCCTGGCGATCCTGAACGACGCATGGTCCGACAATTGGGGTTTCGTGCCGCTGACGCCGCCCGAGATCAAGGATGTCGGCGTCAAGTTGAAGCCGATCGTGTTCAACGACCTGATCCGCATCGCCGAACTGGACGGACGACCGGTAGCGTTCATGATTACGCTTCCCGATCTGAACGAGGCGATCAAGCCGCTCAACGGATCGCTGCTGCCGTTCGGCTGGGCGAAGCTGCTGCTGTGGTTGCGCAAACCGCAGGTCCGCACGATGCGCGTGCCGCTGATGGGTGTGGTGAAGGAGTTGCAGGCGTCGCGGATGGCGAGCCAGCTGGCTTTCATGATGATCGAGTACATCCGCCGCGCCTCGATCAAGCATTACGGCGCGAGCCGAGGCGAGATCGGCTGGATCCTCGACGACAATCAGGGGATGCGGTCGATCGCGACGACAATCAACTGCGAAATCAACAAGGTGTATCAGGTCTACGAACGGACGCTGTAGCGGCCGCCCCGCGTCCGGGGTTGCCGCCACTGCGTTTCAGCAGGACGATCAGATCGCGGGGTCGAGGCCCAGGCGGTTCCAGGCCTGACGGCTGCGGCAGACCTTCCGCACGGAGCCGCGGGCGGTGACATCGTCGAGGAAACAGTAGGTCGTTCCCTTCGTCACGGGACGCTCGGGCGCACGCAGTGCCGTGTGCAGCATCTGCTGGTTCATCGTGGCACCCCAGGTCGATGCGGCGGGGAAGGGCTGTGCGGTCATCGTGGCGGCGGCGGAGGCGAGAATGGCGATCAGCATGGCGGTGGTTCCCTCTTGCGAGCCGGTCCATTCCGGCTTCATGAGGTACACTGCATTAGCCGTGCCAAACACGAATCCACGCAATTCCGCCGTTGTTGCGTGCTGCGGACTTCCAGGCGCCGCCGATCTACGATGTTTCTCACCAACTGTTGGCGCAAAACGTCTGTAGACCTAAAAGAGTGCGGCGATCCCCGCATAGAGCCGTACGTCAGGCGCGTCGTGGTTCAACCCGCCGACCGCTTCCGCAAAGAAGGCCCGGCGCGGGGCGACCGTCCACAAGCAACCCAATCCCGCCACCGCCTGCGTCGTCGCGCCGGAGGGATCGTCGTCACGCATCACCTGCGCCTCGATCGTCGTGGAGAAGGCGTCGCTGATCTCGATCGCCACTGCGGCAACCATGCTGCCCTGAAAATGTCGTCCATGACCATCCTCATCGACGGCCGCGTCGAGTTCACCGGTCGTGCCGATGTTGATTGTGTCCGTCAGGTCGTAGGTGACGGGTAGAACCACGCCCGCGGCCCAGTCCCCCGCCCCGACTGGCGAACGACCGACCGGAAGCGTGACCGAGGGCTGGATGCCGAAGGACAGGCCCTTCCCGTCAGGATTGCGCAGGTTCTGGCGAACGCCCAGCGTCACGTCGCCGACCCTCGCCTGCTTCTCGACCATGCCCGTTGCACGGTCGCGAGTGCGGACATGACCATAAGGCGTCCATTCGAGCTGCACCTCGGTCGACGGGCCGACGCCGGCGCGAACGAGTACGTCGCCCGCCAACACCGTGTCGATCCGCTGATTTGCGTTGCGCTCCAGTTGCCAGTCGCCCAGCGTCGCCTCGACATGGACGCGACCCGGCTCCGTCGTGCAGGCGGAGCTTTCGAGCGAGGGACTGTTCGGACAAAAGCGCGGCTCGTCCTGCGCCCAAGCCACCGCGGGAGCCATCATCAGCGCGGCAGCGGCCAGCCGCTTCATCGCAACGTCACGAAGGTCGGCGCGTGATCGCTCGCCTTTTCCCGCCCACGATACGCCTTGTCGACGCCAGCCCCGACCAGTCGATCCGCGGCCTGCGGACTGAGCAGCAGGTGATCGATCCGGAACCCCGCATCGCGTTGCCACGCACCCGCCTGATAATCCCAGAATGTCCACACGCCACCCTTTGGCTCGCGGGTGCGCAGCGCGTCGGTCCAGCCCTGCGCCAACAACTTGCGGTATGCGGCGCGGCTCTCCGGCTGCATCAACGCATCCTCCTGCATCGCGCGCACCGAATATGTATCGTCGTCGTTGGGGATGACGTTGTAATCGCCCGCCAGCACCGCCGGGCGCTCCTCCGCAAGGATCGCCGCCGCGCGCTGGGCGAGTCGCTCCATCCAGCGCAGCTTGTAATCGAACTTCGGACCGGGTCGGGGGTTGCCGTTAGGAAGGTACAGCGACGCGACGATCACGTCGTGAACCTCGCATTCCAGATAGCGGCTATGCTCGTCCTCCGGCTCGCCCTCCAGCCCGCGCTGCCGCTCGACCGGCGTCGTTCCCTTGGCAAGCACGGCGACACCGTTCCACGCCTTCTGGCCGTGCCAAAGCGCACCGTAGCCGGCGTCCTCGATCTCCTTCAGCGGGAACGTCTCGTCGCTAGATTTGAGTTCCTGAACGCAGACAATGTCGGGCTGGTCTTCGGTCAAATACTCGACGACGCGGGGCAGCCGAGCCTTGATGCCGTTGACGTTGTAGGTGACGATCTTCAAGTGCATCAGATCGCGAAGCTGGTGCCGCAGCCGCAGCCCGATGCCGCCTGCGGGTTCTCGACCCGAAACGCCGCGCCTCCGAGCGACTCCACGTAATCGACCGAACAACCGCGCACGAGATCGATACTGATTTCGTCCACGACCAGCCGCACGCCGTCCGTCTCCGCAACGGTGTCGTTGACGTCTGGCGCGTCAGCAAGGCCGAACTTGTACTGGAACCCCGAACAGCCGCCGCCATCGACGGACAGGCGCAGCACAGCCGGCTTATCCTGGCGTTGTGCGATCGCCGCCACCCGCGCCGCGGCTGCGGGGGTCAGTGCGATATCGACGGGAGCAACGTCGACGATAGTGGGGTCAGAAGCGAGAGTGGCCATGCGCGACAGATAGGCTTCGGTCGACGCGGCGGCAACCGGTCAGTCTTGAGCGGCAGGTCCGTCGACCGACACCGGAATCTGGTGAACGCTGCGATCCTGCGACGCGAGCAGATAGTCGGCGGTGGTCAGGAAGGGGATCGGGTTCACGGCGTGGCCGTCGATGCGAACCTCGTAATGGAGGTGCGGGCCGGTCGAACGGCCGGTCGAGCCCATCAGCGCGATCAACTGACCGCGCTGGACGCGGGTGCCGTCGCTGACGAGGATCTTCGACAAATGGCCGTAGCGGGTCGCGATGCCCTTGCCGTGATTGATTTCGACCATGTTGCCGTAGCCGCCGAGCCGCTCGGCGTGGGCGATGATGCCATCGGCGGTGGCGTAGATCGGCGTGCCGACCGGACCGGGAATGTCGACGCCGGCATGCATCGCCGCCGAGCCGCGGAACGGGTCCGAGCGGATACCGAAATTGCTGGTGAACTGAAGCTTCGTGACGGGCTGCACCGAGGGGATCGCAATCGCGCCCTGTCCGCCGTTCGTCGCCGTATCGAGCTTCTTCCAGGTCTGGAACAGCGTGCGGAACTGCTGGTCGGCCTTCAGGTCGGCGGTCGTCTCCGCGCTGTTGGCCGGGATATACTCGCCACCAACGGCGGGTGCCTGTGCGACCGTCTTGGCCTGCGCGGCGATCGGAGAAGCCAGGATCATCGCGGCGGCAGCGGCGGCGACAGAGAAGCGAATGTTGGTCATCAAGCCCCAAAAATCAGCGCCGTCCCGCATCGCCGCGGGCGGCTCGTCCATCTCAATCCTGATCCGCAGCCCCACCGCGCTTCAGTCTTGAGCGTGTGTGGCCGGATTGGTCAGACAGATGCAAGAGGCGCGTAGAAGTCCCGCGTCAGACCGGCAGAGGCGCGCGCCGAGTCGTTGAACGGCGGCTTAAGCGGACCGCGGAAATGCTTCCGGACCAGCATTTGCCACTGTGGCGCGGGCAGAATTCCAGCATTCGCGCAGAGATAGCCGAACCATTTCGCGCCGAATCCGACGTGCCTGATCTCGTCGGTGTAGATGCGATGCAGGATGCGGCCGCTCTTCGCATCGCCCGCCGCGTCGAACCGCGCGACCGTCTCCGGCGTGACGTCCAGCCCGCGCGCCTCCAGCACCATCGGCACCACCGCCAGCCGGGCTGCGGCATCGTGCGCCGTCTCCGCCGCCGCTTCCCACAGCCCAGCATGCGCCGGCAGATCGCCGTAGAACGAGCCAAACTGCTTCAGCCGCCGGTCGAGCATCGCGAAATGCATCGCCTCGTCCGCCCCCACCGAAAGCCAATCGTCGACGAAGCTGCGCGGGAACTGACCGCCGAACCGTCCCGCGACGTCGAATGCCAGATCGATCGCCGAGAACTCGATATGCGCCAGAGCGTGGAGCAGTGCGAGCCGGCCCCGCTCCGATCCTCCCCGCCCCCGCTTGGGCATGCGATGGGGTGGCAACAGCTCGGGCAGTGCAGGCCGCGCCGGGGCCTCGGGCATCGCCGTGTCGAACCGATGATCGAGCGCCCCGCGCCGCCATGCGCGCGCCACCGACCGCGCCGTACGAACTTTCTCGAGCGGCTCCGCGGCGAGGAGCACATCGCGGCAGGCGTCGGCAACGCTGTTCATTACAGCGCGCGGGCGGCCTCCAAGACCGCCTCGACATGACCGGGTACGCGCACCTTGCGCCAGTCGCGCACCAGCGAGCCATCGGCGGCGAACAGGAACGTCGCCCGCTCGATGCCCATATACGTCTTGCCGTATAGCTTCTTCTCACCCCACACGCCGAATGCCTCGCAGACGCTGCCGTCCTCGTCGCTGGCGAGTTCGACCGCCAGCGCGTGCTTGGCGCTAAACTTCACGTGGCTGGCGGGGCTATCCTTCGACACACCGATGACGCGCACTCCTGCCGCCGCGAAGTCGGGTGCGGCGGCGGTGAAATCCTGCGCCTCGCGCGTGCAGCCGGACGTGTCGTCCTTGGGGTAGAAGTACACGACCAGCGGCGCGCCCACCGCCGCGAGATCGATCGGGCCGTCTGGTCCGATGACGGTCACCGCGGGTATCCTGTCCATCATGCCACTCCGTTCCACAATCGCCCGACCTCCTGCCGGGCATGATCGAGGCTGGCAACCACCGCCTCCCAATCGGGCAACCGCAGCGCCGCCGCGACCAGCGCCCGCGTCGCCTCTGCCGGGGGCTCGGCATCGGGCGCTACGAGGCGCATCGTTACCAGCAGGCGCGCGAGCAGGTCGTAGGACGCGCGCGTCTCCGGCGGCACCAGCCCTTTCTCCGCGAGCGCGTCGATCGCCCGGCCGAGATGCGGGTCGAACGCGGTCCGGTGCGTAAGCTGCAGAACGTGGACGGCGAACTCCAGATCGACCAGCCCTCCGGGCAGCAGCTTCGCGTCGAGGGGGCCCTTGGCGGGTTTATGCTTCGCCATTTCGGCCCGCATCGATCGCGCCTCGTCGGCCACATCGCGAACCGGCCGATCACCCGCAAGAACGTTGGCAATGATCGCGGACACCCCCGCGCGTGCCTCGGATGAACCGAACACGACCCGCGCCCGCGCAAGCGCCATATGCTCCCACGTCCACGCCTCCTCGCGCTGATAGCGTGCGAAGCTGTCGACGGTCACGACCAACGGCCCCTGCGCGCCCGATGGCCGCAGGCGCGTATCGACATCGTAGAGTGGCCCCGCCGCCGTCGCGACCGACAGCGCTGCCGTCACGCGGCTGGCCAGCCGCGTGTAATAGAGCGTCGCGCCCAGCGGCTTGGCACCGTCGGACTCCGCCGCGAAGTCGCCGGTGAACAGATAAACGAGGTCGAGGTCCGACGCATGCGTCAGCGCCTGGCCACCGAGGCGGCCCAATGCGAGAATGACGAACTCGCTGTCCGGGAGGCAGCCGTGCGCGTGACGGAACTCCGCCAGCGCCGCCTCGGCCAGCACCGCCACCGCCGCCTCCGCCACCCGCGCATAGCCGGCGGCGACAGCGAGCGGATCGGACGCGCCGAGCACGATCTGCGCGCCCAGTGCGAACCGCGCCTCACCGACGACGCGACGGACATGATCCAGTCGCGCCTGATAGTCGGCGACGTCGCCGCCACGCATCCGATCTGCCAACCGGTCGGCGGTGCCGACCTCTTCCAGCGCAGAGGCGTCGATCAGGCCGTCGATCAGCGCCGGTTGCCGCGCGAGCTCGTCGGCCAGCGGGGCGGCATGCGCGAGGATCATCGCGAGTTGTTCCGCCAGCCCGGGCCGCGCCTCCAGCAGACGGAAGACGTTGATTGCGCTCGGCATCCTCTCCAGCACGCCATCGAGCCGGGTCAGCGCGCGCATCGGCTCGGGCGCGCGGCCCAACGCCTCGACCAGCACCGGCAGCACCGCCTCCAGCGCGTCGCGCGCCGCCGCGCTGCGCAATGCCGCATAGGTGCCGGCGCGCCATGTACCGATTCGCTGTGCCGCCGTGCCGGGCTCGGCGAACCCCGCCGCCGCCAGTTCGTCGGCAAGCATCACGGGGTCGCGCGACACGCCTGCCCGCTTGTCGTCATCGAGCGCGTCGTAGACCCGCCCCACCCGTTCGGTCGGCTCTCGCAGCAACGCGATCAGCGCCTCGCCGTTTTCCAGCCCGTGCAGTCCCGCCACCGCGTCGAGTGCGGCACCGGTCGGCAGCGCGTGAGTCTGGCGATCGTCGATCATCTGCACACGGTGTTCGATCGTCCGCAGCAGCGTGTACGCGTCCGCCAACCCCCTGGCGTCGTCCACGTCGATCCACCCCGCGATGGCGAGTTCCTCCAGCGCGTCGCGGGTAGCGGGCGCCCGCAACGCGCGATCGCGGCCGCCGTGGATCAGTTGGTGGATCTGGGCATAGAATTCGACCTCCCGAATGCCGCCGCGCCCGCGCTTGAGGTCGTAGCCGGGTCCGAGCCGCTGACCCTGCGCGTGGTGGTCGCGAATGCGGCGCGAGAGGTCGCGGATTTCGCCGACCGCCCCGAAATCGAGCGTCCGCCGCCACACGAACGGCCGCACCGCATCGAGGAAGCGCTGCCCCAAGGCGAGGTCCCCGGCCGCCGCGCGTGCACGGATGAAGGCGGCGCGCTCCCACGCCAGCGCCTGACTTTCGTAATAGGCGATAGCTCCGTTCACCGGCAGCGCGATCGGCGTCGCTTCCGGCGAGGGCCGCAGGCGCAGGTCGACGCGCAGGACATAGCCGTCGCCATCGCGCGCCTGCAGCAGTTCGACCGCCCGCTTGGCGATGCGGACCGCGGCCTCTTCCGGCTCCTCGCGGGCGCGGCGTGGCAGGGTTTGCGGGTCGAAGATCAGGATCGGATCGATGTCCGACGAATAGTTCAGCTCACGCGAGCCTTGTTTGCCCAGCGCAATCGCCGCAAAGCCGCGTGGCTCTTCGCCGGGATAGCGTTCGCCGATCGCCGCGCGGATCGCCTCGTCCAGCGCGCGATCGGCGAAGTCGGTCAGGGCGGAGGTGACCTGCGTCAGGTCGAGCCAGCCGGCGAGGTCCCCCAGCGCGACGCTCAGTGCAATAGCCCGTCGCTCCAGCCGCAACCGGCGCGCCGTTGGCATGTCTTCATCGGACTGCGCCGGAAGGGACAGCAAACCCGCTGCAGCCGCTTCGACGATCGCGGGCTCGCGCCGCATCAACAGAGATAGAAAAGGGGAGAAACGCTCTGCCCGCGCCATCGCTTCGATCAGCGCACTGCGATCGCCCGAGGGCGTCATGTGCTTGAACCGCAACGAAACACGATCTGTCTCGTTGAGCATTTTATGAATTGGGCATCCATCCTGACGATCGACGACGGCGACGGCCAGATCGTCCGGGCCCCGCGGGCGACGGATGCCATCGGCATGGCGATGCGCGATGCATACGGCAATCTGGGCAGCCTACCGGACGACATGCGGCGCCTTCTCCAGCGGCTCGATCAATCCAGCGCTAAAACCGCCTGAAACCGGAGCCAGCAGCGGTTCAGCGCCCCCGGCTGAGATGTTCGACATCACCCATGATCGAATCCAGCGCCGTGATGCTGGTGTCCGTCTCGTGCTCGCTCCGAGCGGGCAGCGATCCATCGCTCAACAACGTCTCCAGCGCGACCCGACCACGTGCGACGCGGCTCTTGATCGTACCGACGGCAACCTGGCAGATCTCCGCTGCTTCCTCGTAGGCAAACCCGCCGGCACCGACCAGAATCAACGCCTCGCGCTGCGGCTGCGGCAGGTGCATCAGCGCGCGCTGCATATCGCCGAGCTCGACGTGTCGTTCCTGACTGGCCGGTGCCGCCAGAATGCGGTCTGCGACCAGATCGTCCCACTCACCCTTGAAACGCGCGCGACGCATCTGCGACAGATACAGGTTACGCAGGATGATGAAGGTCCACGCACGCATATTGGTGCCGGCCTGAAACCGCTTGCGCGCCGCCCACGCCTTCAGGAGCGTTTCCTGCACGAGGTCGTCCGCCAGATCGCGACTGCCGGACAGGGACCGGCCGAACGCACGCAGATGCGGGATCACCTGACCCAGCTGCTGCTTGAACTCGGGATCTGAGAGCGAGACGTGTTCTACGACGGGAGCTTCCTGCTCCTCATCATCCTCGTCACGCAGCATCGGCTGGGTCATTCATGTCCGATCGCAATAGCCGGCGCAGCCTGCGCCCTTATCCGAAGATAGGCGACGACCCGGTCCTTTGCCAGTCGCGCCATCCGAAAACCACCAGTTCCTAGTCGGTTCGTCTAGCGGAAGACGATCACCGCGAAGATCACGATGACCAGGACCAGCGAGATCGGGAGGATGTACCGGGTCATGTGCGGGGTCGCTCCCGCGCGCGCTTCCTCGGTCGTTACGTGGATGGGTTCGTTCGGGTCAGCCATGACGCGTCAATGCTCCAAATTCGTTTTGGGTCCGTAATGCCCGCGAGATTGCTGACGCAAATCCCGCGGGCGACAGCGTCATTCGGACGGGACGGTCGTCTGGTCGAAGAACAGCGCCTGGCTGATCGCCGCCTTCACCGTTGACCGCTGGAACGGCTTGGTGATGAGGAACGTCGGCTCAGGCCGCTCGCCGGTCAGCAGCCGCTCCGGGAAGGCGGTAATGAAGATCACGGGCACCTCGAACTCGGCCAGGATGTCCTTGACCGCGTCGATGCCCGAACTGTCGTCGGCAAGCTGGATGTCGGCAAGGACGAGGCCCGGACGATCCTCCATGGCCAGTCCGACCGCCTCGTCGCGGGTCACGGCAATGCCAGTGACTTCATGCCCGAGGTCGCGCACGATCGTCTCGATATCCATCGCGATGATCGGCTCGTCCTCGATGATCAGCACGCGGGCGCGGGTCTGCTGTTCGATCTCGGCCAGCGCCTCGGCGACCAAGGACTCGACCTCTTCCGGCTCGACATCGATCAGATAGGCAGCGTCTTCGGGTGTAAAGCCTTCCATCGCCGTCAGCAGCAGCGCTTGACGCGACAGCGGCGTCATACGGGCCAGCCGCGCACGCGTCACCGCCTCAGCACCGTCCGCCTCTCCCGTTGCGTCCATGTCGTCGTAGTTGGCCGACGCCCAGATGCCCTGGAACATGCGGTACAGGCCGAGGCGCGGTTCGACGTCCTTGGGAAACTGATCCGGCGCGGCGACGATCGCCTCCAGCGTCGCACGGACATACTTGTCTCCGTGATTCTGGCTGCCCGTCAGGGCGCGGCCATAGCGGCGGAGGAAGGGTAGATGCGGTGCGAGTTGCTGTCCGAGCGACATGAGGCGAAGTGACTCCCTGGCGTTATTTGGCGACCGCGCACGCCTTTCGTGGCGCAAAGGCTGGCCGCAGAGGCTGATCCACGTACAAATGCAATTCGACATGCCCCGGTTGCACGGAAATCGCACCCCCGGAATTTTCGTGCTCGCTGGGAACAAACGAAATGCTGTTTGGTTTCCTCGCGCAATCGGGTCGCCGTCAAATCGTGGCTACAGTCACATCGGCAAGCTCGGGTTCGCTATTGTCGGCACGTCGGCGAATATGGGTAAAGCACCCGCTCGGCGTTGCCTCAGGGGGATACGGTCGGTTGGGTCAGGACAGTACATCGAAGATGCCGGCACGCAAGCGAACCTCTCCGCCGTCCAGAACGCAAGGGTCCGACGCGGCTCTCGACCAGCCCGTGGGTTCGGCCTTGCGGTCGGTATATCAGAGGACGGTCGAGGAGCAGGTCCCCGACGACCTGCTTGACCTGCTCGGCAAGCTGAACTGACGGACCCGCTCAATGGCTGATGACGCCGCTATCCGGGCAGATGTCCGGACCGGCGCGGGCGCCGACGGATCGGCGCAGACGGAGCCCTCTCCCACGCTGCCGCGCCTGTCGCTGTCGCGCTTGCCGACCGGCGCGAAGCTGTTGCTGGTCCTTAGTGCCGCCCTTCTGCCGCTTGCCCTGATCGCGATCTTCGCGACGCTCCAGACGACGCGGCTGACCGACTCCGAAGCCCGCTCTCGCCTTCGCATCGCCGCCACCGAAAGCGCGCGTTCGATCGCGATCGAGCTGGTCGGGGACATGACGGCGCTGCGGGTGGCAGTCAACGCCCTCGACATCGACCCCGCCGACGCACCGAGTTGCGCGCGCGCGCAGGGGGTGTTCGCCCAGCAGGCTTCCGTGGGTGCGCGGTTCGAGATCGCCGACCGTATGGGTCATGTCCTCTGCGGCGAGCGGCTGCCCCGCTCTACTGCCGTCGCGACTGACGCCGGCCCGACCGCGAGCATCGTGCCCAACCGCGGCCTCGTCCTTGCCATCAGCGCGCCCCGCAAGGACGTCGTCGCCCGCGCCTTCTTCCCGCAGGATTTCCTGCGCGAGCTCGGCCAGCCTACCAGCCGCGCCACGACCTTCGCCAGCGCCCTGATCCTCGACGACGACGCACTCGATCTGGAGCCGCTGCCGGACGGTGGGCCGCTCCAGCGAATGGAGACGATGCGGACCGAACTCGGCATTGCCGGCCTTGCGCTGCGTACCAGCGTCCGCAGCGCGCCGCTGACCTCGTCGATGGTCGTTGCAATGCTGTTGCCGTTGCTGATGTGGGCCGCCGCCGCCTGGATCGGCTGGTTCGTGGTCGACCGCCTGTTGCTACGGCCTTTGCGCGACCTCCGCCGCGAGATCGCATCGTTCAAGCCCGGTGAGGAAGTGCCGGTACCGCCACCCAGCCGGTTGCCGGCGCAGGAGATCCGCGAACTCGGCGAAACCTTCCGCACGATCAGCCGAACGGTGGCCGAGCACGAAGCCGGACTGGAGGAGGGTCTGCGCCGACAGACCAAGCTGACGCGCGAAGTCCATCACCGCGTAAAGAACAACCTTCAGGTCATCGCCAGCCTGATTGCGTTCCACGCGCGGGGAGCCGCCAGCGCCGATGCGACCGCAGCCTATGCGGCGATCCAGCGCCGCGTCGATGCGCTGGCCGTGGTGCACCGTCACCACTTCGCCGAGCTGGAAGAGCATCGCGGGCTGAATCTTCGCACGATGATCGGCGAGCTGGCCTCCAACCTGCGTGCTACGTCGGAGGCGGGTTCGGGCGTCGCGATCAAGCTCGACGTCGATCCGTACCTCGTCAACCAGGACGTCGCCGTGGCGGTCGCGTTCCTCTTCACCGAGATCGTCGAGCTTGCATTCGCCTGCGACACGGCGGCCCAGATCCGGGTTTCCGTCAAGGCCTCCGAACAGGAGGACCGAGCGACCCTGCGCGTCGTGTCGCGAGCGCTGCTCGACGGCGATACGCTGCGTGAACTGGCCCGCAGCCGTTACGGTCGTATTCTCGAAGGCCTTTCCCGGCAGCTTCGCTCGCCCCTGCATCACGATCCGCTGGTTGGCGCGTACGAAATCGCAATCGCGGTTATCGGGCGCGAATAAAAAATCGAGGGCAGCGCGCGGCGGCAAGGAACCTCACGATCAAGTGAGTGTTATGTAATTCGGATCGCGACCTTATGCCCCCCCCGCTACCGCGATCCACGACATAGGCCCGAAGGCGCTCACCCTCCCCCCCCCCCCGGTGACGTCTTCGGGCCTTTAACTTTTTAGCCGCCTCGCATTTTGTCTACCGCATGTCCTTGCGACAGTGGAACGATATCTGCCGCGACGCATTGCCCTCACGGCATTCAAGCCCTTTGGGAGGTACATCATGCGTAAACTGGTCGGTCTGGCTTTGATCGCCGGCAGCCTGCTCGTCTCGGCGTGCAACACGGTCGAGGGTATGGGCAAGGACGTCGGCTCGGCCGGCGACACGGTCGCCAAGACGGCGAGCGACGCCAAGTAAGCCAAGCGCTTGAAGGCGGGCCGCGTGACATTCGTCACGCGGCCCGTTTTCGTATCTGCGAATAATGGACGGTCGCTCGACGACCTGCAGCTTCGTTGCGGACGCCCGACGAGCAACGGAAGACGAGAAGCCGAACGCCCCTACCTACGCCTTATTCAGTAATCGCCTCGGCCTCACGCGCTCGGCGGCGTTCGGTGAACCAGATGCCGATCAGCGCCATCTCGTACAGGATGCACAGCGGGATCGCGAGCAACAGCTGCGATCCAACGTCGGGCGGCGTCAGCACCGCGGCGATGGCGAACGCGCCGACGATCGCATAACGGCGCGCCGACACCAGTTGCTGCCGCGTGACGATCCCGGCGCGCTCCAGCAGCATCAGCAATACCGGCAGCAGGAATGCGATGCCGAAGCCGAACAGGAACTGCATGACGAAGGACAGGTAGTTGCCAATACCCGGCAACGCCTCCTGATTGACGCCCCCGACATTGCCCTGGAAGCTCAGCAGGAAGTGCAATGCCATCGGAATGGCGATGTAATAGGCCATCGCAGCGCCGCCGAGGAACAGCACCGGCGTCGCCAGCAGGAATGGCAGCAGCGCGCGCTTTTCCTTGCGATACAGCCCCGGCGCGACGAACTGCCACAGCTGGTTCGCGATCACCGGGAACGAGATCATCATCGCCGCGAAAAACGCGACCTTCACCTTGACGAAGAACGCTTCGAAGATTTCGGTGTAGATCACCGTCTTCTGCCCGGCCGATAGCAAGGGCTGGACGAGAAACCCGAAGATCGCCTCCGCGAAATAATAGCTGATGCCGAACGCCACCAGTACGGCCGCGATGCAGTAGAGCAGGCGACGGCGCAGTTCGATCAGGTGATCGAGCAGCGGCGCGCGGCTTTCGTCGATCTCGCTCGTGGCGTCACTCACCGTGTCGGTCACGATGGGGCTCCTTCGGCACGCGGCGGCGTCCCCGGCTCAGCCGGCATCACGTGCGGCTTTTCGACCATGACAGGCTCCGTGGTCTTGTCCTGCGTAGGTGCGCCCGGTTCGTGCATCGGCCCAGACGCATCGTGTACCGGCTCCGAGACGTCGGGTTCCGTCGGCGTCACGGGATGCTCCCGCATGATCCGCTCGTTCTCCGCCGCCCATTTCTTCTCCATCTCCTCCAGCTCCGCCTCGCGGACCATGGAGTCGAAGCCGGAGCGGAACTGACGCGCGACGCCGCGCGCCTTCCCGACCCAATAACCCAGCACGCGCAGGGCCTTTGGCAGATCCTTCGGACCGATGACGACCAGCGCCACGAAGGCGACCAGCATCAGCTCGGTCGGCGCGATATCGAACATGCTGTTCCGGGTTCAGCGAGCGGTGAGCGTCAACGCAGGATCAACGATCGTCGCGCAGCGTGTCGCGGGTGGCATTGCCGTCACGGTCGAACGCCGGCTCCGCCTGCTTCTGCGATTCGATGCGCTTGGCCGGCTTGGTGTCGTCGTCCTGCTCGGCCATGCCCTTCTTGAAGTTCTTCACGCCCTTGGCGACATCGCCCATCAGGCTGGAGAAACGCCCGCCGCCGAGCAGCAGGATGGCGACGACGGCAAGGACGAGCAGGTGAATCGGGCTGAAGCTGCCCATGATGCTTACTCCTGATAATGCAGTCCCATCTAGTCGGAGTCGGTGGCCTTTTCCAGCCGCTGCGTGTCCTCTCCGAACGCGACTTCGAACGCCGTTTCGACGGGGTCCAGCAAACCTGCCGCGCGCAGGTCCTCGATACCCGGCAAGTCGCGACGACTCGCCAGTCCGAAATGCGCGAGGAAGCCCGGCGTGGTCGCATAGGTCAGTGGCCGGCCCGGCACCTCGCGCCGGCCGGCTGGACGAATCCAGCCCGCCTCCATCAGCACGTCGAGCGTACCCTTGGCGATCTGGACGCCGCGGATCGCCTCGATCTCGGCGCGGCTGACGGGTTCGTGATAGGCGATGATCGCCAGCGTCTCGACCGCGGCGCGCGACAGCCGCCGCGTCTCCTCCCGCGTGCGCCGAAGCAGCGGGGCGAGATCGGCCGCGGTCTGGAAATGCCACCGCTCGCCCCGCCGGACGAGCTCCACCCCGCGACCGGCATAGTCCTGCGCCAACGTCGCGAGCGCTGGACGGGGATCGCCGCCGACATGCGCTGCGAGGGCGTCAACCGTCAGCGGCTCCGCGGCGGCGAACAGCACCGCCTCCACCGCGCGCACCAGATCCCCGGGGGGCGTCAAGACCGCGCGCGCCGCAGCATCAACGGCGCGAACGGTTCGCGTTGATAAAGTTCGACACGCCCCTGCCGCGCCAGCTCCAGCGCCGCGAGAAAGCTCGACGCCAGTGCCGATCGCCGCAAGCGGCCCGCGGAGGGCGGGAGGAACCGCTCGATCGCCGTCCAGTCCACCGGCGTCGCCAACATCGCCGCGACACGCTCCAGCGCCGCTTCCAGCGTCATCACGTCTCGCGACGCCACCACGTGCAGCGCCGGCCGCGTCCGCGCGCTGACCCGGCCATAGGCGGCGATCAGGTCGAAGATTTCCGCCTGCCAGCCGGTGCGGCGAATCGTCGTCAGCCCCTCCCCCGCCGCGCCGCGCAGGAACACGTCGCGGCCCAGCCGGTCGCGCGCCATCAGCCGAGCACCCGCCTCGCGCATCGCGTCCAGCCGCTCCAGCCGCAGTTGGAGCCGCAACGCGAGATCGTCGGGATCGGGGTCCTGCTCCGGCTCGCGGGGCAGCAGGAGCGCGGACTTCAGGTACGCCAGCTTCGCCGCCATCACGAGGTAATCGGCAGCCCGCTCCAGCCGCTCCGCCTGTTCCTCGATAAAGGCGAGATACTGCTCGACCAGCGACAGGATGGAGATCGCGCGCAGATCGACTTTCTGCGACCGCGCGAGCGCCAGCAACAGGTCCAGCGGCCCCTCCCACCCGTCGAGGTCCAGTGTCAGCGCATCATTGTCCACGGGGCCGGGATATCAGAAGGCGGCAGCGTTGCCACGCCGGGTGAAAAGCGTTGCGGACCAACCCGTTCGTGCTGAACAAAGTCAAAGCACCTCGCGCGACATGGCCTCCGGCGGCGCTCAGGCCTAACCGGAGGCACCGGGCGTTACACCAACGCCAGCAGCGCATCCCGCTTCGCGACCAGCTTCGCCATATCGCCCGACCCCGGCCGTACGCTCGCCATCGCCCGGTCCAGACGTTCCCGCGAGCGTGGTGCAATTTCGCCGAGCAGGCCGGCGATCTCGACCATTTCGTCCATCCGCGCCCAGCAATCGAGCACGAGGTCGCATCCCGCGGCGATCGCCCCGGCGGCCTTTTGTCCCGCCGTGCCCGACAGCGCCTTCATATCGATATCGTCGGTCATCAACAGGCCGTCGAAGCCGATGCGCCCACGGATGATGTCCTCGATCACGACCGGTGACAGCGTCGCCGGACGTTCCGCATCCCACGCCTCGAACACGATGTGGCTGGTCATGCCCATCGGCGCGGTGGCCAGCGTGCGGAACGGCGCCAGATCGACCTCGAGTTCGGCGTCGCTGGCGGTGACGGTCGGCAGCAGATGGTGCGAATCGACCAGCGCGCGACCGTGGCCGGGCATGTGCTTTACCACGCCGACGATGCCCGCCGCCGCGAGCCCCTCCAGCATCGCGCGGCCCAGCGCCGCGACGCGCATCGGCTCGCGACCGTACGCGCGGCAGGCGATCGCCTCCGTCGTGTCCGGCTGAGCGACGTCGAGCAGCGGCGCACAGTCGACGGTGATGCCGACCTCCGCCAGCATCAGCCCCAGCGCCTCGCCATTGGCACGCATCGCCTGGATCGCCGACATCGGCGCGATCTCGTAGAGCGCATCGAATGCCGGTCCGGCGGGAAATACCGGCCATTCCGGCGGTTGCATGCGGGCGACGCGACCGCCCTCCTGGTCGATCAGGATCGCCAGATCGTCCCGCCCCGCCAGATCGCGCAACGAGTCCGTCAGCGCGCGCAGTTGTTCGCGATCGACGATATTGCGTTTGAACAGGATGTACCCGGCAGGCTCGACCGCGGCGAAGAACGCGCGTTCGTCGGGGGTCAGGACGGGCCCGGACAGGCCGAAGATGACGGGCTTCATGCGCCGCGGTTTAGGCCGTCGGCGGGGCCGCGGCTAGTCGGTGTGGCGGCGGTTGCGATCGGCTTTCAGGCACGTCATTCCGCGAACGCTGGGATTTCCGGGGTCGCGCGCGCGCGCCCTATCACCAAGCGACCCCAGCTTCCGCTGGGGTGACGACTGGAACTGGGGGAACAGAAGAAAGCCCGCAGAAACAGGTCGCCCCTCAACTCGCGACGAAGCAGCTTTCCCCGGCCACGCGCAGACGGCCGCAGATGTCCGCCGCCTGGTTCGCGCTGCCCGCATTCACGCGCAGGCGGTACAGCGTCTTGCCGCCCGTCGCGACCGGCTGCACCGACTTGCCCAAAGGTGCGATGTACGCGAACCGCTTGGAGAAGCGATCCCACGCGCCGTTCGCCGCCGCCTCGGACGGGAACGCGCCGAGCTGCACCAGCGAGCCGCCGCCGCCATTTCCCTGCGCCACCGGCCGCGAACCCGTCAGCGGCGCCGCGGCCTTGAGCGGGCCTGCGGTCTGCGTCGGCACCTTGGCGATTGTGCTGCGGCCCGGCGTCGCGCTGGGCTTCGGCTTGGGCGTGGCGGCGGGGACGACCTGCGCCGCCACCGGCGCCTCCGGCACGGCCTTCAGGTCGATCGCGCCGGTGCCCGCAGCTTTGCCGGCGCTGGTCGCGATCGCGCTGTCGCCTTCGCCCTCGACCTTCAGGCCACCGGGTTCGGTCGGGCGGACCTTGTAGTCGCCTTCCTGCGCGGCGATCAGCTGGCCGTCGCCGCTCTTGCGACTATGCGTCAGGTGCCAGATGCCGAACCCGATCGCCGCGACGACGATCAATCCCGCCAGCGCCAGCGCGATGACGCGCCCCAGCCCCGAACCCTCCGGCTCGTCCGGCTCGACCGTCTCCAGCCACGGGAGGCGATCCTCGTCTCGGATGTCGAGATTGTCGGCCATCAATTCATCTCCGTCACGGCCTCGACACCCATGACGCGCAAGCCGTTGCGGACGATCTGCCCGATTCCCGACGCCAGGAAAAGCCGCGCGCGCGTGGCCTCCGCATCGTCTGCGATCAGGAAACGGCGGTCCGGATGGTCGTTACCGACATTCCACGCGGCGTGAAAGGCAGCGGCCAAGTCATACAGATAAAACGCGATCCTGTGCGGTTCACGGGTCGCAGCCGCCGTCTCGATCGTACGCGGGAACTGCGCCGCCAGCTTCACCAGTGCCAGCTCATCCGTATCAAGACGGGACAGATCGGCCTCACCCCCGGTAATTCCCGCCTCCGCCGCCCGCCGGTGGAGCGATGCAATCCGGGCATGTGCATATTGGACGTAGAACACCGGATTGTCCTTCGATGCTTCCACGACCTTGGCGAAGTCGAAATCCATCTGCGCATCGGCGCGCCTCGTCAGCATCGTGAAGCGGACGACATCCTTGCCGACCTCCCGCACCACGTCAGCCAGCGTCACGAAGTTACCGGCCCGCTTCGACATCTTGACCGGCTCACCGCCGCGAAGCAGCCGCACCATCTGGATCAGCTTCACGTCGAAACGCGTCTTGCCGCCGGTCAGGGCAGCAACCGCGGCGACGATGCGCTTGACGGTGCCGGCATGATCCGCCCCCCAGATGTCGATCAGCTGATCGGCCGACTGCGCCTTCTGATAATGATAGGCGAGGTCGGCACCGAAGTAGGTCCATTGCCCGTTCGACTTCCGGATCGGGCGATCCTGATCGTCGCCGAACGCGGTCGAGCGGAACAGCGGCAGCACCACCGGCTCCCAATCGTCCGGCGTCTCCCCTTTCGGAGCTTCCAACACGCCGTCATAGACGAGGTCGCGGGCGCGCAGGTCGGCCTCCGCCGCCTCCGGCTTGCCCGCCGCCTGAAGCTCTGCCTCCGACGAGAACAGGTCGTGGTGGATGCCGAGCAGCGCCAGATCGTCCTTGATGAGGACCAGCATTTCCGCGACCGCGCGGGTACGGAACGGCTCCAGCCACTCCGGCTCGGGCGCGTCGCGGTACCGGTCGCCGAACTCGGCGGCGAGTGCCTGCCCCACCGGCACCAGATAGTCGCCGGGGTACAAGCCCTCCGGAATCGTCACGTCCTCACCCAGCGCCTCGCGGTAGCGGAGGTGGACGGAGCGGGCGAGCACGTCGACCTGCCCGCCGGCATCGTTGACGTAATATTCGCGGATCACTGTCGACCCGGCGAACTCCAGCAGGCTGGCCAGCGCATCGCCGACCACCGCGCCCCGGCAATGCCCCATATGCATCGGCCCGGTCGGGTTGGCGGAGACATATTCGATATTGACGGTGACGCCCTGCCCACTGGTCGAGCGGCCGTAATCGTCGCCGCCCGCGTGGATCGCGGCCAGTTCGTCGCGCCAGCTGTCGTCCGTCAGCACCATGTTGATGAAGCCGGGCCCGGCGACGTCGACGCGCGACACCTCGGGCAGCTTCTCCAGTTCGCCCGCCAGCGCTTCGGCCAGCACGCGCGGCTTGGCACCCGCCGGCTTGGCGAGGACCATCGCGGCGTTGGTCGCCAGATCGCCGTGCGTGGCATCGCGCGGCGGTTCGACCGTCACGTTGCGGCGGTCGAGCCCGCCGGGCAGCGTGCCGTTCGCGATCAGGGCATCGAGCGCCGCGTCGATATGTGCGGCGAACCGGGTGTAGAGCGTCATGTCAGTCCGTTTCGCGAAAGCGTCGGCGTGTACCCGCAAAGCCGCGGCGGCTCAAACGCGATTGCATCGACGACAATCGCGGGCTCCGGGCTTTGCAGTTGCAGCCATGCTGCACCGCAATATGATCGGTGCCGGAAGTGGAGAGGACCTGATCCGGCGCGACGCTATTCTCATGCGGAGTCCACGATCATGCGCAAGACCACCATCCTCGCCGCCCTCGCCGCCGCACTGACCAGCACCATCGGTATGGCCCAGGGTCCTGATACTGCCGAGCAGCGGACGTTCGTCCATGACGGCCATACCTACACCTACACGACCTCCGCGTTCGGCAAGTCGACGGTGCTTAAGGGCCGTCGCCTGCCCGGTGGAGAGACGTTTCGCCTCCAGGTTCGCGACGGCCGGGTGACGGGCCGCTCGGGCGAAACCCCGGTTGCCTTCTCCGTCCGCGACGCCAAGGGTGCGGCCGGCGGCGTTTCCACCCACGCGCTGTAAGCGGCTGCGACGGCGCGGTGGCAACGGCCACCGCGCCGTTCAGAACCCCTCGGGCAAGTCGATCGGCCCGATCAACTCGCGGTAGCGGGTGATCGCATATCGGTCGGTCATGCCGGCGATGAAGTCGGCGATGTGCCGGCTTCGCGCCGGCTCCTCCGCCGGCAAATCGTCGCGCCACCCCGGGGGCAACAGATCGCCGTCGGCACGGTAGGCCGCGATCAGGCCGCTGACCACGCCGTGCGCTGCGGACGCCGCCTCCAGCTGACGGGGATGGTGGTACAGGTTGGCGTACATGAAGCGCTTCAGGTCGCGCTCCTCCTCGCGCATCGTTGCAGAGAACCCGACCAGCGCCGCCCCAGCCGCGCGGACATCGTCCACCGACCCCACGCCGCTGGCCGCAATCCGCGACCGCGTCTCCGCGATCAGGTCGGTCACCATCGTCCCGATCTGGCTGCGCACCAGTTCACGCGCCAGCCGCGTGGGCGAGACGCCGGGGTAACGCGCGGTCACCGCCGCCCAGCCCCGCGCCACCAGCGGCACCGCCATCAACTGCTCGATCGTCAACAACCCGGCCCGCAGCCCATCGTCGATGTCGTGATTGTCGTACGCGATGTCGTCCGCGATCGCCGCGACCTGCGCCTCCAGAGAGGCATGACTGGTCAGGTCCAGCGGGAACGCCGCGTCCGCCGCCGCCAGCGCCCAACCCGGATGACGCACCGGCCCATTATGCTTCGCCAGCCCCTCCAGCGTCTCCCAGGTCAGGTTCAGCCCGTTCCACAGCGGATAGGGCCGCTCGATCTCCGTCAGCACGCGGAGCGTGTGGCCATTATGATCGAACCCCCCGACATCGTGGGTCGCGGCCTTCAGCGCATCCTCGCCGGCATGACCGAAGGGCGGGTGGCCGATGTCATGCGCCAGGCATAACGCCTCGGTCAGGTCCTCGTTCAGCCCCAGCGCGCGCGCCACCGCGCGCCCGATCTGCGCGACCTCGATACTGTGCGTCAGGCGAACGCGGAAATGGTCGCCGTCCGGCGCCATGAACACCTGCGTCTTGTGCCGCAGCCGGCGGAAGCTGATCGAGTGGATCACGCGGTCCCGGTCGCGCTGGAACGCGTCGCGCGGCCCACGCGTGGTCCCGCTATGTTCCTCGTGAAGACGACCCCGGCTGCTCCCCGGGTTCGAAGCCCAGGGAGCATGCGCGCTCACTTGCCGCCGAGCCTCGTCACCGGCTGGCCGGCATCGCTGGTGAAGGGAAAGGCGGACACGCCCTGCTTGGAGAGCTGGTTCACGAACGCACGCGCCTCCGAATCGGTCTTGAACGGCCCGGTCAGTACGCGGTTGGTGGCGCGCAGTGGGGTCGAGTAGCCGGCACGGGCGGCGAGCGCCGGCGACTTCGCCTTCACGCCGCTCCACGCCTTCGTCAGATCGCTCTCGTTCGCCCCGCCGGCAACCTGCACCCAGATGCGCGAGGGATTGGAGCGCGACGCCTTCTTGTCGGCCGCCGCCTTGTCGGCGAGCTCCTTCTTCTCCGCATCGGCCTTCTTGTCGGCCAGCGCCTTGCGGGCCGCGGCCCGCTTCTCGGCCGGTGTCAGCGGCTTGTCCGCCTCCTCCGCCGCCGCCTTGCGCGCGGCGCCACGCCGCTGTGCGGGCGTCAACTTCGCGTCGGCGACCTCCACCGGCTCCGCTGCCGCGTCCGCCGCGGCCTTGCGCGCCGCGGCACGCCGCTGGGCTGGCGTCATCTTCGCCAAAGCTCGGGCGGCTTCCCGCTCGTCGGTCGCGGCCTGGCGATCGGCCGCGCGCTTCTGTGCCGGGGTCAGCTTCACGTCGGCGACCTCGGTCTCTTCCGCCTCGGCTGCGGCCTTGCGCTTGGCGGCGCGGCGCTGCGCCGGCGTCATCTTCGCCAGCGCCAGTTCCTCGGCGCGCTTGTCGGCCGCGGCCTGACGCGCAGCAGCGCGCTTCTGCGCGGGCGTCAGCGGCTTGGCGTCGTCGGCATCCGCATCGCCGGTGAGCTTCGCAGCGACGGTCCGGCGAACCGCGGTATCACGCGCTTCCTTCGCCGCGGCCTCGGCGACGACGCGGCGACCGTCGGTGGAACGCGGCGCGCTGGCGACCGACGCCGGCACCATCGGACGCACCGGCGCGGTCGTGGCGGGGATCGCCTGCGTCACGCCCAGCTCCGTTGCCGGGATCGACAGGCTGGCGACGATGCGCGCCAACACCGAATCCGCGCGCTGCGTCGCCGCCGCCGTCTGCACCGGCGCGACCGGCTCCGTCGACGGCGGCGGAACGGCGGCGGTCTGAACCGGCTGCGGGAGCGATTGCGGGGTAACCTGCGCGACCTGCACCGGCGTCGTCCGGGTTGCTGGCTGTGAAACAACCGGCTGGGCCGTGGCCGGCCACGCCGGCGTGAAGGTCGATGTCGGCGGGCGAACCGTCGTCGCAGCGACTCGCACGTCGCTCTCGCGCATCGCGGTTGCGGCGGGCTGCACCGTTGCTGACGACGGGACAGGAGCAGTCGGCCCTGCGACGCTCACGCGTGGCTGCGCGGCAAAGCCGGGGCGGGCGCTGCCGGTATTGGCCGTCAAGACCGTCGGCGCCGTCGAGGTCGCAGAGGCGGTCGTGGCGGATAGCGGCTGACGCCCCGGCCGCTCGCGCCGGGTCGAGCGGCGATCCGAAGACTGCGGCGTCACCGCTGCCACCTGCACCGGCGTGACTGTTTCGGGCGGCAAGGCAGCGAGCGCGGGCGTCAGTCGGGCATCGGCGATCCGCTCCGGGGTCGCGGCGATCTCGCCGAAATGCACCGCGAACGCACGGTCGGCGGCCGGCAGCGTCGGCAAACGCTGGAAGAACAGCCCCAGCCCCTGCGCAACCCCGGCCGGCATCATCGTCGTCGCGATCTTCTCCGCGCCCGGCGTGTCGCCGCCCATCGCCAGCACGAACGCGCGTGCCCGCCACGCCGCGCGATCCTGCTTGCGCACCAACGGATCGAGTTGCGCCAGCGCCTCCGCCTGCTTGCCCGCGATACCCAGCGACAGGGCGTAGCGGCGGATCGTCTCGTCATCCGACGCGGTCGCCAGCGCCAGGCGGTAATCCGCCTGCGCCCGCCGCTGCTCGCCGATCAGGTCATAGGCCAACCCACGATCGGCGGCGAAGCGGCTCGCGCTCCATCCGCTCGCCTCGGCCTGCTGGTAGAACCGCAAGGCCTCGCCCGGCCGCTCGGAGCGTACGAGGATAGACCCCATGCCCGCCTTGACCCGTCCGTTGCGCGGATCGATACGGTCCGCGCGCGCGAACAACGCCGCCGCGCCGCTGAGATCGCCGAGCTTGATCGACAATTCCCCTGCGGTCGCAAGGGCAGTCAGGTCGCGGGGATTGGCGGCCAGCGCACGCATCTGGGTCGCGAGCAGGTCGGCGTCGCCGGGCGCCAGCGATTGCACCACCGCCTGGGCGGAGGCGATGGCGGGAACACTCGCGGCGGCAAACGCCCCGGCGAGGAGAACGGATCGGAATGTGCGGGCCATGATATGGAATTACCCTGAACCCGAGTGCGGGTGAACCGGCAATGTCTGATTTCTCCTCGCGCGCCGAAACGGGGCCGGGAAACGGCGAGTGGGCGAACGTCGGACGGTCGAGGGGCCGGCAACGACCCTCACCGGCGCCCGCGCCTGCCTGCGTGTCCAGCGAACGCCCGGAATCGAAGCAACGCCGCGGTCAGGCGCCCGCGCCTCCCATAACCCTGTCGCGGGTGATGCCGACGTCCGCTGGGATGACGATGATGTTGGTCGGCGCCACAGAAACAGCCGATGGTCGCAACTTAGTGCGAACTCATGAGGGTATGCGGCTCTCGGCGACCCTCAAAGCGAGATGCCGCCGCGCCGAATCCGAGAAAAAGAAGCGCGCTCATCGTAAAACGCAGGCGGACCGCCATTGCTTCCAGATTGAACAAACGTCCGTCAGCGGCGACCAAGCCGCAGACCGAACGAACCCTCGACCACGGAAAACCGCGGGCCAAAGCCCGCGGCTCCTATCCTACTGGTTGTTCTGCCGATGCAGGAACCGCGGGATGTCCAGCGCTTCCGGGTCGGCCGCGGCACCACCCTTGTCGTCGTCGCGCGCCGCACCGCGCGCGGCGTTCGACATGCGCTCGAACAGCGTGCCTCCCAGCTTCACCCGCGGGGCAGCGGCGGCCGGAGCCGGAGCGGCTTCGCTGCCGGGTGCGAGCCACTGGCGACGCTGCCCACCCTCGTCCGCAGCCGGGGTTGGCGTAGCGGGCTTCGGTGCTGCGGGAGCAGCAGCCTGCACCGGTGCCGCCGCGGGAGCCGGAGCGGGCGTCGGTGCCGGCGGGGTCATCATCGTGTCGGCGCCCAGCACCAGTTCGTCGTCCGCGGTGCCGTCCGACGCCGCCGGGGCGAGCGTCGACAGCTCCATCGGCTCTTCCGCCTTCGGGGCCGCAGGCGCTGCAGCAGGCTCGGCAGCGGTGGTCGGACGGAACGACGGCGTCTCGTCGGGCTTGCGCGTCATGCCGAAGCTGAACGAGCGGGTCGGCTCCGGCGCGGACGCCGCGGCCGATGCGGGACGTGCCTCCGCCTCGATGCCCGTCGCGACGACGGACACGCGAATGCGACCTTCCAGATCGGGGTTGAACGCCGATCCCCAGATGATGTTGGCGTCGGGATCGACCAGATCGCGGATGTGGTTGGCGGCCTCGTCGACCTCCAGCAGGCGCATGTCGTCGCCGCCGGTGATCGAGATGATGACACCCTTCGCGCCCTGCATCGACACGCCGTCGAGCAGCGGGTTGGCGATCGCCTTCTGCGCCGCCTCCAGCGCGCGGTTGTCGCCGGCCGCTTCGCCGGTGCCCATCATCGCCTTGCCCATTTCCTGCATCACCGAACGCACGTCGGCGAAGTCGAGGTTGATGAGGCCGGGCATGACCATCAGGTCGGTGATGCCGCGCACGCCCTGCTGCAGCACCTCGTCCGCCATGCTGAACGCCTCCTTGAAGGTGGTGTTCGCGTTGGCGATCAGGAACAGGTTCTGGTTGGGGATGACGATCAGCGTATCGACGTACTTCTGCAACTCCTCGATACCGCCATCGGCGGCCTTGGAGCGGCGGCTGCCCTCGAATGCGAACGGCTTGGTCACGACGCCGACGGTCAGGATGCCCATGTCGCGCGCCGCCTTGGCGATGACCGGGGCCGCACCGGTGCCGGTGCCGCCGCCCATCCCGGCGGCGATGAACACCATGTGGCAACCCTCAAGCTGCTTGGCGAGCGTGTCGATCGTCTCCTCGGCCGCCGCACGACCGATCTCCGGCCGGGCGCCCGCGCCCAGCCCCTGCGTGATCTTCGTGCCGAGCTGCACCCGGTTCGGCGCAGTCGATTGCTTCAGCGCCTGCGCGTCGGTGTTGGCGACCAGGAAGTCCACGCCCTGCACGTCGGCGCGCATCATGTTCGCGATCGCGTTACCGCCCGCGCCGCCGACGCCGATCACCGCGATGCGGGGCGTCAGTTCGTCCACTTCCGGTGCCAGGAATTCGATGCTCATCGCCAATACTCTCCGCGTCCCCGACCCCAAACCCTGGCCGGACCCCTGAATTAACCCTTTTACCCACCCGCTCGCGCGCCGCCACCTTAAAAGCGCCGCCAAACCATTGTCGGTTCAATAATTCGCGCGCGCCGCCTGGATGAGTTTCCGGAAGATGTTCATGCCCGCCGGTCGGTGCACCGTCTGGCCGCTCGGCGCGACGCTGCGCAGGTCGATCGGATCGGTCGCCGCATAGAAGGCCAGCCCCGCTAGCGTCGCGAACGCCGGCCCGCCATGCGCCTCCGGCAAGCCGGTCAGCCCACGCGGTCGACCGAGGCGTACCGACCGGCCCAGCGCCTGCTGCGCGTAGTCGGCGATTCCCTTCAGCTCCGCGCCGCCGCCGGTCAGCACGACCTGACGGCCGACCGGCCCTTCGAACTTCAGTTGCGCCAGCGCCTTGCGAACCTCCGCCATCTGATGCTCCAGCCGCTGCCGGATGACGCCGATCAGCTGCGCCTTGGTGATCTGCGTCCCCTCTGCGCCGTCGCCCAGTCCGTCCTCGGCCGCGATCGGCACGATCGGGATCATGTCGTGATTGTCGCGCGGCGACGCATTGGCGCTGCCGTGGAAGCACTTCATCCGCTCCGCCTGCGCGCGGCGAGTGCCGAACGCGCTGGCGATGTCGTCGGTGATGTCCGCCGCCCCCATCGGGATCGAGCACAGCCCGACAAGCATCCCCCCGGCGAACAGCGACACGTTGGTGATCCCCGCGCCCATCTCGACCAGCGCGACGCCCAGCTCGCGCTCTTCTTCGGACAGGCACGCCAGCCCGGTCGCGACCGGCGACGCGATGATCGACTTCACCTCCAGATGCGCGGACCGCACGCACAGGTCGAGATTCCGCACCGGCGAGCCATCCGCGGCGACGACGTGGATGTGCACGCCGAGCCGGTCGGCGTGCAGCCCCAGCGGCTTCTTCACGCCGGTCAGCCCGTCCAGCGTATAGAGGGCGGGCTGCGCGTGCAGCACCATCCGCCCCTGCGGGTCGATCGACTGACGCCCCGCGGCCAGCAGCGCGTCAATATCGCCCTGCTCCACACGGTGCCCACCCAGCTCGAACTCGACTTCGGCGACGTCGCTGACGAGACCGCCGGCGGAGAAGCCGATCCACACATTCTCGATGTTCAGGCCCGCGATCCGCTCCGCCTGCTCCACCGCCTCGCGCACCGCGACTTCGGTGGCGGCCATGTCGGCGATGTAGCCGCGCTTGACGCCGCGGCTCTCGCGCTGGCCGGTGCCCAGCACGATCAGTTCGCCGCCATCGCCCTTCTTGGCGATCATCGCCGAGACCTTGGACGATCCGATATCGAGTGCGGTGATGAGACCGTCCGGTGCTGCTTTCGCCATATTACCCCTCGACCGCCCCCGCGGTGATTGCCTGCGTGTCCGCGCCGTCCGTGATGGCCGGTTCGGGCCCGCCCTGCACCGCGGGTTCCGCTAAAGCATGATTCTGATTCAAACCGGGCTTTCGTGCAACCAACTTCGCAGGATCGCGCATATCGAACCGCAACCAGCCCCGCCCGAGCAGCGGCCGCGCCCCGTCCAGTTCCGCGAACCGGATCAACGCGCGCCCCGCGTCATCCTCCGGCAGCGCCAGCGTTTCGCCGCTTTCGAACGTCAGGTCCCAGCGGCGGTTACCGATCCACGTCGCTGCCTTGATCCGCGGTTTCAGCGCGGGCGCGGCGGCGAGGAGCGTCTGATACCCCGTCATCTGCCGATCCGCGCCCGGCCCGATCACCAACGGCAGGTCGGGGATCGCGTCCGGCCGCACCGGCTCCAGCAGCACGCCGTCCTTGTCGATCAGCGTCAGGTCGCCGCGGTCCTGCCACACCGCCGCCGGCGCACGCTCGACGATATCGACCAGCAGCGTGTCGGGCAGCCGCCGCGACACATGCGCGTCCGCGATCCAGCCATAGCGCAACAGGTTCTGCCGCACCGATTCCAGGTCGACGAGCGGCATCGCCCGGCTCTGCTGGTCCAGCGCGACGGCATAGACCGACATCCGGTCCATCCGCTTCAGGCCCGTGATCTCGATCTGCTCGACACGAAAGCCGGCCTGCCCCGCCGTCTCGGCTAGCGCCGCACCGACCATGCCGGGCACGCCGATATACGTCGCCGCGACAACCGCGGCGATGCCCGCGGCGCCGGTGATCGTCCACGTCACCGCCTTCTTCAGCGTCGCCTCGCTGATCGGCAGTTTCTGGACGAGCCGCGCGAACAACGGCGTCTTCTTCACCGGCTGACGCTTGCGCGGGGCCGGGCGCTTCGGCGGCGCGCCGCGCTTGATCGTGCGGCTCATTGTGGCCCGTCCCTGACGGACCCGTCCTTCAGGGCTTCGTCGACGATCGCCTGCACCAGATCGGCATAGTCCATGCCGACATGGCGACCCTGTTCCGGCACCAGGCTGAGCGGCGTCATCCCCGGTTGCGTATTGACCTCCAGCAGGAACAGCCCGTCGACACCGCGCTCGTCGTCCCAGCGGAAATCTGATCGGCTCGCGCCCTTGCAGCCGAGCAGGCGATGCGCCTCCAAGGCCAGCGACTTGCAGGCATCGGCGATCTCGTCCGGGATCTGCGCCGGACAGACATGCTCGGTCAAGCCGTCCGTGTATTTCGCGTCGAAGTCGTACCAGCCGTTCTTCGGCTTCAACTCGGTCACGCCCAGCGCCCGGTCGCCCAGCACCGCCGTCGTCAGCTCGCGCCCGCGAATGTACGGCTCGGCCAGCAGTTCGTCGAACGCCTGCCACGGGCCGGTCGCGTGCGGGGAGATCGGATCGCCGTAATTCCCGTCCGCGGTGACGATCGCGACGCCGACTGATGATCCCTCGTTAACCGGCTTCAGGACATAGGGACGCGGCAACGGATCGCGCTCGTACAGGTCGGCGGACTTGACGATACGACCGCCGGGCATCGGCACGCCGTGCGGGACCAATGCCTGCTTCGTCAGCACCTTGTCGATCGCGATGACGGACGTGGCGAGGCCGCTATGCGTATAGCGCAGCCCCATCAGGTCCATCATGCCCTGTACTGTGCCGTCCTCGCCCGGCGAGCCGTGGAGCGCGTTGAACACCAGATCGGGCTTCGCCTCCGCCAGTCGCGCGGCGACGTCGCGATCCATGTCGATCCGCGTCACCCGGTGCCCGCGCGACTCCAGAGCATCGGCCACGCCAGCACCGGATTGCAGCGACACCGGCCGCTCCGCGGACCAACCGCCCATCAGGACTGCGATGTGCATTACAGAAATCCTCCCCGGCACGGGGGGGTGGCAGCCGCAGGCTGACGGAGGGGTAGCCGCAGGCCGTCCCGCTCGTGGCTGCCCCTCCACCGCTGCGCGGTCCCCCTCCCCGTTCCGGGGAGGATTTGAAGAATATCAATCATCCCGCCACTCCCACGCGCTGGATTTCCCATTCCAGCGTCACGCCGGACTGCGCCTTCACCCGCTCGCGCACCTCTTCGCCCAGTGCCTCGATCTGCGCACTCGACGCAGAACCGAGATTCAGCAGGAAATTACAGTGCTTCTCCGATACCTGCGCATCGCCACGCGTCAGCCCACGACAGCCCGCCGCATCGATCAGCGCCCAGGCCTTGTGCCCCGTCGGATTCTTGAACGTCGATCCGCCGGTCCGCGAACGCAGCGGCTGCGACGCCTCGCGCTCGGCCGCGATCCGGTCCATCTCCGCGCCGATCGCCGCGGGTTCGGCCGGGTGACCACGCAATGTCGCGCTCACCACCACCGCACCCTCCGGCAGGTCGCTGTGCCGATAGGTATAGCCAAGCTCCGCTGGCGCCAGCGTCCGCCGCTCGCCGGACCGCAGCACGACCTCGCACTTGACCAGCACGTCGGCGACCTCCCGACCGTACGCACCACCGTTCATCCGCACGAACCCACCCACCGTTCCGGGGATCGATCGCAGGAACTCGATCCCGCCGATCCCCGCATCCCGCGCGGTCGACGATGCCAGGATACCGCTCGTCCCGCCACCGCAGCGCAACGTCGTCGCATCCAGCTGCTCGACCTTCGCGAACGGCTTGCCCAGCCGCACCGTCACGCCGGGCATACCCCCGTCGCGCACGATCAGGTTCGATCCCAGCCCCAGCGGCCAGACCGGCACCACCGGATCGAGCGCTGCCAGGAAGTCCGACAGGTCGTCGGCGTCGGCGGGCTCGAACAGCCACTCCGCCGCACCGCCGGTCTTGAACCACACCAGCGGTGCCAGCGCCGCGTCGCGGGTCAAGCGCCCACGCACCGCCGGCATTACGGGCTGAAGGGCGTCCGCCGTCACCACGGCCCCACGCCCCACAACCGCGTCCACGCCTGCCACGCCGCCAGATTGGCCTCGATCGCGCGCTTCGACGCCTCCTGCGCCTGCGCCAGCGCTTCGCCGGTGCCGACCGCATTCTTGCCGATGGTCAGCGCCTGCTGCTGCGCGTCGAGCATCTGCTTCTGCGCGTCGAGCGATGCCTTGATCCAGTCGTTCATCCCGCAACCCCATTACGGGCCTCGATCGCATCGGCCAGACCGGCGGCCCATTTGGTGATGTCGCCGGCACCCAGGCACACGATCATGTCGTCCGGCCGCAACGTCGCGGCGAGTTCGTCCGCCAGCGCGTCGGCGTCGGCCACCGTCGCGGCATGACGATGCCCGCGCCGCTTCAGCCCTTCGACCAGCGCATCGGCGTCGACACCGGGGATCGGCTGCTCGCCCGCGGCATAGACTGGCGTCACCAGCACCCGGTCGGCATCGTTGAACGCCGTCTGGAAGTCTTCCATTAAATTGCCAAGCCGCGAAAAACGATGCGGCTGCACCACCGCGATCACCCGCCCCTGCGCACCCTCGCGCGCCGCCGCCAGCACGGCGCGGATTTCCACGGGATGATGACCGTAATCGTCGATGATCGTCGATCCGCGGACCTCGCCCACCTTGGTAAAACGCCGCTTGACCCCGCCGAACGCGGCAAACCCCTGCTGGATCACCGCATCGGGAATGCCCATTTCCAGCGCCACGCCGATCGCGGCGAGCGCGTTCTGGACGTTGTGGCGACCGGGCATCGGCATCTCGATACCCTCGATCGAGCGGGTCTTGCCGTCCCGCTCGCGCACGATGCACTCGAACCGGTTGCCGCCCGGGACCGGCGTGACGTTGACGCCGCGCACGTCCGCCTGCGCCGAAAAGCCGTACGTCACCACCCGCCGGTCGCGCACGCGCGGCAAAACATTCTGCACCTCCGGGTGGTCGAGGCACAGCAGCGCCGCGCCATAGAAGGGCACGTTCTCCACGAACTCGACGAAAGCATCCTTCACCGCGTCGAACGACCCGTAATGGTCCAGATGCTCGGGATCGATGTTGGTGACGACCGCGATCGTGCCGTCCAGCCGCAGGAAGCTGCCGTCGCTCTCGTCGGCCTCCACGACCATCCAGTCGCTCGCGCCCAGTCGTGCGTTCGATCCGTAGCTGTTGATGATGCCGCCGTTGATGACGGTCGGATCGATCCCGCCCGCATCCAGCAGCGCCGCGACCATGCTGGTCGTCGTCGTCTTGCCATGCGTTCCCGCCACCGCGACGGTCGACTTCAGGCGCATCAGTTCGGCGAGCATCTCCGCACGCCGCACCACCGGCACGCGTCGTTCCAGCGCCGCCTCGACCTCCGGGTTCGACCGCACGATCGCGGTCGACACGACGACGACCGCCGCATCGCCGATATTCTCGGCGGCATGGCCGATCGCGACCGGGATGCCCTTGTCGCGCAGGCCCTGCACGACATAGCCCTCCGCCACGTCGCTGCCCTGCACGGCATAGCCGAGGTTCTTCATCACCTCCGCAATGCCCGACATGCCGATCCCGCCGATCCCGACGAAATGGATCGTGCCGATGTCGGTGGCGACGCCCCGCATCAAATCCTCCCCGGTACGGGGAGGTGGCGCGCCAAAGGCGGGACGGAGGGGCAGCCCCAAGCGGCATCGCCTGTGGCTGCCCCTCCACCAGCTACGCTGGTTACCCTCCCCGTGCCGGGGAGGAATGGTACGATCTGTTTCACGCGAACGCCTCCTTGCGCTGCGGCTTGCCGACCGGCAGCCGCGATACCGGCGCATCCAGGCTCTCGACCAGATCGGCGAGATCGCTCACCGCATTCGGCCGGCCGACGCTCTTCGCGCGCCCTGCCGCATTTTCCATGCCCGCCGGGTCCAGCCCCAGCTTCTGCATCTGCTTCGCCAGTTCCACCGCGGTGAAGTCCGATTGCACGATCGTCCGCGCCCCCCCGGCCTGCGACATCTCGCGCGCGTTCGCGGTCTGATGATCGTCGGTCGCCGACGGCAGCGGCACCAGGATCGCCGGCCGTCCCGCCGCCGTCAGTTCCGCGATCGTCGATGCTCCCGCGCGCCCGATGACCAGATGCGCCCATGCCAGCTGCTCGGGCATGTCGGGCAGGTACGTCGCCAGTTCGGCCGGGATGTGATGCTCGGCATATTTCGCGCGCGCGGCGTCGATGTCCTCGATCCGCGCCTGATGCGTCACCTGCAATCGCCGCCGGAACGCCGCCGGCAACATCGCCAGCCCATCCGGCACCACCTTCGACAGGATGCTCGCGCCCTGACTGCCGCCGGTCACCAGCACGCGAAAGATGCCGTCATCCTCCAGCAGCGGATAGGGTTTGGCCCGCAGCGCCAGCACCGCCTCCCGCACCGGATTGCCGACGAGGTGGACCTTGCCCGCGAGTTTTTCCGACAGCCGCTCGGTCGTCGCATAGCTCGTGGCGATCGCATCGACGCGGCGCGCCACCAGCCGGTTGACGCGGCCCAGCACCGCATTCTGCTCGTGAACCGCCGTCGGGATACCGCTCGCGAATGCCGCCAGCAGTGCGGGCATCGCGGGATATCCGCCGAAACCGATCACCGCCGCGGGTTTGAACGTCCGGTACAACTCGCGCGCCATCGCGCGTCCGCGCCACATCTCGCGCGCCGCCGATGCCCAGCCCAGCGGCCGCTTCACCTGAAATCGCCCAGCCGGCAGGACATGCGTCTGCACGCCGTCGAACAGCCCCGGGAAGCGCACCCCACGCTGATCGCTGACCAGCGCCACGCGGTGGCCGCGCTTCATCAATTCCGCCGCCAGCGCCGCGGCCGGGACCATGTGGCCGCCCGTCCCGCCCGCTGCCAGCACGTAATGCTTGTTCATTCCCCGCTCCAGCGGACCACGTAAGGCGACCGCGTCAGGAACGGATTGCGCCGGGTGAACGCCAGGAGCAAGCCCATGCCGATCGACAGCGCGATCATCGACGACCCGCCATAACTGATGAACGGCAGCGTCATGCCCTTCGACGGCGCGAGGCCGGTATTGACCGCCATGCTGACCAGCGCCTGCGCGCCGAACTGCACCGCCAGCCCCGATGCGGCGAGCAGCTTGAACTCGTCCTGCTCGTCCAGCAGCTTGACGAACACGCGCACCACGATCGCCAGAAACACGATCGCAACGACGGCACAGGCGATCAGCCCGAACTCCTCGCCTATAACGGAGAAGATATAGTCGGTGTGCGCTTCCGGCAGCCCGAACTTCGCCGATCCGCCGCCGGGGCCGGTGCCGGTCCAGCCTCCCGCGGTCAGCGTGCGGTGCGCCGCATCGACCTGGAAATGGTCGGCCGCGCCCTCACCCTCGACGTTCGGGAACAGGAACGCGTCGATCCGCTGCCGAGCGGTGCCGTAGAACATGTACGCGGCAGCGAGCCCGACCGGCACCATCGCCACCAGCCCCGCCAGATACCGCATCGGCGTACCCGCGATCATCAGCAGCGCCATCCACACCGTGCAGAAGATCACCGTCTGACCGAAATCCGGCTGCAACATCAGCAGGAACGCAACCAATGCCGTCATCCCGCCGGTGATGAGTACGGTCGGCAGCTCGTCGTCCTTCGCCTTCAGCGACAACAGCCACGCGACGGTCACGATGAACATCGGCTTCAGGAACTCGGACGGCTGGAACTCGGCGATGCCGACCCCGATCCAACGCCGCGCGCCGTTATGCTCCGCCCCGATCAGCGGCGCGAGCGCCAGCAGCAGCCCGAACACGCCCGCGCCCGCTACCGCCAACCTTCGCGCCAGCACGGCGGGCAGCATCGACACGAAGAACAGCACCGGCAGCGACACGCCGACCCACATCAACTGCCGCCAGAAGTAATACAGCGGCGCGAACTTCTTGTGCTCGCCCGAATAGCGTACCGCCGAGGCCGGGCTAGCCGCCGCCACCGCCACCAGCCCGATCGCGATCAGCAGCAGTGTCAGCAGCAGCAGCATGCGATCGATATCCCAGAACCACGTGCCGAGCGGCGACCGGTCGCCACGCCCGCCGCGCTTCTTCACCTGCGCCATCAGGCGCGCGCCCTTGGTCGGGTTGGCGCGGATATCGCTCATGCCAAGTCTCCCACCGCCGCGCGGAACGCCCGCCCCCGCGCCTCGTAATCGCTGAACTGGTCGAAGCTGGCGCAGGCCGGCGACAGCAACACCGTATCACCCGGTTGCGCGGCGGCAGCGGCGTGGCGAACGGCGGCATCCAGCGTGCCCGCCTGCTCCACCACCGGAACGCGACCCTTCAGCACCTCGGCGAACCGCGGCCCAGCCTCGCCGATCGTGTAAGCGGCGGCGACCCTGTCGAAATACGGCGCACATGCGTCGAGGTCGTCGCCCTTCGGCCGCCCCCCGACGATCCAGTGCACCCGCCCGAACGCGCCCAGCGCCGGCGCGGTACTCTCCGGGTTGGTCGCCTTGCTGTCGTCGACATAGGCGACCCCGTTCACCGTCGCGACCAGCTCCATCCGGTGCGGCAGCCCCGCGAAGCTCGCCAGCCCGCGATCGATATCGGCCTCGGCAATCCCCAACGCCTTGGCCACCGCGATCGCCGCCAGCGCGTTCTGCGCATTGTGCGGCCCCTGCAACGACGGCCAGCTACGCTGATCCATGCACGCGCCCGGTGCGATCTTGGTCAGATGCTCGCCCCGCGCCGACAGCCCGCGCGCGATCTGCGCCGACGCCGCATCGCCGATGCCGATCACTGCCTCATGCTCCGGCGACTGCATCGCGAACAGCCGCGCCTTCGACGCCGCATACGCCTCGAACCCGTCATAGCGGTCGAGGTGATCGGGCGTCACGTTCAGCAGCACCGCCACCTCGCAATCGAGGCTCCGCGTCAGGTCGATCTGGTAGCTCGACAGCTCCAGCACATACACGCCACCCGCCGCCAACGGCTCCTGCGCGAGGATCGGCAGGCCGATATTACCACCCATCAGGCTCGGGATACCCGCCGTCTGGCAAAGATGATGGATCAGCGCCGTCGTCGTGGACTTGCCGTTCGTGCCGGTGATCCCGACAACCTTGTGAGGCGGCAGTTCGGAACGCGCCTGTGCGAACAGTTCGATATCGCCGATAACCGGCACCTCCGCCGCTTTCGCCTGCGCTGCGAGCGGATGCGTGTTCAGCGGCACCCCCGGGGACACGACCACCGCGTCGAACCCGGTCAGGTCGTCGAGCGGGGCAAGACGCAAATCCTCCCCGGCACGGGGAGGGGAACCAGCGAGGCTGGTGGAGGGGTGGCCACGGGCGACGCCGCTCGCGTCTACCCCTCCGTCAGCCTCCGGCTGCCACCTCCCCGTGCCGGGGAGGATCGCGTCCCGCCGCGCTTCATCCGCATCCCAAGCGACAACGCTCGCCCCACTCGCGAGCAGCGCCCGCACCGTCGCCGAGCCGGAACGCGCCAGCCCCAGCACCGCGTACCGCTTCCCCGCCCAGGCGCGCGAGACGATCACCGCAGCTTCAACGTCGACAGACCGGCGAGCGCCAGCACGAAGGCGATGATCCAGAACCGGATCACCACCGTCGGCTCGCTCCAGCCGAGTTGTTCGAAATGATGGTGGATCGGCGCCATCCGGAACACGCGCTTGCCGGTGCGCTTGTAGAAGAACACCTGGATGATGACGCTCATCGCCTCGACCACGAACAGCCCACCGATGATCCCCAGCACCAGTTCGTGATGCGCGACGACCGCGATCGTGCCCAGCGCGCCGCCCAGCGCCAGCGAACCCGTGTCGCCCATGAACACCGCCGCCGGTGGCGCATTGAACCACAGGAACGCAAGGCCCGCGCCGACCACCGCGCCGCAGAAGATCGCGAGTTCGCCTGCGCGCGGAACGTGCTGGATACCCAGATAATCGGCGAACTTGGCGTTCCCGGCCAGATACACGATGACCATGAACGCGACAGACGCGATGATAACTGGCATCGTCGCCAGCCCGTCCAGCCCGTCGGTCAGGTTCACGGCATTGCCGAACGCGACGATCGTGAACGCCGCGAACAGCGGGTAGAAGTACCACAATTCGATATACATGCGGTTCGTGAACGGCAGGTACAGGCCGGTCCCGTTCTGCCCCATGATGATCCACGACGCGATGCCCGCGATCCCGAATTCCAGCAGCAGCCGCACGCGGCCGGGCACGCCTGCCGTCGTTGCCTTTCGCACCTTGTCGTAATCGTCGAGGAACCCGATCGCGCCGAACCCCAGCGTCACGAACAGGCAAGCCCAGACGAACGGGTTGGACAGGTCCATCCAGATCAGGATCGACAGCGCCATGCTGGTCAGGATCATCAGCCCGCCCATCGTCGGGGTGCCCCGCTTGGCGAGGTGGGTCTGCGGACCGTCGGCGCGGATCGGCTGCCCCTTACCCTGCCGCACGCGCAGCCAGCCGATGAAGCGCGGCCCGATGATCAGGCCGATGAACAATGCCGTCGCCACCGCCGCACCAGTCCGGAACGACTGATAGCGAATGAGGTTGAGGAGCCCCGAGAAACCCAGATGCTCCGCGATCCAGTACAACATTACGCGCCCTTCAGCCCCGCGATGACGCGGGCGAGGCCCACCCCGTTCGATCCCTTGACCAGCACCGCGTCGCCCGGCGCGATCATCTCGCGTGCGGCGGCCAGCGCTGCGCTCGCGTCGGCGCAATGGACGATAGCAATTCGGCCCTCAAGCCTTTCCGCAAGCGGGCGCATCGCTTCGCCGACCAGAACGGCCGCTTCGACGCGCGCCGCCAGCATCGGCTCCGCCAGCCCGGCGTGGTAATCGGCCGACGCGTGGCCGAGTTCGCGCATCTCGCCCAATACCGCGACATGCCGCCCGGCTTCCTCGCCCAACACCGCGAGCGTCGCGCGCATCGATGCCGGGTTGGCGTTGTAGGCCTCGTCAATCACCAGCGCCTCGCCTCCACCGGGCAGCGTCGCCGTAAACCGCGCGCCCCGCCCGGCCAGCCCGCCCAGCTCCGCCAGCGCCAGCCCGGCCAGCCCCAGATCGCCACCGACCGCATCGACCGCCGCCAGCACCGCCAGCGCATTCGACACCCAGTGCGCGCCCGGCTGCGACAGCGTGAAGCTCAATTCCTTCTCGCCGATGCGCGCGGTCACGAAGCTGCCGCCGGTCGGTAACCGCATCGCCTCGACCGCGCGGACATCGGCGGCCTTGTCCGTCCCGAACGTCACGGTGCGCGCTGCATGAGGCTGGGCCGCCGCGATCAGCCGGTCGCGGTGCGGGCTGTCATAGGGGACGATCGCCGTCCCGCCCGGCTCCAGCCCGGCGAAGATTTCGCCTTTCGCATCCGCGATCGCGCTCTCGTCGCGGAAGAATTCGGTGTGCGCCGGCGCAATGGCGGTGACGATCGCGACATGCGGCCGGACGAGCGTGGTCAAATGCGCCAGCTCGCCGGCGTGGTTCATGCCCATCTCCAGCACCGCCGCGCGAGTCGCCGCCGGCATCCGCGACAGGCTAAGCGGAACGCCCGTATGGTTGTTGTAGCTGAGCACAGACCGGTGTGCCTGACCCCGCCAGATGCGATCGAGACAAGCGTACAGCGCCTCCTTCGCGCTGGTCTTGCCGACCGATCCGGTGACGCCGATGATCCGCGCCTCGGTCCGCGCGCGGCTGGCGCGGGCGAGGTCTTCCAGCGCGGCGAAGCTGTCCGCGACGCGAACGTGCGGATACCCGCAGTCGTCGCTGACGATCGCCCCCGCGGCACCCTGCGCGAACGCCTGATCGAGGAAGCGATGACCATCCGTCGCCTCGCCCTTCAGCGCGACGAACAGGTCGCCCGGCCCAACCTCGCGGCTGTCGAACGCGACCCCGGACACCGCGAAGTCGACTGAGGCAGCACCTCGCGTCGCCGTGGCGATGTCGCCAGACGTCCAGAGCGCCGTCACCGCCCCGCCCCGTAACGAAGACCGAGCTTCGGCCGAGCCTGCCCCAAGACATTCCCCACGTTAGCATCAACGCGGGGGCCCGTTTCTATGTAGCGCGCCGCGACAACAGTTCGTTGCACAGCTAGCAGCGAAACCGGCTTGCCACCACTCGACACACTAGCATCGTTCACCCGGCACACTCCCGCGCCACGGCGACATCGTCGAACGGCAGCACCAGATCGCCGACGATCTGCCCCTGCTCGTGCCCCTTGCCCGCGATCAGCACGATATCCTCCGCCCCGGCTTCGCGAATTGCGGCGGCGATGGCGGCGCGGCGGTCGCCGATCTCGATCGCGCCGCGCGCACCCGCCAACACTTCGCGCCGGATCGCCGCCGGATCTTCAGTTCGGGGATTGTCGTCGGTCACGATGACGCGGTCCGCCTGCTGCACGGCGACCTGCCCCATCGTCTCGCGCTTGCCCGGATCGCGGTCGCCGCCCGCGCCGAACACCACGATCAGGCGTCCGCCGGCATGCGGCTTCAGCGCGGCGATGGCCGCCTCGATCGCGTCGGGCGTGTGCGCGTAATCGACATAGATCGGCGCGCCGCTCTTCGCGATCGCCGCCCGTTCCAGCCGGCCGCGCACCGGCTGCAACCGCGCCAGATCGGAGAGCGTCCGCGCCACGTCGCCGCCGGTTGCGATCACCAGCCCGGCCGCGACCAGCGCGTTCGCCGCCTGATACGCGCCGATCAGCGGTAGCCGCACCTGATAGGTCGAACCGTCCGCCTCGATCGTCAGCCCCTGCCCCAGCAACGTCGGATCGCGCCCCACCAGCCGCAACGTCGTGCCGCGCGTGCCGACCGTGACGAGCCTGTTGCCTCGTTCCCGCGCCAGATCGACGACGCGCGCCGCCTCGGCATCGTCGGCCCACACCACCGCCGTTCCCTCCGGTGCCAGCACCTCGGAGAACAACCGCATCTTCGCGGTCAGATAGGCAGCCATGTCGCCATGATAGTCGAGATGATCGCGGCTCAGGTTCGTGAACGCCGCCGCCGTCACTGACAGCCCCTCGGTCCGATACTGCGTCAGCCCGTGGCTCGACGCCTCGAACGCCAGATGCGTCACGCCCTCTCGTGCCAGCCCCGCGACGTTCGACAGGAACGTCACCACGTCCGGCGTAGTCAGTCCGGTCGTCACCCGCTCGTCCGCGGTCGTCACGCCAAGCGTACCGATCGAGGCAGCATGATGCCCCGCCATTCGCCACAACTGCCGCGTCATCTCGACAGTGGAAGTCTTGCCGTTGGTCCCCGTGACCGCCACCGCGCACGAGGGAAACGGCCCGAAGAACCGTGCCGCCGCCCGCGCGAACGCCGCACGCGGCTCATCGTCGGCGATGTGCACCGCGCCCTCGACCACCGCCTCCGGTCTCGCGATGACCGCGATCGCCCCGGCGCGCACCGCATCGGCGATATAATCTTCGCCGTTCACCCGCGCGCCGCGGAACGCCCCGAACACCGTGCCCGGCGCGACCTTGCGGTGGTCGATCGCGAAGCCGGTGACGACCGCGTCCTCGTTGCCGCCTTCGCCGATCAGGCTGCCCAGCTTCATCGCGCGCTCACCCGCATCGCACTCACTGCCCGGTCGGCATGCGGCGGCTGGGGTCGTCCCACAGCGTCGGCACGATGTCGGACACGTCGATGTCGCGGTTCTCGTCGGGCATCACGCCCAGGATCGCACCCACGCGGCTGATCGTGCGGCCAACGGCCGGTGCGGCGTTGTAGGCAGCGGTCTTCCACCCGCCAGTCTCCTTCGTCCCCAGCGGCGAATCGAGCATCGCCAGCACGACATAGCGCGGGGCATCCATCGGGAAAGCCGTCGCGAAGGTGGCGACGTTGCGCGACCGATCGTAACCGCCTGCCACGGCCGCTTCCGCCGTACCGGTCTTGCCGCCGACGCGGTAGCCCGGCGCTTCGCCCCGGCGACCGGTGCCCCGCTGCACGATCAGGCGCAGCATCTGGCGCATCCGTGCGCTCGTCTGCTCGCTGATGACGCGGCGGCCGACCGGCGCGTGGCTGGGGTCGATCTTCAATAACGTCGCCGGTCGCCAGATGCCGCCATTGACCAGCGCGGCATAGGCGCTGGCGAGGTGAAGCGGCGTCACCGCGATGCCATGACCATAGGCCGTCGTCATCGTCGTCGTCCGCGCCCAGTATTTCGGCCAGAGCGGGCGGCCCTTCTCGCGCAGTTCGATATCGGGCTTGGTGTCGAATCCCAGCTTGCGGAACATCGTCTGCATGCGCTCCGGCCCAACTTCGTCGGCGACGCGCGCGGTGGCGATGTTGGACGAATAAATCAGCGTCTCGGCCATGTTCAGCCAGCGCTTGGGATCGCCGCGCTCGTCATGGATCGTGTAGCGGCCGACCTTCAGCGGATGCGTCGCGTCGAAGCGGCGCTGGAACGACGTGACCACGCCCGTGTCCATCGCGGTCGCCATCGTGATCGGCTTGAACGTCGATCCCAGCTCGAACACGCTTTGCGTCGTGATGTTGCGCAGCTGCTCGCTGCCCGCCATGCCGACGCGGTTCGGGTTGAACGTCGGCAACGACACCATCGCGATGACCTCGCCGGTCGCCACATCGAGGACGATCCCGCCCGCTCCGCGCGCGGAGAAGGTCGTCATCGATCGGCCGAGTTCGCTCTCCATCGCCGCCTGCACGCGCGTGTCGATCGACAGCGCGACCGGCTTGCCCGCGGTGGCGGGATTGGTCAGCCGCTCGTCCAGCACGCGCTCCATGCCGCTCATGCCGTGGCCGTCCGTCGACAGGAAACCGAGCGCGTGGGCCGCCATCGTCGACTGCGGGTAGAGGCGCTGGGTCTCGCGCGCGAACACGATCGCGGGCTCACCCAGCGCATTCACCTGCTCCACCAGCGCCGGGGAAGCCCGCTGCTGGAGATAGGTGAAATTCACATCCTTGGTCAGCTGTCCATAGAACCACGCCTGATCCCCGCGGTCCGGCATCAGCGCGGCGAGGCGCGACGCGAGCTCCATCTTGTC
Organism: Sphingomonas longa; assembly: GCF_016892685.1. Lineage (NCBI taxonomy): Bacteria > Pseudomonadati > Pseudomonadota > Alphaproteobacteria > Sphingomonadales > Sphingomonadaceae > Sphingomonas > Sphingomonas longa. The sequence continues at coordinate 907,171 of NZ_JAFEMC010000001.1, forward strand.
GCCCATCAACTTGCGTGGGTGGACGCCGATCGTCCAGGCGTCGATCGTCCGCGCCAGCGGCGACCCGTTGCGGTCGACGATATCGCCCCGCGCCGCCAGCGTCGCCACGGCCGTGCGTGCTTCGCTACCCGCGAACGCCGCCAGCATGCTCAGCCGCCCGATCACGACCAGCACCGCCACGCCGAACAGCAGCAGCAGCATCATCAGCCGCGTGTGCGACGTCGCGACCAGCGCGTGGCGCTGCTTCGGCGTGTTACGCTGTTGCACGGGACGGGCGACCAACGTGGTCACCGCTTGCGCGCTTCCGCCCGGGCGGAGGAGAGGATGTCGCTGAACGTGCTGTCGGACAGCAGCTTGCGATCGAGCATCGCCACGGCCTGCGGCCGGACCTTCGCGACGGCCGCGGCGGCGCGGACGACACTGGCCTCGACGGCGCGCGCCGGTGCAGCCTGCGGCGTGGCGACGACGGCAGCAACGCGGACGGCGGCGGGCGTGCGGAGCGCTGGGGCGTTGGCGGCGACCAGCGTCATCGCAGCCTGCGGCTGCGTCACCTGCACCGGCTGCGGCTGATTCAGCGGCTGCTGAACGCCCGACGGCACGAGCAGCGCGGCGGTCTGCATGCGGCCGTCCTTCATCGCCGGCATCATCGGCTGAGTCACGTCCAGCGCGGCGAGCGCACCCTCATCGCTGACGAACTGGCGGGCGACCGGCGCGGACAGCGCGAGCGTGTCGCCGTTCCACTTCTCCAGCTGCGCCAGGTTCGCGCGCGTGTCGAACTCCGTCTCCAGCGCGCGGATGTCGCGCTGCGCGGACAGGATGCGACCGTTCAGCTGCTCCAGCTTCTTGCGCTCGGTGGCGACCTGCAGCGACACGAGATAGAAGCCGAGCACGACCACGACGGCCCCGCCGAACCACCCGATCCCCTTCAGTCGATACGCCGCCGTCATATTGTCGCCTCCTGTCGCCCGTTCGCCGCACTGGCGGGGGACGCCCCCCACGCCGGGGCCTCCGTCCGCGTCGCCATCCGCAATGTCGCGGAGCGCGCACGCGGGTTGCGTGCCAGCTCCGCCTCGCCGGCGCGCACCGCGCGACCGACCTTCTGAAAACTCGGGGCCGCCGCGGCACTGGCCTGCGGCAGATGACGCGAACCTGAAGGCGCACCGCCCGACCGGTCGCGCAGGAAGCGCTTGACCATCCGGTCCTCCAGACTGTGGAACGTCACGATCGCCAGCCGCCCGCCCGGCTTCAGCACGCGCTCCGCCGCCGCCAGCCCTTCGGCCAGTTCGTCCAGCTCGCGGTTGATGTGGATGCGGATCGCCTGAAAGGTCCGCGTCGCCGGGTCCTTCTTGTCGTGCGGCCGGTAGCCCAGCGCCTTGCGCACCACCGTCGCCAGTTCTCCCGTCCGGGTCAGCGGCCGTGCCGCGACGATCGCGCGCGCGACCCGGCGCGACTTGGGCTCGTCGCCATATTGGTAGAGCACGTCGGCAATCGCCTCTTCGTCCGCCTCGTTGACGAAGTCCGCCGCGCTCATCCCGGCCTGTGCCATCCGCATGTCGAGCGGTCCGTCCGACTGGAACGAGAAGCCCCGCTCCGCCTGATCGAGCTGCATCGACGACACGCCAATATCCAGCGTCACGCCGTCGACCGGCGACTCGATCGCCGATTCCATCGCGGAGAAATCGGCCTGCACCAGCGTCAGGCCATCGATCGCCCCCTCGACCACCGCCGCCTGTCCCGCCAGGATTGCATCCGGGTCGCGATCGAACGCGATCACCCGTACGCCTTTCGCCAGCAGCGCGCGCGTGTAGCCGCCCGCTCCGAAAGTCCCGTCGATCATCGTCTCGCCCGGAGCCGGAGCGAGCGCGGCGACGACCTCGTCGAGCAGCACGGGAACATGAGGCGCCGAGTCGCTCACAGCGTCAGCCCCTTCTGCATCATATGGAAACGCGCCGCCGCCTTGACGTTGTCGGCGATGTCCGGTTCCGCGATCAGCGTCGCCGGGTCCCAGATCTCGATATAGTCGAGCACGCCGTAGAAGAACGCATGCTCGCCGATCGACGCGTAGAAGCGTGGAAACGCTGGCATGATGAACCGGCCGGAACCGTCGAACGGCACCGCTTCGCCCGCTGCCGCGCGACGCTTGATGTTGTAGTCGAACTCGCCGCCCGGCCCGGTATGCTCCGCCTCGCGCCGGTCGAGCTGCTCGGCCAGGATGTCGAGATAGCCCTGATCGTAGGCGACCAGGCATTTGCTCTTCTGGTGCGGGCCCACGATTACCGTGCCGCCGGTCTTCCCGTCCGCCTTGGGCGCATTCGCTGCCAGTGTGGTCCGAAGTGAGGAAGGTATGGCGACCCGGCCCTTGTCATCGACAAGTCCGATCCCTTCGCCCTGATACCGACCCCTGACCAACACGCCGCTCCGCACCTGGCGCGCACGCTTCACCGCCCCGGAACCCGACCTTCGCCGCGTCCCGGCCGCACATTGCGACCGATGAAACCATGCCCCTGTGTGGAACGGGGTGTATCAAGGGTTAACCCGGTCGGCAACGGGATTTTCGGGGAAATCAGGGGAAACGATGCCGGGTTTGGGTGTAACTTTCAGCCATACTGGGGACGCACCGCGGGAAAGCGTTGCTTGCGGGGGAGATGACATGCGTCCGCGCGACGGCATCACCCGCCCGGGGCATCACCCCCCGGCAGCATCGCCGTGGATCCGCGCGGGACGTGAAGCAGAGTCGGGCGTGCTCGTGACGGGTCTGCCGCACGGTGCTCCGCAATGATCGTCATGATGCCGGAACCCCGGCGTCGGTCGGCGCTGGCTCCGAAATATAACAGCCCGGCGTGTCTCCACGCCGGGCTGTGTCGCGATCGGCATGCCGCCGTCCGGCGGACTGTCCGTCACTGGATCGGCGATTCGTTATATTCACTGTTGAGTTCTGCCGCCGCCGTGTTCTCATCACTCGCCCGGCGCGCAACCGTGTTCGCGCACATCGCCTTGGTTTCGGCGTCCGGTATCTCGATCGCCGCGCCCGTCTTGTCGTAATCGGGGTTCTTGCCGAGATAGCCGATGCAGAACATCAACACCTCGTTGATCGAGGGGCGGGTGACGATCTTGACGATCGCCTGCGCCACGTCGCGCACGGCCTCGTCCGATGGCACGCTGCCGCCGCCACCCGGGACGACCACGCCCGGTTCGGTTGCTGCGCCGGTCGACGCCGCCCCCTGACCACCGCCAAGCGCCAGCGTCTGACCCAGACGGGCATCCAGCTTGTCCAGCGTCGCCTGTCTGGTAGCCAGAACCGACTTTGCGCGTTGGCATGCGGTCCACGCATCGAGCGGCGGCTTCGCATCATTGTCTGCGGGTGCGACGGTGACCTTTTCGCAATCCCCCTTCTCCAGCGCGATCGCGTAGCCGATGGATGAGTCTCCCACCGCATCGGCGGCCTCCTGCCGGTCCTTGCGGCTGGCGACGACCAGATCGATCAGGGCAGCGTTGGGGACCGCCGCACTCGTGCCGCCTGCCGAGATCACCGTGGACGGCGGCCGGATCGTGCGCGTCAGTTGCTCGATGGCCAGCACCGTGACCATCGTCTGCTGGTCCCTCGCCGCCTGCACGACAAGAGTCGCCTTGCTGATCCCGTTGGACAGATAGCGTTCGCACGTCCGGTACAGCGACTCGCGCAGCAGGTTGATCGTCTGGGTGCGCTCGATCGTCGCCCCGCTTAGCGACAGCCCCGCCGCCAATTGCCCCGACTGCGTCTTGACGTCCGCCTCGCCCGCGATGGACGCGCTGATCGCGGCGAAAGTATCGGGTGCGGCTTCGGCACACATCCGCAAGTCGCCTCCGCCGCGCGGCACGAAGAAGGAACTGCGCTGATAGGCATCGACCGTCAGGACATGCGGATTTGACGGGTCGATCGGTCGGCTATGATAGATGGTGCCAAGCTCCGCGCACCCTCCGGTCATCGACAACAACGCTACGGCATAGATTTTCTTCATCATACCATCCCCCCGTTCGACGTCGAACGGCGCGATGATCGTCCAAATTGCGACGGGTTCACTCGGGGATCGGTCGGATACGGATGTTCCGGTGGGACGACGACCGACCCTCATCCTTTCGGATCAGGTACTTGCTTCAAACCGCAGACGAAATAATCCGGAGGTCACATCCGATCCGGCGCAACCGCTCCGGTATCAGCGACTCACGTCTGCCCCATCCTGCACGTTCGCGCCCGGCGCTGCGCCCATTTGCGCCAGCGGTTCGCCTTCGACGGGGATCGGTGCGGCATCGTTGCCGGCGGCCATCGACGCGACGAGGTTCGCCTGCGCCGTGCCGGCCACGGGGCGTTCGCGAGTCGCGGAGCCGATGATCGCGCTGGCCAGCGCGATCAACAGCACCACCGCGGCCAGGCCGATCACACCGACCTTCACACGCTGCACCGTCTGGGATGGTTCGGAAACGCCATTCATCGGTATACCCGACTTAGGCGATTTGCGACGAATTCTCAAGCTACCGCTCGATCCAGCCCCTTTTCGGCACGCCACGCCGGGTCGTGCAAGGTCGAAAGATAGCGAAACCCGGTGTCGCACAGGATCGTCGCGACGCGTTTTCCCGGTCCCAGATCGCGACCCAGCCGCACCGCACCCGCGACGTTGATCCCGCTCGACAGGCCCAGGCACAAGCCCTCCTCGTCGAGCAGCCGCCGGACCCACTCATATCCTTCTGCATCCGAAACCCGGTACTGCGTGTCGATCGGCGCGCCTTCCAGATTGGCGGTGATCCGCCCTTGGCCGATGCCCTCCGCGACCGACGATCCTTCGGACTTCAGCTCGCCATGCGCGTAATAATCGTACAGCGCTGCACCGTAGGGATCCGTCAGCGCGATCGTCACGCCCTCGTCATGCGCCTTCAGGCCCAGCCCGACGCCCGCCAGCGTGCCCCCCGTCCCGACCGCGCAGGTGAAGCCGTCGACCCGCCCCTCCAGCTGCGTCCAGATCTCCTCCGCGGTGCCGACGATGTGCGCCCGCCGATTGGCGATATTGTCGAACTGATTCGCCCAAACCGCACCCGGCGTCTCCTCGGCGATCCGGCGCGACGTGTGGACGAAGTGACAGGGCGACGAATAGGGCGCGGCCGGCACCAGCACCAATTCGGCGCCGAGCGCGCGCAGCGTGTCCATCTTCTCCCTGCTTTGCGTCTCCGGCATGACGATGATCGTCCGGTACCCCTTGGCATTGGCAACCAGCGCCAGGCCGATCCCGGTGTTGCCCGCCGTGCCCTCCACGATCGTCCCGCCGGGTTGCAGTGCACCACGCTGTTCCGCATCCTCGACGATGAACAGGGCGGCGCGGTCCTTTACCGACGCACCCGGATTGGTGAACTCGCATTTGCCGAAGATATCGCACCCACTCGCCTCGCTTGGCCCCTTCAGCCGGACGAGCGGGGTATTGCCGATGAGAGACAGCGTGTCGGGAACGATGGCGGTGGGAAAGGTCATGATCGTCCACATAGGCGCTGCACCCCCGCGACCCAAGCGACCGCCGCTTCGTTGCAGCCAAGCTGCACTGATGGTAGAAGGTGAATGGAGGAGGTAGACATGGGCGTCCAGTTGAACATCAAGAGTGCCGAGGCCCGACATTTGGCGGAGAAAGTTGCCAGCACGACAGGCGTGTCGATTACGGAAGCCGTAACCGATGCGCTGCGTCGCCGCCTTCAGGAAGTGGAGCGGGAAGTCGCCACCGCCGACGACGCGCTTCTACGGCGAGCAGCCGATTTCCACGCGATGATGGCGGGCAGCCGCGCATGCTGGCCGGCGGCGATGCTGGACGTCGATCACGGCGACCTGCTGTATGGTGAAGATGGGCTGCCGCGATGATAGTCGACACGTCGGTGCTCATCGCGTTGCTGCGGGAAGAGCCTGAAGCTGAACGGTTCGTCTCGATCATGATCCGCGAACCCGGCAACCTGAGGATCGCCGCTGCCAATTACTTGGAGGCCGCGATCGTGACAGACTCCAATGGCTCGGAACTCCTCAGCGCCCGATTGGGAGAGTTGATGGACTTCTTCCATATCGATGTGATCCCGGTTTCGCGTTATCACGCCGATATCGCCCGGAAAGCCTACCGAACCTACGGCCGCGGCCACCACCCTGCCCGCCTCAACTTCGGCGATTGCTTTGCTTATGCGCTCAGCAAAACGTCGGGCGAACCGCTGCTGTTCAAGGGCGACGACTTCGCCGCTACGGACATCGTCGCCGCCGCTTGAATCGCGCGGCACCCGCTGTCCAACCTCCGATCGTTCTGGTATTGTTCTGCAATGCCCGGCGACTCGCCCCTGTCCTTGCAATCGCCAGCCTCCGCCACGGCCGTTCCGGGCAAAGTGGAGGACACACCCGCCGACGCCTCCACTTCCTCCACTTCGGTTGGCGTCACCGGCGCGCCGAACCTCCCGCCCCGCCCGCTGCGCTGGCTGTTCCTCGACCTCAATTCCTACTTCGCCAGCGTCGAACAGCAGTTGCAGCCGTCGCTCCGCGGCCGCCCCGTCATCGTCGCGCCGGTCGGCACCGACACCACCGTCGCCATCGCTGCTTCGATCGAGGCCAAGCGCTACGGCATCGCGACCGGCACGCCGGTATGGCGCGCGCGCGAACTGTGTCCGGATGTCGTCGTCACGCCTGCCCGGCACGAACGCTATGTGGAATTCCACGACGCGATCATCGCGGAGGTCGGTCGGCACATACCAGTCACCAAGGTGTGTTCGATCGACGAAGTCGCCTGCCGCCTGCTCGACAACGAAAACGCCCGCGCCGATGCGGAGGCGCTGGCCGCGCGGATCAAGGCCGGCATCCGCACGGTCGTCGGTGAGCGGATGACGTCGTCGATCGGCATCGCCCCCAACCGCCTGCTCGCGAAACTGGCGTCCGACCTGATGAAGCCGGACGGCCTCGTCGTCTTCGAACAACAGGACCTACCGCACGCGCTCTACCGGCTGCGATTGCGCGACATCAGCGGCATCGGGGAGAAGATGGAACGGCGGCTGGCCCGCGATGGCGTCAACGATATTCGCCAGCTCTGCGAGCGGCGTCCGCGCGACGCCGGCCACGCCTGGGGTGGCACGGACGGCGACCGGCTCTGGTATCTGCTCCACGGCGTCGACCTGCCGGAAAAGCCGTCGCAGCCGCGCACCGTAGGTCACAGCCACGTGCTCTCTCCCCGCCACCGCGACATCGAGGGTGCTCGGCTGACTGCCCGCCGTCTGGCGTTGAAGGCTGCCAGTCGCCTTCGCCGCAAGGGCTATCGCGCCCGCGAGCTTGTGCTGCATGGCCGCTTCGAGGATCTACGCGCGGACGGGAAGCGCGACAAATGGGCGGGGCACACCCGGCTTCCTGCGACGCAGGACAGCTTCGTGGTGCTCGATCACCTCGACCGGCTGCTGATGCCGCGCCTCCTCGCCGCCGGCCGTGCCCGCCCGGGCGGATTCCGGCTCCGGATGGTCGGCGTGACATTGTCGGGAATCGAACCGATCGCGGCGGAGCAGGGGTCGCTATGGGCGCATCTCGATGCCGACGATCCGCTCGCGCGGGAGACGCGGACGCTGGCGCTCAGTTGCGCGATGGACCGCATCAATCAGCGCTGGGGCCGCAATGCCGTCAGTGTCGGGCCGCTGGGCGGCGGACGGCTCGACCGGGTTGGCACGAAGATCGCGTTCGGGCGCATCCCGGAAATTGCCGAGTTCCACGAATGAGTCGGATTGTCTGACATATCTTGACGGTTGCGTTACCATCGGCAAAGCGGGCCGGGCTATGAAGAACCCCATCCTTCTCGCCGCCCCCCTCCTCGTTCTCGCCGCCTGCAATTCGCAGCCGAAGCAGCCCGAGGTGCTGGATTCCAATCCCGATCCGATGGCCAACCGCCTCGCCAACGCCGCCCCCGTCGAACTGCCCCCTGCGATCCGTGCCGACAAGACGCTGCGCTGCGGCGATGGTTCGCTCGTCGGCGTCACCTTCTTCCAGGGTGACAAGCTGGTCAGCGTCCGCGTTCCCTCCACAGCCACCCCCGTGCGCCTCACCGCGCCCGAGGCGGGGCAGCCCTACACCGCCGACGGCGGCTGGAAGCTGACCGGCGACGAGAAGTCCGTCAACGTCACGCCGGCCGGCAAGGCCGCACTGACCTGCCACGACTGATCAACCGATCGTGTAGAACATCTGGGGCCGGCGGCGCGATCCGCCGGCCCTTTTTCATACCAGCCGCGCCGACCTATCCCGCGTGAAAGCAAGCCGTTATGATGCGACCCGAACAAGGATACGCATCATGCTCGACACTTCCGCCGCCCAGGTTCCGACGCTCAGCCTCGCCGACCAGGCCTCCGATCCCGACGCGTTCGCGCAGGCGTTCGGCACGTCCTTCCAGCGGTTCGGCTTCGCGATCGTTGCCGATCACGGCATCCCGCAGGACCTGATCGCCCGCGCCTGGGCTGAAACGGAGGCGCTGTTCGCCCTGCCCGACGCGGAGAAGCGCCAGTACCACGTCACGGGCGGAGGCGGCGCGCGCGGCTACACGCCCTTCAAGACGGAAATCGCCAAGGACGCCAAGCACGTCGATCTGAAGGAATTCTGGCACGTCGGCCGCGAACTGCCCGCCGGTCACCGCTTCGCCGACACGATGTCGCCGAACATCTGGCCCACCCGGCCGGAAGGTTTCCGCGATACGTTCGTCGAACTGTTCGCCGCGTTCGATGCCGCCGGCGATCGGCTGCTGTCGGCGATCGCCCGCTATCTGAAGCTCGCGCCCGACTGGTTCGACCCCGCGGTGAAGGACGGCAACTCCGTCCTGCGCCTGCTCCACTATCCGCCGATTCCCGCCGATGCGGAGGGCGTCCGTGCCGGCGCGCACGAGGACATCAATCTCATCACGCTGCTGCTCGGTGCGGAGGAAGCCGGCCTCGAACTGCTCGACCGCAGCCAGGGAGAGGACGGGGGCCGCTGGCTGTCGATCAAGCCGCCGGAGGGTGCGATGGTCGTCAACGTCGGCGACATGCTGCAACGCCTGACCAACCACGTCCTGCCGTCGACCACTCACCGGGTCGTCAATCCGCCGCCCGAGCGCCGCGGCCATTCACGCTATTCGATGCCCTTCTTCTTGCACCCGGCGCCCGATTTCCTGATCGAGACACTGCCCGGCACGATCACGCCCGAGAACCCGAACCGCTATCCGGAGCCGATCACCGCGCACGACTACCTGTATCAACGGCTGGTGGAGATCGGCCTTATCAAACCCTAGTCGCGACCCGATCACCCCGGCTATCGTCCGGGTGATCGACGTCGTCAGCCAGCCTCGAAACCCCGTTCCAGGAACCGCGTCGCTACAGCGCAGTGCAGAGCGACGCCCTTGGCCATCACCGCCTCGTCGATGGTCATGCGCGTGTTGTGCAGCGGTGGGTTCGTCGCCGGATCGCTCCCGACCGGCGCCGCGCCGATGAACGCGAACGCACCCGGGACGGCTTGCAGCACATAGGAGAAATCCTCCGCGCCCATGATCGGGTGGATCATCGGTTCGAATCCATCCTCGCCGAGTTGCTCGACCGCAGACTCTCGCATCAACACTGCTGCACGCACATCGTTGACCGTCACCGGATACCCCGTGTCGATCCACGCCTCGCCCACAGCACCGTGCGCCGCCGCGATGTTCTCGACGATCCGCACGAACGCCGCATGACACTGCACCCGCGTCGCTTCCGAAAGAGTGCGCAGCGTGCCGAGCAGCGTCGCTTCACCGGGGATGACGTTGTGCGCCGTCCCTGCCGTGATCTTCGTGATCGACAGCACCGCGGGATCGCTGACCGACACCTGCCGCCCGATATAGACCTGCAACGCCGTCACGATCTCGCATGCTACCGGTATCGGATCGAGCCCACCCTGCGGCATCGCCGCGTGGCCGCCGCGACCGACGATCCGTGCGTGCAGCGTGTCGGCCGACGCCATCACCGTTCCCGTCCGAGTCGTGACGACGCCCGACGCGTGGTTGGGCGAGATGTGCAGCGCGAATGCCGCGTCCGGCGCAGGGTCCGCGAGCAGCCCATCCTCGATCATGAACCGCGCGCCGTGGTGCCCCTCCTCGCCCGGCTGGAACATGAACACGACTGTACCCGGCAGCACATCGCGTCGCGCGCACAGCGCCTTCGCCGCACCGACCAGCATCGCGGTATGCGAATCATGCCCGCACGCATGCATCGCCCCCGGCACACCGCTCGCGAAGTCGAGCCCGGTCTCCTCCTGCATCGGCAACGCATCCATGTCGCCACGCAGCAGCACGGTCCGGCCGTTGCCGCCCGTCCGGTCGATACCGCCGCCCCGCAGGATTGCCACGAAACCGGTCGTGGATGTTCCCTCACGAAACTCCAGCGGCAGGCCCGCCAGCGCCGCCTTGATCCGCGCGCTGGTCCGCGGACACTGAAGCCCGATCTCGGGATCGGCGTGAATCGCGCGCCGCAACGTTACGACCTCGTCGAACACGCTGTCCGCCGCACCGCGCCAGTCGGCGGCCATCTCGTCCAGGCTCATCACGCTTTCCTCATCCACGGAACAGTCCGCCCAATACGCCACGCAGCAGCCCGCCGACGATCCCGCCGGACGACGCCGACGACCGCCGCTTGGTCGTGCCGAACACCTGCTTGCCGATCTCGTTCGCAACCTGTCGCCCGATCGACGAGCTTGCCGCCCGCGTCGCGCTGGTCGCCATCTTAGACCACGGGCTGTTAGCCGATTCCCGCGCCGCGTCCCGTTCCTGCCGATCGGCTTCACGCTGGGCTGCGATCCGCGCGCGCTCTGCATCCTTCGCCGCCCTGGCATCGTCCTTCGCGCGCAACGCCGCGGCCTTCTCGTCGGCATCGGCAGAGCGCGCGGCTGCAGCAGACGCCGCCGCCTCCTGCGTCTTGGCCGACAGCAATTCCTCGGCCGACTCGCGGTCGATCAACTCGTCGTATTTGTCGCCGACCCAATCCGTCTCGATCAGGACCTTGCGCTCGTCCGGCGTGACCGGTCCGACCCGGCTGGCGGGAGGCTTGATGAGCGTCCGCTCCACCGGCGACGGCGAACCGTCCGCCTGCAACAGCGATACCAGCGCCTCGCCCACCTTCAGTTCGGTGATCGCGGTCGCGACATCGACGCCCGGGTTGGCGCGGAACGTCTCCGCCGCCGCGCGCACCGCCGCCTGATCGCGAGGGGTGAACGCGCGCAACGCATGCTGCACCCGATTGCCGAGCTGCCCCGCCACCTTGTCCGGAATATCCAGCGGGTTCTGTGTGATGAAATAAATGCCGACCCCCTTCGACCGGATCAGCCGCACGACCTGCTCGATCTTTTCCAGCAGAGCGTCGGGCGCCTCGTCGAATAGCAGGTGCGCCTCGTCGAAGAAGAACGCCATCACCGGTTTGTCGGGGTCACCGATTTCCGGCAATTGCTCGAACAGCTCGCTCAGCAACCACAGCAGGAACGTCGAATACAGCTTCGGACTCGCCATCAGCTTGTCCGCCGCCAGAATGTTGACGACGCCGCGACCGGTGTCGTCCAGCCGGATCATGTCAGCCAGTTCCAGCGCCGGCTCACCGAAGAAATGCTCCGCACCCTGCGACCGCAATTGCAACAGCGCGCGCTGGATCGTGCCGACCGACTGTTTCGACACGTTGCCATACGTCGTGGTCAGTTCCGCCGCCCGCTCCGCGCAATGCGCCAGCATTGCCTGAAGGTCGTCCAGATCGAGCAGCAGCAGGCCCTCCTGGTCCGCGACATGGAAGGCGATCGTCAGCACCCCCTCCTGCACCGCGTTCAGGTCCATCAGGCGCGCCAGCAGCAGCGGCCCCATCTCGCTGACGGTGGTCCGAACCGGGTGGCCCTGCTCGCCGAACAGGTCCCAGAATTGCACGGGATTGTCGCGGTACTTCCAGTCGGTGTCGCCGATCTCCGCCGCCCGCGCCGCAAAGGTCGCGTGGGTCTTGGCAGTGGGCGAGCCGGCCATCGCCAGCCCCGATAGGTCCCCCTTCACATCGGCGACGAAGGTCGGCACGCCAACGGCGGAGAAGCCCTCGACGATCCCCTGCAACGTCACCGTCTTGCCCGTGCCCGTGGCGCCGGCGATCAGGCCGTGTCGGTTCGCCCGGCGCAGATCGATCGCCTGCGGCGTGCCCCCGCCGCCGATATTCTGGCCGAGCCCGATGAAGATGCCGTCCGCCATATACCGTCTCCTGACCGCGTCAGCGTAGCGCGCTCCCGCCCCATAAGGGAAGGGCCGCCGCCCCCAGTCGGGAGCGACGGCCCTTCGTCTTGCTTAAGTCGAGGATCAGCCCTTGATCTTGATCGGGATAAACCGCGCCGGGTTGCGGCCGCGCATTGCCAGCACCAGCACCTGCGGGCGACCTGCCGCCTTGGCCGCGGCCACCGCCCGCGCCAGATCCGCGGCGGTACGGACCGGCGTGCCGTTAACCGACTGGATCACGTCGCCACGCTGCAACTTGCCCGCGGCATCGCTGGTCGGGGATACGGCACCGATCACCACGCCCTGCACCGTCGCCGCGACGCCGACCGCTCGCGCGATGCCCGGCGTCAGCGGCTGGACGGACAAGCCCAGCGTGCCGCCCTCGGCCGGTGTCACCGCACCGTCATCGTCGCTGTCGCCATCCGTACCGAAGCCGCCAGAATCCTCACCGCCATTCAGCGTCGCGGTTAGCTGCTCTGCCGACGGACGCGGCGCGGCCGTCACCGACAGGGTCACCGGCTTGCCATCGCGCAGCACGTCCAGTCGCGCGGTGCTGCCCGGCTTCACGTTCGACACGAGGTAGGACAGCGTCTGGTCCGGCGTGACCGCCTGCCCGTTGACCTTCACGACGACGTCGCCGGCACGCAGCCCGGCCTTGGCCGCCGGGCCGCTGGGCTCGACGCCGGCGATCAGCTCGCCCTGGTTCTTCGGAATACCGAGCGCCGCGGACGTGTCCTCGTCGATCGTCCCCCCTTGCAGGGTGACGCCGAGATAACCGCGGCTGATCGTGCCGCCCTTCATGAACGTCTCGATGATCGGCTTCGCGGTCGCCGCAGGAATGGCGAAGCCGATGCCGATGTTGCCGCCCGACTGGCTGAAGATCTGGCTGTTAACGCCAATCACGTTACCGTTCAGGTCGAACATCGGTCCGCCGGAATTGCCCTGGTTGATCGAAGCGTCGGTCTGGATGAAGCGGTCGTATGCGCCGCCCTGACCCGTCACGCGGTTGATCGCCGATACGATACCGGCCGTCACCGTGCCGCCGAGACCGAACGGCTCGCCGATCGCGACGACCCAGTCACCAACACGCGCCTTCGCCGAATCTCCCCAGCGGACGAACGGAAGGTTGCTGGCCTCGATCTTCAGCAACGCCAAATCAGAGTCGCGGTCCTGACCGATGACCTTCGCAACGTATTCCTTGTTGTCGGACAGCGTCACGCTAATGGAATTGACCGTCGCCCCGCGCGCACCCGGCGCGATCACGTGCGCGTTGGTCACGACATAGCCGTCCGGCGAGATCAGGAAGCCCGATCCCAGCGACGCGCCCTGCCGCGGCCGCGACGGCGCACCGCCGCCCTGCCCGCCGAACAAACCCTCGAACGGCGTACCGGAGAAGGGATTGGCCTGTGCCGGCTGGTTGATCGTCTGCTTGGTCGAGATGTTGACGACCGCCGGCTGCAACTTGGCGACCATGTCCGCGAAGCTCATCGGCGCGCCGGCCTTCGGCACGGCGGCCTGGATCGTACCCGGCTCGTTCTGCGCGACCTGCGCACCGCTCGGGTTCAAGGCGAGGGTAGCGGTCGCGCCGCCGAGCAGCAGGGCACTGGTAATGGCGTAGGCGTATCGCACTAGGATATTGTCCTCTCGTCTTCGATCGTACCCGGATCGATTGCGGGATAGCGGCTGAACGGTCGTTGAATATGAACCAGTCCCGCAGCATCCATTCAGTCTAACGCCTTTTACGTGGTTCCGAATGCCACCGCTTCAAGAGCCGAATGCAGCCGCGATGCGAAGATCGAGGTGGTCCGGCAATCCTGGATCAGGATTTCGCCGGGCCGTAGTGCTTCGCTCAATGCAACGCGCCGGATCGCATGCTTACCGCCCCGGTGCCATGAACTCGCGCAGATAGGAGTTGTTGGGCGACAGGATGATCGACGTCGCACCCTTTTCGTCGGTCGAACCGTCCGCCCCGAACGTCCGCCGATACGACTGCATCGCCCGGTAGAAATCGTAGAAGCCGGCATCCTTGCCGAAACTCTCGGCGTAGATGCGCGATGCCTCGGCATCAGCATCGGCCTGCACGATCCGCGCCTGACGCTGCCCCTCGGCGGCGATCGTGACCGCCTCCTGCTGACGGGCGGTCTGCATCCGGCGCAGCGCCGATTCCAGCGGCGTCCCTTCAGGCAATTCGGCCTGCTTGATACGCACGTCGACGATCTCGACGCCGTACTGGCGCGCGCGACGATCGAGCCCACGCTGAATCGAGTCCATCACCTCGCCGCGTTCCGGCGTCAGCAGCGTCGCGAACCGTACCTTGCCCAGCTCGTTGCGCAGCGTCGATCCGAACTGCGGGCGTAGCTGGTTGGCGACGCCTTCCTCGCTTCCGGCCGTCGCCAGCATCAGCCGCGGGTCGACGACGCGAAACCGCGCAAACGCATCGACGTTCAGCCGCAACTGGTCGGTCGACAGCACCTGCGTATTCTCGAGATCAAGGTCCAGCACGCGCTTGTCGACCCACGTGATGCGGTCGAGGAACGGCACCCGCGCGATCAGGCCGGCACCGGACGATCCGATCGGCTGGTTGGCCTGATACTTGTTCACGACGCGGATCGGCTGGGCGAGGCGATACACCACCGCCTGCTGCGTCTCGGGCACGATCGCGAAGGTCGCCGCGGCCAGAATCACCAGCACCAACGCCGCGATGCCGATCGTGACGGGATTCTTCCAGAGGCCGCTCACTGTCCCGCTCCCGTCGTCGCTGCGGGCTGAGCCGGCGCCGGAGCCGGCGCGGCCACGACCGCTGCTGGTGCCGGCGCACGCGTTGCGCCGGGCACCTGCAGATACGGCACGGTTCCACCCGGCTCCACGATCGTCTTGTTCGACTTCGCCAGCACGTCCTCCATCGTCTCGTAATACATGCGGCGACGCGTCACCTCGGGGGCCAGCTTGTACTGCGCATAGACCCGGTCGAACGCTGCCGCTTCGCCCTGGGCGCGTGCCACGACCTGCTGCGCATAGGCGCGGCTGCGGTTGACCGCAGCCACCGCCTCCTGCTGCGCCGCCGTCACCTTGTTGAAGTCGTCGACGATCTGCTGGGGTGCGCTCGCGCGATTGATCGACACGCTCTGGATGCGCACGCCCGCACGGTAGCTGTTGAGGATCGACTGCGTCAGTTCGCTGACCTCGGATTCGATCGTCGTGCGGCCGCGGCCCAGCGCCTGATCCAGCGTCGTGTTCGCGATCACCGCGCGCATGGCGCTCTCCGCCGCGGCGCGCACCGTCTCTTCCGGCTCGCGCAGCTCGAACACGTATTCGCTCGGATTGGCGATGTTCCAGCGCACCGAATAGGTCAGGTCGACGATGTTCTGATCCTTGGTCAGCGCCAGGTTGACGCCATCGCCACGCGGAAAATTCTCCGTGCGAAAGCCTTGCACGTTGACTGTCTGCACGCGCGCGATCGGAGCCGGCGGCGTAATCTGCACACCCGGCTGCAAGGTCCCGGCATAGCGGCCGAAATACGTCACGACGCCGCGCTCCTGCGGCGCGATCTGGTGGATCGAGGTGAACACCAGCCAGATCGCCACCAGAATGGCCGCACCGATCGCCCACAGCATCCGCGCGTTCGGCCCGGTCGGCAGGCCGGAAAACCCGCCGCCACCGCTACCGCCACCACCCGCGTTGCGGGCCTTCTTCAGGAACTCGTCGAGCGCCGTCGGCCGCGGACCGTTGCCATTGCTGCCCGCAGGCTTCTTGCCGCCCGGCGGCAGCGACCACGGATTGCGCGGTCCCCCGCCGCTATTCTCCCCGCCGCCCCAGGGGCCCTTCGGAGTTTCGACGGCGAGGACAGTGGGGCGCTTGCGCCAGCGCGGCAGGATGCTCATCCGTCCTCTATAGGAAGACGTTCGGACGAAAAACAGTGGCAAGCGTCCTCCCCGGCCCTATCTCCCGCGTCACATGACCACTTATGATACGGCAGAGGCGGCGGTGACCGCGATCGCGGGCGACCGCGCCACCCTGAGGATGGACGGCACGCGCGCCGGCGTCGTGCTCGATGCGACTGGCCTGTCCGCCCCCGAACGTGACGATATGGAGGCCGCGCTGCGTACCGCGCTGACCGGCCGCGCAGGGGTGACGGAGGTCCGCATCGTCGCCACCGCCGAACGCTCCGCCCGCGCACTGATCGCCGTCGCCAGCGGCAAGGGCGGCGTCGGCAAGTCGACCATCGCCGCCAACCTCGCCATTGCGCTGTCGCGCGCCGGTCGCCGCGTCGGCATGGTCGACGCCGACATCTACGGCCCTTCGCAACCGCGCCTGCTCGGCGTCGAGGGCACCCGCCCGGAAGCGCTCGACAAGCAACTCATCCCCGTCCTCACGCCCTACGGGGTTCCCCTGCTGTCGATGGGCCAGCTCGTCGAACCCGGCCGCGCGATCGCGTGGCGCGGGCCGATGGCGGCGGGCGCGCTCGGCCAGCTGGTGGAGGGCGCGTGGGGCCGCGCCGATACGCTCGTCCTCGACCTGCCACCCGGCACCGGTGACGTGCAGTTGACGATGGTCCAGAAATACCGCCCCGCCGGCGCAGTGATTGTGTCGACGCCGCAGGACCTGTCGCTGATCGACGCCACTCGCGCGATCGACCTGTTTCAGAAGGCAGGCATCCCGATCATTGGCCTGATCGAAAACATGGCCGGCTATATCTGCCCGCATTGCCATGAGATTTCTGATCCGTTCGGCCTAGGTGGCGCAGAGGCGGCGGCCGCCGATCTCGGCATCCCGTTCCTCGGCCGCATTCCCTTGACCGGATCGATCCGCGCCGCGTCCGACGCAGGTAAGCCCCCCGCAGCGGACCCGGGCGACGCAGTGTTCGCCCCGATCGCCGCGATCGTCGACGCCTGGCTCCGACTGCCGCCCCCGGCGCAACCGGCGGTCGCCGCACCGCGTTGAGCGGACGACACAGGAGTCTCGCCATGCCCCTCACCGCCGACGCCGATATCAAGGACCTGCTGGAGTCCGCCCGCACGATCGCGCTGGTCGGCGCCTCGGACCGGCCGAACCGTCCCTCCTACGGCGTCATGGCCGCGCTCCAGCGCCACGGCTACCGCGTGATACCCGTCAACCCGCAGATCACCGGCGAGCACATCCACGGCGAGTTCGTCTTCCGCGAGCTTGCCCAGCTGGGCGATCCGATCGACATCGTCGACATCTTCCGCAATTCGGACGCCGCGGGAGAGGCCGTGGATCAGGCGATTGCGATCGGCGCGAAGGCAGTGTGGATGCAGCTCGGCGTCGTAAATCAAGCCGCCGCCGCCCGCGCCGAAGCCGCCGGTCTGAAGGTGGTGATGGACCGCTGCCCGGCGATCGACATTCCCCGCCTCGGCGTAGCGCCGGTCGCCTGACGCTTTACCGCGGCGTTCCTAGCGGGCAGGCTTGCCGCTCCCGACCGGAGCGCCCCCGATGAGTTTCGCCGCGATCATCCTCTCGCTTCAGGCCGGTACGCCCGGCGCCGCGCCCGAGCGCTTCTCGATCCTCGCGCCCGTGCAAACCGAGCCCTGCAAGCGCCAGCCTCCGCCGACGCCCGAGGAGGTCGTCGTCTGCGCCACCGTCATCCCGACGCAACGGCTGCCGCTGCCCTCGGAGCGTGGGCCGCCCGATCGACCGACGCCGATCAACCCCTATCTGCGTCCCGATGTCGCGATGAACGCCACCGCCGCCCCCTGCGCCACGGTGCAGGGCGGATGTCAGGTCGGCGTCGACATGATCGGCGGCGGTGTCGCGGCGGTCCGGCTGCTCGGCAAACTCATCGACCCGAACAGCTGCTGCGACGAACCCGGTCAGGCGACCAACCCCGTGGCCCTCGTCCGCGACATTGCCGGCAGCCTGAAGGGCAAGAAGAAAGTCGACAAATCCAACCGCGTCGCCATCCCGCTCGACGATCCGCCTGCGCCGCGGGTCGGCGCGACGGTTCCAGCGACGCCCTAATGCTTCTGACTCCCTCCCCTGCAAGGGGAGGGCTGGGGTGGGGTGGAACCTTGGATCCGCCCCCTCGGAGAAGCTCTCCCAAGATGGGGTAGACCCGGGGCTGTACGTCTTCCCGCGAACGCCGGATCCCGTGGACCAAGCAGCACTACGAGCAGCCGACGACAACACTGGCCTCTTGCCTGCGCGGAAGAACAGTACGCACCTCCCTCACGACCTCACCCCAGAATATGCATCCACAGCGGCGACCCCGCCACGCTCGGCGAACCACGCAACCGCTCCAGCGCCTGCGCCACGCTTCGCTCCGGTCCTTCATGCGTGACGATCGCGACCAGCACATGCCCGTCCGCAGTCGCGCCACGCTGGATCAGGCTCTCGATCGACACGCCGGCATCGCGCATCGCTGCCGCGATCTCCGCCAGCACGCCGACCCGGTCCTCGACCAGGAAGCGTAGATACGCACGCCCGCGCCGCTCGCCCGCATCCGCGACCTCGGCGGCGACCAGCGACGCCGCCGGCATCGCGAACGGCGGGCCATATTCGCCCCGCGCGATATCGATCAGGTCCGCGACGACCGCGCTCGCGGTCGGCCCCTCGCCCGCTCCCGCGCCCTGCAACAGCAGCCGGCCGACGAAATTGCCCTCCGCCACGACCGCGTTGGTCGATCCGGTGACATGCGCCAGCGGGTGGTCGATCGGCACCAGATGCGGATGCACGCGCTGGAACAGCCCCGCCTTGCCCGCTTCCGCCAGCCCGACCAGCCGCACGCGATATCCCAGCGCCGCCGCCTCCGCGATATCCGCGCCCAGCACGTGCCGGATACCGGTTGCCGCGACATGCTCGAACGCCGGCTGAGTCCCGAACGCCAGACTGGCGAGGATCGACAGTTTGTGCGCGGCGTCGATGCCGTCGATATCGAACGTCGGGTCCGCCTCTGCGAAGCCCAGCGCCTGCGCCTCCGCCAGCACCTCGGCGAAGTCGCGACCTTCCGCTTCCATCTTCGAAAGGATGAAATTGCAGGTGCCGTTGAGAATGCCGTAGACGCGGCCGATCTCGTTCGCCGCCGCGCCCTCGCGCAGGCCCTTGATGACCGGGATACCGCCCGCCACTGCCGCCTCGAACTTCAGCGCCGCGCCCGCCGCCTCCGCCGCCTGCGCCAGCTCCAGCCCGTGATGCGCCAGCATCGCCTTGTTGGCGGTGACGATGTGCCGCCCCTTCGCCAGCGTGGCCCGCGCCAGCGTCAGCGCCGGCCCGTCCGATCCACCGATCAGCTCGACCACCACGTCGACATCCGCCTGCTGCGCCAGCGCGCTCGTGTCGTCGATCCACTGGAAGCGCGACAGGTCGATGCCACGGTCCTTCGTGCGGTCGCGGGCGGACACCGCAACGACCTCGATCGGCCGCCCCGCGCGCCGCGTGATCAGCTCGCGATTGGCGTCCAGCAGCTTGACGACCCCGCCGCCCACCGTCCCCAGCCCGGCCAATGCCACCCGCAACGCGTCCGCCATGTCGTTCCCCCTTGAACCGCCGCCGCGCCTAGAGCGTCGCGGGGAGCGTGTCGAGAAGCGCGCATGGCGTACCCCCCATTCCCCCCCTGCAATGGGAGGTGGCAGCCCGCAGGGCTGACGGAGGGGTGACACGGCCAGCGTTGACACCCCTCCGGCGGTGCGCGCCACCTCCCCATTGCAGGGGAGGAACATCTGAAACCCTACGAACGCAAAGGGACACCACACCGGATTTGACGGTCCTACACGCACGCGACATGATATTCCCAGGTCCAGGTCACTCGGCGGTCACGTCGCACTTAACCCCAGCCGTAGACGCCATACGAACGCGAAGGTCACTCTCCTGCCCCACTCCGCCCGATCCGAAGACCGCGTCTACGCCGCCGCTACTCCATGCGAGGTGCAGACACCCTGCGGTCGCCTCCACTTCCTCCACTTCGGCCTGAGCCGACACCGCGCGAACACCTCCACTTCCTCCACTTCGCCCTCGATCCCGACAGGACAGGCATGACCGACACCGCCGTCACCGGCTCCGCACCAGCCACTCAGATGCGCGAACTCACCGTCCGCGGCATCGCGCTGGGCGGCATCATCACGCTGCTGTTCACCGCCGCAAACGTGTATCTGGGCCTGAAGGTCGGGCTGACCTTCGCCACCTCGATCCCCGCCGCGGTGATCTCAATGGCGATCCTGCGCTATCTGCCCGGCGCGACGATCCTGGAGAACAACATCGTCCAGACCGTCGCCTCGGCGGCGGGCACGCTGGCGGCGATCATCTTCGTCCTGCCCGGCCTCGTCATGATCGGCTGGTGGCAGGGTTTCCCCTATCTGACGACCGCGGCGATCACCGCGTTCGGCGGCATTCTCGGCGTCATGTTCTCCGTGCCGCTACGCCGCGCCCTCGTCCTCGATACGCCGCTCCCCTATCCGGAGGGCCGCGCCGCCGCGGAGGTGCTGAAGGTCGGTGCGGGAAGCCGTGAAGGCGCCGCCGAAAGCGCCCGCGGCCTGTGGGTGATCGTCTGGAGCGCGCTCGTCTCGGCCGGTTTCGCGATCCTGACCCAGACGCGCCTCGCCGCCGCCGAAGCCGCCCTGTGGTTTCGCGCCGGTAGCGGCGCGACCGGGATCGCCGGCGGGCTGTCGTTCGCGCTGATCGGCGCTGGTCACCTCGTGGGACTGTCGGTCGGCCTCGCCATGTTCGTCGGCATCATCGTCGGCTGGTGGATCGTGCTGCCGATCCTGACCGCCGCGTCGCCAATGCCCGCCGCCGATGTCGCGACCTGGGCC
Source organism: Sphingomonas longa (assembly GCF_016892685.1). Classification (NCBI taxonomy): domain Bacteria; kingdom Pseudomonadati; phylum Pseudomonadota; class Alphaproteobacteria; order Sphingomonadales; family Sphingomonadaceae; genus Sphingomonas; species Sphingomonas longa. Next base: position 928,181 of record NZ_JAFEMC010000001.1, read on the forward strand.
GGCACCGTGTTCCGCAGCGACGTGCGGTTCTTCGGTGCGGGCGTGATCGGCGTCGCCGCGATCTGGACTTTGGCGAAGATCATCGGCCCGGTCGTGGGCGGTGTCCGCTCCGCGCTTGCCGCGTCGAAGGCGAAGCGCGGCGGTGTAATCGTCGACGTGACGGAGCGCGACCTGCCGATCGGCCTCGTCTTTATCGTGTCGCTGGGGATGCTGGTGCCGATCGGCATCCTGCTCTGGACCGTCATCGCCGGTGGGCCGCTGGCCGGGTCTGCGGTGCCGCTGATCGCCGGCGCGCTGGTGTTCGTGCTGGTCATCGGCCTCGTGATCGCGGCCGTCTGCGGCTACATGGCCGGCCTGATCGGCGCCTCGAACAGCCCGGTGTCCGGCATCGGCATCCTGTCGGTCCTCGCCGCCAGCCTGATGCTCGTCGGCCTGTTCGGGCGCGGCACGCCGCCCGAAACCACACAGGCGCTGGTCGCCTATGCGCTGATCGTCACCGGCATCGTGTTCGGCGTCGCGACCATCTCCAACGACAATCTTCAGGATCTGAAGACCGGCCAGCTCGTCGGCGCGACCCCGTGGAAACAGCAGGTGGCGCTGATCTTCGGCGTCATCTTCGGCTCGATCGTCGTGCCGCCGGTCCTCAACCTGCTCGGCAGCACGCTGGGCTTCGTCGGCGCACCGGGAGCCGGCCCCAATGCGCTGGCCGCGCCCCAGGCGGCGCTGATCTCCGCGCTCGCGAAGGGCGTGCTGGGCGGCGATCTCAACTGGGCGATGATCGGCTGGGGCGCATTGGCGGGCGCGATCATGGTCGTCGTGGACGAACTGCTCGGCCGCGCCGGCCGCCTGCGCCTGCCCCCGCTCGGCATCGGCCTTGGTGTCTACCTGCCGATGACGGTGACGTTGCCGGTCGTGCTCGGCGCGGTGATCGGTTCCGTCTACGATCGCTGGGCGAAGCGCCAGAGCGACCCGGAGGCGGCCGAGCGGTTCGGCGTGCTGGCCGCGACGGGCATGATCGTCGGCGAAAGCCTGTGGGGCGTGGCCTTCGCCGGCCTCGTCTATGCGACCAACTCGGACGCACCGCTGGCACTCGTCGGGTCGGCATGGGAACCCGTCGCGCTCATCGGCGGCACGATCCTGTTCCTCGCGCTCGTCGCCCTCCTCTACCGCTACGCGCGGAGGGTGGCGGCGGCCTGAGCCGTCATCGTTCGCAGCGTTTGCCGGTGTCCTTGCACAGCCGCGCCGCGACGGTCTTCTTCAGGTCCATCTCGCCCAGCGTCTGCATCGCCTGCGCGATTGCCGCAGGTGTCGCCTGGCGCAGGCGCTGGGTCGCCGGCATCTCGGCATTGCGGACCAGCACACGCAGGTCGGCGAGCGACAGCTTCGCGGCATAGGCCCGGCCCAGCGCGACGATCAGTTTCTCGCGCCCCCGTGCCCCCTCCTCATGCCCGATCGCGAACAGCCGCGTCCGCTCCGCCGCCGACAGATCGGGCGTCTCGCCGGCCAACTCGTTGAGATCGCTTTCGACCAACATCGGAATCATCGTCGCGAGCGTCCCGGTTTCCGCCAGCCGCCGCCCCAGCGTCTCCGCCTCCGACAAGGCAGCGCCGGGGGCCGCAACCTGCAACAGCAACGCCAGCAGCATCACATCCGCTCCAGCAGATCCCCGATCGCCACGAACGCGAACCCGATTGAACTGTCCGCGATCCCGTACGGCAGGAACAGCGCGTCGCCATGCCGGATCGCCCCGCACGAATACACGACGTTGGGCACGTAACCCTCGCGGTCCTGATCCTTCGCCGCCAGCAGCGGCTCCGACGTGCGACCGATCACCTTCGACGGATCGTCCTTGTCCAGCAGCACCGCACCGATCGAATACTTCCGCATCGCCCCGACACCGTGGGTCAGCAGCAGCCAGCCCTCGTCCAGCTCGATCGGCGGACCGCAATTGCCGATCTGCACCAGTTCCCACGGATATTCCGGCACAAGGATCTTCGCGCCGTCCTCCCAGTGAGTCAGGTCGTCCGACTTCAGCAGGAACAGGTTCTCGCCGTCCGACCGGCCAATCATCATATACTGGCCGTCGACCTTGCGCGGGAACAGCGCCATGCCCTTGTTGCGCGCAGCACCGCCCGTCATCGGCACCAGGTCGAACGCGCGGAAGTCACGCGTCCGCATCAGCTCCGACTGGATCTGCGAGCCGTTATAGGCGGTGTAAGTCCCGATCCATTCGAACGTGCCGTCTTCATGCTGGAACCGCACGATGCGCAGGTCTTCCAACCCCTTCGACTGCGCCGCCGTGATCGGGAAGATCACCGTGCCCGACAGCGTGGAGTCGCGGTGGCGATACACCGTCACCGGACCCTCCGGCATCTCCTCGCGGTCGCTGCCAACCGCGTCGGTGGCCGTCGCGAACGGCGGCTCGGGCGCGAGTTGCAGTTCATGCTGGTCGGTGATGATCCCTTCGCGAAACGCCACCGAGGAGATGTGCCCCTCGCCCACTGCGCGCATCGACATCAGGATGCGCAGGCTGCCCGGCGGCATGCCCGACTGGTCGAAATGCGGTACCGCACTGGGGTTCATCAGCGCCGCGGCGGCATAGCTATACTCGTGACAGAAATAGGCGCCGATCAGCTGCCGCTTCTCGTCGCCGATCTCGCTGCCGTCGAGGCCGAGCATTTCCTCGATCTCGTCGTATCGCGTCATGAACACACGCCGCGTCTGCCAGTGTCGCGCCTCGAAATCCTTGAGGACGACCTCCAGCTCTTCACGCGCCTGTGCACCGTCCATTTGCAGAACTTCGGCGACGAGCCGCTCGGTTCGGCTGGGTGCAGCGCCGTTCCCGCCGCTCCAGGCGATGTGGAAGGGCCTCACCACCACGCGGGACGGATCGGCGTGCAGGCGCATTTCGTGAGTGAACAGGTTCATGCGATTCCGGACCCTCGCTCCCGGCAGACGATGGTCACCACGCTGCCGGTCCTCGAAGGCCCGGTACTCACGCGGCGGCGAGCGTCGTCCCTGCCACGTCGGCCCGTGGCTGCGATAGCCCCCAAATCGCACAACTCGCCAGTTGCAGCGCCAGGATCGACTCCGCGCCCTGGTTGCGATTGAGGCCGGTCGGCATCAGTCCGTCGAAACACCCCCCGTCCGCCGCCGTCGCCAGCGGCAGATCGAGATCGTTCAACCCCATGAACCAGCCATAGGCGCGCTCGGCCTCCGCCACCCAACGGCGATCGCCCGTAGCCTCGAATGCGGAGACACACGCCTCGACGGTCGCCTGAGCCTCCAGCGGCTGCTGATCGAACTGCAACGGCTCGGCATAGGGTCGAAAGAAGCTCTCGGTGCCCACCGCGCGAAAGCGTCCTTCGGGAGACGTCTGCTTGCCGCAGATCCACTCGAGCGTCGACAGGCCGCACTGGACAAGGTCGTCGCGACCGAGTGCCCGGCCGGCTCGGATCAGCGCCTCCGGAAGGCGGGCATTGTCGTAGGCCAGCACGATTTCGAACCACTGCCATTCCGGCCGCCGCGCCTCTTCGAGCAGGCTCAGCAGCGACGCCGCATGCTGCGTCAGGATTTCCAGCGACAACACATGGCCCGGCTTCGCGTCGAGGATCGCCGCCGCGCCCAGCATCGCAAACGCCTGCGCCCGCAACGAGCCCAGCTCCAGCGCCAGACTCGCGGTCGAGTCGAACATCGCCCCGGCCCAATCCCGGTGCTTGGCTTCGCGGGCGTCCCGCGCGACCATCCCGAGCGCCCACAACGTCCGACCGTTCGAATCCTCCGACCCGACATCCTCGCACCATCCGCGATCGAACCGCATGAAATTGCGGAAGCGGCGCTTGTCCGGGTTCCAAGCGTACTGGATGAACGAGGCGTAGATCGTCGTCCACTTGTCGCGGAGTACCGGGTCGAGATCGGGCATGCCGCTGACCAGGATCAGCGCACGGGCGTTGTCGTCGATGCAATAGCCGTGGCGACGGTCGGGCACCGAGTAGATCGAGTGCTGCAACATGCCCGTCGAATCGCTCATCCGTTCGACGGCGGCGAAATCGGGGGCGATGGCGCGAAAGGAAGGCAGCGACTTTACGATGCGCTCCGGCTTGTGAGCGACAGCGCGGACCGTCTCGGCCAGGATCGCTTCCGCGAGGCGCGGCCAGATCATCGTCCGGCCCCGCGCATAGGCCCGCTCCGCCAGCCGCTTGCGATCACGCTCGTTCGACAGCAGGCGATCCATTTCACGCGCGAACGCCGCGACGTCCTTGAAATCCACCAGCACGCCGTGCCCGTCCGCCAATATCTCGGTCGCATGGACATAGGGAGTGGAGATCACCGCCTTGCCGACGCCGACCGCATAGGACAACGTACCGCTCGTGATCTGCGCCGGGTTCAGATATGGCGTCGCGTAGATGTCCGCCGCCTCCAGGTAGCTGATCAGCTCGTCATGTTCGACGAAGCCGTCAACGAACGCGACGTTGTCGCTGACGCCCTTTTCCGCCGCCAGCGCCTTCAACCGATCGCGATACTTCTCGCCCTCGTGCGCCACGAGGTTCGGGTGCGTCGCGCCGAGCACGACGTACAGCAGGTTCGGATGCTTCTCCGCGACCGCCGGCAGCGCCTCGATGATCGTCTCGATGCCTTTGCTCGGCGCGAGTAGGCCGAACGTCAGCACGACCGGCCGCCCCTCCCAACCGAACCGTCCCTTGCGCGACGCGGGATCGATCAGGTCGCGGTCGGGCACGCCGTGCGGGATCATTGTGATCTGGCGCGGATTGGCGCCGTACACGCGCTTCAGGATATCACGCCCACGCTCCGCCATCACGATCACGCGCGATGCACGACGCAACAGGCCCTCCATCACGCGCCGCTCGTCGGGGCTGGGTTTCTCCAGCACGGTGTGCAGCGTCACGATCAGCGGCAGGGTGGTCCGGTCCAGCAGCGCGAGGATATGCTCCCCCGCCGGGCCGCCATAGATGCCGTATTCATGCTGGAGCCAGATCGCCTGCGCGCCGCTCGATTCGATCACCCGCGCCGTATCGATATAGGCGGACAGTTCGTTCTGCGGGATCGCCCCCGTCACCGCGTCGGGATAATCGTAGTGGCCGGGATGATCGTCCATCGCGTAGACGTCGAGGGCGATGTCGGGAAAACGATCGCGAACAGCGGTGTAGACGTCGGTCGTGAACGTCGCCAATCCACATTGCCGCGGCAGAAAGTTGCCGATCATGACGAGATGATCGATCGTGGCCGCGGCTGCTTCTACCATCGTATTTCCCTCGCTAGGTGCATCGGCGACTCCCGGTCTGCCTGCTACAACTGGCATAAACCATTCATCGGAGGGAAAGTTTCGTGGAAGTCGCTGCAGCGCAACAATAATATGCTGCGCTGCATGACACGCCCGTCATCGAACAGAGTCATCCACGGCCGCGGTAAGGTGCAACCCCCTGATCCGGGAGCCACAAATCGGCCGGCGGCGCGGACGACTGCCAGAACACGTCGATCGGGATACCGCCGCGCGGATACCAATAGCCACCGATCCGCAGCCAAACGGGCTTCATTTCGTCGAACAGCCGCTCGCCGATTCCCACCGTGCAATCCTCGTGGAACGCGGCATGATTGCGGAAACTGCCCAGGAACAGCTTCAGCGATTTCGACTCCACGATCGTCTCGCCGGGCACGTAATCGATCACCAGATGCGCGAAGTCGGGCTGTCCCGTCACCGGGCACAGGCTGGTGAACTCGGGGGCCGCGAACCGCACCAGATAGGTACGGCCGGGCCGCGGATTGGGAACATAGTCGAGCACCGCCGCTTCGGGGGATGCGGGCAGCGCGCTGGTCTGGCCGAGATGCATGGGGGTCATGTCCCCGCACATAGGAAGATGATGCCCGCATGAAAACGCTCGTGCCGATTCTCGGCGATCAATTGTCGCCGACTATGGCCTCGCTTCGCGGCCAGAACCCGGCCGACACGGTCGTTCTGATGGTCGAGGTCGCGGAGGAGACGACCTACGTCCGCCATCATAAACAGAAGCTCGCCTACATCCTGTCGGCGATGCGCCACCACGCCGATGCACTGCACGACGCCGGCTGGACGGTCGATTACACGGCGCTCGACGCCCCCGACAACGCCGGCAGCTTCACCGGCGAGCTCGCCCGCGCGATCCAGCGTCACGATCCCGACCGCATCGCCGTCACCGAAGCCGGCGAGTGGCGCGTCCGCGCGATGATCGACGGGTGGGAGACGATCTTCGGCATCCCCGTCGATATCCACCCCGACGACCGCTTCGTCGCCACGCATGCGGAGTTCGACGCCTGGGCGGAGAACCGCCGCGAACTGACGATGGAGTTCTTCTACCGCGACATGCGCCGCAAGACGGGCCTGCTGATGGAAAGCGACAAACCCAACGCCAAACCGGTCGGCGGCCGCTGGAACTTCGACAAGGACAATCGCAAGCCGGCCAAGGCCGACCTGCTCATGCCCCGCCCCCTCGCCTTCGCGCCCGACGCGATCACGCGAGACGTGATCGCGATGATCGCCGAACGTTTCCCCGATCATCCCGGCTCGCTCGACGGATTCGACTGGGCCGTCACCGCCGCCGATGCCGAGCGTCAGGCGGATATGTTCTTCCGCCACGCCCTCCCACAGTTCGGCGATTACGAGGATGCGATGCTGACCGGCGAGCGCCACCTCTGGCACTCGATCCTGTCGCCCTACATCAATTCCGGCCTGCTCGACCCGATCGATCTGTGCCGCCGGGCGGAGGCGGAATATCATGCCGGCCGCGCACCGCTGAATTCCGTCGAGGGCTATGTCCGCCAGATCATCGGCTGGCGCGAATATATGCGCGGAATCTATTGGCGCGAGGGGCCGGACTATGTCGATCGCAACCACCTCGATCACCGCCGCCCGCTGCCCGCATGGTACTGGACCGGCGAGACCGAGATGCACTGCCTGCGCGAGTCGATCGGTCAGACGCTTGCCACCGCACACGCCCACCACATCCAGCGGCTGATGGTCACCGGCAATTTCGCGCTGCTGATCGGCGCCGATCCGAAGGCGGTCCACCTCTGGTATCTGGAGGTCTATGTCGACGCGTACGAATGGGTCGAATTGCCGAACACGCTGGGTATGAGCCAGTTCGGCGACGGCGGCCTCGTGGGGTCGAAACCCTATGTCTCGTCGGGTGCGTATATCGACCGGATGTCCGATTATTGCCGCCACTGTCGTTACGACGTGAAGCAGCGGGTCGGACCGGATGCGTGTCCGTTCAACGCCTTGTACTGGGACTTCCTGGCACGGCACCGGGAAACGCTCGGCCGCAATCCGCGCCTCGCGATGCCGTACCGCACCTGGGACAAACAGCCGGCCGATGCACAGGCCGCGACCCGCGATCAAGCCGCTGCGTTCCTCGATACGCTCGACGCCAGCGGTCCGCCCTACTGATCGTCCGCCACCCTTCGACAAACCCCTCGGCCATCCGCTAGAGGCGCGCATATGGACTCCCTCGTCACGACCGAATGGCTCGCATCATCGCTGGGCCAGGGCGACCTGCGCATCGCCGATGCCACCCTGCTCGACCCTTCGCTGGGACGCGACGCCCGCGCGGAGTTCGAGGCCGGTCACATCCCCGGCGCAGTGTTCCTGGACCTTGCCGAACTTCGCGACACCGACTCGCCGCTCCCGAACACCCTGCCCGGACCCGCCAAGGTCGCTAGCCGCCTCGGCAAGCTCGGCCTCGGCGATGGCACCCGCATCGTCCTCTACGACGATGCCCCGTGGAAGAGCGCGGCCCGCGCGTGGTGGCTGATCCGCGGGTACGGCATCGGCAGCGTCGCGATCCTCGACGGCGGCCTCGCCAAATGGCGCGCCGAGGGTCGCGCGCTGGAGGCGGGACCGCATGATGCGAAACCCCGCCACGCGACGCCGCAATGGAACGAGGCGCGGCTGCGCACCCTCGCCCAGATGAAGGGCAATCTCGCCACCGGTGCGGAACAGGTGATCGACGCGCGCAGCGCCACCCGCTTCACCGGCGAAGAACCCGATCCGCACGGCGCCGCGCCCGGCCATATACCCGGCGCGCTTAGCCTTCCCTATCCGCGCCTGTTCGAGGCGGACGGCACGTGGAAGCGCGGTGCGGCATTGTCCGCGGCGTTCGAGGCGGCGGGGGTCGATTTGAACGCACCGATGGCGATGACCTGCGGCTCCGGCGTGACCGCCGCCGTGCTGGCATTCGGCGCGCATCTGCTCGGTCGCGAGGCATCGCTCTACGACGGCAGCTGGACCGAATGGGGCAGCGACTCCTCCACTCTCAAGGCGACGGGCGAAGCATGAACGATCGCGACGATACGAAGCCCGCGACGAAGGTCGTCACCGCGGGCCGCCGCAAGGAATGGACCTCGGGGATCGTCAACCCGCCGGTGTGGCGGGCATCCACGATCCTGTACGACGATGTCGCCCATCTGCGCGCTGCGGCCGGTCGCGATACCCATCATCGCCTGTTCTACGGACGGCGCGGTACACCGACGCAGTGGTCGCTGGCCGACGCGCTGACCGAGCTGGAGCCGGGCGCGGAAGGCACCTTCCTCTATCCGTCCGGCGTCGCTGCGGTCGCCGCTGCGCTGCTCGCGGTCCTGTCGCCGGGCGACGAGCTGCTGCTGGTCGACAGCGCCTATGACCCCACGCGCGGTTTCGCCACCGGCCTGCTCCGGCGCTTCGGGATCACCACCAGCTTCTACGATCCGATGATCGGCACTGGCATCGCCGACCTGATCGGCCCGAACACGCGCGCGATCTTCATGGAAAGTCCGGGCAGCCTGACTTTCGAGGTGCAGGATATTCCCGCGATCGTCGCCGTCGCCAAGGCGCACGGCATCGCGACCCTGCTCGACAATACCTGGGCGACGCCACTGTTCTTCCCGGCCATCGCCCGCGGCATCGACTATACGATCCTCGCCTGCACCAAATATGTTGTCGGTCATTCGGACGCGATGCTCGGCTCCGTCACCGCCGGTCCCGGCCGCTTCGCCGCCCTGCGCGACACCAGCTTCCAGCTTGGCCAGCATGTCGCCCCCGACGATGCCTTCCTCGGCAGTCGCGGACTCCGCACGATGGCCGTCCGCCTGCGCCAGCATCAGGAGAGCGCGCTTGCGATTGCAGGCTGGCTCGACACGCGGCCGGAAGTGTCGGCGGTATACCACCCCGCGTTGCCGAACTGCCCCGGCCATGAGAATTTCGTGCGGGATTTCGCCGGTTCCAGCGGCCTGTTCTCGTTCGCCTTCGCGGGCGGGGACGACGCCGCACGCACCGCCTTCATCGATACGCTCGACCTGTTCGGTATCGGCTACAGCTGGGGCGGCTATGAGAGCCTCGCGATCCCGATCGATCCTCAGCGCCACCGCAGCGTCACGACGCGCGCCGACACCGGCTTGCTGGTGCGCATTCAGGTCGGGCTGGAAGACACAAGCGACCTGATTGCCGATCTGGAGCGCGGATTTGCGGCGTGGGGGGCCGCAGCCACAGTCTAGGCTGTTGCGGGTTCGCAACATATGATCGTTTTAACTTGGCATCGTGCACGATTGTTCTTGTGCGTTGCAACAGCGGCTGGCAGTCAGCGGGTCCCGGCGAGTAGATCGCAAGACGGCCTTTCGACAGGCCGGACACACGCGGCGTTCCCGGGAAGCAGGCGGAGCAATCGGTTTCATCCCAAAAGGGGAATACGATGCGCTTCTCGCACCTTCTCGTTGGCGGTCTTTCGCTCGTCGCCGCTTCGCCCGCTCTGGCGCAAGACGACACCGCCCCGCCACCGCCCGTTACGATCAGCGGCTCCGCCGCCATCGTATCCGACTACCGTTTCCGCGGCGTCTCGCAGTCCGACGAGGATGTCGCGGTGCAGGCTGGCGTCACCATCTCGCATGAGAGCGGCCTGTATGGCGGCTTCTGGGGATCGAATCTCGCCGGTTGGGGCACGTTCGGCGGCGCGAACCTCGAACTCGACATCATCGGCGGCTACAAGTTCAAGCCCACCGAGGACGTGACGCTCGACGTCGGCGTCACCTATTATATGTATCCGGGCGGCGCCGATAAGACCGACTTCTTCGAACCCTATGCCAAGGTGTCCGGCTCGCTTGGGCCGGCGTCGCTGACCGCTGGCGTCGCCTATGCTCCCGCGCAGGAAGCGCTCGGCCGCTGGTACTTCACCGGTGCCGATGCAGCCGCCGGCGTCTACAATGATCCGGGCGACAAGGAGGACAATCTGTATCTCTGGGTCGATGCCGCGACCGCCCTGCCCAGCACGCCGTTCACGCTGAAAGGCCATGTCGGCTTTTCGGACGGCAATCGCGGGCTCGGTCCCAACGCCACCTCGGTCGCGCCGACCGGCAAGTATTTCGACTGGATGGTCGGGGTCGACACGACGTTCAAGAACCTGACGCTGGGCGTTTCCTATGTCGGCACCGACATCTCCGCGCGCGACGCCGAATATCTCCGCCCCAGCTTCAGCAACGGCCAGGACGGCAGCGGCAACATCGCCGACGGCACCTTCCTGTTCTCGCTCACCGCGGCATTCTAAAGCGGAAAACGTGGGCTGAATCTCCCCTCCCCTTCAGGGAGGGGAGCATCCGCGTGTACCTCGCTCGTGGAAGGACCCACCCGGCCCTTACTTGAAACGAAGGTAAGCCTGGGCCGAACCCACGCCATCAGGCCCGGAACGAAAAGGGGCGGCCTCCTCACGGAAGCCGCCCCCTTGACGCGTTACACCGGCGAAAGCCGGCGTCTTATTCAGTCGTGAGGCATCGGTGCGAGCCGTTCGTGCCGAGGTTGTCGAAGCACAGGTGGGACCCATGCCCTTCGACAGGCTCGGGGCGAACGGACATCAAGTCATCATGTCCAGCGCGGCAGCCCCGCCCCGTCGGACCAGACCGCGCGTCGATCCTACTGCGCCGTCGCTTTCGCGTCCGCGCCATCCGCGGCGGGGGCAGCGACGATGTCGCGCGTCGTCGTGCCCTTGTTGACGACATTCGTCTGGGGATCGCCGACCGACGAGCGGATACCGTTCTCCGCCGTGTCGCCACCAGCCTCCTCGACCACCGCCGACTCGGCGGCGCTACGCGGAGCCGTGCCGCCGAACAGCGCGTCCAGCGTCTGCGCCTGCGTCGATACATCCTGCGGGCGGGCGGCCCCCGGCTGCGGCGGCACCAGTGCGTAATCGGGCGGGATCACCAGCGGAGCCTGACGCGCGACTGCGAACTCGTCCGGCCGCGCCCGGTCGAGCGACTTGCCCGCGCAACCCGACAGGATCGAAGCGGCCCCGGCGACGAGGATGACGGACTTACGCATGGGAACTCTCCGTAGAAGGCTGGCGCTTGTCGCGAACCAGGAACGCGCGGATCAGCAGCGTCGCGACGCCCACCGTAATCGCCACGTCGGCGACATTGAAGACCAAAAAGGGACGCCAGTCGCCGATGTGCAGATCGGCATAGTCGACGACGCAGCGGGGCGAACGAAACAGGCGATCGGCAATGTTTCCCAGTGCCCCGCCCAGCACCGCACCCAGCGCCAATTGGTCGATCCGGTTCGTCTCGCGCAGCATCCACACAAACACGCCGATCGAGATCGCGCCGGTCAGCGCGACCAGCACCCACGGCCACCACGCCTCGTCGCCGTGCAACAGCCCGAGCGACACGCCGCAATTGGCGACGTAGCGCAGGTCGAAGAACGACGTGATCGTACGATAGGCGGACAGGTAGTTCAGCCCCAGCGGACCCGTCACCCAGTATTTCACGACCTGATCGACGATCAGGACCGCAACCGCCAGTCCCAGCGCGGCGCGTGGCAGCGTGCGAGTCACGCCACCACCCCGGCGCAGCGGTCGCACAGCGACCCGTCGTCTGTGACCTCCGGCAGATGCCGCCAACAACGGCCGCATTTCCGATAATCGGTCCGTGCCACCGTCACGTCGTCGGCCTCGCGCACCGCGGCGACGATGAAGATCTCCGCCAGTTCGTCCACTGGCAACGGCGTCGACGACACCGTCACCTCCGCCTCCAGGCTGGAGCGGACCGTTTTCTCGCGGCGCAGCGGCTCGATCGCCTCGGTCACGGCGACGCGCAGCGCGCGTACCGCCTGCCACCGCGTCCCGAGCGGCGAGTCGCCGGGCACGTCCGGCAATTCCGGCCACTCGAGCAGATGCACCGAGCCGTCCGCGCTGGGGAAGCGCGCCTGCCACACTTCCTCGGCGGTGAAGCACAGCACCGGCGCAGCATAGCGGACCAGCGCGTGGAACAGCGTGTCGAGCACCGTCCGGTAACTGCGCCGCTTCACGCTGTCGTGCGCGTCGCAATACAGGCTGTCCTTGCGCACGTCGAAGAAGAACGCCGACAGGTCCTCGTTCGCGAAGTCGGTCAGCAGGCGGATGTAGCGGTTGAACTCATAACCCGTCGCGGCCTCGCGCAACTCCGTATCCAGCATTCCCAGCCGGTGCAGGATATACTGCTCCAGTTCGGGCATCTCGGCGACATCGACCGTTTCCGTTTCCGAATAACCGTCGAGCGCGCCGAGCAGATAGCGGAACGTGTTGCGCAGCTTGCGATAGGCATCGGAGGCCGTCGCCAGCACTTCCTTGCCGATGCGGACGTCGTCGAAATAGTCGGTCGACGCGACCCACATCCGCAGGATATCCGCGCCGCTTTCGCCGATGATCTTCAGCGGATCGACGACGTTGCCCAGTGACTTGGACATCTTGCGGCCCTTGTCGTCCAGGGCGAAGCCGTGGGTCAGCACGGCGTCGTACGGCGCGCGCCCGCGCGTGCCGCAGCTTTCCAGCAACGACGACTGGAACCAGCCGCGATGCTGGTCGGACCCTTCGAGATACAAATTCGCGCGCACGTCCGCGCCGTACCGCGCCTCGATCGTGAAGACGTGCGTGCAGCCCGAATCGAACCACACGTCCAGGATGTCGCGCTGCGGCTCGTAATCGGCGAGCACATGCGCATCGCCCAGCAGCATCTGATGATCCGCGGTGAACCACGCATCCGCCCCGCCCTCGCGAAACGCCGCGACGATGCGCGCGTTGACGGCAGGGTCGTTCAGATACTCGCCGGTCTGGCGGTGGACGTACAGCGCGATCGGCACGCCCCAGGCGCGCTGGCGGCTGATGACCCAGTCGGGCCGCCCCTCGACCATCGCCCGGATGCGGTTCTCGGCGCGCGCCGGCACCCACTGCGTCGCCGCGATCGCGTCCAGCGCGACCTCGCGTAGCGTCGCGCCGTTGCTGGCGGTGTCCGCCGCCTCGTCGCGCTCTGCATTGCGATCCATCGGGATGAACCATTGCGGCGTCGCGCGCTGGATCACCTTCGCCTTGGACCGCCACGAATGCGGATAGCTGTGCCTGAAATCGTCGGAGGCCGCGATCAGCGCGCCGGCTTCGCGCAGGTCCGAACAGATCGGCCCGTCCGCCGCGACGAACTTCTTGTTGATGACGGAGCCCTGCCCGCCCAGCCACGCCCAATCCGCGCGGTACATGCCGGCGCCGTCGACCGCGAAGACGGGATCGATGCCGTGCCGCTTGCACAGCAGGAAATCGTCCTCGCCGTGGTCCGGCGACATATGCACCAGACCCGTACCGGCATCGATCGTGACGAAGTCGCCTTCGAGGAACGGCCGCGGCTTCGCGAAGAACCCGCCCAGATGGTGCATCGGGTGACGCGCCGTCGCGCCCTCCAGCACCGGCCCCTTGGCCAGCGCCTCGAACGATTCCATGCCGATGCCGGTGCGCTTCGTAAAGGCCGGCAACAGCGGCTCCGCGACCAGATAGCGTTTGCCCTGATGGCCGAACACCAGATAATCGATCGCCGAACCATAGGCCAACGCCTGATTGACCGGGATGGTCCACGGCGTCGTCGTCCAGATCACCGCGATCGCCCCGACCAGCGGCGGATATTCCGGTGCCTCGACGATCTCGAACCCGACATCGATCTGGGTCGAGACGACATCCTCGTATTCGACCTCGGCCTCGGCCAGCGCGGTCTTCTCGACCGGCGACCACATCACCGGCTTGGCCCCGCGATACAGCTGACCCGATTCGGCGAACTTCAACAGCTCGCCGACGATCGCCGCCTCCGCGTCGTAATTCATCGTCAGATAGGGATCGGCCCAGTCGCCCATCACGCCCAGCCGCTCGAACTCGGCGCGCTGCACGCCTACCCACTTCTCGGCATAGGCGCGGCACTCGGCACGGAACTGGTCGACCGGCACGTCGTCCTTGTTCAGCTTCTTCGCGCGATACGCTTCCTCGACCTTCCACTCGATCGGCAGGCCGTGGCAGTCCCAGCCGGGTACGTACGGCGCATCCTTGCCGAGTAGGGTCTGGCTGCGGACGATGATGTCCTTCAGCACCTTGTTCATGGCGTGGCCCATGTGAATGTCGCCATTCGCATAGGGCGGGCCATCGTGCAGGATGAAGCGCTCGCGCCCCTCCCGCTCGCGTCGCAGCCGGTCGTACAGGCCGATGCGCGCCCAGCGATCGAGGATCGCCGGCTCCTTGGCGGCAAGGCCCGCCTTCATCGGAAAGTCGGTCTTCGGCAGGAAGACGGTATCGCGATAGTCCCTGGCGGAGTCGCGCGGAGTGTTGGGTGCGTCGGTCATGCGTTCCGCGCGCCTAGAACCTCCCGTGCCCGCGCGCAATCGGCGTCCATCTGCGCGATGAGCGCGTCCATGCCGTCGAACATCGCTTCCGGTCGCAGATATTCGATCAGTTCGACCTCAAGCGCCTGTCCGTACAGGTCTTCCGAGAAGTCGAAGAAGAACGGTTCCAGCAATTCCTTCAACGGAACGAATTGCGGCCGGATGCCCAGATTCGCCGCGCCGTCCAGCATCCGCCCGTCCGCCAGCCGTCCACGCACCGCATAGATGCCGTAGGCCGGGCGAATATACTTCCCCATCGACAGGTTCGCGGTCGGATAGCCGATCGTCCGCCCCACCTTGTCGCCGTGCTCGACCACGCCCTCGATCGCGAACGGCCGCGTCAGCAGGCGTGCCGCCGCCCGCGCCTCGCCCAGCCTCAGATGTGCGCGGATGCGGCTCGACGACACCGGTTCGCCGTCCAGCGACACCGCCGCGACGGCCGCGGCCTCGAACCCGTAATCACGGCCCAGTTCGGCGAGCAGGCCGACATTGCCGCCCTTCGACTTGCCGAAGGTGAAATCCTCGCCGGTCACGACGCCGCCGACCTTCAGATCCTCGACCAGACACCGGCGGACGAAATCCTGCGCGGTCAGCCCGGCCAGCACGCCGTCGAAATGAAAGACGACCATCGCATCCGCGCCCGCCGCCGCGAACAGCCGCTCGCGCTGGTCGAGCGTCGTCAGCCGGAACGGCGCGGCGTCGGGCATGAAATGGCGCACCGGATGCGGATCGAACGTCGCCACGAGCGCGGGGCGGCCAGCCTCCCGCGCACGCCGTACCGCCTCCCCCACCACCGCTTGGTGACCGAGATGGAAGCCATCGAAATTACCGAGCGCGACGATCCCGCCGGCGAGATGGGGCGGAATGGCCGAGCCGCCGTCGAGCCGCTGCATGCGCGGCGCTATACGGGCCGTGCCGCGCCGGGGATAGGGGTTTCGGGAGCGGCCAGTCGCGACCGGCGGAAGCTTATCCCGCTATCACTGGACCAGCGTCACGAAGCTGTACGCCGGCCGATCGCCCTCCGCCGGATGATCCTCGCGGGCGATCTCGCGCCAGCCTTCGAACGCCGACACCACCGCGTCGCCCATCGGCGAGCAATGCACCTCCGTCAATTCGATCCGTTCCGGCGTGAACAGCGCGAAGATCTCCGCTCCACCGATCACCGCCGCATCATCGCCTGCCAGCGCCAGCGCATCCTCAGCGCTGCGCGCGACCTCCGTGCCGGCCGCGGCCCAGTTCCGATCGCGGGTCAGCACGATGTGGCGACGGCCCGGCAGCGGCGCGGGAAAGCTGTCGAAGGTCTTGCGGCCCATGATCATCGCACGGCCCAGCGTCTGCGCCTTGAACCGCTTCAAGTCGGCGGGCAGGTGCCACGGCAGCCGCCCCTCGACCCCGATCACCCCGTTATCGGCCCGCGCGAGATGGAAGGTCACCATCAGATCGCCACCGGCGCCCTGATGTGCGCCTGCGCGACGTAATCGTGGAGCACGAAGTCCTCCAGGTCATACCCGTCGATTGCATCGGGCTTGCGCACGATCTCCAGACGGGGCAGCGGTCCCGGTGTCCGCACCAGTTGCTCGCGCGCCTGATCGAGGTGGTTGAGGTAGAGGTGGCAATCGCCCCCCGTCCAGATGAACTCCCCGACCTCCAGCCCGCATTGCTGCGCCAGCATGTGCGTCAGCAGAGCATAGCTGGCGATGTTGAACGGCACGCCGAGGAAGATGTCCGCCGACCGCTGGTAGAGCTGCAACGACAGCCGGCCGTTCGCGACGTGCGTCTGGAACAGGCAGTGGCAGGGTGCGAGCGCCATAGAGTGCAGTTCGCCGGGGTTCCAGGCGGAGACGATCTGGCGGCGCGACGCCGGTTGCTCGCGGATCTGGCGGACGAGGTCGGCGATCTGGTCGATATGCCGCCCCTCCGCCGACACCCAGTCGCGCCATTGCTTGCCGTACACGGGGCCGAGATCGCCGTTTGCGTCCGCCCATTCATCCCAGATGCTGACCCGGCGATCGTTGAGCCACTGGACGTTGGTGTCGCCGCGCAGGAACCAGAGCAGTTCGACGATGATCGAGCGCAGGTGCAGCTTCTTGGTCGTCAGCACCGGAAAGCCGGCGGCGAGGTCGAATCGCATCTGGTGGCCGAACACCGACAGGGTGCCGGTGCCGGTGCGGTCCATCTGCCGCGATCCGTGGTTCAGGACGTGGTCCATCAAATCGAGATATTGCCGCATCCCCGCTGCCTAGAACCGCGCGAGCACTTCGCCAAGTAGCGCACATCCGATCGGTTACGGACCTATCTGGAGCAGCCGAACACGACGGTGCGCGTCAGGCTCGATCGATGCCCAGCCGCGAGGACCACCATCATGACCAACTGGTTTCCACCCTTGAAGACGCCTTGCACCTCTTCGCAAACCTGCGCGACCAAGCAAATGAGATGGCAGCAGTCGCGTTTTTATCTCCGGAACGGAGGCTTCTCGGCCTCCGACATCTCGCCGGCCTGGGCAGCAGCGTGACCATACCGGTGCGGGCGATCGCTCGCGATGCGCTGGCGATGGACGCAACATTGGCGATCCTTGCGCATAATCATCCGGCCGGCGACAGCACGCCCAGCGCCGACGACCTGCACGCTACGCAGTTGCTGGCGCGTGGGCTGGCGGCGGTGGGAGTGACGCTACTCGATCATCTGGTGATCGCGCATAGCGGCACCACGAGCTTTGCGGCGCTCGGCTATCTCTGAGCGGTCGGAGCCGCTGCCGGGGAAAGTTGACAGCGCTTGATCGTCTCCGGATCAGGGCGCGGCCCCTGCGGTCGGAACGAAGCGAGATAACCACCCGCAGAGGGCAGGTTCTCCATCGTCACCTGACGATACCCGACCGCGGCGAACTCGCAGGCGAGGAGCGCTGGCGGCGTCCCGTGATTCTGGGTCGCGCGGTTGGCGTCGACCACCACCACCAGCCCGTCCGGCTTCAGCGACGGGCGCAGTCGCCACAGAAACTCGTAGGGCTGCTCGATCTCGTGATACATATGCACCAGCAGCACGCGGTCGAAGCTGTTCTCCGGCAGCTTCGGATCGGCGGGGGTACCCAGTCGGACGCTGACATTGTCCAACCGCTCGCGCGCGACTCGCTCGGCCAGCTCGTCGCGGACGGAGGCGAAGATATCCTCCGCCAGGACGCGCCCGTCCTCGCCGACCCGCGCTGCAAGCCGGATCGTGTAATAGCCTTCGCCGGCGCCGATATCCGCCACCGTCATGCCCGGCCGGATCGATGCCCGGTCCATCACCTGCGACGCCTCACGCAGGCGGTCGCGCGCCTCTTCGTTCGACCAGCGGCTGGAGACGATATGGGCGACAGGCCGATCCGCGGCGGGGAACGGCCCCGGCTGCTCCGGCTCGCGCTTGATCAGCGGCTTGGAGCCGTCACAGGCCCCCAGCAGCGTCAGCGCGAGGAGAGCGGCGGCGCGGATCAAACCCACAGCGAGACCCCTCGCGGCATCAATCGACGTCCTCCACGTCGGCGACTTCGCCGGTGACGCGCTGCGACAGGGCCGCCGCCATGAACGCGTCGAGATCGCCGTCGAGCACATCGCCCGGCGCGGTCGAGGTGACGCCGGTGCGCAGGTCCTTCACCATCTGATAGGGCTGCAGGACATAGCTGCGGATCTGGTGCCCCCAGCCGATATCGGACTTGGTCGCGTTTTCCGCATTGGCCGCCTGTTCGCGAATCGCGAGTTCGCGCTCATAGAGCCGGGCGCGAAGCTGGTTGTAGGCTTCGGCCTTGTTCTTGTGCTGCGAACGCTGGTTCTGACACTGCACGACGATGCCGGTCGGGATGTGCGTGATGCGCACCGCCGAATCGGTGGTGTTGATGTGCTGACCACCGGCACCCGACGCGCGGTAAGTGTCGATGCGCAGGTCCGATTCATTGTATTCGACCTCGATATTGTCGTCGACGACCGGATAGACCCAGACGCTGGCGAACGAGGTATGCCGCCGCGCGGCCGAGTCGTAGGGGCTGATGCGGACGAGGCGGTGGACGCCGCTTTCGGTCTTCGCGTAACCATACGCGTTCTCGCCCTTCAGCAGCAGCGTGGCGGACTTGATGCCCGCCTGCTCGCCCGAATGCTGATCGACCAGCTCCACCTTCAGTCCGTGCCGCTCCGCCCAGCGCGTGTACATGCGGCTGAGCATGCCGGCCCAGTCCTGACTTTCGGTGCCGCCAGCACCCGCGTTCACCTCGATATAGGTGTCGTTGGCATCGGCCTCGCCCGCCAGCAGCGCCTTCACCTTGTCGCGGTCGGCGCGCGCGGCCAGCTCGGCGAGCGCGGCGACGCCCTCGTCCGCCAGTTCCTGATCGCCCTCGGCATCCGCCAGCTCGATCAGTTCGACGGTGCCGGACAGCTCGCTCTCGATCGCGCGGGTCGCGCCGATCGCCTCGTCCAGCCGGCGACGCTCGCGCATCACCTCCTGCGCGGCCTTGGGATCATTCCAGAGCGCCTGGTCCTCGACACGCGCGTTCAGCTCGTCGAGCCGGCGAAGTGCGCGGTCCCAATCGAGGAACCGGCGCAGCAAAGCCAGCGCGTCGTTGATGCTGTCGACATGGGCCTGCGCTTCGGCGCGCATTGATACTCTCCAGTGGGTCGGGAACGCGCCGAACCGGGGCATTCGCGATATAGGAACTGCGGCTAGTAGATTCCGCCTTCCCTTTGCAAGAAATCGCTGTCGCGGGGTGCCTGCGTCGCCGTGGCGGTGGGGGCGACGGTCGGTGCAACATCGGAGCGGCGGGCGCGGCGGCGAGGTTCGGTTTCGGGCTTGAACGCCTCCCAGATCACAGATGCCTTGGGATCGGTGTCGGTCGGGAAGGTGCCGAACACCGGCTTGCCGCTGCCGCGATCGATGCGGACCATGCGGATGCCAGCGGGGGCGCGGAACGGCAGCTTCTCCAGTCCTTCGTACGCTTTCGTCGCGAATTGCTTGAAGATCGGCGCGGCGAACGTACCGCCCTGCACCGCCCCGCCCAGGTTTCGGGGCGTGTCGTAGCCGATATACAGGCCGCCAACGAACTGCGGGGTGCCGCCGATGAACCAGACGTCGGTCGGGCCGGTGGTGGTGCCAGTCTTACCGAACATCGGCCGATCCAGGTCGCGCAGCACGGTGGCGGTGCCGCGCTGGATCACGCCCTCGGTGATGTGGACCATCTGGTACGCGGTCAATGGGTCGATCACCTGCTTCTGGCGCATCGCCGGGCGCGGCATCGCGCGGCCGTTCCATTCGGGCGTATTGCAGCCATCGCAGGGACGCCAGTTGTCAGGGAAGATCACCTTGCCGTGGCGGTCCTGCACGAAGTCGATCAGGCTGGGCGGTCCGCCGCGACCCTGATTGGCGAGGATCGAGAAGGCATTGACCATCCGCTGCACCGTCGTCTCGCCGGCACCGAGCGCGAAGGACAGATAGGGCGAGTAGTTCCCGATCCCCATCCGCTTCATCAGCGACACGATGCGCGGCATGCCCGTCTGCGCGGCGGCGCGGACGGTCATCAGGTTGCGCGATTGTTCGATGCCCCAGCGCATCGTGTGCGGCCCGGCGCCGCGCATGTTGCCGAAGTTACGGAAGCATTTCTGCCCCAGCCGCGCACCTTGATAGACGCAGAACGGGCCGTCGACGATGATCGAGGCGGGCGTCATTCCGTTCTCCAGCGCCGCGGAATACACGATCGGCTTGATCGTCGATCCCGGCTGCCGCATCGCCTGCGTCGCCCGGTTGAACGCCTGCAAGCGAGCATCGAAGCCGCCCTGCATCGCCAGCACGCGCCCGGTGCCCGGTTCCTCGACGACGAACCCGCCGGACACGCGTGGTACGGAGCGGATCGCCCAGTCGTTGCCGGACGGTGCGACCGCGAGGATGTCGCCGGCCTCGATCGCGCCGAACGCGTTGCCGCCGCCGCCGCGGACCGGCATCTGCGCGGCCCAGCGCGGCATCGTGCCGGTCGTGCCGTCGGAGAAGCCGATCGACCAGCCGCCGTCATCTCGTGCGATGGCGATGCCGGCGCGCCAGTCCTTGTAGTCGAGGCCGATGTTGGTGTTCAGCAGCGACTGGAGCCAGTTGTCGCCGTCGATGTCGACATGGCGCAGCGGGCCGGACCAGCCACGACCGCCCTCGAACCGCATCAGACCGTCGCGGAGCGCCTCCTGCGCCAGATCCTGAAGCCGCGTGTCGAGCGATGAGCGGACCCAAAGGCCGCCGGAATAGACGCTGTACGGTCCATCCTTTGCCGACTCGCCGAACTTGTCGATCAGCAGGCGGCGCACCTCTTCAACGAAGTACCCGCCCTGTGCCTCGAACTTGGGGGTGCGGCGCAGGATGGTGCCGAGCGGCTCGGCGTTGGCCGCCGAATATTGCGCCTGGGTGATGAAGCCGTTGCGGAGCATCTCCCGCAGCACATAGTTGCGGCGGTCCATCGCGCGTTCGGGATGCCGGACGGGGTCGTAGTTGGACGGACCCTTGGGCAGGATCGCCAGATAGGCCATCTGGCCGAGGCTGAGATCGGCCAGTTCCTTGTCGAAATAGGCGTGGCTCGCCGCCTCGACGCCGAACGCGTTGCGGCCCAGCGCAATCTGGTTGAGATAGAGTTCCAGGATCTGCGGCTTGGTCAGCGTATCCTCGATCTTCCACGCCAAAATCGCCTCGCGCAGCTTGCGCGTAGGCGAGTATTCGGCGCCGATCAGCAGGTTCTTGGCGACCTGCTGCGTGATCGTGGAGCCGCCCTTGGCGCGGCGGCCGGTCCCGAACTTCTGCGCATAGTCGATGACGGCGCCGGCGAGACCGGGATAGTCGACGCCGTGATGTTCGAAGAAGGTACGGTCCTCGGCGGCGAGGAAGGCGCGGACCAGCATCGGCGGGTATTCGCCGTAGGACAGTTCGACACGACGCTCGCGGGCATAGGACTGGACGGGCACGCCGTCCGCACCGCGCACGTTGGTCGGCAGGGGCGGCTCGTAGGTTCGCAGCTGGTCGACCGAGGGCAGGTCGCGGATGACGAGCAGCCACAGCAGGAACGCCCCGACCGCGGCGATCAGTACGAGCCCGGCGAGGAGCTTGACCCACCAGCGTCCCCACAGGCGCGCGACGCGGCCACCGGGGGGACGGTCGTCGGGCAGATCGGAGGTGCTGGGAGAAACGGACGCCATACTGTGGCGCGGCTTATACCAGCTTGGAGCCGGCTCGCCAGCGGTGTGATTCGACTGGCACCGCCGATGGCCCAAGTGGCTGTAATCATTCGGACCGGTGTCGGAAGGTTAGGCTAAGGTTAGTCCAATGCGGCGTTTCGGCAGCGGGCGCGGTACAGACGGTTCAAAGAGCAAACCCGCCTTCTACGCCTCCCTCGCAGTGTAGGACAGCGCACCCGTCAGCGTCCGACCATCCGGCGTGCGAAATGGACCTCGACGGCGCGACGGACGCTTTCGGCGATGGCTTCGCGGCCGTCATCGGAATCGAGGAAGGCGGCATCCCTGGGGTTGGAGATATAGCCCGTCTCGAACAGGATCGACGGCAGGTCGGGCGCCTTAAGGACCATCAGCGACGCCATGCGGTGGAAGTTGGTCTTGGTCGGGATCAGCGGCTTGGCCTCGCGCCCCAGCAGACGAGCGAACGTCGCCGAGTTGTTCATCGTCTCGCGCTGAGTCAGGTCGATCAGGATCGAGGACACGTCGGCGCCGGCATCGCCGAGGTTCACGCCGGCGATCACGTCCGCCTTGTTCTCGCGCGCGGCGAGGCGTGCGGCTTCCTTGTCGGAGGCGACTTCGGACAGGGTGTAGACGGACGCGCCGGTGGCGTCGCCGCTGCCGACGCTGTCGCAGTGGATCGAGATGAACAGGCTCGCCTTCAAACGCCGGGCGATGCCATAGCGTTCGCGCAGGACGAGGTACTTGTCGCTGTCGCGGGTCAGCGCGACGCGGACCCGGCCGCCGTCCAGCAGTTCCTTGCGGATGGCGCGCGCGATCTTCAGCGTCACGTCCTTCTCGCGCAGCTTGGTGACCGGATTGATCGCGCCGGGATCGACACCGCCATGCCCGGCGTCGATCACGACCAGCGGGCGGGTGTCGTCGCCCGCGACGCGAGGGAGCGGCGGGGCCTTGCGCGCGGGCGGAACGGGAACGGTGACCTTGTATTTCGGCCTGGAGCCGAACGACAGGAAGTCGAGAGGTCCCGCAATACTGGCGGCGATAAAGCGACCGTCGTCGACCGGCCTCAAGGTCAAGGTCAGCTCGCGACCGCTGGAGTCGAAGCCACCGTCCGACACGATCACCGGGCGTACCAGATCGAACACCAGCCGCCGACCACCATCCTCGCGGTGGACCGCGCCGACCGGGCCGGCGGGCGCGATCGACAGGCCCCTCGGTGCATTCCCGACATCGACCGCGATCTGACGCGGCTCGTCCAGCAAGGTCGCCGCCGCATCGGTGGCGGGCGCGTCGAACCGGATGACGATGTGCGTACGATCGATCGCTACCGAGGTGACCGTCGCGGCGAATACCGGCGTCGCGATCGCCGCCGATGTCAGCGCGAGCGCGAAGGCCGCGCATCGCATGCGCCGCCCGCCGCCCCTGCCGTCGCCCCCGAACATCCTGCTCGCCCCTGCTCGCGGTCCAAGGGCACTGGAGCGCCCGCGGGGACCGAATATCGTTACGCCTACCATAAATCCGCTGTAACGACCTATGGTTAACGCAATCTTAGCCTTTACCGATCTATGCCGAGCATCGCGGAAAAGCGCCGGTTGCGACGAACGGTTGGCAATGCTAGCTATGGATTGCATCCGTGCGTCGGTCCAGACCGGTGCCGGTTCCGCGCGTCCGCCCGGTTGGCGGACATATTCCAGGTTGACGCTCGCATGACGCATTTCCCCCGCACGCCAGACCGCCCGGCCTTCGCCGGCGGGAGCGGCGTGGCGCGGGAGCCGAACGGCCCACCGCCCCGGCGGCGTTCGCGAGCAGACGCATTCCTTGCAACATCGGCGACGCCGGCACCCTGCCGCGTCGCGACCAATCGTCGCGCGTTCCCCCCCGAGGGTGGCGGACGCGCGTGGAGAGCCATCAATGACCACGCGTATGCTGATCGACGCACGCCACCGGGAAGAAACCCGCGTGGCGGTCGTCCAGGGTAACCGGATCGAGGAATTCGATTTCGAGTCCGCCGAGCGCAAGCAGCTCAAGGGCAACATCTATCTCGCCAAGGTAACCCGCGTCGAGCCGTCGCTCCAGGCGGCGTTCATCGATTACGGTGGCAACCGTCACGGTTTCCTCGCCTTTTCGGAAATCCACCCGGATTACTACCAGATCCCCAAGGAGGATCGCGACGCGTTGCTGCGCGAAGAGGCGGAGCATGCGGCCGAGGAAGCCGCGCTGCGTGCCGAGCAGGACGACGACGACGATCATCATGACGATCATGACCATCGCGACCACGGCCATGACGAAGACGATCACGACCATGACGATCACGACGATCATGAGGAGGGCGAAGGCGAGGCCGGCGGCGAGACCGACGGCACGTCGAAGAAGCCGCGCGGGCAGAACGACGATCAGGTGGAGGCGCTGCGCCAGCGTCGCATGAACCTGCGCCGCCGCTACAAGATTCAGGACGTGATCCGCCGCCGTCAGGTGCTGCTGGTGCAGGTCGTGAAGGAAGAGCGCGGCAACAAGGGTGCGGCACTGACGACGTACCTGTCGCTCGCCGGCCGTTACTGCGTGCTGATGCCGAACACGTCGCATGGCGGCGGCATTTCGCGGAAGATTTCGAACGCCGCCGATCGCAAGCGGCTGAAGACGATCATGGCCGATCTGGCGCTGCCGTCGTCGATGGGCTGCATCGTCCGCACCGCCGGGCTTCAGCGCACGCGCACCGAGATCAAGCGCGACTTCGACTATCTGGCACGTCTGTGGGACGAGATCCGGGACAAGACGCTGACGTCGTCGGCCCCTGCGCTGGTCTATGGCGACAGCGACCTGATCAAGCGTGCGATTCGCGACATCTACAACGCCGGCGTCGATGAGGTCGTGGTCGAGGGCGAGGAAGGCTATCGCCATGCCAAGGACTTCATGCGCCTGCTGATGCCGAGCCACGCGAAGAAGGTGAAGCAGTACGCCGACGCCGTGCCGCTGTTCCAGCGCGCACACGTCGAAGACCAGCTCGCGGCGATGTACAACCCGGTCGTGCAGTTGAAGTCGGGCGGCTATCTCGTCATCAACCCGACCGAGGCTCTGGTGTCGATCGACATCAACTCGGGCCGCTCGACGCGCGAGCATAATATCGAACAGACCGCGACCGCGACCAATCTGGAAGCGGCGCAGGAGATCGCACGCCAGTTGCGCCTGCGCGACATGGCCGGCCTCGTCGTCATCGACTTCATCGACATGGACAACGGGTCGAACGTCCGGAAGGTCGAGAAGGCGATGAAGGAGGCGCTGAAGAACGATCGCGCCCGCATCCAGGTCGGCCGCATCTCCAGCTTCGGCCTGATGGAAATGAGCCGCCAGCGGCTGCGTACCGGCGTGCTCGAAGCGTCGACGCGCCAGTGCCCGCATTGCGAGGGCACGGGTCTGGTCCGCACGGCGTCGTCGGCCGGCCTTTCGGCGCTGCGCCTGATCGAGGACGAGGCGGCACGCGGTCGCGGCTCGCTGCTGACGCTGCGCGCGTCGCAGGAGGCGACGATCTACGTGCTGAACCGCAAGCGCGGAGACATTGCCGAGATCGAGGATCGCTACGGCGTACAGGTCGAGATCATCCCCGACCGCGAGGAAGAAGGTGCGCGCATGTCGGTCGAGGCCTCCGGCCCGCCGCCTGCGCATGCTCCGAAGATCGATGAGCTGATCATCGAGGAGGAAGAGGACGAGGTCTTCGACGAGGTCGAGATCGAGGAGGACGACGAGGAAGAGGTCGTCGAGGCCCGCGCGCCCCGTCAGCCACGCGAGGCACGTGGTGACGACGAGAGCGAGGGTGAGCGCGGCAAGCGTCGTCGTCGCCGTCGCGGTCGTCGGGGCCGGGCGAAGGATGGCGAGGGCTCGGAGGCTGGTGATGCGACCGAGGCGTCGGATGACGGCGTCGAGCAGGTCGAGAGCGACGATGCCGTCGAGACGGTAGACACCGTCGGGGCGGAGGACATCGACGCCGGCGACGAGCAGGCCGAGTTCGCGGGCGAGCAGCCGGCGGGCGAAGGCGGACGTCGCCGTCGTGGGCGTCGCGGTCGTCGCGGTGGCCGTCGTCAGGAGGGCGGTGCCGAGGGTGCCGTCGAGGCGAACGTCGAGGTCGAGGAAGCCGCCGATGCGGGCGACTCCGGCCCGGTCACGAGCGCGCTGGCGTTGGCACCGGTCGAGCCGGTAGTGGTCGAAGCGGCTCCTGTCGTCGCCGAGGAGGCAGCGCCGAAGACGCGCCGTCGTCCGCGGGCGCGGGCTGCGGCTCCGGTCGAGGCGGCTGCCCCGGCCGCCGAGGCTGCGCCGGTCGAGGCCGCTGCTCCCGTCGCGAACGACGAGGCCACGCCGAAGCCGAAGCGGACCCGCAAGAAGAAGGCGGACGTGGACGCTCCGGTCGAGGCGGCCCCGACTCCCGAGCCGGCTCCCGAACCCGTCGCGGAGGAGGCTCCGGCCAAGCCCAAGCGGACACGCCGGAAGAAGGCCGATGCCGATGCCGACGCTCCGGCCGCGGAAGCGCCCGCTCCTGTCGTGACGGAGGCGGACGCCGAGCCCGATCAGGTCCCGGCCGAGCCGCTCGCCGGCGAAACCGACGACGCCCCCGCCGGCCCGCCGCGGCGCGGCTGGTGGCAGCGGACCTTCGGCGCGTGACCTTGGGCCGCCCCGCACTCGCAGGAGTGCGGGGCGGTTCTGGTTTGGGGCTCTGACGGGCGGTCGTGCTGCCCTTCACCCGCCGTTCAGCCGCCCCGGCCCATCGCGGCGTGCCGTTGATCCCGCCGGCCATTTAGCGGATACCCCTTACCGATGACGCGCTTCGCTGCCCTGACGAGCCTCGCGATGGCTGCGCTGTTGTGGACGCAGCCGGCGGCGGCGCAATCGATCCTGCGCGATGCGGAAACGGAAAGCCTGTTCGCGGACATGTCCGCGCCGCTGATCTCCGCAGCGGGTCTGCGACCGCAGGACGTGAAGATCGTGCTGATCAACGACAGCTCGATCAACGCGTTCGTCGCGGGCGGGCAGATCGTCTATGTGCATTCCGGCCTGATCCAGGCGGCGAGCAACGCCAATCAGGTGCAGGGCGTGATCGCGCACGAACTGGGCCATATCGCCGACGGCCATGTCCTGTCGGGCGAGGCGGCGATGAAGCCGGCGATGAAGATTTCGATCCTGTCGATGGTGCTGGCGCTGGCGGCGATCGCCGCCGGATCGGGCGAGGCGGGCGCCGGCATCATGGGCATGGGGCAGCAGGCGGCGATGGGCAACTACCTCGCCTTCAGTCGCGTGCAGGAAGCGACCGCAGACGCCTCCGCCGTGCGCTACCTCGACACCGCGGGCATCACCGGCAAGGGGATGCTGAGCTTTTTCAAGACGATGCAGCAGGACGAATATCGCTACGGCCTGTCGAACATCGATCCGTTCATGCAGAGCCATCCGCTATCGGGCACGCGCATCCAGACGCTGACCGGCGACGTGCAGAAGTCGGCCGCGTACGACAAGGCGCCCGACGCGGCGTTGCAGGAGCGGTTCCGGCGGGTGCGCGCGAAGCTGGCCGGTTACGTCATGGACGCGCCACGGACGCTGACCGAATATCCCGAGACGGACCAGACGATCTACGCACAATACGCCCGCGCCTATGCCTATCATAAATCGGGCTATCCCGAGAAAGCGGACGCGGAGGCGAATGCGCTGGTCAGGCGCGAGCCGAACAACCCGTATTTCCAGGAGATCAAGGGCCAGATCCTGCTGGAGGCGGGGAAGCCGCGCGCCGCGCTCGTGCCGCTCCGGCTGGCAACGCAGGAGTCCGGGAGCAATCCGCTGATCTCGACGACGCTGGGCCACGCGTTGATCGCGACCGACGACAAGGCGAACCTGCCCGAGGCGATCAAGGTTCTGCGCGTGGCGGTGCAACGCGACGACGAGAATCCCTGGGGCTGGATGCAGCTCGGCACCGCTTACGAGCGCACCGGCGACGAGCCGCGCGCCGCGCTCGCCACCGCCGAGCGCGCGAGCATGATGGGCGATCAGCGCACCGCCATCGCCTCCGCCAAATATGCGATGGCCAACATCCCGTCGAACACGCCCGACTGGATTCGCGCGCAGGACATCGCGATGACCTCCAGCGACGCGTTCGCGGGTGAAAAGAAGAAGAAACGCCGGTGAAAGCTCCGATATTGTTCGCAACCGCCGTCGCCGGCGGGCTGGTGGGGGCTGCCGCCACCTACTTGATCCCCCGCGGTGACAGCGACGTGCGCGGATATCTGATGGCGCATCCGGAGGTGATCCCGGAGGCGATGCGTCGCTTGCAGGAGCGGGAGGCAGGCAAGTCCGTCGCCGCGAACCGCGACGCGATCACGACGCCGTTCGCGGGGGCCTGGGCGGGCAATCCGAAGGCGGATGTCACGCTGGTCGAATATTACGATTATAATTGCGGCTATTGTCGCGCCAGCCTGCCCGCGATCCGGCAGTTGCTGGCCGATGATTCGAACCTGCGCATCGTGTTCCGGGAGCTGCCGGTACTGGCGGACAGCAGCCGCGATGCCGCCCGGATCAGCCTGGTCGCGGCGGCGCAGGACAAGTTCTCGAAGTTCCACGACGCGCTGTACGCGGGCGGGCCGGTGTCGACCGACACGATCGCCGCCGCCGCGCGGACCGCTGGCGTCGATACGAGCGATCTGTCGACGATCGCGCCCAGGGTGGATGCGGAGATCGCGAGCAACCTCGATACCGCGGCGAAGCTGGGGATCACCGGCACACCGAGCTGGGTGATCGGCGACCGGGTGATGTCGGGCGCCTTCCCGATCGAGGACCTGAAACGCGCGATCGCCGAGGCGCGCGCGGGGTAACGGCCGGCGGAGGATCATGGACGGATGAACCGCTGGCGGGTGACGGCGTGACGTTGGGCCACCGGTCCGTTTGCCGTGAGCTTGTCGAAGAGCTTGATTTCCAATTGTGCTTCAAATCGCTCCGGTGGCTCGCCACGGCTCCACCCCACCCCGGCCCGCTCCTAAAAGCGGGGAGTTAGACGTTTGCGCCGTCCCCTCCCGCCGCTAAGACGCCGCCAACTACCCAACAGGGGGACAGACTTGGCGAACGATCCGATCCTGTCGATCCGTGGCGTGTCGAAGACCTACGCCAACGGACCGACCGCGCTGGAGGCGGTGGACCTCGATATCCAGAGGGGCGAGATCTTCGCGCTGCTGGGGCCGAACGGCGCGGGCAAGACGACGCTGATCTCGATCGTGTGCGGGATCGTCGTGCCGTCGACCGGCAGCATCACGGTCGACGGTCACGACGCGCTGAACGACTATAAGCAGGCGCGCCGCCGCGTCGGGCTGGTGCCGCAGGAGCTGTCGACCGATGCGTTCGAGAGCGTGCTGGCGACGGTCACCTTCTCGCGCCGGCTGTTCGGGCGATCGGGGCACAGCGCCTATATCGAGGAACTGCTGCGCGACCTGTCGCTGTGGGATAAACGGCACGCCAAGATCATGACGCTGTCGGGCGGGATGAAGCGGCGCGTGCTGATCGCCAAGGCGCTGGCGCATGAACCCGACCTGCTGTTCCTCGACGAACCGTCGGCGGGCGTCGACGTGGCGCTGCGCCGGGACATGTGGAAGCTGGTCCATCGCCTGCGCGACCGCGGCGTCACGATCATCCTGACGACGCATTACATCGAGGAGGCCGAGGAGATGGCCGACCGCGTCGGCGTGATCGCCAAGGGCAAGCTGCTGCTGGTCGACGACAAGGCGGCGCTGATGAAGAAGCTGGGCAAGCGCGAATTGGACCTGACCCTGGTCGAGCCGATGACCGCCATACCCGCGGAACTGGAGGAATGGGCGCCGACGCTGGAGAATGAGGGCCACACCTTGCGCTACGTGTTCGATGCGACGGGGGAGCGGACGGGAATACCGTCGTTCCTGCGGCGGATGCAGGAGCTGGGCATCGCGTTCAAGGATCTGGAAACGTCGAAGTCGAGCCTGGAGGATATCTTCGTCGGGCTGGTGGAGGAGAAGCGATGAGCTCCGCCACGCCCCTGGTCCCACGAAAGCGGGAGCCCAGTAAACACGCAGTACAAAGGCGGATGAGTTCGGAGACACTGGGCTCCCGCCTTCGCGGGGGCACAATCCTCGTCGGTCGGAAGGCTCACGGTCGCCCTCGCCCCACCCTGAACCGAGGAACGATCGCATGAACCTGCATGGCATATGGGCGATCTATCGCTTTGAGATGGCGCGGTTCGGGCGGACGATCTGGACCAGCCTGATGGTGCCCGTCATCACCACGTCGCTGTATTTCATCGTGTTCGGTTCGGCGATCGGATCGCAGATGCGGGAGGTGTCGGGTGTGCCGTACGGCGCGTTCATCGTCCCCGGACTGATGCTGCTCGCGATCTTTTCGGAGAGCATCCTGAACGCGTCGCTCGGCATCTACATGCCGAAGTTCACGGGCACGATCTATGAGTTGCTATCGGCGCCACTCTCCCCGCTGGAGACGGTGCTGGGCTATGTCGGGGCGGCGACGACCAAGTCGGTGGTGATCGGCCTCGTCATCTTCGCGACGGCGCATCTGTTCGTCGACCTGCCGATCGCGCACCCGTTCGCGATGATCGCCTATCTGGTGCTGGTGGCGGCGACATTCTGCATGTTCGGATTCGCGATCGGTATCTGGGCGAAGGGGTTCGAGCAGTTGCAGGTTATCCCGCTGCTGGTCGTGACGCCCCTCACCTTCCTCGGCGGTGCGTTCTATTCGGTGACGATCCTGCCGGAACCGTGGCGGTCGATCACGCTGTTCAATCCGGTCGTGTACCTGATCAACGGCTTCCGCTGGACGTTCTTCGGGACGAGCGACGTCGGTGTCGGGATCAGCCTGGCGGTGACGGCGGGGTTCTTCGCGGCGTGCCTGACGTGGATCGGGTGGATATTCCGGACCGGGTGGCGGCTGAAGAGCTGAAGCTCAGCGCCCGTTCGGCCTCAGCCTAGTCGACGGCCACGCCACGGAAGTCTGTCCTCCGTGATCGGTGCTTCGACGGCGCTCAGCACGAACGGGTTCAGTAATCCTTCGACACCCGCACGTTGGCGCTCTGGCGGCCCAGCGTGGAGATGCTCGACAACAGCGACAGCCAGCGCGTGACCTGAAACTCGACCTGCGTTGCGGAATAGCCCTGACCGTCGGTGACGATCTCCGCATACAGGCGACGCGTCACGAACTTGCCCGCGGCGACCGACGTGCCCTGTCCGGTCTGCGGATCGGCGGGCAGGATACGCAGCCGGTCCAACCCCGCGGCGCGGCGCAGCGCGTTGATGGGGTTGAGGCCGGTGCCGCCATTCTGCAACGCCGACACCGCCGCTGCGAGTTGCAGCGCCTCTGGTGCGGACAGGTTGGTGATCGAGGTACCGAACAGCAGCCGCGACAGCAATTCGTCTTCCGGCAGCGCGGGCACGCTGGTGAAGCTGATTTCCGGTTTCAGCGCAGTGCCGGCGACGCGGATACTCGCGTTCAGGCCGGTGCTGTCGGCGTTCGCCTGAATATCCAGCGCCGGGTTGGCGGGGGTTTCGCCGCCGAAGCGGATGACGCCGCGCTCCAGCTCGAAATCGCGTCCCGCAAACTCCACGTCGCCGCGGATCAGGTTCGCGCGGCCCGTGATCGCGGGATTGGTCGGCTGGCCGCCGATGCGGATGTTTGCGGACCATTCGCTGGTCAGGCCGAGGCCGCTGACCATCACGCCACCCGATGCCTTTGCGCCGAGATCGAGCGTCCACGGCGCGGGTGGCCGGTCATCCTCGACATCGCCGCCCGGCACGTTGATTTCGCGCACGTTCAGCTTCGGCGCGGCCGTGGCGGCGGTCGCCTGACCCAGACGATAGCGCGCACGGTTGAGGACGACGTCGCCCGATATCGTGCCGCCGGTACCCGTCGACAGGAAGCGTAGTGGCCCGGTGACGGTCGCGCCGATATCGTCGCGCGCGATCATCACGGCGTTCTGCGCGTTCAGCCGGATGTCGAGGCCGATCCCGGTCGGCGCGGCGAAGTCGAACTGGCCGCTACCCTCCACCCGGCCGCCCTTGCCCGCATCGGCGGAGAAGCGTTCGATGGCGAGGCGGGAGCCGGCGAAGCGGCCGCTCGCCTGAACCCCGGTCAGCAGCGTGCCGGTGGTGGCGCTTTCGATCCGTGCGCCACTGGCGTTGAGCGCGCCGCGGATCAGCGGCTGCGCGAGGCTTCCGGTCACGTCCGCGCCGATCGACACCGGGCCGGACAGGTCGAACAGCTCCACACCGGTCAGCCGCCACAACGCGTCCGCCGGCCCGGCATAGCGTAACTGCGCGAACAGCTTCGCATCGGCGAGGCGGCGGATCAGGCTACCTTGTCCGAGCGGCGACAATTGCGCCTGCGCCCGGCCGATCGTCTTGCCGCCGGAGGCCAGCACCGCGCGCAGGCCGGCGCGGTCCGCGCGCAGCACGCCAGCAACGCCGATGTCGATCGGGGCGGAGGTGAGCACCAGCCCGGAGCGGGTGACGCCGCGCAGCGTCATGTCCACGCGCCCGGTCGGCGGGCCGTTCGTGGCGGCGGAATAGTCGAGCGTCCCCGACGCGGTGCCGCCGAGGCCCAGCCCCGCGAAGCCGATGTCGAGGATCGCGAGCGGCATCCGCTCCACGCTCGCCTCCACCGCCAGCCCGCCGGGGCCGGAGCGGCCGGACAGCTTCGCTTCGCCACCCGCAAAGGACAGGCGGGTCGGGGCAAGCCGCCAGCCGTCGCCGTCGCGGGTCACGATCGCAGGCGTGATGAGCTGGATCGGGCGGCGATCGAGCGTACCCTGCCCCGCGACGGTGTAGCCGTCGGCGCGGACCTGCGTCACGGTGCGCAGGTCGAAGGCGCGACCGCGCGACCCGGCGATCGCGGCACGCACTTCGCCCAGGCCGTCGACCAGCTTCGCAGTCCCGCCGAACCGCGCGAGCGAGAGACCGCCATAGCGCAGCCCCTGGCCGCTGGCGGTCGCGTCGATCGTCTGGCCGGCGGGATCGAGCAGGGTCACAAGGTCGAGCTTGCCCTGTCGCAGGGTCACACCCTCGAACGCGGCATTGCGCGCCGCGAGATGCGCCTCGATCCGCTGGACGATGCCGACCGGGCGGAACAGCAACTCGCCGTCTAGCCCCCCGCCCGCGACCGCGAGCCGTCCGTCGAAGCCGCCGGTGACGATCGCAAGATCGCCCCGCGCGCGGGTGCCGGCGACATCCAGCGCGGCGATCGACACCGTCGCACCCGGACCGCGCGGCAGCAGGATCGCGCCGGTGGAGGTGAACGGGCCGAGGCGGGAACGGCCGGCCGCCCGGAATGCGAAGCCTTGCGGCGTGGGATCGAGGTGCGCGATCACGTCTCGCAGGCCCAGCGCCTTGTTCGGGCGGGCGAGCTTCAGGTCGATCGTCGGCTTTTCGATGCGGCCGTCCAGCACCAGTGTCAGCGGGCCGTAGGTCGCCTGCGTGCCTGCACCTTCGAAGTGGAAGGTGCCGTCGCGGCGGCGATAGCCGTTGCCGGACAGCGTCAGTTGCGGGGAGACGAGGCGTGCGCCGTTGAAGTGGAGGATACCGTCCGCGGTCCGCTCCAGCCCGGTATCGATGCGCGGCAGCCCGCCCGTCAGCGAGCGGAAGAACGCATTGTCGAGCCGCCGCACCTGCGCCTGCCCCCGCCCGACGATGCGCGTGCCGCGCCCATTCGGTCCGGGCACGACCTGAAGCCGCGAGGTGACGTCGACGATGCCGATGCCCGGGATCAGGTAACGGCCCAGCCGACCGTTCAGCCCCACCTCGAACCGGCCGGTGCGCAGGTCGAGCGACAGATCGATCAGCCCCGCCAGCTTGTCCGAGCGCAGTTTCAGCGCGGTGCCGGTCAGCGTCGGTGGCGCGAGCACCAGCACGCCGTCGACCGACAGGTTGCGCAGGATGCCGCCCGCGACATCGCCGACGCCGGTGACGCGCGCGGCGGCGACCCGGACCGGCAGGCGGGCGGGCGTTGTCGACAGGCGCCCGGCGCCCGCCGCACGGAACGTCTCGAACCCGGTATTGTCGAACGACAGCCGGTTCGCTGCGAGCCGCCAGTCGTAGCGCGCGGTGGCGAACGGGCCGTCGAGGATCGCCCGCAGTGCGATCCCCTGCCCGCCCATGTTGCCGAACAGCGCCGCCGGCCGCAGCAGGCGCGCGGCGATGCGGACGTTGCGGTACGCGTTCGCGCCGAGATCGATCGTGCCGGTCGTGTCGATCGCCAGCGCCGCCGAACGCAGGTTCAGCGCCCCGTCGAGCCGGCGGTTCGCGAAGGTCGCCGATCCAATGACCGCGACGCGCGGGCTGGTCAGCCGCTGCGCCTTGCCGGTCAGCAGCGATGCCGGCGTGATCGCGCCCGACAACGTGTAGCGGCCGGAGGTAGCCGCCAGCGCGAGGTCGGCGACACGGGTACCGCGCGCGGTCGCGACCGCGGTGCCGCGCCACTGCGCCCAGCGGCCGTCGCCGGTGACGGTCAGCGCCACCGGCCCGGCGACGCCCGCCGCCTTCGCCAGCGCGCCGCCGGAAGCGCCCGCTGCGCGCACGTCGATATCGAACCTGTCGCGGTCCGGCTGGGCATCGATCGATAGCGCCAGCCGGTCGCTGCCCGCGACCGCGGCGTCGATCTTCACCAGCGCGCGGCCGGAACGGATGTCCGCTTGCGCGACGACGCGCGCCTCACGCTCGCGGCCTAGGACCGGCCGGGCGAGCGTCAGCCGGCCGATGTCGAGCCGCCCGATCAGGATGTCGAAATCGGGCAGGATCGGCGACGCCTTGCCGCTCTTGCGGGTTTGCGGGACGTGTTCGAGCACCGCCTGCGGCACCACCAGCCGGTCGATCGCGAGCTCGTTCGACAGCCACCGTGCCGGCCGCCAGTCCAGCTCGACCTGCGGTGCGCGGAAGACGAGGCCCTTCAGGTCGTAGACGCGCAGGTCGGTCAGCCGCGTCTCACCGTAGAGCGATCCCTCGATCCGCCCGACCGAGAAGCGCAGGCCGCTGCTCGGGCGTATCTTGCCGATCCGCTCGGCGACCAGTCCGTGACCCCAGGGCGTGTCGACCAGCACCAGCACCGCCGCCGCCAGCGCCATCAGGCCGGCGATAATGCCGACGATCCAGCGCACGGCCCTCGTCAAAACGCCTGTCCCAGCGACACATAGACCGCGATTTTCGAGTCGCCCCGCTGCGGGTTGAGCGGCGTGCCGACGTCGATGCGGATCGGCCCGAAGTTCGAATAGTATCGCACGCCCAGGCCCGCGCCGTAGCGGAAGTCGGTGAAGCGCGGCAGCGCGGCGGTGTAGATGTTGCCGGCGTCGAGGAAGGGCACGACGCCGAAATTGCCGAACGCCTTCACCCGCGCCTCGATCGAGAATTCGGTCAGGCTGCGGCCGCCGATCGGGTCGTTATTCGGGTCGCGCGGGCCGATCGACTGGAAACCATAGCCGCGCACCGACGCGCCGCCGCCGGCGTAGAAGCGCCGCGAGGGCGCGACCGCGTCGCGCGGCGAACCGGCGATCGTGCCGAGCCGGGTCCGCCCCGCCAGCACGACGCCGGGCATGACCGTGCGGTACACGCTGGCGTCGAGTTGGGTGCGCGCATAGCCGAACACCGATCCCTGCAACGATGCCTCCGGACTGATCCGCCCGCCGATGCGGAAGCCGGTCGTCGGGTTCAGCAGATCGTCCGACCCGTCGTAGATCAGGCTGGTCGGCAACGCACCGATGAAGAAGGTTCGGCGGCGCGGATCCCCCGTGGCGAGGATCACGTCACGCTCGTCCGAGGCGATCAGTTCGGCGCCGATCGACCACGTCCACGTCTTTTGGAAGAAGATGTTGGTCTGCCGCTCCAGCGTGCCGGACAGCGAGAAGGTCTTCGCGTCGTACGCGTTGCGCGACTGGTGCGCCGCCGCGACCTGGAACGTCAGCACGCGGTCGCGCGCCTCGAAATTGTTGCGGCGATAGACGACCGAGCCGAGTTGTTCCTGTGTGCCGAGTACGCTGCGCAGCGTCAGGCCGCCCTCGGGAGGAAACAGGTTGCGGTGGGTCCAGCTGAGTTCCGCACGCGCGCCCTCGCCGGTGCCGTAGCCGAGTTCGCCCGCGACGGTGCGCGGGGGCGCGCGGTCCAGCTTCACGCCGATGTCGACGGTGCCGGGCTCCTTGCCCTCGACCGGGGTCAGCGCGACGGCGGAGACGAGCCCGGTCTGGATCAGGGCGCGGCGGAGATCGTCGAGGCGGCGCTGGTCGAAGGGATCGCCGCGGTCGAAGCGCGCGATCTCCGCCACGTGATCCGGCCCGAACACGCGATTGCCGGGCAGTGCGACGATGTCGCCGAAGCGCCGCTCACCACCGGGCGCGACGCTCAGGTCCAGCGTCGCGGTCCGCGCGGCGCGGTCGACGACGATCGCCGGATCGCCGACCCTGGCGAAAGGAAACCCCTCTGCGCCGACGGCGGTCGCGAGCCGCGCCTGTCCCGCGACGATCGTGTCCGCGTTGACGGGATCGCCAGCCTTGACGCCGAACGCATCGGTCAACGAAGCGGACTTGTCCCCGGCCGCGGCAACGCCGTCCAGCGTCACGCCGGCGAAGCGGTACAGGCCACCAGGCGTTGCCTCCAGCACCACCAGCGGCTTCGCGCCCGCCTCCACCCGCGTCGTGACGGCGACATCGTAATAGCCCTCCGCGCGGAGCAGCGTCGCCAGAAGCTCGGCATCCTCGCGCGCGCGGCGGTCGAGTTGCGCGGCGTTGGCGGGATCGCCATCGCCGGCGTTCAGCGTCGAGAACTCGTCGAAGCGCTGTTTCAGCAGCGGCGATCCGACGCCGTCGATGCCATCGACCCGCCAGCCGTACCGGCGCTCGGCGACCACGTCGGTGGCGGCGGTGGCCGGTCCGGTCGTAGCGGGTTCCGCCGACAGGTCGGGCCATGCGACACCGATGTCGGGCAACGGCGCAAGCGGCGAATTCGGATCGGGCGCATCGGTCTGCACGCCCTGTTGGGCGCGCACATGGCCCGCGAGGCAAAGGGAACAGGCGGCGACCGCCCAGCGGCCGGACCACAGGACGCGGAGCAGCATGGCCGCCCTCTAGCGGCGCACGCGCCTGTGTGCGAGCCTTGTGGTTGGTTCGATTGCATTACCTTCCGCAGTCAAGGTAATGCGGGCATCCGGCAGATGCCGTTAGGCTGCCGCCACCTTGACCTTGCCGCAGCGGGCGGTGCGTACGATCGACACAAACCGATCGGCGTTGGCGATCAGCCGGCTCTTGTCGAAGCACGCCGACGCTCCCAGCGCAATCGCCTGCTTGGCGATCTCCGCGTCCTGGACGATGGCCGACGACAGGATGACGACGGGCATCGGCCGCCGCCGCATCAGCGTGGCGAGCAGCGACAGTCCGTCGAGGCCCGGCATCGCGAGATCGAGCGTCAGCACGTCCGGCTCCAGCCGCGACACCGCTGCCATGGCCTCTTCCGGGCGCTCGATGACGCCGACGACCTCCATATCGCGCTGCTTCGTCAGCAGCGTTTCGATCATCGCACAGATCGTGAGCGAATCGTCGACAATCAGCACCCGCCGACGGCGCATCGCTCTAGCTCCCAACGCCAACACATTTGCGGTCCTAGCCGCTAAATGGTTGTCGCCGCACTAAGAAATCGCCGTTCGTTCAATGAACGGTGCCGACCGCCTGTTCGGAGCGCATCACGGCGATCAGACGTTCGATCTGACGCCACCGGCAAAAATGGATGTGGTTGCCCAGATCGCGACTGCGTGCGGCCCGCAGGGCAGCCTCGGCCCCCGCTTCCTCGCCGAACGACGACAACAGATCGGCCGCCGCGGCCACTTCGGCGGCATTCGCCAGGTACGGAAAGGTAAGCATCGCCAACCCCCTAACAAAGTCCGTGCCGAATTGGCCAGAGCGCCGGACTCAGCCCGTCGCGTTGGTAAACCGCCCCTCGCCGGACCGTTCCGAGTGTCCCGATCCGGCACGCTGGCGTCCCGCAACGGGACGTGCGACGACGATCGGCATGACGATTCCTCCTCCCTCTCCCCGCTCCGGAGCACGCGCCGGCAGCACGGCCGGCGGCTTCCTCGTCGCGCTCGGCGCGATGATCGGTACCGCTATCGGCTTCTTCGTCGGCGAGGCGACGCCGGGCTTCCTCATCGGGCTGGCGGTGGGTGCGGTCGGCGCCGCGTTGGTGTGGTGGCGCGGGCGCGGGTAAGACCCCGAGCCTATGATCGCCGAATCAAATCCCCGCCTGCCCTGGGCGGTCATCGTCGCAGGCGCGACCGCCGTCGCCGTCTACATCATCGCCGACCCGCTGAGCGGCGCGGCGGCGGCACTGGTCGGCGGGATCGCGGCGATGCTGGTCGCGATCAGCGGCCACCGCGAGGTTGCGGTGGCACCGCCGGCCCCGCCGCCGGACCTGATCGCCAGCCCCTCCGTCGGTGCGATGCTGGACGCGGTGGCGGAACCGCTGCTGCTACTGAGATCGGGCCGCGTCGTCCGTGCCAACCTCGCCGCGCGCACGCTGCTGGGCGAGCATATCGTCGGCGAGGATGCGCGCGTCGCCGTCCGCCATCCCGCCGCCGCCGCCGCGCTGGCGTCTCAGCGCGATCAGACGGTGGAGTTGGTCGGCGTCGGCGCACAGGACGCGCGCTGGCAGATGCGGCTGGCGGCGGCCGCAGACGGGATGCGTGTCGTGCATCTGTCGGACCGCAGCGAGAATGCCGCGACGGAGCGGATGCGCGTCGATTTCGTCGCCAATGCCAGCCACGAACTGCGAACGCCGCTGGCGTCGATCCTCGGCTATGTCGAAACGCTCGACGACGAGGCGGGCGACGACCCCGCGATCCGCCACCGCTTCCTGCGGATCATGATGGACGAGGCGCGGCGGATGCAGCGACTGGTCGAGGACCTGCTGTCGCTGTCGCGGATCGAGGCCGAACGCTATCGCCTGCCGGACCAGCCGGTGGCGCTCGGCGAACTGGTGGACGAGGTCTGCGCCGAACTGAAGCGATCGGGCGCGCCGCGTGCCGCCGACGTCTCCTGCATCGCCGTCTCGGGCATCCCCGACATCGTCGGCGACCGCGCGCAACTATCGCAGATGCTGCACAACCTCGTCGGCAATGCGATGAAATATGGGCGGCCGGGGACGCCGGTCGAGGTGCGGCTGGAACCGGACGCGGGCGGGGGCGCGCGACTGTCGGTCGTCGATCAGGGCGACGGTATCGCGCCCGAGCACCTGCCGCGCCTGACCGAACGCTTCTACCG
This sequence comes from Sphingomonas longa, assembly GCF_016892685.1. Taxonomy (NCBI): domain Bacteria; kingdom Pseudomonadati; phylum Pseudomonadota; class Alphaproteobacteria; order Sphingomonadales; family Sphingomonadaceae; genus Sphingomonas; species Sphingomonas longa. The sequence continues at coordinate 967,320 of NZ_JAFEMC010000001.1, forward strand.
CGTCGATGCCGGGCGCAGCCGTTCGCTGGGCGGCACCGGGCTGGGCCTCGCGATCGTCAAGCATGTCGTGGAGCGGCATCGCGGACGGCTCGACATCTCCAGCCGGGTCGGCGTCGGCACGACGATGGCCGTGACGCTGCCCGCCGCGCCGGCCGCCCTGTCATCACCACGTAACAACGATGTCACAGAGGGCCGTGCGTGACGAACAGGGCGGCGCGGCGCGCGCTACATCTCGCGCTGGCGATTTTGCCCCTGTTGGCGGGTGCCTGCCGCGATCAGGCGAATGGCGGCGGCGGCGGTGCCCGGGACCAGATCAGTGCCGTCGGCTCCTCCACCGTCTACCCCTTCACCACTATGGTCGCGGAACGCTACGTCGCCGCGAACCCGGACGCGAAGGCGCCGGTGATCGAATCGACCGGCACCGGCGCGGGCATGAAGCTGTTCTGCGCGGGCATCGGTGCGGCCCATCCCGATATCGAGGATGCATCGCGCCGGATGAAGGCGAGCGAGTATAAGGATTGCGCGAAGAACGGCGCGCGCGACATCCTCGAAATTCAGGTCGGGATCGACGGCATCGCCTTCGCAGAGGCCAAGAACGGCCCCAAGATGCAGCTCACGCCAACCGACATCTACCGCGCGATCGCCGCCAATCCGGGCGGCAAGCCCAACACGGCGGCGACGTGGCGCGACGTCAACCCGGCGCTGCCCGCGGTTCCGATCCAGGTGTACGGCCCGCCCGCGACCAGCGGCACCCGCGACGCGCTGGCCGAACTCATCATGACCAAGGGCTGCGAGGCGTTCGACGCGTCCGCCAAGCCACTGGCGAAGTCCGATCCCGACGCGCACAAGGCGCTCTGCACCCGCGTCCGCGAGGACGGGGCGTATGTCGATGCGGGCGAGAACGACAACCTCATCGTCCAGAAGCTGCAGTCGAACCCCGCCGCACTGGGGGTGTTCGGCTATAGCTATCTCGAAGAAAATCGCGACGCGGTGAACGGGGTCGCGATCGATGGCATCACGCCCAGCTATGCCGCCATCGCCGACGGACGTTATCCGGGGTCGCGGCCCTTGTACCTGTACGTCAAGAAGGCGCATCTGAGCGCGATTCCGGGTCTGGCCGACCTGCTGACGTTGTACACCACCCTCTGGGGTCCGGATGGCCCGCTGGTACGCCGCGGCCTGATCGCCGCGCCGGATTCGGTGCGCGCCAACGCCGCGCGGGTGATCGCGGAGCGCATCCCGCTCGACCCGGCGGAGCTGCACTGATGCCTGCGACCGCGCTGCTGTTCATCCTCGTCGGGCTGTCGCTGATCGGCTGGCTGACCGCGCGTGCCCGCGCGGCACGGTTCAAGGTCGCGGGCCAGCGGTTCAGTTCGCTGCCCGGTCATTTCGGCTGGTACGTCGCGCTGTGGACGATCGTGCCGCCGCTGATCTTCCTCGCGATCTGGTCGACGGTCGCGCCCGCGCTCGTCACCGACGCCGTGTTGTCGACGCCCGCCGCCGCGCAACTGCCGCCGCCCGGCTTCGACCGCGCGGCGATCCTGTCGGAAGCGCGGGAGCTTGGCGCGGGGCGCGCGTACGGTGCGTTCCACGGCCTCGCCCGCCTGCTCGCGCCCGCCTATGCCGCGGCGCAGGACCGCTACGACTGGATCGCCACCGCCGCCGCGCTGCTGCTGGCGTTCGCCGGCGGCGCGTTCGCGTGGACCCGGTCGAAGCCGGGCTTCGCGGCGCGCACCCGCGTCGAACGGATCGTGATGGGCGCGCTGCTCGCGGCGTCGCTGATCGCGATCCTGACGACGATCGGCATCGTGCTGTCGCTGGTGTGGGAGGCGGGCCGCTTCTTCCAGGTCGTGCCCGTCCACGAATTCCTGTTCGGCACCCATTGGAGCCCGCAGGTGATCGACGCGCGCGATCCGGGCGCGTCGCTGGGCGCGGTGCCGCTGTTCTGGGGCACGTTCTTCATCGGCGCGGTGATCGCGATGATCGTCGCGATCCCGTTCGGGCTGATGAGCGCGATCTACCTGACCCAATACGCTGCGCCGCGCACCCGCCGCTGGATGAAGCCGATCCTGGAAGTGCTCGCGGGCGTGCCGACCGTCGTCTACGGATATTTCGCGGCGCTGACCGTCGCGCCGGCGGTGCGCGATCTGGCGGTGGCGATGGGGATCAGCTGGGCCTCGTCCGAAAGCGCGCTCGCCGCCGGGCTGGTGATGGGCGTGATGATCATCCCGTTCGTGTCGTCGATGGCCGACGACAGCCTCGCCGCCGTACCCAGTTCGATGCGCGACGGCAGTCTGGCGATGGGTGCGACCAGTTCGGAGACGATCCGCAAGGTCATGCTGCCCGCCGCCCTGCCCGGCGTCGTCGGTGGCGTCCTGCTGGCGATCAGCCGCGCGGTGGGGGAGACGATGATCGTGGTCATGGCCGCATCCGGCGTCGCCACGCTGACGCTCAACCCGTTCGCCAGCACCACCACCGTCACGCGGCAGATCGTCGACCTGCTGACCGGCGAGGCGGAGTTCGACAGCCCCAAGACGCTCGCCGCCTTCGCGCTCGGCCTGACGCTGTTCGTCGTCACGCTGCTGCTCAACATCGTCGCGCTGACCGTCGTGAAGAAATATCGGGAGGCGTATGAGTAAGTCTCTGGTCGCCCAGCTTCCAACCGGCCCCGCCGAGCCGGCGCAGCGCGTCCCGACCGACTGGACGACGGGCGCGATGCAGGGCCGCATCCGCCGCCGCTATGCCGCGGAGCGTCGTTTCCGGCTGATGGGCCTTGCCGCGGTGACGCTGTCGGCGGGGTTCCTCGCCTTCCTGCTCGCGACGATGCTGTGGCAGGGGATCGGCGGCTTCACCGAGACGCGCGTGACGGTGCCGGTGGATCTCGGCGCGGCGAAGCTGGCGGTGACGCCGGCCCAGCTCGACGGGCGCGGCGCCGATCTGGCGCTGGCGGGGGCGGGCCTCGAAGGGATCGTCGATACCTCTGCCTCGCGCGCTTACGGCAAGGACGGCGACAACCTGCTGTCCGGCGGCGCGTGGCTGACGGTGCGGGAGGCGATCAAGGCCGATCCCTCGCTGCTGACACGCCGTGCGACGTTCGACCTGCCCGTCGCCAGCCCGATCGACGTCGCCTATAAGGGCAAGGGAGCGCCCGAGGCGGAGGCGATGGTCGCCCGGCTGACGCCGCGTGGGGTGCTGTCGCGGTCGCTCAACACCGGCTTCCTCGACAGCGCCGACTCGACCGATCCGACGCGCGTCGGCATCTGGGGTGCGTTCAAGGGGTCGCTGCTGACGATGCTCGTCACGCTGCTGCTCGCCTTCCCGATCGGTGTGCTGTCGGCCCTGTATCTCGAGGAATATGCGCCGCGGAACCGCTGGACCGACATCATCGAGGTGTCGATCAACAATCTCGCGGCGGTGCCCTCGATCATCTTCGGCCTGTTGGGGCTGGCGGTCTTTCTCGGCACGTTCGGGCTGCCGCGTTCCGCGCCGATCGTCGGCGGACTGACGCTGGCGCTGATGACGATGCCCGTCATCGTCATCGCCGGGCGCAATGCGATCAAGGCGGTACCGCCGTCGATCCGCGATGCCGCGCTGGGCGTCGGCGCCTCCCCGATCCAAGTCGTGTTCCACCACGTCCTGCCGCTCGCCCTGCCCGGCATCCTGACGGGTACGATCATCGGCATGGCGCGCGCGCTGGGCGAGACCGCGCCGCTGCTGCTGATCGGCATGCGCGCGTTCATCGCCGCGCCGCCGCGTGGGCTGACCGATCCGGCCACCGTGCTGCCGGTACAGATCTTCCTCTGGTCCGATCAGGTGGATCGCGGCTTCGTGGAGAAGACCTCCGCGGCGATCATCGCATTGCTGGTGTTCCTGCTCGCGATGAACGGCCTCGCCATCTATCTCCGCAACCGTTTCGAGACCCGCTGGTGATGAGCAACACGCCTCCCAAGATGACCGCCAGCCACGTGACCGTGCATTACGGCACGAAACGCGCGATCGACGACGTGTCGATCGACATCGACCAGGACGAGGTCGTCGCCTTCATCGGCCCGTCCGGCTGCGGCAAGTCCACGTTCCTGCGCACGCTCAACCGCATGAACGACACCGTCGCGTCGGCGCGGGTGGAGGGCGATATCCGGCTCGACGGGCACGACATCTACGCGCCCGACATGGACGTGGTGCAGTTGCGCGCGCGGGTCGGCATGGTCTTCCAGAAGCCGAACCCGTTCCCGAAATCGATCTACGAGAACGTCGCGTACGGACCGCGCATCCACGGGCTGGCGCAGTCGAAGTCGGACATGGACGGCATCGTCGAACGCTCGCTGACCCGCGCCGGGCTGTGGGCGGAGGTGAAGGACCGGCTGTCGGACAGCGGCACCGCGCTGTCGGGTGGCCAGCAGCAGCGGCTGTGCATCGCCCGCGCGATCGCCGTCGACCCCGAAGTGATCCTGATGGACGAGCCGTGCAGCGCGCTCGACCCGATCGCGACCGCCAAGATCGAGGAGCTGATCCACGAGCTGCGCGGCCGTTACGCGATCGCGATCGTCACGCACAACATGCAGCAGGCGGCGCGCGTGTCGCAGCGGACGGCGTTCTTCCACCTCGGCACGCTGGTCGAGTTCGGGCGCACCTCCGACATCTTCACCAATCCGCGCCAGGAGCGCACAAAGGACTATATCACCGGCCGTTACGGCTGAGTGGGGAACCGCCATGAACGACCATACCGTCAAGGCTTTCGACAACGATATCGGGCAGTTGCGCGGCCTCATCAGCCAGATGGGCGGGCTGGCCGAGGACGCCATCGAAAAGGCTATGCGCGCGCTCCAGCGCAGCGACCTCGACCTCGCCGTCGAGGTGCGCAGCGGCGACAAGGCGATCGACACGATCGAGGCGGAGGTCGAACGCATGGCCGTCCGCATCATCGCGTTGCGCGCGCCAATGGCGAACGACCTGCGCGAGGTCGTCGCGGCGCTGAAGATCGCGGGCGTGGTCGAGCGGATCGGCGATTACGCGAAGAACATCGCCAAGCGCGTGCCGCTGATCGAGAGCGATCACCGGATCGAGCCGATTTCGATCCTGCCGGCGATGGGTCGAATGGCGTCGGAGATGGTGCGCGACGCGCTCGACGCGTTTGCCGCGCGCGATGCGGAGGGCGCGGTGCGGGTGTGCGAAAGCGACACCGCGCTCGACGATTTCTACGACAGCATCTTCCGGACGCTCGTGACCCACATGGTCGAGAATCCGAAGACGATCAGCCAGGTCGCGCACCTGCTGTTCGTCGCGAAGAACCTGGAGCGCATCGGCGATCATGCGACGAACGTCGCAGAGATGGTCTATTTCGCCGCCACCGGCACCCAGATGGTCGAACGCGAACGCGGCGGCAGAGAGGTCTGAACGACATGGCACGGGTCAAGATGCTGTTGGTCGAGGATGATGCCGCGCTGGCGGAGCTCCTGACATTCCATTTCCGGCGCGAGGATTTCGAGGTCGTGCATACGCCCGACGGCGAGGAGGCGCTGCTGCTCGCACGCGAGGCCGCGCCCGACATCGTGCTGCTCGACTGGATGGTCGAGGGGCTGTCGGGGATCGAGGTGTGCCGCCGCCTGCGCCGTGCCCCCGAGACGCAGAACGTGCCGATCATCATGCTCACCGCCCGCGGTGAGGAGGAGGACCGGGTCCGCGGGCTGGAAACGGGGGCGGACGATTATGTGACCAAGCCGTTCTCCCCGCGCGAGCTTGTCGCGCGCGTCGGGGCGGTGCTGCGCCGCGTCCGCCCCGCACTGGCGGGCGAGGCGCTGACCTATGCCGACATCGAGATGGACACGGTCGGCCACAAGGTGAAGCGCGGCGGCGAGATGGTGCCGCTCGGCCCTACGGAATTCCGGTTGCTCAAGCATTTCCTGGAACATCCGGGCTGGGTGTTCTCGCGCGAGCGGTTGCTCGATGCGGTGTGGGGGCACGACAGCGATATCGAGAGCCGCACCGTCGACGTGCATATCCGCCGGCTGCGCAAGGCGATCAATATCGGCGACCGGCCGGATATTATCCGCACCGTCCGATCGGCCGGTTATTCGCTTGATTCAGAAGGCTAAAGGTAACGGCGTAGACACGGCTGTTGGAATCGGTTGCGAAACGAAGGAGCGAACTCGAAGTTGGGGCGTTGGGTCGCCTGCGTGTTTCGAAAATTCGCGCTTCAGATTTCAGGAGACTCCTATGAAGTTCATCCTCTTGGCCGCCACGGCCCTGATCGCTGCTCCGGTCATCGCCCAGACCTCGGGCTCCACCGGCACCAGCTCGCCGACGACCTCCGGCGCAGCGACGACCACGGCGCCGGCTGACCAGACCGCACCGGCGGATCAGGCCGCTCCCGCCGCCGCCGATCCCGCGATGACGCAGCAGACGCCGGACACCGGTGCCGCGACCGATCCGGCCGCCGCAGCCGCACCGGCTCCCGCCCCCGCGCAGACCACTTCGGCTCCGTCGGGCATGAGCACGGGCGGCGATCCCGTCGGCGGCTACGCACCGCAGACGCCACCGACCGCTTCGGGTGCGCCCGGCGCACCGGTGGTGTTCCAGCCTTCGGCTAGCCCGGCACAGGCATTCCCGGCTCCGGCGCCGCTGGAAAGCTACCCGGTCTGCAAGAAGGGCCAGTACGACAAGTGCCGTCAGCGCGGCGGCAAGTAAGGTCGCATCCTGATCGATCAGGGCGTCCCGCGATCAGCGGGGCGCCCTTTTTCGTGGGCGAACGTCATTGTCCGCGGCACGGGCCGTCGCTACGCTGCTTCCAGGGGGAAGCGACGATGTATAGCGAAGCCGAGATCGACGACGCGGTCACCGCGGGCGTGCTGTCAGCCGCGTCGGCGGAGTCTTTTCGAGGGTTCGTCGCCCTGCGTCGCGCCACGCCGGCCGCGGACGAGGAGCAGTTCCGGCTGATCACCGGCTTCAACGACATCTTCGTCGCAATCGCCATCGTGCTGTTGCTGGTCGCGATGTGGCAGGTCGGCGATGCGCTCTGGTCGCCGCTGTCGGCGCTGGCGATCGCCGCCACCTCTTGGGGGCTGGCGGAGTATTTCACCCGCGTTCGCCGCATGGCGCTGCCCAGCATCCTGCTGCTGTTGGCCTTTGCGGGCGGTGTGGCAGGGTTCGTCGGCATGGCGCTTTTCATAGGGCTGGAGGCCATCGGCGCCGTCGACGCTCAGCCTCAGGTCGTCTTGGAAGGTGCTCCCCGCGCCGTTTCCTATGAACGGTTGCAGGCGGGACTCGGCGCGATCACCGCAGCCCTGACGGTCGGCGCGACGTGGCTGCACTGGCGGCGGTTCCACGTGCCGATCACGATCGCGGCGGGCGCGGCGGCCGTGGTCGCCGTCGCGGTGTCGATCGTCGTCGCCATCATGCCTTCGGTCATGAGCGTGGCTTGGGCGGCATTGCTCGTCGGCGGGCTTGGGGTGTTCGCCTTCGCCATGCGCTGGGACCTGTCCGACCGAGAGCGGCGGACGCGGCGCGCGGACGTCGCGTTCTGGCTTCACCTCGCCGCCGCACCGATGATCGCCCACTCGCTGTTCAACCTGCTCGGCGTGTTCGAGGGTGACATGGGCGTCGGCACCGCTGCGGTCGTGCTGATCCTGTACGTGGCGTTCGCGGTCGTAGCGCTGGCGACGGACCGGCGCGCACTGCTCGTGTCCGGCCTCGCCTATGTGCTGTACGCAATGGCGGCGATCATCCGCCAGTCGGGCGCGGTCGAGTTGAGCGCGGCGCTTACGGCACTGGTCATCGGCTCCGCGCTGCTGAGCCTGTCGGCCTTCTGGCAGACGATGCGGCAGCCGATCGTGGCAGGCCTGGGCGCCTGGGGCCAGCGGCTGCCGCCCGCTATTCCTCGACCAGCTTCATGAGGCGGCGCTCGACCGGGGCCAGCACGGGGCCGAGGTCGTGGCCCCGCTTCAGCACCGCGCCGGCCTCCCCCACCAGCGCCCACATGCCCTGACGCTGACGTAGCGCCGGACGTTTCTCGACCCGGATCTCGGGCCGCTCGGCGGTGCGCCGGAAGGCGGAGAACACCGCCGCCTCCCGCCCAAGCTCGATCGCATAATCGCGCCAGTGGCCGGCCGCGACCATCCGCCCGTACAGGTCGAGGATGCGCGTGAGTTCGGCACGGTCGAACCCGACCTGCGCGTCCTTTCGCGAGGGAAACGGCACGACGCCCATCAGGCCGCGACCATCATGCGCGATCACGCTCGCGATGCGCATCCTGCTCCTCCAGCAGCGAATCGAGTCGGCGTCGAAGCTGCTCGACCTCGCAGCGCAGGATTTCCATCTTCTGAGTCTGCGGATCGAAATTTTCGGAACAGGGTGTACCGTATGGCACGAACCGGCCGCGCGGCTCGACGCCGCCTTCGACGGTGGTGGGGCGTGCCGGGATACCGACCATCACCGCGCCTTCGGGCACGTCGCGCGTCACCACCGCATTGGCCCCGACCCGCGAGCGGCGGCCGAGCGTGATCGGCCCCAGCACCTGCGCGCCCGATCCGATGATCGCGCCGTCCATCACCGTCGGGTGACGCTTGCCACCGACACCGTTGTCCGGACTGGTCCCGCCCAGCGTCACGCACTGGTAGATCGTGACATCGTCGCCGATGTGCGCGGTTTCGCCGATCACCACGAAACCGTGGTCGATGAAGAAGTTGCGGCCGATCGTCGCGCCCGGATGGATGTCGATCGCGGTCCAGGCCCGCGTCCAGTGGTTGACCGCACGGGCGAGGAAGAACAGCCGTGCGCGAAACAGCCGGTTCGCGATGCGGTGCCCGGCGAGCGCCCAGACGCCCGGATACAGCAGCACCTCCGCGCGGCTGCGCGGGGCCGGATCGCGGGCGCGGATCGAATCGATATAGGTGCGAAGGCCCATTCCAGTCCCCTGCGCGGCCCTCCGCGCGCTCCAAGAAACACGCGGTCCTCCGCGCGTCCAGCGCGCGATTTAGGTGCTCGCCGCGCCGAAATCCAGACGCGGCCGACAATCGGGGGCTGATCGCGGCGTCCGGCACGACTCGGCTGAAAGCCTATCTTTGTTGTGGATATTGCCGCGTCCGGCCACGTTCATGGTCACGAAAGGACATCCATGCCCGATTTCGCCGCGTTCGATTATTCCTCCATCCTGCCCTTCATCGCGATCGGTTTCGCCGCGCAGGTGGTCGACGGCGCGCTCGGCATGGCGTTCGGCGTGATCTCCAACACCGCCCTGCTGTGGATCGGCGTCCCGCCCGCCGCGGCCTCTGCGGGCGTGCATACCGTCGAGACGTTCACGACCGCCGTGTCGGGGGTCAGCCATGTCCTGCATCGCAACGTGAACTGGAAGCTGTTCTTTCGCCTCGTCATCCCCGGCATCATCGGCGGCGTGCTCGGCGCATACCTGTTGTCGAACATCTCCGCGGCGGCGGCCAAGCCGTTCATCCTCGCCTATCTGTCTGGGATCGGCATCTATCTGCTCGTCCGCGCCTTCCGTTATCCGCCGCAGCACAAGGAGCCCAAGGTCGTCGAGCCGCTCGGGTTGATCGGCGGCTTCCTCGATGCGGCGGGCGGCGGCGGCTGGGGGCCCGTGGTGACGTCGAACCTGCTGGTGCAGGGCGCGACTCCGCGGACGACGATCGGCACCGTCAACACGGTAGAGTTCTTCCTGACGCTGACGATCTCGATCACGTTCCTCACGCAACTCGGCTGGGCGGCGTTCACGGTGGCGACGATCGGCTTGCTGATCGGCGGCGTCATCGCCGCACCGTTCGGAGCGATCCTGGCGAAGCGCGTGCCGGCCAAGACGTTGCTGGCGCTGGTCGGCGTGATCCTCATCATCACCAGCCTCTTCGGCTTATGGCGGGCACTGCACTGATCCCCCCTGCCCTTTGAATGTCGCGGCGGGCTGGGCTAACGGCGGGCATGGCCGCAACCTACCTGCCGACCCTCAAGCAGCTGCAATATCTGGTCGCGCTGCGCGATCACGGGCATTTCGGGCGCGCCGCCGATGCCAGTTTCGTGACGCAGTCGACCCTGTCCGCCGGCCTGCGCGATCTGGAAACGCTGATCGGCGTGACGCTGGTCGAACGCACCCGCCGCGTCGTGCGCTTCACGCCCGTGGGTGAGCGCATCGTCGACAAGGCGCGGCGCGTCCTGCGCGAGGCCGAGGAACTGGGCGACCTTGCCCGGGCCGCCGGCCGGCCGCTGACCGGCGAGATGCGGATGAGCGTCATCCCCACGATCGCGCCGTTCATGCTGCCACGCATCCTGCCCCGCCTGCGCCGTGACTATCCCGACCTCAAGCTGTTCCTGCGCGAGGAGCCGAGCGGGCCGGCGTGCGAGGGCCTGCACAACGGGCGCACCGATTGCGTGCTGCTGGCGCTGCCCTTCGCATGCGGAGAGGTGGCGTCCGAACCGCTGTTCGACGACCGGCTCTATGTCGCGTTCCAGCAGGGCGAGGGCGAGCCCCCCGCTTCCATTCCCGCCGCCGCCATCGACGAGACGCGGCTGTTGCTGCTGGAGGACGGGCATTGCCTGAAGGATCATGCGCTGTCCGCGTGCAACCGTCCCGAGTTGCGGGCGGAGGCGACGATGATGGGCACGTCGCTGCACACGATCGTGCAGATGGTCGACAACGGGCTCGGCGTGACGATGCTGCCCGAGATGGCCGTGAACGCGGGCATTCTCGACCATACCAGCGTCACCGCGCGGCCGCTGGATGCCGCGAACGCCGTCCGCCACATAGCTTTGGTGTGGCGGCGTGCGTCGCCGCGCGAGAGCGATTTCCGCCTGCTCGCCGGCGTATTGAAGGATCATTCTTGAAGCATTTCATGGCGCTTGCCGCCCTTTGCTCGCTCGCCGGCTGCGTTGCGGCGATCCCTGTCGTCGCACCGCCGCCGATCGTGCTCGCGCCCGAACAGCGGACCTTGGCGGCGGAGATCGCCGCGCGTCCCGATCTGTCGATCTTCGCGGCACAACTCGCGGCGAGCGGCGATGCGGGCCTTGCCGCGGCACCGCCGATGACGGTGTTCGCGACCCTGGACGACGCCTATGCGCGGCTGGCGCCGGGGGTCGTGCCCGCGATGCTGACGGTGGAGAACCGGCCGCTGCTGACGAAGGTCGTGGCGTACCATATCGTACCCGGCGCTCTCGATCCGGTGGAATTGCGGCGGCGCGTTGCCGCCGGAAACGGCCGCGCGACGCTCGTCACGCTGGCGGGCGATCCGCTGGTCGTGACGCTGACCGGCACGACGCTGACGCTGACCGATGTCGATGGCGATGTCGGCTATGTCGGTGAGGACGTGCGGCGGCCGAACGGAATCCTGTATCCGGTGAACGGCTTCCTCGCCCCCGCCGTGGAGTAGCCGCGACCGAACGATCGATCCTGTATCGGTTTCGCTTCGTCGTGGGTTTGTGACATTTCGGCTTCACATTCGTTCTGTGAGTTCCGAGTATATTGCAGAGCAACACGGGAGTGATCGAATGTTTCATGCCGGGACCAAGAATGTCCGCGTCATCCTCGCCGCCGGGACCGCGCTGATCGCGACACCGGTCGTTGCGGGACCCCCTGCAACCGCTACGGCGGTGGCGCCGCAGGCTGCCGTCGGCCGTACGCCGATGACCGCGCCTGCCCAGACGGCCCAGGCTTCCCAGACGGCGCCGCAAGCCGCGCCCGCAGGCCAGGCCGCGCCTGCCGGCCAAGCCGCACCGGCGGGTCAGGCCACTCCGGCGCAGGCTGCTCCTGCGGCACCCGCCGCCGCGCCAGCACCGGCCGCCACCACCACGATCGCGGCAGCGCTGCCGACCCTGCCGAACCACGCGACGCTATTGAAGCTGGTGACCGCCGCGAAGCTGGAGGCGCAGCTCGCCGGTCCGGGTCCGTTCACGGTCTTCGCCCCCGATGACGGAGCGTTCGCGCGCCTGCCTGCGGGCACGCTCGATGCGTTCCTTGCCCCGGCCAATGCGCCCACGTTGGCGACGATCCTGAAGAACCACATCGTCGCGGGCTCGATGGACGAGGCGCAGATCCGCGCTGCGATCACTGCCGCCGGTGGCCGGGCGACGATCCCGACGCTCTCCGGGCAGCCGTTGATCGCGACGATCGATCAGGGTTCGGTGCTGCTGACCGACGCCGTCGGCAACAAGAGCTACATCGACAAGCCCGATCTGCGCCAGACCAACGGCGTGATCCACTCGACCAACGGCATCAGCCTGCCCAAGATCGGCTAGGCCGTTCCTCTCCCCTCCCCTCAAGGGAGGGGGGGGGGCCCACCCCAGTCATCCCCGGCACGCGAGGCGGTGGAGGGAAAGCCACGAGCGGCTTCGCTTGCGTCTGCCCAGTCACGCCTGCGGCGCGCCACCTCCCCGTGCCGGGGAGGACTGCATGTCTCCCTGAAGGAAGATGCCGGGCTCACGCCCCCCAGCGCGCCGCCGCTGTATCGTCGGCGGCGCGCGGTTCGACCCAGGTACTCGCGGCACCGCGCGTTTCGCGTTTCCAGAACGGGGCGTCGGTTTTCAGCCGGTCGATCAGATAGGCACAGGCCTCCAGCGCCGCACCGCGATGGGCCGCAGCCGCGGCCACGAACACGATCCGCTCGCCCGGATGCATCGCACCGACGCGGTGGACGATCGTCGCTGCGGTCAGCGACCAGCGCGCGGTCGCTTCCTCCGCCAGGCGGTGCAGCGCCGCCTCGGTCGCGCCCGGATAATGTTCCAGTTCCAGCGTACCGACGCCGTCGTCGGCGCGGACCAGTCCGGTGAAGGTCGCCACGGCACCCACCCCGTCTTCGACCCGCGTCATCTCGGCGGCGATGTCGATCGGATCGGGCGAGACGAGGATGCGGATCATCAACCGCCCGTCACTGGCGGGAAGATCGCGATCTCCCTCGCCCCTGCGATCGGCGCATCCAGCGCCACGAACGCCTGATCCACCGCGCACCTCAGCCGGCCGCGATCGGCGAAGGCACGGGCATGCCCGTCGCTGCGGCCGGCGAGCCAGTCGATCAGACCGGCGACCGTTGCGACCTCCGCCGGCGGGGTCACGTCCTCTTGGCCGATACCGACAGCTTCACGGACCCAGGCGAAATACAGCACACGCATCACGCTCAATCCATGTGCTTCAGGCCGACGCGCAGATAGTCCCAGCCGGTGATCGCCGTCAGCGCCGCCGCACCCCACAGGCTGGCGAGCCCGACGACCTTGATCCACTCCGCCTGTGGCAACGCGCCGCCCAGGATCAGCGCGCCGAGCGACACGAGTTGCAGCGTCGTCTTCCATTTGGCGAGCCGCGACACCGGCATCGACACGTGCAGCGGCGCGAGGAACTCCCGCAGGCCGGACACCGCGATCTCGCGCAGCAGGATGATCAGCGCGGCGACGATGCTGAACCCCTCGATATCGCGAGTCGCCACCAGCATCAGGATGACGGCGGCGACCATGATCTTGTCGGCGATCGGATCGAGGAACACGCCGAGCCGCGACACCGCGCCGTTGCTGCGCGCCAGATATCCGTCGAAATAATCGGTGATGCCCATCAGGCAGTATAGCGCAAAGGCGAGCGCATAGCCGGCCGGCCAGTGCGGCCACCACAGCAGCCCGACCAGCAGCGGCACCGCGACGATCCGCGACAGGGTCAGCAGGTTGGGCAGTGTCAGCATCGGGGGCGACTCCTAACCCCCTATGGCGGAACCGCAACCGGATTGAGCATGGCGCGGGCTCGCGCGCTCGGCTAAGTGCCGTTCGTTCGTAAACGACCGAGGCCGGCGTCCGTCATGATAAATGCCTTGGGGCTGTTGAAGCAGCGCCGCTTCCTGCCTCTGTTCACCACCCAGTTTCTCGGCGCCTTCAACGACAATCTGTTCAAGACGTCGATGGTGTTGTTCGCAACCTACGCGATCTTCGACGATGCCAAGCACGAAGCCAATTTCAACGCCCTGGCAACCGGCATCGCCATTTTTCCCTTCTTCCTGCTCTCCGCGCTGGCCGGCCAGCTGGCTGATAGTCACGACAAGGCGCGGATCATCCGGCTGGTGAAGTCGGCGGAGATCGGGATCATGGCGGTGGGAGCCGCGGGACTCGTGGTCGCGCGGGCGGGGCACATCAATCTCGGCGTCGGGTTGATGCTGTTCGCGGTGCTGTTGCTCGGTACGCACTCGACCTTCTTCGGGCCGATAAAATACGCGATCCTGCCGCAACACCTCGCCCCCTGCGACGTGCTGGGGGGCACGGGGCTGGTCGAGGCGGGCACCTATCTGGCAATCCTGCTCGGCACCGTCGTCGCCGGCTGGATCTCGATCGACGGTGCGGCGGTGCTGGTGCTGGTGATCGCCATCATCGGTTGGTTCGCCGGGCGTCACGTCCCGCCGGCTCCGCGTGAAGGACCGCCGCTGAAGCTGAACTACAACCCGTTCACCGCGTCGTGGCGCCTGATTTCCGCGACGATGCATATCCCGCGGCTGTTCCTGGCGATCTGCGCGATCAGCTTCTTCTGGACGATCGGATCGGTCCTCATCATCGTCTTCCCGCCGCTGGTGAAGAACGTGCTGACCGCCGACGAACGTGTCGCGAGTGCGGTAATCGCGGTGTTTTCGGTTGGCGTCGCGATCGGCTCCGTCGTCATCAACTCGATGCTGAAAGGTCGGATTTCGGCCCGCTATTCGCCCGTATCGGTGATCGCGATGGGCGCGTTGGTCTGCGTCTTCTCGTTCCTGTCGCGCAACTGGACCCCCGCGCCGGCGGGGCAACTCTACGGCTGGGCGGGCTTCGTGGCGCAGCCGGGCGCGATCCCGATCCTGGTGACGCTGCTGCTGATCGCCGTCACAGGCGGCATGTTCGTGGTGCCGCTCTACGCGTTCCTGACGACGACGGTGGAGAAGGATCAGACCGCGCGGACGGTGGCGGCGAACAATGTCGTCAATGCCGGGGCGATGACGATCGGCGCGGTCGCGGTGCTGTTCATCACCGGGCTTGGCGTCACGCCGGAGGACATGCTGTTCCTGGTGGCGGGCATGTGCCTCGTGTCCGCATGGATCGCGCAGAAGCTCCACCGCGCCTGCGACTGAGCCCCCGTCAGATCAGGAACGTGTAGAAACAGGTGAAGAACGCAGCGAAGCTGAGCAGGAACAGCTTCCAGTCGTGATCCTCGCTGCGGACGGCCGCTACGGCAGGCACGCGCGGCAGCGTCTGGCGGAAGGGATGCCTTGCGGCTTCGTTGGTCAGGACAAGGCGTCGTTTCATGGCGCATGTGTTAACGCGCCGTTTACGAATTGGACCAGCGACAAAAATGGTTAACCGCCACCCGTCCGGCGATGGGACGGATAGCGGTTAACGCGCCCGCCCTCCCCGACCCGGAGAGGCGATCGGGAATGTCAGCGCGAGGCGACCTGCAAGCCCGGCTTCCGCAGCCACTGCGCCATCGCGTCGCCGGCGTTGCGGCGAACGAAACAGGCACCGCCGCGTGCACGATATTTCGTGCAGAGCGCCACGGCCTGCGTGCGATCGAACCCGCCGATCGACAGGCGATAGAAGTCGCTGCCGCCGGTCTTGAACATCATCCCCTGAGGCGTGTGCCCGGCGAGTGCGGAAAAGCGCCGCGTCATCCGTCCCCACGCGTCGCGCGCAACGCCGGGCGCACCGAACGCGCCGAGCTGGACCTGCCAGTCGCCCGAACGGACCGCCGGCTGCGCCGCTGCACTCTGGCGCAGGATCGCAGCGAAGGACACCTTGGCGGGCGCCTTGTCGGCGGCGATCAGGATCGACGGCGGCATCGGCAGCGGCTGCACGACTTCCTTGCGAGGACCGAATACGACAGGCGCGAGCAGCGGCGTGGGCAGCGGCTCCGCGGCAGGGACGATCGCGACGACCTTCTCGACCGGCTCCGCCTCGGCGACAGAAGCCGCTTCGGGCGCAGCGGCCGTCATCGTCGGCGCGGCGGACAGCGCCAGCGTCACCGGCTGGCCGCTATCGGCGACCGGATGCACGCCGAGCAACGTCGCGACCTGATCGGACGCGGCGGCGGGCTGCGCGAAGCTGGCCCATTCCTGCATGCGGTGGTCGACATCGGCGGGCGACAGATCGGCGGACGCCGCGGCCCGCGCCATCGTCCAGTCGCCGGCCAGCGCCAGCGCCAGGGCGAGGTTCTGCCGCACGGTCGCGGTCGCCCCCGGCAGGCGCGCAGCCTGCGTCAGCAACGCGACGCCGCCCGCCGGATCACCGGCCAGCGCCATCGCCAGCCCGCGATCGGCCAATGCGATCTGGTTCGCGTGATCGATCAGCGTCGTGCGCGCCGTTGCGAAATCGCCTGTCGCGATCTGCATCAGCGCCAGGTTCAGCGCGGTCGCGCCGTCGTCCGGCACCAGCGACAGCGCGTCGGCATAGGCTGCGCGTGCCGACTGGAAGCGACCCGCCTGAAGATAGCTCTTCGCCAGCAGCACGCGGTAATTGGCGACCGACGGTGCGGCGGCGACCGCCGCCTCCGCCTCGCCGATCGCGAGCGCGGGGCGATGCTTGTCGAGCGCCTTGCCCGCCTTGCGAGCGTGATCGGCGGGGCTGCCCTTGGCGGCGTCGCCACCGATGGCGCTGCCCGCCATCACCGTGCCGATCGCCAGCGCCGAGAGGCCGAGCGAGAACAGCGTGCGCGTCTTCATGTCATCGACTCCGGATCAGGCGGTACGGCGGGCCTTGGGTGCGGGCAGCTGTTCGATCAGCGCCTCCACCTCGGGCATCGTGTTCAGGAAGGCGTCGAGCGCGTCGGCGACCAGCGCCTGCGCCGAGCGGTTCGCGACCGCACTCGCCAGCCGCAGCCGCAGGTGTCGATCGGTGTCGAGGCGCAGCGTGAAGGCGGCCTTGCCGCGCTTCGTCTGGGCGGCGCTGTCGCGCCCGATCCGGGCGGCGGTGGCGATCGATACCGGCCGCGCCTCGACCCGCTCGCGCAGCACGGCGCGTTCGGTCAGCACCGGCGGCGCCTCGACGGGCAACGACACGGGCGCTTCCGCGACGGGTACGATGGACGGTTCGGGCGCCGTTACAGCCGCGACGACAGGCTCCCCGCCCATGTCGTTCCAGCCGAGATCGTCGGCGCTAACCGCCATCGTCTGCGGCGTGTGGGACATGGCGAAGGCCTGGCTGCGCATCGCGGGCCGGGCCTGCCCCTTGCGGGCGAGCAGTTGCGATGAAAGCGAGGCGAGCGGCTTCATGCCCCTTACCCCACCACGCGACGGCCGAAGCCCGACGCGGCCGGGCGCTGGCCGAAGCCGACGGTGCCCGGAACCGCGAATACGGTTCGGCGGAAATTCTTCTCGAGGCGATCGGAGACATAGGTCCACAGCGCCTCGACCTCCGCCGCCGATTTGCCGTTCGGGTCGGTTTCCATGACCGTGCGGCCGTCGATCATCGACGCGGCGAAGTCGGTACGCTGGTGGATCGTGATCGGTGCGACCGTGCCGTGCTGCGACAGCGCGACCGCGGCCTCCGACGTGATCCGCGCCTTGGGCGTGGCGGCGTTGACGACGAACACCAGCGGCTTGCCGGCGCGGTCGCAGATGTCGACGGTGGCGCCGACCGCGCGCAGATCGTGCGGGCTGGGACGCGTCGGCACCAGCACCAGTTCGGCGACCTGGATGACGCTCTGGATCGCCACGGTGATCGCCGGCGGTGTGTCGATCATCGCCAGCTTGAAGCCCTGCTGGCGCAGCACCTCCAGATCGGCGGCGAGCCGTGCCACGGTGGTTTGCGCGAAGGCGGGAAACTCCGACTCCCGCTCGTTCCACCATTCGGACAGCGATCCCTGCGGATCGATATCGATCAGCACGACGGGTCCTGCGCCGGCGCGTTGCGCCTGCACGGCGAGATGGCCGGACAAGGTGGTCTTGCCCGATCCGCCTTTTTGCGATGCCAACGCGAGAACGCGCATAGTTCCCCGACACTCCTGTAAGTCGATCGGGGAAGTGACACGCGCGTCCCTAATAACTCGTTAAATCTCTCGCTTTAGAAATACCCCGGACGAACAACGCCGGTGAACGCGATCTTGACCAAAGACCACGGTACACCGGGCTCGAGGAACGGACGATGACGAAGCTGCTGCCATCACTGGTGTCCGCATTGGTGCTGTCGATAACCGCCGCGCCCGCGGCGGCGGATGTGAAGACCGGTGTCGATGCGTGGGGCCGCGGCGAATATTCGCGTGCGGTGCAGGAGTGGCGGACACCGGCGGTGCAGGGAGACCCCGACGCGCAGTTCAATCTGGCGCAGGCGTACAAGCTGGGCCGCGGCGTGCCAGTCGATCCGGCGCAGGCGGAAAGCTGGTTCCGCAAGGCCGCCGATCAAGGCCATCAACAGGCACAGGACAATTACGGTCTCGCGCTGTTCCAGGGGGGCCACAAGGAACAGGCCGCGCCGTGGCTGTTCAAGTCCGCCGACCGCGGCGAGGCGCGCGCGCAGTTGGTGCTCGGCACGATGCTGTTCAACGGCGACGGTGTGCCGCGGGATTACCCCCGCGCTTACGCGCTGATGACGCGCGCATCGCAGGCGGGATTGCAGTCGGCCGGCACGACCCTGGCGCAGATGGACCAGTATATCTCCGCCGAGGATCGCGAGCGCGGGCTGACGCTGGCGCAGGAATATGCGGTGGGCTCGGTGACGCCTGACCTGCCGGGCGCGGCAACGACCACGCCGGTGAAAGCCGTGAAATCGGCGTCTGTGGTGAAGCCCGTCGCGATTCCGGCCTCCGTGCTGCGTGAGCCGGTCCTGCGCGCCGAGCCGAAGACGGTCGCCAGACCGCGGGCAAAGACCGGAGCATGGCGGGTGCAACTCGGCGCCTTCCGCGATCGCGGCAATGCGGAGGGATTGTGGAGGCAGGTTCGCGGCAAGCTCGGCGGCGCGGAACCGGCCTATGTAGCGGGCGGCGGGGTCACCCGGTTGCAGGCGACCGGCTTTATGAACAAGGCGGAGGCTCAGCGCGCATGCAAAGCCGTAGCGGCATCGTGCGTGGTGGTGGCGCCGTAGAGTTCTCGACGGGCTCGTTGCGGCATCCGCCGTTCCGCAGATGGGATTTCAGCTGACACCGCAAAGCCATCTTCTCCCCTCCCCTTCAGGCGAGGGGCTGGGGGTGGGGCGATGCCGCGAGTACATCGCCTGAGGGGAGGCCCCACCCCAACCCTGCCCTGAAGGGGAGGGAGTAGAAAATTTGGCTACACCCCGACCCAATCCGCTCGCGCGATGCCCTGTGCATAGAGCAGCGCCGTCAGGTCGGCATTCTCGACCCGCGCGCCGGCCGCCGCCGCGACGATCGGCTTGGCGCGAAACGCCACGCCCAGCCCCGCTGCGCGGATCATCGGCAGGTCGTTGGCTCCGTCGCCGACCGCCAGCGTCTCCCCGTGCGAGAGATCGAGGCGTGCGGTTTCCGCCGCCAGCGTCGCCTCCTTCGTCCCGGCATCGACGATCGGCTTCGCAACGGTGCCGGTGAGCTTGCCGTCCGCGACCAGCAGCACGTTGGCGATCGCGCGGTGGAAACCGATCTCCGCGGCCACCGGCTCGGCGAAGCGCGTGAAGCCGCCGGACACCAGCACGCAGGTCGCGCCCCGCGCCCGCATCGTCTGCACCAGCGGCTTCGCGCCCGGCATGATCCGCACGCGTTCGGCCAGACACCGGGTGATCACCGCCTCGTCCAGCCCCGCGAGCAGCGCGACGCGGGCGTCCAGCGCCCCCGCGAAGTCCAGTTCGCCGCGCATCGCCGCCTCGGTCACGGCCGAAACTTGCGCCTTGATCCCGGCATAGTCCGCCAGTTCGTCGATGCATTCGACGGTAATCATCGTCGAATCCATGTCGGCGATCAGCAACCGCTTCTCGCGCGCGGTCGCCGGCTGCACGATCGCATCGACGCCGGGCAGCAGCCCTTCGAGCACCGCCCTGCCCGCCTCCGGCTCGGCGGAGAAGACCAGATCGGCGGCGACGCCCTCGTCCAGCCATGTCGAAGCCCCCGGCGCGCAGCAGGCGTCACGCAGCGCGTCCAGCGCCACCGATACGTCTCCCGCCCGGAGCGTCTCTGCTGCTATCAGCGTCGCCATGAACATCGTCGATCTCCCACCGGCGGCTGAGCGGCCAAGGCTGGCGCTCATTGCAGGGCCGACCGCCAGCGGCAAGTCCGCCGCCGCGATCGCGCTGGCGGAACACGCCGATGGCGTGGTCGTCAACGCCGACGCGAGTCAGGTCTACGCCGACCTGCGCATCCTCAGCGCGCGCCCGTCGGAGGAGGACGAAGCACGCGTGCCGCACCAACTGTTCGGCTATATCGATGGCGCAGAGAGCTGCTCCGCCGCGCGCTGGGCGGGCGATGCCGCTGCCGCGATCGACGCGATCCACGCGCAGGGCAAGCTGCCGGTGCTGGCGGGCGGCACCGGCCTGTATATTCGCACGCTGCTCGACGGCATCGCGCCGGTGCCCGACATCGATCCGGCGATCCGTGCCGACGTCCGCGCCCTGCCCGTCGCCATCGCCCACGACCGGCTGGCGACGCTCGATCCGGCCGCCGCCGCCCGCCTTGCACCCGCCGATACCACCCGAGTCGCGCGCGCGCTGGAGGTGGTGCTGTCGACCGGCCGCACGCTGGCCTCGTGGCAGGCGGAACGCAGCGGCGGTATCGGCGGGCGCGTCATGCTCCAGCCGCTGATCCTGCTGCCCGACCGGGCCGCCTTGATCGACCGCTGCGATGAGCGGCTGGCGGCGATGTTCGCCGGCGGCGCTATCGAGGAAGTCGCCAGCTTGTTGAGACGCAACGATATTCCCCCCGACGCCCCGGTCCGTCGCGCGATCGGCGTGCCGGAGATCGCGGCGATGCTGGCGGGCGATGCGAGCCGGGAAGAGGCGCTCGCGGGCGCGCGGCTGGCGACGCGCCGTTATGCCAAGCGCCAATACACGTGGTTCCGGCACCAGCCACCCGCAGACTGGCCGCGATCAGAAAGTTTCCCCAAAGAGACTTTAAATGAAATATTCTGTCTTTCGGGTTGACGCGCAGGAAAGCGTCCTTTAGCGGGACGGCCATTCCAACAGGTGGAGACGTGACGTGACCGAGCAAAGCGGAGCAGACATCCTCGTCGAGGCGCTGTGCGATCTCGGCGTGGAGGTCGTGTTCGGCTATCCGGGCGGTGCCGTGCTGCCGATCTACGATGCGCTCTTCCGGTCGGGCCGGATCAAGCACATCCTCGTCCGGCACGAACAGGCAGCGACGCATGCGGCGGAGGGCTATGCCCGCTCCACCGGCAAGCCCGGCGTCGTCCTCGTCACCTCCGGCCCCGGCGCGACCAATGCCGTCACCGGCATCACCGATGCGCTGATGGACTCGATCCCGATGGTCGTCATCACGGGTCAGGTCCCGACCGCGCTGATCGGCACCGACGCGTTCCAGGAAGCGGATACGGTCGGCATCACGCGCCACTGTTCCAAGCACAATTATCTGGTGAAGGACCCGGCCAAGCTCGGCGCGATCATCCACGAGGCGTTCCACATCGCCACCAAGGGTCGCCCCGGTCCGGTCGTCGTCGACATCCCCAAGGACGTTCAGGTCGCAACCGCCGCCTACACGAAGCCGGGCGCGATCCAGCACAAGACCTATCGCCCGCAAGTGAAGGCGGACCGTGCCGCGATCGAGCAGGTCGTCGACATGCTCGCCGCGGCGGAGCGGCCCGTTCTGTATACCGGCGGCGGCATCATCAATTCGGGCCCGGCGGCATCGCAGATGCTGGCGGAGCTGGCGCGGCTGACCGGTGCGCCCGTGACCTCGACGTTGATGGGCCTCGGCTGCTTCCCGGCGTCCTCGCCGCAGTTCCTCGGCATGCTCGGCATGCACGGCACGTACGAGGCGAACATGGCGATGAACCAGGCCGATCTGGTCGTCGCGATCGGCGCGCGGTTCGACGATCGGGTCACCGGCCGGCTGGACGCGTTCAGCCCGAACAGCCGCAAGGTTCACATCGATATCGATCGCTCGTCGATCAACAAGACGGTGCGGATCGACCTGCCGATCGTCGCCGATGCCGGCCATGCGATGGAAGACATGGTCCGCATCTGGAAAAGCCGCCAGCATCCGAAGCCGGACACGCGCGAGTGGTGGAGCAGGATCGCCGAATGGCGTGCGGTCGCGTGCCTGTCGTTCCCGGAGGTCGGCAACGACATCATGCCGCAACGCGCGATCCGCGCCTTGTGGGAGGCGACCCACGCCCGCCAGCCGATCATCACGACCGAAGTCGGCCAGCACCAGATGTGGGCCGCGCAGCATTTCGGGTTCGAGCTGCCCAACAAGTGGCTCACGTCCGGCGGTCTCGGCACGATGGGCTATGGCCTGCCCGCCGCGATCGGCGCGCAACTCGGCAATCCGAACGCGCTGGTCATCGACATCGCCGGCGAAGCATCGATCCAGATGAATATCCAGGAACTGGCGACGGCGACTCAGTATCGCCTGCCGGTCAAGATCTTCATCCTGAACAACCAGTATATGGGCATGGTCCGCCAGTGGCAGGAACTGACCTATTCCTCACGCTATGCGGAGAGCTATTCGGAATCGCTCCCCGACTTCGTGAAGCTCGGCGAGGCGTACGGGTGGAAGGGTATTCGCATCGAGACTCGCGATCAGCTCGACGCGGGCATCGCCGACATGCTTGCCTATGACGGGCCGGTGATCGTCGACTGCATGGTGTCGCAGCTGACGAACTGCTTCCCGATGATCCCGTCGGGCGCGGCGCATACCGACATGATCCTCCAGGCGAACGAGGTATCGGGCACGATGGACGACGAGGCCAAGGCCCTCGTCTGACCCTCTCCCCTCCTTGTCAGGGAGGGTGCGGGGGTGGGTAGCATGCTCGCGACCCAGCACAGCCGACGCCCAGCTCTCCGTACATCGCCCAGACGCCACCCACCCCCAGCCCCTCCCTTGCAAGGGAGGGGAGTTGAGGACCCGGAATGCACATCAAGACCGAAGCCGCCGAACGCCACACGCTGGCCGTGATCGTCGACAACGAGCCGGGCATCCTCGCCCGGATCGCCGGGCTGTTCACCGCGCGCGGCTATAATATCGAGAGCCTGACGGTGTCCGAGATCACCGAGGACAAGGCGGTCAGCCGCATCACGATCGTCACCAGCGCATCGCCGCCGGTGATGGAGCAGATCATGGCGCAGCTCGACCGGCTCGTCCCCGTCCACCGCGTCACCGACCTGACCGTCGCGGGCGAACACGTCGAACGCGAACTCGCGCTCGTGAAGGTGGCCGGCATCGGCGACAAGCGGATCGAGGCGATGCGCCTCGCCGAGGTGTATCGCGGTCGTGTGGTCGATGCGACCACGTCCAGCTTCGTGTTCGAAGTCACCGGCGGCCGCGACAAGATCGACAAGTTCGTCGAACTGATGGCGGAGGTCGGGCTGGTCGAAGTCGCCCGCACCGGCATCGTCGCCATCTCCCGCGGTCGCGAGGCCGCCTGATCCTTACCACTCAACCAACCTCCGTCGCCCCGGCAAACGCCGGGGCCTCCCGGAGAGGGAGCACACCCTCACCGCGAGATGCCGGCGTCCGCCGGCATGACGGCCTTCGAAAAGGGACCTGAACCAATGCGTGTCTATTACGATCGCGACGCCGACCTGAACCTCGTCACCGACAAGAAGATCGCCATCGTCGGCTACGGCTCGCAGGGGCATGCCCATGCGCAGAACCTGCGCGACTCCGGCGTCAAGGACGTGGCGATCGCCCTGCGCGAGGGTTCGGCGACCGCGAAGAAGGCGCAGGACGCGGGCTTCAAGGTGCTGTCCAACCGCGAGGCGGCAGAGTGGGCCGACATCGTCATGATCCTCGCCCCCGACGAGCATCAGGCGGCGATCTGGGACACCGACCTGAAGGGGCACATGAAACCCGGCGCCGCGCTCGCCTTCGCTCATGGTCTGAACGTGCATTTCGGCCTGATCGAGCCGCCCGCGGATATCGACGTCATCATGATCGCGCCCAAGGGACCGGGTCACACCGTGCGCAGCGAATACGTCAAGGGCGGCGGCGTGCCGTGTCTGATCGCGGTGCATCAGGACGCCAGCGGCAACGCGCATGACGTCGCGCTCGCCTATGCGTCGGGCGTCGGCGGCGGTCGTTCGGGCATCATCGAAACGAACTTCAAGGAAGAGTGCGAGACCGACCTGTTCGGCGAGCAGGCCGTGCTGTGCGGCGGCATCACCCACCTGATCCAGGCCGGGTTCGAGACGCTGGTCGAGGCCGGCTATGCGCCCGAAATGGCGTATTTCGAGTGCCTGCACGAGACGAAGCTGATCGTCGACCTTCTGTACGAGGGCGGTATCGCCAACATGCGCTACTCGATCTCGAACACCGCCGAATATGGCGACATCGTCACCGGGCCGCGGATCATCACGGACGAGACCAAGGCGGAAATGAAGCGTGTGCTGGCCGACATCCAGTCGGGCCGCTTCGTCCAGAAGTTCGTCCTCGACAACCGCGCCGGTCAGCCCGAACTGAAGGCGTCGCGCAAGCAGGCCGCCGCGCACCCGATCGAGAAGGTCGGCAGCGAGTTGCGCGCGATGATGCCGTGGATCGGCGCGAACAAGCTGGTCGACAAGGCGAAGAACTAAACCCCCGATCCTCATCGCAGCCGCTCCCCATGGCGACGGGGCGGCTGCGATCAGCGGCGGGGGTCGTGGCGATTGCTATCGTCCGAAGACGGGTCGCGTTTCAGATTGCGAACAACCAGGTTCTGGCCTCGGCTTCGTCCAGAAATATCTGGCAGTTATCCGGAGACGTCAGACGCTTGATCTGAAGTCGCTGGATCGCGGAATCCGACGAGACGATGGCGAAGCGTTTTGCCAACATGCTGTACATCGGCATGAATTCACCCAGTTCGCGCGTCAGCTTCTTTTCCTGAACGGGAAAGTTTCGCGCGACGACGAGGATGCGGCTTTGTCCCGGCCTCGCGCCGTCGTCGATCGCGTTCTGCACGATCTCTCCCGCCCGCACCTTGAATGCATCGATCGTGGCATGGGTCCAGAAACCGTTGAATTCGACCCGGACGAAGCGGTTCGGCATGTCGTGATCGAAGCGGAACGGGTGTTAATCCATCGATCCCTTGTCATCGAACCGCAATCTTCGGTCAATGTCAGGTCGACGCGCGATGACGGCGATGCCCGCTTCACGGATTGACATTCCGAAAGGATGGTCTCGATGTCAAACACTTGCAGAACATTCGACCATCAACGATGAATTCGACCGATCAGCGTCGGATGTTCGATCACCCCCCCCTGCATGAAACCGATCGTTGCCGCTTTGGTCGTTTGACAAGGGCCGCATCGGCCCGCACCTCCTGTGCCATCAACAGGAGGATTATCCATGCGTTTCGCGCTTCCCGTCGCGGCTCTGTTCGCCGTCGCCGCCCCCGTCATCGCTCAGGGCCTGCCCGGCACCGCCAACACGGCGCTGGTCAAGGCCGGCACCTATCAGGTCGATCCCAATCACACGCAGGTGACGTGGACCGTCAATCATATGGGCTTTTCCATGTTGTCGGGTCAGTTCGGTGCCGGCTCCGGTTCGATTACGATCGATCCCGCCAAGCCCGCGGCGACGAAGGTCGATGTGACCTTCCCCGTCGACCAGCTGTCGACCACCGCGGCTCGGTTCACGGAGCATCTGAAGTCGAAGGATTTCTTCGACGTCGCCAACAATCCGACCGCGCGCTTCGTCTCGACCGGCGTGACGCCGACCGCGAACGGCGCGACGGTGACCGGCAACCTGACGCTGAAGGGCGTGACCAAGCCGGTGACGTTGCAGGCGAAGTTCGTCGGGGCGGGCGATAACCCGATGAGCAAGAAGCTGAACTTCGGCTTTCACGCGACCGGCACGATCAACCGCAGCGATTTCGGCCTCGGCTATGCCGTGCCGGCGGTGGCCGACAAGGTCGACCTGACGATCAACGCGGCCTTCTCGGCCTCGTAACGACCGACGGGCGGCGTCCTCGACGCCGCCCGCTCTCAGGCCGTACGCCGGGTCGCGATCAGGCCGGTGAAGGTCGCGCGGACGCTGTCGCTGGCACCCGCCAGCAGCCGCGCGACCTTGCCGTCGAACGTGTCCGCCTCGTCCGTCGGCAGGCGATAGGCCATCGACCAATTGCCGAACTCGCGCGTCGTGATCGTGCGATCCGATAATATGACGACCGCATGATGACGGGGATCGGCCTTGATCCGCGCGAAGGTCGCGGCGACGGGTTCCTCGTCCCCCTCCAGCACTTGCAGAAATCGCGTCCCGTCCGTGTAGAGCAGTCCGGTCACGCCGGCCGCGTCGTTGTTGCGGCGGGAAATCATCAGGATGTTGCCGACGCTGACCTCCGGAACGCTCGGCGGGCGGGAACTGACGTAAAGAAGTTGGCGCACGCGGAGTTTCCCTGATGTTGCAGGCGTTCGGACGGGCTCCTAACGCGCCGCTGTCCGGACATCGCTGACCTGCATCAGCCGGGCGGACTTTACCATACTGGACAATCGGTCGTCGCCGCGCCACAGGATGCGTCATGCCGGCCAACCGCCTCGATCCGCGACTTATCCGCCCCTAGGGGCGCGACCACGGCCAGCGCACCTGGGGGACGATAGCGGCCACTCTCCCCTTCTCGCCGAAAGGCTCCGCCATGTTGCGCAATCCCTCCGAAAAATATCGCCCCTTTCCGCCGATCGCCCTGCCCGATCGGCAATGGCCGTCGCGTACGATCACGCAGGCACCCCGCTGGCTGTCGACCGACCTGCGCGACGGCAATCAGGCGCTGATCGATCCGATGGACGCGGAAAAGAAGACGCGACTGTTCGACCTGCTGGTGAAGGTAGGATTGAAGGAGATCGAGGTCGGTTTCCCCAGCGCGGGCGCGACCGAGTTCGACTTCATCTCCGGATTGGTCCGCGACGACCGCATTCCCGACGATGTTCACATCCAGGTGCTGACCCAATCGCGCCGCGACCTGATCGAAACGAGCTTCAAAAGCCTCGACGGCGCGAAGCAGGCGATCGTCCACCTCTACAACGCGGTCAGCCCGGCGTGGCGCAAGATCGTGTTCGGCATGACCCGCGACGAGGTGAAGGCGATCGCCGTCGCCGGCGCGAAGGTGCTGCGCGACGAGGCGGCGAAGCGGCCCGATACCGCGTGGCAGTTCGAATATTCGCCGGAGACGTTCTCCACCGCCGAACTCGATTTCTCGGTCGAGGTTTGCGAGGCGGTGATGGACGTGCTGCAACCGACGCCGGATCGCCCGATCATCTTCAACCTGCCCGCGACCGTCGAATGCGCGACGCCGAACGTCTATGCCGACCAGATCGAATGGTTCGGCCGCAACATCCGCAACCGCGACTCGGTGGTGATCTCACTCCACACCCACAACGATCGCGGCACCGGCGTCGCCGCGGCGGAACTGGGGATGATGGCCGGCGCCGACCGGGTGGAGGGTTGCCTGCTCGGCAATGGCGAACGTACCGGCAATTGCGATCTCGTGACCGTCGCGCTGAACATGTACACGCAGGGGATCGATCCCAAGCTGGACCTGTCGGACATCGACGCGGTCGTGAACACGATCAACTATTGCACCAACCTGCCCGTCCATCCGCGCACGCCCTATGCCGGCGACCTGGTGTTCACGGCGTTTTCCGGGTCGCATCAGGACGCGATCAAGAAGGGCTTCGCGGCGCAGGCGGCGCGCAACGACGGACTGTGGGAAGTCCCCTATCTGCCGATCGATCCCGCCGATCTCGGCCGCAGCTACGAAGCGGTCATCCGCGTCAACTCGCAATCGGGCAAGGGCGGCGTCGCCTGGGTGATCGAGCAGGACAAGGGCCTGAAGCTGCCCAAGCGCTTGCAGGCGGATTTCAGCCGCCATGTTCAGGCGCTGGCGGACGAGACGAGTCGCGAACTGGGCGCGGCCGACATCTGGGGCCGGTTCGAAGCGACCTATCTGCCGCGCAACGACGACCGCTTCGTGCTGCGCGATTACGAGGAGAGCGGCATGGCCGGCCAGCGCCTGTTCGTGGGACGGGTCGCGGTCGATGGCGAGGAGCGATCGATCTCCGGCCGCGGCAACGGCCTGATCTCCGGCGTGATCGCCGCGCTGGGCGATACGACGGGACCGACGCTCGACGTGGTCGATTATTCCGAACACGCGATCGGCCACGGCGCCGATGCGCAGGCCGCTGCCTATGTCGAGTGCCGGACGGACGACGGCCGCACCGTGTTCGGCGTCGGCCTGGACACCGACATTGCCACCGCCAGCGTGCGCGCGGTGCTCAGCGCCGCCAACCGCGTCTAGAGCGGAGCCCGGTGAGGCAGACACGAAAACGCCGCCGGTCTTCCGACCGGCGGCGTCCTTCGTACTGCTACAGCAGATCAGGCGTAACGGACGCTGACCTTCTGGCGACGACGCATCGCGCCACCGACCATGCCGAAGCCACCGATCATCATCGCCCACGTCGCAGGCTCCGGCACCGCACCAGCGCCCGACGGCGTGTAGGTGAAGGTGACTGTGCCGCTGTTCCAGATGCCGTCGATCGCCGCCGAATCATCGAACCCTTCGAAGAATTCGAGGCGCAGGATGCCGTCCGCGCCAACGGTGAAGTCGAGGCCGAGATCGGTCAGGCTGGCCGAGTCAGCATAGCTGGCGGTGCCCGAGAAGTTGTCGGCGAAGCCCGGATTCAGGAACACGCCTTCGGACAGGTCCGAGCTGGTGAATCCCAGCGTCGCTTCCGAAAGCCAGCTTGGTGAGAATGCGGTCAACGACACGTTGTAGGCTACGTCGGTGATACGCGAATTCGCGCCGATATTGACCGTGAAGACGTCGTTGAGAGCGTCGCCAAGTTCGCCGAAGCTCTGGGCGCCGGCAACATTGAACACATAAGTATCGGCGGATGCCGCAGCCGGAAGCGCCACTGCAGCGAATGCGGAAGCAACGATAGCAGTCTTGATAAAGGTCTTCATGGGTCCAACCCCCGTTGGCAGCGACCCCGCGGAAACTCCCGCGGACCCGCGCTGACGATCGTCCTCACCTTATGATGAAGTACGATCCAGATGCGGCGGCGCACGATATGTCGCTGCGCCTCCGACATGATTTGTGAACAACCTGTTAACGAAAAACAAGCGCTAAATCAGAACATTGCAAATTAGCTTGACATTCGATTGTAACGTTGCGGCCGATGCGGCCACAGCTGGAATAATGCATCGCAGCATGAATTGCGCCGGAACAAATTCAGCCGGCACGCGTGCCGACGGCGATCAGCCGTTTCTGCGTCGCCGTATTTCGCACCCGATCACGGCGTCGGGATAGATGTCGGTTTTCGACGTCCGGACGCGGACCGCCTGCACACGTTCGTCGCTCAGGCAGAGCGACGCGACGGCATCGCACAGCGTCTCCTGAAGCGCGAATCGGCGCTCCGCAGCAAGCGCACGGATGCCGGTGCGAACGAAGTCGTAATCCAGCACCTCGGCGATCGAGTCGGCAGTGGGCGGCCGGTCATAGCCGACCGTCATCTCCACCGTCACCAGCACCCGCTGTGGCTCGACCTCGTGCGGGTGGATGCCCAGGCGGATCATCACCGCCAGTCCTTCGAGGATGGTCGTGTACTCAGCCATCGGCACCCTCGAACATCACGTCGCCGTCGCGCTTCAGGAATCGTTGGCCGCAGTCGACGAACAGGTTCTGCCCCGTGACGCTGCGCGCGCCGATCAGGTACACGACAGCGTCCGCGACAGCCTCCGCGCCGACGGGGCGCTGGAGCAGGTTGGCGCGCGCGACCCGCTCGAACGCCGCATCGCTCTGGTCGCCGCTCTTCAGCGTCAGGCCGGGCGACACGGCGTTGACCCGGACGCGCGGCGCGAACGCCTGCGCCATCATCTCGGTCGCCCCCGCCAGCGCGATCTTGGCGCAGCTATACGAGAAGAAGTCGGGGTTCGGATTCGCCAGCTTCTGATCGAGCAGATTGACCACCGCACCCTCGGCCAGATCGTCCTGCGCCGCCAGTGCGGAGGCGAGCAGCGACGGCGCGGTGCAGTTGATCGCGTACAGCCGTGCCGCCAGACTCGTGTCGATCCCGTCCGGTCGATCGAACTCGAACGCGGAGGCGCTGTTGACGAGGCCGTGGATGGCGCCGCCCGCCGCATCCCGCGCGCGCGCGAACAGCGCCGGCACCGCCGCGGCATCGGCGAGATCGCCCTGCACCGTCACGCCGCCGATCTCGACCGCCAGCCGCTCCGCATCGTCGCGCGAGCCGCCATAGTGGATCACGACCCGGTGCCCCGCCCCGGCCAGCCCCCGCGCGATCGCCGCGCCGAGTCGCTTCGCACCACCGGTCACCAGGATCGTCTGCGCGCCGATCACCCCTTCTGCCCCATCAGCGCGAGCACTTCCTTGCGGCTGCGATCGTCGTCGCGGAACACGCCCATCATGCGGCTGGTGACCATCGCGACTCCCGGCGTGCGGACGCCGCGCGCCGTCATGCAGGCGTGGCTCGCCTCGATCACCACCGCGACGCCGAGCGGCTTCAGGTGGTTCCAGATACAGTCGGCGACCTCCGCCGTCAGCCGCTCCTGCACCTGCAACCGGCGCGCGAAGCCATGCAGCACGCGCGCCAGCTTCGAAATGCCGACGACGTGATCGCGCGGCAGATAGGCGATGTGCGCGCGGCCGATGATCGGGGCCATGTGATGTTCGCAATGCGACTGGAACGGGATGTCCTTCAGCAGCACGATCTCGTCGTAACCGCCGACCTCCTCGAAAATCCGCGACAGATGCACCGACGGGTCCTCGCCGTAGCCGGCGCAATATTCCCGCCACGCCCGCGCGACGCGGCGTGGCGTATCGACCAGCCCCTCGCGACCCGGGTCGTCCCCGGCCCAGGCGATCAGCGTCCGGACCGCCTCCGCAACATGCGGGGGAACGACGATCTTCCCGTCACGTCCGATCAGGTCGCCGTCCTCGGGACTGGCTTCGCTCATGATATCCTCCTCGCAACCAAGACCGCCATCCGGCGGTTGGCGCACGATCAAAACAGGAGACGAGCGATGGCCGATCTGAAGAAGGGCGACAAGGTGACCTGGAATTCGCACGGCGGCACCGCCCACGGCACCGTCGAGAAGAAGCAGACCACCGACACCAAGATCAAGGGTCATCAGGTCCGTGCATCGAAGGACGACCCGCAATTTATCGTAGAGAGTGACAACGGCGGCAAGGCGGCGCACAAGGCGGGCACGCTCAAGAAGGCGTAAGTCCGGTCAAGCGGGCTTTGAGGATCAACAGGAAGGACGATCATGGCCACTGCCAAGCAGGAAGCCGGCGCCAAGAAGGCCGCCACCAAGCAGACCAATTCGGGCACCGGCATCCACGCCCCGGTGCAGCCCTCGCCGGAGCTCGGCGCGGTGGTCGGCAACGACAAGCTGCCCCGCAGCGAAGTCATCAGCAAGGTCTGGGCCTACATCAAGTCCAACGACCTGCAGAACCCCGAGAACAAGCGTGAGATCCTGGCCGACGAAAACCTGAAGAAGGTATTCGGCAAGGACAAGGTCACGATGTTCGAGATGAACAAGTACATCTCGGCGCACGTCAAGGCCTGAAGCAGATCGGCCGGGGGTGACGATCATCCCCGGCCACGCTTGCACGCCTCTCCGCCCCGCTGCTAATGATAGCGGTAACGATGTGACGGGGAGAGAATGATGCGGTGGCTCATCGCGCTGGTGGGATGTGCCGTACTGTCAGCGTCCGGCCCGGCCCGGACGATTTCCCCCGCATACACGTCGTGGACGACGAGCTGGGGTTCGGCGCAAATGCCCGCAGAGGGCGACAACGCCCTGCCCGCCGGTTTCGATCGCGATATCACGCTCCGACAGGTCGTTCGGCTCTCCGCCGGTGGATCACGCGTCCGTGTGCGCCTGTCCAACCGCTTCGGCACGCAACCGCTGGCGATCGCCGCCGGTCATCTGGCCCTTGCCGCCCAGCCCGGCACGTCGCGCGTCGGCAGCGGCGCGGGGCTGACCTTTGCCGGGCGCGGCGACGCGGTGATCCCGGCCGGGGCCGAACTCTATTCCGACCCGGTGAGACTCGACGTCACGGGCGGCAGCGATCTTGCGATCAGCCTCTATCTACCGGACAAACCGGTCTCGCAGACCGGCCATCCCGGCTCCCGTGCGACCAGCTTCCTGACCACGGGCAACCACGTCGCCGATCCCGAACTGCGCGACGCCAGGACCGTCATCCACTGGTACGCGATCGCCGATGTCGAGGTGACGGGGGATGCAACGGACAAGGCGGCCGGCGGCACGATCGTCGCGATCGGCGACTCGATCACCGACGGCTATGGCGTGAAGCCGGAACGCAATACGCGCTGGCCCGATATCCTCGCCGCCCGCCTGCGTGCGACACCGACGATGCGCGGCATCGGCGTCGTCAACGCCGGCATCGGCGGCAATCGCGTGCTGCTCGACGGGCTCGGACCCAATCTGCTGGCGCGGTTCGACCGCGACGTCCTGTCCCGGACCGGCGTACGCTGGGCGATCGTGCTGGAGGGGGTCAACGATCTCGGCGTCCTGACCCGCGACGCGCCCGCGACACCGGCGCAGCATGCGGAGATCGTGGCCCAAATCACCGCAGGCTATCGCCAGATGGCGGCGCGTGCCCATGCGCGGGGGATCGCGCTGATCGGCGGCACGATCACGCCGTTCGGCGACAACGACTATTACCACCCCACAGCAGTGACCGAAGCCGACCGGCTGGCGATCAACGCCTTCATCCGCACCTCCGGCGTTTTCGACCACGTCGTCGACTTCGACGCGCTGCTCCGCGACCCGGCGAGGCCCGACCGGCTGGCGGCGCGCTACGATTCGGGCGATCACCTTCATCCGTCGGAGGCCGGATACCGCGCGATGGGCGAGGCGGTGCCACTGGCCCTGTTCGCCACGAAACCGGGCGATCCGCGACCGGCGATCGCACTGACCTTCGACGACATTCCGTCCCACGGCCCGCTGCCACCGGGCGAGACGCGCCTCTCCGTCATCCACCGGATCACCGCGGCGCTGGCGGCGGAAAAGGCGCCCGCCTTCGGCTTCCTCAACACCGGCATCGGTATCGCCGAGCCCACCGCCGCCGCCGCGACCGCGGCATGGCGCACCGCCGGGCACCCGCTGGGCAATCACGGCTGGTCGCACCTCAGCCTCGACAGGGTCGGCGCGACAGCCTTCACCGCGGACCTGATCCGCAACGAACCGGCTTTGGCGACATCACGCGGCGACGGGCGCTGGTTCCGCTATCCCTTCCTCGACGAAGGCCGCGACGCCGCCACGCGCGACGCGGTCCGCGCCACGCTCGCGGAGCGCGGTTACCGGATCGCCGCCGTGACGATGAGCTTCGCCGACTATGACTGGAACGCGCCCTATGTCGCCTGCCTCGCAAGGCGCGACGCCGCCGCGATCACCCGGCTGGAAACCGCCTATCTGGCCGATGCCCGCACCGCCGCGCTGTCGGCGCGCGATGCGGCACAGGCGCGCACCGATCGCGACGTGCCGCAAGCGGTGCTGATGCACGTCGGCGCGTTCGGCGCGCGCATGCTGCCGCGCGTGCTCGCCCAGTACCGCCGACTCGGCTTCCGCTTCGTGTCGCTTCCGGACGCGGAAAGCGACCCCTTCTACGCCGCCGCCACCGATCCGCGCCTGCCGGGGCCGTCGCCGTCCCTGCCCTATGCACGTCTCGTGGGTCCGCCCAAGGGGTTGTGCGGGTAGTCGCAGACGTGTCGCGACGGAGTCGCCCAAGATCGCTAATCCGGTCCTACCCCACTCCCCTTCAGGGAAGGGGTTGAGGGTGGCGCGCTGCCGCAAGCATATCGCCATTGGAGAGGCCCCATCTCCAGCCGCCCGTGGGGGATCCTTACGGAATAGCTCAGTTGCCTGACACCACCCCGGCGAAGGCCGGGGTCCAGTTGGGTAACGCTCTCGGTCGATGCAGACGGCGAGACTGGACCCCGGCCTTCGCCGGGGTGGCAGAAGAAGTTCGGAAACCCTCTCTTGAAGGCCGGAAGCCGAGTCAGATTTTCTTGCCCCCCCCCCCCCGCCTCAGCGACTCCGCGGCCGCTTCCGCGGCGCGGCGTCGGACTGGCGGCGGATCAGGGTATAATCCAGCGTCCGGTGACGCTCGGTCATATCGCCCGCCTTCTGTCGACGGATCGTCGTTACCAACAACTCGACCGCCGCGCGCGACATGTCGGCGATCGGCTGGTGGATGGTCGTCAGTTCGGGCCAGATCGCCGTCGACAGCGTCGTGTCGTCGAACCCGCAGACGGTCAGATCGCTCGGCACGTCCAGCCCTCGGCGGTGCGCGACCGCGACGGTCGCCGCCGCCATGTCGTCGTTCGACGCGAAGATCGCGGAGGGCGGATCGTCCAGTTCCAGCAACTGCTCCGCCGCATCCAGGCCCGAGCGATAGGTGAACAGCCCGTGCGCGATCAGCGCCTGGTCGACGGCGATCCCCGCCTCTTCCAGCGCCGCCGAATAGCCCTCCAGCCGGCGGGCGCTGGCGGACAGATTGGGGTTGCCGGTGATGAAGCCGATGCGGCTGTGCCCCAGTTGCATGATGTGCCGCATCATCGTCAGCGCCGCCTCGCGGTCGTCGATGCGAATCGCGAGCAGATCGTCGGGCGCACGCCCCGTCGCGACCGTGACGGTCGGGATGTTCGCCGCCGCCAGCAGTTCCAGCACGGCATCCGCCTCGCACAATGGCGGTGGCAGCACGACGCCGTCGATCCCCCCTTCGATCAGGTGACGGGTGACCTCCAGCTCATGCTCGCCCAGCTCGCATTTCTCGACCACGATCTGCACGTCGTTGCGGCTTGCCTGATCGAGGCTGCCGAGCAGGAATTCGCTGAGAAAACCGGCGCT
The DNA here is from genome assembly GCF_016892685.1 of Sphingomonas longa. Taxonomy (NCBI): domain Bacteria; kingdom Pseudomonadati; phylum Pseudomonadota; class Alphaproteobacteria; order Sphingomonadales; family Sphingomonadaceae; genus Sphingomonas; species Sphingomonas longa. The sequence goes on from NZ_JAFEMC010000001.1 coordinate 1,002,226, forward strand.
GGGATTGCTGTACAGCAGGCCGATGCGGGTCTGCCCCGCGCCCGCCAGACTGCGCGCCGCCGGGTTCGGCGCGTAATTCAGCGCGGAGATCGCGGCGTTCACCACCTCCCGCGTGGTCGGGCGCACGTTGCTCTCGCCGTTGATGACGCGCGACACCGTCATCGGGGAGACGCCGGCCCGCTTCGCGACGTCGCTGATCGTCGGGGCGGAGCCCGCGCGGCGGGAGGGTTTCGGCTTCATCATGTCGCTGCTTTCCCGAAACCGGGGGTTAGCGCAATCTCCGCCGCGACGATTCCATCGCGAATCCGACGCCGGCGTCCCTTGCCCTCCGCCGATCCGCCGAATATGGTAGCGCTACCCAATCCGCTTCGGCGGTTGACAGACCTCATCAGAAGGTCGCCAGAGGAAGGATCGTCCAAGGCCATGCGTACCCGCCCGCTTCTTTTCGCCGCCGCCGCGACGCTGTTCGCCGGGGGCATCGCCGTCGCGCAAACCGCCGGCCGATCGGGTCAGGAACCCCGCAGCCCGGAGGGTCGCCGCTATCTGTCGCAGCCGCTGGTGCGCGAGATCTATACCGCCGATCCGTCCGCGCACGTCTTCGACGGCAAGATCTACGTCTATAACAGCCACGACATCGACGGGCCGACGCCCGAGGACGATCTCGGCGCGCATTTCGAGATGCGCGACTACCGCGTGCTGAAGATGGACGGGATCGGGAAGCCGGTGACGGTCGGCCCCGTCGCGCTCGACGTGAAGCAGGTGCCGTGGGCCGACAGGCAGATGTGGGCCCCGGACGCGGCGCGCAAGAACGGCACCTACTTCCTGTATTTCCCCGCCAAGGATCGGCAGGGCGCGTTCCGCATTGGCGTTGCGACCTCGAAGTCGCCGATGGGGCCGTTCAAGGCCAACCCGCAGCCGATCAAGGGCAGCTTCTCGATCGATCCGGCCGTCTTCACCGATGACGACGGCAAGGCGTACATGTATTTCGGCGGCATCTGGGGCGGCCAGCTTCAGCGTAACACGACCGGCACCTACGACCCGAACGGATCGAAGACCGACCTTCAGGCCGACGACAAGCCGGCCCTCACGGCCAAGGTCGCGGCGATGACCCCGGGTATGACGGAATTCGCGGAAAAGCCGCGCGACGTCGTGATCCTGGACGAGGCAGGCAAGCCCTTGCTCGGCGGCGACCACGACCGTCGCTTCTTCGAAGCGTCGTGGATGCACAAGTACAAGGGCAAGTACTATTTCTCCTACTCGACCGGCGACACGCACTTCCTGAATTACGCGATCGGCGACAATCCCTACGGCCCCTTCACCTACAAGGGCCATGTCATGCTGCCGGTGCAGGGCTGGACGACGCATCACTCGATCGTCGAGTGGAACAAGCGCTGGTGGCTGTTCTACGCCGACACGCAACTGTCGAACCAGACGCGCCTCCGCAACGTCAAGGTCACGGAATTGTTCTACAATCCCGACGGGACGATCCGGACCATCGATCCGTTCGTGAAGTGAGGGGCTGATGTTCCTCGGCATCGATATCGGTACGTCGGGCGTCAAGGCGGTGGTGCTCGACACCGCCGGCGCGGTCGTGGCGCAGGGCACTGCGGCGCTGACGGTGCAGCGCCCGCAGCCCCTGTGGTCCGAACAGGACCCCGCCGCATGGTGGGATGCGACCATCGCCGCGGTGCAGGCGATCGACCCGGCAGTGCGCCGCTCGGTGCGCGGCATTGGCCTTGCCGGCCAGATGCACGGCGCGACCCTGCTCGGTTCGGACGACCGGCCCTTGCGGCCCGCGATCCTGTGGAACGACGGGCGCTCCTTCGCCGAGTGCGCGGAGCTGGAGGCGGCGGAGCCCGCCTTCCACGGTGTCGCCGGTAACCTGGTGATGCCGGGCTTCACCGCCCCCAAGCTGGAATGGGTCCGCAAGCACGAGCCGGAGCTGTTCGCGCAGCTCCGCACCGTGCTGTTGCCGAAGGATTATGTCCGCCTGCTGATGACCGGCGACAAGGCGTCCGACCTTTCCGACTCGGCTGGGACCTTGTGGCTCGACGTGGCGGAGCGGCGCTGGAGCGACACGCTGCTCGCGGCCACCGGGCTGACGGTCGACCACATGCCGCGGCTGGTCGAGGGGACGGAGGTCACCGGACATCTGCTGCCGGAGATCGCCGAGCTCTGGGGCATGCCACAGGTACCGGTCGCGGGTGGCGGCAGCGACAACGCCGCGGGCGCGGTCGGCGTCGGCGTGGTCGCGGACGGCGATGCGCTGCTGTCGCTCGGCACGTCGGGCGTCATCTTCGTCGCCAACGACGGTTTTCGCCCCAATGTCGCCGGGGCCGTCCACGCCTTCTGTCATGCGCTGCCCGGCCTGTGGCACCAGATGGCGGTTCACCTCAGCGCCGCCTCGTGCATCGACTGGGTCGCGCGGATCACCGGCGCGGCCGGCGCCGCCGACCTGTTCGCCCGCGCCGAAGCCGCAGGCCCCGCCAGCGGTCCGGAGTTGTTCCTGCCTTACCTGTCGGGGGAGCGGACGCCGCACAACAACGCGCAGGTCCGCGGCGCGTTTCTGCGCCTCGACAACGACACCGGCCCGGAACGGCTGGCGCAGGCGGTGCTGGAGGGCGTCGCCTTCGCGCTCGCCGACGGTGTGCGCGTCCTGCGCGAGGCGGGCACGACCGTCGATCGCCTGTCGGTGATCGGCGGCGGCGCACGCTCCGCCTATTGGGGCCGCACGCTGGCCGCCGCGATGGACGTGCCGCTGGTGTATCTGAAAGGTGGCGAGGTCGGTCCCGCGCTCGGAGCGGCGCGTTTCGCCCAGCTTGCAGTCGACGGCGGCGTGCCCGCCCAGGTCTGCGTCGCCCCGCCCGTATCCCACGTCATCGAGCCCGACCGCGACCTGGTCGACCGGCTCGCCCCCAAATACGACGCGTTTCGCGACGCCTATCCCCGCATGAGGACCTTCTGATGGCCGACTTCTTCGCCGACATTCCCCAGATCGCGTTCGAGGGTCCTGAAACGACCAACGAACTCGCCTATCGCTTCTACGACAAGAACCGCGTCGTCCTCGGCAAGACGATGGAGGAGCATCTGCGCTTCGCCGCCTGCTTCTGGCACACCTTCTGCTGGCCCGGCAGCGACGTGTTCGGCGGCGGCACCTTCGACCGTCCCTGGCACCGCGGCGCGAACGACAGCGCGGCAGCGGCGCAGAAGCGCGAAGTCGCCTTCGACTTCTTCTCGAAGCTCGACGTGCCCTATTATTGCTTCCACGATGTTGACGTCATGGCCGACGCCCACGGCGTGGCGGAGCATCGCCGCTTCTTCGCGGAGGCCGTCGACCATCTCGAAAAGCTGCAGGGCTCGTCGGGCCGCAAGCTGCTCTGGGGCACCGCCAACCTGTTCAGCCACCCGCGCTTCGCCGCCGGTGGCGCGACCAACCCCGACCCCGAGGTCTTCGCGTTCGGCGCGATGCAGGTCCGCGACGCGCTCGAGGCGACACATCGTCTCGGTGGCCAGAATTACGTGCTGTGGGGCGGTCGCGAGGGCTATGAGACGCTGCACAACACCGATCTCAAGCGCGAGCTCGACAATCTCGGCCGTTTCCTGACGCTGGTCGTGGAGCACAAGCACAAGATCGGCTTCACCGGCACGATCCTGATCGAGCCGAAGCCGCACGAGCCGACCAAGCACCAGTACGACTTCGACACCGCGACGGTGTACGGCTTCCTCAAGCGCTACGGGCTGGAGAACGAGGTCCGCGTCAATATCGAGGCAAACCACGCGACGCTCGCGGGCCACACGTTCGAGCATGAGATCGCGACCGCCTCCGCGCTCGGCATCTTCGGATCGATCGACGCCAATCGCGGCGATCACCAGAATGGCTGGGACACCGACCAATTCCCGAACTCGGTCGAGGAACTGACGCTGGCGATGCTGGAGATCCTGCGCGCGGGCGGCTTCACCACCGGCGGCTTCAACTTCGACGCGAAGGTTCGCCGCCAGTCAATGGACGCGACCGACCTGTTCTACGGCCATATCGGCGGTATCGACGTCGTCGCGAAGGGCCTGCTGAACGCCGCCGCCCTGATCGAGGACGGTCGCCTCGACGCGATCAAGGCCGAGCGCTACGCCGGCTGGACTGGCCCGCTCGGGGAGCAGATCGGCGATCTCGACCTTGCCGCCATCGCCGACCTCGCCGAAACGCAGGGGCTCGATCCCAAGCCGCGTTCGGGCCGGCAGGAGCGGATCGAGAACATCATCAACCGCTTCATCTGATCGGGCGGGCGGGCGGCGACACGGCACCTGCCCCCCTTCCCCCTCCGTCACCTCACTTGAGCGCCGGGGTCTTCCTGAAGGGTGCGTATCGCGCCTCTCGGAGATCCCGGTGTTCGCCGGGATGACGGACTGGGGTTTGGCCCGGGAATACGGTCAGCCTGCGCCCGACCGCGCCGTCCCGCCACCACCCTCCTCCTGCCGTCACTTCAGCGAAAGCTGGGGTTTGCCCATGGAACGTTCCTTCGCGCGCCTCACGGAGACCCCAGCGTACGCTGGATGACGAAGGTGAAGAGCGCCTCCCTCCCCGATCATGCCAGCGACGAGCCGCGCTCGTCACGATCCGGTGATTGTCACGGGTCCAGCCGGTGTTATCGTGCGTTAGGAACATGATAACAGCGTCATGTCGCCGTCCGGCGGCATCAGAGGAACCAGGACCCTCATGGATCAGACAATCGAACCGGCTGCGAGCGGGAATATCTCCCGTCGCGGCATCCTCGTCGGCGGTGCGGCGACCGTCGCGGTGACGGCCGTGCCCGCTGCCGATGCGCAGGGCGTACCCGCCGCCCCGCAACCGACGATGATGCCGGTGGTGCTGGAGGTGAACGGCCAGCGCCGGGAGCTGAACCTCGACACCCGCACCACCCTGCTCGACGCGCTGCGCGAGCATCTGCACCTGACCGGCACCAAGAAGGGCTGCGACCACGGCCAGTGCGGTGCCTGCACGGTCATGGTCGACGGCAAGCGCATCAACAGCTGCCTCAGCCTCGCGGTCATGCATCAGGGTGACAAGGTCACCACGATCGAGGGGCTCGGCACGCCCGACAAGCTGCACCCGATGCAGGCGGCGTTCGTGAAGTATGACGGATACCAGTGCGGATATTGCACACCCGGCCAGATCTGCTCCGCGGTCGCGGTGCTCGACGAGATCAAGGCGGGCATCCCCAGTCACGCTTCGCAGGACATCACCGGCAAGTTCCAGGTGACCGACGCCGAGATCCGCGAGCGGATGAGCGGCAACATCTGCCGCTGCGGTGCCTATTCCAACATCGTCGAGGCGATGAACGAGGTCGCCGAAACCAACGGGGCGAGGACACGCGCATGAAGCCCTTCTCCTACGAACGCGCCACGACGCCCGCCGAGGCCGCCGCCGCCGCGGTCCGCCACCCCGGTGCCAAGTTCATCGCCGGCGGCACGAACCTGCTCGACCTGATGAAGCTGGAGATCGAGACGCCGCAGCATCTGGTCGATGTCGGCACGCTGAAGCTCGACCGGATCGAGAAGACGGCGAACGGCGGCCTGCGCATCGGCGCGCTGGTCACCAACACCGATCTCGCCGCCGACCAGCGCGTCCGCCGCGATTACGGCGTCCTCAGCCGTGCGATTGTCGCGGGTGCATCGGGCCAGCTTCGCAACAAGGCGACGACCGCGGGTAATTTGCTCCAGCGTACGCGCTGCCCGTATTTCTACGACACCAATCAGGCGTGCAACAAGCGCAAGCCCGGCTCCGGCTGCGCGGCGATCGGCGGGTTCAGCCGCCAACTGGCGGTAATGGGCGTCAGCGACGCGTGCATCGCCACCTATCCGGGCGACATGGCCGTGGCGATGCGCGTGCTCGACGCGTCGGTGGAGACCGTGAACTCCACCGGCCAGTCGCGGGTGATCCCGATCGCCGACTTCCACCGCCTGCCCGGCAACACCCCGCACATCGAAACGGCGCTGGCTCCGGGCGAACTCATCACCGCGGTAACCCTCCCGAAACCGATCGGCGGCACGCACATCTATCGCAAGGTCCGCGACCGTGCCTCCTACGCCTTCGCGCTCGTATCGGTCGCGGCGGTGATCCAGAAGGACGGTAGCGGCCGGGTCGCGGTGGGCGGCGTCGCGCACAAACCTTGGCGTGTCGAGGCGGCGGAAGCCGCCATGCCGCAGGGGTCGAAGGCCGTCGCGGCTCGCCTGATGGCCGGTGCGCAGCCGACCAGGGACAACCAGTTCAAGGTGCCGCTGGTGGAGCGAACGCTTGCCGCCGCCCTGGCCGAAGTGAGGGCCACAGCATGAAGTTCGATGCACCCACGGGCAATAACCCGATCGACCGGATGACGGTGATCGGCAAGCCGACCGACCGGATCGACGGCAAGTACAAGACCACGGGCACCGCGCCCTATGCGTTTGAGCATAACGACGACGCGCCGAACGCCGCCTATGGCTATGTCGTCGGTGCGGCGATCGCCAAGGGTCGGATCGCGTCGATCGACCTCGCCGCCGCCAAGGCCGCGCCGGGCGTGCTGGCGATCGTCACGGCCGACACTGCCGGCAAGCTCGCCAAGGGCAACTTCAATACCGCGAAGCTGCTCGGCGGGCCGGAGGTCGATCATTATCATCAGGCGATCGCAGTCGTCGTTGCAGATACGTTCGAACAGGCACGCGCCGCCGCGAACCTGATCCGCGTCGATTACGCCCGCGCCAAGGGCCGCTACGATCTGGCGGAGGCGCTGAAGACGGCTCCGCTGAAGGGCGACAGCAGCGGCGAGGGCAGCGCCGCGCCGCCGATCGACAAGGTCGGCGACTTCGCGGGCGCGTTCGCCAGCGCACCGGTGAAGCTGGACGCGACCTACACCACGCCCGATCACAGCCATGTGATGATGGAACCGCACGCGACGATCGCGTCGTGGGAAGGCGACCAGCTCACGCTGTGGACGGCCAACCAGATGATCGACTGGGGCAAGGGCGATGTCGCGAAGACGCTCGGCATTCCCAAGGAAAAGGTGCGTCTGATCGCCCCCTATGTCGGTGGCGGTTTCGGCGGCAAACTGTTCGTCCGGTCGGATGCGATCATGGCGGCGCTCGGCGCGCGCGCGGCGAAGCGGCCTGTGAAGGTCGCGCTGACGCGACCGATGAGCATCAACAACACCACCCACCGCCCCGCGACCGTCCAGCGCATCCGCATCGGCGCTGATCGGACCGGCAAGATTACCGCGATCGCGCACGAAAGCGGCTCGGGCGATCTCCCCGGCGGCGGACCGGAGACGGCGGTGTCGCAGACCAAGCTCCTTTATGCGGGCGCCAATCGCCTGACGTCGATGCGGCTCGCGGTGCTCGACCTGCCGGAGGGGAACGCGATGCGCGCGCCCGGCGAGGCTCCCGGCCTGATGGCGCTGGAAGTGGCGATGGACGAGATGGCGGAGAAGCTGGGCATGGACCCGGTCGAATTCCGCGTCGTCAACGATACGCAGGTCGATCCGGAAAAGCCCGATCGCAAGTTCTCGCAGCGTCAGTTGGTCAAGTGCCTGCGTGACGGTGCGGAGCGCTTCGGCTGGAGCGCGCGCAACGCCAAGCCCGGCTCCGTCCGCGACGGTCAGTGGCTGATCGGCATGGGCGTCGCGGCGGCGTTCCGCAACAACCTGCTGATGAAGTCCGCCGCGCGCGTCCGCCTCGATCAGGCGGGTGTCGTCACGGTCGAGACCGACATGACCGACATCGGAACGGGTACCTACACGATCATCGCCCAGACCGCGGCGGAGATGCTGGGCGTGCCGGTCGAGGGCGTCGTCGTGAAGCTCGGCGACTCGTCCTTCCCCGTGTCCGCCGGCTCCGGTGGCCAATGGGGCGGCAACAGCTCGACCGCGGGCGTCTACGCCGCCTGCATGAAGATGCGCGAGCAGGTGGCGCAGCGTCTCGGCTTCAACGCTACCGATGTCGAGTTCGTCGGCGGTCAGGTCCGCTCCGGCAACCGCACCGTCGCGCTGGCCGAGGCAGCGAAGGCCGGTGCGCTGAGCGCCGAGGACGTCATGGAATATGGCGACGAGCTACAGAAGCAGCAGCAGCAATCGACCTTCGGCGGCCATTTCGTCGAGGTCGCGGTCAATGCCTATACCGGCGAAACGCGCATCCGCCGCATGCTCGCGGTGTGTGCGGCGGGCCGAATCCTCAACCCCAAGGCCGCACGGAATCAGGTGATCGGCGGCATGACGATGGGCGCGGGCGCAGCGCTGATGGAGGACCTCGCGGTCGACAAGCGCTTCGGCTTCTTCGTCAACCACGACCTCGCTGGCTACGAGGTGCCCGTCCACGCCGACATCCCGCATCAGGAGGTGATCTTCCTCGACGAGGCCGACCCCATGTCCTCGCCGATGAAGGCCAAGGGCGTCGGCGAACTCGGCATCTGCGGCGTCGGTGCCGCGGTCGCGAATGCGGTCTACAACGCCACCGGCGTCCGTGTGCGCGAATACCCGATCACGCTCGACAAGTATCTGGATCGCCTGCCGCAAGTGGCATGAGATGCCCGCTAGCGAACGGCTCCACGGCCGTTCGCTAGCCCCGCGTCACTCCCACTCGATCGTCCCCGGCGGCTTCGACGTATAGTCGTACACGACCCGGTTCACGCCCTTCACCTCGTTGATGATCCGCGTCGCCACGCGCGGCAGGAAGTCGCCGGGGAACTGGAACACCTGCGCCGTCATCCCGTCGGTCGACGTCACCGCCCGCAGTGCCAGCACGCTGTCATAGGTCCGCGCGTCGCCCATCACGCCGACCGTCTTCACCGGCAGCAGCACCGCGAACGCCTGCCAGATGGCGTCGTACAGCCCCGCCGCACGGATCTCCTCCAGATAGATCGCGTCGGCCTTGCGCAGGATGTCGCACCGCTCGCGCGTGACTTCGCCGGGAATACGGATCGCGAGGCCGGGTCCGGGGAATGGGTGCCGCCCGACGAACACGTCCGGCAGGCCCAGTTCGCGCCCGAGCACGCGGACCTCGTCCTTGAACAGCTCGCGCAGCGGCTCGACCAGCTTCATGTTCATGCGCTCGGGCAGGCCGCCGACATTGTGGTGGCTCTTGATCGTCACCGACGGGCCGCCGGTGAAGCTGACGCTCTCGATCACGTCCGGATACAGCGTTCCCTGCGCCAGGAAGCCGGCCCCGCCGATCTTGTTCGCCTCCGCCTCGAACACGTCGATGAACGTCTTGCCGATGAACTTGCGCTTCGCCTCAGGGTCGGTGACCCCGGCGAGCCCGTCCATGAACAGGTCCTGCGCCTCCACATGCACCAGCGGGATGTTGTAATGATTGCGGAACAGCCCGACGACCTGCTCGGCCTCTCCTGCCCGCAGAATGCCGCCGTCGACGAATACGCACGTCAGTTGCTCGCCGATCGCCTCGTGGATCAGCAGCGCCGCGACCGACGAGTCGACCCCGCCCGACAGGCCGCAGATGACCTTGCCGTCGCCGACCTGCTCGCGGATTTCGGCAATCTTGGCAGCCCGGAACTCCGCCATCGTCCAGTCGCCCGCCAGCCCGCAGATATGCCGCGCGAAGTTCGCGATCAGCTTGCCCCCGTCCGGCGTGTGCACGACTTCGGGGTGGAACTGCATGCCGTAGATGCGGCGCTCGTCGTCCGCGGTGATCGCGAAGGGCGCGCCCCTGGACGACGCGACCGGCCGGAACCCCGGTGCCAGCGCCGCGACATGATCGCCGTGGCTCATCCACACCTGATGCCGCTCGCCTGCGGTCCACAGCCCGTCGAACAGTCCGCAGCCGTCATCGACGGACACGAACGCCTCACCGAATTCCCCACTGTTGCCCTTCTCGACCCGCCCACCAAGCTGCGCATTCAGCGCCTGCTGCCCGTAGCAGATACCGAGCAGCGGCACGCCGGCGTCGAGGATCGGCTGCGGGATGCGCGGGCTGTCGGCATCGACGACGGAGGCCGGACCGCCGGACAGGATCACGCCTTTCGGCTTCAGACGCTCATACGCCGCTTCGGCGGACTGGAAGGGGGCGATCTCGCTATACACCCCTGCCTCGCGCACGCGGCGGGCGATGAGCTGGGTGACCTGGCTGCCGAAGTCGACGATGAGGATGGTGTCGGGATGCTCCATGCCGAGCCGATAGCGGTCCGCGCCCGATAACGAAAGAGGCCGCGCTCCCGGTAGGGAACGCGGCCTCTTTTCTGACCGATCCGTCGCCAATCAGGCGGCGGCGTCGAAATCCTCGTCCGACTGGACCGGACCCGAGTCCTGTCCCTTCGCCGAGACGTCGCGGTCGACGAACTCGATGATTGCCATCGGCGATGCGTCCGACAGGCGCGGGCCGGCCTTGATGACGCGGGTGTAGCCACCGTTGCGATCGGCGTAGCGCGTCGCGATGACATCGAACAGCTTCACGAGCTGGGCGTCGTCGAGCAGACGGGCGTGCGCCAGACGACGGTTGGACAGGCCACCCTTCTTCGCGAGCGTCACCAGCTTCTCGACGTACGGGCGGAGCTCCTTCGCCTTGGCGACGGTCGTGGTGATCTGCTCGTGCTTGATGAGCGCCGCCGCCATGTTGCGGAAGAGCGCGATACGATGGGCCGAGGTACGCTGTAGCTTACGGCCGCCGACGCGATGACGCATGATGATTCCTTCGTTCGATAAGGGGCCGTGTCACGGTACCCCAGAGCAGGTGGTGTGGAACGGGCCACCACCGAAAACCCTGATAATCCGGTCGGAAGGTTAGGCTAAGGTTAGTCCTACGCTGCACCATTCCGAAGGCCGGGAGAACCGCGCCGAGGCCGCGGTTTGGCGTCGAACGAGTCGGACGAACCGACCCGCCGGCCGGGCTTATGCCGTCGCGCGGATAGCCAGTGCTATCCGCGGGCGGCTCAGCCCATGATTTCCTGCTCGAGCTTCTTCGCCATCTCTTCGATGTTCTCGGGCGGCCAGCCAGGGATTTCCATGCCCAAGCGCAACCCCATCGACGACAGCACTTCCTTGATTTCGTTCAAGGACTTGCGGCCGAAGTTCGGGGTGCGGAGCATTTCCGCCTCGGTCTTGCCGACGAGATCGCCGATATAGATGATGTTGTCGTTCTTCAGGCAGTTCGCCGAACGCACCGACAGCTCCAACTCGTCCACCTTCTTGAGCAGGTAGCGGTTGATCTGCTGCGTGTCGCCCGCGGGCTCCGCACCACCGGCGGTCGGCGCGGCGGCCTGACCGATCGGGGCCGAACGCGTGACCGACGAGTCGTCGAAGTGGACGAACAGCGCCAGCTGGTCCTGGAGGATGCGACCGGCATAGCCCACCGCGTCTTCCGGGGTGACGGTGCCGTCGGTCTCGATCGTCAGCGTCAGCTTGTCGTAGTCCAGATCCTGCCCGACGCGGGTCGGGTCGACCTTGTACGACACCTGACGTACCGGCGAGTACAGCGCATCGACCGGGATCAGGCCGATCGGTGCATCGGCCGGACGGTTGGCGGTCGCGGGAACGTAACCCTTACCGACATCGGCGGTCAGCTCCATGTTGAGCGTCGCACCCTCGTCGAGGTGGCAGATCACGAGGTCCTTGTTCATGACCTCGATGTCGCCCGATACCGCGATGTCGCCCGCCTTCACCTCGGCCGGACCGGTGGCGGACAGCTGGAGGCGCTTCGGCCCCTCGCCCTGCATGCGCAGCGCGATCTGCTTCACGTTCAGGACGATGTCGGTGACATCCTCGCGGACGCCGGCGAGCGACGAGAATTCGTGCAGGACGTTCTCGATCTTGATCGACGTCACCGCCGCACCCTGGAGCGAGGAGAGCAGAACTCTACGCAGCGCATTGCCGAGCGTCAGGCCGAAGCCACGCTCCAGCGGCTCGGCGACGAAGGTCGCCTTGCGCTTGCCGTCACCGCCCTTTTTCTCCAGGCCGTTCGGCTTCTTGAGTTCCTGCCAGTTCTTTGCGTTGACAGCCACGGGGTTCCCCTGGGTTGGAGGCGGTTGGGGGACCGCCTCAAGTAACGAAGACGCCGGCTCGTCAGCCGGCGCCCGATCATTCAGACGCGGCGACGCTTCGACGGACGCACACCATTGTGCGGAATCGAGGTGACGTCACGGATCGAGGAGATCTGAAAGCCAACGGCCTGAAGCGCGCGCAGCGCCGACTCGCGGCCCGAGCCGGGGCCCTTGACCTCGACTTCCAGCGTGCGGACGCCGTGCTCGGCGGCCTTCTTGCCGGCGTCTTCGGCCGCGACCTGCGCGGCGTACGGCGTCGACTTGCGCGAGCCCTTGAAGCCCATCGCGCCGGCGGACGACCACGAGATGGCGTTGCCCTGCGCGTCGGTGATGGTGATCATGGTGTTGTTGAAGCTGGCGTTCACATGGGCGACGCCGGCGGTGATGTTCTTGCGTTCGCGACGGCGAATACGCTGCGGTTCACGTGCCATTGAATGTAATCCTGACCTGGATCGTCTGATGCGAAAGCCGGGAGGTTCGGTACCTCGCACCGGCTTTTGGCGGAGAAGATGTCAAAAACGGACCCGGGGGCCGTTTTACTTCTTCTTGCCTGCGATCGGCTTCGCCTTGCCCTTGCGGGTGCGCGCATTCGTGTGCGTGCGCTGGCCGCGGACCGGAAGGCCCTTACGGTGGCGCAGGCCACGATAGCAGGCGAGATCCATCAGGCGCTTGATGTTCATCGCAGTTTCGCGGCGCAGATCGCCCTCGACCATGTGGTCGGCATCGATCGCTTCGCGGATCTGGAGAACCTCCTGGTCCGTCAGGTCCTGCACGCGGCGCTCGGCGGCGATTTCCAGCTTGTCCGTGATCTGCTTGGCCTTGGCCGGGCCGATCCCGTGGATGTAGGTCAGCGCGATCACCACGCGCTTGTTGGTCGGGATGTTAACACCCGCGATACGTGCCATGTGTATGTTCTCCTAGCTCCACGGCACCCGGCATGGCAGCACGGGCGCCATCTCGACGCGTTGGTCCCGGTCCACTGGTTCTACGATGATGCCGGAGCATCGACGCAAGATGGCGGCGAGCGCAAACGAGCGCCGCCGGCAAACCGGTGTATCGGGGTTGGGTCAGTTAGGACGCGCGCAACGCCGAGTCAAGCCGCGGGTTCCACCACCCTGCCGGCTTTGGCGCGCAGCTGGACCCACCGTCTCAGCGCGACGACGAACCAGATCAACTCGACCGCCCCGAACGGCCATGCCCCCTGAAGGAAGCCATATGCCGACCCCATTAGGCACCCGATCGCGAACAGGAACGTCCAGAACGGCGCACGATCCTCCAGAACGTAGCACACCAGCATGAAGGTGACGGCGAAAAGGCCGAAGGCGGTCAGCGCATCCATGACCCGTCATGTGGGACATGCCGGCCGGAATGACCAGCCGTCAGCCCGGCAGCACCAGCCGTGCCACCAGTCCGGGCGCGTTATCCGCCAGTTCGAACCGCCCGCCGTGCAGCCGCGCCACCGTGTCGATCAGCGCGAGGCCGAGCCCTGCTCCCGGCGTCGACCGCGCGCTGTCGAGGCGACCGAACCGCTTCATGGCCTGCGCCCGGTCGCGCGCGGCGATGCCGGGACCGCGATCCTCGACCTGGATCGCCACGCCGTCGGGCCGGCAGCAGAGACGCAGGACAATCTCCCGCTCCGCCCCGGTCTGCTTCGGCACCCCGTGCTTCAGCGCGTTGTCGACGAGGTTCGCCAACGCCTGACTGACGAGCTCCCGGTGCAGCGACAGCGGCGCGGGGCGATCGTCGATCGCCACGACGAAGCGGATGCCCGCATCCTCCGCCACCGGCTCGTAGAGTTCGGCGACCTCTTCGACCAGTTCGGCGGGCTCGACCAGCGTGAACCGGTCGCGCGACACCGACTCGGACCGGCTGATCTCGATGACCATCGTCAGCATCCGCATCACGAGATCGGTTTCCGCGAGCAGACCGCCCAACGCCGAGTCGCGCTGCGCCGGATCGGACACGAGCACCGCCTGCTCGGTCTTGGTGCGCAACCGCGCCAGCGGCGAGCGGAGGTCGTGCGCCAGGCTGTCGGTGACGATCCGCAATTCCGCCATCAGCCCTTCGATCCGCCCGAGCATTGCGTTCAGTCGCGCCGCCAACCGGTCGAACGCGTCGGCGCCCTTGGCCTCCATGGGAACGCGGCGGGACAGATTGCCCTCCGCCGCCTCGTCGATCACCGCCGCAATCCGGTCCAGCCGGGTCGCCACGTAACGGGCCAGCACCAAGCCGGCGACGATCCCCAGCGCCAGCGACATCACCACTGCCAGCGCCAGCGCGCGCTCGATCGCGGTCTGCTCCGCTTCGATCACGTCCAGCTTGCGCGCCGTCAGCAGCCACACGCGTCCGACCGGCCGCAGGATGTAACCCGCCTCATGCTCGCGCCAGCCCGGCAGGTCGGCGAGGTAGCCCACCCGGAACGCGCGGGCCGCGATCGGCACCTCCAGCCGCGGCGGTGCATAGCCGACCAGCCGGCGACCCTCCTCATCGACGATCGCGACGACCAGCGAGGTGTCGCCCGGCGGCTGAGCGTTACGGACCGCCTCGCTCAGGCGCGGCAATCCGCCGTCGCGCCAGATGCCGATCAGCGCATCCGACTGCTCGACCATTTCCCGCCGGGTCGCGGCAATGGCGACGTCGTGCGTCTGCTTCCACAGGAACCCGATCAGGGCGAGGTTGCTGACCAGCGCCAGCGCGATCGCCAGCAGCGCGATCCGCGCCGTGACCGACAGCCGCCCGCCCCAGGGCGTCAACCGTCGACCGCCAATCGGTAGCCCGCCCCGCGCACGGTATGCAGGATCGGGGTCGGGAACCCGTCCTCCAGCTTGCGGCGAAGGCGGCCGATATGCACGTCGACGACGTTGGAGCCGGGGTCGAAGTGGTAGTTCCAGATCTTCTCCAGCATCATCGTGCGGGTGACGACCTGACCGGCATGCCGGGCGAGGAACTCCAGCAGGCTGAACTCGCGCGTGCCGAGCGGGATCGAGCGGCCAGCGCGGCTGACGTGGCGCGACAGCAGGTCGATCTCCAGATCGCCGACCGACAGCCGCGTCTTCTGGGGCTCTGCCGCGGTGCGGTCCGTCCGTCGCACCAGCGCCTCGATCCGGGCCGAGAGCTCGGCGAACGAGAACGGCTTGCAGAGATAGTCGTCGGCACCGGCCTTCAGCCCGTCGACACGGTCGTCGACGGACGCGAGCGCCGACAGCACCAGCACCGGCGTCTCGACCTTGGCGGCGCGCAATGCCCCGACCAGCGACAGCCCGTCGAGCCCCGGCAACATGCGGTCCGCGATGACGAGGTCGAATATGCCTTCGCTCGCCAGAAACAGCCCGTCACGGCCGTCATGGCTGACCTCGACGGAATAGCCGGCCTCGGTCAGGCCCTTGGCCAGATAGGCGGCGGTGGAGGGATCATCCTCGACGATCAGTATCTTGCGGGTCAATTCGCGCTCCGCCCAATCCTGGAAGATACCGCCCTGTACAGCAAAGGCCGGCGGAGGGCAGCCCCTCCACCGGCACTACCGGCGCCCCCGGGAGTGACGGACGCCGATCTCGTGGCATCGCCGCGCGATCGATGGACCGCGGCGCCGTGGCCGTAGGGCGCTGATAGGAGATGGGGGTTTGCCGCTGGATGAAGGCTGTGTGACAATCGTGTCATGCAGTTGATCGTGCCGGCGGCTCAGCCAACGCCCTGACCCGCGACGACCTGCGGATCGCTGGCGAGCGAATGCAGATACAATTGTCGATCGAGTGAGCCCGCTGGCAGCCTGCCCAGCGACTTCGCCTGCGCCTTCGTCAGCGCGAATTGACGGTAGCCGCGCTTGGTCAGGCATGCCTCGACGACGGTGTGGAGATATCTACCGACCTCCCGCACCCTCGCATCGGGACGCAGCGCGCGCATTCGCAGGACGCGCGCATTGGGGTCGAGTTCGTCGCCGTTGTTCAGTTCGCGATCGGCCGTTTCCAGCACCCGGATCGCGTCCTTGGCCTGCTGCGTATCGCGCACATCGGTGAAGTAGCCCGACTTCGCGCATTCGAACGAGTCGATGCGATACTGGTCGATCGACACGCCTGGTTTCCCCCAACTCAGCTCGGGGGCCTTAGCCGCGATGGCAGCCGACCAGCCGCAGAGCAGCAGCATCCCGAACCTAACCGCGCGCATACTACCCTCCCGGTGTCTCCGACACTCAGGATAGGCGAAGTCGCATCAGGCGTCGAGGATTGCCGCGATCTGGCCGCCGACCACGTCCATGTCGGCCATGCCATCGACCCGCGACACCAGCCCTCGCGCTTCGTAGAGCGGCAGGATCGGCGCAGTCTTGGCGCGGTACTCGGCCATCCGCGTC
This sequence comes from Sphingomonas longa, assembly GCF_016892685.1. NCBI lineage: Bacteria > Pseudomonadati > Pseudomonadota > Alphaproteobacteria > Sphingomonadales > Sphingomonadaceae > Sphingomonas > Sphingomonas longa. The sequence continues at coordinate 1,018,584 of NZ_JAFEMC010000001.1, forward strand.
GACACCGTTTCGGCGTTGTCGTCGGGCCGGCGTTTGAACTCCGTCGAGCCGCACACGTCGCAAACGCCCGCGACCGCGGGCTGCTTGAAGACGTCGTGATAGCCCGCGCCGCACGATGCGCAGGTGAAGCGACCGACGATCCGCTCGATCAATGCGGCCTCGTCCACTTCCAGTTCGATCACCGCGTCCAGTTGCTGCCCGCGCTCGGCCAGCAACAGATCGAGCGCATCGGCCTGCGCCGCCGTCCGGGGATAGCCGTCGAAGATCGCGCCATGCTCGACACCCTGATCCAGCCGTTCGCCGATCAACGCGGAAACGATCGCGTCGGACACCAGCTCGCCCGCGTCCATCACTGCTTTCGCCTGAACGCCCACCGGTGTCCCGGCCTTGACCGCCGCGCGCAGCATGTCGCCCGTCGACAACTGGACCATGCCACGCTCGCTGACGAGCCGTGCGGCCTGGGTCCCCTTGCCCGCGCCCGGCGGTCCCAGCAGGATGATGTTCACGGCCACTCTCCCCTTAACGTCCCTGCCGCTCCGCTCAGCGGAGCCGGCCGCCCTTCAGCTTCGCCCTCTTGATGAGGTCACCATATTGGTGCGCCAGCAAATGCGACTGGATCTGCGTCACCGTATCCATCGTGACGTTCACGACGATCAATAGGCTGGTCCCGCCCAGGTAGAAGGGTATCGACAGCGCCGACACCAGATATTCCGGCAACAGGCAGATGATCGTCAGATAGGCCGCGCCGAGCACGGTGATCCGCGTCAGGACGTAATCGAAGTAATTCTCGGTGTTCTTGCCGGGACGGATGCCCGGCACGAACCCACCGTACCGCTTCAGATTGTCCGCGGTTTCTTCCGGGTTGAAGACCACCGCGGTGTAGAAGAACGAGAAGAAGATAATGCCGGCACCGTACAGCAGCATGTACACCGGGCTGCCGTGCTGGAGGTACTGGTTGAGGGTGATGATGAAGTCGCCCCACTTCGACTCGCCGGCGACGCGCTGGCCCGCGAACTGCGAGATCGTCAGCGGCATCAGTAGCAGCGACGACGCGAAAATCGGCGGGATGACGCCCGCGGTGTTGATCTTCAGCGGAAGATGGCTGCGATCCGCCTGCATCCCGCGCTGCGTCTGCCTCTTGGGATACTGGATCAGGATGCGACGCTGCGCACGCTCCATGAAGCAAATGAACAGGACAAGCGCCACGACCGCGACGATGATGCCGATCAGACGCAGCGGGTCGAGCGAGCCCGAGCGGCCGCCTTCCAGCAGGTTGACGAGCGTCGTCGGCAGATGTGCAACGATGCCCGCCATGATGATCAGCGACACGCCATTGCCGATGCCACGGCTGGTGATCTGCTCACCCAGCCACATCAGGAACATCGTCCCGCCGATCAGCGAGATGACGGCGGCGACGCGGAACGCCATGCCCGGCTCGATCACCGCCTGCACGCCGTTCGATGCGCCCAGCGCCTCGAGGCCGACGGCAATGAAATAGCCCTGCACCGCGGTCAGCAGCACGGTGCCGTAGCGGGTATACTGGTTCAGCCGCTTACGACCGCTCTCGCCGTCCTTCTTGATCGCCGCCAGCTTGGGGCTGAGCGAGGTCGCCAACTGCACCACGATCGACGCGGTGATATACGGCATCACGCCCAGCGCGATCAGCGACATGCGGCTGAGCGAGCCACCCGAGAAGGTGTTGAAGAAGTCGAGCACGCCGCCCGTGGTCCGCTCGCTGAGCAAACCGAGTGCGGTCGGGTCGACGCCCGGCAGCGGCACGTAGCTGAGCAGGCGGAACACGATCAGCGCGCCGATCGTGAACCATAGCCGCTTCTTGAGGTCGGTCGCCTTCGCGAACTTCGACAGGCTGATGCTTTGCGCCATCTGGTCGGCTGCGGATGCCATGCGGGATTGTGTCCTGGAAACAGAAACGGCGGGCGAGCGTTATGTCGCTCCCCCGCCGCTCATATAGTCGCCCGCCAAGGCTTGTCTAACCTCCGGCGGAATAATCCGTCCCGGCGTGTCGCCGGGACCCAGTTACGAGCGGCCCGATGCTGGACCCCGACAAGCGCCGGGGTGGCGGACGGAATCAGGCCTTGAACGACGCCTTGTGAGCCTGACGCTCCTTATACTTCACGCCCTTCTTGGCGGCGGCCTTCTCGGCGGCGGGCACGACCTCGATCACGGACACCGAACCGCCCGACTTCTCGACCGCCTCGATCGCGCCCTTCGACGCGCCGGCGACGGTGAAGGTCAGCTTGGCGGTCAACTCGCCCTTGCCGAGCAGGCGCACGCCGTCCTTGCCGCCACGGGCCAGACCGGCCAGCTTCAGCGCGGCGTGGTCGAGCGCCGCACCGACCTCGATCTTGCCCGCATCGACCGCCTTCTGGATCGCGCCGAGATTCACCTCGGCATAATCCTTGGCGAAGATGTTGTTGAAGCCACGCTTCGGCAGACGCATGTGGAGCGGCATCTGGCCGCCCTCGAAGCCGGCGATGGACACGCCCTCGCGGCTCTTCTGGCCCTTCTGGCCACGTCCGCCGGTCTTGCCCTTGCCGGAGCCGATGCCGCGGCCGACGCGAATCTTGGACTTGCGGGCGCCGTCATTGTCGCGGAGTTCGTTGAGCTTCATGATATGCACTCGCTTTCGCTTGTTACGCGCTGGTTGTTGGAAACCGGAAAAAGGAAGGGGGCCGGTTAGCCCCCTTCCCCGTATTTGTCACTGGTGAAGTGGGCTTAGCCCTGCACTTCGACCATGTGTTGCACCTTGCGGATCATGCCGCGAACCTCCGGGGTATCCTCGAGCTCCGACACGCGGTGCATCTTGTTGAGGCCGAGGCCGATGAGCGTCGCACGCTGATCGCCGGTGCGGCGGATCGGCGAACCGGTCTGCTTGATCTTGATCGTCGCCATCTCAGCTTACTCCGTGATGGCCGCGGCATCAGCCTCGGCGGTCTGCGCCGAAGCACCCGCGCCGCGGCCGAGCAGGTCGGCGATCTTCTTGCCACGACGCTGCGCGACGGCCTTGGGCGAAGTCTGGTCGCCCAGCGCCTCGAACGTCGCACGGATCATGTTGTAGGGGTTCGACGTGCCGATCGACTTCGTGACCACGTCGGCGACGCCGAGCGATTCGAAGATGGCGCGCATCGGACCACCGGCGATGATGCCCGTGCCCTGCGGCGCCGAACGCAGCGTCACGCGACCGGCACCGAAGTGACCATTGCCGTCATGATGCAGCGTGCGGCCATCCTTCAGGGGCACGCGAACCATCTTCTTCTTGGCTGCCGCAGTTGCCTTGGAGATCGCCTCCGGCACTTCGCGAGCCTTGCCGTGGCCGAAGCCCGCACGACCCTTGCCGTCGCCGACCACAACCAGCGCTGCGAAGCCAAAGCGCTTGCCGCCCTTCACCGTCTTCGAGACGCGGTTGATGTGCACCAGCTTCTCGATCAGCTCTTCGCCGCCGTCGTCCTGGCCGGGGCCACCACGACCGCGATTGTCGCGACCGCCACGACCGCCGTCACGGCCACCGCGCTGTCCGCCCGGACCGCCACGACCACGACCACCGCCGCCACCGCCGCCCGGACCGCCGCGTCCACGGCCACCGCCCTGTCCGCCCTGATAACCGCCACCCGCGTTGCCGCCGGTGTTAGCGCCGGCATCGCCGGCGGGAGCCTCGACCGCGGCAGGATTGCCGGGCTGCGACTGGATATCGTTGGTATCGGCCATTCTTAGAACTCCAATCCGGCTTCGCGCGCGGCGTCAGCCAGCGCCTTGACGCGGCCGTGATAGAGGAACCCGCCGCGATCGAAGACGACCTGCGTCACGCCGGCCGCCAGCGCTGCCTCCGCGACGCGCTTGCCCACCGCCGTGGCGGCCGACATGTTCGCACCCGACTCGTCGCGCGCGGTCAGCGTCGACGCCGCGGCGACGGTGTGACCCGCCGCATCGTCGATCACCTGGGCGTACATGTGCTTGCCCGAACGATGCACCGACAGCCGCGGACGGCTGCCCGAACGCGCACGGAGCGCGGTGCGGTTGCGCCGACGGCGCTTCTCGAAAAGAGAGAGACCCTTGGTCATTACTTCTTCTTCCCTTCCTTGCGGAAGATGAACTCGCCGTCATACTTGATGCCCTTGCCCTTGTACGGCTCGGGCTTGCGCCAGCGGCGGATTTCGGCGGCCAGCTGGCCGACCTTCTGCTTGTCGGCGCCCGAGATCTCGACCGTCGTGTTGTCCGGCGTCTTGACCTCAAGACCCTCCGGCACGGCGATGTCGACGTCGTGGCTGTAGCCGAGCTGCAGCTTCAGGTTGCGGCCCTGCGCGGCGGCACGATAGCCGACGCCCGTGATGAGCAGCTTCTTGGTGAAGCCCTCGGTCACGCCGGTGACGAGGTTCGCAACCAGCGTCCGCTGCATGCCCCAGAAGGCCCGCGCCTGCTTGGTGTCGTTCGCCGGCTGCACCGAGATGCTGCCGTCTTCGACCGAGTAGCTGATCTCGTCGCGCATCGCGAGCGTCAGGGTGCCCTTGGGGCCCTTTACGCTCATCGTCTTGCCGTCGATGCTGGCAGTCACGCCGGCCGGAACCGGAATCGCCTTCTTACCGATGCGGCTCATCAGAACACCTCCGCGAGCACTTCGCCGCCGACGTTCTGCTCGCGCGCTTCCGCGTCGGACAGGACGCCGTTCGGCGTGGAGACGATGGTGATGCCCAGGCCGTTCATCACCCGCGGCAGCTCCTGGCTGCCCGAGTAGACGCGACGACCGGGCTTCGAAACGCGCGCGACGTGCTTGATCGCGGGCTGACCCTCGAAATACTTGAGCTCGATGCGCACGCCGGCGGCGGGGCCCATCTGCTCTTCGGAATAGCCGCGGATGTAGCCTTCGCGCTGCAGCACGTCGAGGACGCGCACGCGCAGCTTGGACGCGGGCGACAGGACGGAGTCCTTCTTCGCGCGCTGGCCATTGCGGATGCGGGTGAGCAGGTCACCCAGAGGATCGGTCACTGCCATGATAAATCCTTACCAGCTCGACTTCGTGACGCCGGGGATCAGGCCCTTGTTGGCCAGATCGCGCAGCTGGATACGGCAAAGCCGGAACTTGCGGTAATAGGCGCGCGGGCGACCGGTCGTCTCGCAGCGATTGCGGATACGGGTCGGGTTCGCGTTGCGCGGCAGTTCCGCCATCTTGAGGCGCGCGATGAGACGCTCGGTCTCGTCGAGCGACTGGTCGTTGGCCGTAGCCTTCAGCTTCGCGAGCTTCGGGGCATACTGCTTCACGAGCTTCTTGCGACGCTCGTTCTTGTTGATCGAACTCAGTTTCGCCATTGGACTTAAGCTCTTCCTTGGATGCCCTCCCCCGCCGAAGCGGAGGGAGGGGGTAGATGTCAGGCCGCCTGCTTCTCTTCGGCGGCTTCCTCGATCGGGAACGGGAACCCGAACAGACGGAGCAGCTCGCGCGCCTCGTCGTCCGTCTTCGCCGTGGTGGTGACGATCACGTCCATGCCGCGCACCTTGTCGATGCGGTCATAGTTGATCTCGGGGAAGATGATCTGCTCCTTGATGCCGCAGGCATAGTTGCCGCGACCGTCGAAGCTCTTGGGGTTCAGCCCGCGGAAATCGCGAACGCGCGGCAGCGCGATCGTGATGAAACGGTCGAGAAACTCGTACATGCGCTCGCGGCGAAGGGTGACCTTCACGCCGATCGGCATGCCTTCGCGCAGCTTGAACTGAGCGATCGACTTCTTTGCCTTGGTGATGACGGGCTTCTGGCCGGCGATCAGTTCCATCTCGGACGCGGCCTGATCGACGCGCTTCTTGTCCTGCGTGGCTTCGCCGACACCCATGTTCAGCACGATCTTCTCGATCCGTGGAATCTCGAGCGCGTTCTTGTACCCGAACTTCTCGGTCATCGCCGCGACGATACGATCGTCGTAGATGCCCTTCATCCGGGGCTTATAAGCTGCATCAGCCATCGATCTTGTCCCCCGTCTTCACGGCCACGCGGACCTTCTTGCCGTCCTGCGTCTCGAATCGGACGCGAGTCGGCTTGCCGTCGGCGGTCACGTGCGCGACCTTGCTGACGTGAAGCGGCGCTTCCTTCGTGACCTTGCCGCCCTGCGGGTCGGCTTGGGTCGGCTTGGTGTGGCGCACGACGGTGTTGACACCCTCGACCACGACCTTGCCATCCTTTGGCATCGACAGGGTGACCGTACCGGTCTTGCCCTTGTCCTTGCCGGACAGGACGACGACGCGGTCGCCCTTCTTGATCTTTGCGGCGCCCATTACAGCACCTCGGGCGCGAGCGAGATGATCTTCATGTGCTTCTTGCCACGCAACTCGCGCACGACCGGGCCGAAGATACGGGTGCCGATCGGCTCCTCGTTCTTGTTGACCAGGACGGCGGCGTTGCCGTCGAAGCGGATGGTCGAGCCATCGGCACGGTGGATGTCCTTGGCGGTGCGGACGATGACGGCGCGATGCACGTCACCCTTCTTCACCTTGCCGCGCGGCTGTGCTTCCTTGATGCTGACGACGATGATGTCGCCGACCGATGCCGTGCGGCGCTTCGAGCCACCCAACACCTTGATGCACTGCACCCGCTTCGCGCCGCTGTTGTCAGCGACGTCGAGATTGGACTGCATCTGGATCATGGATCCGTATCCCTTCTCTTCATCTGGGGCCGATTGCTGACCGGCACCCGCCTAAAACAATGACCCCCGGCACGGGCGCAGCCCGAACCAGGGGGAGCGGTCCGATAACCGCCCCGCGGGGAAAAAGCAACGCCCTTCCCCGCTGTCGCCCTGGCCTGAACCAGGGACTTCGAATCACATCCGAACCTTTTGCGATCCCGGCATCTACCGGGCGACGCGGGGTTCAGGCGTCGACGTCGACCCGCTCGGGAGTCGCATGCGTATTGACGCGATCGAGCACCTTCCAGGTCTTCAGCTTGGAGATCGGAGCGACCTCCTCGATCCGGACCGTCTCACCCTGCTTGTACTCGTTGCTCTCGTCGTGAGCGTGGTACTTCTTGGAGCGACGGATGATCTTGCCGTAGAGCGGGTGCTTGACCTTGCGCTCGACGTTCACAACCACGGTCTTGTCGCCCTTGTCGGAGACGATCAGGCCGGTCAGCACGCGCTTTGGCATGTGCCTAAATCCTTACTTGGCCGACGCAGCGGCGGAGCGCTGGGCCTGCATGGTCTTGATGCGCGCGATGTCGCGACGGACCTCGCGGACGCGGCTCGGCTTCTCGAGCTGGTTCGTCGCCGCCTGGAAGCGGAGGTTGAACTGCTCGCGCTTCAACTGGCCGAGGCTCTCGCCGAGCTGGTCGTCGGACTGGCCGGTGAAATCGGTCTTGGCCATGATTACTCGCCTCCGAGGTGCGAGGTGTCGCCCAGACGGGCAACGACCTTGGTCTTGATGGGGAGCTTCATGGCCGCGCGCTCGAAAGCCTCGGCGGCGATCTTGCCCTCGACACCGTCGAGCTCGAACAGGATCCGGCCCGGCTTGACGCGGGCGGCCCAGAACTCCGGCGATCCCTTGCCCGAGCCCATGCGGACTTCGGCCGGCTTCGACGAGACCGGAACGTCCGGGAAGATGCGAATCCACAAACGCCCCTGGCGCTTGATGTGCCGCGTGATCGCGCGGCGAGCCGCCTCAATCTGGCGTGCGGTGATCCGCTCCGGCTCCATCGCCTTCAGGCCATAGGCGCCGAAGTTGAGGCTGGTGCCACCCTTGGCGTCGCCATGGATGCGGCCCTTGAAGGCCTTGCGGAATTTGGTGCGCTTTGGCTGCAACATGTCGTGTCAGTCCTTAACGACGGTCGTCGCGCGCCGGGCGCACGCCGGAGGTCTGAGCCTCCATCATGAGCCGGTCGGTCGCCATCGGGTCGTGGCCGAGGATCTCGCCCTTGAACACCCACACCTTGACGCCGCAGACGCCGTACGACGTGTGCGCCGTGGCTTCGGCGTAATCGATGTTCGCGCGCAGCGTATGAAGCGGAACGCGGCCCTCACGGTAGCTCTCGGACCGTGCGATTTCCGCACCGCCAAGGCGGCCACCGCAATACACGCGGATGCCATCGGCACCCAGGCGCATCGCCGACTGCACCGCGCGCTTCATCGCCCGGCGAAACGCGATACGGCGCTCCAGCTGGTCGGCGATGCCCTGCGCGACGAGGCGGGCGTCCACCTCGGGCTTGCGGATCTCGACGATGTTGAGCGAGACGTCGGACGAGGTCATCGCCCCGATCGTCTTGCGCAGCTTCTCGATATCCGTGCCCTTCTTGCCGATGATGACACCGGGGCGGGCGGCGAAGATCGAGATGCGGCACAGCTTGGCCGGACGCTCGATCACCACCTTGGAGATCGCCGCCTGCGGCAGCGTCTTCATGATGTACTGGCGGATCTTCAGATCCTCCAGCAGCAGACGGCCATAGTCCGCGCCTTCGGCGAACCAGCGGCTGTCCCAGGTGCGGTTGATCTGCAACCGCATCCCGATCGGATTGCTCTTGTGACCCATTACGCTTCTTCCTGCTCGCGCACGACGATGCGCAGACGGCTGAACGGCTTCAGGATGCGGGTGGACTTGCCACGGCCGCGGGTCGCGAAGCGCTTCATGGTGATCGACTTGCCGACCGACGCCTCGGCGACGACGAGCGCGTCGACGTCGAGGTTGTGGTTGTTCTCCGCATTGGCGATGGCCGAAGCCAGAACCTTGCGCGCGTCGACCGCCATGCCCTTCGTGGAAAAGGCCAGGATGTTCATCGCGTCCGACGCCTTGCGGCCTCGGATCAGACCGGCGACCAGGTTCAGCTTCTGCGCCGAGCCGCGAATCTGCGTGCCGACGGAGAGGGCTTCCTTCTCGCCGACCTTGCGGGGGGAGACTGGCTTGCTCATCAGCGCTTGCCCTTCTTGTCGGCCGCGTGACCCGGGAAGTAGCGCGTCGGCGCAAACTCACCCAGCTTCATGCCGACCATGTCCTCGTTGACCGATACCGGCACGAACTTGCGACCATTGTAGACGCTGAACGTCAAACCGACGAACGACGGCAGGATGGTGGAACGACGCGACCAGGTCTTGATCGGTGCACGGCCACCGGCATCCTGCGCGGTTTCCGCTTTCTTCAGAAGGCTCAGTTCGACGAACGGGCCCTTCCAGACTGAACGAGCCATGAGTTAGCCCTTCCTCTTCGTCGAATGACGCGACCGGATGATCATCTTGTCGGTCGACTTGTTGTGACGGGTGCGCGCACCCTTCGTCGGCTTGCCCCACGGGGTAACCGGATGACGGCCACCCGAGGTCCGGCCTTCACCACCGCCGTGCGGATGGTCGACCGGGTTCTTGGCGACGCCGCGGGTCAGCGGACGCTTGCCCATCCAGCGCGAACGCCCGGCCTTGCCGAGGTTCTGGTTCTGGTTGTCCGGGTTCGACACCGCACCGACCGTCGCCATGCACTCGCCGTGGATGTAACGCTGCTCGCCCGAGTTCAGGCGGACGATCACCATCCCGCGATCGCGACCCACGACCTGCACGTACGTGCCGGCCGAACGGGCGATCTGGCCACCCTTCATCGGCTTCATCTCCACGTTGTGGACGATGGTGCCGACCGGGACCTGACCCAGCTCCATGGCGTTGCCCGGCTTCACGTCGGTCTTCTTCGCCGCGAGCACCTTGTCACCGACCGCCAGACGCTGGGGTGCGATGATATAGGCCTGCTCGCCATCGGCGTAGCTGACGAGCGCGATGAACGCCGTGCGGTTGGGATCGTACTCCAGCCGCTCGACCGTACCCTCAGCGTCCCACTTGCGACGCTTGAAGTCGATGTAGCGGTACTTCTGCTTGTGACCACCCGCGATGCCGCGGCTGGTGACGTGGCCCTTGTTGTTGCGGCCACCGGTCTTGTTCTTGCCCTCGACGAGCGCCTTGACCGGCTTGCCCTTCCAGAGCTGCGACTTGTCGACGAGAATCAGGCCGCGGCGGGCCGGACTCGTCGGGTTGTACTGCTTGAGTGCCATGATCCCTTAGACCCCCGTCGTCACGTCGATCGACTGACCGTCGGCGAGCGTGACGATCGCCTTCTTCACGTCGGACTTCGTGTAGGGCACGCCCTTCCACTTCTTGGTCTTGCCCTTCTGGACGATCGTGTTCACGCCAAGCACCTTGACGTTGAACAGCGCCTCGACGGCCGCCTTGATCTCGGGCTTGCTCGCATCGTGAGCGACCTTGAACACGACCGCATTGTGCTCGCTGAGCAGGGTCGTCTTCTCGGTGATGTGCGGCGCGACGATCACGTCATAGTGACGGTTGTCGATCGCGGCTTTCTGCGGCTTAGCCATTGAAGCGCGCCTCCAGCTTCTCGACCGCGGCGCGCGTGAGCACCAGCGTGTCTGCCTTGATGATGTCGTAGACGTTGGCGCCGGCTGCCGGCAGCACGTCCACTTCGTGAAGGTTGCCGGCGGCGAGTGCGAAGCTCGTCTCGACGGCGTCGCCGTCGATGACCAGCGCGCGCTTGCCCCAACCGAGCTTCGCGAGATCGCCCTTCAGCGTCTTGGTCTTGTTACCCTCGACCGAGAGGCTGTCCATGACGAACAGCGAGCCGGCCTTGGCATGGCTCGACAGCGCCATCTTCAGACCCAGCATCCGCACCTTCTTGTTCAGGCCGGGATTGAAGTCGCGAACGCGGGCGCCGTGAGCCTTACCACCGCCGATGAAGACGGGAGCGCGGCGATCGCCGTGACGTGCCGTACCGCCACCCTTCTGACGGCCGAACTTCTTGCCGGTGCGCGCGACATCGGCGCGCTCGCGAGTGCCGCGGGCGGTGCCGCGACGCTTTTCCAACTGCCAGGTGACGACACGGTGCAGGATGTCGGCGCGCGGATCGAGGCCGAAGACCTCGTCGTTGAGCTCGATGTCCTGACCGTCGGTACCGGCGAAGGACTTGACGGTGACCTTCACTTCTTAGCCCTCCTGGCCGGTGGATGCTTCCGGCGCGGGTGCGGCGTCAGCGTTGTTGTTGGCGGCGGTCTTCAGACCGGCGGGCATCGGCGCATCGGCGTGGCGAGCGGTCTTCACCGCGTCCTTCACGAACAGCCAACCACCCTTTGATCCAGGCACGGAGCCCTTCACGAAGATCAGGCCACGCTCGACGTCGGTCGAGACGATCTCGAGGTTCTGCTGGGTGCGATACTTATCACCCATGTGGCCGGCCATCTTCTTGTTCTTGAAGACGCGACCCGGATCCTGACGCTGACCGGTCGAACCGAGCGAGCGGTGCGAAACCGAGACACCGTGCGTCGCGCGCAGACCACCGAAGTTCCAGCGCTTCATGCCGCCGGCGAAGCCCTTACCCTGGGTGCGACCCTGAATGTCGACGAGCTGGCCTGCCACGAAGTGATCCGCCGCAAGCTCGGCACCGACATCGAGGAGATTGTCCTCGGTCACACGGAACTCGGCGAGAATCGCCTTTGGCTCGACCTCGGCCTTGCCGAAGTGGCCGCGCTGCGGCTTGGCGACGTTCTTGGCTTTCGCAACGCCAGCACCAAGCTGAACGGCGGTGTAGCCATCGGTATCGGTTTCGCGACGGGAAACGACCTGAAGCCCTTCGAGCTGCAAGACGGTGACGGGCACGTGGCGGCCGTCGTCCTGAAACAGGCGGGTCATCCCCAACTTCTTCGCGATCACGCCGGTACGCATGATCCATACTCCTCACAGAGGCACCGGAGGACCATTCCTTCGGTGCGTGCCGGACCCGTCGAAGAAAACCCTCGACGGAATTCCTAACCCGGAAATACGAAGCGAGCCCCCGTCCCGGGCTGGTGTTCCTGCGCTTTCCCGAACGGGAGGCTGTAGAAACGGACGGGAGACGCTGTCCCGGCAACCGAGGCCGCCGGCGGTATCTCACACATCACCGCTGCGGGACGATTCGTCTACCGCAGCGAAGATGCACGCGCTTAGGCGAGCTTGATCTCGACGTCAACGCCTGCTGCGAGGTCAAGCTTCATCAAAGCGTCGACAGTTTGCGGCGTCGGCTGCACGATGTCGAGCATCCGCTTGTAGGTGCGGACCTCGAACTGCTCACGCGACTTCTTGTCGATGTGCGGGCCACGGTTGACCGTGAACTTTTCGATGCGCGTCGGAAGCGGAATCGGACCGCGGATAAGCGCGCCGGTGCGGCGGGCCGTGTCGGCGATGTCGCCGGTCGCCTGATCGAGCACGCGATGGTCGAACGCCTTCAGACGAATGCGGATGTTGCTGTCCATGATCCCTACCGATGCGAAAGAGCGGGGCGTCTCATGCGATCGTGACCGGCCGAACGCCGGACGACAGCCGCATGGCCGCCTCTTGCTGGTTGATACGTCGAATATGTCGAGCCGGCGGTGGAACCCGCCATGCCCCGCGAACGGAGCCTCTACTAAAAGCGAACGGCCGACCCCGGTTGCCCGGGGCCGGCCGCTTGCAAGGCGCTAGCCTATATTACTTGGTGATGGCGCTGACAACCCCGGCGCCGACCGTGCGTCCACCCTCACGGATGGTGAAACGCTGGCCGATATCCATGGCGATCGGCGCGATCAGCTTGATGCCGAGCGAGACGTTGTCGCCGGGCATGACCATCTCGGTGCCCTCGGGCAGTTCGACGGTGCCGGTCACGTCCGTCGTACGGAAGTAGAACTGCGGACGATAGTTGGCGAAGAACGGCGTGTGACGGCCACCCTCTTCCTTCGACAGCACGTACACCTCCGACGAGAAGTCGGTGTGCGGCTTGATCGAGCCAGGCTTGCAGAGAACCTGGCCACGCTCGACTTCGTCACGAGCGACGCCGCGGATCAGCGCACCGACGTTATCGCCGGCCTGACCCTGGTCGAGCAGCTTGCGGAACATTTCGACGCCGGTGACGGTGGTCTTGCGGACCTCCGGGTGGATGCCGACGATCTCGACTTCCTCACCGACCTTGACGATGCCCGTCTCGACGCGGCCCGTGACGACCGTACCGCGACCCGAGATCGAGAACACGTCCTCGATCGGCATCATGAACGGCTTGTCGAGCGGACGCTCCGGCTGCGGGATGTAGTCGTCGACGGCGGCCATCAGTTCGAGGACGGCGTCCTTGCCGAACTTGTCGTTCGAACCGGACAGCGCGCAGGTCGCCGAGCCCTTGATGATGGGAATGTCGTCGCCAGGGAACTCGTACGAGCTCAGCAGCTCGCGGATTTCCAGCTCGACCAGCTCTAGGATTTCCTCGTCGTCGACCAGATCCACCTTGTTCATGAACACGACCATCGCCGGAACGCCGACCTGACGAGCGAGCAGGATGTGCTCGCGGGTCTGCGGCATCGGGCCATCGGTAGCCGACACGACCAGAATCGCGCCGTCCATCTGGGCCGCGCCGGTGATCATGTTCTTCACATAGTCGGCGTGGCCGGGGCAATCGACGTGCGCGTAGTGGCGGTTCGTCGTCTCGTACTCGACGTGCGCGGTCGAGATCGTGATGCCGCGCTCACGCTCTTCCGGAGCCTTGTCGATGTTGGCGAAGTCGACGGCAGTACCGCCGGTCGTCTCTGCCAGCACCTTAGTGATTGCGGCCGTCAGCGACGTCTTGCCATGGTCGACGTGACCGATGGTGCCGATGTTAAGGTGCGGCTTGTTCCGCTCGAATTTCGCCTTTGCCATTTCTTCCTACCTTCTGATTCGAATCCGCTGCCGCATCCGGTGCACCGCGAACGCGGCCCCATAGCGACTGTTTTCGGGTTGCGCCAGCCCGGCGCGGAACGGGACCCCGCTCCGCGCCCGATCGACGATTAGGCCAGCTTCGCCTTGATCTCGTCGGCGACGTTGGTCGGAACTTCGTCATAGTGCGAGAACTGCATCGAGTACTGCGCACGACCCTGGGTGAACGAACGCAGCTGATTGACGTAGCCGAACATGTTGGCCAGCGGAACCATGGCCTCAACAGTCTGCGCATTACCGCGGCTGTCGGTGCCTTGGATCTGGCCACGACGGCTGTTCATGTCACCGATGACGTCGCCCAGATAATCTTCCGGGGTCACGACCTCGACCTTCATGATCGGCTCGAGCAGCTTGATGCCGGCCTTCTGTGCCGCTTCGCGCATCGCACCGCGGGCGCAGATTTCAAACGCCAGCGCCGACGAGTCGACGTCGTGGTACGCACCGTCGTACAGGTGAACTTCGAAATCGATGATCGGGAAGCCGATCAGCGAACCCGACTCCGCCGTCTCGCGCATGCCCTTCTCGACGGAGGGGATGTACTCCTTCGGGATGTTGCCGCCCTTGACCTCATCGAAGAACTGGAAGCCCGTGCCACGCTCGCCAGGAATGACGGTGAGCTTGACACGACCAAACTGACCCGAGCCGCCCGACTGCTTCTTGTGGGTGTAGTCGATGTCGACCTTCTTCGCGAGATACTCGCGATACGCCACCTGCGGCGCGCCGACGTTCGCCTCGACCTTGAACTCACGCTTCATGCGATCGACCAGGATTTCAAGGTGAAGCTCGCCCATGCCCTTGATGATCGTCTGGCCCGATTCGGGGTCAGAAGACACACGAAACGACGGATCTTCGCGAGCGAGACGATTGAGCGCGACGCCCATCTTCTCCTGATCGGCCTTGGTCTTGGGCTCCACCGACAGCTCGATGACGGGCTCGGGAAACTCCATCCGCTCCAGGATGATCGGATCGCCAATCGCGCACAACGTGTCGCCCGTGGTCGTATCCTTCAGGCCCGCCAGTGCGACGATGTCGCCCGCGAAAGCCTCCTGAATGTCCTCACGGCTGTTCGCATGCATCAACAGCATGCGACCGACCTTTTCCTTCTTGTCCTTGACCGAATTCGTGACCTGCGACGCGGCCTCGAGCTTGCCCGAGTAGATGCGCGCGAAGGTCAGCGTACCGACGAAGGGATCGTTCATGATCTTGAACGCCAGCGCCGAGAACGGCTCGCTGTCCGACGACGGACGCTCGTCGGGCGTTACGCCGTCGAGCTTCAGACCCTGAATGGCGGGGACATCGAGCGGCGAAGGCAGATAGTCGACCACGGCGTCGAGCAGGGGCTGCACGCCCTTGTTCTTGAATGCCGAGCCGCACACGACCGGCACGAACGCCATGCTGAGCGTACCCTTGCGAATCAGCTTCTTCAGGTCCGCGGTGCTCGGCTCGTTGCCCTCGAGATAGGCCTCCATCAGGTCGTCGTCCTGCTCGACGGCCATCTCGATCAGGTCGCTACGATATTTCGCAGCCTTCTCGGCCATATCGGCTGGAATGTCCTGATATTCGAACTTCGCACCCAGGCTCTCTTCGAGCCAGATGATCGCGCGGTTCTCGACGAGATCGACCAGACCCTTGAAGCCCCCCTCCATGCCGATCGGCAGGTACAGAACCGCCGGGCGCGCACCGAGGCGCTCGATGATCGAGTTCACGCAGAAGTAGAAGTCGGCGCCGGTGCGATCCAGCTTGTTGACGAAGCACATGCGCGGCACGCCGTACTTGTCGGCCTGGCGCCACACGGTCTCCGACTGCGGCTCGACGCCGGCAACGCCGTCGAAGCAGGCGACCGCGCCGTCGAGCACGCGCAACGAACGCTCGACCTCGATCGTGAAGTCGACGTGGCCGGGCGTGTCGATGATGTTGATGAGGTGCTCTTCGCCCTTACCCTCTTCGGCGCGCCACTTGCACGTCGTCGCGGCGGACGTGATCGTGATCCCGCGCTCCTGCTCCTGCTCCATCCAGTCCATCGTCGCCGTGCCTTCGTGCACTTCGCCGATCTTGTAGGACTTGCCGGTGTAGTAGAGGATGCGCTCCGTCGTCGTCGTCTTACCGGCGTCGATGTGCGCCATGATGCCGATGTTGCGATAGCGATCGAGCGGATGGCTGCGGGCCATGATCGTGGTTTCCTTAGCGATGTGGGGAGCGCAGCTTCCGCCGGCTCCCCACGATATAGGTTACAGGTCTGAGGCTTCCAAGCCTACCAGCGCCGCCTTACCAGCGGTAGTGCGAGAAGGCGCGGTTGGCTTCGGCCATGCGATGCGTGTCTTCGCGCTTCTTGACCGCGTTGCCGCGGTTGTTCGACGCGTCGAGAAGCTCGCCCGACAGCCGTGCCGCCATCGTGTTCTCGCTGCGCGCCCGGGCAGCGGTGATCAGCCAACGAATCGCCAACGCCTGAGCACGCTCCGGACGAACCTCGACGGGGACCTGATAGGTCGCGCCACCAACACGGCGCGAACGCACCTCGATGCCCGGCTTGATGTTGTTCAGTGCGTCATGGAACACACCGAGCGGTTCGCGCTTGGCGCGCTGCTCGACCGTCTCCATCGCGCCGTACACGATCAGCTCGGCGACGGACTTCTTGCCGTCATACATGACGGAGTTCATGAACTTGGAGAGAACCTCATCACCGTACTTGGGATCCGGCAGGATGATGCGCTTCTCTGGGCGACGACGACGTGCCATTTCAAAAACCTTTCTAACTTCAGCCTGATGGTCGAGCCCCCGCGGAGGAGGCCAACCGGCTTACTTCGGACGCTTGGCGCCGTACTTGGAGCGGGACTGGCGACGATCCTTGACGCCCTGCGTATCGAGCACGCCGCGCAGGACGTGGTAGCGAACGCCGGGGAGATCGCGAACGCGGCCGCCGCGGATCAGGACCACCGAGTGCTCCTGAAGATTGTGGCCTTCGCCTGGGATGTAGCTGATGACTTCGCGCTGGTTGGTCAGGCGAACCTTCGCCACCTTGCGCAGAGCCGAGTTCGGCTTCTTCGGGGTCGTCGTGTAGACGCGGGTGCAGACGCCGCGCTTCTGCGGGTTCTGCTCCATCGCAGGGACCTTCGACTTGGCCTTCTGCGGGTCGCGGCCCTTGCGGACCAGCTGGTTGATCGTGGGCATTGAAGCCTTCACCTCTTGACTGGGTTACTTTGCTGGAGCCGTCACAGCACCTAAGAATACAAAAAGGGGCATAGGTGGATTGCACCACCCGGCCCGCGATCCGCATCCAGCAATGTTCAAGCCTCCGCGGGATGATCCAACGGACGCGGTCGTGCCTATACGCGGGTGCCCCTCAGCGGTCAACGGGACTCTCTTCCCGCGGCGGTGCCCTCGCCAGTGACGAAGCGTTAACCACATCGGCGCAGAGCCGGGCGCATGAGCACGCCTATCCTCGCCCCCGACACGCCCACTCCGACGACGGCGTTCGCGCGCCACCTGCCGGTCGCGGCGGTCGGCATGGCGCTGTACCTGCTGCTGTGGCCGATCATGACCAGCGATGTCGAGGGAAGCTTCACTCCTTGGCTGGAACATATCGCCAGGCTGGGTCCTGCCCGCGCCTTTTCGGCACCTTTTGGAGATTACGCGCCGCCCTATCTTTACCTGCTGACGCTGGCCTCGCCGCTGGTCGGGATCGTACCGTCCGACACGATCGTGAAGTTGGTGTCGCTGAGCGGCACGTTGTTGATGGCCGGGGCGGTCTGGCGGCTGTTGCGCGCCATGAACGCCCCTCATCCCGAACGGCACGCGCTCTATGCACTGCTCCTGCCCGGCGTGCTGATGAATACTGCGCTGATGGCGCAATGCGATGCGCTCTACGCCGCGCCGACAGTCATGGCAGTCGCTGCCGCGTGGCAGCATCGGCACCGGTCGATGTTCCTGTGGTGCGGGCTGGCCGTCGCCGTGAAGCTGCAGGCTATCCTGATCGCACCGTTTTTTCTGGCAGTCGCCATCCAGCGGCGGATGCCGCTGCACTGGTGGCCGCTCGCTCCGGCCGCTCTCGCGCTGGCCAACCTGCCGGCAGCGCTCGCAGGCTGGCCGGTCGGCGATCTGGCAATGGTGTATTTTCGGCGGACGACCTTCTACCCCGAATTATCGCGTAACGCGCCGAATATCTGGGCGATCCTCCAGGCCATGCCTGGACTGGACGTCGTCGTCGCAGCGCGCATCGCCAACATCGCTGCGATCGTGGTTTCGGTCGCGTATGTCTCATGGGTAGTCCGACGCCCGATCGAGGGACGACGGTTGCTCGCCGCTGCTGCGCTCGCCCCGATGCTGACGGTGGGCCTGCTGCCGCACATGCACGAACGCTTCTTCTACGTGTCCGACGTGCTGATCTTCGTGTGGGCCGTCGTCGGATCGAGCCGTGATCGCTGGACCGCAGCACTGGTGCAGGCGGGGTCCTTCCTCGGGATCATGGCCTATGGCAACGGCACCGAGCAGCTTGCGATGCTCGGCGCTCTTGCAATGTTGGAAGCGACGCGGCAAATAGTCCGCTCACTCGCATCCGAATCCTTGCCTTTTCAGAGGGTGGGGAGATGGGTTGGGGTGTAGGGGTGTAGCTCAGTTGGTTAGAGCGTCGGTCTCCAAAACCGAAGGCCCTCGGTTCGAGTCCGAGCTCCCCTGCCATTGTCCGGACGGTCGTTCCCGGACAGCCATGACGGCCACCGCGATGAGCATGAACCGGACGGTGTCAGTCGAGGGTGACGGTGTCGCCCGGCCGCGACGTCGTGAACCGGTGAGCGAGTTCGCTGCGCAACAGGGGCAGGTTCGACGAGAGCACTTCGGGTCCGGTACGCTGGACCGTGTCGCGCAGTCGTTGCGCCCGCACTAGGCAGCGCACCGTTCCCATCTCCGTCACCGCATCGAAGATCAGGTCGGTTCCCGCCCACCGGGCACTTTCAAAATCAGCGTTCCAGTACAACGGTTTAGCGCCCCATTCCGTGCCGTCACGGCAGGGGTGGCGCAGCACGGACGACCGCGCAATCGCGATCTGCGGACGCGTTATCCTACGTTTTTGCAGACCCGGCGAACCTAACCTGCCTTTAGATGAATATGGGGAAATCGGAGCGCGCGATCAGTTCCTGCATGCGGCTCCAGTTCAACCGCCGGTCACTAAGTTCATAGACGATGAAGAGTCGCGGCTGTTCGGCGGGATCGATCTCCTTCGCCCGCGCCAGCATCTCGCACAGCTGCCCGCGCGCCAGCAGGGTATCGCCCGCCCCGCGCACCGCGTTCATTCGACACAGGCACACGCCCGCCCACCAGTCCAGCTTCGGCATTCGTTCAATATCAATTCGTTGCGGTTCTTTCCTCTGGTAGGCCGGGCTCCAGGCGGGCGCGACGGGCGAACGCCCCCTCACCTGTCCCAGAACGGGACCAGGATGCCTGTCGGTATCCGGCCCGGGCGTCGCGGTCCGCAGCCCCGCCGCCAGAATATCCCTACCGAACAAAGCACTGGCGAGGACGCGGCAGACTGTGCCACCACGGCTTGGGTCCAACGGAGTCCACCGATGCGCGCCACCGCCTATGCCTGTTTGTCCTTCGCCTGCGTCGCGTTCGGCACGATCGCCGCATCCCCATCGGTCGCCGGCGCGAGATCGGCACCCGCGCAGGGTGCTACGCTCGATCCGCGCACCGCGATCTACGAGTTGCGGACCTATTACGCGGCACCGGGCAAACTCGCGGCGCTCAATACCCGTTTCCGCGAGCATACGCTGGGGCTGTTCGCACGGCACGGCATGACCAATGTCGCCTACTGGAACGAACAGCCATCCAAGGATTATCCCGATGGTCGCGTCATCTATGTCCTGGCCTATCCGACTCGGGCAGCGCGCGAAGACGCGTGGAAGGCGTTCGGCAGCGATCCGGAATGGCGCGCGGTCGCGGCCGCGTCGGAGGCGGACGGCAAGCTGGTGGCGAAGGTCGACAGCGTCTTCATGACGATGACAGACTATTCGCCGGTCCTCACCCTGCCCGCCCCGACCCTGCCGACTCCAACCCTGCCAACCCCGGCGCGATGACGCGACCGATCAATCGGTCCGCCTTTCCTCAAATGCTGCATCGCTCGCCGCGGCGACATCGACCGGTAAAACCAGGTTAACGTTGCGCCCGGTGGCGCTGGGTAGGTTTCCGTTGCCCTAATCAAAGGGTTACAGGGGACTGCCATGAAAACGACGACTTGGCTTGCTGCCGTAGCAGCCACCAGCCTGATGGCCACGCCGGCCTTCGCCGCCGACTTCTTCCTGACGGTGGGGCCGGGAACAAGTTCGACCGACTTCGGCAATACCGGCACGGGATCGGGGACCATCTTCGACCGGTACATCTTCACCGTTCCCGATGGTCTGGCGAACGGGCTGATCGGATCGATCGCGCTCAACGCGGGCCTCGACGTCGACCTGACCTCGGTCTTCCTCGACGACAAGGCGTTCGACGTGATCCTGACGGACGGGACGGAATTGCAGACGCTGTCGTGGACCGACCTGACCGCGGGCGAGCACGTCATCACGGTCAACGGCACCTGGGGCACGGCAGGCGGCTCCTATGCCGGCACGCTGAACTTCGAGCCGACCGCGGTGCCGGAGCCGGCGTCGTGGGCGTTGATGATCGCGGGCGTCGGCATCGCCGGGGGCACGCTGCGCCGTCGTCGCGCCGTGCGGACCACCGTGCGGTTCGCCTGACCGACCTACCGGGTCCGCCCGGTCGGACGGCCGGCAGCGGGCGAACGGAAGGCCGCCGATCCACGGATCGGCGGCCTTTGCGCGTTCGCCGCCACGGCGGGTGCGTTGCCCGGCCTTGCCTTCGATGCCTCACGCGGTTATCTGCACATCCCATCCGACAGCGAGGATGTGCGCGCGCCGGTTCCTCCAGGTGGGGAAGCGGTGGCGGGTTCATGTCCCGCGATCGGTCGTTCATCACGAACGAACACACAGGAAAACCAGACGTGGCGAAGACGACCCCCATCGAATTCATCAACCAGGTCCAGGCCGAACGTAAGAAGATCACGTGGCCGACGTGGAAGGAAACGTGGATGACCGGCCTGATGGTCGTCATCATGACCACGATCCTCGCGCTGTTCTTCCTGGGGGTGGATTCGTTCTTCAACGCGGTGGTTTCCGCGCTTCTCAAGCTCGCGCAGTAAGGACTGGCATGGCCCGCTGGTATATCATCCACGCCTATTCTGGTTTCGAGGGCAAGGTCCGCGATTCGATCATGGCGGAGGCGACCCGGATGGGTCTCGACCGGCTGGTCGAGCAGATCGAGGTCCCGACCGAAACCGTGACCGAAGCCCGTCGCGGCAAGAAGATCGCGGTCGAGCGCAAGTTCATGCCCGGTTACGTGCTGGCGAAGCTCGACATGAACGATCAGGTCTACCACCTGGTCAAGAACACGCCGAAGGTGACCGGCTTCCTGGGCGCGATGGGCAAGCCGCAGGCGATCAGCGAGGCCGAGGCCGCGCGGATGCTCCAGTCGAAGGAAGAGGCCGCCGCCGCCCCGAAGACCAAGGTCAAGGTCGATTACGAGATCGGCGACGCGGTCAAGGTGCTGGAAGGCCCCTTCGCCAGCTTCAACGGCACTGTCGAGGGTCTCGATTTCGACAAGTCCAAGGTCAAGGTGTCGGTGTCGATCTTCGGTCGCGCCACGCCGGTGGAACTGGACTTCGAGCAGGTCGAACGCTCGAAGTAGTTTTCGGTTTTTTGGTGGTGATGCGGGAAGCCGGTGCGGGAGCGCCGGCTTTTTGCGTTTGCGGGGGTGCGGGGTGGGTTTTCGTTGGTTCGGACGGTAGTCCGCTGGACCGGGCTCATGAGGGCGGGTCAGCGGCGGCTGCGGGCAACATTACCGCTGTAGCGGGATGAAAACGTTCGGACGTCCGTAACTGGTAGAAATCGGACATTCTCTCACCGAGTGGATTCGTGCGGCAACCGGCAGATGGTCACCTTCGCGCCCTTGGTACACTCGTCGAACGCAGCCTCGTTGCGTGATCCTCTGGTTCCGCGTACCCGTCATCTCAGGGTTAGGGACATTGGCGTTCGAGCGGTGTAGTCGCCGATCATGTCAGTCTCGCCTCCTCAAGAACGCGCCCAGGTACTTGACTTTTTCCTTGCGGAAGGCCGGGCGATCCTTGCTGCCCAGACACGCGCGCTCGATGCAGTAATTCATGACATGTCAATGCTGGATCCTGATCAAGAACGGCTTGAGCTGCGGATTCCATTGCTGATGCTGCAGGCGGTTGGCGTGTCCATCCACAGCGTACTGGCTTTAACGACGACGCGCAGTATGGCTATTCGGGACTGCTTTGGCATCAGCAGATCTGCGGTTGAGACAGCAGTTAATGAAGCGTTTATTTGCGTGACGGGTGTCGACGAGGCCCGCCGTTCCGACCGGTACATGCGTCAGAAACGTTGGCGCGACCTCAATAGAGAGGGAACGATCGGTGATCTTCGCATCTCCACGTCCCGTGACATTAAGCAAACGGTCGCGGATTTTCCTGGACTCCAAGAAGCACTAGATGAATTCACCGACCGGAAGGGGCGGGAAAAGCGTAGTTGGACCTCGTTGTCGATCGAGGAACGTATCGCGGCCATCCTCAAGGTTAATCATAAAGCTGCCATTGCCTTTGGATCAGCCCTGTTCGGTATTTATCGTCCCGCATCCGAACTTCTTCACGGCAGCTATTATGGGGTCAACTTTTTTTGGCAGGGAAGCCGCGCTAAACCTGCTAAGATGAGGGAGGAATTTGACGAACTGTGGTCGGCTGATCACTTTGCCACTCTCCTGTCATGCTTATTCTTCTGCGTGACGGGTGCAATCGAGACGGTAGCGGCAGTCTGGTCGTTGCCCCACCACCTGAGATCACAGTCCGAATTGGTACAACGCCTCGGCCAGCTTCTCGACGTCATGCACGATACCGATCCTGATCCGGATGATGGGGACAAATTTGCTGCCCGCCCCCGATAGATAGACGCAGGAACGACGCCTCGCTCTGATCGTCCTTTTCCGCCGATCTTAGAGAGCAAGTCGCCTGCATCGGACCCGCGTTAGAAGCCGTCTGTATATCCGCCGTTGGGCGATTGTGTTGAAAAACTTGCACCCGCTGCTTGCCGCGCGAATTTTAGGGCAATATTGATTCAAACAGGCCGGCAGCCGTAAATCTCTGGTACGCCGTCGGCAGTCTTCGGATTTGATTATTGCCAGCGAATGCTAGGTGTCGAGGTTTTCAACACAATCGGGCGTAAGCGGACGTTCGCGGGCACGGTGGATTGCGGAACGACTGCTTCAGATCAGCACTTCAGCAATGCTTCAGGTCATAGCCGCACTGCGGATGAGGTAGGCGGCGCGAGCGCGTGTGGCGAGAAGGGCTTCGATACGCCCGGCCCGAACGGATCGAGGCCCCCCACCTCCGTTCGCCCTGAGCTTGTCGAAGGGCTTCTCTCCGGCAGTCCACCGCCTGTGGAAAGCGGCCCTTCGACAAGCTCAGGGCGAACGGTAGAGGGGGATCAGCGCTTCGGCAGGCCCAGAATGAACGCGTCGAGGCGTTGGAGGGCGATGGCGATCTCGTCGGCTTCGTCGGGGAGCGGTTCGACTGGTCGGGCGATCGGCTGCTCGGTCGGCTGCGGCGTCTGGACGACAGCGCTTTTCGGGCGCGGGCGCGTCCGGGGCGGTTTCGGCGTCAGCACGACCTGATCCAGCGCGGGCAGGTTCGGCGCGGGGGGTTCGTGTTTGGTGCGGCGGGCGAAGGCGTCGAGGCGGGCGATCGCGATGGCGTTCTCCTCCTCTTCCTGCATGACGCGTTGCGTGGCGCGGGTGGCGGCGACGCGGGCTTGCCACGCCTCGCGGGTTTCGGCCGGGAGCTTGCGCGAGGCGGGGCGCTCGGCGGCGTGGCGGGCGGAGCGGTCGTGGAGTTGCAGGAGCATGATCGCCTGTTCGGGCGTCATCGACGGGATCGGCGGCGGGTCGTTGCGGCGCCACGCGTCGTCGCGGGCGGACGCGGGGTCGAAGCTTTCGATCAATGCCATCTCGATGCGTTCGCGCGCGGTCTTCAGCGCCATCCGCATCTCGCGCGCGAAGGCGGGGCTGGCGTCGCGGCGGGCGTAGAAGGCGGAGTGGGAGAAGCCGGCGGCCTTGGCGGCGAGGCGGATATTGGCGGTGGCGGACAGGGCCGCGAGGAACGCCTGTTCGTGCTCGGTGGTGAGTTGGCGACGAGCCGGGGCGCGGAGCTGGAGGTAGCCGGCGCGTTTGCGGATGAGGCGGGGTGCGTTGGCGTCGGTGGTGGAGGGCGTGATGTCGCGCGCGTTCAGGCGGGCGGCGGCGAAGGCGAGCGCGGCGTCCCATTCGGCGGCGAAGGCGGGGTGCGCGTTGCGGCGCTTCGTGAAGCGGGCGCGGTGGGCGCCGAGGTCGCGCGCGGCCTGGCGGACGTTGCCGGTGCGGCGCAGGAGGCGGAGGAAGGCGGCGTTCTCTAGCGCCTGTTCGCGGGTGGGGGCTCTGGGCATGGGGCGAGCGTCGGCCGGGTTTTCCAACATCGCAAGGGGGTGTGGGTCGCGTCGGGGTGGGGGTGCGTGTCTCCCCTCCCCTTCGGGGTTGGGGCGGTGCCGCGGGTTGTTCTACCCCTCCCCCTTTCAGGGGAGGGGCCAGAGGGAGTTCAGCGGCCGCCGGGGGGCAGGTTGGTTTCGAGGTAGTTGGTCATCAGCGTGTAGAGGTGGAGCGTGGTATTCTCCTTCTCGCTGATCGAATGGGTGCGGTCGGGATAGGCCATCATCGAGAATTGCTTGTTCGCGCCGATGAGCTTGTCGGCGAGCTGTTCGGTGTTCTGATAGTGGACGTTGTCGTCACCGGTGCCGTGGATGACGAGGAGGTTGCCCTTCAGGTTGGCGGCATAGGTGATCGGGGAGCCGTCGCGGAAGCCGGTGGGGTTGTCCTTGGGCAGGCCCATGTACCGCTCCTGATACACGGTGTCGTACAGCGTCTGGTCGGCGACGGGCGCGACGGCGATGCCGGTCCTGAACAGGTCGGGGAAGCGGAACATCGCGTGGAGCGTGCTCGACCCGCCGCCGCTCCAGCCCCAGATGCCGACGCGGGACGGGTCGATATACGGGCGGTCGGCGAGCAACTTGCGGACGCCGGCGGCGACGTCGATCGGGCCGAGGACGCCGATCTGGCGGTAGATGACCTTGCGCCACTCGCGGCCGCGCGGGGCGGGGGTGCCGCGGGGGTCGATGCTGGCGACGATATAGCCCTTCTGGGCGAGCATCCGGTGCCACATCGCGCCGCGCCCGCCCCAGCGATCGGCGACGGTCTGGCCGGCGGGCTCGCCATAGACCTGCACGAGCAGCGGGTATTTCTTTGCGGGGTCGAAGTTCGCGGGGCGGATGATCCACGCGTCGAGCATCAGGCCCTTGCCGACGTCGAGGCGCGTCATCTCCGTCTTCGGCAGGCCGGACTTGGCGACGGTGTCCTGGATCGCGGCGTTGCGGGCGAGGATGCGGGCGCTGCGCTGAGTCTGGAGGTCGACGATCTCGGTCATCGGCACGGTGTCGAAGCGCGAGACGGTGTGCTTGGCCCAGTGCGCGCCGGGGGCGATGTCGTAGCTGTTCCAGCCGGCCTGCGCGGAGGGGGTGACGCGCTCGACGCGGGGTTTGCCGGACAGGGCGGCGCGGTAGAGGTAGAGCTGCGTCGGGTTGTCGGGCGAGGCGGTGAAATAGGCCCAGCCGCTCGCCTCGTCGATGGTCAGCAGGTCGACCACGTCGAACTTGCCGGGGGTGCGCAGTTCCAGCCGCTTGCCGTCGCGCGAGGCGACGTAGAGGTGCCGCCAGCCGTCGCGCTCGCTCATCCAGGTGAAGCCGGCGTCGTTGCGGAGCCATTCGGGAGCCGCGTTCGCCTCGACCCAGGCGGCGTCCTTCTCCACGAACAGCGGCGTCGTCGCTCCGGTGGCGGGGTCGCCGAGCATCACCTGATAGGTGTTCTGGAGGCGGTTCGCATATTGGATGAAGACGCGGCCGGACTTGCCCGCCCAGCTCATCTGCGGGACGTAGTTCTGGCGCGGGTCGCCCTGGAGCTTGAACCACGTCGTCTCGCCGCCGGACACGTCGACCGCGCCGACGCGGACCGCAGAGTTCGCGGTGCCGGCCTTGGGGTACTGGAGCGGGATGACCTTCGAATACTGGCCTCCGGTGTTCTGGATCATGTCGAACGTGCCGACGCCCGACGTGTCGAAGCGCCAATAGGCGAGTTTGCGCGAATCAGGGCTCCACGCGAATGCCTTGCGCAGGCCGAATTCCTCTTCGTACACCCAGTCGCCGACGCCGTTGACGATCAGGTCCGACCCGTCGCGCGTCAGCCGCTGCGGCGTGCCGCCGCCTGCTGGTTCCACGTAAAGGTCGTTGTCGCGGACATAGGCGATGCGGCTGCCGTCGGGGGAGAACTCGGCGTACATCAGCGTCTGCGGCGCGGCGTCGCCACCCATCTTGCGCAGGCTCTTCGCGTCGAGGTCGAGCAGCCAGTAATCGCCGTACGCATTGGTGCGGCGGAAGCGCTTGGTGTTGGTAGCGACGAGCATGCGGCGTTCGTCGGGGGAGAAGCTGTATTCCTCGATCGACACGGGCTTGCCCGTCGCCTTGTCGACGAGGTCCTTCGCCGACACGACGACGCGGCGGTTCTGGCCGGTGACGTCGTAACGGACGAGGTCGCTGCCGTCCTTCACGTCCTTCGCCGGCTCGATCGCGAGATAGCCCTGCCCGTCCTTCGTCCACTCGCCGGTGGCGCTGCTCTCGCCGCGGACCGCGCTCTTGCCGAAGATCGTCTCGATCGTGAGCGGGGCCGCGGTTTGCGCGAAAGCGGGGAGCGGCGCGAGCAGCAGGGCGAGCGTGACGAGCGCGGAAGAACGCATGGATTGTACCCCCGGATATACGATTGTTGCGCGGACAGTAGCGGCGGAATCCCGCCCCGCAAGCGGATTGCTTTTTGCGGAGATGACCGGTAAGGCCCGCCGCTTCCAAGCACATGCGACGGAAGCCTCCGCGGGAGAACGCCACGCGTTCGCACGAACCGCTAAACTTGAAACGAGAGTGACATGGCAAAGAAGATCACAGGTTACATCAACCTGCAGGTTCCTGCCGGCGATGCGAAGCCCGCGCCGCCGATCGGACCCGCGCTGGGTCAGCGCGGCGTAAACATCATGGAGTTCTGCAAGGCGTTCAACGCCGCGACGACCGACATGGCCAAGGGGACGCCGATCCCCACCAAGATCACGGTCTATGCCGACCGTTCGTTCAGCTTCGAGACGAAGACGCCGCCGGCGACCTTCCTGATCAAGCAGGCGATCAACATCAAGTCGGGCTCCAAGGAGCCGGGCAAGACGGTCGCGGGCAAGATCAAGCGTTCGCAGCTGTCGGAGATCGCGCAGGTCAAGATGAAGGACCTGAACGCGAACGACATCGACGCCGCGACGAAGATCATCGAAGGTTCGGCCCGCGCGATGGGCCTCGAAGTGACGGAGGGCTGATCCGATGGCCAAGCTGACCAAGAAGCAGAAGACGCTGTCGATCAATCCCGAGCAGCTGCACGGCATCGACGAAGCGATCGCCCTCGCCCGCACCAACGCGACCGCCAAGTTCGACGAGACCATCGAGGTCGCGCTGAACCTGGGCGTCGATCCGCGCCACGCCGACCAGATGGTCCGCGGCGTCGTGAACCTGCCCAAGGGCACCGGCAAGACGGTGCGCGTCGGCGTGTTCGCGCGCGGCGCCAAGGCCGACGAAGCGCGTGAGGCGGGTGCCGACGTCGTCGGTGCCGAGGACCTGATGGAGATCATCCAGGGTGGCACGATCGATTTCGATCGCTGCATCGCGACCCCGGACCTGATGGGCGTCGTCGGTCGCCTCGGCAAGGTGCTGGGCCCCAAGGGCCTGATGCCGAACCCGAAGCTGGGCACCGTGACGATGAACGTCGCACAGGCGGTCAAGGACGCCAAGTCCGGCCAGGTCGAGTACCGCGTCGAGAAGGCCGGCATCATCCATTCGGGCATCGGCAAGGCGTCGTTCCCGGCCGAGGACCTGCGCGCGAACTTCGACGCGCTGGTCGACGCGGTCGTGCGGGCCAAGCCGTCGGGCGCGAAGGGCAAGTATGTCCGCAAGATCGCGCTGTCGTCGTCGATGGGCCCGGGGATCAAGGTCGACACGACCGAGGTCGCGGGGGCGTAATCGCCGTCGGTTTCCTTCCGGGATCGGAAGGAGTGAGATTGGGGGCCGCAGGAGTGATCCTGCGGCCCTTCTTCTTTTGGTGATGTCGTATTTGACGTACCTGCCCGAACCTGATTCCCTCGGTTCCTGTATCCGCTGGGGCTTTGGAATGGTCAGAACAACATAAGTAAGCCAGCGAGACCAATATCATGCCGCGGCCAGCGTATGGGTAACCGGCGTTGCCGATTAACATGCTCGAAGGGCTACCAGCCGTCGACATGATTACGCATTGGCGATCTGCTCATGCCCATCTCCAAGGTCGAGACTCATTGGTCATAGCCATAAGATGGCGGAGACCGTGAAGGGGACCGCGGAGAAGAAGACTATGGGGCACCGGTCGTAGCGAGCAGCTACGCGACTTCAGTCCTTCAGGCGCCCCAACATGATCTCGATGCGGCTGCGGCGTCTGTATCGGCGCTCGTCCTATCTGACCGGTTCGTTGCGCGATCCGCAGTCCGGGATGCCGGGCTGGATGCCCTTGGCTTCGGGGGCGTCCCTGAACACGTCGGCGTCACACCTCGATCATGGAAGCAAGCGGGGCGACCTCGGCCGGCGGCGGTGAGTTGCTGTCGAAGGTCGGCAAGGTCGCCCGGCCGGGCGGGCTGGTGATGGATGCGGTGGAGGTCGGCTCCGCCTTCCGCGCGGACGGTAACCGCATCGGTGAGAATACCGGGCGCGCCGCCAGCGGCCTCGCCGGCGGGGCCGCCGGTGGCTGGGGCGGCGCGGCCGTCGGTGCGGCGGTCGGCACCGCCATCTTCCCCGGGGTGGGGACGGTTGTCGGTGGCCTCATCGGCGGCATCGGCGGGGCCCTGGCCGGGGACGCGGCCGGCAAGGGCGTGTTCGACACCGTCAAGGGCTGGTTCTGACCCGATGACGGCTGACGCGACCCCGATCCAGCGCTAGGCTGTTTCGATGGCTGGTCTCTGGGACAAGTTGCGGGGCAAGGATGCGCCCGTCGTGGACGACACGGGCGCGGCGTTGCGGCGGTTGTTCGGCGACTATCCGCCGGACCCGCCGGCCCATGCCGGCCCGGCGGCGACGTTGACCGCCGCCCAGCAGGACGAGAACCTCGCACAGTTCCTGGCGGTGCAGTCGCAGCGGCTGGCGGTCGGCAGCGACTATCTGCGTGCGCGAGGCGTGAGCGTGGACCCGATGCTCGACCCGGCAGCGGACGGACTGCCGGCGGCGCGGGCGGTGGACGCGTGGCTGGATGAGGCGCTGCCGAAGCGCCCCTTCTCGCCGATCTCGGGCGACGAGACGCCGAATCCGGACGAGCACGGCCTGATGGCAAGCGACCGGACCGGGCCGGACATCTATTACAGCGTTCTCGCCGATCTCGGCCGGCTGGAGGGTGAGGCGATCCGGCGGCGCGATCCCCGGTTCGACTGGGCGGTCAATCGGTTGCCGGGTTTCGAGGATATGGGCAGTTATGGCCGCATCTGCCTGATCAAGGCAGGTGACGTGCAATGGGCGCCGACCGTGCTGGACATGGAGATGCACATGCTCGGCATTTGCCATCCGAAGATGGCCCCGCGCGGCAACCTGTCCGGCCACCGCTTCGGCGAGTTGCTGGAGGCGGCGGTCACGCAGGCGTTCGACCCGCACCCGTGAGGAGCATGACCGGTACTCCATCACGTGCGGCGATGCTGCTTTGAACGTCGACCGGCGTCGTCAGGCATGCTTCGACGGCTAGGGCGACGGCGTGTCCGGCTCCTCGGCAGCCTGCCGTCCAGCACCGCCTTCCGACCAGTCTGGACATCCGGGTGAAGCGACGTACGGCGGATGGGGGGAGTGCGCTGATGCAGAAGTTCATCGTCGAGACGCTGCTGTTTCTCTTTGGCCTGCTCGTCACGTTCGGTCTGCCGTGGCTCGTGTGGCGGTGGATGCGGTCCGGTCGGCCGTCGATCGCGCCCCTGCCGATCGTCGACGACGGCAATGGCGGGAAAGTCGTGCCGCTGATCGCCACCTTTACCGGGATGCGCGGTCTGCCGTGGGTCGGCGTGGCGAGCAACAATCTCAGCCCCCGTCTGGTCATCACGCCCGCCGGGATCACGTATCGGGTCATGCGGCTGCGGTCTCGTGACTGGTCCGATATCGTTCGGGTGGATGTCCGTAGTTTTGGAGCGACGGTGAACCTCGGCTTCGCCTTCCGCGACAGCCTGTTCACCTTCGATGCGAACGTCGGCAGTACCATATTGGCGACGCGGACACTGGCGTTGCTGCCCGATACTGTCGCGTTGACCGATCGGGCACGATCGCTGCTGACGGAGGAAGGCTGATACCCCTTCGCGCGCGCGGAACCGCGACCGCGACGCTTCCCCGACCGAACTCCGAAGGGGATGACCTCCACGGCAACTCCCCAGGACGCGGGGAGTAGAGTAGGAGCGCGTGGCCCCTCTTCCCCGATCATCCGGAGCGCCGCCATTTCCGATCCCCGCCGTATCCTGGTCGATGCCGATGCCTGTCCGGTGAAGGACGAGATCTACCGCGTGGCGTGGCGCGTGGGGGTGGCGGTGGTGATCGTCAGCAACCAGCATCTACGCATTCCGGCGCATCCCCTGGTCAGCCGGGTAGTGGTGAGCGACGGGTTCGATGCGGCGGACGACTGGATCGCGGAGCAGTCCAACGCGCGGTGCGTGGTGGTGACGGCGGATATCCTGTTGGCGGACCGGTGCCTGAAGGCGGGCGCCACCGTGCTCTCGCCGACGGGGAAGCCGTTTACGGCGGCGTCGATCGGCGGGGCGATCGCGACGCGGGCGATCATGGCGGACTTGCGGGCAGGCGGGGATCAACTGGGTGGGCCGGCACCGTTCCAGAAAGCGGACCGGTCGCGGTTTCTCTCGGCGCTGGATGCGGCTTTGGTGAAGTTGGGGCGATCGGTGTGATCGCTCCCCCCTCTCGTGAAGAGAGGGGGGACAGCGCTTACAGCACGAAGCGGCTGAGGTCGGTGTTGCGGGCGATGCTGGCGAGTTGCCGGTCGACGTACGCACCGTCGACGATCAGCGTCTGGCCGGCGCGGTCCTCGGCGTCGAAGCTGACCTCTTCGAGCAGCTTTTCCATGACCGTCTGCAAGCGGCGGGCGCCGATATTCTCGACCTCGCCGTTCACCTCCGCGGCGATGCGGGCGACGGCGGCGATGCCGTCCTCGGTGAACTCGACCGTGACCTCCTCGGTCGCGAGCAGCGCCTTGTACTGGATCGGCAGCGATGCCTTCGTGTCGGACAGGATCGCGACGAAATCGGCCTCGGTCAGGCCCTTGAGTTCGACGCGGATCGGCAGGCGGCCCTGAAGCTCGGGGAGAAGATCGCTGGGCTTGGCGACGTGGAAGGCGCCGGACGCGATGAAGAGGATGTGGTCGGTCTTCATCGGGCCGTATTTGGTGGCGACGGTCGTGCCCTCGATCAGCGGCAGCAGGTCGCGCTGCACGCCCTCGCGGCTGACGGAGCCGCCGCGCACGTCGCTGACCGCGATCTTGTCGATCTCGTCGAGGAAGACGATCCCGTTCGCCTCCGCGTCGGCCAGCGCGGTGCGGCTGACCTCGTCCTGATCGAGGCGCTTGTCGGCCTCCTCCTCGACCAATTTGTCCCACGCGGCGCGGACGGTGAGCTTGCGCCGCTTGAGCTGCTGACCGCCGCCGAACGACTTCATCATTTCGCCGAGGTTGATCATCTGCGGCGCGCCGCCGGGGATGTCGAACGGCATGGACGGGGCCTGCTCGACCTCGATCTCGACCTCCGCATTGTCGAGGTGGCCGTCGCGGAAGCGCTGCTTGAAGCTCTCGCGCGTGGCCTGGCTCGACCCCTTGCCGGTCAGCGCGTCGAGCAGGCGGTCGAGCGCGGCCTCCTCCGCCTTGTCCTTGACGGCGGAGCGGCGGCGTTCCTTTTCGAGGCGGATCGCTTCCTCGACGAGGTCGCGGGCGATCTGCTCGACGTCGCGGCCGACATAGCCGACCTCGGTGAACTTGGTCGCCTCGACCTTGACGAACGGCGCGTCGGCCAGCTTGGCGAGGCGGCGGCTGATCTCGGTCTTGCCGCAGCCCGTGGGCCCGATCATCAGGATGTTCTTCGGCGTGACCTCGTCGCGAAGATCCGCGCCGAGGCGTTGCCGCCGCCAGCGGTTGCGCAATGCGACGGCAACCGCCCGCTTGGCATCGGACTGACCGATGATGTGCGCGTCGAGCGCGGCGACGATAGCCTTGGGGGTGAGTTGGTCGTTCATGGACAAGTTGTTCATTTCACAGGAAGTGGAGACGCGAAGTGGAGGAAGTGGAGGCGCTGGCGCGCCCGTCTCTCACCCGCTGCTGTCCAGCGTCTCGATCGTGAGGCGGTCGTTGGTGTAGACGCAGACCTCGGCGGCGATCGCCATCGCCTTGCGGCAGATCGTCTCCGCATCGGCCTCGTAGTCGACCAGCGCGCGGGCGGCGGCGAGCGCATAATTGCCGCCCGAGCCGATCGCCGCGACGCCGTTCTCCGGTTCCAGCACGTCGCCGTTACCCGTCAGGATCAGCGTCACGTCCTTGTCGGCGACGATCATCATCGCCTCCAGATTGCGGAGGTATTTGTCGGTGCGCCAGTCCTTCGCGAGTTCGACGGCGGAGCGCAGCAACTGGCCCTGATGCTGTTCCAGCTTGCGCTCCAGCCGCTCGAACAGGGTGAAGGCATCCGCCGTGGCCCCTGCGAAGCCGCCGACGACCGCGCCGTCAGCACCCAGCCGCCGCACCTTGCGCGCGTTGGGTTTCATGACCGTCTGGCCCATGGAAACCTGCCCGTCGCCGATCACGACGACCTTGCCGTTGCGACGGACGGACAGGATGGTGGTGCCATGCCATACCGGCATGGAGGATTCGTTCCCGCTCATGCTGCGCCATATGGGGGGCTGGTCGGCAGGTGCAAAGAGGGGTGGTGGATGCCGGCACGAGCCCGGCGTGACGGACGATCAGCCGCCGAGTTTTTCCACCTTCGCCTGCAATGCCGCCATTTCGGCCTTCAGCGCGGCGAGTGTGTCGTCCTTGGCGTCGTCGGTCGCCGTCGGTGCCTGCGTAGGTGTGGGCGTGGAAGCAGGCGTGGGCACTCCGCCGACGGGGGGCTTGAAGGCGGTGGCGGCGGCTTCGAACATGGCCATGTTGCGCTTGGCGATCTCCGCGAACGGGCCGGTCGCGAAGGCGCCCTCGACCGCCGAGCGGAACTGTTCCTGGTTGCGGCGGAAGCTGTCCATCGACGCCTCCAGATAGCTGGGGACCATCGACTGCATCGAGTCGCCATACATGGAGATCAATTGCCGCAGGAAATTGACCGGCAGCATCGTCTCGCCACGGCTTTCCTCTTCCATGATGATCTGGGTCAGGACATTGTGGGTGATATCCTCGTCGGTCTTGGCGTCGACGACTTTGAAGTCCCGGCCCTCGCGCGTCATCTTGGCGAGGTGATCGAGCGTGATGTAGGACGACGTCTCGGTATTGTAGAGGCGACGGTTCGCGTATTTCTTGATGATAACGACGCCGCCGACGTTCTGCTTCTTCATGGAAATCCCCCCGAGTGACGTCTTCTTTCGAACAGCCTAGGCCTAACGATGACGCACCGCAACACGCGCCGCGCCCCCTGCCGTTGTTCCTCGACATGCTGCGCAGCGAAACCGCAAAAGACCCCGCGCGCCGCGCTGCGGCATTGCTGGGGCTGGCGCGGTATCAGACGGGGCGACGCGAGCAGGCCCTGCCGCCCCCAAAAGACGTGCGACGCTACGGCCGGGTGACGTTGCGCGGGACCGGCGGAGAGGGAATGCCGGTGGTGCTGGTTCCGTCGCTCATCAATCCACCGGCGGTGCTCGACCTGTCGGAGGAACAGTCGCTGCTGCGCTGGCTGGGGGCGCAGGGATTCGCGGCGTGGCTGCTCGATTGGGGCGAGCCGAGCGCCGCGGAGCGCGCGCTGTCGGTGGCGGGGCATGTCGAGTCGCTGCTGCTGCCGCTGCTGGCGACTTTCGACCGGCCGCCGGTGCTGGTCGGATATTGTCTCGGCGGCACGATGGCATTGGCGGCGGCGGCACGGTCGCGGATCGCGGGCGTGGCGACGATCGCAGCCCCTTGGCGGTTCGACGGCTATGGCGAAGCGCGGGCCGACATCGCCCGACTATGGCACGGCGCGCAGCCGACGTGCGAGGCGCTGGGGCTGGTGCCGATGGAGGTGTTGCAGGCGGGGTTCTGGCGGCTCGACCCGGCGCGCACGATCGCCAAGTTCGAGGCGTTCGGACGGATGGACCCGGACAGCGCGCCGGCCAAGGCATTCATCAGGCTGGAGGACTGGAGCAATGCCGGCGCGCCGCTGACCTATGCGGCGGGGGCGGAGCTGTTCGCGATGATCGCCGACGATGCGCCGGGGCGCGGCGTCTGGCACGTCGCTGGGGTGCCGGTCGACGTTGCCGCGCTGACGGTGCCGGCGGTGGAGTTCGTGTCGACGACCGACCGGATCGTGCCTGCCGCGACCGCCGTCGGCCTGCCCGACCACCGCGCCGTCGCGGCCGGTCATGTCGGGATGATCGTCGGCGGCCGGGCGCGGGCGACATTGTGGCAACCGCTTGCCGACTGGATCGCGGCCCTCCCCTCGCCTACATAGCAAACCAGCTTTTCAAGAGGATTCGACACGTCATGGCCAGCGCCCCCAACGATATCGTCATCACCGCCGCCAAGCGCACGCCGGTCGGCAGCTTCCTGGGCGCGTTCGCGACGACGCCGGCGCATGAGCTGGGGCGGATCGCGATCACTGCGGCGCTGGAGCAGGCGGGCGTCGCCGGCGAGGACGTGTCAGAGGTCATCATGGGTCAGGTGCTGACCGCGGCGCAGGGCCAGAACCCGGCGCGGCAGGCGTCGATGGCGGCGGGCGTGCCCAAGGAAGTCCCGGCCTGGGGCGTCAATCAGGTGTGCGGCAGCGGCCTGCGCGCGGTCGCGCTGGCGGCGCAGGCGGTCGCGACCGGCGATGCGACGATCGTCGTCGCGGGCGGGCAGGAGTCGATGTCGCTCTCCGCGCACGCGCAATCGGTGCGCGGCGGCCAGAAGATGGGTGACCTGAGCCTGATCGACACGATGGTCAAGGACGGTCTGACCGACGTGTTCAACGGGTATCACATGGGCATCACTGCCGAAAATCTGGCGGAACAATATCAGGTGACGCGGGGCGAGCAGGACGAGTTCTCCGTGCGCTCGCAGAACAAGGCGGAGGCTGCACGAAGCTCGGGCCGGTTCCGTGACGAGATCGCGCCAGTGACGATCAAGGGTCGCAAGGGCGACACCGTGGTGGCGGACGACGAGTATATCCGCGCCGACGCGACGATCGACAGCGTGTCGGGCGTGCGGCCTGCGTTCAAGAAGGACGGCACGGTGACGGCGGCGAATGCGTCCGGCCTGAACGACGGCGCGGCGGCGATCGTGGTGATGAGCCGCGCCGAGGCCGAGAAGCGCGGCGCGCCGGTGCTGGCGACGATCCGCAGCTGGGCGTCGGCGGGCGTCGATCCGTCGGTCATGGGCATCGGCCCGGTGCCGGCGTCGAAGAAGGCGCTGGAAAAGGCCGGCTGGACGATCGGCGAACTCGACCTGATCGAGGCGAACGAGGCGTTCGCGGCGCAGGCGCTGTCGATCGGCAAGGAGCTGGGCTGGGACGCGGAGAAGGTCAACGTCAACGGCGGCGCGATTGCGATCGGCCATCCGATCGGCGCATCGGGCGCGCGCGTGCTGACCACGCTGATCTACGAGATGGGCAAGCGCGACGCCAAGAAGGGTCTGGCGACGCTGTGCATCGGCGGCGGCATGGGCATCGCCATGTGCCTCGAGCGGGACTGAGGGGACCGGGCCTGCGCCGGAGCCTTGCTCCGTCGCGGGCTCATCCTTGACTTGAGGGTCGCCGGTGTCGACCTTGCGCAGGGCACGGGCCGATTGGATGATTATCGAGGTGTCCAGGCTGAACCGGCTTCCTCATGGCGCATGTCTGTGCCGCCGAGTTGGATCGCGGCCGTGGCGATTGCTCCGCAGCCAATTGCACCGGCGACCGTGCCGACGATGGCGCCCATCACCAGTTGCACGATCATGCCCAGCGTGAAGCCCGCGCCCTGACGTGCGATCTGCTGCTGGGCAGCGGCGATCGTCGCTTGCTGATCGAGACTGGCATAGGCCGCAAGCAATTGAGGGTTGGTGAGCGCGATCAGGACGACCGTCATGACGACGAAGATCGCGGTCAGGAGCGTGAAAACCCCGAACAATGTCCAGAAATGCCCGCGCGTGATGTGCCATGCATCGCGGATGACGATCTTACCGCGCAACACGGTCAGCGCCCCCGAGAGCGACAGGCGGACCTGAGCGTAGATAGCACCACAGAGCAGGGCCAAGCCAGCGATCGTGATGACAACGATGGTCGCAGCCTGACCCATAATCGTGCCGGCAATGACTCCGACGAGAGCGACGGCAAGGATGCCGATCGTTTCCGCGATGAACGCTGCGATGACGAGCATGACGCCAAGGCCGATCAACCGAAGTTCGTCCATCCCCAGACGAAGATAGGCGAAACGATCGCCGGTGGGGTTGGACACCGCCCGGACGACCGCGGCGAATGCGATCACGGCAAGAACGCAGAATAGAAGCTCGAACAGAAACAGAATCCCGAACCAGCCGGGGGGAATAGCCGGGGCAGACGTCACGCCCGCAGCGGCGTCGGCCGCTGCCTGCTGCTGGAGTGCCAACATCGTCGCCGTCATCGGCCGCATCACGACCATGCCCACCGCCATCACTACACCGTAGAGCGCCGCCCAGATGACGACCGTTTTGGGTTGCGTGCGCACCAGACGAACGCCGCCTCCGATTATCGACGTCACCGACATATGGTTTTCCCCCTGAGGCCTATGAGCTAACCAAGGTTAACGTCGCTGGCGAGTAGAATTGTCGTACGTAGAATTTCTGAGGTCGGGAACGTCGTGGCTTGATCGGACAGACGCGTGAGCAATTACCTCAGGACTCAGTGCTTTGGATCGGAAGGCAGGACGTGGCGTGATGAGCGCGCTTGCAAATATAAGCACACCGCGACTGCATATTCGGCCGTTCGGGTCAGACGAGGCCGGCGATCTGCGGCGGTTGACGGATCATCCCGCGATTACCGGGCCGATCGATTTCCTGTCCTCGCCCTTCGATGACGACGCTGCCGTGGCGCTGATCGCGCGGAACGGGGAGGAGGAGTGCTTTCTGGGGCTGTGGGACGGTGACGATCTGGTCGGCTGCGTCGGCGTGCATCTGCGGGCGGGCGAGCGGATCGAGATCGGGTACTGGATCGATGCCGCGCGGCATGGGCGCGGCTATGCGAGCGAGGGAGTTGCCGCCGTTCTGCACGCCTTGCAGGGGGCGCATCCGGATCGCCGGATCGTCGCGGAGTGCAGGCCGGCGAACCTTGCGTCGTGGCGCCTGCTGCACAAGCTTGGCTTCCGCGATACGGGGGAGGCCGGGGACCGCATCGGTCGGGCGTTGCTGATGCTGGCGTGACCGGCTCTCAGGCCCAGACGCGGCCATAGCGCGCGCCCAATCCGGTCAGCAGTTCATATTGCGACAGGCCGGAGGCGGCGGCGGCGGTGGGGAGGTCGAAGGCGATCGACACCCACTCGCCCTCGGCGAGGTCGGGGGCGGCAGCGACGTTCAGCGCGACGAGGTCCATCGATACGCGGCCGATCACCGGGAGCATCGCGTCGCCGGCCGTGGCCACACCGCGGTCAGAGAATCCGCGCAGATAGCCGTCCGCATAGCCGAGGTTGACGATCGCCACCTCCGTGTCCACGGGCGCGGTCCAGGTGGCGTTATAGCCGACGGTTGCGCCGGCGGGCACGCGGCGGCGTTGCAGCACCTGCGCCTGCGGAGTGACGACCGGCGCGATCACGCTCGCCAGTTCGGCGCGGGCGATGCCGCCATACAGCGCGAGGCCGGGGCGCGTGAGGTCGAAGGCGTAATCGCTCCCCAGCGCGATGCCGGCCGAATTGGCGAGGCTGAGGCGACGTGCGCCGGTGCGGCCGCGCAATTCGTGCAGCGCGGTGCGCTGGGCCGGGTTCATCGAGGAGTCCTCGTCGGCGCACGCGAGGTGGCTCATCAGCGTTTCGATCGTCAGGCCGTCGAGCATTCCGGCCGCGACATCCGCCGCGGCCAGCCCGAGCCGGTTCATGCCGGTATCGACCATGACGTCGCATGGCCCCCCGCCCGCGTCCCGCCAGCGCGCGACCTGGGTCGGGGTGCTCAGCACCGGCCGTGCGAAGCCGGCCAGCGCGGCGGGCACGTCCTCGGCGCGAAGGCCGTGCAGGACGGAGACGATCAGGCCCAGCGGCGCGAGCGCCTGCGCCTCCGCCCAGGTCGCCGTGAAGAAGTCGCGACAGCCCGCTTGCGCCAGGCGCTCGGCGACCTGCACCGCGCCGAGGCCGTAGCCGTCCGCCTTGACCGCCGCGCCGGCCGCGGCCGTACCGCTCATCCGGTCGAGCGCGCGCCAGTTGGCGGCGAGCGCAGGACCGTCGATGAGCAGGCGAAGCGGAGGCGGGATGTCGATCACGCCGCCCCGATAGCCGCTGCGGCCCCGGTCAGGCCAGCCCGGTTGCGCCGGAACGCGTCAACGACGGCGTCGATCGTCGACGGGCGATACTCACAAGGTGCGGATGATGCCGGAGAAATCGACCGCGCCGTTCCCCTCTGCGGCGAAAGCTTCGTAGAGTTCGGCGGCGCGCGAGCCCATCGGCGTCGCCGCGTTCGCGTCAGCGGCGGCGGCCATCGCGAGGCGCAGGTCCTTCAACATCAGCGCGGTCGCGAAGCCGCCCTTGTAGTCATTGTCGGCAGGCGTCGTCGGGCCGACGCCGGGGACGGGGCAATAGCTGGTGGTCGACCAGCTCTGGCCGGACGATACGCTGGCGATGTCGTAGAACGCCTGCGGGTCGAGGCCGAGCTTCTGCGCCATCACGAACGCCTCGCACGTGGCGATCATCGTCGCGCCGAGCAGCATGTTGTTGCACATCTTCGCGGCCTGCCCCGCGCCGTTGCCGCCCGCGCGGATCACCGCCTTGCCCATGTCGTCGAGCAGCGGTTTCGCACGGTCGAAGCCGGCGTCGGTGCCGCCGACCATGAAGGTCAGCGTCCCCGCCGCCGCCGCGGCGATGCCGCCGGAGACGGGCGCGTCGACGGCGACGAAGCCCTTCGCGGCGGCAGCCTCGGCGACGCGGCGGGCGGTGGCGACATCGATCGTCGAGCAATCGATCAGCAGCGTGTCGGGGGCGAGCACCGCATACAGCTCGTCGTAGACGGAGGCGACGTGGGTGCCCGCAGGCAGCATCGTCACGACCGCCTCCGCATCCTGCGCCGCGTCGGGCGCGGAGGTGCCGCGGGTGCAGCCCGCGGCTTCGGCGCGGATCAGCGCGTCTTCGCTCAGGTCGAAGGCGCGGACCGTGTGGCCGGCTTTCGCGAGGTTCGCGGCCATGCCGCCACCCATATTACCCAGTCCGATGATCGCAACGCGTGCCATGTTTTCCTCTCCTGTTCCGTGCTCGTGCGGGGCGGGCACCTCTATTACGATGATCCTGCCTCGACCCACCCCGTTCGCCCTGAGCCTGTCGAAGGGGCTGTCTTCACGTGCCGATCGCTTGCGGATGGCTGGGCTTCGACAGGCTCAGCCCGAACGGATCGGGGTTTGTGCCGTCCCATTTCCGCCACGGCGCGAGTTCGCTGCGGCACGGGTCAGCGTCCCGACCACACCCCTGCCCGCTTCTCGACGAAGGCGGCCATGCCCTCCGACTGATCCTCGGTGCCGAACAGGCCGTGGAACAGGCGGCGTTCAAACTGGACTCCGTGCGACAGGCTCATTTCGAACGCCGCGTTGACCATTTCCTTGTTCGCCAGCACGGCGAGCGGGGCCATGCCCGCGATCGTCTGCGCGGTCTTCACCGCCTCGTCGATCAGGTCGTCGGCAGGGACGATGCGGCTGACGAGGCCGGCGCGCTCGGCCTCGGCGGCATCCATCATGCGGCCGGTCAGGCACATCTCCATCGCCTTGGCCTTGCCGACGGCATGCGCCAGCCGTTGCGACCCGCCCATGCCCGGGGACACGGCGAGCTTGACCTCGGGCTGGCCGAACTTGGCGGTGTCGGCGGCGAGGATGAAATCGCACATCATCGCGACCTCGCAACCGCCGCCGAGCGCGTAGCCGGCCACCGCGGCGATGATCGGCTTGCGCGTGCGGGTGAAGCGGTCCCAGCCGGCGAAGAAGTCGTGGCCGTACATATCGGCGAAGCCCTGCGCCTGCATCTCCTTGATGTCGGCGCCCGCTGCGAACGCCTTCGCGCTGCCGGTGAGGACGGCGCAGCCCTGCGACGCATCCTTGTCGAAGGCGGCCATCGCGTGGAGCAGTTCGTCCAGCACCTGACCGTTGAGCGCGTTCAGCGCCTGCGGGCGGTTGAGCGTGACGAGCGTCGCCGCGCCGCGCTGCTCGACCAGGATCGTCTCGTATTCGGCCATCGATGCATCCTTAGCTATAAAGCCACTCCCCTTCAGGGGAGGGTCGGGGGTGGGGACTTTCCACTGGCGACGTGCTTGCGGCGAGGCCCCACCCCCAGCCCCTCCCCTGAAGGGGAGGGGAGAAACTAGTTTGGCGTCCATTCCTCGCCGGCGGGCAAGGGTGCGAAGATGCGGTCGATCATATGGTCGCTGACCTCCGCCGGGGTGCCGGGGTTCCAGCGGGGCGCATTGTCCTTGTCGACGATCAGCGCGCGCACGCCCTCGGCAAAGTCGGGGCGCTGCACGACGTGGACGGCGACGGCGTACTCCTGCCGCATCTCGTCCTCGAAGGTCGGCATCTGCGCACCGTCGAGCACCAGCTTGAGCGACACCTTCATCGCCTGCGGCGACTTGGTCGCGAGCGTGGCGCGCTGGACCTGCGCCCAGTCGCCACCATCCGCGTCGAGTGCGGCGAGGATCGCTTCCAGATCGTCGGCGGCGAACAGGCGGTCGATCGCGTCGCGATGGGCGAGCAGCGGCGCATCCGGCGCGGGGGCAGAGAGTTCGTCCAGCGTTGCCTCGACCGCCTGCGGGTCGGCGGCGATGCGGGTCTTGGCCTCGTCGAGCCG
This sequence comes from Sphingomonas longa, assembly GCF_016892685.1. NCBI lineage: Bacteria > Pseudomonadati > Pseudomonadota > Alphaproteobacteria > Sphingomonadales > Sphingomonadaceae > Sphingomonas > Sphingomonas longa. The sequence continues at coordinate 1,059,694 of NZ_JAFEMC010000001.1, forward strand.
GTCGGCGGTGAGGTAGTGCGTGGCGAGACCGAGGGCGAGGCACTCCGCACCGTTCAGCCGGTGGCCGGTGAGCGCGAGATACTGACCGATGCGGCCGGGCAGGCGCGACAGGTACCAGCCGCCGCCGACGTCGGGGAACAGGCCGATCCCGGTTTCGGGCATCGCGAGCTTCGTGTTCTCCGTCGCGACGCGGTAGCGGCAGGGCAGCGCGATGCCGACGCCGCCGCCCATCGTGATGCCGTCCATGAATGCGACGATCGGCTTGGCGTAGGTGAACAGCCGGTGGTTCATCCGGTATTCGGTGGCGAAGAAAGCGCGGGCGTCGTTCCCGTCGCCGGCGCCGCTGTCGGCGAGCATGCGGATGTCGCCGCCGGCGCAGAAGCCGCGCCCCTCGGCGTGATCGAGGATGATCGCCTCGATCGTGGTATCCGCGCGCCAGTCCTCGAGAGCGGCAGTGATCGCTTCGCACATGGGGAGGTTGAGGGCGTGGAGCGCCTTGGGGCGGTTAAGGCGGAGGTAGGCGACGGGGCCGTCGCCGCTGATGAGGATGTCGTCGGTCACTTCACTCCTCCCCTTGCAGGGGAGGTGGCGCGCGGCGCCGGAGAGGTGCCCCCCTCTCGATGGCGCGTCACCCCTCCGTCACGCCTGCGGCGTGCCACCTCCCCTTGCAGGGGAGGATTAGAAGACGTCGTTGATCCTCCGCGGTACAGGAAGGCGGCGCACCAGAAACGTGACGGAGGGGCAGCAGCAGGCCGTCGCGCTTGTGGCTGCCCCTCCACCAGCTTCGCTGGTCCCCCTCCCCGTGCCGGGGAGGATTGAGCGAGGTTCCTGATCCTCCCCGGTACGGGGAGGTGGCGCGCCATAGGCGTGACGGAGGGGTAGCCGCGGGCCCTCTTGCTTGTGGCTGCCCCTCCACCGCTTCGCGGTCCCCCTCCCCGTGCCGGGGAGGATTTAAGAACGACGCTCACTGGCGCGTCAGTTCGCGGCCGACGATCATGCGCATGACCTGATTGGTGCCCTCGAGAATCGAATGCACGCGCAGGTCGCGCCAGAAGCGTTCGATGGGGTAGTCCATCAGATAGCCGTAGCCGCCGTGCAACTGGAGCGCGCGGTCAACCACGCTGCTGCCGGTGTCGGTCGCCAGCCGCTTGGCCATTGCGGCGAATTTGGTCTTGTCGGGGGCGTTGGCGGTGACCTTGGCGGCGGCGATGTAGAGCAGCGCGCGGGCGGCCTCCAGCTCGGTCGCCATGTCGGCCAGCGTGAACTGCGTGTTCTGGAACTCGGCGATGGGCTTGCCGAACTGCTGGCGATCACGGGTGTAGCCGATCGCTTCGTCGATGCATCGTTGCGCGCCGCCGAGCGAGCAGGCGCCGATATTGAGGCGGCCGCCGTCGAGGCCCATCATCGCGATGCGGAACCCCTCCCCCAGCCCGCCGACGAGGTTCTCGCCGGGCACGCGAACGCCGTCGAACGTCACCTGACGCGTGGGCTGCGAATGCCAGCCGAGCTTGCGCTCGTTGGCGCCGAACGACACGCCGGGCATGTCCTTTTCGATCACCAGCGCGGAGATGCCCTTCGGCCCCTCCTCGCCGGTGCGGACCATCGTGACGTAGACCTCGTTCTCGCCCGCGCCGGAGATGAACTGCTTCGATCCGGTGACGATCCAGTCGTCGCCGTCCTTGACCGCCTTCGTCTTCAGCGCCGAAGCGTCGGAGCCGGACGATGGTTCGGTCAGGCAATAGCTGGCGATGCGGTCCATCGTGACGAGCGACGGCAGGTATTTGTCCTTCACCGTCTGCGACCCGAACCGGTCGATCATCCACGACGCCATGTTGTGGATCGAGATGAACGCGGAGGTGGAGGGGCAACCGTACGCCATCGCCTCCATGATCAGCGCCGCCTCCAGCCGGCCGAGCGCGATGCCGCCGGACTCTTCGGACACGTAGATCGACGCGAAGCCGAGTTCGGCCGCAGCCTTGATCGTGTCGCGCGGGAAGATGTGCTTCTCGTCCCACTCTCCCGCGAACGGCGTGATGCGGTCGGCGGTGAAGCGCCGCGCGAGCTCCTGGATCTCGCGCTGGTCATCCGTCAGGTCGAACTGGTTCGTCACTTGGCTGCCCCCGCCGGGCAGCGCGAATAGCGTTGCGCGCCCTGTTCATCGCCCTTCTCTCCACCGATCGCCTCGCGGATCAGCGTCTTGCCGTCGTCCATCAGCGTCAGCGTCGCGGTCTGCTGCCACGTCTGGCCTTCGCCGGAGAAGGCGAGATCGGTCGTCAGCTTGTTCGGCGATGCGAGGCGGATGTTGCCGGGTACCGCACGCGATTCGTAGAAGCTGAGCTTGTCGGCGGCCACCGTCAGCAGGCCCTTGTTGTCGGCACGCTGCGGATCGCAGTCATTGGCGACCATGCCCCAGCGTCCGGTAAATTCCGCGGGGATCGCGGAGACGGTCTGCTCGACGCGCGTCACGTCGTCGGGGCGGATCGGCACGACGCTGTTGTTCGGGTCGTCCATCAGGTTCGCGGGCGTCTGCTCGATCGCCGCGCCGGCGGTTTCGGGGCTGCTGCTGTTGTTGCTGCCGGCATCTTCCGACGAACCGCAGGCGGCGAGGATCAGGAAGGCGGCCAGACTTAGATGCTTCATGGTCTTCACTCCGCTCAACCCATCGTCGGGATGACGAACGCGTCCTGCACGCGGCTGGGTCCGCCGTCTTCGGAACCGGTCGGCAGGACCGAGCCGTCGGGCCAGCGCTGTGTCACGGTCTTGACCTTGGTCCAGAAGCGGACGCCCTCCATCCCGTGCTGGTTGGTGTCGCCGAACGCGCTGCGCTTCCAGCCGCCGAAGCTGTGATAGGCGACGGGCACCGGGATCGGCACGTTGATGCCGACCATGCCGACGTTGACCCGCGCCGCGAACTCGCGCGCGGCGTGGCCGTTGCGCGTGAAGATCGCGACGCCGTTGCCGTACTGATGCTCGCTCGGCAGGCGCACCGCCGTCTCGAAATCGGGCGCGCGGACGATCTGGAGGACCGGTCCGAAAATCTCCTCCTTGTACGCGCTCATATCGGTGGTGACGCGGTCGAACAGGCTGGGGCCGATGAAGAAGCCCTGCTCATGCCCCTGCAGCGTGAAGTTGCGGCCGTCGACGACCAGTTCCGCGCCCTCGTCGACGCCGGTCTGGATCCAGTTCTCGACGCGGGTGCGGTGCGCGGCGTTCACGACCGGGCCGTAATGCGCCTCCGCGTCGGTCGACACGCCGACGCGCAGCGCGGCGATGGCGGGGATCAGCTTCTCGCGTAGCGCGTCGGCGGTCTTTTCGCCGACCGGCACCACGACCGGAAGCGCCATGCAGCGCTCGCCCGCCGAACCGAATGCCGCGCCGGACAGGTCGGCGACGACCTGGTCGAGGTCGGCGTCGGGCATGACGATGCCGTGGTTCTTCGCGCCGCCCATCGCCTGCACGCGCTTGCCCGCGTCGACGCCGCGGCGGTAGACGTAGTGGGCGATGTCGGACGACCCGACGAAGCTGATCGCGCTGATCGCGGGGTGATCGAGGATGGCGTCGACCATCTCCTTGTCGCCGTGGACGACCTGAAGGATGCCGGCAGGCGCGCCCGCCTCCAGCATCAGCTCGGCGAGGCGGACCGGGACGGAGGGATCGCGCTCCGACGGCTTCAGGATGAAGGCGTTGCCGGTCGCGATCGCGGTACCGAACATCCACATCGGGATCATGCCGGGGAAGTTGAACGGCGTGATGCCCGCGCCGATGCCGAGCGGCTGGCGCATCGAATAGACGTCGATGCCGGGGCCGGCGCCCTGCGTATACTCGCCCTTCAGAACGTGCGGGATGCCGCAGCAGAATTCGATGACTTCGAGGCCGCGCTGGATGTCGCCCTTCGAGTCGGCGATGACCTTGCCGTGTTCGGACGAGAGCATGTGCGCCAGCGCATCCATGTTCTGCTCGACCAGCTCCTTGAAGCGGAACATGACGCGGGCCCGGCGTTGCGGATTGGTGGCGGCCCAGCCGGGCTGCGCGGCCTGCGCGGCGGCGACGGCGCGATCGAGATCGGCCTGCGTGCCGAGCGTGACGCGCGCCTGCACCTGCCCGGTATTGGGGTCGTAGACGTCGCCGCTGCGCGCAACGCCCGCGCTGCCGCCAGACTCCCCGGCGATCACATGATCGATCGTCCGCATCGTCGCTCTCCTATGTCGTCTTGTAATTTCCTTGCGCGGACCTTTGTCGCGATCCGCGCGTGGAGACAAGTCCGATCAGTCGAGGGCAGCGTATACCGTCCGATCGGCAAAGGCTTCGGCGGCGGATCGGGGCGCATCGGTGAACGCGATGCGGGTGTCGCCCCAATCGCTTACGGCCGTGGTGCGCAACGCCACCGCGATGCGCAACGTCTTGCCGCCGTGGTGGCGCTCGAAGGCGAGGATGTGGTCGGCCTGCGCGCCTTCGATCGTGAGGGGGCGGTAGTCGCCCTTTGCGAACAGCTCCGGGTCTTTCCCGCGCAACGCTAGCAATTCCGCAAGCATCGCCATCTTCGGGTCGTTGCGGTTCTCCAGAACCTTACGGCGGCGGGCGTAATCGACGGGCCGGCGGTTGTCGGGATCGACGAGGCTGAGGTCGGCGAGTTCGGTGCCCTGATAGCAGTCGGGCACGCCCGGCACGGTGCAGCGCAGCGCCACCTGCGCGAGCGAATTGGCTTGGGCGGCATCCGCCGTCTCGGTAACCAGCGCCGCAAGGTCCGCCAGGAACTCCGCCGATCGTGCCGGATCGAGCAGGCGCTCGACCAGTGCCTTGCAGCGCGCCTCATAGTCCTCGTCGGGTGCCTCCCACGACGAGCGCAGCTTGGCTTCGCGCAGTGCCTTTTGCTGCCACGCGTTCACGCGCTCGGCGAAGTCAGACAGGCCGGCAGTGTCGTCGGTCGCCAGCCCCTCCGGCCACGCGCCGAACAGCGTCTGGTAGAGCATATAGGCGTCGGCGGGATCGACGCCCTCCAGCGCCTCCATCGCCACCTCGTTCCATGTAGTGACGTGCTTCAGCCACAGATCGGGCACCTCGCTCAGCACGGCGAGGCGGGCGCGGACATCCTCGCCGCGCTTGTGGTCGTGCGTCGCCGTGGTCAGCATCGCGCGGGGCCAGTCGGTCGCCCGCGCCGTCATGCGATCGTGGAAGCCGTCGATCGTGCCGGCGAACTGTTCCGCGTCGAAGCCGACGTCGTTGCGCGAGAGCAGGCGGCCATAGCGGTAGAAGGCGGTGTCCTCGACGCCCTTCGCGGCGACGGGAGCGGAGAGTTGCTGGAAACGGCGGACCGCCTGATGCGCGAGATCGGGATCGCCGGGCCCCTCGCCCGCCAGCCATGCGAGCACGGCATCGACAACGAAGCCCTCGCCCGGCGGGATGAACTTCTCGACCCGGGCGCGCACGTCGGCGCGGATCGCGGCGTCGGTGGCAGGGGCATCGCTGCCGGTGCCATAGGTGCGGTAGACGGGGAATACCCACAGCAGCCGCTGGATCGCGCGCCGCAGCATTTCCGGGGTGAGCGCCAGCGTCTCGTCACTTGACTCGGCCAGCTTTGCGAAGGCGCGGACGCAGGATTTCAGCTGCCCCTCGAATTGCCACGCCAGTTCGTCCTGCCGTGCCTGAAGCTCTTCGGGTGCGAATTCGGCGGGGCGGCCGCTGAGCGACGCCCATGCTTCGGCGAGCGGGGTTTCGCCGGCGGGGTCGTGGAGCAGCGCCGCGACCTCCTCCATGAAATCGTAGCCGCTGGTACCGTCGACACCCCAATCCTTCGCCAGCGGTTCGCCTGCACCGAGGATCTTCTCGATCCAGATCACCGCGTGATCCTGGCGTGGGCCGTCCTCGAATCGCCGGCGCAGCGTGCGGCAGTAATCGGCGGGGTCGGTCAGGCCGTCGACGTGATCGACGCGGACGCCGTCGATCAGTCCCTCTTCCCAGAGGCGGAAGATCAGCGCGTGGGTGCGCTCGAACACCTTGGGGTCACCGACGCGGACGCCGGCGAGTTCGTTGACGGTGAAGAAGCGCCGCCAATTGAGCTCGTCGTCGGCGGTGCGCCACCACGCCAGCCGATAATGCTGGCGGTCGAGCACATCCTCCACCGCATCGGTCGTGCCGCGATCCTCGGCGCGCAGGGGGAAGCGGTGCTCGCCATAGGCGACGATCGCGTCGTCCTCGACCACGACCGCGCCGTCGGCGAGCGCCTTGGGCAGCGGATCGCCGAGTACGGGCAGGACGATCGGCTGTTTCCAGTCGATGTCGAACACGTCGGCGAACTCACTGTCGCGGCCCTTGGCCAGCACATCGTTCCACCACGCGTTCTCAGCCCCGGCGACGCCCATGTGATTGGGCACGATATCGATGACGACACCCATGTCGTGCGCGCGCAACGAAGCAACCAGCGAGCGGAATGCGTCCGCGCCGCCGAGTTCGGGATTGATGCGGGTCGGATCGACCACGTCGTAGCCGTGCATCGACCCCCTGGTCGCGGTGGTGATCGGCGACAGATAGGCGTGGCTGATGCCGAAATCGGCCAGATAGGGCACGATCGCCTCCGCATCGGCGAAGGTGAAATCCTTGTGCAATTGCAGGCGATAGGTGGCGCGCGGGGTCATCGGGTTCTGGCCTTGTTAAGCGTGGCGAGGCGCGCGGCGACGGCGGGCTGGTCCAGCAGCGCCCCCGTCACGTCGGGCATGCGACGTCGCCAATTGGGATGTTCGTCGATCGTGCCGGGCAGGTTGGGCTGTTCGACCAGCCCCGCCACGTCCTCCAGCGGCACGACCGCGATCGCGCACGGCGTCTGCCCGACGAAGCCGAGCGCGGCGTCGATCACGGGTGCGGAATCGTCAGGGGCGGGGCGTTCGCCCGATGCGGTGCCGGCGGCGGTGAAGCTGTTCCACCACCCCTTCCGCTCGTGGTCGCGCGTCGCCTCGGCGGCCTCGCGACTGTCAGCGCGCGTGCTGCGATGGAGTTCGTAGGTGAGTTCGATATCGCGCCCGCGCCACCAGCCGGCGATCGTCGGCAGATCGTGCGTGCCGGTCATCGCGGCGGCTTCGGGCGCCCACTCGTCGGGCGGCGTGATATTGCCTGCGCCGTCCGCCTCGAACGGCATCACCCGCATGCCCATGACGGCGCGCGAATCGAGCTTGGGGCGGAAGCCTTCGGGCACGGTGCCGAGATCCTCGCCGATGACGATCGCCTGCGCCGCGTCCGATTCTATCGCCAGCACGCGCAGCATGTCGTCGAGCGGGTAGGACAGGTATGCGCCGTCCGCCGCCGACTTGCCGTCGGGCACGACCCACAGGCGCTCCAGCCCCATCGCATGATCGATGCGAATGCCGCCGGCGTGTTGTAAGGCAGACCGGAGCGTCGCGCGGAACGGTTCGAAATTGCGCCTCCGCAACGCGGTGGGCGCGAAACCGGTGATGCCCCAATTCTGCCCGTCCGGGCCGAGCAGGTCGGGCGGCGCGCCGATCGACAGGCCGGTGATGAGATCGTCGGGGCGGCTCCACGCATGGCTGCCGCCGGCATCCATCCCCACCGCGAGGTCGGCGATCAGGCCGACGGCCATCCCGGCGGCTTTGGCGGCGGCCTGCGCCTCCGACAGGCTGCGGTCGGCAAGCCATTGGCAGAAGAGGTAGAAGTCTACTTGCTTGGCATGCTCGTGCGCCCAGCCCGCTACCGCGTCGCCGGCGGGATCGTGGAACGAGGTCGGCCAGCCCTGCCACCCGGTCGCGCCGTCCGCGAAGAAATGGGCGTGCAATGCGTCGAAACGGGCGTGGCGTTGCAATTCCTCGCCGCCCGCCTCCGCAAACGCCGCCACCGCGTCGCGCATCGCGTCGGTCCGCGCGTCGAACGTCTGCCGCAGGAGCGCAAGACGCGCGGGGATTGCGGACTGCCAGTCGATCAGGTCCGGCGAGGCTCCTTCGTGCAGGGGCAGGCCGACGATCGCGGGATCGGCAAAGAGGATGTTGAGGAACAGCCGGCTCGACGGTGCATAGGGACTGTAGCGGTTGGCATCCGCGGGGAAGAGCGCGTGCACCGGGCTGATCGCCGCGGCATCCGCTCCCGCGCCGGCCAATGCGGCGACGGCCTCGCGCAGGCTGCCGAAGTCGCCATACGCGCCGCCGCGTTCGTCGCGCAGGCTGGCGATCTGGATCGCCGCGCCCCAGATGCGCCGGTCGCCGGCGGCATCGGCGACGGTGAAGCACCGCTTCGGCGCGACCGCGACCTCGACCTCGCGATCGTCGAGCATCAGCCGGTGATAGCCGGGCAGGTCGATCGCGGGCAGCGTGCCGTTCTGGATCGCCACGTCGCGCCGCGATCCGTCGGCCATCAGCAGTTCGCCGCGACCGGCGAACGGGACCCCGATCGGCGTGCCGACATCGCCGGTCAGGAAGGTGCCGCCGTCGTTGCTCTGACCCTCTGCGTGCTGACGACGGGTGGCCGCGATCGTGCATTCGTCGCGCGCCTCGAAGCCGAGCGCTTCCAGCACGTCGACCAGCACCTCGTCGCGGACCCGTTGCGCCTGACCCGACGCGTCGCGCCAGTCGACCTGAAGCCCGACCTCCGCCGCCAGTTCGTGAAGCGCGCTCATGCCAGCCACACCGCGCAGCTATCCGCCGCGCCCGGTTCGCCCGAGGCGTAGAAAGCCCGTCCCTCCGGGATCGGCACCGGCTCCGACCCGAGGTTCAGCACGATCGTCAGCACGTCATCGCCCAGTTGCCAGCGGGCGGACACCGCGGCGTCGCCGAGCGCCTCCGCGCCGAGCGAGGACGCCCGCTTCAGCGCCGGCACGATCCGCTCCCGCCGCAGCGTCAGCAATTCGGTGTAGAAGGCGCGCCACGCATCCGCGTCCGGGCCGGGCTGCACCCGCGACCGATCGAACGTGTCGACGCAATTGGGGTCGGGGATGGTCGCGCGTTCGGCCGGTTCGTCGAACGCGGCGAACTTCTTGAATTCGTCGCGCCGCCCTTCCCGCACGGCGTCCGCCAGTTCGTCGTGGAAATCGGTGAAGAACAGGAACGGTGTCTCCGATCCGGTCTCGTCGCCCATGAAGATCAGCGGGATCTGCGGCCCGAGCAGCAGCAGCACCGTCGCGGCGCGCAGCTTCGTAGGGCTGGTCAGCAGCGTCAGCCGCTCCCCCAGCGCGCGGTTGCCGATCTGGTCGTGATTCTGGAGGAACGCCACGAACGATGTCGGGGACAGATGCGCGGACGGTTTCCCCCGGGTCTTGCCGTCCTGATTGGTCGACGCCTCGCCCTGATAGATAAAGCCCTCCGCCAGACAGCGCGCCAGCCGTTCGGCGGGGCGATCGGCGAAGTCGGCGTAATAGGCGTCGGTCTCGCCGGTCAGCAGAACGTGCAGGACGTTATGGAAATCGTCGTTCCACTGCGCGTCGTACTTGCCGGGTGCGAGCCGGTCTGAGTCGTTATGCTCGTTCTCCAGCACCAGATGCACCGGGCGCTTCACGGTCGCACGGATTTCGGCGGCCATCGCATCAAGGAACGCGTCATTGGCGATCGCATGCACCGCGTCGAAGCGCAGCCCGTCGAAGCGATATTCCTGGAGCCACATCAGCGCATTGTCGATGAAGAAGCGCCGCGCCGGCTCCTCGTCCACCGCCACGGCGCCACCCCACGGCGTCTTCACCTCCGGGTGGAAGAAGCCGCTGGCATAGCTGTTAAGGTAGTTTCCATCGGGTCCGAAGTGGTTGTAGACCACATCGAGATACATCGACATGCCCAGCTCGTGCGCGCGATCGATGAGTGCCTTCAGGTCCTCGGGTGAGCCGTAGCTGTCTGCAGGCGCATAGGGCAGCACGCCGTCATAGCCCCAGTTGCGCGTGCCGCCGAACGCGTTGATCGGCATCAGTTCGACCGCCGTAACGCCTAATGCGGCGATCTCCGGCAGCTTGTCCGCCAATCCGCGGAAGCCGCCGCAGGTGCCGGCATGCACCTCCATCACGACGGTTTCTTCCCACGCGCGACCGGCCCAGTCGTTGCGCCACTCGTACGCGGCGGGGTCGACGACGATGCTCCACCCGTTGACGCCGCCGTCCTGCGCGCGCGACGCGGGATCTGGCACCGCCATGTCGCCGATGCGGAACCGGTAGCGGGCATCCGCACCGACCGCCGCCTCCGCGGAGAACCAGCCGCCCTCCCCCGCCGTCATGTCGACGGGAGGAAGGCCTTCCAGCTCCAGCGTCACCGCGTCCGCATCGGGCGCCCAGAGCCGGAACGCCGTCCGGTCATCCGCCAGCAGTTCCGGTCCCCAGCGCATCATGCCTCTCCGTCGTCCTGACCGGTGGCTTCCGGCGCGACCTTCCACGCGATCAGCGCGGCCCCGTGCGCGCCGAGTTCGTAATCGTCGCCGATCGCCTCCTCGCGCAGATCGGGTTTGGTGCTATCGATCAGCACCACGCGGTCGCTGTGCGGGGGCGGCAAGGTGAAGGTGATCGTGTCGTCCGACGCGTTCAGCAGCAGCGAAACCGCCTCGATTTCCCCGCTGTCCAGCTTCACCGCACGGCGCATCAGCAGGGCGCGGCCGTCCGGGTTGTTCCAGTCGTCGGACGACAGTTGCTCGCCGCGCTCGTCCCACCATTCGATGTCGTTGACGCCGTGGCCGGGCGAGTTTTGCCCGTACAGGAACGACTTGGAGCGCAGCACCGGATAGCGACTGCGCAGGTCGGCGAGGCGCGAGGTGAAGTCGAGCAGCGACTTGCCCTCCGGCGAGGCGGCGCGCGACCAGTCGAGCCAGCTGATCTCGTCGTCCTGGCAATAGGCGTTGTTGTTGCCCCCCTGCGTCCGCCCGAACTCGTCGCCCGCGACCAGCATCGGCGTGCCGAGCGAGGCGAACAGCGTGGTCAGCATCGACCGCTGGACGGTGGCGCGGGTCGCCTTGATCCCCTCGTCGTCGGCCTCCCCCTCCGCGCCCCAGTTGCGCGAGTAGTTCTCCGAGTGACCGTCGCGATTGTCTTCCTTGTTGGCCTCGTTGTGGCGCTGTTCGTAGGCGACGGTGTCGTACAACGTGAAGCCGTCATGCGCCGCGAGCAGGTTGACGCTGGCCCAGGGACGCCGCGCGCGGCGGTCGAACAGGTCGCCGGAACCGGACAGGCGCGCCGCGAGATCGCCGCGCTGCGAGGGGTCGCCGCGCCAGAACTTGCGGACGGTGTCGCGGTACTTGTCGTTCCACTCGGCGAAACCGGGCGGGAAATTGCCGAGCTGGTAACCGCCGGGGCCGATATCCCAAGGCTCGGTCGACAGCTTCAGCTTGCCGAGTACCGGGTCCTGCCGCAGCACGTCGAAGAAGGCGTGGCCGCTGTCGAACCCCGTTTCCGTCCGCCCGAGCGTCAGGCCGAGGTCGAAGCGGAAGCCGTCGATGCCGAAGCTGGTCGCCCAGTAGCGCAGCGAGTCGGCGATCATCTGGATCACGCGCGCCTTGTCGGTGTTCAGCGTGTTGCCGGTGCCGGTGTCGTTGATCGCATAGCGCGGCTGATCCTTGACCAGCCGGTAGTAGCTGGCGTTGTCCAGCCCGCGCCACGACAGCGTCGGGCCCTTCTCCGACCCCTCGCAGGTGTGATTGTAGACGACGTCGAGGATCACCTCGATGCCGGCGGAGTGCAGGCGGCGAACGGCACGCCGCAGTTCGTCCTGGCTGTCGGTGGCGAGATACGACTGTTCGGGCGCGAAGAACGAGAGCGTGTTGTAGCCCCAGTAATTGCGCAGGCCCTTCTCCTGCAGGAACCGGTCCTGCGTGAAGGCGTGGATCGGCATCAATTCGAGCGCGGTGACGCCCAGTTTCTTCAGATGCTCGATGACCTTCGGGTGGCCGAGCGCGGCATAGGTGCCGCGTTCGCGTGGGGGGACCAGTTCGAACAGCTTGGTCAGGCCCTTGACGTGCGCCTCGTACACCACCGTTTCCGACCACGGCGTGTTCGGGCGGCGATCCTGCGACCAGTCGAAATGATCGTCGACGACGACGCCCTTGGGCATGGCCGGCGCACTGTCACGCGTATCGAAGGACAGGTCCTCCTTGCGCGAGCGAACCTTGTAACCGTGCAGCGCATCGGTCCACTTGATCTGGCCGTGCAGCTTGCGCGCATACGGGTCGAGCAGCAGCTTGTTCGGGTTGAAGCGGTGGCCCTGTTCCGGCTCGTACGGGCCGTGAGCGCGATACCCGTACAGGACACCGGGGCCGACATCCGGCAGATACCCGTGCCAGACCTCGTCCGTCCATTCCGGCAATTCGTAGCGGCGCAGTTCGCGCTTGCCGTCCGGGCTGAAGATGCACAGCTCGATCTTTTCGGCATTGGCGGAGAAGACGGCGAAGTTGATCCCCCCGTCGATGCACGTTGCGCCGAGCGGATAGGGCGAGCCGGCTTCGAGCCGGTCGGGCAGTGACGTCAAGGCGGTGTTCCCCTGTTCTGGATACCGCCGTGAAACCCGCTCGCCGGGGCGCGTGTTCCGCACGCCGCACGCTTATTGTGCATGTGCGAGATCAATCGGGCTTGGACTTCAGAACCGTCATTGCGAGAGTAGCGAAGCAATCCAGGGCAACGCACCACGCCCTGGATTGCTTCGCTACGCTCGCAATGACGGAGAATCGGGCCTACCCGATCAGGCGTCGTCCCGCCCGGAACAGGCCGTCCACCGGCACCTCCAGCCAATCGGGCCGGTTCGCCGCCTCGTACCCGACCTCGTACGCCGCCTTCGCGACGAGCAGCAGGTCGAGGCGTGCGGCATCCGGCGCCTCGCCCGCCTCCGCGACATACGCATCGAGGAACGCCTCGCGCGCATTGTGGCAGAAGGATGCGTAGCGATGCTCGGCCCGCAACGCCTCGGTGTCCGGTCCCGGCGGGCGCGAGCGATCGGCGACGGCGGTGGCATAATCGAACGAGCGCAGGATGCCCGCCACGTCGCGAAGGGCCAGATCCTTGGCGCGGCGCTCCGCGAGTGGCTTGGCCGGCTGACCCTCAAAATCGATCAGCATCACGTCGCCGCCGGTCACCAGCACCTGCCCCAGATGCAGGTCGCCGTGGATGCGCGTCAGCCGCTCGCCGGCGGTAGCACGGGCCACGTCGCGCACCCGGGCGATCAGCGCGTCGCGGTTGGCGAGCAGATACTCCGCCGCTTCCCCGGTCAGGTGCGCGTCTGCGATCCGCGCCAGCGCGTTCTCGACATCGGCGAGCACGTCGGCGGCGAGACGCTCCGCACCGTCCGACGACATCGTGTCCGGCGCGAATGCCGCGTCGTCGCTCGGTCGCGCGAGCACCGCATGCATCTGCGCCAGCCGCTTGCCCAGCGTCTCCGCGAAGGTGCGGTAATTGGCGAAGGTCGACTCGTCGGCGATCGCCAGCCGTTCCAGCGTCGCCAGCGTCCACTGCCAGCCGTCGCCCTGATTGTGGACGAACCGCTGCGCCATCATCAGCAGCGTGTCGTCGGTGATCCGGCGAACCTCGCCCAATATCGGCGGCACCGCCTCGAACCCTTGCGCGACGAGATGGCGGACCATCTCCGCATCGGGATGGATGCCGCTTTCCAGCTTACGCAGCAGTTTCAGGACGACGCGTTCGCCCAGCACCATCGTGCTGTTGGACTGTTCCGCGGTCAGCCACTCGACCGCTTCGTCCGGCTGCACGTCGAGCCCGTCATAACCGGTAAAGGACAGTGCGGCATCGCCCTCTCCCAGGGTGGTGCCGGCGATCATTCCGCCCAGCACGCTGCGCGCGAATTCGCCGACCGCGAAGCCGTCGGTGAGCAGGCCGACGCGGCGGCCGCGACGGACACGCGCCATCGCCAGACTGCCCGCGAAACGCCCCTGCGTCTCGCCTTCCCACGCGATGCCCAGCGGCAGGGAGTAGCGATAGGCGCCGCGATCCGTCTCGACCTCGATCTCCGCGAGCAACAGGTCCTCGACGCCGGGCAGCGGATCGCAGCGGATCAGCCGCACCTCGTTCAGCGCCTCGTCCTTGGCCCCGAACCAGCGGCGCTGCGCGATGTAGGTCGGCAGCACGTCGCGCTCCAGCACGGATCGGTTGGAGCCGACCGTCACGTCCTCCAGCTCCGGCCGCAGCACGAAGGTGAAGCGCTCCACCTCCAGCGACGGCGCGCTGGTCGCCCAGGCGGGCGCGTTGGCCTGATCGCTGAGCACGAACCACAGGAAACCATAGGGCGGCAGCGTCAGCACATAGGGCTGCGGCCCGACCGCCGGAAACGCCACGCCGCCGGTGAGTTCGACCGGGGTCAACCCCTCATGCTCCTGAAGGTCCAGTTCCACTGCCTGCGCGGTGCGGCCGAGGTTGAACACGCACAGGATGCGATCGTCCTGATATTCGCGGATGTAGGCGAGGATCTTGCGGTTGGCGGGGCGCAGGAAGCGCTGCGTCCCGCGACCGAAGGCGGGATGCTCGCGTCGCACCGCCAGCATGCGCTTGACCGCGTTCAGCTGCGAATGGCCGTCGCGCTCCTGCGCCTCCACGTTCACCGCCTGATAGCCGTAGAGCGGGTCCATGATCGCGGGAAGCGTGAGTTGCGGCGGATCGGCGCGGCTGAAGCCGCCGTTGCGGTCGGGCGACCATTGCATCGGCGTGCGGACGCCGTCGCGGTCGCCGAGATGGATGTTGTCGCCCATCCCGATCTCGTCGCCGTAATACAGCACCGGCGTGCCGGGCATCGTCAGCAGCAGCGCGTGCATCAACTCGATGCGCCGCCGGTCCCGCTCCATCAGCGGCGCGAGGCGGCGGCGGATACCAAGATTGATCCGCGCGCGCCGGTCGGCGGCATAGGTGTTCCAGAGATAGTCTCGCTCCGAATCGGTGACCATTTCCAGCGTCAGTTCGTCGTGGTTGCGCAGGAAGATCGCCCATTGGCAGTTCGCCGGAATATCGGGCGTCTGGCGCATGATGTCGGTGATCGGGAAGCGATCCTCCTGCGCCACCGCCATGTACATGCGCGGCATCAGGGGGAAGTGGAACGCCATGTGGCACTCGTCGCCCGCCTCGCCCGCCGCGGCGCTGTCGCCGAAATATTGCTGCGTATCCTCCGGCCACATATTGGCTTCGGCGAGCAGCATGCGGTCGGGATATTCGCGGTCCAGCGCGGCCCTGATCTTCTTCAGGACGTCGTGCGTCTCGGGCAGGTTCTCGTTCGAGGTGCCGTCACGCTCGATCAGATACGGAATGGCGTCCAGCCGCAGCCCGTCGACGCCGAGATCGAGCCAGAAGCGCATGACGCGCAGCACTTCCTCCAGCACCGCCGGATTGTCGAAGTTCAGGTCGGGCTGGTGCGAATAGAAGCGGTGCCAAAAATAGGCACCCGCCTCCTCGTCCCACGTCCAGTTGGACTTTTCGGTGTCGAGGAAGATGATGCGGGTGCCGCTGTAGAGCTTGTCGTCGTCGGACCAGACGTAGAAGGCGCGTTCCGGCGATCCCGGCGGGGCCTTGCGCGCGGCCTGGAACCACGGATGCTGGTCCGATGTGTGGTTGATGACGAGTTCGGTGACGACGCGAATGCCTCGATCGTGGGCCGCCGCGATAAATGCGGTCGCATCCTCCATCGTGCCGTAATCGGGGGACACGTCCTCGTACGCGGCGATGTCGTAGCCGTCGTCGCGCCGCGGGCTGGGATAGAAGGGCAGCAGCCAGATGCAGGTCACGCCGAGGTCGGCGATGTAATCCAGCTTCTGCAACAGTCCCTTGAAGTCGCCGATGCCGTCATTGTTGCTGTCGTAGAAGGATTTGACGTGGACCTGATAGATCACCGCGTCCTTGTACCAGAGCGGGTCCTTCATCGGATCGGTGACGGCGTCCGACTGCAACTCGCTCATGCGAAACCTCCGGGCGTCAGGCGCCAGATACGATAGGGTTGGTCGGGCTCGATGCGGATGAACTGATCCTTCCCATACCAGCGGAAGCGCCAGCCCTCGCCCAGATCCTCGACATCGACGCTGGCATTATCGTCCAGCCCGAGCTCCCAGAGCGGAATCTGGAAATTGCATTCATGGCCGTTGTGCGGGTCGAGATTGACCATGACGCAGATGATTCCCTTTCCGTCCGGATCGGGCTTGCCGTACCAGATGATGTTGTCGTCGTTGGCGACGAAGAACTTGGTATTCAGATGCGTCTGAAGCGCCGGATATTGCCGGCGAATACGGTTGAGCATCGCAATGTCCATCGTGATGTTGCCCGGCGCGTTCCAGTCGCGCGGCTTGACGATGTACTTCTCGCTGTCGAGATATTCTTCCTTGCCGGGGATCGCCGCGGCCTCGCACAGCTCGAAGCCGGAATAGACGCCGAACAGGCCCGACAGCGTCGCCGCGAGCACGGCGCGGATGCGAAAGCCGGGCCGGCCGGATGTCTGGAGATAGACCGGGTTGATATCTGGCGTGTTGACGAAGAAATGCGGCCGGTAGAACTCCTTGGGAGCCTCCGTCGTCAGTTCCTCGATATACTCGGTCAGCTCGTCCTTGCGGTCGCGCCAGGTGAAATAGGTGTAGCTTTGCGAGAAGCCGACCTTCGCAAGCTGGTACATCATCGTCGGGCGCGTGAACGCCTCCGCCAGGAAGATCGCATCGGGATGCTGTGCGCGGACCTCGCCGATCATCCACTCCCAGAACGGCAGCGGCTTGGTGTGCGGATTGTCGACGCGGAAGACCTTCACGCCGTGTTCGACCCACAACAGCACGACATCGCGCAGCGCGACCCACAGGCCCGGGATCGCGTCGGGGCCGTAGAAATCGACGTTGACGATGTCCTGATATTTTTTCGGCGGGTTCTCCGCATACTTCATCGACCCGTCGGGTCGCCATGCGAACCAGCCGGGATGATCCTTCAGCCAAGGGTGATCCGGCGAACACTGGATCGCGAAGTCCAGCGCGACCTCCAGCCCGTGCGCCTTCGCCGCCTCCACCAGCCGCGCGAACGCCTCGAACCCGCCGAGTTCGGGATGCACCGCATCGTGTCCGCCCGCATCCGAACCGATCGCATAGGGGCTGCCGGGATCGTTCGGGCCCGGCGTCAGCGTGTTGTTCGGTCCCTTGCGGTTGGTTTTGCCGATCGGGTGGATCGGCGGGAAATACAGCGTGTCGAACCCCATGTCGCGGATCTGCGGCAGGCGCGGGATGACATCGTCGAATGTGCCGTGCTTCGTCGGATCGATGACCTGCGAGCGCGGGAACAATTCGTACCAGCTGGAAAACCGCGCCGCGAGGCGTTCGGCATCGAGCAGGACCGTCGCCGAGCGCAACCGGTGCGGCCGGTCGTCCGCCGCCGTCATCAGTCGCGCGAGTTCGTCCGCCAGCAGCAGTTCGGCCCCTTCGCGCGCATCGTCACCGGCATCGACACGGTCGGCCCAGCGCAAAAGCTCGGCATTGCCGGTGCGCTTCGCCGCCGCACGCACGATGCCGCGGCCCTCCATGTAATCGACCCGCTGCGCCACGTCCGCACCCAGCTTCTTGGCGAAATCGCGCCGAAAGCCGCCGAATACGTCCAGCCAGCCCTCGACCGCGAACTCATGCCGGCCCAGCCGCTCGGGCACGAATACCGCGCGCCAGCGATCGGTCGGCAGCGCCGCCATCCGCACCGCGCGCCATTCGGTCTCGTCGGCGGGCCGCCACAATAGTTCGACCGCGAGTTGCTCGTGCCCGTCGGTGAAGACGTTCGCCTCCACCGTCACCGCTTCGCCGGCGATCCGCTTGACCGGCCAGCCGCCATCGACGCTGGGCGCGATCGTGTCGATCACCAGCCGCTCTGCCGGTTTGGTCGCACGATCCAGCGCTTCGGTTTTGGGCATCAGCAGAATCGGATCGAGCGCGCTGTGGCGCGTCGTCTGGGTGGCATCAGGCATCAACAAATTCCCCTCCGGTCCGCCGGCAACCGCCTGCGCGACCCTACGAACGTCTGAAGTCGGCGGAAGGGTCGGCTATTTCGCCGATTTTGCTTTGGGCGAGCGGGCTTTCTTCGCGCTCGGCTCCGCGGCGGTCGTCTGTGGTGGCTCTTCCGGCTTGGTGGCGCGCGGCTTGCGGGTGGGCGGGGAGCCGGCCTGCAGTTCCTCGGTCAAGTCACCACCGGCTTCGTCCCCCGCCGCCGAGGTGGCGGGTTCGGACGCGTCGCTGCTGGCCCCCTGTGACGCCGCATGCCAGTGATGCTCGTCGCGACCGTGCGGACGGCCCTCCTCTTCCCAAAGCTGGTAGGCGCGGGTGCGAATCGCGTCATGGCGGTCGTCGGACATGCTCTGCTCCATCGAGTCTCGGGACGGTGGACGCCCCCTCAGGATGAAATAATCCGAACACCTCCCGGTTCCCCCGTCAATTGCGGCACGACCACATACGTATGGGGTGAGCCGCTCTCGCGTGCCGTAGCGGCAGTCCATAGCGGGAGGGCGGACGGCTGGCCTTCGCCGCCGATGCTGGTAGGAGCCGCGACCGGAGGGGCGAGGACGACGATGACGACGACGATCAGCGGGCCGCTATGACACCCTTCGCCGCGCATCGCCGCGATCTTGGCGCGCTGGCGGAGCGCGATCGGTACCGTAGCCTGCACGCACGTGCGGGCATCGACTTCGCCTCGAACGACTATCTCGGGCTGGCCGGGTCGCCGCGCCTACGCGACGCGGTCGGGGAGGCGATCGGGCGTGGCGTCGCGATCGGGTCGGGCGGATCGCGGCTGCTGCGCGGCAACGATCCGGAGCACGAAGCGCTGGAGACGGAGGCGGCTTCGTTCTTCGGCGCGGAGTCGGCGCTGTATTTTTCAAGCGGCTTCGCGGCGAATGCGACCCTGCTCGCGACGCTGCCGCAGCGGGGCGACCTGATCGTCCACGACACGCTGATCCATGCCAGCGCGCATGACGGCATGGCCCTCGCCCGCGCACCGGTCGCCGTCGCGCGCCACAACGACGCGCAGTCGTTCGCCGACGCGATCGCGGGCTGGCGGGTCGCTGGCGGCGTCGGCACGCCGTGGATCGTGGTCGAAAGCCTCTACAGCATGGACGGCGACCGCGCGCCGCTGGATGCGCTGACCGCGATCGCGGACCGGTACGACGCCGTGCTGATCGTCGACGAAGCGCATGCGACGGGGGTGTTCGGGCCGGACGGGCGCGGATTGCTGGGCGACCGGCCGCGCGGCGATCGTGTCGTCAGCCTGCACACCTGCGGCAAGGCGCTGGGCTGCGAAGGCGCACTGGTCTGCGGGCCGCGCGTGGTGACGGATTTCCTCGTCAACCGCGGGCGGGGCTTCATCTTTTCCACCGCTCCTTCGCCCCTGATGGCCGCGGCGGTGCGGGAGGCGCTGCATATCCTGTCCGACGAACCCGAGCGCCGCACCGCACTGGCCGAACGCATCGCCACGGCGGAGCGCCTGCTGTCGCCGCTTGGCGCGACGGCGACGGAATCCCAAATCCTGCCGCTGGTGTTGGGCGAGGACGCGCAGGCGATGCGCGTTGCGGCGGCGCTTCAGGCGGCGGGGCTGGACGTGCGCGGCATCCGCCCGCCGACGGTTCCAGCGGGCACAGCGCGGCTGCGGATCTCGCTGACGCTCAACATCGACACCGCCGATATCGAGCGGCTGGCCGACACGCTGGAGGAGGTTTTGCGGTGAACCACGCGATCGTCGTCACGGGCACCGATACCGATGTCGGCAAGACGGTGTTTGCCGCCGCCCTCGCCGGCGCGCTCGCCGCGCACTACTGGAAGCCGGTGCAGGCGGGCGACCTCGACCACGGCGATGCCGCGCGCGTCGCTTCGCTGTCCGGATTGCCGGCCGCGCACATCCTGCCCGAGGCATATCGGCTGACGACGCCCTGCTCTCCCCACCGCGCCGCCGCGATCGACGGCGTCACGATCGATGCCGACCGGCTAGCCCTGCCACCCCAGCGGCCGCTGGTTGTCGAGGGTGCGGGCGGCGCGCTCGTCCCGATCGACGGCAACCTGCTTTATGCCGATGTGTTCGCGAAGTGGGCGCAGCCGGTGGTGATCGTCGCGCGCACGGGGCTCGGCACGATCAATCACAGCCTGATGACGATCGAGGCGCTCCGCCACCGCGGCGTCGCCATTCTCGGCGTCGCGTTTTCGGGCGAGGCCGTCGAGGATAGCGAGGCGACGATCTGCCGGATCGGCCAAGTGAAGCGGCTCGGTCGCCTGCCCCGCCTCGCCACGCTCGATGCGGATACGCTGCGCGCGGCGTTCGCGGCGAACTTCGACATCGAGGATTTCGCATGAGTTCGCCGATCTGGCATCCCTTCACGCAGCACGGGCTGGGCGAGCCGATCCCGCTCGTCACGCACGGCAAGGGCGCGGCGCTTCACACCGACGACCGTCGCCGGATCGTCGATGCGATCTCGTCCTGGTGGGTGACGACGCACGGTCACGGCCACCCGCGGATCATGGCGGCGATCGCCGAGCAGGCGCAGCGGCTGGACCAGATCATCTTCGCGGGCTGGACGCATCAGCCCGCCGAAGACGTGGCGCTCGGACTGCTGGCGATCATGCCCCCGTCGCTGACGCGTGTGTTCTTTTCCGACTCGGGTTCGACCAGCGTCGAGGTCGCGCTGAAGATGGCGCTGGGTCACTTCGCGAACCGGGGCGAGCCGCGGACCCACATCGTCGTGATGCAGCACAGCTATCACGGCGACACGGTCGGCGGGATGTCGGTCGGCGCACGCGGGGTGTTCAGCGCCGCCTATGCGCCGCTGCTGTTCGATGTCGCCGTCATCCCCTTTCCCACGGCGGGTCACGAGCAGGAGACGCTGGAGGCGCTGGAGGCGGCGTGTCGCACGCAGCCGGCGGCGTTCATCGTCGAACCGCTGGTGCTCGGCGCGGGCGGGATGCTGATGTACGGCGCGGACACGTTGCGCGCGATGCACGCGATCTGCGCGAGGCACGGCGTGCTGTTCATCGCCGACGAGGTGATGACCGGCTGGGGCCGCACCGGCACGCTGCTCGCCTGCGAACAGGCGGAGATCGCACCGGATATCCTGTGCCTGTCGAAAGGGTTGACCGGCGGTAGCCTGCCGCTGGCGGTGACGATGGCGAGCGAAGACATCTATCAAAGCCACTGGTCGACCGATCGCGCGCGGATGTTCTTCCACTCGTCCAGCTACACCGCCAACCCGATCGCGTGCGCCGCCGCAGTCGCGAACCTGGCGATCTGGCGTGACGAACCGGTGGGGGAGCGGGTATCCTCGCTGGCCGCGCGGCAGGCCGCACGGCTCGACCGACTGGCGGCGTTGCCCGGTGTGGCCGATGCCCGCTCGCTCGGCACGATCGCCGCGCTCGATCTGGAGGTGCCGGACGCTGGTTATCTGTCGGCGCTTGCCCCGCGGCTGTTGGCGCAGTTCCGCGACGCCGACCTGTTGCTGCGCCCACTGGGCAACACGCTCTACGTCATGCCACCCTATTGCATCGACGATGCCGACCTCGATCGTATCTACGACGCGCTTGGCGAGGCGGTCCTCCAGACGCAAAAAAGCCCCGGGATCCAGTAGATACCGAGGCTTTTTGAATGGTGGGCGTGGCAAGGATTGAACTTGCGACCCCTGCGATGTCAACACAGTGCTCTACCACTGAGCTACACGCCCACAAAGGGGAAGCGCGCCTCTAGCGGCGGGTGCCGCGGAGCGCAAGCGCCTAATTCAGGCCGGCGAGATCCGTCTCGAACAGGCGATCGACCTCGGCCACCAAGTCGCGGAGATGGAAGGGCTTGGACAGGACGCGCGCGTTGGGCATCGCCTTGCCGGCCTTGAGCGTGACGGCGGCAAAACCCGTGATGAACATGACGCGCAGATTGGGCGAAACCTCCCCCGCACGCTGTGCCAGTTCGATGCCGTCCATTTCCGGCATGACGATGTCGGTCAGCAGCAGGTCGAAGGATTCCGTCTGGATCAGGGGCAGCGCGGCGGTGCCGCGATCGACCGCCGTGACGGCATAGCCGGACTTCTGCAACGCGCGCGTCAGATATTCGCGCATCACCTGGTCGTCTTCGGCCAGCAGGATTCGGATCATCGCTCGGTACTTCCCTCGTCGTCGAGCCGATGTAGCCACGGGACGGTTAAGATTTCCAGTCGAAAGGCTCACCACGTCGCAGGGCCGCGACGGTCCTTCCCCTTGCCCGGATGCCGCGATAGCATGGTGCCCGATGCAGCCTTCCTTCGACCGCTACGGCACCTGGCCGCCCGCCTCGCCGGTGGTCGTGTCGGTGCCGCATGCCGGGCGCGAGTATCCAGCGGCGCTGATCGACGCGTTGCGCGTGCCGGTCGCTTCGCTGCGCAGCCTGGAAGATCGGCGGGTCGATGCCGTCGCGCTGGCGGCATGCGGCGTGGAGACGATGCTGATCCAGCGGCGCGCACGCGCGTGGATCGACCTGAACCGCAGCGAGGACGAGCGCGACCCCCGCGTGGATGCCGGCGCGCCGCCGCTGCCGGCGGTGCCGTCAGCCAAGTTGCGCAGCGGACTGGGCCTCGTGCCGCGACGGGCGGGCGGCGTGGGCGACATCTGGCGCGGGCGGTTCTCCGGCGCGGCGATAACCCAGCGGCTGGTGGAGGATCACCGCCCCTATCATGCTGCGCTGGACAAGGCGCTGACGGCGGCGCAGGCGCGATTTGGGGCGGCGGTGCTGCTCGACCTGCATTCGATGCCGTCGCTCGGCCGAATGCAGCCGCGGATCGTGATCGGCGACCGGTTCGGCAGCGCAGCGGGATCGCGCTTCACGGCACGTGTCGAATCCGCGGTGGCGGCGACGGGGTTGCCGCATGGGCTGAACACTCCCTACCCCGGCGGCTTCGTGACGCAGGCGCACGGTCGACCCGCGCTGGGCATCCACGCCGTCCAGCTCGAAATCGACCGCAGCCTGTACCTCGATGCTCGGCTGGACGATGTCGGTCCGGGCCTCTCTGTGGTCGTGGCGATGGTGCGTGCGGTGATCGACGCGCTGGCGGATGAAGCACTCGCGCAACCGCTGGCGCTGGCCGCCGAATAAAAAACCACCCCGCAGCGCGAAGCGTACGAGGTGGCCAAGGTTCAGGGAGGAGACACGCTAAAAGCGTGTCGTACGGCCTCGCGAAAGGGGGGACACGAAACCGTACATGGCATAAATGGGTAAGTGGCCGATTGGTTCAAGCCCGACCCGGAAAAAATGCATTTTTACAGGTCGCGCGCGTAACGATCTGCCGGGCGGGGCGACGACAGCCCGAGAACCGCCGCCGCCCCTTGGTGTTTACACGCCCTGCGGCAACGACGGCGGCGTCTTGCCCTGCTGGACCTGACGGCCGAAGACCTCCCGCATCAGCGCCAGCGAGAAGAGGTGTGCATAAAGGAGCGGCAGCATGCCGGACTGCTGCATCTTGCGAAGCTGGTCGCCGCGCAGGCCGTTGAGCTTCTCCTCGTTCACCATCTGGAAGCCGCGATAGATGAACGGCTGGCCGCCGGCGTCGGGCTGGATGCTGACTTCGCCTTCCATCAACAGGCCCAGCTCGCGCAATTCGCGCATGAAGTTCTGGGTCCGCTGGCCGGCCTGTTCGAACTGCTCGTTGAACGCCAGGATCTGCTTGGTGACCTCGGTCGGCTGGCCGTTCTCGAACAGCTTGTCGCCCTCGTCATACGCGCCGAGCACCGGGCTGCTCGGATCGAAGCAGAGCGACAGCTCCTCCGACTCCGGGCGCAGCCGCGCGAGCATGTACGGGTAGCGACGGACATAGGCCGGCACGTAGAAATTGTCGTCGACCAGCTTGCCGTCGTCACCGATGAAGACGTTCACTCCCTCGTTCAGGCCCATCAGGCCGAGCGGGATCGCGTCGTCGCCGACCGAAAACACGATCGGCATGAAACGCTGCACCAGCGCGAACTCGTCCGTAGTGATCGGGATCGCATGCTGGCCGATCAGGTGCGGTGCGCTGTCCTGCGGCTGGATGCGGTAGTCGGCGTGAGTCTCGCTCGAAAGCGGCTCCAGGCCATTGTAGAAAAGCGGCAGTTGCGGCGCGCTGGCCATAATTCTCTCCGTCGTCATGTCGCAGGCCCGCCCCCCGATGGGCCGCCCGCCGATCGGCAGAGGCTCTATTGGCCGCGCGCTGGCGGCGCAAGCAGCTTGCCGGGGTTGAGAATGCCCAGCGGGTCCATCGCCTGCTTGATCGCCATCAGCGCCATCATCCGCGCGGGCGATGCGATCCGCGCCAGTTCGTCGCGCTTCATCTGGCCAATGCCATGTTCGGCGGAGATGGTGCCGCCCGCCGCGTCGACGAGGTCGTGGACGAAGCGGGTGATGACGGGTGCATCCTCCGCGTACCAGCGGTCGCGGTCGACGCCTTCGGGCGCGCGGACGTGGAAATGGATGTTGCCATCGCCCAGGTGACCGAAGCCCGAAGCATCCGTGCCGGGGAAGCGATGCTCGGCCGCGCTTGCTGCCTGCTGCATGAAGGCGGGCATCGTCGCGACCGGCACGGCGATGTCGAACTGGACGGCAGGGCCCCTCGCCCGCTCCGCATCGGACAGCGAATCACGCAGGCGCCAGAACGCCTCGGCCTGCGCTTCGCTGACCGCGATCGTCGCATCCTCCACCAGCCCGCCCGCGAGCGCTGCGCCAAGCAGACGTTCCAGCATCGCAGCCGGCGCCTCCGCGTCGTCAGTCGCTGCCGTGGCCTCGATCAGCAGATGCCAGCGGTGTCGCCCCTGCAAGGGCGCGCGGGAGCCGGAGACATGCGCGAGCGCGGCGTCGAGCGTGGCCGCCGGCATGATCTCAAAACTTTCGATCGTGTCAGTGTCGCGCTGGAAGCTGCGCAATAGGGCCAACGCCGTTTGGGGATCGCTCACGCCCGCCCAGGCGACGCCCCGCGCCGCCACGGCAGGGGCCAGCCGTAATGTCGCGGCGGTGACGATCCCGAGCGTCCCCTCCGCTCCCACGAGCAGATGATCGAGGTCGTAGCCGCGATTGTCCTTCTTCAGGGCCGCGAGTCCGTCATAGATGGAGCCATCCGCCAGCACCGCCTCCACGCCCGCGACCAGCCCGCGCATCGTGCCGAACCGCAGCACCTGCGTGCCGCCGGCGTTGGTCGATACCAAGCCGCCGATCGTCGCGCTGCCCCGTGCGCCGAGGGTCAGGGGAAAACGTCGGCCGACCGTCAGCGCAGCATCGTTGAAGGTCTGGAGAACGACACCCGCCTCGACCACCGACAACCCCGCCTCGGCGTCGATCGAGCGGATGCGGTCGAGCCGGCGCAGCGACAGGATCAGCGCGCTGCCGTCCGCGGGAGGAGTCGCTCCGCCGACCATCGAACTATTGCCGCCCTGCGCCACCAGCGGCACGCGGTGTCGCGCCGCCGCTGCCACGATCGCGGCGACTTCGGCAGTGTTCGCGGGAGTCAGGATCGCAGGCGACGCGCCCTGCCACCGCTTGCGCCAATCCTGCAGCCACGGGGCGATCGTCGCGGCGTCGGTGACGATGCCCTTAGGCCCGAGCACCGGGGCAAGCTCCGCCAGCATCGCGGCCTGAGCGGAGGTCAGTTGGGGAGTGGTGGCACCAATCATCTTGCCTGATCGGCTAGGCGCAATTCATGAGGCGTTCAACGATCCCCGCTACCACCCTGCCCCGGAACGATGATCGCCAAAGCCTTGCCCCTTCTCGTCGCGCTGGCGGCGCCACTCGCCCTCGCGGCGGAAGCGCCCGCGCAACGGCCTTCGCGTGTCGTGGTGACGCAGTTGACGATCCACGAGCGGATCACGATCCGCGTGCCGAGGATGAACGTACCGGGCCGCGTCGCGCTGACCGCGCCGACCATATGGAAGGAGAGCAAGGGGCCGAAATGCATCGCCGCCGCCAGTCTGGCAGGCGCGATGGTATCGGCTCCCGCGACGATCGATCTTGTCGTGCAGGGCGGGCAGCGCGTTCGCGCCAAGCTGGGTCGGCAATGCCGATCGGTCGACTTCTATTCGAACTTCTATATCCGGCCGGGTAGCGACGGTCAGGTCTGCGCCGACCGCGACACGATCCGCGTGCGATCGGGCGCATCATGCGAGATCGACTCGTTCAAATTATTGAAACCGGTGCGATAAGGCCACGCAGCCACCCCAAAGCGGCACAACTTCGCCGGTTTTCTTGACTTTGCCGGTCGAATACGCGAGCGCAACGGAGCTAGCGCGCGGGGGATCGCGCGCCCATTTTCCGGACCGCTACATGAGCTTTGCCGATCTCGGCCTGTCCCCCGAACTTCTCAAGGCCGTCAACGACGCCGGCTATGACACGCCCACGCCGATCCAGGCGCAGGCGATCCCGCCTGTGTTGATGATGCGCGATATCATCGGCATCGCCCAGACCGGCACCGGCAAGACCGCGTCGTTCGTGCTGCCGATGATCGACATCCTGGCCCAGGGCCGCAGCCGCGCGCGCATGCCGCGCAGCCTGATCCTGGAGCCGACGCGCGAACTTGCCGCGCAGGTCGCCGAGAACTTCGAGAAATACGGGGCCAACCACAAGCTGTCGATGGCGCTGCTGATCGGCGGCGTATCGATGGGCGACCAGATCAAGGCACTGGAAAAGGGCGTCGACGTCCTGATCGCGACGCCGGGCCGCCTGATGGACCTGTTCGGCCGCGGCAACATCCTGCTGACCGGCTGCTCGCTGCTCGTGATCGACGAGGCGGACCGGATGCTCGACATGGGCTTCATCCCGGACATCGAGGAAATCTGCACGAAGCTGCCCAAGCAGCGGCAGACGTTGCTGTTCTCTGCCACGATGCCCGCGCCGATCAAGAAGCTGGCGGACAGGTTCCTCGACAATCCCAAGCGGATCGAGGTCGCGCGCCCGGCATCGACCAACATCAACATCACCCAGTGGCTGGTATCGGTGAAAGCGGCGGACAAGCGCGAGCGTCTGCGACGCCTGCTCGCCCAGCCGGAAGTGACCAACGCGATCGTCTTCTGCAACCGCAAGACGACTGTCCGCGAACTGAACAAGGTGCTGAAGCAGGCCGGCTTCAAGTCGGGCGAGATCCACGGCGACATGGAACAGCCGCAGCGGCTGGCCGAGCTGGAGTTGTTCAAGCGCGGTGACGTCACGATCCTCGTCGCGTCCGACGTTGCGGCGCGCGGCCTCGACATCAAGGGCGTCAGCACCGTCTTCAACTATGACGCACCCTGGCACCCCGACGATTACGTCCATCGGATCGGCCGCACCGGTCGCGCGGGGGCGACGGGTACCGCCTACACGTTCGCCGCGCCGGACGATGCCGAGAATATCGAGAATATCGAGAAGCTGACCGGCCAGAAGATCCCCCGCCTCGAAGCGGAGTCGACGCGCGTGGCCGAGCCTGACGCAGAAGCACCGGCGGAGCGCCCGCGTCGCGGACGGCGGCCGGAGCGTGCCGAGAGTGCGGTCCCGGCCGCGCCGGTGCATGACGTCGCTCCGATGCGGGAGCCGGTGCCGGAGCGTTCTCCCCCGTCGCAGCCTCAGCAGCAACGCGATACGCGGCAGGAGCAATTTCGTCAGCAGCAGCAGGATCGTGCACCTCGACGCGAGCGGCAGGACGACCGCTACGGCGACCGCAGCGACCAGCGCCGCGATCGTTATCGCCGCGACGAGCGCGACGATGGTCCCGACGAGGGCTGGAACGGACCGATCCCGGAGTTTCTGAAGGTCGCACTCGTCATCCAACCGTGATGGTCGCGCGTACCTCCATCATGGTCGGGTTAAAGCAGCCGGAGTCGGAAGAGGTCGCGTCGCCGTGCGTCAATACCTGCACGCTCGATCCGGTGACGGGCTGGTGCGTCGGATGCGGCCGGTCGATCAGCGAGATCACCGGATGGGGCACCCGCCCCGCCTCGGAACGGCGCGCCATCCGGGCGGAGTTGCCCGCGCGGATGGCGGCCTTGGCGCGCGTTGGACGTCACTGACGTCCAAATAGGCCTCAGGCTGCGGCGGCCTGTTCGTCCAGCTGATGCGCGCGCTGGAACGCCGGGCGGGCGGTGAGGCCCGCCAGATAGCTTTCAAAAGCCTCGCGCTTTGGCAGCGTGCCGAACATCATGCCCCAGGCGATGTGGCTGCCGACATAGACATCCGCTGCCGAGAAACGATCACCGGCGATGAAGCTCCTGCCCTTCACCGCCGCCTCCAGCGCATCGACCGTAGTGTCGTAGCTGCCATAGCCGACCATGCGGCCTTGCTCTGGCGTGACCTCGATCTTGCGGGATCGGTCGATCACCGCCTGCTCGACCGGGCCTGCGGCAAAGAACAGCCAGCGATAATAATCGGCACGCCCCGTCGTTGGCGGTGCAAGACCGGCGTCGGGGAAGGCATCGGCGAGATAGGCACAGATCGCGGCGCATTCGGTGACGACATGGCCGTCGTGGACGATCGCCGGCACCTTGCCCATCGGATTGATCGCCAGATACTCGGCGGCCTTCATGCTGTCGGCATAGCCCAGAAGCACGGTGTCGTATGGCGCGCCGACTTCCTCCAGCATCCACCGGGCGATGCGGCCACGCGATTGCGGGTTTGTGTAGAAGACCAAGGTCATCATGCTTCCCTTCAGAGCTGCTTCTTGAACAGCGCCAGCTGGCGTGCCCATGCGCGCTCCGCCTGCGGCTGGTTGTAGGCGCGGCTGTCGGGCGGGCACCAGCCGTGGTTCGCGCCCTCGTACACCTCGATCTCGGCAGGAATTTTGGCGGCGGCGAAGGCGGCGCGCAATTTGGTCTTGTCGTCGGGTGAGCGGGCGTCGTCGTTGGCGGCGATTGCGATCAGGTAGCCGCCTTTGAGCCGGGACACGAGCTTGTCGGGACTGTCCGGCGCGTCGCCGACCAGCGCCGCACCGTGGAACGACGCGCCGGCTTTCACCCGATCCGGGCGGGCGGCGGCGGTGCGCATCATCATCGGGCCGCCCATGCAATAGCCGGTGACCGCGATGCCGCGGCGGGTGTCGACCTGTTTCTGGGTGTCGAGCCATGCGACGAAGGTCTTGCCGTCGCTGGTCACTGCCTCGGCGGTCAGAGGCGTGCGCCACGGCATGATGCGGTCGCGGACGGCGGGTTGGTCGAAGCTTTCGCCGGGCTTCAGGAAGGGCGCCTTCACCGACCTGTAGAACTGGTTGACGACCAGCACCGCATAGCCGGACTCGGCCAGCCGCCGGGCCATCTGTTCGAACGCCGGACGCAGCCCCATAATGTCGGGCCAGATCAGCACCGCCGGATGGCGGCCCGTCGCAGGGGCGACGAAATAGGCGTCGCAGATGCCGTCCGGCGTCTTGATCGTCACCGCCTTGCCGGCGACCGTCACCGCGCCGGCGGGGCTGGGCAGCAGCGCGATCAGGCTCGCCGCGCCCATGCCGATGCCGAAATCGCGGCGGGTCGTACCGCGGTCGTTGTCGTCGGCGGTATGGTCGTCGCACATGGTCAGCGTCCCCTCGTTTTGCCGCAGCTTAGGCGGAAAACGAAGGGACGCAACCGGTTGGGATCAGCGGCGGAACGGGTCGTCGAACAGCGCGCGCGCCTGCGATGCGGGATCGTCGCCGTGCAGCACTGCGTCGGCATCGCGCGCCTGCTGCTCGCGCTCCGCGTGAAGCTGCGCGATCAGCGCCTCGCGATCGCCTTCGAGGCGGCTGTCGGTCGGCTGCGCATCCTCCGGGCTGCCCTTGGCGGCCTTCGCCACCGCGGCGTCGAGCTCGCGCTGCGTTGTCAGGCCGAGCGTCACCGGATCCTTCGGCGTGATGTTCGCGATGTTCCAGTGGCTGCGGTCGCGGATCGCGGCGATCGTGGTACGCGTCGTGCCGATCAGGTTGCCGATCGCGCCGTCGCTGATTTCCGGGTGATTGCGGATGATCCAGGCGATACCGTCCGGCTTGTCCTGACGCTTGGACACGGGCGTGTAGCGCGGGCCCTTGGTCCGGCGGACCTGCTCCGGCCCCTTCGTCATCTTCAGGCGATAGTCGGGATCGGCCTGACCCTTGTCGATCTCGTCCTGGCCGAGCTCGTGCGCGCGCACCGGATCGCGGCCGGTCAGCTTGGTCGCGGCGGTGTCGTCGGCGATCGCCTGCACCTCCAGGATGTGGAGACCGCAGAAATCCGCGATCTGCTCGAACGAGAGCGCGGTATTATCGACCAGCCAGGAAGCGGTCGCGTGGGGCATGAGCGGCTGGGCCACGGGCGGAAACTCCGTCTAAAACAGAAAGGGCCGCCCCTTCCCGGAGCGGCCGCACATTGCCTGCGATGTAGAACGCCCGCGCCCCGAGGGCAACCCGGTGCGGGGATTTCAGGCGGCGAGCGGCACAAGAGCCGGGGCGGCCGTGCGAATGGGAGCCAAGGCCGCGACGAACTGGCGCGCGCTGGCCGCCCAGCTGAACCGCCCTGCATAGGCGGCGCAGGTCACGCGGTCGCGGGTCAGCGCGGCGGCGATCGCGGCGTCCAGATTCTCGTCCATCGAACCGACGCGGTCGTCCAGCACGTCCATCGGCCCCGCCACCGGGTAAGCGGCGACCGGCGTGCCGCACGCCAGCGCCTCGACCATCACCAGCCCGAACGTGTCCGTCCGGCTGGGGAAAACCAGCACGTCGGCGCTGCGATACGCCGCGGCCAATTCCGCCCCAGTCCGGGAGCCGAGGAACAGGGTACCCGGAAACTCGCGCTCCAGCTTCGCACGCGCCGGACCGTCTCCGACCACGACCTTGGTGCCGCGATGGCCGCAAGCGAGGAAGGCGGGCAGGTTCTTCTCGACGGCCACGCGACCGACATACAGCAGCACCGGTCCGGCCAGACCGGTCATCGCCGGATCGCGCGCCCCGTCGCTGCCGAAGGTCGCGAAGTCGACGCCGCGACCCCATGCCCGCACCCGGTCGATCCCGCGATCGACCAGCGTCGCCTCCACCGTCGGCGTCGACGCCAGCACGGCGTGCGACGCGCCGTGGAACCACCGGATGTAGCGCCACATCCAGGATGGATCGACGCCGGTCCGCGCGGCGACGTAGTCCGGAAACTGCGTGTGAAAGGCGGTGGTGAAGGACAGGTCGCCCGCCACGCACCACGCGCGGGCGGCGATGCCGAGCGGGCCTTCCGTAGCGATATGAATCGCGTCCGGTGCAAACTCGCCCAGCAGGCGACCGACCGTCTTCTTCCCCGCCAGCGCGAGCCGGATGTCGGGATAGGTGGGGCACGGGAAGTTGCGGAACCGATCAGGGGAGACGACCATCACCTCATGTCCTGTCGCGGCGAGTTCGCGCGTCAATGCCTCCAGCGTGCGGACGACGCCGTTGACCTGCGGGCTCCAGGCGTCGGTGACGATGGCGATGCGCATCCCGGTGTTCCTCATGCTGCTGCGGCCAGTGTGACGATCGTCGCGGTCCGCGCGCGGTCGGCCATCTCGTCGGCCCAGCGCAGGATTTCCATCGTGCCGTCGACATGCTCGACCAGCGCGGTGCAGCTCTCGACCCAATCGCCGTCATTGTAATAGGCGACGCCCTCGATCTCCCGCTGCTCGGCGGTGTGGATGTGGCCGCACACGACCCCGTCGACGCCGCGCGTGCCCGCCGCGTGCGCCACGACCTCCTCGAAGTCGGAGATGAAGGCGACGGCGTTCTTCACCTTCGCCTTGGCATGCTGCGACAGCGACCAATAGGGCATGCCCAGCCCTCGGCGGGCGAGATTGAACCAGCGGTTCACGCCCATCAGCACGGTGTAGGCGGCATCGCCGACATGCGCGAGCCAGCGATGTGCCAGCGTGATCGCGTCGAACTCGTCGCCGTGCAGCACGAGCAGGCGGCGACCGTCCGCGGTGACGTGGATCGCCTGACGCCGGATTGCGATGCCGCCGAAGTCGAGGCCGGTGAACTGGCGGAACACTTCGTCGTGATTGCCGGGGATGTACGTCACTTTCGTGCCGCGCTTCGCCCGCTTGAGTAGCCGCCAGACCACGTCGTTGTGCGCGGCGGGCCAGAAGAACCTCTTCTTCAGCCGCCATCCGTCGATCATGTCGCCGACCAGGAACAGATGCTCGCTGTCGACATGATCGAGGAAGTCGATGAGCATCCCCGCGTTGCAACCACGCGTGCCGAGGTGCACGTCGCTGATCCAGATCGTCCGATAGCGCCGCCGCTCCACGACACGCTCGGGCACGCTGGGGCGCGAATTGGCGAAATCGGTCAGATCGGTGATGTCTGCCAAGGTCGCGACGGTCATGGCGTGCCTCCCGGTGTCCCTCCGGATGCGATAGTCCAGGGATGTGACGGGGGCGTTCCGGCGGCGTGACGATCGCGCGACGGCGATGTGACGGAACCGCGTCGGTTTGCGCACGATCCGGATCGAAGTGGAGGAAGTGGAGGCGTCGGACGGGGTCCTCCACTTCGACGTCGAGAGTGGTGTTCCGAGCGTCGATGACAGAGTGGCAATGCGGTTTGGCATGGCACGACGATCTCATGTCCGGGGCGTGTAGGACAGCGGGCCTCGGGCGGGTTGACCGATGAGCTTTGCCGATCGGGCATTTGAGCCCCTGTCGCGTCATGCCGACGAACTTCGGGATGATGATGGAGTGGGTAACTTCCTCGGGGCCGCGGGCGCGTAAGGTGCGACGGGGCGTTCAGGACCAGCGAGTTGCATCGACGCGTCAACATCGCCATCGTTTGGTGACGACAATCGTGCCTTCAAGGAGCCCGACATGCGAACCACCCTCGCGCTCGATGACGCGTTGCTTGCCCGCGCTCAGGATTTGACGGGACTGCGTGAGAAGTCATCGCTGGTTCGGGAAGCGCTCAGGGCGTTGATCGAGCGGGAAAGCGCCCGGAGGCTTGCGCTGCTCGGCGGCAGCGACCCTGATGCGACAGCAGCACCGCGCCGCAGGCCTATCGATCCGACATGATCCTCGTCGACACTTCGATCTGGATCGACCATCTCCGGTCGAACCAAAAGCCATTGGTCGAGGCGTTGCGGACAGGATTGGTCCTCTGCCACCCCTTTGTCATCGGTGAACTGGCATTGGGCAGCCTTCGGGACCGCGCAATGGTGCTCGCCATGCTTAGCGAACTGCCGCAGGCAGCTGTCGCCGGGACGGAAGAGGTTCTGATCTTCCTCGAACACCATCATCTGTTCGGTCTCGGCATCGGCTATATCGATGCTCACCTTCTGGCGTCGATCCGGCTCACTCCCAACTGTCAGCTATGGACGCGGGACAGACGCCTCGGCGATGCTGCGGACAGGCTGGAACTTCGTTGGCATTCAGGCTGAAGGCTATTCCACCGTCAGCACGATCTTGCCGACGTGGTCGCCCGCTTCCATCCGGCGGTGGGCGTCGGCGGCGTCTGCGAGGCGGAAGACGCGGTCGATGACGGGTTTGAGGTTGCCGGCCTCGACATGGGGCCAGACGGTGCGGGTGAGTTCGTCGGCGACCAGCGACTTGAACGCGGCGTCGCGAGCCCGCAGCGTCGAGCCGGTGAGGGTCAGGCGGCGGCGCATGATGTCGAACAGGGGCACCGTCGCCGATGCGCCGCGCTGGACCGCGATCGAGACGTGGCGGCCGTCCTCCGCCAGGCATTGCAGGTTGCGGGGAACATAGTCGCCGCCGACCATGTCCAGCACGGCCTGCACCCCCTGCCCGTCGGTGATATCCTTCACGCGCTCCACGAAATCGTCCTGCGAATAGTCGATCGCATGCGCCGCGCCGAGGTTGAGCGCGGCCCGGCATTTGGCGGCGCTGCCGCAGGTGACGATGACGGTAAGACCGAACAGCTTCCCGAGCAGGATCGCCATCGTGCCGATGCCGCTGGTGCCGCCGTGGACGAGGACGCTGTCCCCCTCCGTCGCGTAGGCCCGCTCGAACAGGTTGGTCCACACGGTGAACAGCGTCTCCGGCAAAGCCGCCGCTTCGATCATCGACAGTGCCGGCGGCACCGGCAGGCACTGGCCGAAGGGCGCGACGGCGTATTCCGCATAGGCGCCCCCGGCGACGAGCGCGCAGACGGGCTGGCCGATCTGCGCCGCATCGACACCCTCGCCCACCGCCGCGATCGTGCCGGACAGTTCGAGACCGAGGATGCCGGGCGCGCCGGGGGGCGGCGGGTATTTGCCCTGCCGCTGCATGACGTCGGGGCGATTGACGCCGGTGGCGGCGACGCGGACCAGCACCTCGCCGGGGCCGGGCACCGGCACCGGACGCTGGACCGGGGCCAGCACCTCCGGCCCGCCGGGCTGGTCCGGATCGATCGCGGTCATCGTCGCAGGGATCGAGTCCATCGGTTCGCCTTAAACGGGAGGTGGTCGTCGGTCGGGCTTATTGACAACGTGTCCGCGCGGGTCAACGTTCTGGGTTCAGGAGCCGGAACACCGTGGACATCGACGACGCCCCCTCCCGCCGCAACGACCTTCTCGACCAGCTGGTGCGCGAGGATCTGGACCCGTTGTCGGTGACCGAACTGGAATCGCGGATCACGGTGCTGGAGGGTGAAATCGCCCGCGTCCGGCGCAAGCACGAATACGCCGTTAACCATCGGGCAAGCGCCGACGCGCTATTCCGGCGGTGAGCGTCGCGGCGCGCGCCCGATTGGGAAGGCCGCGCCGCTTGATGATGGGCGTCACCGTTCCGACATACACGGAAAGGGCTCGTCATCGGGCCCGACTGGAGTAGCAACATGCCGTCATTCGCCCCCGCGCTGGAAACCACGCTGCACAAGGCGCTGGAGGCCGCGTCCTCGCGCCGCCACGAATATGCAACGCTGGAACACCTGCTGCTTGCGCTGATCGACGATGAGCACGCATCCAAGGTGATGACGGCGTGCCATGTCGATCTGGGTGAGCTGAAGACCACGGTCGCGCATTACCTCGACACCGAACTGGATGCGCTGAAAGTCGATGCGCAGACCGATCCGTCCCCCACCAGCGGGTTCCAGCGCGTCGTTCAGCGCGCGATCCTGCACGTGCAGTCGTCGGGCCGCGACGAGGTGACCGGCGCGAACGTGCTGGTCGCGCTGTTCAGCGAGCGCGAAAGCTACGCGGTGTATTTCCTGCAACAGCAGGACATGAGCCGGCTGGATGCGGTCAGCTTCATCAGCCACGGCGTCGGCAAGGGCGGCGCGGCCGAGGCGACCCCGCCCAAGGGTGCGGCCGAGGACGAGAAGCCGCAAAAGGGACAGGAGAAGGGCAAGACGGAAAGCGCGCTGAAGCAATTCACCGTCGACCTCAACGAGAAGGCGAAGATCGGCAAGGTCGATCCGCTGATCGGTCGCGGCCCGGAAGTGGATCGCACGATCCAGATCCTGTGCCGCCGGTCGAAGAACAACCCGCTCTATGTCGGCGATCCCGGCGTCGGCAAGACGGCGATCGCCGAGGGGCTGGCGCGGAAGATCGTCGAGGGCGACGTGCCCGACGTGCTGCGCGAGGCGGTCATCTACTCGCTCGACATGGGCGCGTTGCTGGCCGGCACGCGCTATCGCGGCGATTTCGAGGAGCGGCTGAAGGCGGTCGTCAACGAGCTGGAAAAGCTGCCGCACGCGGTGCTGTTCATCGACGAGATCCACACTGTCATCGGCGCGGGCGCAACCAGCGGCGGCGCAATGGACGCGTCGAACCTGCTGAAGCCGGCTCTGTCGGGCGGTTCGATCCGGTGCATCGGGTCGACGACCTACAAGGAGTTCCGCAACCACTTCGAAAAGGACCGTGCGCTGTTGCGGCGGTTCCAGAAGATCGACGTGAACGAGCCGACGATCGAGGATACGATCAAGATCCTGGCGGGGCTGCGCTCAGCATTCGAGGAGCATCATTCGGTCAAGTACACGCCGGATGCGATCAAGTCGGCGGTCGAGCTTTCGGCGCGCTACATCAACGACCGCAAGCTGCCGGATAAGGCGATCGACGTGATCGACGAGGTCGGCGCGATGCAGATGCTGGTGCCCGCCGCCAAGCGGAAGAAGACGATCACGCCGAAGGAGATAGAGGCCGTCATCGCGACGATGGCGCGTATCCCGCCGAAGAGCGTCAGCACCGACGACAAGATGGCGCTGGCGACGCTGGAGACCGACCTGAAGCGGGTGGTGTTCGGGCAGAACAGCGCGATCGAGAAGCTGGCGTCGGCGATCAAGCTGTCGCGGGCGGGGCTGCGCGATCCGGAAAAGCCGATCGGCAACTATCTGTTCACCGGCCCGACCGGCGTCGGCAAGACGGAGGTCGCCAAGCAGCTGTCGGCGATCATGGGCATCCCGCTCCAGCGGTTCGACATGTCCGAATATATGGAGCGTCACTCGGTCAGCCGGCTGATCGGTGCGCCCCCGGGCTATGTCGGGTTCGATCAGGGCGGTCTGCTGACCGATGCGGTCGACCAGAATCCGCATTGCGTGCTGCTGCTGGACGAGATCGAGAAGGCGCATCCCGACCTGTTCAACATCCTGTTGCAGGTGATGGATAACGGTCGCCTGACCGACCAGCACGGCAAGACGGTCGATTTCCGCAACGTCATCCTGATCATGACGACGAATGCGGGCGCGTCCGACATGGCGCGCGAGACGGTCGGCTTCGGTAACCTGACCCGCGAGGGCGAGGATGAGCAGGCGGTACAGAAGATGTTCACGCCGGAATTCCGCAACCGGCTGGATGCGATCGTGCCGTTCGGATACCTGCCGACCGAAGTGGTCGCGCGGGTGGTCGACAAGTTCATCCTGCAGCTGGAATTGCAGCTGGCGGACCGCAACGTCCACATCAACCTGGACGACGCGGCGAAGAGCTGGCTGACCGAAAAGGGCTATGACAAGCTGTACGGCGCACGGCCGATGGGCCGCCTGATCCAGGAAAAGATCAAGCAGCCGCTGGCCGAGGAACTGCTGTTCGGGAAGCTGGTCCACGGCGGCGAGGTGACGGTGCGAATGAAGGACGGCGCGCTGTCGTTCGGCATCGAACCCGCAGCGCCGAAGAAGCCACGCAAGAAGGGCGGCAAGCCTGCGCCGGTCGAGGCGGAGTAGGCTTCGCACTGGATGAAATGAATTGGGGCGGTGGCGCGAAGGTGCCGCCGCCCTTTTCGTTTTTCGATCGGGGTGCGTTCAGCCCTGTGACTGCGGGCACGTCAAAGTGCTGCCGACACTCCGTTCAGGCGGCGAGCGTGAATTTGTCTCCGGGACCTCCGCACCCCGGCGCGGTTCCTGCACTCGTTCGCAATCGAAGCGCAGTCACCTACCGCGCCTGGCTCGTCGCGCGTACGTACCGCCGATCGGAAGGAGCGCAGTCGAAGATGGTATCTGCGGCGTTAACCTTTCGTTGAAGGCGGTGGCGTAACGATCGGGGCATGATCGAGCGGGTGGTGCGACAGTGGTGGATGGCTTTGGTCATGCTGCTCGTCGCGTGGGTGCCCTCCCCCGCCGCCGCGTCGATGGGCACGCCGCTGGACGTGTGCGTCGTCCGCGCCGCGCCCGGCATGACCGCCGCCGCGCTGTTCGCCGGACCGGAGCGGTTCGACTGCACCTCGCCGCAGCGGGCGTTCGGCGGCGGCGATTTCTGGGTTCTGTCGCAGCCGCTGCCGAAGGTCGCCAGTCACGGTCCGCTGACGATCCGCACCGGCAGCGTGTGGCAGAACCGGGTGATGCTCCACATCCTGTTCGCCGATGGCACGATCCGGCAGGCGGGTTATACCAGCCGGACCACCGGCGAGCGGCTGATGCTGGGGGCGATGATCGCCCAAACGCTGCCGCACCATGACGCCGCCGCGGTGCGGCTGCTCTGGCATGTCGAGGGGGCTGCGAACATCCGCGGGATCGTGCGCCAACCGATGCTGGCGACGCATGGCGAGAACGCGGACTCCGAAGTGTCGCTGGCGGCACTGTACGGCGCGTTCGGCGGCATGGTGCTCGCCCTGGTCGTGTATAATCTGGCGCTGTGGCGCGCGTTGCGGCAGGCGTTCCAGCCCGCCTATTGCCTGCTCCTGCTGTGCCTGCTGCTATACGCCCTCAGTTCGTCGGGTGCGCTAGGGCAATGGTATCCCGGTCTGGACAACAACGATCGCATCCGGATCAGCGGTCTGGCGCTGGCCGGATCGGCGACGAGCGTGATGTTCTTCGCCCGGCTGTTCTTCGAGCCGCGCGTGTTCGCGGGCTGGCTGGGCCCGGCCACGACCGCGGGGATGATCGCGACGATGGCGAGCGCGACGGCGTTTGCGGTGCTGGCGCCGTGGCAGATCCACGTGCTCGACGTGTTCATGATGGGATCGATCGCGGTGCTGATCGTGCTCGTGCCCATCATTCTGTTCAGCGCGTGGCGGCAGCGGTCCAATTTCCTGTGGATGTTCGCGATCGCCTGGGGCGTGCCGATCGCGGCGGCCGGGATGCGGATCACCGGCGCCTATGGCTGGACGGCGGACAATTTCTGGGTCGACAATTCCACGTTGATGGCGATGGCGGTGGAGGCGATCATGTCCAGCATCGGCATCGCCTATCGCATCCACCTGCTGGCGAAGGAGCGCGACGAGGCTCGCGTACAGGAGATAGCGGCGCGATTGCTGGCGGACAGCGATCCGCTGACCGGATTGCTCAACCGCCGGTCGTTCCTGTCGCAGGCGATCGGGCGGGAGGGGCCGCAGACGCTGCTGATTGCCGATCTCGATCACTTCAAGGCGGTGAACGAGACGATCGGCCATGACGGCGGCGACGAGGTCCTGCGCGCCTTCGCCAAGGCGCTCCGGACGGTCGTGCCGAACAGCGCGCTGGTCGCGCGCATCGGCGGCGAGGAGTTCGCGGTGATCGTCGACGCGAGCATCGGACTAGCAGCGTCGCGGGTGCTCGACTCGCTGCGAGGCATCCGCATGCCGTACGACATGGCCGTCACCGCCAGCATCGGCACCTGCACCGGACCGCTGGCGAAGGAGACCGACTGGAAGGCGCTTTACCGTTGCGCCGACCGCGCGCTGTACGAGGCGAAGGCGGCGGGCCGCGACCGGGCAAGAGATGCGGGGGCGCTGTCGGCGGCGGCATGAGCTACCGAGATCGACGGCGGTGGCCATCGTCGGGGTAAGACAGCTTGCGGGAGACGGGGCAGCGCCTTGCCTCCCCATCGCCCGTGTCGCATAGCGGCGCGATGGATAGCACGCCCTCCACCCCACCGGACACCACTGCGAAGACCGCCAGCGAGGCCCCGATCGACGACCTGTCGTTCGAGGCAGCATTGAAGGAACTGGAGCGGATCGTCGGGCGGCTGGAGAGCGGCGATGCGACGCTGGACGAGTCGATCCGCCTGTACGAGCGCGGCGACCGGCTGCGCGCGCGCTGTGCGGAGCGGCTGGATGCGGCGCAGGCGCGGATCGAGGCGATCCGGCTCGACGCCTCGGGCAATCCCGCCGGCACCCGCCCGTTCGCGGCGGGCTGAGCATGGCCGACGCGGAAGCCCCGACTTCGACCGCAAATGCGCCGCTGGCGGATGCGATCGCGCTGGTCGCGGGTGAAGTCGATCGCCGCTTCGACACGCTGCTGGCGATCCCTGACGATCCGCGCGCCGACCTGTACCGGGCGATGCGGCATGCGGCGATCGGCGGGGGCAAGCGGCTGCGGCCGCTGCTGACGATGGCGACGGCGGACCTGTTCGGCGTGTCGCGCGAGTGTTCGCTGCTGGTCGGCACCGCGATCGAGGCGATCCACGTCTATTCGTTGATCCACGACGACCTGCCGGCGATGGACGACGACGACATGCGGCGCGGCAAGCCCACCGTGCACAAGGTGTTCGGCGAGGCGGCGGCGATCCTGGCGGGCGATTGCCTGCATGCGCTGGCATTCGAGGTGTTGGCCGATCCAGACACTCATCCCGACCCGTTCGTGCGCGCGGAGCTGGTGCTCGACCTGTCGCGCGCCGCCGGGCCGAGCGGTATGGCCGGCGGTCAGATGATGGACCTGGAGGCGGAGAAGGCGCGCTTCGATCTGGCCACCGTCACGCGGCTGCAACAGATGAAGACCGGCGCCCTGATCTCCGCCGCGGTCGAGGCGGGGGTGATCCTGGGCCGCGTCGCGCCGGAGGGGCGGCGGTCGCTGCGCGGCTATGCGCACGATCTGGGGCTTGCGTTCCAGATCGCCGACGACCTGCTGGATGCGGAGGGCGACGAGGCGCTGGTCGGCAAGGCGCTGCGCAAGGATGCCGGTGCGGGGAAAGAGACGTTCCTGTCGCTGCTGGGTGTCGACCGTGCGCGCGAGCAGTGCCGGATGCTCGTGGATCAGGCGGTCGAGCATCTGCACGCCTACGGGCGTGAGGCGGACCTGCTGCGCGCGGTCGCCCGCTATGTCGTGGACCGCGACCGGTGAGCCGGATCGGCGTCTATCCGGGTACGTTCGACCCGATCACGCTCGGCCACATGGACATCATCCGGCGCGGTGCGAAGCTGGTCGACCGGCTGGTTGTCGGCGTGACGACGAACCCGAGCAAATCGCCGATGTTCTCCGTCGAGGAGCGGATGGCGACGGTGCGGCGCGAGGTCGAAGGGATCGACGCGGTGATCGATGTCGTTTCGTTCGATGCGCTGCTGATGGATTTCGCGGTTCAGCAAGGGGCCAGCGTGATCGTGCGCGGGCTGCGTGCGGTGGCCGATTTCGAATATGAATATCAGATGGCGGGAATGAACCAGCAGCTCAACCGCGAGGTGGAGACGGTGTTCCTGATGGCCGACGTGGCATTGCAGCCGATCGCGTCGCGGCTGGTCAAGGAAATCGCGTTGTTCCGAGGCAACATCGCCAACTTCGTCACGCCCAGCGTCCGCGACGAGGTCGTCGCCCGTGTCGCATCGCTGGGCCCGCGCGGCGGCTGACGTTCAGATTGGCGCAAGCGCGGAAGTGGTCTAAGCGGCTCCGTCGTTCCCTCAGAGTTATCGTTCATGCGCTTCATCGCCGGTCTGTTCGCGTTCGCCGCCGTCCTGTCCGCCGTGCCTGCCACGGCGCAGTTGATCGATCCGGGAGTCGCCGCGCGCAAGCCGATCCCGCCGATCACCGACAAGGAGAACCTGCTGCTGCTCGATCTGTCGACCGGCGGGCGGGTGACGATCTGGCTGCGCCCCGACGTTGCGCCAAACATGGTCGAGCGGGTGAAGACGCTGACGCGGCAGCATTTCTATGACGGGCTACCCTTCCACCGGGTGATCGACGGCTTCATGGCACAGGGCGGCGATCCCAAGGGCGATGGTACCGGCGGATCCACGCTGGCGAACGTGGCGGCGGAGTTCAACTACCTGCCGCATGTGCGTGGCGCGGTGTCGGCGGCACGCGCGGACGATAAGGATAGCGCCAACAGCCAGTTCTTCATCGTGTTCCAGCCGCGCCTGAACCTCGACAAGAAGTACACGGTGTTCGGCCGGGTGATCGACGGCATGCAATATGTCGACTCGATCGAGCGGGGCGAGCCGCCGCAGAATCCGTCGAAGATCGTCCACGCCTATATCGCCGCCGACAATCCGCCGGCGTTCGTGGCAGCGCCGGCTCCCGTTCCGACTGGGCTGGGCGCGCCGGTGACCTTGCCCGGCACGGGGCCGGCCGGCGTGGCCGCACCGAAGCGGGCCCCCACGACCAAGGCTGCTCCTGCGAAGGCTGCTCCCAAGCCAGCCGCCAAGAAGGCTGTGCCGGCCCGTTGAACGTCGACCTTTTCGACTTCGACCTGCCGGCGGAGCGAATCGCGCTCCACCCTGCCGCGCCACGCGATGCGGCGAGGATGTTGGTGCTGGACGGCGATGCGACGGCGGACCGGATCGTCGGCGATTTGCCGGCCAATTTGCGCACGGGCGATTGCCTGGTGTTCAACGACACGCGGGTGATCCCGGCGCAGCTGGAGGGGCGGCGCGGCGATGCGAGGATCGGCGCGACGCTGCACAAGCGCGAGGGCGTTCGCCGCTGGCGCGCCTTCGTGCGCAACGGACGCCGCCTGCGCGAGGGTGACGCAATCGACTTCGGTGAAGATGTGTTCGCCGTCGCAACGGAGCGCGGCGAGGACGGGAGTTGGGTACTCGACTTCGCCGGGGCCGAGCCGGTCGAGCTGCTGCTGGAACGCGCGGGCCGCATGCCGCTGCCGCCCTATATCGCCGCGAAACGCGGGATCGAGGCGCGCGATGCCGAGGATTACCAGACGATGTTCGCCGACGAGCCGGGTGCAGTCGCCGCACCGACCGCGGCGCTCCATTTCACGCCCGGATTGATGACGGCCCTGTCCGCGGCCGGCATCGCGCACGAGACGCTGACGCTGCATGTCGGTGCGGGCACGTTCCTGCCGGTGAAGGCCGAGGATACCGACGATCACCGGATGCATGCCGAATGGGGCAGGATCGACGCCGCCGTGGCCGATCGGCTGAACGCGGTGCGCGCGCGCGGCGGGCGCGTGATCGCGGTCGGCACCACGTCGCTGCGACTGATCGAGAGCGCGACGGGTGATGACGACGTGATCCGGCCGTTCGAGGGCGACACCGCGATCTTCATCACGCCCGGCTACCGCTTTCGCGGGATCGACGGGCTGATGACCAATTTCCACCTGCCGCGATCGACCTTGTTCATGCTGGTATCGGCGTTGATGGGGCGCGAACGAATGCAGGCGGCTTACGCGCACGCGATTGCCGCCGGATATCGCTTCTACAGCTATGGCGACGCGTCGCTGCTCCTGCCGGGGAAGGCCGCATGATCCTGCTCGCCGCGCTGATGCTGCTCCAGCAGGAGGCCGCCCCGGAAATCCTCGTGA
The DNA here is from genome assembly GCF_016892685.1 of Sphingomonas longa. NCBI lineage: Bacteria > Pseudomonadati > Pseudomonadota > Alphaproteobacteria > Sphingomonadales > Sphingomonadaceae > Sphingomonas > Sphingomonas longa. The sequence goes on from NZ_JAFEMC010000001.1 coordinate 1,102,327, forward strand.
CCGCCCGGCCCAAACCGTTCGACCAGACGCCCGCGACGATGGTGGTGGAGCCGGTCGCGATGATGATCGCGGCCTGCGACGCGGACGGTGACGGTGAGACGACGCGGATCGAGATGGAAACCGGCGTCCGGCGCTCGTTCGAGGCAATCGATACGGCCAAAAGCGGCAAGCTGCGCTACATCGCGTTCGCGGACTGGGCCGAGCGGTGGCTGGGTGACCGCAACGCCCTGCCCTCCCCGTTCGATGTCGACCGGGATGCGGACGGCGCGGTGACGTTGCAGGAATTGCAGGACCATTTCTCGCGCCTGTTCTCCCGCTTCGATCGGGATCGCGACGGGGCGATCAACCGCGCCGAGATCCTGACGATCCGCACGACCCCGGCGGATGCGAACGGGCCGCAGAAGCCGCTCGCGCCGAACGGCAAGGATCGCAAGCGGGACAAGAAATGACGCGCTTCGCTTTCACGATCCAGGCCACCGACGGTCGTGCGCGTACCGGCGCGATCGCGATGGAGCGCGGCACGATCCGCACCCCGGCCTTCATGCCGGTCGGCACCGCCGCGACGGTCAAGGCGATGAAGCCCGCCGACGTCGTCGCGGCGGGCGCGGACATCATCCTGGGCAACACCTATCACCTGATGCTGCGCCCCGGCGCGGAGCGGGTGGAGCGGTTGGGCGGGCTGCATGCCTTCATGGGCTGGGATCGGCCGATCCTGACCGACAGCGGCGGCTATCAGGTGATGAGCCTGTCCGAACTGACGAAACGTTCGGAAGACGGCGTCGCGTTCAAGTCGCATCTCGACGGAACGCGGCACATGCTCAGCCCGGAACGGTCGATCGACATCCAGCGGCGACTGGGCTCGAACATCGTCATGGCGTTCGACGAACTGGTGCCCACGACGACTCCGCGCGAGGTGCAGGCGGCGGCGATGGAGCGATCGATGCGCTGGGCGAAGCGTAGCCGCGACGCGTTCGACTCGGGTGAGGAGCATGCCGCCCACAACGCGATCTTCGGCATCCAGCAGGGGGCGCTGGACGAGGGGCTGCGCAAGAGTTCGGCGGATGCGCTGATCGATATCGGGTTCGATGGATATGCGGTCGGTGGACTGGCCGTCGGCGAGGGGCAGGAGGCGATGTTCGCCTGCCTCGACTACGCGCCGCAGCAATTGCCGGCGGATCGGCCGCGCTATCTGATGGGTGTGGGCAAGCCGACCGATATCGTCGGCGCGGTAGAGCGCGGGATCGACATGTTCGACTGCGTGTTGCCGACGCGGTCGGGCCGTACCGGTCAGGCGTTCACGCGGGGTGGGCCGCTGAACCTGCGCAATGCGCGGTTTTCAGAGGATCGGGGGCCGCTTGATCCCGAATGCCCCTGCCCGGTTTGCGCGACGTGGAGCAGAGCCTATCTCCATCATCTCGTCCGTTCAGGCGAGATTCTGGGTGCGATGTTGATGACGGAACATAATATACGGTTCTACGAACACCTGATGGCCGACCTGCGCGCGGCGATCACGGACGGCACGCTGGCGAGCTTCGCCAACACCTTCCGCGTGCGCTATGCCGGCGAGACGACTGGAGAGAGAGCATGACCGAGACGCCGAACGCCGGGCACGAGCCGAACGAGATTCTCGCCGCCGCCAAGGAGGCGAAGGATCACGCCGCCGCCGCCGCGGAGAAGATGCTGGATCGCAAGAACTGGCAGCTCGGCAAGATCGGGCTGGGCGTCGGCATCGGATCGGCCGCCGTCGCCGCAGCGGTGCTGTTCGCGAACCGGCAGCGGGGCGGCAAGTGAAGCGCGCGGGTTGCGCGCTGCTGCTGGCCTCCACCCTCCTCGCCGCCCCCGCCTTCGCGCAAACCCGCGCGACCGCGGCCGTTCAGCCGATCGCGTTCACGGAACGAACGCTCCCGAATGGTCTGCGTGTCTATGCGATCCGCGATACGACGACGCCGAACGTCTCGATCCAGGTCTGGTACGATGTCGGCGGCAAGGACGATCCGGCAGGCCGCTCGGGCTTCGCGCATCTGTTCGAACATCTGATGTTCAAGGCGACACGCAATCTGGTGCCCGAGCAGATGGATCGGCTGACGGAGGACGTCGGCGGGTACAACAACGCGTCGACGGGTGACGACTACACCAATTATTTCGAGGTCGTGCCGGCCAACCACCTGCAACGCCTGCTGTTCGCGGAAGCGGACCGGATGGCGAGCCTGGTCGTCGAGCCGACCAGCTTTGCGTCGGAGCGCGACGTGGTGAAGGAAGAATATCGCCAGAGCGTGCTTGCGCGCCCGTATGGCAAGCTGTTCAGCACCTACATGCCCGCGCTCGCTTATAGCCGGCACCCCTATGCGCGCGGCGTGATCGGCGACATCGGCAATCTGGACACCGCGTCGATCGACGACGTGCGGGCGTTCCACGCGACCTATTACCGACCGGACAATGCCGTGCTGGTGGTGTCCGGCAATTTCGATGCGGCGCAGCTCGATCGCTGGATCGACCAGTATTTCGCGCGCATCGCCAAGCCGGATCGCGCGATACCGCGGGTGACCGTGACGGAGCCTGCGCGCACCGAGGCGGTGACGCGCACGGTGTACGAGCCGAACACGCCGCTGCCCGCCGTGCTGATGTCGTGGCACCTGCCGCCCGATCGCGATCCGGACGTGGCGGCGCTGACCATCCTCAACGCGGTGCTGTCGACGGGCGAGAGCTCGCGGCTGTACGAGAGCATCGTCTATCGCGACCAGCTGGCGCAGTCGGCGGATTCTATCCTCGACCTGCGGCAGGGCACGGGCAACCTCGCCCTGTTCGCGATGATGGCGGGCGGCAAAGACGTCGCGACGGGCGAGGCGGCGTTGAAGCGCGAAGTCGCCCGGCTGCGCGACCAGCCGGTTAGCGCCACCGAATTGTCGGAGGCGAAGAACGAAATCCTGACGACGGCGATCCGTGCGCGCGAGACCGCGGAGGGCAAGGCGTCGACCTTGGCCAACTCCGTCATTATCGACGGCGACCCTCGCGCTGCCGACAAACAGCTTGCCGCGATCGCCGCGGTCACCGCCGCCGACGTACAGCGCGTGGCGCGCCGGTATCTGGGCGAGCAGCAGGTCGCGACGATCCGCTATCTGCCGGCCGAGCAGATGCCGAACAACGTGCGGCTGATCCCGATCACCGTCGCACCGACCGTACAGGTGGCGGCGCTGACCCCACCGGTCGGCATCGCCGTGGTGACCCCTGCCCCGGTGGGCGAACGCGTTGCGCCACCGCCACCCGCCGCCGTCGTGGCCGCAAACCTGCCGAAGCCGGTCGAGACGAAGCTCGCCAATGGCTTGCGGGTGATTACGGTGGAGCGGCACGACCTGCCGCTGGTCACGGCATCGCTGGTCGCCTCTGGAGGCGCCGCGGGCGATCCGGCGACGCGGGCGGGTGCGAGCAGCCTGACGGCTGACCTGCTCACGAAGGGAACGAAAACGCGCTCCGCCACCGAGATCGCGCGGGCCGTGGAGTCGCTCGGCGGGTCGATCGGGGCGGACGCCAGCCGCGATGGCGCATCGATCGACATGACGGTGAAGTCGGACCAGCTTGCGCCGGCGATGACGATCCTCGCCGATGTCGCTCAGCATCCGGCGTTTGCGGCGGACGAGATCGAGCGCGCACGAGTGCAGGCGATCGACGGCGTCACGGTGGCGATGAAGAACCCGGCGCAACTGGCCGGCCTGATCGCCAATCGCGTGGTGTTTGGATCTGGGCCGTACGCACCGCCGCTCGAGGGGACGCCGGCGTCGCTGAAGGCGCTGACGCAGCAGGACATCCAGTCGGCTTATGGTCGGACATGGCGGCCCGATCGGGCGGCCTTGGTGCTGGTCGGCGACATCACGCCGGTGGCGGCGAAGGCGCTGGCGGAGAAGCAGTTCGGAACTTGGCGTGCGGCTGGCGGATCGCCCGCGGCGGTGACGGCGGTCGCCGCACCCACCCCGCGCGTCGTCGTCGTCGACGTGCCGAGCGCCGGTCAGGCGGGGGTCGTCGTCGCACGGCCCAGCATCGTGCGGGCGGACGAGCGTTACTATCCGCTTGCCGTCGCCAATACCGTGCTGGGCGGCGGTTTCTCGTCGCGGCTGAACCAGGAGATCCGGATCAAGCGCGGGCTGGCATATGGCGCCAGCAGCGGTGTGTCGGCGGGACGCCTGCCCGGCAGCGTCATGGCGCGGACGCAGACCAAGAACACGACGGCGGCGGAGGTCGTGACGCTGATCGCCGCCGAGATGGCGCGGATGGGCACGGCGGCGGTACCGGATGCCGAACTGGCGACGCGCAAGGCGGTGCTGGTAGGCGGCTTCGGACGGACCGTGGAAACGACGGACGGGATCGCCGACCTGCTCGGTGGCTATGTCCTGCAGGATGTGCCGATCGACGAGTTGCAGCGCTACACGACCCGGATCGAAGGCGTCGATGCGCGCGCGGTACAGGCAGCGGCGGCGCTGCTCGACCCGAAAGCGGCGAGCATCGTCGTGGTGGGTGACGCCAAGCAGTTCCTGCCGGCGCTACGCAAGGCGTACCCGACGGTGCAGGTCATCCCCGAAGCTGCGCTTGATCTGGCTACCGTGACGCTGACACGCTGATCGTCTCTTTTCAGGACGGCGGCGGCGGCGGCAGGGAAAGCGCAAGGACTCCGCGGCTAAGCGAGGCCGATGAAGCGGTGGCAACCTATGGATCGCCAGCAGGTCTGGGCAGCGATGGCGCTGGCCGGGTTGCTGTTGGTCGCGGCGTTTGCGGCGGCGGCAGCTTGGCAGATCGCCACCGCCGTGCCGGCGGTGCCGCGTTCAGACAGCGCCTTGCCGCCGCCGGTTACGCCGTCTGCGCTCAGGATCGTGGTGGATGCGCACCGTTATGCCGAGTCTGCGGCGCCGGCGAGCGGGGTGACTGGGACTACGGTGCTGCCGGCTTTGCCGAGTTGGGTCGGCGCGGGGGACGCCGGCGAGGTCGGGATCGTTGCCGCCAAGCCTTTCGCGCTCGGCCCCGCGTCGGCGGTGGATCATGGGCGGGCGCTGCAATGTCTTGCCAATGCGGTGTATTACGAGGCGGCGTCGGAGTCGGACGCGGGGCAGCGGGCGGTGGCGCAGGTCGTGCTCAACCGCGTGCGGCATCCGGCGTTTCCGGCAACCGTGTGCGGCGTGGTGTATCAGGGGTCGGAGAAGGCGGGATGCCAGTTCTCCTTCGCATGCGACGGGGCCACGGCGCGGGTGCCGGAGGCGAAAGCCATGCTGCGCGCCACGCGGATCGCGGCGGCGGCGCTGGCGGGATACGTCTTCGCGCCGGTCGGCTTGGCGACGCATTACCATACCTATGCCGTGACACCGGCGTGGAACCGGGCGCTGGTCATGACCGACGTGGTCGGCGCGCATTTCTTCCATCGCTGGAAAGGGTATTGGGGAACGGCGCGCGCGTTCTCGCAGACCTATCGCGGCGGCGAACCAGGGGTGGGGAGTCATGCGCCGGTCGTTCCAACATTGCCAGCGGTGAGTTCCGCGCCCGGCGTCGTCGCGGCGGCGCACTCCGCGCCGGCCAGCCCGCCGATCCCGGACATGCTGCCGCAGTCGGGGCAGGTGCTGGATCGGTGGAAGGATTCGGGGAAGCCGCTGACTCCATGAACCAGCGGCCTCCGCGACCGGTCAGCGGCGGTGCTGGCGGTCGTTCTTCTGGACGCGGATGCGGCTGCTGAGGGCGTCGAAGCGGCGGTCGAGATCGCGCCGTTCTGCCTGGGTCAGGCCGTTCTGGCGGTAGCGATATTCGAGGCGCGACAGATCGCGATACTGGGTGCGGAGACGGCCGGCCTCGGCGCGGTTCAGTGCGCCGGAGCGGACGCCCTGGTCGATGCGGCGTTCCAGATTCTGCTGGCGCTGGTCGATCGGCTGCCAGCGCTGGGCGGTGGCCGGAACGGCGATGGTGGCGAGGCCGATTGCGGCGAATATCAGGGACTTCATCAACCTACTCCTTGTTACGCGATGACAGGGAAGTACGACGCGGCTGTCGCAATCCTGTCCCCAACCACATCCGAAAGTGTCGCGGGATGTGTCGGAACGCGTAGTGCGGCAATGGGTTGGATTGACGGAAGGAATTCACATCATGACCGACCGCGATCCGCACGCCACCGACATCCGCACCGACAAGACCGACGATCCCAATCTTTCGACCGAGCATCAGGAACATGGCGACGCCCGGTTGCCGAGCGATCGGCTGGACAAGGATCAGGCACCGCCCGAGGAAACGATCCCGCGGAAGTCGTCCCTCACCTGAGCACGACCACCGCGGGACCTGACCGCATCAGCGGCAGCGTACGTTGTTGCGGTCGATCGCGCGGCCCGCCACCGCGCCACCGGCGGCACCCAGCAACGTACCGAGCGTGTCGGAGCCGCCGCTCGCGATGAGGTTGCCGAGCAGGCCACCGGCGGCGGCACCGACGATCAGGCCGGTCGTGCCGTCGTTGCGGCGGCAGTAATATCGCCCGTTGCGACCGCGATAGACGCGGTCGTTGGCGGCAAGGCGACGCTCGCGGTAGCGGCGGTCGTCGACATAATAGCGTTCGGCATCGTAGCCGCCATAGGACGGGTCCGGGCGGTTATAGTCGTAGGAGGAATAGCTGCGGTAGCGGTCGTTGCCATACCCTCCCCCCGTCGCGCAGCCCGCCAGCGTGGCAGAGGCGAGCGTCGCAGCAAGTATTGCGGTGGTCTTCGGGGTCAGGCGCATGGCAGGCATCCTTTCTCTATCCGGTTGATATCGATCAAATGCGCCGGGTGGCGAAAGGGTTGCGAGGGTCGGTTCATCCACCGACGTGGAGTCATCGATCAAGCCAAACCGCCCCGTTCGGCCTGAGCGAAGTCGAAGCGTCGGCCATTTGGCATGGCCTTCGACTTCGCTCAGGCCGAACGGGGGAGTCCGGCTCAGAGTCATGGAGCCGGCCGCCCAACACTGCCTAGTTCAGCGTGTGCTGCAACGTGATCTCGCAGTTCAGGACCTTGGAGATGGGGCAGCCGGCCTTGGCGCCCGCCGCGATCTCGTCAAACTGCGCGGCTTCGATGCCGGGCACGGTCGCGGTTAGGGTCAGGTCGGAGCGGGTGACGGTGAAGCCGTCGCCGTCCTTGTCGAGCTGCACCGCGGCCTTGGTGTCGAGCGTTCCCTCGGTGAAGCCGGCCCCCGCCAGTGCGAAGCTGAGCGCCATCGTGAAGCAGCTGGCGTGGGCGGCGGCGATCAGCTCCTCCGGGTTGGTGCCGGGCTCGTCGCCGAAGCGGGTCCCGAAGCCATAGGGATTGTTGTCCAGCACCGTCGACTGGGTGCTGACATGGCCCTTGCCATCCTTACCGAGACCTTCGTAGCGGGCGGTGGCGGTGCGTGTCGTCATGGGCTTCTATTCCTTCGTTTACTGAATCGTCGTGCCGCGATCGGCGGCGAGACTGGGGGCCGGGCCGGTCGCGGGACGCAGGCTCTCACGCTCTTCCGCGGTCGGCACCGCCGTGGGGTCCGGCCGGAAAGCCTCTGGCGCGCGGTTGGTGCCGGGGCGCGGCGCATCGGCGGCGAGATCGGGCACCGCATGTTCGGCGGGGCTCGACGCGGCGGCCTCGCTGGCGCGACGGCGGACGAAGAAGGCGGCGGCGAGCGAACCGGCGAGCCCGAGCGCGGCGGCACCGGCGGCCAGCGTCTGCATGCCGAAGCGGCGGTCGGCGGGCTTCGCGTTACGCGAGGGCGAACGGCGAGCGGCGCGGGGCTTGCCCGTCGAGCCCGTCGCATTCGCCTTGCGGTTGGGAGCCTTGCGGGCGGGCGTCTTCGTCTCGGCGGAGTTCGCCGGAGTGCGGGGGGCCATCGTCTTGCCTTTCGCTGGAGGAGGATGCGGCGTTCAACCCCCCGGGCGGCGGGGTCGTTCCTTCGCGCAGCGCGGCGATGTCCGCGCGCACCGCATCGAAATAGGCGAGGCGTGCCGCCTCCGCCTGTTCGGGGTCGACCAATTCGCCATCGGCCATGCGATACAGGCGATAGGCTTGATCCATCAGGGCGCCTTCCTCGTCAGTGAGTTGGCGCTCATACTTGGCGTCGCCCCATCGGCCGAACTCCAGCACATCCTCCGCACCGGGCGGCGGCGGGAAATCGGTGAGGAACAGCCCGGTACGGGTGTGCTGCCAGACGTGCAGCGCATCGTCATTCATGGCCTGCGCCGCGGTGCGAAGTGGAGGAAGTGGAGGCGTCGGCGCGTCGTCTGCCCCTTCGCGAGCCGGAGCGGCGAAGTGGAGCAGGCCGGCAGCCTCCGCCCGCGCCCATTGCTCCGCGGTCCAGCCGGCGCGGGCAGCGGGATCGAGATCGGTCATGTCGACCTCCCGCGCGATGTCCGCGCCGACGCGCAGCCAGCGATCGGCGGCGGCGAGCGCGAGCAGTGGCGCGAGGTCGCGTTCATCCTGTGCGCTGTTGCCGGAGGCTGGCCCCTCCCCCGCCAGACCGCGGCGTTGCAGGAACAGCCCGGCGGCGGCGGGGCTGTCGTCGGCGGCCATGCCCGCCAGCCACGCGTCCCAACCGCTGGCGATCAGCCGCGCCGCGCCCTGCGACGGGGTGCCGGCGGCGTCGTCCGCCTGCCGGTCGAGCCGCGCGAGCATGGTCGAGGCGAGCCGGTTGTCGAAGCGGTGCCGCGTCCAGGTCGATCCGTCAGGGCGGCTGTAGGTATCGACCTGCCCGTCGATCGCACGGGCGGTCAACGCATCGGCGATCCTGTCCCGCGCGAGCAGGCTGGCCGCCTGCCACCCCAGCGCAAAGGCCGACCCCGCCGCGCGCCGCCGCAGCGCATAGGCGGACGAGACGGACATGCCGACATGCCGGCACGCCTCCTCCACCGTCGCCCCCACCGCGACGGATTCGAGGAACGCGCGCTGACGCTCACCGGTCCAGCCGTCGTGGCGAATGTCGCAGGGCGTGTTCGCGTTCATGGTTTGTCCTTTCGAGAGAGGACGGACCATGTATCTTATGCGTGGGGTTGTAGGACAGGGGGCGAGTCGGGATGACGGTGCTTGACGCAGCGATTTACGTAGTTACATATTTCTAGTGGAGATCAGTTTCGATCCTGCCAAGCGTGCAGCGACGCTTGCGGAGCGCGGACTGGACTTCGCAGAAGCCGGTCGCGTTTTCGACGGACCGGTGTTCGAGTTCGAGGATGTCCGCTTCGATTATCCGGAGCGGCGGTTCTCGACCATCGGGCTGCTCGGCGAGCGGATGGTGGTCGTCATCTGGTGCGAGACGGGCACCGGGCGGCGCATAGTGTCGATGAGGAAGGCCAATGACCGAGAACAATCCCGGCTCCGCAGTCGGCTCGCTTGATCCCGCCGACGATGCGCCGGAATGGACCGACGCCATGTTCGACGCCGCGGAGTTCAGTGTCGGCGGTGAAGTCGTGCGGACTGCCACGGGGTATCTGGGCAAGACCGGCGTGGTGCGCGGACGCCCCGCGCAACGAGGCCGCGCGAAGCAACAGGTGACCTTGCGGCTGGACCCGGACGTGGTGGAGCGGTTTCGTGAAAGCGGTCCGGGGTGGCAGGGGCGGATCAACGAGGCGTTGCGACGGGTGGTGGGGCTTTAGGAATATCGCTGTCCGGCGAGGAGGACGGCCGGTATCTCGATCCGGTTGGTGAATGGACCGGTGATCGGGCGAATGCCGGCTATCATCGCCAGAGGCGTGGCGATCCTCCGCCACCCGGGTCGTCGCCGCCCATTCGAAGTATTGCCCCCGGATCGGACCAATCCGGCTGCTTGGAAGCGCCGTGTTCTGATAGCATCGCTTCCGCGGCCATGGGATGTGACCGCTTAACGGGAGAGATGGCCATGGGTCTAAGTTCGCGCAAAATAATCTGTGGAATAGCCTATTCCCTTATCTCGATGGTGGCGTCGCCGGCATTTGCCCAGTCCCAGTGCGGACGCTGCGAGCATGCCTATCTTAACGCGCGGCATGAGTGCTACTATCGCTACAACAGCAATCTATGGTGCTATCAGCAGGCGGACGCCGCGTACTACAACTGCCAGCGTCAAAATGGGTGCGTCCGGGGCGAGTAACCTTCAATAGAAACCTGGCTAGGCGAGCGCGACATCAGCGGAGTTTCGGATGATTTTCAGCATTGTCGCTCTTGCCGCCATGATTGCTCCCGCCCCCGCCACCAAGAATCCGGTCTTCAGTTGGGGCAAACCGGGGGTCACTCAGCAGAACTTCGAACGCAGCGCGCTCGAATGCAGCCGGCCGGTCGCAACGGCGGATGTGTCAGCCGATCCGAGCGCCAAAGCCTATGTTGCAGGATTCGAGGTGCTGGACCGGGAGAACAATATGCCCCCGATGCCCGTGCCGCAAAGCGACGATCCGAACCTCGTCCGCGCCGATAGACAGGTTCGTCTGAAGCGGATGTATTCGCCGGAACGCAAGGTCGACGCATTGCAGAACGAACTGCAATCGCGCGTCGACGCTTGCCTGAAGGCGAATGGATATGTGCGGTTTGCGCTCTCGGACGATCAGCGACGCGCGCTGACGAGGTTGAAGAGGGGGTCCGACGAGCGCAGGCGCTATCTCTACACCCTCGGTGCCGATGCAGACATAGTTGCCCGTCAGCGCGTTATGGCGAAACCATAGCCGCTTTGGCGGCGTTCATCTCACTCCGCCGCCACCGCCTCGCTGCCCGCCCCGCCCTTCAACAGCGGCGTCAGGTACTTGCCCGTGTAGCTGCGGGGTTCCTTCACTACCTGTTCGGGGGTGCCGACGGCGACGATCTCGCCGCCCTTGACGCCGCCTTCGGGGCCGAGGTCGACGATCCAGTCGGCGGTCTTGATGACGTCGAGGTTGTGTTCGATCACTACGACGGTGTTGCCTTGCTCGACCAGCGCGTGAAGGACTTCGAGCAGTTTGCGGACATCCTCGAAATGGAGGCCGGTGGTCGGTTCGTCGAGGATGTAGAGCGTGTTGCCGGTCGCGCGGCGGGCGAGTTCCTTGGCGAGCTTGACGCGCTGCGCCTCGCCGCCGGACAGGGTGGTCGCCTGTTGCCCGACCTTGACGTAGCCGAGGCCGACCTCGACCAGCATCGCCATCTTTTCGCGGATCGGCGGCACGGCCTTGAAGAACTCGGCGGCGTCCTCGACCGTCATGTCGAGCACGTCGGCGATGCTGTGCCCCTTGAACTTCACCTCCAGCGTCTCGCGGTTGTAGCGCGCGCCGTGGCAGACGTCGCAGGTGACGTAGACGTCGGGGAGGAAGTGCATCTCGATCTTGAGCACGCCGTCGCCCTGGCACGCCTCGCACCGGCCGCCCTTGACGTTGAAGCTGAAGCGGCCGGGCTTGTACCCGCGCGCGAGGCTTTCGGGCAGGCCGGCGAACCAGTCGCGGATCTGCGTGAAGCTGCCCGTATAGGTGGCGGGGTTGGAGCGCGGGGTGCGGCCGATCGGCGACTGGTCGATGTCGATGACCTTGTCGAGATGCTCCAGCCCGGTGATCCTGTCGTGCTTGCCCGCGAGGATGCGCGCGCCGTTGAGCTGGCGCGCGGCGGCGGCGAACAGCGTGTCGATCGTGAAGCTGGACTTGCCCGACCCGCTGACGCCGGTGATGCAGGTGAAGGTGCCGAGCGGGATCGACTCGGTGACGCCGGTCAGGTTGTTGGCGGTGGCGTTGTGGACGGTCAGCTTCTTGCCGGTGCCCTTGCGGCGCTTGGCCGGGAGCGGGACCATGCGCGTGCCGTTGAGATAGTCGGCGGTGATGCTGGTCTTCGACTTCAGCAGTTGCTTGAGCGTGCCCTGCGCGACGATCTCGCCGCCGTGGACGCCCGCGCCCGGCCCCATGTCGATGACGTAGTCGGCGGTGCGGATCGCGTCCTCGTCATGCTCCACGACCAGCACGGTGTTGCCGAGATCGCGCAGGCGGCGCAGCGTGGCGAGCAGCATGTCGTTGTCGCGCTGGTGCAGGCCGATCGACGGCTCGTCGAGGACGTAGAGGACGCCGGACAGGCCGCTGCCGATCTGCGACGCGAGGCGGATGCGCTGGCTTTCGCCGCCGGACAGCGTGCCGCTGGTGCGGTCGAGGTTCAGATAATCGAGGCCGACATTGTTGAGGAAGCCGAGCCGCTCGACGATTTCCTTCAGGATGCGCTCGGCGATCGCGCGCTGCTGGTCGCCGAGATGCGTCGGCAGGTCGGTGAAGAACTGGAGCGCGTCGACCACGGACAGGTGCGTGGCGTAGCTGATGTCCCGCATCGCGACCTTGACCGCCAGCGCCTCTGGCTTGAGGCGGGCGCCGTGGCAGGTCTCGCACGGGCGAGACGACTGGTATTTGGTCAGCTCCTCCCGCATCCACGCGCTCTCGGTCTGGAGCAGGCGGCGGTTGAGGTTGCCGATCACGCCCTCGAACGGCTTGTTGACGTCGTACTTCTTCTTGCCGTCGACGAAGGTCAGCGTGACGGGCTTGCCGCGGGTGCCGTGCAGGATCTGGGCGCGGACATCCTCGGGCAGGTCGCTCCACGGCGTGTCCATCGCGAAGTCGAACGCCTTCGCGAGGCTGCCCAGCACCTGCATGTAATAGGGGGATGGCGGGTTGGACTTGGCCCAGGGCACGACCGCGCCCTTCTTGATCGACAGCGCGTGGTTGGGGACGACGAGGTCCTCGTCGAAGATCATCTTCTCGCCCAGGCCGTCGCAGGCCGGGCACGCACCCTGCGGGGCGTTGAACGAGAACAGGCGCGGCTCGATCTCCGCGATCGTGAAGCCGCTGACCGGGCAGGCGAACTTTTCCGAGAACACGATGCGGCCGGGGGGCGCGTGGTCGCCCAGCACGACGCTTTCAGGGGTGCGCGGCTCGACCGGGTCGGCGGGATCGACATACGCGAGGCCGTCGGCGAGCTTCAGCGCGGTCTCGAAACTGTCGGCGAGGCGCGTGGCGATATCCTCGCGCACGACGAGGCGGTCGACCACGACCTCGATGTCGTGCTTGTACTTCTTGTCGAGCGCGGGAGCGTCCTCGATCTCATGCACCTGACCGTCGATGCGGACGCGGGTGAAGCCGGCCTTCTGCCACTCCGCCAGCTCCTTGCGATACTCGCCCTTGCGGCCGCGCACGACGGGGGCGAGCAGCAGCAGGCGCGTTCCTTCTGGCAGGGTCATGACGCGGTCGACCATCTGCGACACGGTCTGCGCGGCGATCGGCTCCCCCGTGGCGGGGCTGTAGGGAACGCCGACGCGCGCCCACAGAAGCCGCATGTAATCGTAGATCTCGGTGACCGTCGCGACCGTCGAGCGCGGATTGCGCGAGGTCGTCTTCTGCTCGATCGAGATCGCCGGGCTCAAGCCCTCGATATGGTCGACGTCGGGCTTCTGCATCAGTTCCAGGAACTGGCGAGCATAGGCGGACAGCGATTCGACGTAGCGACGCTGCCCCTCCGCATAGATCGTGTCGAACGCGAGCGAGGACTTGCCCGACCCCGACAGGCCGGTGATGACGGTCAGCGTGTCGCGGGGGATGTCGACGCTGACATCCTTCAGATTGTGCTCGCGCGCGCCGCGGACGGAAATTTTGGTCAGCATATCAGGCGTTCTACTTCCGTTCTGCGCGAAGGGCTAGATGGGGCTTTGCGGTGAGTTAGGGTCGAGGCGCGCGAGTTGCGAGGGGTAGCGACGGGGGGATGACAGGCCGCGGACGTGTCTTATATCTACACGACACCAGTGGAGCCGAGCATGACGAAGAAGGCCAAACGCATTCCCAAGCGGATCGGCGGCGTGAAGCTGCCCAAGGAATTGCGACAGAAGGGCGAGGCCTTGCTCGACCGGGGCGAAGCGCTGCTGGCGCAGGCGAACACGCCGGCCGGGCGCGAGGTGCTGACCGCCGGACTGACGATGGCGGCGGCGGCGGCCAGCGCGGCGATCGTCAATGCCGGACGCGAGCGGACGAAGGCGGCCGAGGCTGCTGCCGCGCCGGAGCCGGCGGCGCCCCCGACCCCGCCCTCGCCGCCGCCACAGGGCACGCCCCAGGGCACCCAGCGCACGCCCGACCCGCAGGTGATCGCCGACGCGCTGACGCAGGCGGCGGAGCAGGTGCTCGGGAGGTTGTTCGGGGGGAAGAAGGCTTGACGGCGCTCGCGGGGACGGCTGTCCGGCGACTCCGCCTTGTCCGTTCGTGCCAAGCGTGGTTGAAGCGATTAGGTCCGCCGCGTGGCGTTCGACTCGCCAAGGCAGGACGGGGATCGGATATTCGGGCTGATTTCTGTCCCACCTGACGTGCCGCTGCTGCGGGGGACCCCGCCAATTCGACCGACTCACGCGTCGCTCTCGAAGGTAGATGTTCTGGGAACTTCTGGGTTCGGTGAATAGCGGCCTGACCGTTTTCCGAGACGCGGGTAGCGGTAGCGGACATCGAGCGGCGGCTGCCCTTCCCCGAAAAGAATGGTGGATCGGGACGGCTGGATTTACGGGTTCACGACTGTCGCTCGCGGAGACGTTGTCAAAGCTATCAGCGGCAATCCAGTATGGATTAGCATGAGCCACCAAAGTTCGTGCGTCACCGCGAAAGCTGTGGTGAATACAAGAGCAGATGTGATGCTCGCCATCAGCAGGCGGCGATCTTTAACGCCATGCGCGACACCGTAGGCAAGGGCTGCCACTCCTATGGCCGCAACGATCCCGAATAGCGGCGTCAAGAACCACAGCAGGAATCCCCGATACAAAATTTCCCAGCCCAACCCCGCCGCAAATGCGAACAGAACATAGCTTCCACGCTCGACTGTCGTTTGGGGAAACGGATCGTCAGCATCTTCAGCGATCACTTTATTTTCGCGCCGAGCGGCCACACCTGAAACCGCCAGAAACAATACCGCACCAATTAGGCAAATCCATCCCAATTTTGTGGGTGGAACTTTCAATCCTAATAAGGATGTACTTCTGGTTGTGACGCTCCATTGCAAGGCCAAAACGGTCAGACAGCCTGCGATGATGAAAATTGCCGAACGGTAACGCGCGATGCGGGAGCGACTAATACCGGATCGTTCCCGCCAGACTACCTGCATAGGAATGCCGATCAACAGCAGCACTGCCAGCGCGATATCTACCATGTCTCAGACACCGCTCCTATCGTGACTCATTGGCGAATGGCCCTTCTATAGTAAATTAGCAATTTGCGGGGCGGGGCGTGAAACGTCCTTCCGTAAAGGAACCGCGATCGAGACGGCGAGCGCCGTCGCGACTGGGATGCTGTTTCGGGAACGGCAAGTCTGGTGTTCAGCGCCTCTCCAAGGTCCGCAACTCGTTCATGACTCCATCGGGCATTGCCGTGCGGCTAATGATTGTGAGGTATCTGCCGACGCCCGGAACGCCGGCCTTCAATCGGATGTGAAATCGAAAGGCATCGTCGATCTCAAGCACCTCAATTACTCCATATCCGCCGTAGATCTGATCTTGCACTTCAGCGTAATGATCCTCGCCGAAGAACTCGTGTTTAGCGCCGACGTCACGCGGCTTCGACAGGATAAGGTAGACAGCGGGTGACCCAGCCAAGTCGAATGCAATTTGCACCACGCCATCTTCGACGGACAGGCTCTCCGCGATACTTTCACATTTCATCTGCTGCCCTCCGTGCGGAGTGAACTACTCCGCAGACAGAGAGGCAGCAAATAGGAACGCCTTCGGTGTGGCTGAACGTCCCACGTTTGGGCGTTAGCCGAAACCCGCCTTCCCAAGCCGGGAGCGATCCACCGCACGGTCGAGGATCCGCGACGCTCGCCGCTATCGCGGCAGCTGTTTGCCCGAAGCGTGTTCCTGCAATCGTTCGCTGATCGATGGATGTCCAGTCCGGCAGAACGGGCGAAGCCGGAAACGCCGGAGAGCCCTCGTTCTTCCCGGCGCAGGAACGTCGTACCGCCTGCCGCTCCCGGCAACGGCGACGGGGCGACGGGCCGACGGCGTCACGGTCCCTATTTCCCCGCCACCGCTGGCGTCGCACCGGGAACGGCGGGCGGGACGGGGACGAGTTCGTAGATGTCGAGCAGTGCGCCCCTGCCCGCCTTGGGCAGGACGAGGCGCCAGCGGAATGGGCCGACGCGTTCGACGATGCCGGCGACGTCGCGGGTCGGATCGGTGCCGTAACCGGGGGATTGCTGCGTCGGATGAGATCGGGTGCCGCCGAGAAGGACCTGACGGGTCGCGCCATCCTCGAACAGCCAGCCGCCGGGCAGGTTGGCGCCGTCGACCTTGGTGAAGGCGACGCCCTTCGCATCACCCTCGATGTAGCAGAAATCGGGCTTGAAGCTGGCGATCGGCGCGGGCCCGCCGAGCCGGACGAGACGGCATCGGTACGGTCCCGGCGGCAGCGCGGGCAGCGGCAATGCGGCGGCGGGATCGAGCAGCGCACCCTCCGCAGTGACCTTGGCGGCGTAACGGCGGGTGATGCGGGTCTTCGCCTCCGCCCATCGCTGCGGCAGCGCGTCGAGACGGGCCTGGTCCTCCGCCGTCGCCAGCGCGCGCCAGCCCTGTGGCTGCGGGGGCGTGGGCTCCAGCGCCCCCGTCGCGCGAGGCCGATGCGCGCATCCACCCAGAGACACGGCGGAGAGCGGCAGGGCGAGCGCGATCGTCACGGCTACGCGGTTCATGGCGCGAGGCTCCTTCGGGGGTATCAACAGGTGGCCGGTGGTTCGTTGACGAAAGGTAAATGCAGCTGGTTAACGAAAAGTAAACGTCGTTCGTCCGTGCGGCGAACCGAGCCCGGTCAGGCGGTCGGTGGACGCCGCTTGCCACGCCAAGCGAGGGAGGCGCGGTTGAGGGCGTGGAGGTCGGCGGTCCCTTCTGCCGCGTCGTTGCCCAGGCGTGTCGCGGCGACGAGGCGATCCGCGTCGATGTGGCGATAGGCAGGACGGCCGTTGACGTGGTCGTACCACGGGCCGCCGCACGCATTGTCGAGCAGGATGCGCTGGAAACAATGATCGGCGCTGACCGGCCAGCTACGGTCCTTCGCCAACGCCGGGAGCGTCGTGCGGGTGAGATGGAGCCAGTCGGCTTCGAGCGTGGTGCGGAGTTTCATTTTTGAGCGATGCTGGCGGGGCGGATTGTGGGGTCGTGTCGTAACGTTCGGATGCCGCGTTCTTGCCAATGCTGCGCTGTTGGAGGCTGGAGTTATGCATGAGGGGTCGTTGGGCGACGCTGGTTCCGGCATCGCATGAGCTGCGAACTTGGCGGGCTTCGGTCTTGTTGAACCGTGGGTGCCGGGAGCGGGCAGGCATGACGGCGAGCCTTCGAGCAGAACGGCTCGCCACGGGCGCTGGGTGAAGAAGGGGCGTCACGGCGAAGCCGTGCCGTCGGTCGGCGCTCCCAGCGCCGCCGGCCGGCCTTCGCGAGAGTGCGCCACGCGCACTCCCGTTGCGGCTGGTCACGGCGAAGCCGTGCCGTCGGTCGGCGCTCGCAGCGCCGCCGGCCGATCTGGCCGCGGGCGCGGCGCTGCTGCGCTGCGCCCGGCTGCGGCTCAGATATGGATCGGCTTCCCCTGCACGGCCATCGCCGCTTCCTTGAGCGCTTCGGCGTGTGTCGGATGCGCGTGGCAGGTGTAGGCGATATCCTCCGACGTGGCGCCGAACTCCATCGCCTGTGCGGCCTGCGCGATCATGGTGCCGGCGAGCGAGGAGATGATCCAGACGCCCAGAACGCGGTCCGACTTGGCGTCGGCGATGACCTTCACGAAGCCGTCGGTGTCGCGGTTGGTCTTGGCGCGGCTGTTGGCGGCGAAGGGGAACTTGCCGACCTTGATCTCGCCGGCCTTTTCCTTCGCGGCTTCCTCGGACAGGCCGACGCCGGCGATTTCGGGCATCGTGTAGACGACCGAGGGGATCACGTCGTGGTTCACGATCCCGGTCTGGCCGGCGATGTTCTCCGCGACCGCAACGCCCTCGTCCTCGGCCTTGTGCGCGAGCATCAGGCCGGGGGCGACGTCACCGATCGCCCAGATGCCGGCGACGTTGGTGCGGAAGTCGTGGTCGATGCCGACCTGACCGCGCTGGGTCAGTTGCACGCCCGCGGCTTCCAGGTTCAGACCGTCGATGTTGGGCCTGCGACCGATCGCGACGAGCACCGCATCGGCGTCGAGCGTGGTGCCCTCCCCGCCCGCGGCCGGCTCGATCGACACGGTGGCGCGGTCGCCGTTCACGGCGACGCCGGTGACCTTGGTCGAGGTCATCAGCTCGAAGCCCTGCTTCTTGAACAGCTTGGCCGATTCCTTGCGGACTTCGCCATCGAAGCCGGGCAGGATCTGATCGACATACTCGACGACGGTGACCTTGGCGCCGAGCCGCTTCCAGACGCTGCCGAGTTCGAGGCCGATGACGCCGCCGCCGATAACGACCAGATGCTCCGGCACCTTCGGCAGCGCGAGCGCGCCAGTGGAGTCGACGACGACCTTCTGGTCGACCTCGACGCCGGGCAGCGGGGTGACCGACGAGCCGGTGGCGATGACGATGTCCCTCGCCGTGACGGTCTGGTCGCCGACCTTGACGGTATGGCCGTCCTGAAACGCGGCGCGGCCCTTCAGCCACGTCACCTTGTTCTTCTTGAACAGGAATTCGATGCCGCCGGTCAGTTCCTTGACCGCCTTCGCCTTCTCGGCGTGCATCTGGTCGAGGTTGAGCGTCGCGCCCTGGATGTCGACGCCGAACTTGGCGAGGTGGCCACCGGTCGCTTCGGCATACAGTTCCGACGCGTGCAGCAGGGCCTTGGACGGGATGCAACCGACGTTGAGGCAGGTGCCGCCCAGCGTCTCGCGGCTCTCCGCACACGCCGTGCGCAGGCCGAGCTGCGCGGCGCGAATTGCCGCGACGTACCCGCCGGGGCCGGAGCCGATCACGAGGACGTCATAGTCGTACTGCTGTTCGTCTGACATGGTTTTCACTCGTCCCAGGAAATGGCCGATAGCGAACGCTGGTCGGCCCTATAACAACGATATGGGCAAGCAGACGGTCCAGTGCGAGAACCTCGCAGACCGTCCCGCGCAAATCGGGCAACGCTCTCGCGCCACTCCGGAGGTAGACGATCGCAGGCGGTGCCGGATGACCGTCCACGAATACCAGATCGGAAAAGTCGCTGTCTTCGGTAATCAGCACGCGCTTCTGGTCGCAAGCCCATGCCAGCAACCGGACATCTGACCACAGTCCGAAGTCGCTACCGGCACGAACGACGTCATGCCCCGCCGCCTGAAGCGCATGCGTCATGCTGAGGCCGATGTGGACATCAAGCAGCAGCCTCAAGCCGCCTTGGCCTGCCCGATCGCGACGTAATCCTCATCCCGCATCAATTCGACGGCGAAGGCCGCAGCGGCTTGAGGATGATGCGGTTCTATCTCCGGATACTCAATTGCCATCTGTTCGGCACTCCAACCGGCGGCAATCAATTCCAACACGAAATCGACCTTGATCCGCGTGCCGCGAAATATCGGCCGACCGGACCGGATGTCCGGGTTCGAGTAGATGTGATCGCGCCAGTTCATCGCTACCTCACAGGTCGATCAGGATGCGGGTCGGGTCCTCGATAGCATTTTTCAGCGCGACGAGGAACGTCACCGCCTCGCGCCCGTCGATCAGGCGGTGGTCGTAGCTGAGCGCGAGGTACATCATCGGTCGCACCACGACCTGTCCGTTCACGACGACCGGGCGATCCTCGATGCGGTGAAGGCCGAGCACCGCCGACTGCGGCGGGTTGATGATCGGGGTCGACATCAGCGAGCCGAAGACGCCGCCGTTCGAGATTGTGAAGGTGCCGCCCTTCATCTCGTCCATCTTGAGCGCGCCTTCCTTGGCGCGCTTGCCGAAATCGCCGATCGTCTTCTCGATGCCTGCGACCGACAGGTCCTGCGCGTCGCGGATGACGGGGACGACGAGGCCGCCGGGGGAGGACACCGCGACCGAGATGTCGGCGTAATCATGATAGACGATCTCGTCGCCCTCGATCGAGGCGTTGACCGACGGGATGTCCTTCAGGGCCATCGTGGCGGCCTTCACGAAGAAGCCCATGAAGCCGAGGCGGACGCCGTGCTTCTTCTCGAACAGATCCTTGTACTTCGCACGCGCCTCGATCACCGCGGTCATGTCGACGTCGTTGAACGTCGTCAGCATCGCGGCGGTGTTCTGCGCCTCCTTCAGGCGCTTGGCGATCGTCTGGCGGAGACGCGTCATCTTGACGCGCTCTTCCTTACGGCCGCCCGTCGCCGGAGCCGCGGCGGCGGGCGCGGCCGGAGCCGACGTCGTCGCTGGCTTGGACGAGGCGGCGGCGGCGACGTCTTCCTTGGTCAGGCGGCCGTCCTTGCCGGTGCCCTTGATCGTCGCGGGATCGACGCCGTGCTCCAGCACCGCACGGCGCACCGACGGCGACAAAGCAGCGGGGGTGTCGCCGGTGGTTTCGGGCTCGGGAGCGGCGGCGGGGGTCGGGGCGGCGGCAGGTGCGGCGGCCGGCGCCGGGGCAGCGGCGGCGCCGTCACCCGAGTCGATCGTCGCGATCATCGCGCCGACCTGCACCGTATCGCCGACCGATACCGCGTGCTGGCCCATCACGCCGGCGACCGGCGACGGCACCTCGACGGAGACCTTGTCGGTTTCCAGCGACGCGATCGGCTCGTCGGCGGCGACCTTGTCGCCCGGCTGCTTCAGCCACTCGCCGAGCGTCGCTTCGGTGATCGATTCGCCCAGAACGGGGACCAGAACTTCGGTTGCCATGATCTTCTGCCTTCGTTGTGCCCCCGACAGGACGGGAGCCCAGTACTGGGTGGTTTAGCTTGCGGCCTTGCCGGCCTTCTTCGTCGTCTCGGCATCACGGCTGCGGCGAATCTCGTCGCGAACCGAATGGCCGAGCGCGTCGGCGACCAGCGCCCCCTGCTCGGTCTGGTGACGCTTCATCAGGCCGGTGGCGGGCGATGCGGCGGCGGTACGGCCGGCGTAACGCGCACGGCGGACCGTCGCGTTCGCCTTGCCCAGCGACTCCTCGATCAGCGGTTCGACGAAGAACCAATAGCCCTGGTTCTTCGGCTCTTCCTGCGCCCAGATCACCTCTTCGAGGTTCGGCATCCGCGCCACCCGCGTCGCCAAAGCGTCGCCGGGGAACGGATACAATTGCTCGACGCGGACGATCTGCGTCTCCGTATCGCCGGCCGCGTCCCGCGCCTCGATCAGGTCGTAGGCGACCTTGCCGGTGCACAGCACCAGCCGCTTCGTCGTCGCATCCGGAGCACCGTTGGTGTCGGACAGGATACGCTTGAAGTGGGTGTCGCCCTGGAACTCCGCCGCCGTCGACACCGCCAGCTTGTGGCGGAGCAGCGACTTGGGCGTCATCACGATCAGGGGCTTGCGGAAATTGCGATGCATCTGCCGGCGCAGCAGATGGAAGTAATTGGCCGGCGTGGTGCAGTTCGCGACCTGCATATTGTCGCCCGCGCACAGTTGCAGGAAGCGTTCCGGCCGGGCCGACGAATGCTCCGGACCCTGCCCTTCGTATCCGTGCGGCAGCAGCATGACGAGCCCGTTGGCGCGCAGCCACTTCGCCTCGCCCGACGCGATGAACTGGTCGATCATGATCTGCGCGCCGTTGACGAAGTCGCCGAACTGCGCCTCCCACAGGACCAGCGTCTTCGGATCGGCCAGCGCATAGCCATATTCGAAGCCGAGCACGCCATATTCGGACAGCGGGCTGTCCAGCACCTCGAACCGGCCGTGCTCGATACCCTGAAGCGGCACGAACTTGTGTTCGTCGGTCTGGTCGATCCACACCGCGTGACGCTGCGAGAAGGTCCCGCGGCCCGAATCCTGACCCGACAGGCGAACGCCGTATCCCTCCGACAGCAGCGATCCGAACGCCAGCGCCTCGCCGGTCGCCCAGTCGAAGTTGCTGCCGGTCGCGAACATCTGCCGCTTGGCGTCGAGCACGCGGCTCAGCGTCTTGTGGACCTGGATGCTGTCGGGGATCGTCGTCAGCGTGCGGCCGAGCGAATCGAACAGCTTGGTCGACAGGCCGGTTTCGATATTACGACGGCTGGACTCGCCCTCGGCAGGTGCCGACAGGCCGGACCAGCGACCCGCGAACCAGTCCGCCTTGTTGGGCTTGTACGACGCGCCCGCCTCGAACTCGCCTTCCAGCAGCGTGACGTGGCGGCTGACCTGCTCGTCCACCCACGCCTGATCGACGACGCCCTCGCCGACGAGGCGCTTGGCGTAGATCTCGCTGACCGGCGCGTGATCCTTGATCGCCTTGTACATCAGCGGCTGGGTGAAGGACGGTTCGTCGCCCTCATTGTGACCGAAGCGGCGGTAGCACCACATGTCGATGACGATGTCGCGGTGGAAGGTCTGGCGGAACTCCATCGCCATCTTCGTTGCGAAAGTCACGGCCTCCGGATCGTCGCCGTTGACGTGGAAGATCGGCGCTTGAACACCCTTGGCAACGTCCGACGGATAGGGTGACGAGCGCGCGAATTGCGGGCTGGTCGTGAAGCCGATCTGGTTGTTGATGATGAAGTGGACGCAGCCGCCGGTGTTGTAGCCGCGAATGCCCGAGAAGCCGAGGCATTCCCAGACGATCCCCTGCCCCGCGAACGCCGCGTCACCGTGGATCAGCACGGGCAGCGCGCCGGTGTGATCCTTCAGATCGCCGGCGATCGTCTGGATCGCACGCGTCTTGCCGAGGACGACGGGATCCGCCGCCTCCAGATGCGACGGGTTGGCGACCAGCGACATGTGCACCTTGTGCCCGTCGAACTGACGGTCGGTGGAGGTGCCGAGGTGGTACTTCACGTCGCCCGAGCCACCAATGTCGTCGGGGTTGGCCGAACCGCCCGCGAATTCGTGGAAGATCACGCGCAGCGGCTTCGCCATGACGTTGGCGAGGACGTTCAGCCGGCCGCGATGCGCCATGCCGAACACGATCTCGTTGACGCCCATCTGGCCGCCGTACTTGATGATGCTTTCAAGCGCGGGAATCATGCTTTCGCCGCCATCGAGCCCAAAACGCTTCGTGCCGACATACTTGCGGCCGAGAAACTTCTCCCACTGCTCCGCCTCGACGACCTTGGTCAGGATCGCCTTCTTGCCCTCAGGCGTGAAGTCGATCGCCTTGTCCTGGCCCTCCATCCGCTCCTGCAGGAAGCGGCGCTCCTCGACATCGACGATGTGCATGAACTCGAGGCCGACATTGCCGCAGTAATTCTTGCGCAGCGTGTCGACGAGCTGGCGGACGGTCGCCCAGTCGAAGCCCATCGTGCCGCCCAGATAGATCGGGCGATCGAGATCGGCGTCGGAGAAACCGTAATATTCGGTCTTCAGGTCATCGGGCATCTCGCGCTTGGACAGGCCGAGCGGATCGAGATTGGCGGCGAGATGGCCGCGGACCCGGTAGGTGCGGATCAGCAGCTGCGCGCGGATCGCGTCGCCCGCCGCCTTGACGATGTCGTCCTTCGACGGCGCGGCGGCGGCCGGAGCGGCGGCGGCGGGCTTGCCGCCCTTTGCGGGCTTCGGCGCGGGCTCCATCTGCGTCGGATCGAGCGCGGCGGTCAGATCGTCCGTGCTGGTCAGCGGCCAACGGGCGCTCTGCCAGCTCGGGCCCTGCGCGCCGTTCTCCAGCCCCTCGAAGAAGGTGCGCCAGCCGGGTTCGACATCGCCGGGCGAGGACTGGTACTTGGCGTACAAGCCCTCGATGAACGCCGGGCTGACGCCCGAGGCGATGTCGCTGAAATCCTGGCCTTCGTAGCCCATGTATCTGTCCTCTTGTGCGCTCCCGCGCAGGCGGGAGCCCGGCACCGGGTCCCCGCCTGCGCGGGGACACAGCCCGGTTCAGCCGTTCAATACTTCCAGCAGGGTCGAGCCCAGCTCCGACGGAGACGCCGCGACCTTGATCCCGGCGGCTTCCATCGCCGCGATCTTGCTCTCGGCATCGCCCTTGCCGCCCGACACGATCGCGCCGGCATGGCCCATGCGACGACCCGGAGGCGCAGTGCGACCCGCGATGAAGCCGGCCATCGGCTTCTTGCGGCCACGCTTGGCCTCGTCGATCAGGAATTGCGCCGCCTGCTCCTCGGCATCGCCGCCGATCTCGCCGATCATGATGATCGACTGCGTCGCCTCGTCCGCGAGGAAGAGTTCCAGCACGTCGATGAAGTTGGTGCCGTTGACCGGATCGCCGCCGATGCCGACCGCGGTCGTCTGACCCAGGCCGGCGTTCGAGGTCTGGAACACCGCCTCATAGGTCAGCGTGCCGGAGCGCGAGACGACGCCGACCGAGCCCTGCTTGAAGATCGAACCGGGCATGATGCCGATCTTGCACTGGCCGGGGGTCAGCACGCCGGGGCAGTTCGGGCCGATCAGGCGCGACTTCGATCCCGACAGCGCGCGCTTGACGCGGACCATGTCGAGGACCGGAATGCCTTCGGTGATCGTGACGATCAGCGGGATCTCGGCGTCGATCGCCTCGAGGATCGAATCCGCCGCGAAGGGGGGCGGCACGTAGATCACCGACGCGGTCGCGCCGGTCTTCGCCTTCGCCTCGGCGACGGTGTTGTAGACGGGCAGGCCGAGATGCTCGGTGCCGCCCTTCCCCGGCGTGACGCCGCCGACCATCTGCGTGCCGTATTCCAGCGCCGCCTTGGTATGGAAGCTGCCGGTCTCGCCGGTCATGCCCTGGGTGATGACCTTGGTATTGCGGTCGACGAGGATGCTCATTTGATCTCCAATCCTGTCCACCCCGGCGAAGGCCGGGGTCCAGTCGGGAAGACGATCATGGTAGAGCGATACGGTCGTACAGGTCGGCCCAGTCGGGGTTCAGCCCTTCGATCTCTCGCACTTTCCAGTCTCGCTTCCACCCTTTCATCTGCAGCTCGCGCTGCCTTGCCGTTTCCCACTCGCCACACGCCTCGTACCAGACGAGCAGCTTGCAATCATAACGCTTGGTGAAGCCAGGAACGACACCGTTTCGATGTTCCCAAATCCGCTTCAAGAGGTTCACCGTCGAACCCAAGTAGAGCGTACCGTACCGGCCGCTGGCCATGATGTAGACAAAGGCTGGCCCTTCCATCACGTCCTTCACCCAAACTGGACCCCGGCCTTCGCCGGGGTGGTAAGCCCCTCCGGGTTCGGGTTAGTTCAACGACCCATCGATCCCCTTGCAAGCCACCAGCAGTTCCTTGACCGCATCGACCGACACCTGGAAATTGCCCTTGGCCTCATCGTCGAGCGCGATCTCGACGATCTGCTCGACGCCGCCGGCACCGATCACGACGGGCACGCCGACATACAGGCCGTCCAGCCCGTACTGGCCGTCGACATAGGCGGCGCAGGGCAGCAGGCGCTTCTGATCGAACAGATACGCCTCCGCCATTGCGATGCCGCTGGTTGCGGGCGCGTAATAGGCCGAGCCGGTCTTCAGCAGGCCGACGATCTCGCCGCCGCCGCCGCGCGTGCGCTTGACGATCGCGTCGATCTTCTCCTGCGTCGACTTGCCCATCTTGATGAGGTCGGGGACGGGGATGCCCGCGACGGTCGAGTACTGGACGACCGGGACCATCGTGTCGCCGTGGCCGCCGAGCACGAAGGTCGAGACGTCCTTCACCGACACCTTGAACTCGTCGGCGATGAAGTGGCTGAAGCGCGCCGAGTCGAGCACGCCCGCCATGCCGACGACCTTGTGCGTCGGCAGGCCGGAAAACTCGCGCAGCGCCCAGACCATCGCATCGAGCGGGTTGGTGATGCAGATCACGAACGCGTCGGGGGCGTTGTTCTTGATACCCTCGCCGACCGCCTTCATCACCTTCAGGTTGATGCCGAGCAGGTCGTCGCGGCTCATCCCCGGCTTGCGGGCGACACCGGCAGTGACGATGATGACGTCCGCGCCGGCGATGTCGGCGTAATCGTTCGAGCCCTTGATCTCCGCGTCGAAGCCTTCGACGGGCGCGCACTGCGATAGATCGAGCGCCTTGCCCTGCGGCACGCCCTCGACCACGTCGAACAGGACGATATCGCCGAGACCCTTCAGGGCCGCGAGATGGGCGAGCGTGCCGCCGATATTACCGGCGCCGATCAGCGCGATCTTCTTGCGGGCCATCCAATCCTCTTCCGGTCTACAGGCGTGATGGGATCAGCCGCATAGGCGCATCTGCGGGGTGGCACAACCGCTAAACACCGACCTTCCCGTTAATCTTTGATAATGGTTCGCAGTATCTTTAAGATCACGTGCGTGCGAGCGAGGCGCTGGTGACGAGCCCTTTAGGATCATACGCGATGCGATACGTTTCGAAGCTCGGGCCTGAGGCGCTTCGGCCCAGATAGTAGACATCCGCTGCTGGCCCGGTCGAATCGGGCTCGCCGAGCAATTCGCGGACCCGTTCTTTGGTCGCGCCGGGAGAGACGCCGGCAGCGGCAAGGTCGCCGACCATCGCGCCGCGCGCGTTCTTGCCGTCGTAATTGCCTTTTTCCTGCGACCAGCGATCCTTATCGAAGCTCATCTGCCCTCCACAGGCTGGTGTTGCGGCGACCAGCAGCGCGACGATAGCGAAGCGTGCGAACCCGGTCACGCTGCTCGAAGCGCCCGGGGCCGTCACGAGCCGTTTGCGCTCGCATCGCCCCTGGGGATGCCGATCGCCCCCGGCACCGCGATTGATGGCGTCATTCCGTGGTCGCCGCGTGCGACGTCGTCGCTCCACGCAAGATGACCGCTTCGATCGATCACGACCAGCTTACCCTCGTCCAGCGCGCGCAGGACGAGATCGCCCAGCTCTTGGCGCGAAGCGTCGGGATTGTCGGTCGCGATCTGCCGACCCACCTCGTTGTTGTAGAGGTCCATCGCCTCGCGCATCGCACTGTTGCCGGGCAGTCCCTCATGCGCCGTGGTGAATTGGGCGGTCCACGACTCGCCGAACTCGGCGGTCAGCGTCGCGTTCCAGTAGGCATGCCGGAAGGCATCGGTATGGCCGTCGTTCGAAGGCCATGCCCGGCGCGCGACATCCTGCTGATCGGCGGGCAGCGCGGCGATCTGTCGTTCCACCGAGGCGGGCATGGTCGTCGGGGGTGGCACGCGGTCCGCCAATACCGAAAACGCCTGATCGGCGATGTCCGAAAACGCCTTCAACCCGAGCAGACCGCGATCGCGGGTAAGATTGTCGAGCAGCTTGCCCTCGGTCGCGGTCAGTTCGCGCGATCCGCCGAGACCACCCAACGGAATCATGCCGAACAGACTGGGGCTCCACGTTTCGACCTTGTCATCGCTGGCCTGATAGTTGCGCTCGATCGCGCGCAGATCGGGTCGCGTATCGGCCGGCGGCGGTGCGGCGGGACGGCTTCCTCCCACTTCGGCGACAAGCATGTCGATCTCCTGCGTTGGTCCCTCTTCGATGCCTTTCCACGATCGACGACACTATAGCCGTTTCGACTAGGTCGCCACGGGAACCGCAGCATCCGTGCCATGCCCGGCGCACAGATACTCATCCGACCGCATCTCTTCGAGGCGGCTGACGGTGCGTTCGAATTCGAAGCGCCCGTCGCCTATGGGGTAGAGTTGGTCGGGCTGGGCATCCGCGGCGGCGAGCAGCTTGACCTTGTGTTCGTACAGCGCGTCGATAAGTTGAACGAAGCGCGCGGCCTCGTTGCGGTTGTCGGGGCCGAGCTTCGGAATACCGACGAGGATGACCGTGTGGTAGCGGCGGGCGATCGCGAGATAATCAGCCGCACCTTTCGCCTCGCCGCACAATTTCTTGAACGAAAACACTGCGACACCCTTCAGCGTCTTCGGGACGCGCAGCGTACGGCCCTGCACCGGCAGATCTTCCGACGGGATCGGCTCCGTCACCTCGTGGTCGGTCAGGCGGAAGAAGACGGCCGACAGGTTGGCGGTCGCCTCCGCACCGTTCGGCACCAGCCATGTGTCCTGCGATCCCAGCCGGTCGCGGCGATAATCGACGGGACCGCGCAGCGACAGCACGTCCAGCCGCTGCTCGATCAGCGCTATGAAGGGCAGGAAATGCTCGCGGTTGAGGCCGTTCCGGTAGAGGTCGCTCGGGGCGCGGTTGGACGTGGCGACGATCGTCACCCCCGCGCCGATCATCGCCGTGAACAGCCGCGACAGGATCATCGCGTCGGGACTGTTCGTGACCATCATCTCGTCGAACGCGAGCAGACGCGCCTCCTCGGCCAAGGCGGCGGCGACGGGCAGGATCGGGTCGCCAACCTCCTTGCGCCGCTCGACGGCGATGCGGCCGTGAACCTCGATCATGAATTCGGAGAAGTGGACGCGGCGCTTCATGGGGATGTCCAGATGCTCGAAGAACAAGTCCATCAGCATCGACTTGCCGCGCCCGACATCGCCCCACAGGTACACGCCGCGCGGCGCTTCGGCGCGACGGCCGGTCAGCCGGGCGAACAGGCCGGTCTGCGGCGGATGCTCCAGCGTGGTGGCCAGCGCGTCAAGGCGGCGCGCGCCACCGGCCTGCGCCGCATCGGGGCGGAGTTCGCCGGCAGCGACGAGCGCGTCATAGGCGGCGAGGACGTTGGGCATGCTGGTTCGCTTCTTCGGGTCCGCTCGCCTGACGGGAGCGCTTGAGGTACGGATTTCGACATGGGCGATCAGCCCTTGCCTGGGCACTGACGACGATTGAGGCGGAAGTCGAGGCCGTCCGCTGCTCCGCGGTTTACGATGTGCTCCCGCCCGAGCATTTCGACAACTCCACTGGGTTCCCCCCTTCGCGGGAAACGGGCATGACCGGCGACCACGCCGCGCGATGTGCCCGCTGTCAGTGCCGGTCCAGAGAAGCGACTGTGGAGCCGAGACGGTGGCGATTTCCCGAACGATCCCGGGAAACCAGCGCGCGACCCGATCCGTCCGACTAGCGCAGCGTCGGCTTGCGCACCGTCCCGGAAAACGCCGCGACCTTTGTCTCGCCCTGTACCACCAGACCACGCAGGAACAGCAGGCGACCCGTCTCGCGCAGCAGCTCGACCTCCGCATCGAGCGGCTCGCCGATCGTGCCGCCACCGATGAACTGCGTATCGAGGCCGAGCGTCACTGCCGTACCCGCCTCCAGCAAGCCGAACGCGCGCGCGCCGGCGAAGAGCGCCACATCGATGAAGGCGAGGATCGCGCCGCCGTGGACGCTCTCGCGGAGGTTCGAATGCCGGCGCTCCGGATGCATGCGGACGCGGGCGCGACGTGCCGGTCCCTCCCCTTCGACCCGGTAGGCGATCGACCCCAGCAGCGCGTTAAAGCGTGTGCGGTCGACCGCGTCCCAGCTTCGCCAGCCGGGCTCGCCCGGCAGTTCGGCATCGACGAAATGCTCGTGCACGGGCGTCAGACGACCCGCTCGGCTTCCATCTTCTTGATCTCGGCGATCGCCTTGGCCGGGTTCAAACCCTTGGGGCAGACGTTCGCGCAGTTCATGATCGTGTGACAGCGATAGAGGCGGAACGGATCCTCCAGCTCGTCGAGCCGCTCACCCGTCATCTCGTCCCGGCTGTCGGCCAGCCAGCGATACGCCTGCAACAGGATCGCCGGGCCGAGGAACTTGTCGCTGTTCCACCAATAGCTGGGGCACGAGGTCGAGCAGCAGGCGCACAGGATGCACTCGTACAGGCCGTCGAGCTTGTTGCGATCCTCGGGCGACTGCAACCGCTCCTTGCCGGAAGGCGGCGGCGTGACGGTCTGCAACCACGGCTTGATCGAGCTGTACTGCGCGTAAAAGTGCGTGAAGTCGGGAACCAAGTCCTTGACGACATCCATGTGCGGTAGCGGTGTGATCCGCACCTCACCCTTCACGTCCTCGATTGCCGTCGTGCAGGCGAGGCCGTTGCGACCGTCGATGTTCATCGAGCACGATCCGCAAATACCCTCGCGACAGGAACGGCGGAACGTCAGCGACGAGTCCTGCTCGCTCTTCATCTTGATGAGCGCGTCGAGCACCATCGGTCCGCACTCGTCGAGGTTGACCTCGAAATTGTCGTAGCGCGGATTCTCGCCGCTATCGGGATCGTAGCGGTAGACCTTGAATTTCTTCAGCCGGCCCTGCGTGGTCGCCGGGTGCGTCGCGCCCTTCTTGACGACGCTGTTCTTGGGCAGGCGGAATTCGGCCATGAAACTTTCCGATCGAGGAGGTCGGTTCGCGTTACATCACGGGGGGGCGCCGGGCCAACCCCCGTTTTCGCGTTCAGATAACGTCGAGCACCAGACCGAGCGATCGTGCCTCCTCCGCCTCGATGTACCAGTTGGCCGGCGCCTTCTTCAGCAACTGCTCCATGGTCACGCTGGTGCCGCGGATCAGGTCCTCGAACCCTTCGTTCTGGATATTGATCGAATCCTCGATCTCGTGGAGCTTCGCCTTCAGGATCGCGGACAGGCCGTTCAGCGGACCGTTGAGCTGGATCGTCGACTGCATCTGCCGTTCGTGAATCATCACGCGGCTGTTCTTGGTCAGGAAGCGGCTGTCGGCGGGAAAGGCCGCCATGAACGTCGCGCCGGCGGAATAGACCGCGACCTTGCCCAGGAACAGCGTCTCGCGGCCCGTATATTCGCGCAGCAGCCGGATCGAGTCGCCCATCGCCCGCGCCATCTCCGGGTCACCGCCCAGCGTCGTCAGCGACACCACCAGCGGCCCGTCCTGCGGCGCGGCGAGCAGTTGATCCTTGAACGTGGCGTACATCGCCTCGTTCACCGGTCCGTATAGCTGGATGTGCGGTTCGGCGAGCAACGGATAGTTGCGCGCGTTGCTGGCGGGAGACGTGTCGGTCATGGCGCGCCGAACCGTCCGTCGCAGGACAGGTTCCGCAGCCGCACCTAATACGCCCCGCGCGATTTCACTTATGTAACTATTTCAGCATGTTGGGCGGAACTACCCTGCCCGCGCCCGGTTGCCCTCGCAGCATCTGCCGAAGGAACCTGCATGCCCGTGACACTCAAACCACTCGCCGAACAGGTCGTCGTCATCACCGGCGCCAGTTCGGGCATCGGCCTCGCCGCCGCGCGGACGGCAGCGCGGGCCGGTGCGAAGGTCGTGCTGGTGGCGCGATCGGAGGACGTCCTGCGGGATGTCGTGGCGGAGCTGGAGGCGGAGGGTTGCTCGGTCGCGAGCAAGGCGGCGGATGTCGGCGACCGCGCCGGGCTGGAGGCGGCAGCGGCGCATGCGGTCGAGCGGTTCGGACGGATCGACACGTGGATCAACGATGCCGGCGTCGCGATCTACGCGAAGCTGCTGGAGACGCCCGACGACGAGCATGAACGACTGTTCCGGACCAACTATTTCGGAACGGTGCACGGGTGTCAGGCTGCGGTCCCTCATCTGCGCAAGCAGGGCGGCGCGCTCATCACCGTCGCATCGATCGTGTCGGACATGGCAAGCCCGGTGATGGGCGCGTATGCGGCGTCTAAGCACGCGGTGAAGGCCTATGTCGAAGGACTGCGGATGGAATTGGCGGCTGCGGGCGAGCCGATCGTGGTCACGCTGGTGAAGCCATCGGGCATCGATACGCCGATCGGCCAGCACGCCGCGAACCATGAGGGTGGCGAGGCACAGATTCCGCCGCCGGTCTACGATCCGCAACTGGTCGCGGACGCGATCCTCGATTGCGCTGTGCACGCCCGGCGCGAGGTGACGGTGGGCGGCGCGGGCCGGATGCAGGCGCTGTTCGCAGCGCATTTCCCGGCCTTGTACGGGAAGCTGGCCCCGATCGCTGCGCGCAGCTTCGTCGATCGCGACAAGGAACAGCCCGGACCCAGCAACCTGGAAAGGGGCGTGCGCGCCGGCGAGGTGCGGTCGGGCGAACATCCGGCGGCGCGCAGGACCAGCGTGTACACGGCGGCGGCGCTTCACCCGAAGACAACGGCGGCTATCGGGGTCGTGGCGGTGACGGCGGCGGTGCTCGCGGGACGGCGGCGCGGTTGACGATGCGCCCGAATTAATCGATCATTCGGTTATGCAGCTTCCGGACTTCGACAGCATCGCTATTGATCCGGGCGTCTGCGGCGGGCGTCCCTTTATCGCAGGTACGCGCATGCGGGTAAGCGATATTCTGGAGATGCTGGCCGGAGGTGCGACAGAGACAGAGATCGTGGCGGATTTTCCTTATATCTCTGAAGCGGACATCCGCGCATGCCTGTCATTCGCGGCCCACGCCGCCAATCATCCGATCGTTATGGCTGCTGAGTGAAGTTCCTCGTCGATGCACAGCTTCCACCGGCATTGTGCGGCTGGTTGATGTACAAGGGGCATGAGGCGATCCATGTCATCGATGTTGGTATGATCGGTGCCGCCGACCGGGAGATCGCAAACTACGCCGAACAGGGGAATCTGATCCTTGTAAGCAAGGATGAGGACTTCCTGCTGCTCCGGTTGCCGGATCGCTTTGTTCTCTTGTGGCTGCGTGTCGGCAACGCCACGAATCGTGCCTTGACCGTTTGGCTGCAAGCGCGTTGGCCAACGATCGTCGGAATGCTGACGACCGGTGAGCGACTGGTCGAGGTCAGGTGACGTCGGCGATGCCTACGGAGTAACACGATCGGAGCCGATGTTCGCCGCGACGGACGAGCATCGCCCGCACGGGTCATCCTGCCGGCGACCGCACGGGCGGCGGCCGCAGCCACCGCCTGGGATCCTCAATACACCCGCTTCTTCGGCTTGATGTAGTCGATGTCGTCGGTCATCGTGTAGTCGTGGACCGGCCGGTAGTCGATCGCGACGTTGCCGCCGGTCCCGCCCCAACCGTCGAACGTCGTCAGCGTGTGCTTCATCCAGCCGGCGTCGTCACGGTCCGGGAAATCTTCGTGCATGTGGGCACCGCGGGATTCCTTGCGGTTTTCGGCCGCCTTGATCGTTACCGACGCCTGCGCCATCAAATTGTCGAGTTCCAGCGTCTCGACGAGATCGGTGTTCCAGATCAGCGAGCGATCCTTGACCGACACGTCCTGCATGCCGGCGTAGATCTTCTCCATCTGCGACACGCCCTCGGTCAGCAACGCGGTATCGCGGAACACCGCGCAATGCTTCTGCATCGTGCGCTGCATCTCGATCCGCAGCTTCGCGGTTGGCGAGCCGCCGGCCGCATGGCGGAACTTGTCGAGCCGGCCGAGTGCCATCTCCTCCGACGCCTTGGGCAGCGGGTTGTGCGGCGTGCCGGGTTTCAGCTGATCCTTGATCCGCAGGCCGGTCGCGCGACCGAACACCACGAGGTCGATCAGCGAGTTGGAACCGAGGCGATTGGCGCCGTGGACGGACACGCACGCCGCCTCACCGACCGCGAACAGGCCGGGGACGATGCTGTCGGGATCACCGTCCTTCAGGCGGACGACCTCACCGTGATAGTTGGTCGGAATGCCGCCCATATTGTAGTGGACGGTGGGCGTCACCGGCAGCGCCTGACGCGTCAGATCGACGCCGGCGAAGATCTTGCCTGTCTCGGTGATGCCCGGCAGCCGCTCCGCCAGCACCTTCGGATCGATGTGATCGAGGTGGAGGAAGATGTGGTCCTTGTGCTCGCCGACGCCGCGACCCTCGCGCATCTCCATCGCCATCGACCGCGAGACGACATCGCGCGATGCGAGGTCCTTCGCCGACGGAGCGTAACGCTCCATGAAGCGCTCGCCCTCGGAATTGGTCAGGTAGCCACCCTCGCCGCGCGCGCCTTCGGTGATGAGCACGCCCGCGCCGTAGATGCCGGTGGGGTGGAACTGCACGAATTCCATGTCCTGCAACGGCAGGCCGGCGCGAAGAACCATCGCGTTGCCGTCGCCGGTGCAGGTGTGCGCCGACGTCGCCGAGAAATAGCAGCGACCATAGCCGCCGGTCGCCAGCACCACCTGATGCGCGCGGAAGCGGTGGATCGAGCCGTCTTCCATGCACAAGGCGATCACGCCGCGGCAGACGCCGTTTTCCATGATCAGGTCGAGCGCGAAATACTCGACGTAGAAGTCCGCGTCGTACTTCAGCGACTGCTGGTACAGCGCGTGCAGCATGGCGTGGCCGGTGCGGTCGGCGGCGGCACAGGTGCGCTGCACCGGTGGGCCTTCACCCATATTCTGCATGTGGCCGCCGAACGGACGCTGATAGATCGTCCCGTCCTCGTTGCGGCTGAACGGCACGCCGGCATGTTCCAGCTCGTAGACCGCTTGCGGCGCTTCGCGGCAGAGATATTCGATCGCGTCCTGGTCGCCGAGCCAGTCGGAGCCCTTGACGGTGTCGTACATGTGCCACGACCAGTGGTCGGGCGAGTTGTTGCCGAGCGAGGCGGCGATGCCCCCCTGCGCCGCGACGGTGTGCGAGCGCGTCGGGAATACCTTGGTGATGCAGGCGGTCTTCAGGCCCGCCTCGGCGATGCCCATCGTCGCGCGCAGGCCGGAGCCGCCCGCGCCGACGACGACCGCGTCGTAGGTGTGGTCGATGATCTTGTAAGAGGCGGCCATTATGCAGCGGCTCCGAAGGTGATCTTCAGGATCGAGACGATGGCGATCGCGCCCAGCCCCACCACGAAGAAATTGAGCAGGATCATGAACACGACGCGGCTTTCGTCGTGCTGGTAATCCTCGATGACGGTCTGGAGGCCCATGCGGAAATGCCAGAACACCGACAGGACGAGCAGGATCATGGGGATGGCGACCCATGCGCTCTCCATCCACAGCCGCATCGTCGTATAATCATAGGCCGGCTGGCGCAGGATCGAGATCAGCAGCCATGTCATCAAAAGGAAGTTGGAGCCCGCGGTCAGGCGGTGCTGCCACCAATGGTGCGCGCCTTCCTTGGCGGAACCGAGGCCGCGCACGCGGCCGAGCGAGGAGCGCATCACTTGATCCCCAGATAAAGCCAGAACAACACGGTCAGCGTCACCGACGCGACCATCGTCAGCATGGCGTACATCTTGTTGGTCTTGAGTTCGTAACCGGCGCCGGTGTCGAGGACGAGGTGGCGGATGCCCGTCATCATATGCTGGAACAGCGACAGCGTCAGGCCGATCGCGACGATATAACCCAGGATGTTGAGGCCGCCCGCCTCCACCGTGAACGTGTCGCGGAAGGTCGCGTAGCTCTCCGCACCGCCGGCCAGCGCCGCCAGCCACCAGACCAGCAGGCACGCACCGACCGTCGCCATGCCGCTGCCGGTGACGCGGTGGAGGATCGAGACCAGCATGTGCGGGCCCCATTTCCAGATGCCCAGATGCGGGGATAACGGGCGGGCGGGATTACGGGATGCCAAGGCGGATGGTCCTCGTCGCGGGTGAACGGCTGTTTCGTCCCGCCTATGATGCGATGCGCGCGGATGCAAGGACATGCCGACCGCCGCCCGGACGGGGCGTCGTGGTTCCTTACTCCAGGTTAACCTCTTTGCGATACGCCCCGTGCATCGCATTTCGGGGACACCGCCACGTGAATACAGACCTTCCAGTACCAGGGTCCGTCGCCGCCGTCATGGACATCGGCGCACGGCTGCGGGTGTTCGACTTCGACGAGTCGATGATCGCGTCCGCCCGTGCCTGCTGGACGATCCTGGAGCCGGACGCGCGCCCCATCGCCCTCGCCTATTGGCGCCAATGGCAGCGGTGTTTCGGCGAGACGATCGACTGGGCCCCGCATGAGGTCGAGAAGATGGTCGAACTGGGCTGCGTCTTCCTGCGCGACCGGTTCCTGTCGACTGCGCAGCGCGGCTGGATCGAGTCGGTCGAGCGGTCCGTCGCCGCCGCGTTCGCCGCCAAGGTGTCGCCGATGGCGCTGCTGTCGATGATCGCCGCCAGCGATCGCGCCGCGCTCGACGTGCTGTTGTCGAAGGTGGAGCCGATCGACCCGCAATTGCCGCTGATGATCGGCGTGCTCAGCCGGCTGTCGATGCTGGAGAGCGACGTCACGCTCGCCATCTACGAAGAATATAACGAGCATGTCCGCCGCGTCGCCCGCGACCGGCTGGCAGCCGATTTCCGCGAGGGGATCGCGTTGACGGTGGAAAGCGCCACCGACGAGGGTCGGGCGCTGCGCGAGCGCACGGTGCGCAGCTCCAACGCCACGCGCGGCATGCTGGGCAAGGCGTCCGAAGTCGCCGCCGCCGCCGAACAGTCCGCCGTCGCGATGCGGGAAGCCGCACAGACCGCCGCCGGCCTGATCCGCGCGATCGAGGATGCCCGCAACGAAGTCGAGGCCGCTGCCGAGATCGCCACACGCGCCAGCGCGCAGGCGAGCCAGGCGGTCGGCATGTCCGAAACGCTGTCCGACCACGCCAAGTCCATCGAATCGATCCTCGGCCTGATCCGCGACATCGCCGGCCAGACCAACCTGCTGGCGCTGAATGCCACGATCGAGGCCGCCCGCGCCGGCGATGCCGGCCGCGGCTTCGCCGTCGTCGCGCAGGAGGTGAAATCGCTCGCCTCGCAGACCGCCCGCGCTACCGACGATATCGCCGCGAAGATCGCCGCGATCCAGTCGGCGACGCGGTCTACGGTCGAGACCAACGCGTCGATCAAGTCCACCGTCGCGGAGGTGCAGGAAAGCGCCGATCGCATCCGGTACGCGATGGAGGCGCAGGCGCAGACCGTCACCGCGATCACCGCCGCGGTCGACGAAACCGCGCTGGCCGCAGACTCGATGTCCGGCACGATCACCGCGATCCGCGAGGATACCGAAGCGGTCGCGACCGAGATCGACTGGGTCGGCCGCGGTTTCGACATTCTCGACAGCCGCCTCGGCAGCCTGAAGACCAGCGCCGGCGACTTCGTCGCCAAAGTCGCCGCCTGAGCCGGCAACGCCGTCATGCCAGCCGCTGCCCTGCTCCGCGAACAACGCTCGATCGGCGAGCGCGTCCGTGACTATGACTGGGATGGCGTGATCGCCCCGGCGGGGCGGACGATCGCCGAACTGCTGGCTGTCGAGGCGAAGAAGGGCGACATCAGCATCGCATTCTGGAATTGCTACACGTCCGATCCGGCGACAGCGCACATCCGCGCGCACTTCACGGCCGATCGAATGGCCGAACTGTACCGCCGCAGCGCCGAATACGGCCAAGCCATCTACGGTGCGCCATTCGCCGATGCGTGGGAGCAGATGGCGATCCGGCACGCGCAGGAAACCGTTGCCGCCGGCGTGCCGCTGCGGGTCCTGCTGAAGGCGCTGGCGCTATCGCATTCCGCGACGTTGAAACTGATCGAACAACAGATCACGGATGTCGCGCAGGTCTGCGTCCTGGCCGATGTCATCCAGCGCATGGCGCTGGTCGAGGCTGATGTCATGGCGTCGCACGTCCGCGGCATGGACGCCCGGCAGGAACGCGACCGACGCATCGCGCGCGACACCGCGTTTCAGGAACGGATCGCAGGCACCATCCATGACACCGCCACGCTCGGCGCACGGCTGCGCGTGCAGGCCGCGGATGCCGCGACCTCCACCCGCCGCGTGCTCGACCGCACCGGCGAGGTGGCGAGCGCCGCCGAACAGTCGGCCGTCGCGATGCGGGAGGCGGCGCAGACTGCCGCCGGGCTGATCCGCGCGATCGAGGCGGCCCGCAACGAGGTCGAGGAAGCCGCCGACATCGCCACCCGCGCCACCGAACAGGCCGGTCGCGCCGTCGGCATGTCGGAAACGCTGTCCGATCACGCCAAATCCATCGAGTCGATCCTCGGCCTGATCCGCGACATCGCCGGCCAGACCAACCTGCTCGCCCTGAACGCCACGATCGAGGCAGCGCGGGCGGGCGACGCCGGCCGCGGCTTCGCGGTGGTCGCGCAGGAGGTGAAATCGCTCGCCTCGCAGACCGCCCGCGCCACCGATGACATCGCCGCCAAAATCGCCGCGATCCAGTCGGCGACCCGCTCCGCCGTCGACACCAACGCCTCGATCCGCGCCACGGTGGTGGAGGTGCAGGCGAGCGCCGACCGTATCCGTCAGGCGATGGAGGCGCAGGCCGGCACCGTCACCGCGATCACCGCGTCGATCGACGAGACCGCACTGGCCGCCGATTCGATGTCCGGCAGCATCGCCGGTATCCGCCAGGATACGCAGGCGGTCGGCAGCGAGATCGACGCGCTCGGCCGCGGCTTCGGCACCGTCGACGACGAGCTCGCGCGGTTGCAGGCGGCCGCGGACGATTTCTCCGCCAAGGTGGCCTAACCGTCCCGCGCGCGATAAGCCGCGCGCATGACGATACTCCTCACCGGATCGAGCCGCGGCATCGGCGCGGCGATCTTCGACACCCTGACCGCCGCCGGCCAGTCGGTGATCGGCCACGGCACCGCCAGCGGCATCCCGGCCGACTTCGACGAACCCGGCGCGGCGCCCGCGTTATGGCACGAGGCGCTGACCCGCGCGGGTGGCGAGATCGACGTGCTCGTCAACAATGCCGGCGTGTTCGAGGCGACGCCGCTGGAGGACGAGGACTGGCTGGCCGGCTGGGAACGGACGATGCGGATCAACCTGACCGCCGCCGCGGAATTGTGCCGGCTGGCGGTGCTGCACTGGCAAGAGCGTGGCGTGTCGGGTCGGATCGTCAACGTCGCCAGCCGCGCGGCGTACCGGGGCGACTCGCCCGCGCACTGGCATTATGCCGCGTCGAAAGCCGGCATGGTCGCGATGACCAAGACGATCGCGCGCGGCTATGCGGCGCAGGACATATTGGCGTTCGCGGTCTGCCCCGGCTTCACGATGACGGGCATGGCGGACGATTACCTCGCCAGCCGCGGCGGCGATAAATTGCTTGCCGACATCCCGCTAGGCCGCGTCGCCGCCCCGGACGAAGTCGCGGCGGCGGTCAAGTTCCTCGCGCTCGATGCGCCGCCGTCGATGACCGGCGCGGTGCTCGACGTGAACGGGGCTAGTTATGTCAGGTAGCTGGAAGATCACCCTTCCCTGCACGCGCGCGGAGGCAGAGGCGATCGACGCGATCGGCGAGCTGCCGTTCGACGCGGTGTTGATGACGACCGAGGTCGTGCTGGACGATGCGGAGGCGTGGCGGCTGGACGCTTATGTCGAGCACCGGCCCGACGCAGCACTGCTGGCGGCACTGGCCGATCTGGCGCCGAGCGCGGCGGGCACAGAACCGGATATCGAGCAACTCGGCGACGAGGATTGGCTGACGATGAGTCAGGCGGGGCTGGAACCGCTGCACGTCGGACGGTTCTTCGTCCACACCGGCGATGCCGAGCCGCCGGCCGGCTCCCGCGCCTTCCACATCGCGGCGGGCCGCGCGTTCGGTACCGGCCATCACGAAACGACGAGCGGCTGTCTGGCGATGCTGGATACGCTGGCGAGCGACGGGCGGTCGTTCGCGAACGTGGCGGATATTGGGACTGGCACCGGCCTGCTCGCCTTTGCGGCGGTCGCACTCTGGCCGGAGGCGGCGGTGACGGCGACCGACATCGACCCCATCGCGATCGATGTCACGCGCGACAATGCCGCCGCGAACGCCATCGCGGTCGGCGACGGCGCGGGGGCCGTAGCGCTGATCGTAGCGGACGGCACGCTGGACGACGGAATCGTGGCGCGCGCACCCTATGATCTGGTGATCGCCAACATTCTTGCCGGTCCTCTGGTGTCGATGGCCCCCGAACTGGCAGCGATTGCCGCACCGAACGCGACGATCCTGCTGGCCGGGCTGCTGGAAACGCAGCGCGAGACGGTGGTCGCAGCCTACCACGAATGCGGCTGCACGCTGGAGACGGTCGACCGCCGCGGCGACTGGAGCGTACTGCGCCTCACGGCCGGGGCGGAGCGGTTCGTGCCGTCCGCGCCGTTTGATCCCAAGGGCCGGGACGGCTGGGCGCTGGACCTCTGATGTTCGCGCGTGGGCGCGGACCCCTACGCCTTCCCCCGCGCATAAGCCTGCGTCCCGCGCGTCACCACCTCGTCCCCCTCGACGATTTCCGCGACGGGGATGTCCGGTAACTCCTTCAACGCCGCGTACAGCGGCGCGAAGTCCGTCTCCACGGTCAACCTCAACAGCTCGTCGAAGCTGGGGATCACGAAGTAGTTCTGCTGGAAATCGTCGATCCGGTATTCCGTCCGCATCACCCGCGCCAGATCGAGCACGATCCGGTTCGGCGACGGATCGTCCAGCGCGAAGCGGCTTTCCGAAAAGCTCGACACGATGCCAGAGCCATAGATGCGCAAGCCCCCCGGCTCTGCGATCAGCCCGAACTCGACCGTGTACCAGTACAGCCGGCCGAGATACTTGAGCGCATCCATCCCCAGCGCCCGCTGACCGCCCCGGCCATAGGCGGCGAGGTAATCCGCGAACACCGGATCGGCGAGCATCGGCACATGCCCGAACACGTCGTGGAAGATGTCCGGTTCCTGCAGGTAATCGAGCTGGTCGGGCCGCCGGATGAAATTGCCCGCGACGAAGCGGCGGTTCGCCATATGGTCGAAGAAAACGTCGTCCGGCACCAGCCCCGGCACCGCCACCACCTGCCACCCGGTCAGCGCCATCAGCCGATCGTTGAGCGCGCGGAAGTCGGGAATGCCCGGCTTGTCGAGCTTCAGCACGTCCAGCCCTTTCAGCCACTCGTTCGACGCGCGGCCGGGCAGCAACGTCGCCTGACGCGCGAACAGCGTGTCCCACGTCGCATGCTCTTCGGGCGTGTAGCGGTCCCAATGCTGGTCGATCGTCCAGTCCGCCCCAGCCCCCTCGGGCGGACGGTCCATCACATGCGTTTCCTGTTCCATGCGCTTGCCCTAGCATGCCCCCTCGTCATGAGGAATGTGAGCATCCGAAACGCACGCATGAGGAGCGCGGTTGCCTGGGCGAAGCGGATCGCCGCCGGGCTTGCGTCGATCGTGATACTGTACCTGATGGTGGGGCTGATCGGCGGTGCGATCCCGGTCAACCGCGGTTGGCGCGAGCCCGCAAACGGCGTGACGATTTGGGTGGAGTCCAACGGCATCCACACCGGCATCGTCGTGCCCAAATTGGCGGCGGGCGTCGACTGGCGCACACTGGCGAAACCCGGCGACCTCCGCGATCCGCGATATGCCGGGTACGATCATCTGTCGTTCGGCTGGGGAGAGCGTGCCTTCTATCTGGAGACGCCGACCTGGTGGGACGTGCGGCCCGCCACCGTGCTCGCCGCGGCGATCGGCAGCGCGCGGACGCTGGTCCATGTCGACCACGTGCCCGCACCGGTCGAGACCGCCAGCGTCCGCCGCCTCGTCGTGACGCCCGACCAATATCGCCGCCTCGCCGCCTATATCGCGGCGAGCGTTAAACCCGACGGCAGCATCGAACCGGGCTATTTCGGCTATGACACCTTCTACGAGGGCACCGGCCGCTACAGCGCGGCGCGGACCTGCAATAGCTGGACCGGCGCTGCGCTGGCGGCGGCAGGGGTGCGGGTCGGGGCGTGGACCCCGTTCCCGGTGACGGTGCTGTGGTGGTTCTAAGCCCCCTTAGTCATCGCGAGCGCGGCGTAGCAATCCCGTGCCGCGAGCAAAGGCCTGCATTGCTTCGTAGCGCCCACGATGACGTTGCATTGGAGTAAGCCGGTTGAACCATTCGCCGCCCTCGAAAGCCCTGTGGGCCGCCGAACTCCCGCGCGCCGCGTGGATGGTCGCAGGCTGGTGGCGGCACCGGGCCATGCTCGCTGCGGCACCGCGTGGCGATGGGCGGCCGATCATGCTGCTGCCGGGCCTGTTCAACTCGGACCGCTCCAATGTCGTGATGCGGCGCTTCCTGAACCGCCTCGGGTACAGAGCGCACGGTTGGGGCCTCGGCCGCAATCTCGGCGTCCGCACGGTCGGCCCCGACGCCGACCGGTTGATCGCGCGGATCGAGGAACTGGCCGCAACGGACGGCCCCGTGACGCTGATCGGTGTCAGCCTCGGCGGCATCATGGCACGCATGGTCGCGCACGCCCGGCCCGATCTGGTGCGCGAGGTCATCACCGTGGCATCGCCCTATGCCGGCTCCGGCAAGGCGACGAACGTCTGGCGCGCATTCGAACTGGTGACGGGCGAACGGCTGGACGATCCGGCCGTGCTCGCCCGCAGCGACGCGATCGCCCGCCCCCTACCCGTTCCTGCCACCGCGATCTGGAGCCGCAGCGACGGGCTGGTCGCCGGCCACATCTGCCGCTCCGACGACTGCCGCGCGATCGAAGTGCGCAGCGGGCATCTGGGCGTGCAGCTTCGCCCCGAAGTACTGGCGGTGATCGCCAAGGTGCTGGCGGGCTGACCCGACCCTCCCCTTGCAAGAGGTAGGGTCAGGGAGGATTCAGTCCCGCGCGACGAACCCGTCATACCCGCGCCGGCAGTCGCCGTCGTCGGGGTTCTTGCGGCAGCGCTTCTCGAACTCGCGACGTTCCTTGCCCTCGCGCGCCTCCGCCTTGCGCATCTTGCGACCATAGTTGCGGTCCGATTCTTCCTGGCTGGTGGTCGTCCAGTCGACCGCCTTGCCCGCGACCTGAAACGGCGCCTTTACGATGCTCGTTGCGGTGCTGATGCAACCGCCCAGCGGCAGCAGCAGGATCGGACCCAACAGCTTCAGTCTCATCGTCATTCTCCCGCCACCGCGTCGCGCGTCTCTACCCCGATTTGCGGAAAGTCGGTGAAGAAACCGTCCACCCCCGACCGCAGCGCCGCCGCGATCTCGCCGCGCAGATCGCCGTGCCCGCCCGCGTCTTCACCGCGCCTGAACGATGGACCGAGGAAAGCATTCTCTGCCCGGAACGTCCACGGATGCACGTGCAGCCCCACGACATGCGCGTCGCGGACCAGCGTGCCGCCGCCCAGCATCGCCTTGTCCGGCCCGATCCCGAATGCGTAGGTCGCGACCTCGGCCAGACCGGCCGGCGTCGTCATCGCGGCATAGCTGGCGACCGCCCCATCCGCGGGAGCACCGTCCGCGGCCAGCAACTGTATCAGCCGCAGCTTCGTCATACCCGCGATCCGCTTCAGGTTCTCGACCTCGAACGACTGGATGAACACCGGCGCGTCCGCCGCCGTCCAGCCCGCCGCGTGCAGCTCCGCCACCAGCGGTTCGTCGGTGCCGAGGCCGATCCCCGCAAAATAGGTCGGGTGTTTGGTCTCGGGATAGATCGCAACGCCGTGCCGCTTCGCGAGCGCGACGATCTCCTTGAGCGTCGGCACCTCGTACCGCCCGTCATGCGCCGCGTTCCCCGGCCGCAGCAACGGCAGCCGCTCCCGCGCCCGCAGCGTCTTGAGTTCGGCGAGCGTGAAATCCTCCACGAACCAGTCCGTCACGCTGCGCCCGTCGATCGTCTTCGTCGTGCGCCGGCCAGCAAACTCCGCCCGCGCCGCCACGTCGGTCGTGTCCGAAACCGCATTCTCGTGGCGCGCGACCAGCACGCCGTTCGACGTCGGCACCAGATCGGGCTCGATCACGTCCGCGCCCTGTTCGATCGCCAATTCGTACGCCGCCAGCGTGTGTTCCGGCCGCTCGCCGCTGGCACCGCGGTGGGCGATCACCAGCGGCCGATCAAACGCCTTGTATCCCATCGAATATTCATCCCGGCCAACAGCTTTGAGAACGTCTCGCAACGGGAGCCGTTAAGCTTACGCCGCGTTCCAAGCCCCGACTGATCAGACCTGCACCATCCGGGGGCTTCCATGCACTTTACCATCAACGGCCGATCCTACGAGGCGGATATCGACGTACGCACGTCGCTGCTCGACCTCTGCCGCGAGCATCTGGAACTGACCGGATCAAAGAAGGGCTGCGATCACGGCCAGTGCGGGGCCTGCACGATGCTGGTCAACGGCCGTCGCGTGAATAGCTGCCTGACGCTGGCGGTGATGCATCAGGACGACGAGATCGTCACGATCGAGGGGCTGGGACAGGTCGGCAACCTGCATCCCTTGCAAGACGCGTTCGTGCGGCACGACGGCTATCAGTGCGGATACTGCACGCCCGGCCAGATCTGCTCCGCGGTCGGCATGCTCGACGAGGTCAAGAAGGGCTGGCCCAGCCACGTCACCGGCGACCTGCATGATGCCGAGCTGTCCGATGCGGAGATTTCGGAGCGGATGAGCGGCAACATCTGCCGCTGCGCCGCCTACCCCAACATTGTCGACGCGATCCGCGAAGTGGCCGGCATGGGCGACCGCGACCCCGTCCTCAAGACCGCGGCGGAGATCGGCGCATGAAGACCTTTCAATACGCCCGCGCCGACAGCGCCGAGACCGCCGTGCAGGAGGCGATCGCCCAAGGCGCGAAGTTCATCGCCGGCGGCACCAACCTGCTCGACCTGATGAAGCTTCAGGTCGAGACGCCGGAAAAGCTCGTTGACATCACCCGCCTGCCGCTGGGTGAGATCGAGCAGCGCGAGGATGGCGGCCTGACGATCGGTGCGCTGGTCCCCAACAGCGATCTCGCCGCCGACCGCCGCGTCATCGACGGGTATGAAGTACTCAGCCGCGCGCTGCTGGCGGGTGCATCGGGCCAGTTGCGCAACAAGGCTACGACGGCGGGCAATCTGCTCCAGCGCACCCGCTGCTATTATTTCTACGACACCGCCAGCCCCTGCAACAAGCGCGAGCCGGGCAGCGGCTGCGGCGCGATCGGCGG
Source organism: Sphingomonas longa (assembly GCF_016892685.1). Classification (NCBI taxonomy): domain Bacteria; kingdom Pseudomonadati; phylum Pseudomonadota; class Alphaproteobacteria; order Sphingomonadales; family Sphingomonadaceae; genus Sphingomonas; species Sphingomonas longa. The sequence goes on from NZ_JAFEMC010000001.1 coordinate 1,146,827, forward strand.
GTTCAACCGCATCCTCGCGGTATTGGGTACGTCGGAAAGCTGCATCGCCAGCCATCCCAGCGACATGGCGGTGGCGATGCGTGCGCTGGATGCGACGATCGTCACGCTGAAGAGCGACGGCGACCGCCGGCGGATCGCGATCGGCGACTTCTATCGCCTGCCGGGGAATACGCCGCACATCGAAACCGCGCTGGAGCCGGGCGAACTCATCACCGCGATCGAACTGCCCGCACCGGTAGAGGGCGCGAAGCATCTGTACCGCAAGGTCCGCGACCGCGCCTCCTACGCTTTCGCGCTCGTGTCGGTGGCGGGCGTCGTAAAGATGGACGGCGACACGATCGCCTCTGCCGCGCTGGCGTTCGGTGGCCTCGGCACGATGCCGTGGCGCGACGCGGGCGTGGAGGCGGCTTTGGTCGGCCAACCGGCGACGACCGCCACGTTCGAGGCGGCGGCGGATGCACTGCTCGCCGATGCGCGCGGCTACGGGTCGAACGACTTCAAGATACCTCTCGCCCGGCGGACGCTCATCGCGTCGCTGCGCGACCTGACGGGACGCTGATCCGATGTTCGAGAAACTCTTCGCGGGTGGCGACACCAACAGCCTGACAATGGATGCGCCGCATCCGGCCAGCCTGCTCGACAGCGGCGTGCAGGGCGTCATTTCCCGCCCGATCGACCGGGTGGAGGGGCCGCTGAAGGTTTCCGGCACAGCCACCTATGCCGCCGAATACCGCCTCGACGACATGGTCCACGGCGTCCTCGTCGGCGCGAAGATCGGTCACGGCACCGTCGAGTCGATCGATTGCGACGCGGTGAAGCTGATGCCCGGCGTCATCGACGTCGTGATCGACTTCGACACCTTCATCCGCAACTCGCAACAGGGCGGCGAGACCAACGCCCCGACGCAGGGCGTCAAGGAGGTCGACTATTTCGGCCAGATCGTCGCGATCGTCCTCGCCGACAGCTTCGAGAACGCCCGCGCCGCCGCACAGGCGCTGCCGATCCACTATACGAAGAAGGATGGCCACTACGCCTTCGAGGAACACCGCGACGAAGCGGAGCCGTGTCAGGATTCGCAGGTCCAGGGCTATTACAAGCAGGGCGATGTCGACAAGGCGCTGGCGGAGGCCCCCGTCACGCTCGACGTGACCTATGTCACGCCCAGCCAGAACTCCGCCGCGATGGAGCCGCACGCGTCGATCGCGGTGTGGAACGACGACGCATTGACGCTCTACGGTTCGTACCAGATGCCGACCTCGGACGCGGAGCAATTGGCGAAATCGCTCGGCGTGCCGAAAGACAAGGTGCGGATCATCTCCCGCTATATCGGCGGCGGCTTCGGGTCGAAGCTGGGCATCGCGCCGGAAAGCGTTGCCGCCGCGATCGCGTCGCGCCGGCTCGGCCGGCCGGTCAAGGCCGTGATGGCGCGCCAGCAGGTGTTCGACGCCACCGTCCGCCGCTCCAACACCGAGCAGCGCGTGCGCTTCGCCGCGGGAACGGACGGCAGGCTGACCGCGGTCGCGCATAATTCGCTGACCTCGAACCTGCCCGAGGAGACCTATTTCGAACCGGTCGGCATCTGCACGCACTTCCTGTATTCGGGCGAGAACCGCTCGATCACGCACGATCAGGTGACGCTCAACATCCTGCTGTCCGGGTCGATGCGCGCGCCGGGCGAGGCGGTCGGCATGGTCGGCCTCGAATGCGCGATGGACGAGCTGGCGGAGACGTTGGGCATGGACCCGATCGAACTGCGCAAGGTCAACGATCCCGACCGCGATCCCGAACAGGACGTCCCCTTCTCGTCACGCCAGCTGTCGCGCTCGCTGGAAGAGGGGGCAAAGATGTTCGGCTGGGATCAGCGCAACCGGACGCCCGGCAGCCGGCGCGAAGGTGAGTGGCTAATCGGCATCGGCGTTTCCTCCGCCGCCCGCTCGAACATGCTCCAGCAATCCTCCGCCAAGGTGGAAATCCACCCAGACGGATCGGCGACGGTGTCCTCGGCGATGACCGACATCGGCACCGGCAGCTATACGATCATGGCGCAGATCGCGTCCGAGATCCTCGGCATCCCGGTCGAACGGATCACGATGTCGCTGGGCGACACCAACGATCCCCCCGCCGCCGGCTCCGGCGGATCATGGGGCGCGGCGTCGGCGGGCTCGGCGGTCTACCTCGCCTGCGAACGCCTGCGCGAGAAGCTGGCGGCGGCGATGGACGTCGATGTAGACGTGCTGACGCTGAAGGACGGGATGGCGATCGGCGACAATCGTCAGAAGGCGATCAGCGACCTCGTCGGAGAAGGCATGCAGGCGCTCGGCGAGATCAAGCCGGGCAAGAACGAGAAGCTGCACCGTCAGGCCAGCTACGGCGCCCATTTCGCCGAGGTCGGCGTCAACGCCGTCACCGGCGAAGTCCGCGTCCGCCGCATGCTCGGCGTGTTCGCGGCGGGGCGCATCCTCAACGCGAAGACCGCGCGGTCGCAATGTCTCGGCGGCATGACGTTCGGGATCGGCTGCGCGCTGACCGAGGATCTGATCCACGACCAGCGCACCGGCAAGCTCGTGAACCGCGATCTGGCCGAATATCACGTGCCGGTGAATGCCGACGTGCCGCAGCTCGACGTGCACTTCCTCGACGAGCGCGACATCCACGCCAACCCGATCCACGCCAAGGGGATCGGCGAACTTGGCATCTGCGGCGCCGCACCCGCGATCGTCAACGCCGTCTACAACGCCTGCGGTGTCCGCGTCCGCGAAATGCCGATCACCTGCGACAAGCTGCTGGCAGGTCTGCCGCCGGTCTGAACCCCTTCTCCTTCCAGCTTCCCGTCATTGCGAGCATGGCGAAGCAATCCAGAACCTCACGTCCAGGGCTGGATTGTTTCGCCACGCTCGAACCGACGAACGGTGAACGACACCTTCCCGCCACCCCAACCCCACCCTATCTACGCAGCGGGCTAACAAGGATCAGCACGCGCATGGAACGAATGCAGGACCACGCGTCGCGTCCGGCCGGGCTCAACGGCAACGGTCAGGACATCCTCGGTCACCCGCTGGACCGCATCGACGGCCCCGCCAAGGTCACCGGCACTGCCCGCTACGCCTTCGAAGGCACGCCCGAGAACATCGCCTACGCCGCGATCGTCGGCGCCCCGGTCGGTGCCGGCCGCCTGATCGCAATCGACGACAGCGCCGCCCGCGCCTTACCCGGCGTGATCGCCGTCATTCACGGCGATCCCCGCATGCCCGCAGGCGAAGCGACTTCGCGCGGCATGCCTGCGCTCAACAGCCTCCACTTCCTCCACTTCGGTCAGCCCGTCGCGGTCGTCGTCGCGGAATCGCAACAGGTTGCGACCGGAGCCGCGCGCCTCGTGGACGTGCAAGTGGAAGCCGCCGAGGGCCGCTGGAACCCGCGAGAGCAGCCGGTCGATCGCGATGCGAAGATCGGCTTCCTGCCGCCGATCGACATCGGCGACGTCGACGCGGCACTCGCCAACGCGGCGGTGACGCTCGACGCGACCTACACCACGCCCATCCACTTCCCCGCCGCACTGGAGCCGCATGCGACCACCGCGTGGTGGGAAGGCGACCGGCTGATCGTCCGCACCAGCAACCAGATTGCGGGATCGGCGCGCAACACCATCGCGCAGGTGATGAAGATTCCTCCCGAGCGCGTCCGCGTCCTCGCGCCGTTCGTCGGTGGCGGCTTCGGCGGCAAGACCGCGGTTGGCCCCGAAGTCATCCTCGCCGCGATCGCCGCGGAAAAGATCGGTCGCCCGGTCAAGATCGCGCTGCCCCGCCGCCAGACCGCATATATGGTCCACCACCGCAGCCCGACCGTGCAGCGCATCCGCTTCGGCACCGACGCGGACGGGCACATCACCGCCATCGCGCACGAAAGCGTCGCGTCGCAGAACGATGCGGGCAGCTTCCTCGAACCCGTCCCGTTCGGCACGATCCCGCTGTACGCCGGTGCCGCCCGTCGATTCCGCACCGACGTGGTGCGCGTCGACCTGCCCGAAACCGGCGCGGTCCGTGCGCCCGGTGAGGCGATCGGTACCTTCGCGGTCGAATGCGGCATGGACGAACTCGCCGAAAAGCTGGGCTTCGATCCCATCGACTTGCGCCGGCGCAACGAGCCCAAGGCCGACCCGACCAGCGGCAAGCCCTTTTCCACCCGTCGCCTGCTCGACTGCTATGACGAGGGCGCACGCCGCTTCGGCTGGCCCGATCGCATCCCCGATCCTGGTTCGGTGCGCGATGGCGAATGGCTGATCGGCATCGGCATGGCGGCGGCGCTGCGCGGCAACTTCACCGTCAATGCGGAGGCGCGGGTCAGCGTCCTGCCCGATGGACGCGCGGTGGTCGAGACGGACATGACCGACATCGGCACCGGCACCTACACGATCCTCGCGCAGGTCGCGGGCGAGATGCTCGGCCTGCCGAGCGACCGCGTCGAGGTGCGGCTGGGCGACAGCGACCTGCCCGCCAGCGCCGGCTCCGGCGGTTCGTACGGCGCGGGCAGCGCAGGGTCGGCGGTGGCGCTGGCGTGCGAGGACATCCTCGCCGAACTTGGCCGCCGCATGAACGCGGCGCCGGACGAATTGCGCCTGCGCGATGGCTGCGTCCACGCCGGCGCGCGCACGGTATCGCTCGCCGACCTCTTGCGGAACGGCAAGCCGATCGTCGCACACGGGAAAGCCGGACCGGGCAAGGAGAGCCAGCGCACCAGTCAGGCCAGCCACGGCGCGCAATTCGCGGAGGTTGCGGTCAACGCCATTACAGGCGAAGTTCGCGTCCGCCGCCTGCTCGGCGTGTTCGACATCGGCCGCGTCCTGAACGCCAAGACCGCGCGCAGCCAGTTGATCGGCGGCATGGCGTGGGCTTTGGCGTATGCGCTGACCGAGGACGGGATCGTCGACCCGCGCACCGGCCGTTTCGTGAACCCCGATTTCGGCGAGTACCACGTCGCCGTGAACGCCGACGTCCCGGCGATCGAGGCATTCTTCGTCGAGGAGATCGACGACAGCGCCAACCCCGTCGGCGCGAAGGGCGTCGGCGAACTCGGGATTGCCGGGGCGGGCGCGGCGATCGTCAACGCGGTCTATAACGCCACCGGGGTGCGTGTCCGCGACATGCCGGTGACCGTCGACAAGTTGCTCCCCGGATTGCCGCCGATCTAGACCCATTCCTCCCCTGCCTTTGCAGGGGAGGGGGACCGGCGCAGCCGGTGGAGGGGCGGCGTCCGGGCGGCCCGTTCATCCCGCTCCAATGCCCCTCCACCAGCTTCGCTGGTCCCCCCCCCTCGCTGCGCGAAGGGAGGATTTAGGAAGAAGAAAGAAGAATGGCCGAGAACGATACCGTCATCGCAGCCGCCAAGGCCTGGGCCGGGGAACCGCTCGCGCTCGCTACCGTGGTCAGTACGTGGGGCTCGGCACCGCGTCCGCGGGGCAGCCATATGCTCGTCCACGCCGATGGCCGGTTCGAGGGCTCCGTGTCCGGCGGCTGCGTCGAAAGCGACATCCTCCAGACCGCGGCAGAAGTGATCGCCGGCGCACCGTTTCAGGTGAAACGCTACGGCGTCGCCGATGCCGCGGCGTGGGAGGTGGGTCTACCCTGCGGCGGCGAGATCGCGGTGATGGTGCAACCGGTATCCGCCACGGGCTTCGACCCCGAACTGTTCGATCGTATCGCCCAGGCCCGCGATCAGGGCGACGCGCTGACCGTCACCACCGACCTGTCGACGGGTCATTCCGACCTTCGCCCGGTCGAAACGGGGGAAGTGTTCGTCAACCGCTACGACCCGCCACGCCGCCTGCTGATCGTCGGCGCGGTCCAGATCGCGCAGGCGTTGGCGGCGCTCGCGACCACGCTGGGGATCGAGACGATCGTCATCGATCCACGCGGCCGCTTCCTGACGGAGGAACGCTTCCCCGGCGTGACGCTCGACGATCGCTGGCCGGACGAAGCGATCGCGGCGTGGCGACCGGGTCCGGCGACCGCCGTCGTGACGCTGTCGCACGATACCAAGATCGACGACCCGGCACTGATCGCCGCGCTCGCCACCGATGCCAGCTATGTCGGCGCGCTCGGCAGCCGGCGCAGTCATGTCGCCCGGCGGGAGCGTCTGGCAGAGGCGGGCGTTGAGCCCTCCGCCATCGACCGCATCGACGCGCCGGTGGGAATCGATATCGGGGCGATCGGCCCATCGGAGATCGCATTGTCGATCGCCGCGGCCATGGTGGGAGCATTTCGTGATAAATCCCAATAGGCTGACGGTCGAGCATACCGTCCTGATCCTGCTCGCCGCCGGTCGGTCGCAGCGTTACGGCGACATCGGGTCGAAGCTGGACGCCGAGTTCCTCGGCAAGCCGCTCGGCCTGCACGTCGCGGTGGCGCTGGAGAGCGTGCCGTTCATGGCCCGCCTCGCGATCATCGACGGTGCGAAGCTCGATTACACCCCTCACGGGTTCGAGACGATCCACAACGACGATCCCGGAGAGGGCATGTCCCGCTCCGTCCGCCTCGGAGTGGAACGCGCACGGGAACTGGGCGCGGACGCGGTGCTGATCGCGCTCGCCGACATGCCGCGCGTCACCGCCGCGCACATCCTGCGCATGATGGACTCCGCCCACGGCGAGGACGCCGTGGTGGCCTCCAGCGACGGCAGCGAGACCAAGCCGCCGGCGATCTTCGGCAAGGGGCGCTTCGATTACCTGATGTCGCTGACCGGAGAAAAGGGCGCCGCCGACATGGTCAAGGCGGGCCGCCACGTCGTGACCAACCCCGCCGAACTCATCGACGTCGACACCGCCGAGGAGCTGGAGGAACTCCGCGCGCTGGTCCACGACGCGCGCGCCCACACGATCCGGTACGACGCCGCTACTCGTGACGAAGGGCGTCGATCGGATTGAGCGCGGCGGCGCGGCGGGCCGGGAAATAGCCGAACACGACCCCGATCACCGCCGATATCGCGAACGCGATCATGTTGATCTGCGGGTCGAACGTCCAAGGCACCTGCATCAACGGCGACAGCGCCAGGATGACGCCCTGCGCCAGCACCAGCCCGATCACGCCGCCCAGGCACGACAGCGCCACCGCTTCGACCAGGAACTGCAACAGCACCTCCCGCGCGACCGCGCCGATGGCCAGCCGGATACCGATCTCCCGCGTCCGCTCCGTCACCGACACCAGCATGATGTTCATGATGCCGATGCCACCGACGACGAGCGAGATCGCCGCCACCGCCGCGACGATCCGCGTCAGCAGCGTCGTCGTACCGGTCAGCGTGTCGCTGATCTGCTTCGTGTCGAAGATGTTGAAATCGTCTTCCTTGCCGCCGGTGATGTTGCGTCGTTCGCGCAACAGATCGCTGATCCCCGCCTGCACCGTGCTGGTCTGATACGCCTGATCGACGCCGACCAGCATCAGGCGGATATCCTGCGTGCCCGTGAAGCGCCGCTGCACCGCCTTGATCGGCATGACGACGACATCGTCCTGATCGCCGAACCCGCCCTGCCCGCGCGTGTTGAGCGTTCCGATGACTTCGCACGTGATGTTGCCCAGCCGGAACCGCGCGCCGACCGCGTCCTGCCCGCGGAACAGGTTCTGGCGGACGGTATTGCCGATCAGGCACACGGCCTTGCCCGCCGCCTCCTCCGCCGGTGTCCAGTATCGCCCGGCGGTCAACGGCCACGGCTGCACCGTCAGAAACGCCGCCGTCGTGCCGTTGATCGTCGTCGACCAGTTCGCGCCGTTGTAGATCGCGGTCGCGCTGGAACTCGCCTGCGGGGCGACGGCGGTGACGCCGGCGATCTGGTTCGCGATCGCCTCGACATCCGCTTCCTTGAAGTCTGGCGGACGCGGGCCGCCGCCGCCGCGGCCGAAGCCCTGTCCGGGACGCACCTGAAGCACGTTGGTGCCCAGCGCGGAAATCGACGCCTGCACCGCCGAGGTGGTCGCCTTGCCCAGCGTGACCATCGTCACGACGGCACCGACGCCGATGACGATGCCGAGAATGGTCAGGAACGACCGCAGCAGATGCCGCCGGATCGACCGCAGCGCGAGGATGAGCGTGGTGCCGAGCATCAGTCCGCCTCCACCCTCTCGCCCTGCCGATGACGGGACTCGATCCGCTCCACCAGCCCATCCTTGAAATGCACGACCGTCCGCGCGAACGCCGCCATGTCGGGTTCGTGCGTGACCATCAGCACGGTGATGCCGGCATCGCGGTTCAGCCCGGTCAGCAGTTCCATGATCTCCACCGACCGTTCCGAATCGAGGTTGCCGGTGGGCTCGTCCGCGAGCAGCACGTCGGGGCTGGTCACGATCGCCCGAGCGATCGCCACGCGCTGTTGCTGACCGCCGGACAGTTCAGCGGGCGTGTGATCCCACCAGTCCGCTAGCCCGACCTTGTCGAGCGCCGCCATGCCCAGCTCGCGCCGCGCCTTCTTGTCCTCGCCCCGGTACAGCAGCGGCAGCTCGACATTCTCCAGCGCCGACGTGCGGCTGAGCAGGTTGAAGCCCTGGAACACGAAGCCGAGATATTTCCGCCGCAGCAACGCGCGCTGGTCGCGGTCCAGCGTCTCGATATGGTGGCCGCGAAACATGAACTCGCCACCCGACGGCACGTCGAGGCAGCCGAGAATGTTCATCGTCGTGGACTTGCCCGATCCCGACGGCCCCATCACCGCGACGAAATCACCACCCTCAATGTCGAGGTCGACACCCTTCAGCGCCTGGAACATCGTCGCGCCGCTGCCATAGATCTTCGTCACGCCCTTCAGCGAGATCAGCGGGGCCGAGGTCGCGCCAGGAACGGGAGAGGGGTTACTGGCCACCCCCGCCCCCCTGACGCCGCTGTCCGCCGCTGCGCCGCGCGCCGGCTGCCGGCGCGGAGCCGTCGCCTGCCGCAAGCTGGCCGGTGATGACCTCCTGCCCCGGCTTCAGATTGCCCGAAAGGACTTCGGTGACGGTGCCGTTGGTATCGCCGGTGGTGATCTGCACCGCCTGCGGCGTACCGTCCGCACCCTTCACGTACACCGTCTGCTGCGCACCACGGCCGAGCTTCGCCGTCCGCTCCGGCCGGTCGCGACGGGGGCGGAAGGTCAGCGACCCGGCGATGCCGCCCTGCCCGCCAGCCGCACCCGCCGCCGCGGGCTTGAACCGCAGCGCGGCGTTCGGCACCAGCAGCGCGTTGTCCTTGGCCGACGTGGTGATGTCCGCCGTCGCCGTCATGCCCGGCCGCAATATGCCGTCCGGGTTCGCCACGGTCAGGTCGGCGGCGTAGCTGACCACCTGTCCTGTCGTCGCCGTTGTCCCAGCGGTCGATGTCGACGCGGTCGCCGCGCTGACGGTCAGGTTCGAGCCGAGATCGACGCGGGTGATGACCGCCGGAAAGGTGCGGCCGGGGAATGCGTCGACGGTGAAGTTCGCCTTCTGGCCCAGTTCCACCTCGCCCACGTCCGCCTCGTCGATCGCGACCTCCAGCTTCATCTTGGTCAGGTCTTCGGCGATCACGAACAGCGTCGGCGTGTTGAACGACGCGGCGACGGTCTGGCCGGGATCGACCTGCCGCGCCAGCACCACGCCCGATACGGGACTGCGGATGATCGCGCGCGACCGCTGCGTCTGCGACTGCGCCAGCTGCGCGCGGGCGGCGGCGACGTTCGCCTGCGCCGTCCTCAGGCCTGCAACGGCGCGCTGCGCATTGGCGCGGCCGGTCTGGAGTTCGGTGGCGGACGGCACGCGGCCGTTCGACAGCTTGTACACTTCTTCAAGGCGGCGAAGCTGCGCGTTCGCCTCCGCGACGGTCGCCTGCGCCTGCGCCACGCCCGCCTGATTGGCGGCAAGCGTCGCTTGCGCGGCGCGGATCTGGTCATCGATCTGTTCGGGATCGATCAGCGCCAGCGCCTGCCCCGCCGTGACGCGGTCGTTGACGTCGACCACGACGCGCGTGACGAGGCCCGACAGCTGCGACCCGACCGTGACCTGATTGGTCGGGGCCAGCTTGCCCGTCGCCGACACGCTGACCGTCAGGTCGCCGCGCGCCACCGGTGCGGTCGAATATTCGACCTTGTCGGACCCGCCGAAGCACTTCGACAGCAGCAGACCGAGCAACACGACGCCGATCGCGACGAACACCCATTTCACATAGCGCCGCCACGCCGGCACGGGCTTCACGCCCAGGAATTCGTCGGTGTTCGGGTCGGCCATCAGCGGGGTTCCGTCACGTTAGCGGCGCGGACGGTATCAACGTCCGGTATGGTGTTCGCGTCCCAGCCGCCGCCGAGCGCGACGTACAAAGCGACCAGGGCCGTCGCGGCATCGGACCGCGCCTGCGTCAGGCCGTTGCGGGCGGACAGCAAAGCCGCCTCCTGCTGGTTGAGCGTGGTGAAATCGGTCAGGCCGGAGCGATACTGGCTGCGGCTGAGGATCGCGGAAGTGTTGGCCGCGTCCAGCGCGATGGCGAACTCCCGCTCACGAGCCTGCGCCGTGGTCAGCGCAACGATCGCGTTCTCGACATCCTCCAGCGCCAACAGGACCGTGCCCTTGTACGCCGCCAGCGCGGCCTCGGCGATCGCCTCCTGCCCGCGTACCTGACTGCGCAGCCGGCCACCGTTGAAGATCGCCTGCGTCAGCCCCGCGAACAGCCCGCCGGTGATCGCGTCGCCGATATTGCCGATCGATGTCGCGTTGGTGTTGATGTTGCCCGTGATCGCCAGCGCCGGGTACAGCCGCGCTTTCGCCACCCCGATCTGCGCCGTCGCCGCCGCCAGCGCCCGTTCCGCCGATCGCACGTCGGGCCGCTGGCGCAGCGTGTCCGCGGGAATACCGATGCCGACCGATGCCGGGCCGGTAGGGATCGGCTTCGCCGCCACCAGTTCGCCCTTCAGCGCGCCCGGTGCCTGCCCCGTCAGCACGCCCAGCCGCGATACCGCGGCGTTGTACTGCTGCTCCAGAGAAGGGATCGTCGCGGCAGTCTGCGCCCGCTGAACCCGCGCCTGCTCGCTGTCGAGCGACGAGACGAGGCCGGCCTGTACGCGGAATCCGGCGATCTCCAGATTGTCGTCCTGCAACGTCAGCGACGCGCGCGCATTGGCGATCTGAGCCTGATACGCGCGTGCCAGCACATAATTGCGCGCCGTCTCGCTCTGCACCGTCTGGATCACGCCGGCATAATCGTACCCGGCGGACTCATACTGCGCCCGCGTCGCCTCGACGGTGCGACGCAGTTCGCCGAAGATCCCGACCTGCCAGCTCGCCGACAACCCCACCGAAAAATTGTTGGTGCCGCCGCCGCCGGTGTCGACGACCGTCCCGTCCGGCAGCGTGAAGGACCGTCCGCCGCCGCGCAGATTCTCGTTGCGCTGGTAGCCGGTGGAACCTGACACCGTCGGCAACAGGCTGCCCCGGCTCTGCACCAGCGGCTCCCGCGCCTGCCGCAACCGAGCGATCGCCTGTGCGACGTCGGTGTTGTTGGCGGCAGCCTGCTCGACCAGCCGGCCGAGCACGGGATCGTCGAACCGGTTCCACCACCGCGTCAGGTCTTCGCGCGTCGGCGCGCCCGGCACCGAGTACGCCTCCGGTACGCCGAGTTCGGCGGGCGTGCGGGGGCGGTAATCGGGACCGACGCTACACGCGCTGAGCGTCGCGGCGGATAGCAAAAGGACGCGGGCACGGACCATGCACGATGGATGGCGGGAGGGCGGCGGAGCGTCCAGCGCTTTTGTGTCGCAGTTTGTCGCGGGACTTCCCTGCTGCCACTCCGATCCGTCCCCCTACTCCAGCTCCAGAATCACCTGATCCACCGCCAGGCTCTCGCCGGCCTTGGCCTCCACCGTCTTCACCACGCCCGACTTCCCGGCGCGCAGGATGTTCTCCATCTTCATCGCCTCGACCACCGCCAGCGGCTGACCTGCCTCCACACGGTCGCCTTCCGCCACGTCGAGCCGCACCAGCAACCCCGGCATCGGCGCGAGCAGGAAGCGCGACAGGTCCGGCGGCACCTTCTCGATCAGGTGCTCGGCATAGGCCGCCATCCGCGCCGGCAGCACGCGGGCGACATGGCTCGCGCCGCGCGTCGACAGCCGGAAACCGCTGCGCACCGGCTCCAGCTTCACCGTCAGCGGCACGTCGTCGACCTCGACCTCCACGATCCGGTCGCCGGGCGTATATTCCATCGCCAGATCGAGTTCTTCACCGTCCACGAGAATGCCGTCCGTCGATACCGCGACGAGATGGTCGACCCCGCCAATCCGCACCGTCCAGTCGGCCGGCGGGCGCAGCGTGCGACCGAGTTGCCCGTCGATCCGCCGCGCACGATCCGCGTGCGCCGTCCCCGCGAAGGCCGCCACCGCCGCCAGCGTACGCAACAGTTCCGCCGACGCCGGGGCGCCGTGGAAGCCTTCAGGATATTCCTCCGCGATGAACCCCGTCGTGATCGCGCCCGAGCGGAAGCGCGGATGCTGCATCAGCGCCGACAGGAAATCGAGGTTCGTCCCCGGTCCCTCGATCTGGAACGCATCCAGCGCCGCGACTTGCGTATCGATCGCCTCCTCGCGCGTCGGCGCCCAGGTGATGAGCTTGGCGATCATCGGGTCGTAGAACATGCTGACCTCGCCGCCCTCGACCACGCCGTCATCGACGCGGACGTAAGGCGTGCGGTCATCACGCTCCCCGGACGAGTAGGGCGCGGCGGACGACTCCGGCGGCGCATAACGCACCAGTCGTCCGATGCTCGGCAGGAACCCACGATACGGGTCCTCGGCGTACACGCGGTTCTCGATCGCCCAGCCGTCCAGCCGCACGTCGGGCTGCCCGAACGCCAGCTTTTCGCCCGCCGCGACGCGGATCATCTGTTCGACCAGATCGAGCCCGGTGATCGCCTCCGTCACCGGATGCTCGACCTGCAGCCGGGTGTTCATTTCCAGGAAGTAGAAACCCTGCCCTGTCGTATCCGCACCCGACACGATCAGCTCCACGGTACCGGCCGAATAATAGCCGACCGCCCGCGCCAGCGCGACCGCCTGCTCGCCCATCGCGCGGCGCATGTCGGGCGTGACGAAAGGCGACGGCGCTTCCTCGACCACCTTCTGGTGCCGCCGCTGGATCGAGCATTCGCGCTCGCCGAGATAGACGATGTTGCCATGCTGGTCGCCCAGCACCTGAATCTCGATATGCCGCGGGGACTCGATGAACTTCTCGATGAAGACGCGGTCGTCGCCGAAACTTGCCAGCCCCTCGCGCTTGGTCGCCTCGAACCCCTCGCGCACGTCCTGCTCGCCGTACGCCAGCCGCATGCCCTTGCCGCCGCCGCCGGCGGATGCCTTCATCATCACCGGATAGCCGATGTCGGATGCGATCCGCACCGCCTCGTCCGTGTCCGCGATCTCGCCCAGGAAGCCCGGCACGACGTTGACGCCCGCCGCCTTGGCGAGCTTCTTGGACTCGATCTTGTCGCCCATCGCGGCGATGGCGTTCGGCGGAGGCCCGACGAACGCGATCCCCGCCTCCGCGCACGCCCGTGCGAAACTCTCCCGCTCGCTCAGGAAACCATAGCCGGGATGGATGCAGTCCGCGCCCGTCTCCTTCGCCGCCAGCAGGATCAGCTCCGCCTTCAGATAGCTCTCCGCCGCCGGTGCCGGCCCCAGCCGCACGGACTCGTCCGCGAGCAGGACATGCGGACTGCGCGCATCCGCATCGGAATAGACCGCGACCGTCGCGATCCCCATCCGCTTGGCGGTCCGCATCACCCGACACGCGATCTCGCCGCGATTGGCGACCAGGATTTTCTTGAACATCCTCTTCTCCCCTCCCGCTTGCGAGAGGGGCCGGGGGAGGGCCTGTCCGCAGCGGAATGACATTGGTTGTCGAGGAGGAGAGCCCCTCCCCCGGCCCCTCCCGCCCAGCGGGAGGGGAGCTATTCCGCCGCCACCCGCATCGGCTCCGCACCCGCCATCGGCGTCAGGCCGAGCTTCGCGAACAGCGCGGCGTCCGCGCCGTCGCCGGCATTGCCCGTCGTCAGCAGCTTGTCGCCCGTGAAGATCGAGTTCGCGCCGGCCATGAAGCACAACGCCTGCGTCGCCTCCGACATCGACTCGCGCCCCGCCGACAGCCGTACCATCGACAGCGGCATCGCGATCCGCGCCACCGCCACCGTCCGCACGAACTCGATATCGTCGATCTTCGCCATCGGGGTACCCGCCAGCATGTCGCCCAGCGGCGTCCCCCTCACCGGCACCAGCGCATTGACCGGCACGCTCTCGGGATGCCGCGGCAATGTCGCCAGCGCGTGGACGAAACCGACGCGGTCCTGCCGCGTCTCGCCCATCCCGACGATGCCGCCGCAGCAGACGGATATACCCGCCTCGCGCACGTTCGCCAGCGTATCCAGCCGGTCCTGAAAGGTGCGCGTGGTGATGACGTTGCCGTAATTCTCCGGCGAGGTGTCGATATTGTGGTTGTAGTAATCGAGGCCCGCCTCGGCCAACCGCTGCGCCTGCGCCGGCTCCAGCATCCCCAGCGTCATGCAGGTCTCCAGCCCCATGTCGCGCACGCCCTCGACCATCCGCACGATCGCGTCCATGTCGCGGTCCTTGGGGTTACGCCACGCCGCGCCCATGCAGAAACGCTGCGATCCCGCCGCCTTCGCCTCCGCCGCACTGGCGAGCACGGCGTCGACATCCATCAGCTTCTCCGCCTTCAACCCGCTGTCGGCGCTGGCGGATTGCGAACAGTATCCGCAATCCTCCGGGCATCCGCCGGTCTTGATCGACAGCAACGTGCAAAGCTGCACCTCGCCCGCCGCGTGATGCGCGCGGTGGACGGTCTGCGCGCGGAACATCAGTTCGTCGAACGGCAGGTCGAACAGGCCGGCGATCTCCGCGCGGGTCCAGTCGGTGCGCAGCATCGGCGCGACCGCATCCCGGCGCTCGGCAGTCAAAACAGTCACTCAGGCGGCCTCCAGTCGATCGTTGGAACGTCGCGCGGCATAGTCCGCCAGTGCGCTCGCGTAAAACGGTGCGGCCTTGCGGCCCTGCTCGCCCGCGGGCTGAGCGGCAATTCCGGCGGCGACGCGCGCCAGCGTCGCGGGCTCCACTGCGTCCAGCCGCGCGACCGCGATGCCGATCGTGAACAGCACCGCGCCCGTCTGCGGCAGCTTGCGCAGCGTCTGCCGCTCGCACCGCACGAACAGCGTCTCGCCGGCAGTGTCGGCGATCACGTGGGCGAAACGCTCGGCCGCGTCATCCTCGGGCAAGTACCGCAACGCGTCGCTCGCCACGACGAACCAGTTGGCGCGGCCGAACACCGCCCCCGGCGTCAGCGTGTCGAGGAAGTGATCCACCCCCGCCGACAATTGCTCCGCATAGCCGTGGATCGGCGCATGGATCGCCGCGACCGGCAGCCCGATCTTGTCGGCCAGCCGCCAGTCGGTTGGAAACGCCACCGCGCCGGCGGTCAGAACGAAGCGCCCCTGCCCGTCACGCTCCAGAACGCAGAGATCCTCCCACGTCGCCCCCGCGGCAGCGCGCAGGTCGCCACGGATCCCGACCAGCGCGGCCACCTCCGCCTGCGCTGCCACCGATCCGGGCAGCGACTGCACCGCACCCGGAAGGCCCAACCCCTCCAGCCGCGCCGCGCGGTCGAACTCCGGCAACAGCCAAGCCTCCGCCGGGATGCGCGACAGGCCCATGCGCAGCGCCCCGCCACCACGGCCCGCCCGCACCAGCGCATCGACGGTAAAACCCAGCGTCACCCGCGTCCGCTCACGCCGCATCCGCCTCGGCAGGCGGCATGTTATGGCCCAGCAGGCGCAACACCTCCTCCGCCGCCGCGATCAGGTTCGTGCCCGGCCCGAAGATCGCCTGCACCCCGGCGTCGCGCAAAGTCTGGTAATCCTGCGCCGGGATCACCCCGCCGGCGATGACCTTGATATCGGCCCGCCCCGCCTCGCGCAGATGCCCGATCAGTTCCGGGATCAGCGTCTTGTGCCCCGCCGCCAGCGAGGACGCGCCGACCACGTCGACATCCTTTTCCAGCGCCAGCACCGCCGCCTCCTGCGGGGTCTGGAACAGCGGCCCCGGCACGATCTCGAACCCCAGATCGGCGAACATCGACGACACGAGATTCGCCCCGCGGTCGTGGCCGTCCTGCCCCATCTTCGCCACCAGCATCCGCGGCTTGCGCCCCAGCCGCCGCTCCGTCGCATCGACCCCGTCCGTCAGCCGCGTCCAGCGCACGTCGTCGCCATATGCGCCGCCATAGATGCCGCTGACCGGCGTCGGCTGAGTTCCGTACCGCCCGAACGCCACTTCCATCGCCGCCGAGATCTCGCCCAGCGTCGCCCGTGCCCGCGCCGCCTCGACCGCCAGCGCCAGCAAATTGGCGCTACCCGCCGCCCCGTCGCGCAACGCACTCAACGCCGCCGAGCACGCCGCCTCGTCCCGCGATGCACGCACGCTCGCCAGCCGCGCGACCTGCGACTCGCGCACCGCGACATTGTCGACATCAAGGATGTCGATCGGGTCCTCGTCCTTCAGCCGGTATTTGTTCACGCCGACGATCACGTCCTCGCCGCGATCGACCCGCGCCTGTCGCGCCGTCGCGGCTTCCTCGATCATCGCCTTGGGCCAACCCTTGGCGACGGCGGCGGCCATGCCGCCCTCCGCCTCGACGCGCTCGATGATCGCCCACGCCTTGTAGACCAGCTCCTGCGTCAGCGCCTCGACATAGTAACTGCCGCCGAGCGGATCGACGACCTTGGTCATCCCCGTCTCTTCCTGGATCACGATCTGCGTGTTGCGCGCGATCCGGGCGGAAAAGTCGGTCGGCAGCGCGATCGCCTCGTCCAGCGCGTTGGTGTGGAGCGACTGCGTCCCGCCCAGCATCGCCGCCATCGCCTCGATCGTGGTGCGGATGACGTTGTTGTACGGGTCCTGCTCCTGCAACGACACGCCGCTCGTCTGGCAATGCGTACGCAGCATCTTCGACCGTTCGTCCCTGGCGCCCAGTTCGGTCATCACCCGGTGCCACAACGTCCGCGCCGCGCGCAGCTTGGCGACTTCCATGAAAAAGTTCATGCCGATCGCGAAGAAAAACGACAGGCGACCGGCGAACTTGTCGATGTCCAGCCCCGCCGCCATCGCCGCGCGCGCATATTCGCGACCGTCGGCGATCGTGAAGGCCAGCTCCTGCACCTGCGTCGCGCCGGCTTCCTGCATGTGATAGCCGCTGATCGAGATGCTGTTGAACTTCGGCATCTCGGCGGATGTGTAGGCGATGATGTCCGCGATGATCCGCATGCTCGGTTCGGGCGGATAGATGTACGTATTGCGGACCATGAACTCCTTCAGGATGTCGTTCTGGATGGTCCCGTCGAGCAGCTTGCGGTCGACGCCCTGTTCCTCGCCCGCGACGATGAAGAATGCCAGGATCGGGATCACCGCGCCGTTCATCGTCATGCTGACCGACATCTGGTCGAGCGGGATGCCGTCGAACAGGATCTTCATGTCCTCGACGCTGTCGATCGCCACGCCCGCCTTGCCGACATCCCCGGTGACGCGCGGATGGTCGCTGTCGTAGCCGCGGTGCGTCGCCAGATCGAACGCGACCGATAGCCCCTTCTGCCCCGCTGCCAGATTACGGCGATAGAAGGCGTTCGATGCCTCCGCGGTGGAGAAGCCGGCATATTGCCGGATCGTCCACGGCCGCCCTGCATACATCGACGCGCGCACCCCCCGCGTGAACGGTGCGAAGCCGGGCAGGCCGGGATCGCCCACCTTCTCCGGCGTCACGTCCGCCGCGGTGTAGAGCGGCTTGACGTCGATCCCCTCCGGCGTGCGCCACGTCAGGTCGCGGCCCTTCACCTCCTTCGCGGCGGCGGCGTTCCAGTCGGTCAGCGTCGGCTGCAAGACCGGTTCGGGCTGCGCAGGCGGTGGCGGCGCGGCACCGGCATCCTCGCCGATATTGGTCTCGATCTCGGCCATCTACTCGCCCTTGAACACCGGCTTGCGCTTTTCGAGAAAGGCTCGCCCGCCCTCCATCGAATCCGCGGACCCGCGGGCGGCGCGCTGGTTCTCCGCCTCCGCCAGCATCGCCGCCGCGTAATCGCTCTCCAGCGCCGCCGCCAACCCGCGCCGCATCAGGCCCAGCGCCACCGTCGGCCCCGCCGCCAGCCGCGCCGCCAGCGCGAACGCCTCCGCGTCCAGCGCGTCGTCCGCGACCACCCGGTGGATCATGCCCCAGTCGAGCGCCTTCGCCGCCGGGATCTTCTCACCCAGCATCATCATCTCCGCCGCCCGCGCCCGCCCGATCAGCCGCGGCAGCATCCACGACGCGCCACCATCCGGCACCAGCCCGATATTGACGAACGCCTGCAGGAAATACGCGCTCTCGCCCGCGATGCAGAAATCCGCCGCCAATGCCAGCGAACACCCGATCCCCGCCGCCGGCCCACGCACCGCGCTGACCAGCGGCACGCCCAATTTGGCCACCGCGAGCATCCCCGGATTGTAATGCTCCGTCAGCGCCGCGAACGTCGCGTTGCCCGGATCGTCCGCGCCCAGCGCCCCGCCCGCAACATCCGCACCCGAGCAGAACGCCCGTCCCGCCCCCGCGATCAGAACCGCCCGCGCGCCGCCAAGATCACCCAGCGCCGCGCGCAGTTCGTCGAACATCGCCGGCGGTGCGGCGTTCAACCGCTCCGGTCGGTTCAACGTCACGACCAGCACGTCGCCGCGCCGTCCGCTCAGGATATGCTCGTACCCGGCCATCAGTGGCTCCCGTCCCGCGGCGTTTCCATCAGTTCGATCAACAGCCCGCCAAAGTCGCGCGGATGCACGAACACGATCGGCGTCCCGTGCGCCCCGATCCGCGGCGCCCCCAGCACCCGCGCGCCCTTCGCGACCAGATCCGCGACCGCGACATGGATGTCCGGCACCTCGAAACACAGATGATGCTGCCCGCCGGCCGGGCTCTTCTTCAGAAACCCCGCGATCGGCGACGCCTCGTCCAGCGGCTGGATCAGCTCGACCTGCGTATTCGGCGCATCGACGAAACACACCCGCACGCCCTGGTCGGGCAGATCGAACGGCTCCCCGATGGCGGTCGCGCCCAGCAGGTTGCGGTACGTCTCCACCGACGCCTCGATCGAGGGCGTCGCGACGCCGACATGGTTCAGGCGACCTAGGGTCATCGATCGTTGCCAAACACGCGCGGTCACTCCTGAATCAACGCGGCGACCCGCGCCAGGGCAAGCGGTTTGTATCCCGTGATCGTCGCAAGCGGTTGTCCTGCCCTGTCGTATACGAGGGTGCGCGGTATCAGATTGTCGGACCGCCCGGTCAGCTTGCCGATCAGCGCTTCTGCCATCACGGCGTAATCGGCGGGGCCCGATCCCGCGGTCTGAAGAAAATCGGCGCGATCCTCTGGCTTTGCGTGATCGTCCCGAACGTTCAGCGCGATGAAGTTGATCGCCTCGGGGCCAACTGCCTGTCTGAGCCGCTTAAGATCGGGCGCCTCTTGACGACAGGGGCCGCACCAACTTGCCCAAAGATTAATGATGGTCGGTCGTCCACTACGAACGATATCGCGCAACTGAGCGCGTCGCCCATCTGGCATGATTATCGGCAGCGTAACGCTCGACGCCAAGCTAGGAGGCAGAGGCTCGCTGTCGAATGTGCGCGCCGCAACGAACAGCACAGCACAAGCAGCTAGCAGCAGCACCGCGAAGCCTATCCAGAGCCGCTTCCAAAACTTCCACGTTCTCGCGTAGGTCGGAGTAGCGGCAGTCGAAAGATCCTCCGCCATCACTCTTCGATCCGCCGCTGACGTGACGCCATCGCCGCGCCTTCGATCACGCCTTCCAACCGGCTGACGCGGTCGCGGAGTTCGCCGTGCGCTTCGGCCAGACGAGCAAAGGAGTCGGACTGGCTCTTCACGCTCTCCTTCAACTGCCGGATATCCTCCTGCATCATCAGGACCGTGCGCAGAGCTTGCAGCGCATCGCCGAAACCGCTCACGGTCGCGGAACCTCGCGAGCGAGCACGGCATCGACCCGGCGGTTGGCCTGCTCGATGGCGTCGATCGCCTCACGGATGTCGGCGCGCATCTTCGGTACAGCCTCTTCGACTTCACGCACCAACAGGCCCAGCTGCTCCTGATCGTCCGTAACCGCCTCGGCGATGTAGCGTGCGGATGCCTCGCGGACGACATGGCCGACCGACTTGCCGCTGCTGGCAGCGAAGGCATCCAGCGCCGCCTTGTGATCCGGGGTGGTCAGAAACGTCACGCGTTCGGTCTGCATGTCGGCACTCCTTCACATGACCTTATAATGTTCAGGAGTATTGCTCACAACGGAATGTTGTCATGCTTCTTCCACGGGTTCTCCAACTGCTTGCCCCGCAGCTTGCGCAAACCCAGCGCAATTCGGCGCCGCGTCGAGTGCGGCTGAATCACCTCGTCGATGAAGCCCTTCGCCGCCGCCACGAACGGGTTGGCGAAGCGCGCCTCGTACTCCGCCGTCCGTTCGGCGATCTCGTCCGGCGTCTTGCCGCGGAAGATAATCTCGACCGCGCCCTTCGCGCCCATCACCGCGATCTCCGCGGTCGGCCACGCATAATTCAGGTCGCCGCGCAGATGCTTGGACGCCATCACGTCGTACGCGCCGCCATACGCCTTGCGCGTGATGACGGTGATCTTCGGCACGGTCGCCTCGGCATAGGCGAACAGCAGCTTCGCGCCGTGCTTGATGATGCCGTTATGCTCCTGCGCCGTGCCCGGCAGGAAGCCCGGCACGTCGACGAACGTCACGATCGGGATTTCGAACGCGTCGCAGAACCGCACGAAGCGCGCCGCCTTCTTCGACGAATTGATGTCCAGCACCCCCGCCAGCACCATCGGCTGGTTCGCGACGATGCCGATCGTCCGCCCCTCGATCCGGCCGAAACCGCACAGGATGTTGCCTGCGTGCGCCGGCTGCACCTCGAAGAAATCGCCCTCGTCGACCGTCTTCCGGATCAGCTCGTGCATGTCGTACGGCTGGTTCGCTGACGCGGGGATCAGCGTGTCGAGACTGTCCTCGATCCGGTCCCACGCATCGGCGGTCGGCCGCTCCGGCACCGGCTCGCGGTTCGACAGCGGCAGGAAGTCGATGAAGTCGCGCGCCGCCAGCAGCGCCTCGATATCGTTCTCGAACGCCACGTCGGCGACGCTGGTCTTGGTCGTGTGCGTGATCGCGCCGCCCAGCGCCTCCTGCGTCACGACTTCGTTCGTCACCGTCTTGACGACGTCGGGGCCGGTCACGAACATGTAGCTCGAATCCTTCACCATGAAGATGAAGTCGGTCATCGCCGGCGAATAGACCGCGCCGCCTGCACATGGCCCCATGATGAGCGAAAGCTGCGGCACCACGCCGGACGCCAGCACGTTCCGCTGGAACACCTCGGCATAACCGCCGAGCGACGCCACGCCCTCCTGGATGCGCGCGCCGCCGCTGTCGTTCAGGCCGATCACGGGCGCGCCGACTTTCAGCGCCATGTCCATGATCTTGCAGATCTTCGCCGCATGTCGCTCCGACAGCGATCCGCCGAACACCGTGAAATCCTGGCTGAACACGAACACCAGCCGGCCGTTGATCGTGCCCGATCCGGTGACCACGCCGTCGCCCGGCACGATCTGGTCCTGCATGCCGAAGTCGACGCAGTTGTGCTCGACGAACATGTCGAGTTCTTCGAAGCTGTCCTCGTCGAGCAGTACGTCCAGCCGCTCGCGCGCGGTCAGCTTTCCCTTGGCGTGCTGGGCGGCGATCCTACGCTCTCCGCCGCCCAGCTTCGCCGCCGCGCGTTTCGCCTCCAGCATTGCGATGGTAGACGACATGGCAGTTCCTCTCGCAGACGCGGCAGCGCGCTTCCTGCCTGCGAGTCACTGCTCGCGCAAATGTGAAGTTGCGAAGTTGCGAACGCACAGCTTGTAAACTACTGCTCGACCATGTCGAAACCCCGCCTCTACGCCGGCGAGCAACTCCGCGACCTGCGCCGCGCCGCCGGCCTCAACCAGCGCGCGATGGCGACGCGGCTCGGTCTGTCGGTCAGCTATTTGTCGCAACTCGAAAGCAGCGAACGACCGCTGACCGCCAGCGTCGTCGCCGTCCTCGCCCGTCATTATCCGCAGGCGCTCGCCGCGATCGAGGGCGAGGCGCCCGCCCGCCGCCTCGCCGCGATCAACGCCGCACTGGGTTCGGACGCCGGCGCGCGGCTGGCCGAGGAACGCCCGGAGGTGGCGGATCGCCTGATCGCTCTCCACGAAGCCGCCCGCGCCGCCGAGGAACGGCTCGCCCTGGCGGAGGAGACGATGACGACGGGCACCGCAGCGCGCCTGCCGTGGGAGGCGGTGCGCGACTGGTTTCATGAGGCCGGCAACTATATCGACCCGCTCGACCGCGCCGCCGAAGCCCTCGCCGCCGAACTCGGCGCGATCGAGGGCGACGCTACCCTGCTCACCGCGCTTGCCCGCCACAATGTGACGATCGGCTCGGACCGCGACGCCGACGCACCGACCGCGCGCAGCGGCGACGGAACACTCGTCCTCAACGCCGCGCTGCCCGCCGAAAGCCGCCGCTTCCAGCTCGCGCATCGCCTCGCCGCATTGTCGTTCCCCGACATCGTCGCCACCGTCATCGAAGCATCCGGGCTGGAGAGCGAGGAGGCGCGCCGCCTGCTCCAGATCGGCCTCGCCAACTATGCCGCGGGCGCGCTGCTGATGCCCTATGCCCGCTTCCGCACGTCGGCTCGCGAAGTCCGCCACGATATCGACCGTCTCGCCCGCCGCTTCGGCGCCAGCTTCGAACAGGCGTGCCACCGCCTGTCCACGCTTCAGCGCCCGCAGGAGGAAGGCGTGCCCTTCTATTTCTGTCGTGTCGACATGGCCGGCAACGTGACGAAGCGCCACTCCGCCACCCGCCTCCAGTTCGCGCGCTTCGGCGGCACCTGTCCCTTGTGGATCGTCCACGAAGCCGCCGCGATCCCCGATCGCATCCTCGTCCAGCATGCGGAGACACCCGACGGCGTCCGCTACGTGACGATGGCGAAGGGGCTGGTGAAACCATCCGGCCGCTTCACCCGCGCACCGCGCCGCTATGCCGTCGCGCTGGGGTGCGAGGCCGTGCACGCTGCGGATTTCGTCTATGCCGACGCCGTCGACCGCACCGGGCCACCGACGCCGATCGGCACCTCCTGCCGCCTCTGCCCCCGCCCCGACTGCGACCAGCGTGCCTTTCCCCCGGCCGACCGCCGCATCGCGGTGGAGCCGGAGACACGGCGCATCGTGCCGTACCGGATCGTGTAGCGGTCCCTTTCGGCTAACTGCCTCCCCCGTTCGGCCTGAGCGAAGTCGAAGGCCATGCGCCAAGCCAAGGTGCGTCGACGGCGCTCAGCACGAACGGGTAGGGGAATAGATAATGAAGTAGCAGCGGCCGAACCAAAGTTGGAGCGCGCGAGGCTGAACGTCCCATTCAGGAACAGCCGCCCCCCGCCGCGGGTTACCCCGACATGGACCTGCCACCACCCCCGATCCCAGACCCCGCCCGAACCAGTCTGTTCCTCGACTTCGACGGCACCCTCGTAGACCTCGCCGCGACCCCGGACGGCGTCACCGTCAGCCCCGAGCTCGGCACCCTGCTACGACGTCTCGGGGAAACGATGCCCGGTCGTGTTGCGATCGTCAGCGGCCGTTCGGTCGCGCAACTCGACGCGATGCTCGGCGATCACCTCACCGGCATCGCCATCGCCGGCAGTCACGGCGCGGAGCGTCGCACGCCCGACGAGGGACACGTCCAACCCGATCGCACCGCCCCCCTCGAACGCGCCGTCGCCGAGCTTCAGCCCTATGCCGATGCCAATGGCCTGATCTTCGAAGCGAAAACACTCGGTGCCACACTCCACTACCGCGCCGATCCATCGCGCGAGGAGGCCGCGGTTGCGATGGCGGAGGAGGTCGCCGCCCGCCACGGCCTTCATGCCGGCCGCGGCAAGATGATGATCGAGGTCCGCCTGCCCGGCGACAAGGGTAGCGCGTTGAGAACCCTGATCGACTCCGCCGCGATGAAGGGCACCGAGCCCTGGTTCCTTGGCGACGACGTGACCGACGAGGATGGGTTCGCCGCCGCGCAGGCACTCGGCGGCGCGGGCATCCTCGTCGACCCGCCGCGCACCACCAAAGCGCGCTATCGACTGGACGACGTTCCCGCCGTCCATGACTGGCTCACTAAAATCGCCAACAGGGCTACGGAGCCAACGGCATGAGCCGCCTCGTCGTCATCTCCAACCGCGTCGCCGTGCCGAAACAGGGCGAGAGCGGCAATCAGGGCGGCCTCGCCGTCGCGCTGCAATCGGCATTGCGCCAGCATGGCGGGCTCTGGTTCGGCTGGTCTGGGGAGACGACCGAGCAGTTCACCGGCACGATCCACGATGCGGAGGGCGCGGGCATCACCACCGCGACGATCGACCTCGAGGAACAGGATATCGAGGAATATTACAACGGTTTCGCGAACCGCACCCTGTGGCCGCTCTTCCACTACCGCATCGACCTGACCGAATTCGAGCGCGACTTCGAGGGCGGCTACCAGCGCGTCAACCAGCGGTTCGCCGACACCGTCGCGCCGCTGATTGAGGACGACGATCTCGTCTGGGTGCACGACTATCACCTGATCCCGCTCGGCAAGAAGCTGCGCGAGGGCGGGCTGCGCAACCGGCTCGGCTTCTTCCTGCACACGCCGTGGCCGCCGACACGGCTGCTGACCGCGCTGCCCAGCCACCGCAAGCTCGTCGAATCGCTGTTCGCCTATGACGTGGTCGGCTTCCATACCGAGGACTGGCTCGACAGTTTCCACCATTATGTCACCAGCCTGATGGGCGGCACCGTCGACGGCACGCGCGTGACGGTCGGCGACCGGACCATTTGCGCGATCATCGCCCCGATCGGCATCGACACCGCCGAGTTCGAAGCCGCCGCCACGTCCGACGAAGCCCGCTTCGCGCGCGAGCGGATGTACATGTCCGCCACCGGCCGCAGCCTGATCGTCGGCGTCGACCGGCTCGACTATTCGAAGGGACTGCGCCAGCGCTTCCTCGGCTACGAACGCTTCCTCGCCAGCCAGCCCGAACGCCGCGGCCTGACCAGCTTCCTCCAGATCGCCCCGCCCAGCCGCGAAAAGGTCGACACCTATCAGGAGATCCGCGCCGATCTCGACGCGCTGTCGGGCCGGATCAACGGCGAATATGCCGATATCGACTGGACGCCGATCCGCTACGTCAACCGCGGCTATCCGCGGCAGGACCTCGCCGGCATCTTCCGCGCCGCCCGCGTCGCGCTGGTCACACCCCTGCGGGACGGCATGAACCTCGTCGCCAAGGAATATGTCGCCGCACAGGACCCGGAGGACCCCGGCGTCCTCGTCCTGTCGGTGTTCGCTGGCGCCGCCGAGCAGATGAAGGACGCGGTGCTGGTCAATCCCTACAGCGCGGAGGAGATGGCCGACGCCCTCGTCACCGCGCTAACCATGCCCCGCGAGGAACGCATCCGTCGCTGGCAGGCCCTGATCGCCGGCGTCCGCGAACAGGACGTGTTCTGGTGGTGCGCCCGCTTCCTCGACGCACTGGAAGCGGTCAAGGAACGTGAGATGGCGTGAGCCCGTCGGGCTTGCCCCCCGACATTCACCGACAAAAGAAAATGACGGATATTTTATCACGGTCTAGGTTCAGCCCACCCGAACCGATGTGAGCGGCAAGCATGAACTATTTCCCGCTAGTATTGGCTATTGCGTTGATCTGCTCGGCCGCCGAAGCCACGCGTGAAGCTCCGCAAAGCTGGACCAAGGCTGGCGGTAGCTACACGCAGTATCAGGCGGACAGCGTAGAATGCGCGAAGGTCGGCTATTTCAGGGATGTCGCGAACGACAAACCCGCCAAACAGTTCATCCGCGGCTTCGAAACCGCGGATCGGCTTCTGAACCTGCCTTCACCGATCGCCAACGATAATCGGGCCTTCGCAGTAGCGCGAACGCAACCCTCCCGTAAAATGGTGCAGGTCCACGCCATTCAGGTCGGCGACGTCGAACGCTGCCTGACGGCGAGGGGCTATCGCAAGTTCACCCTGACGAAGGCGGAGGCGAGAAAGGTCGCATCGTTCGACCGGGGAACGGACGCGAGACGCCGCTACCTCTTCGACATCGGTGTTTCGAGAAACGCCGACCCCGCCGCTAGGGCAGGGCCGAAACCACCGGCATCGTGAGCGCTCCAGCGAGCCGTCGCCGGAGACACCAACGCAGCCATCCGCCCTCAACCCCCTGCCCCCCCCTTACGGCGTTCCTCCCCGGGCCGGCCCTTCACCGCATTCGCTTGCGCAAAATCCCATCTCGTGAATAGACATTGACAGCGGGTCGGGGAGGACAAGGTCATGCGGCATCTGTGGGTCGGGCTGGCGGGCGTGGCGTTGGCGTCGTGCAGCAAGGCACCGGACGGCAGCGGTCCGGGCGATGCGACCACGTCCGCCGGCGGCGTCGCCTTCGCCTATCGCTATGATTTCCGGCTGCCGGGAGCCCGGATCTCTGACGCGCAGGAGGGCCATGCCCTCGCCTGCGAGCAGTTGAGACCAGGTCGTTGCCGTATCACCGGCATGACCTATCGCGTCGACCCGTCGGGCCAGGTTTCCGCCAGTCTCGACCTCCGCGTCGCCAGTCCGATCGCCAGACGAATGGGTCGGGAGGGCGTCAGGGCCATCGAGCAGGCCGGCGGCGCGCTGACCGGGGCCGAGATCACCGGCACCGATGCCGCCGGGGACATCGCGGCGGCCCAGATGGGCAAGGCGGATGCGCGCAGCGATCTGGCGGACGTCGACCGCCAGCTTGCCCGATCCGATCTGC
The DNA here is from genome assembly GCF_016892685.1 of Sphingomonas longa. Taxonomy (NCBI): domain Bacteria; kingdom Pseudomonadati; phylum Pseudomonadota; class Alphaproteobacteria; order Sphingomonadales; family Sphingomonadaceae; genus Sphingomonas; species Sphingomonas longa. The sequence goes on from NZ_JAFEMC010000001.1 coordinate 1,173,746, forward strand.
CCGTCGCTATCCGTCGCGACCTTACGACGCGTCGCGCCAGCCTGATCGAAACGCGGCGGGTAGAGGATCAGGCCGCCGTCGCCGCACAGGCCAGCGTCGCCACGACGCCGATCGGCTTCACCTATCGGGCGGGTACGGGCGTCGGCCTGACCGCCCGGTTAGAGGAGGCCGGGCAGGCGGGCTACGCGTCGCTCATCTGGACGCTGGTGACGACGCTGACGCTGCTGGCGTATCTCGGGCCGCCGCTGATCCTGCTGCTGTTGCTCGCGCTGCTGTGGCATCGGGTCGGCCGACGCTGGTGGAGCCGCGCGTTCCCCCAGAAAGCCGTCGACTGACATTCGAAGAGGCAGAGCCGGGCCGCTCGACAGCGCGATGAGGCGCAGCGCGGTGCATGCCGGGGCTGACCCGGCATGCGTGGCGATTCCGGTGACTAGGCGGCGGGCTCAGCAGGAGCCGCTGCTGCGGGAGCGCCGGCAGGAGCCGGCAACGCTGCCCCCGCGAGCGGCGGCGGCGGCGCATCGCCGCGCGGTCCCTTTGGTCCGCGGTGATCCGGCCCCCCTTCCGGACCGCCGCCCGGGCCGCGACCACGACCCGGCGGCGGGCCGATCGGCCGCAGCGACGACACCTTGTTCGCCCCGTCGATCAGGAACGATGCGCGCAGCATGCCCCTGTCGTAACGGCCCTGCACGCCGACCGTCTGGCCGGCGGTCACCAGCGCGGTGTCGTCGCCGGCCCGGCCGAGATCGACCAGCGCACGACCGGTGCCGTCGTCGGCGATGAACTTGTTACCGAACACTTCGGCGACGCGGGCGCGGACGGTGACGACCCCCGTGTCCGACGCGACGAGGCTGCGGATCGGCACCGGCCGCATCGGCGCCATCTCGATCGAGGGATCGAGGGCGTGGCCCGCGACGATACCGGCCGTGCCGCCCGCGGCGAGCAGGACGACCGCGGCGATCGCCGCACGAGTCTTGGTGGTGAAGGTGGGAAGGGGCATGATCGACTCTCCGTGGTTGATGCCCTGCTTCTACGCCGTCGCTGCCACGCCACGCTGAACCGCGCGGTTCAGTTTCGGTTTAGCCTCCGCGCCTAGCGCGCCTATCGAGAGTGAGAGGGAGACGGCGGGTGCGCGTGTTGCTGGTGGAGGACGACGCGGCGCTGGCGGACGGAATCGCACGGGCGTTGCGCGCCGAGCATTTCGCCGTCGATGTCGCCACCGACGGGGAGGATGGCGGGCATCTCGGCTCGACCGAAACCTATGACGCGATTGTCCTCGACCTCGGTTTGCCGAAGCGCGACGGGCTGTCGGTGCTGGCGGAATGGCGGCGGGAGGGCCGGACAGCACCGGTGCTGATCCTCACCGCGCGCGATGCGTGGTCGGAAAAGGTGCAGGGCTTCAAGGCGGGTGCGGACGATTACCTGACCAAGCCGTTCCGCGTCGAGGAACTGGTGATGCGGCTGCGTGCACTCGTCCGCCGTGCCGCGGGGCATGCTGCCAGCGTGATCACCTGCGGCGCGCTGGCGTTCGATGCGCAGACCGGCCAATTCGAGCTCGACGGCTTGCCGCTGAAGCTGACCGCGTTCGAATGGCGCGTCCTGTCTGCCTTGATCCTGCGCCGCGAAGTGGTGGTGGAGCGGCTCGACCTGCTGGAGCGCGTCTACGAGGGCGATGCCGACGTCGACTCCAACTCGCTGGAGGTCATCATCGGCCGGCTGCGGCGCAAGATCGGCGCGGACCGGATCGAGACGGTGCGCGGTCGCGGCTATCGCCTGACCGCCGGGGCGGCATGACGTTGCTGCCGAAGTCCCTGAGGGGCCGGCTGCTGGTGACGGCCGGTGCAGCGCTGGTCGTCGCGCTGGCATTCGCCGGCATCGCGATCGGGCACGTGCTGGAACGCTTCGTCACGCAGAACCTAGACGAGCGGTTGGACGCGCAGATCGCCGTCGTCGCGCGCGCAATACGCCCGGACGGCAGCATCGCCCCTCTGGCCGCCGTCGATCTGCCGCCGTTCGATCGTCCCGGCAGCGGCTGGACGTGGCGGATCGATGCGCCGGGCGGATCACTCGCGTCGCGTTCCGCGATGTCGCCGCTTCGGCTGAGGCGACAGCGTGGGGAGCATCACGGTCCGGATCGTGTCGGTCCGGACGGTCCGCAGCCGTTCGAAGCCCGCGCTGACGACGGCGATCGGGTACATGGTCGCGCCCTCGTCATCCCCACCACACGCGGCGATGCCACCGTGTCCGCGACGGGTCCGCGGGATGTGGTGGAACGCCCGCTGCGAGAGGCGATCGTGCCGCTCGCGACCTCGCTGCTGCTGCTGGGTGCGGGGCTGGCGCTGGCGATCTTCGTTCAGTTGCGCCTCGGCCTCAAACCCTTGGACAAGATCGCGGCGATGCTGGCGGAGATACGCGACGGCCGACGCGAGCGGATCGATGTCGACGAGCCGACCGAACTCCGGCCGATGTTGGCGGAACTCAACGCGCTGATCGATGCGAATCGGTTGGCGCTGGAGCGAGCGCGCGGCCACACCGCCAATCTGGCGCACGGCCTGAAGACGCCACTCGCGGCGCTGCGCCTCGACATCGCTGCAGCCGGGCTGGACGACAGCCCGATCGCTGCGCACGCCGCGAGGATCGAGGGGCAGGTGCGCCACCATCTCGGCCGCGCCCGCGCCGCCAGCCTCGCTGCCGCGAGCAGCGCCAGCGTACCCCTCGCCCCGGTCGTCGCCGACCTCGTCGCGGCCCTCGCGCGGATCCACGCCGACCGGAGCATCATCGCGACGGCGTCCATCGCCGACGACCTGTCCGTCCGCGCCGATCGGCAGGACGTGGAGGAGGCGCTCGGCAACCTGATCGACAATGCGTGGCGGCACGCCCGCGCCCACGTCACCATCGGTGCATCCGCCACGACGGGCACGGTTCACATCGTCATCGCCGACGACGGCCCCGGCATCCCCCCGGATCGCCTCGCACAGGTCGCACAACCCGGCCAGCGCCTGGACGAGCGCGGCGATGGCCACGGCTTCGGCATTCCGATCGCACGTGAACTGGTGGAACTCGCGGGCGGCACGCTGGCGGTCCGCAACGGCCAGGTCGGGCTTGAGGTTGTGGTCGAACTGCCGTTGGCGCGCGTGCGTTGAACGACGGTCGAGTTCCCTTGCGTCAGCCGTAACTCGCCGACCACATCAGCCCGGCGATATGCTCCGGCGTCAGCACCGACCTCACCAGCGTTGCGACGCCGTCCTCGACCGCCTGATGCGCCACCACCAGAGCGATGTGCTGCGCCACGTCGCGCAGACGGTCGATCGGCGGCAGCAGCCCGGCGGCATTGCCCATGCTGCCCAGATCGCCGAGTGCCCGCGCCGCCGCCATGAACATCCCGTCGGTCACCGCCAGCGCCCCGGCCGCGATCGCGCCGAGGCCGACGCCGGGAAAGATGTAGACGTTGTTGACCTGCGTCACGCCTTCCACCCCGAACGGGCTGCCGGTGCCGACCAGCGCTCGCCCGTCGGTCCAGGCCAGCAGGTCCGCGGGATGCGCCTCCGCGCGGGAGATCGGGTTGGACAACGGGAAGATCACCGGCCGCTCGCATCCCGCCGCCATCGCACGCACCACCGCCTCACCGAACGCGCCCATCTGACCCGACGCGCCGATCAGCACGGTCGGGCGGACGTTGACGACCGTATCGAGCAGCCCGATCTGGTGCGATCCGCTCAGCGTCCAGCCCGCGACTTCGGCGGCATCGCGCGCCAGCTTCACCTGCTGGTCGGGAAGGCGCGGAATGTCGGACAGGATCAGGCCGTCGCGATCGACCGCCCACAACCGTGCCCGCGCCGCCTGCTCGGACAGTCCCTCGTCCATCATCGCCCGGACCAGCATCTCGGCGACGCCGCTGCCCGCCGCGCCGGCCCCGAACAGCACGACGCGCTGCTCGGTCAGCGGCACGCCGGTGTGGCGGATCGCCGCGAGCAACGTGCCCGTCGCGGTCGCCGCCGTTCCCTGGATGTCGTCGTTGAAGCTCAGCAACGTGCCGCGATACCGCTCCAGCAGGTCGTACGCGTTCTTGCCCGCGAAATCCTCCCATTGCAGCAGCACGTTGGGGAACCGCTCGACCACGGCCTCGACGAAGGTTTCGACGAACGCGTCGTAATCGCCGCCACGGATACGCGGGTTGCGCCAGCCGACGTATAGCGGATCGTCGCGCCGCGCGGCATTGTCGGTGCCGACATCGAGCAGGATCGGCAGCACCTCCGCCGGATGGATGCCGGCGCACGCGGTGTAGAGCGCCAGCTTGCCGATCGGGATCCCCATGCCGCCGGCGCCCTGATCGCCCAGACCCAGGATACGCTCGCCATCGCTGACGACGATCACCTTCACGCGGTCGAGCGCGGGATCGGCGAGGATGTCGGCGATCTTGTCGCGATTGGGATAGCTCAGGAACAGCCCGCGCGGACGCCGCCAGATCTCGCTGAACCGCTCGCATCCTTCCCCCACCGTCGGCGTATAGACCAGCGGCAGCATGCGCGGCAGGTCGTGCTGCACCAGCGCGTGGAACAGCACCTCGTTCGAATCCTGCAACTCGCGCAGAAAGGCGTAGCGATGGAAATCGTCCGCCATGCCCTCCAGCGCCCGCCGCCGCCGTGCGATCTGGCTGTCGAGCGTACCGACATGCGGCGGCAACAGTCCATGCAGGCCGAGCACGTCGCGCTCCGCTTCCGTAAAGGCCGTACCCTTGTTGGTCAGTGGATCGCCGAGCAGGGCACGTGCGGCGGCATGGGCGTGGGGGGCGATGTCGGGTCTCCCGTGGGTGTCAGAAGCGCAGGCTGAGCCAGCCGGCGAAGAAATCGGAACTGGCATAGCCCGCGCGCGTCAGCGACGGCCCAGCCTGCAAATGCTCGTAGCGGCCCGTGAACGAGACGCGAGGGGTGATCGTCCACACGATCTGTGCGCGCGTGGTGTCCGCGATCTTGCGCGCGGTGACGTTCTGCGTGCCCGCGAACGCGGTGCCGTTGGCGCGGTAGACCGCGTCGCGCACGTCGTCGCGCCACGACCATTGATACTCGACCGTTGCACGCACGCCCTTCAGCGGGGTAAAGGTGAAGTTCGGCGCGACGGCGATGAAGTTCGTCGGCGTCGCGAACAGCTGATAGCTGTAATAGATGTTGTTGCCGAACGGAGCGAGCGCCGTGCGCAACGTGCCCGTCCCATAGGAACCGCCGCCGCTGCCGTAATCGGCGTGGATGCCGATGCGCGGCGCGGTCCGGTCCTTGCCCAGACGATAGGTCTGCGCGGCGAAGACCTGCCACGCCGACAGATTCCGGCCGTTGTAGCTGCCACCCTGATAGTTCACCGTCCAATCGAGATTCACCGGACCGGCATCACCGTACAGATGCACCCCGTAGAAGCTGCGTTCCTCGCGCGCGGTGGTCCGGCCCCACACCGCATTGCGGTTGCGCAGCCGCCAGACGAAGGGATCGAGGTACAGCTTCGATCCGCCGAACAGCGACGTCGGCAGCACGACGCCGGTCGACACGCCCGAGAAGCGCCGCGCCTTGTCGACATTGTCGTCGCTGGTGCCACCCAGCCCCAGCGCCGTCGTGTAATAGTCGAAGAAGTCCGCGCGCAGCGTCTTGCCGCGCGTCCACGCCCGAACGCCGTTATAGACGAAGAAGATCGTATTGTTGTCACGGGGCACGACCATCAGGTTCGGGCCATCGGCAAAGGTCTGGCGACCATAGCGGATGCCGACGTCGATCCCCTCGACCTGCGCCGTGGCGTCGACGAAGGATTGCTGCACGACCAGATCGTTGCGGAGCGTGCCCGCGACATTGCCCAGGTTCTGGCCCGCCAGCCCGCCATGCGCGATCTCGCCATACGCACGGAAATGCGGACCGACATGCAGGTCGGCGCCGCCGACGATGCGGTTGATATCCTGCCGCTGCGCCTCCGCCTCGCGCAGGTTCGGGTTGGTGGTGGCGTTGACGCGCAGGCGGAACTCGCCGGACAGCGTCAGGTAAACGTCGCCGTCGCTGTCGATCGGGATGTACTTCAGCCGGTCGAGCACGTCGTCCCGCTTCTTCGGGTCGCGGAAGCGCGTCCAGTTCTCGACCCAGCGCGACTGGTTGTAGCCGCCGTTGGTGACGCCGTCGCCCGCGCCCTCCCCCGGATAGGATTCCGACAGCGGCGCGGCCGCGGTGGGGTCGGTACGCTCCTTCGGCGCGATCGGCTGGCCCTGCGGTGCCGGAACGGTCTGCGCGAGTGCCGGACCGGCGAGCAGAAGCGCGATCGTGGGGGTGGCACCACCAAGGGCGCGTCGAAATCTGGTCATCGTCATTCTTCCTGGTGAAAGTCGCTGTCAGGTGCGCGATAGATGGCGCAGGTTAAGGGGCCGCTTACTCGGCGGCGACCACCCCCGACGGCAGGTCTTCCACCGGCGGCAACTCGCCGCGCAGCGCCGCGTCGAACTGCGTCCTGTCGAGCTGGCCTTCCCAGCGCGACACCACCACCGTCGCCACCGCATTGCCGATGAAGTTGGTCAGGCTGCGGCACTCGCTCATGAACCGGTCCACGCCCAGGATCAGCGCCATGCCCGCGACCGGCACCGTCGGCACGATCGACAGCGTCGCGGCCAGCGTGATGAAGCCCGCGCCGGTCACGCCCGCCGCACCCTTGGACGACAGCATCGCCACGCCCAGCAGCAACAACTGCTGACCCAGCGTCAGGTCGACGTTGCACGCCTGCGCGATGAACAGCGCCGCCAGCGTCATGTAGATGTTGGTGCCGTCCAGGTTGAAGCTGTAGCCGGTCGGCACGACGAGGCCGACGATCGACTTGGGGCAACCGGCCCGCTCCATCTTCTCGATCAGCGACGGCAGCGCGCTCTCCGACGACGAGGTGCCGAGCACCAGCAGCAATTCGGCCTTCAGGTACGCGATCAGGCGGAAGATCGAGAAGCCGCACATCCGCGCGACGAGGCCGAGCACGACGATCACGAACAGCAGCGACGTCAAATAGAAGGTGCCGACCAGCATCGCGAGATTGGCGAGCGCGCCCACGCCGTACTTGCCGATCGTGAACGCCATCGCGCCGAACGCACCGATCGGCGCCGCCTTCATGACGATGCCCACCAGCTTGAAGAACGCGATCGACACGTCGTTCAGCACGTCGAGCACCTTGTTGCCGCGGTCGCCGATCAGCGCCAGACTGACGCCGAACAGGATCGACACGAACAGCACCTGGAGGATGTTGCCCTCGGTCATCGACGACAGGAACGTGTCGGGGATGATGCCCGTCAGGAACCCGGTGATCGTCGTGTCGTGCGCCTTCGCCGCGAACTCGCTGACTTTCGTGGTGTCGAGCGTCGCGGGATCGATGTTCAACCCCGCGCCCGGCCGGACGACATTCGCCACGATCAGGCCGACGATCAGCGCCAGCGTGGAAAAGAACAGGAAGTAGATGAACGCCTTGCCGGCGACGCGACCGACCGCGGCCAGATCGCGCATGCCGGCGATGCCGGTAACGATCGTCAGGAAGATGACGGGGGCGATGACCATCTTCACCAGCTTGATGAAGGCGTCGCCGATCGGCTTCAGCGCTTCGCCCGTCGCCGGTGCGAAATGGCCCAGCGTCACGCCTGCCGCGATCGCGATCAGCACCTGGATGTACAGTTGCGCATACCAGGGCTTGGGAGCCGGGGGCGCCGGCAGGTCGGAAATGTTCATGGTCAGCCTTTCATCCTCTCGTCAGGCATCCCCGGCTTCTGGCGGCGGATCGATGCCCGCGGATACTGACCCGGATCGGGATCGCGGCCAAACACCGCTACGGAAAATACCATATCTTTAATTTTCAGATACTTGGCGAAATCCGGATCGCGACGAACGTGCCGATATTCGCCCTAGCCGACCAGCCTTGTGCAAGATGTTGCACAGTCCGGAACCGCATCGTACACGCCGATCATGGTCGTTCCCCTGCCCGGCCGCCGCTTCGGCTGGCTGCTCGCCGCGATGCTTGCGGGGCTGTTGGTGGCGTGGGGCGTCGGCTTGGTCGTCGAGCGTCGCGCGCGGGCCACGCTGACCGCAACCACCGCCGCCGACGCCCGCCTGCGCCAGGCTTTGCTGGCGAGCGAAGTCGCGCGTTTCCGCCTGTTGCCGCTGGCCTTGTCCGACGACCGCGACGTCATCGCGGCGCTGGCCGGATCGCCCGCCGCCACCCGCGCGCTCGACCGCAAGCTGGAGGCGCTGAAGGCCGACACCGGCGCCGCCGTCATCTATTTCGTCGGTCGCGACGGCCGCGCCATCGCCGCGAGCAACTGGCGGGAGCCGCGCAGCTTCGTCGGCAACGACTATCGCTTCCGCCGCTATTATCGCGACGCGCTGCTCACCGGGGCGGGCGAGCAGTTCGCGCTCGGCACGGTCAGCCGCCGGCCGGGTCTCTATCTCAGCCGGCGCAGCGCCGCCGGCGGCGTGGTGGTCGTGAAGCTCGAATTCGACGCGATCGAGCGACAGTGGCGCGCGGCGGGTGGCATCACCTACGTCACCGACCGTAGCGGCATCGTGCTCGTCTCCAGCCGCCCGGCATGGCGCTTCGCCGCCACGCGGCCGATCGCGCCCGCGGCGGCGGCGGCGGAGCGTGCCGACCTGTTCGTCAAGGCGCTGCTCCCGGCACCGCCGCGTCCGTCCGGCACCATCACCGTCACGACGGAGCCGAATCCCGCTGGCTGGCGCGTCACGCTGATCCAGTCGACTCGACCGATCGCCGGTGGCGTCCGCATCGCGAAGATCGCGGCCCTGCTGGCGACGTTGGTTGTGGCCGCGATCGGCTGGGCCTTGCGGGAGCGGGGTCGCCGCCGCACCGAACGGACACTGGCGCTGGAAAGCGCGGTCGCCGAACGCACCGCCGATCTCAGCCGGGAGATCGAGGAGCGCGCCGCCGCCGAGGCCCGCGCCGACGACCTGCGCGAAGGATTGCGGCAGGCGAACCGCCTCGCCGCGCTGGGCCAGATCACCGCCAGCGTCGCGCATGAAACCGCGCAGCCGGTCGCGGCGATCCGCAATTACGCCGCCAGCGGCGAACAACTGCTCGATCGCGGCGATGTGGAGGCGGTGCGCGGCAACCTCCACGCCATCGCGCGCCTGACCGAGCGGATCGGCAGCGTGACCAGCGAACTGCGCGGGTTCGCGCGCAAGCGGACCGGCGCGATCGGGCCGGTACCGCTCGCGGAGGTCATCGACGGTGCGCGCCTGATCCTGAAGGAGCGGCTGTCGCGAATCGCCTTGTCTCTGCCGACGATCCCGCCCGGCCTGCTGGTGATCGCCGGCCGCGTCCGGCTGGAACAGGTGCTGGTGAACCTTCTCCAGAACGCGACCGAGGCGCTGGCGGAAACCCCGGGCCCGGCGATCGTGCTGACGCTGGCGGTGGAGGCGGGCATCGTGCGGCTGCGCGTCACCGACAACGGCCCCGGCATCGCCGCCGACGTGGCGGACCGCATCTTCACGCCCTTCGTCACCAGTCGCCCGAGCGGCCTCGGCCTCGGCCTCGTCATCTCGCAGGACATCATGACCGACCTTGACGGCACGCTGCGGCTGATCCCCACCCCGGCGGGGGCCTGTTTCGAGATCGAGTTGAGGCGCGCATCATGACCGAAATGCCCCGCGTCGCCCTCGTGGAGGATGACGAGGACCTGCGCGTCTCCACCGCGCAACTGCTGTCGCTCGGCGGCTTCGCGGTCGATGCCTTCCCCGCCGCCGCCCCTGCGCTGGCGGCGATCGACTCGGACTATCCGGGCGTCGTCGTCACCGACGTACGCATGCCGATGATGTCCGGCATCGAGCTGTTCCAGACATTGCGTACCCGCGACCCGGAACTGCCGGTGATCCTCGTCACCGGCCATGCCGACGTGCCGATGGCGGTCGATGCCTTGCACGCGGGCGCATGGGACTTCCTCGCCAAGCCCTTCGATCCCGCCGCTCTCGTCGCCGCCGTCGCCCGCGCCGCCACCGCCCGTGCGCTGGCGCTCGACAACCGCCGCCTGCGCGCGCTGGCCAGCGAGGCGGACGAGTCGGGCTTGGTCGGCCGCTCCCCCGCGATCGTTCGCCTGCGCGAGATGATCCCGGTGCTCGCCAACGCCGACATCGACCTGCTGGTCGAGGGGGAGACGGGCACCGGCAAGGAACTGCTCGCCCGCCTGATCCACCGCGCCGGCAAGCGCGCGCGCCACCGGTTCCTCGCGGTCGCCTGCGCCGCGTTGCCGGACGCGCTGCTCGAAAGCGAACTGTTCGCCGGCGTCGGTGACGGCAGCGTCGTCGCGGCCAGCCGGGGCACGCTGTTCCTCGACGATGTCGACCATGCGCAGCCGGGCTTGCAGGCGCGGCTGGTACAGTTGGTCGAGGAACGCTCCGTCCGCGGCTCACCGGTCGACATCCGCGTGATCGCCACGGCCGCCGAGGAGGCGCGGCGGGCGTCCGACGCGATCACCCCTGCCCTGCTCTACCGGCTGGCGGCGGTGCGCCTGCGGATGCCACCCCTGCACGAGCGGCGGGAGGACGTTCCGCTCCTGTTCGCGCACCTCGTCGACCTGTCAGCGGCGCGGCTGCGGCGACCGGTGCCGGCTCTTACGCAGGGCACGCGCGACCACCTGTCGCGGCACGATTGGCCCGGCAACGTGCGCGAACTGGCGCATTTCGCCGACCGCTTCGTGCTCGGCCTCGACGCGGAAGCCTCGGGGGCGACCCTGCCGCCCTCCACCGCGCCGCTGCCGGGCCGGGTCGCCGCATTCGAGCGCGAGGCGATCGTGGAGGCGGTGCTGGCCGTGGGCGGCGACGCAGGCGCGGCGATGGACAGGCTCGGTCTTCCGCGGAAGACCTTCTATTACAAGGTCCAGCGCCACGGCATCGACCTGAATGCACTCAGGCGGCGGGTGGAGCGATAAGGGGAGTGGTGGTCCCGGAGGGACTCGAACCCCCGACGCCCACTTTAGGAAAGTGGCGCTCTGTCCAGCTGAGCTACGGAACCACGCGAGGCCGCAGATACGCGCGGCGACGTCCAAAATCCAGACTCAGTTGAACGTCCCGGGCAGCGCCGTTTCCAAGGCCCGTGGAGCCCGACGTTTACGGACACCTGCATGGCGCCGGGACCCCGCCGGCGGATCGTGATCGAGGATCATCGGGGAAGCGCCGCAGGCTGCCCTGCCCCGCTCCTGCGGAGTCACTTCTTCCGCTTGAAGTCCACGCTGACCACGTTCGACCCGTCCTCGACCGGCGTCGCGATCGGGCCGTCATTCTCCGCCGCGTCATGCGCTTCGGGGCCGTCGTCCGGCCCCTCCAGCGCCTGGAAACGCAGCTCGAAGTTCACCGCCGGGTCGTGGAACCCGGTGATCGCCGAATACGGAATCACCAGCTTCGACGGCACCTGGTTAAAGCTCAACCCGACCGAAAACCGCTCGTCGTCGACGATCAGGTCCCAATACCGGTTCTGGAGGACGATCGTCATCTCGTCCGGAAACCGTTCGATCAGGCGCTTCGGAATGTCGACACCCGGCCCTTGCGTCTTGAAGGTGATGTAGAAATGATGCTCGCCGGGCAGCGCTCCGGCTTCCTGCACCGATCCGAGCACGCGGCCGACCACGGCGCGCAAAGCCTCCTGGACGATCTCGTCATAAGGGATCAGGCTGTCTGGAAGGCCATCGGTCATGGCGCTTGGGTAGGCGTCCACCTTCCCTGCCGTCAAGATTGCATCGCCTCGCGCGCTCGTTAAGGGATGCCGCCATGCGTACCGCCACGATCACCCGCGACACCAGCGAGACGAAGATCGCCGTCACCGTCGATCTCGACGGCACCGGCCTCTACGACATCGACACGGGCGTCGGTTTCTTCGACCATATGCTCGAACAGTTGTCGCGCCATTCGCTGATCGACCTGCATGTCCGCACCAAAGGCGACCTGCACATCGACCAGCACCACACGGTCGAGGATACCGGCATCGCGATCGGCGAGGCGGTGGCGAAGGCGCTCGGCGACAAGCGCGGGATCGTCCGCTACGGCGACGCGCTCAGCCCGATGGACGAGACGCTGACCCGCGTCGCGCTCGATATCTCCGGCCGGCCGTGGCTCGTCTGGAAGACGGAGTTCAGCCAGAAACGTCTCGGCGAGATGGACACGGAGATGTTCCAGCACTGGTTCCACAGCTTTGCGCAGGCGGCCGGCATCACGCTCCATGTCGAGACGCTGCACGGCGAGAACAATCACCACATCGCCGAAAGCGCGTTCAAGGGCCTCGCCCGCGCGCTGCGCAAGGCGATCGAGATCGACCCGCGCAAGAGCGACGCCATTCCCTCGACGAAAGGCACCCTATGATCCTCGTCCTGCTCCATTACGTCGTCCCGACCGAAACGATCGACGCGCACCGCGCCGCGCACCTCGACTGGCTCCATGCCGGCGTCGAGGCGGGGATGCTGCTGGCGGCCGGGCGTCAGGTGCCGCTGACCGGCGGCATATTCCTCTGCCGCGGCGAGCGGGACGCGGTCGAGGCGTGGGCGAAGACCGATCCGTTCGCGATCCACGGCCTCGCCGAGTACAGCTTCACCGAGGTCGCGACGTCGGTGGTCGCGCCGGGACTCGAAGCGCTGAAGGGATGACGCTGGCCCTGATCGATTACGGCGCGGGCAACCTCCATTCGGTCGCCAACGCCCTGCGCGCGGCCGGGTGCGATGACCTGACGATCACCGCCGATCCGGACGTGGTCGCCCGCGCCGACCGCATCGTCCTGCCCGGCGTCGGCGCGTTCGGTGCGTGTTCGGCGGCGTTGCGCGGCATCGACGGCATGGTCGAGGCGATGGACCGCCGCGCCCGCACCGAGGGGACGCCGTTCCTCGGCGTCTGCGTCGGCATGCAGTTGATGGCCGATGCCGGCGAGGAGATGGGCACCCATCCCGGCCTCGGCTGGATACCGGGCCGCGTCCGCCGGCTGGAACCCGCGACGATGGAGGCGAAGGTCCCGCACATGGGCTGGAACGACGTCGTCCCCCTCGCGGAGCATCCGCTGGTGCAGCCGGGCGAGGCCTATTTCCTCCACAGCTTCGCGTTCGAAGGCGACGACGTGATCGCCACCACCGACCACGCCGGCCCCGTCACCGCCGCGATCGGCCGCGACACGCTGCTCGGCGTGCAGTTCCATCCGGAGAAGAGCCAGTCCTACGGCCTCTCCCTCCTCACGAGATTCCTCGCATGGCGACCCTGATACCCGACGGCCTGATCGTCTTCCCCGCCATCGACCTGAAGAACGGGCAGGTCGTCCGCCTCGCGGAGGGCGATATGAACCGCGCCACCGTCTATGGCGACGACCCCGCCGCACAGGCGATGATCTTCGCCGATCAGGGTGCACAGTTTCTGCACGTCGTCGACCTCGACGGCGCGTTCGCGGGCGCGTCGGTCAACGGCGACGCGGTGCGCGCGATCGTCGAGCGTTTCCCAGGCCACGTCCAGCTTGGCGGCGGCATCCGCACCCGCGACAGCGTCGAGCGCTGGTTCGACCTCGGCGTATCGCGCGTGGTGATCGGCACGGCCGCGCTGGAGGACCCGGAGTTCGTCCGCGGCGTGGCAGGGGATTTCCCCGGCGGCATCGTCGTCGCGGTCGATGCGCGCGACGGCATGGTCGCGACCAAGGGCTGGGCCGACGTGTCCACGACCAGCGCCGTCGACCTCGCGCGCCGGTTCGAGGATGCCGGCGTCGCGGCGCTGCTGTTCACCGATGTCGGCCGCGACGGTCTGCTGAAGGGCTGCAACATTGAAGCGACCGTTGACCTCGCCCGCGCGGTCGCGATCCCGGTCATTGCCAGCGGCGGCGTTGCCGGCATCTCTGACATTCACGTCCTGTCGCTGCATGCGAAGGACGGGATCGAGGGCGTGATTACCGGTCGCGCGCTGTACGACGGGCGACTCGATCTGGCCGCGGCGTTCGCGGTGGCCGCCGCCGCCGCATGACCGTCCGCGCGCGCGTCATCCCCTGTCTCGATGTCGCCCAGGGCCGCGTCGTCAAGGGCGTGAACTTCGTCGAACTCCGCGACGCCGGCGATCCGGTGGAGCAGGCGCGCGCCTATGACGCCGCTGGGGCGGACGAACTGTGTTTCCTCGACATCACCGCCAGCCACGAGGCGCGCGGCACGATCCTCGACGTGGTCAGCCGCACCGCGGCGGTGTGCTTCATGCCGCTGACCGTCGGCGGCGGCGTGCGGACGGCGGAGGACGCGCGCGCGCTGCTGCTGGCGGGCGCGGACAAGGTCGCAGTCAATTCCGCCGCCGTCGCCCGCCCGGAAGTCGTCGCCGACATCGCCGAGCGCTTCGGCAGCCAATGCTGCGTCGCGAGCATCGATGCGCGCCGGGTGGAGGGTGGCTGGGAGGTGTTCACCCACGGTGGCCGTCGCCCGACCGGCATCGACGCCGTCGAACACGCGCTGCGGCTGGCGGACCTCGGCGCGGGCGAGTTGCTCGTGACGTCGATGGACCGGGACGGCACGCGGTCCGGCTACGACCTCGACCTTATCCGCGCGATCGCCGATCGGACGAGTGTACCGGTCGTCGCATCGGGTGGCGTCGGCGGGCTGGACGACCTCGTCGCCGGGATCGTCGAAGGCCACGCATCCGCCGTGCTGGCCGCATCGATCTTCCACTTCGGCGAGGCCAGCGTCGCGGACGCCCACGCCGCGCTGGCGAAGGCGGGGGTACCGGTCCGGTCGCACTGAGGCGCGTCGATGGAGCGCCTTTTCACGCGAGTAAGGGGAGCACATGCCCGACCGGCACCTCGCCTTGTCCCGGTGAGGAATCGTCGCAAACCTCTTCTGCCACCCCGGCGGAGGCCGGGGCCCAGTTAGGATGTCGACGTTAATCGACGGAGAACGCTTCCCAGCTGGACCCCGGCCTTCGCCGGGATGGTGGCTTGCCCACGGGCGCCGGAGTTCGTTGTAACGATCTCCCTCAGAAAAGCGTCGGGCGGACCCTCTCCGCAAGCGAACCGCTAACCCGATCGCAACGCCCGTCCCCTACCCCACAGCGATGCCCTCGACCCAGGTCCCGTCCGGCCACACCGGCATCGTCCATCCCCGCACCGGCCCGGCGCTCTCCGACATCGCGCTGTTCGCCTGCGCCTGCCTCGGCGTCTGGATCGTCCGCCGTGCGCTGCGTCGCCGTTTTGGATCGACGACCCCGCGGGATTGACCCGACAACGGTCCTCCGCCACGGCGCGGATATGGACGCGTTCGCCCGCCTCGAAGCCACCATCGCCACCCGTCGCGGGGCCGATGCCGGCAGTTCCTATACGGCCAGCCTGTTTGCCCGCGGCCGCGGCAAGATCGCGCAGAAACTGGGCGAAGAGGCGGTCGAGACCGTCATCGCCGCGATGGGCGACGAACCCCGCGCGATCGTGCCGGAGGCCGCGGACCTGATGTTCCACCTGTGCGTCCTGCTTGCCGATGCCGGCCTGTCGCTCGACGATGTCCGCACCGAACTCACCCGGCGCGAGGGCGTATCGGGCCATGACGAGAAGGCGAGCCGCTGACATGCCGATCGATGCCACCCTGCCTTACGACGAGCAGAATATCTTCGCGAAGATCCTGCGCGGCGATATCCCCGCGACCCGCGTCTATGAGGACGAATGGGCGATCGCCATCCGCGACATCGCACCACAGGCTCCGACGCATATCCTCGTGATCCCGCGCGGCGCCTATGTGTCGTGGGACGATTTCAGCACGCGCGGGTCGGAAGCGGAGATCGCCGGCTTCGTCCGCGCGGTGGGCGCGGTCGCGCGGGCCGAGGGGCTGGTCGAGCCGGGCTATCGCCTGCTCGCCAACATCGGCGCTCATGGTGGACAGGAGGTACCGCACCTGCACGTCCACCTGTTCGGCGGCGCTCCACTCGGGCCGATGCTCGCGCGCTAGCGAGGCGTCGGGCGCGCATAGCCACGCTTCACCGCACTAAAGGATTGCGCGTCCCCGATTTGGCTTTAGGCTCTCCCCTTTCGCACATGATGGGGCGCGGACGACGCCCCGCCTTTATCCCTGGGGGGACGTAAGTACATGATTTTCGGGCGCGTTAAGCCACTGGACGCTATCCTGGCGGCGGCGGAGGGGAAATCTCTCCACCGGACGCTCGGCGCGTTCCAGCTCACCCTGTTCGGTATCGGTTCGGTGATCGGCACCGGCATCTTCGTTCTGACTGCGGCGGGCGCGCAAAAGGCCGGACCGGGCCTGATGCTCGCCTTCGCCATTGCCGGCGCGATCTGCATCGTTGCGGCGCTCTGCTACGCCGAGATCGCGGCGATGATCCCCGTCGCCGGCTCCGCCTACACCTACACCTATTCGACGATGGGCGAGCTGCTGGCCTGGACGGTCGGCTGGGCGCTGGTCCTTGAATATGCGGTCGCCGCGTCGGCGGTGTCGGTCGGCTGGTCGGGCTATTTCACCGGCACGATCCTCAACCAGTTCCTCGGCATCCAGCTACCGGTCTGGCTCAGCGCCGGGCCGCTGGCGCTGGGCGGCGTCGCCGGCGGGTTCATCAACCTGCCCGCCGTCGTGATCGCGCTGCTGGTCACGTGGCTGCTCATCATCGGCACGTCGGAAAGCGCGAAGGTCAACGCGATCCTCGTCGGGATCAAGGTCGTCGCGCTGACCGCGTTCATCTTCCTGACCTACGGCAAGATCGACACGGCACAGTTCAGCCCGTTCCTGCCCGCGGGCGTGTTCGGCGGCTTCGGCACCGGCGTCGGCGCGGTGGGTGCGGCGGCGACGATCTTCTTCGCCTATGTCGGCTTCGACGCGGTTTCGACTGCCGCCGAAGAGACCAAGAACCCGCAGCGCAACGTGCCGATCGGCCTGATCGGATCGCTGCTGTTCTGCACCGTCTTCTACATCCTCGTCGCCGCAGGCGCGATCGGGACGATCGGCGGCCAGCCCATCATGGGCCCGGGCGGCATCCCCTTCCCCGCCGGTTCGGAAGAACTCGCACGCCAGTGCGCCATGCCGCAGCATGCGCAGGCGCTGGTCTGCTCGAACGAGGCGCTCGCGCACGTTCTGCGCACGATCGGCTTCGGCAAGATCGGCAACATGCTCGGCATCGCCGCGTTCGTCGCGCTGCCGTCGGTCATCCTCGTGCTGTTGTTCGGTCAGACCCGCATCTTCTTCGTGATGAGCCGTGACGGCCTGCTCCCCAACGCGTTGAGCAAGGTCCATCCGAAGTGGAAGACACCGCACGTCGTCACCGCCATCACCGGTGCGGCGGTCGCGTTCGCGGCGGCGTTCCTGCCGGTCGGCGCGCTGGCGGATATCGCGAATGCCGGCACGCTCTACGCGTTCATGATGGTCGCGATCGCGGTCCTGATCCTGCGCAAGAAGGAGGGTCATCGCCCCCGTTCGTTCCGGACGCCGGCGGTGTGGTTCGTCGCACCGGCGACGATCGTCGGCTGCATCTTCCTGTTCTTCAACCTGCCGTCCGCGGCGATGCTGGTGCTGGTGATCTGGGGCGCGATCGGCCTCGTCGTCTATTACCTCTACGGTTACCGGACGAGCCACGTCGGGCATGGTCGGGTAGAGGTGCTGACCGACGATGCGATAGACGGCATCACCCACTGATCGGCTCAACGCAGGCAACAAAAAAGGCCGGGGGAAACCCCGGCCTTTTTTGTTGCCCCGCTCCTCCCCTGCAAGGGGAGGTGGCAGTCCTCAGGACTGACGGAGGGGTGACACCAGCAGCGTGAACACCCTCCGCCGCTCCGCGCCCCCCCCTTGCAGAGGAGAAGCGACAGCGACCCGGCTTCAGCCCAGCTTTTCCGCCGCCAGCGCCTTCAGATCCACCTGGGGCCGCGCGCCGAAGTGGCTGATGATTTCCGCCGCACACAGCGCACCCAGCTTGAGTGACCGTTCCAGATCGTCACCACGCGCCTGCGCGTGCAGGAAGCCGGCCGCGAACAGGTCGCCCGCACCGGTCGTATCGACCACCGTCGCGATCGGCACCGCCGGTACCGTCGTGCGCTCGCCGCCGCGGATCGCGCACGCGCCCTTTTCGGCCAGCGTCACGACCACCGTCGGCACCTTGTCCTGCACCGCCGCAATGGCGGCATCCACGTCGCTCGTCTCGGTCAACGCCATGATCTCCGCCTCGTTGGCGAACAGCACGTCGATCAGGCCGGCGTCGATCAGCGCATGGAAATCGGCGCGATAGCGATCGATCACGAACTCGGCCGACAGCGTGAACGCGATCTTCCGCCCCGCGCCCCGCGCGACGTCGATCGCGGCCCGCATCGCCGCGCGCGGCTCTTCCGGGTCCCAGAGATAGCCTTCGATATACAGATACGCGGCATCCGCGATCAGCGCACGGTCGATCGCGGCCTCCGGCAGGAAGTGCGACGCGCCGAGAAAGGTATTCATCGTCCGTTGCCCGTCGGGCGTCACGAAGATCAGGCAGCGCCCGGTGGTCGGCGCCCCGGCGCGCTCCGCTGTGTCGAAGCGGATGCCGGCGGCGCGGATGTCGTGCGCGAACACCTGTCCCAGCTGATCGTCGGCGACCTGACCGATAAAGGCGCACTTGCCGCCCAGCGCCGCGATGCCGGCCAGCGTGTTCGCCGCCGATCCGCCCGACACTTCGCGGCCGGGGCCCATCTTCGCGTACAGCGCGTCGGCATCTTCGGGGGAGAAGATGAGCTGCATTGCCCCCTTGGTCATGCCCTGCTCGGTCAGGAAGGCGTCATCGGACTGCGACAGGATGTCGACGATCGCATTGCCGATCGCGACGACATCGTAGGTGGGCTGGCTCAAGACGGAAAACTCCCAGGAAAATCTGCCGCCGCCCTATCGGCGAAACGCCGCCACCACAACGACCCGCCGTCGACCCGACGACGCCGTGTCCGTCTGCTCGACGCCTGAGCGCCCACAGCATCTTCGTGCGCGCAGGGGCGCGCAGAAGAAGGGCGATCTCACGTAAACGATCCTCACCATGTTGACCCCCCGTTGACCCGATCGCCACCGGGCGTCATCCCGGCAGCATGTTCACCGCGTTCTTCCTCTCGCTCGGCCAGCTCGGCGATGCGCGCATCATGCGGGTGCTCGTCAAGTCGATGGCAGTGACGGTCGCGGTGTTCGCAGTACTGGGCGTCGCGACCTGGTGGGGCGTGCGGGCGCTGATCGCGCGCTGGTCTGCCGATGGCGCTGGCGGAATCGCCGCAGCAGCCACGGTCGTGATCCTGGGGCTGGCGTTGTGGCTGTTGTTCCGCGCGATCGCCATCGCCGTGATCGGGCTGTTCGCGGACGAGGTCGTGGAGGCGGTCGAGGCTCGCCACTATCCTGCCGCGCTCGCGACCGCGCGGCCGGTGCCGTTCGCGCGGTCGGCGGCGATGGGGATGCGATCGGCGGGGCGGGTCGTCGCCGTCAATGCCGTGCTGCTGCCCCTCTACCTCGTCCTGCTCGTCACGGGCATCGGCACTGCGGCGGCGTTCTTGCTGGTGAATGGCTGGCTGCTCGGTCGCGATCTGGGCGACATGGTCGCTGCGCGCCACTTCGATCGCGCAGGGCTGATCCAATGGCGTCGGCGGACGCGCGGGCGGCGGTTCCTGCTTGGGCTCGCCGATGCGGCACTGTTCCTCGTGCCGGTGGTGGCGTTCGTCGCGCCGGTGTTGGGCGCGGCGATGGCGACGCATATGTTTCACCGGGACAAGACATGACACGGCTTCCCATCCCCGCCCTGAGCCTCACTCTGGCGCTCGCCGCCTGCGCAACCGCACCGACGCCCGTCGCGCGGACCGGCGCGGCGCGAGCACCGATGCCCTACACCAGCGTCGGACTGGAGCGTGTCCTCGGCCAGAGCGCTGCGGGATTGACGCAGTTGTTCGGCGATCCGGACGCCGACGTTCGCGAGGGTTCTGCGCGCAAACTGCAGTTCGGCAGCAACATCTGCATCCTCGATGCCTATCTCTACCCCAGCGGCAATACCGAGCCGAAGGTCACGTATCTCGACGCGCGCGAGCCGGACGGCAGCGCGATCGACCGCGCAAGCTGCGTAGCGGCGCTGACCCGTCGCAAGGAAGCACGCTAGCGGGCGTCGTTATTCCTCGCGCAACACCGTGACGTCGACGTCGAGCTCCTCCTCGCCCTCGCCCAGCCGCGATCCGGCGACCGGCGCGGCACCGATCGAATCGAGTCCGATCGCGACGCGGACATAACCGTCCTCGGGGCTCAGGCCGGTACACGGATCGAATCCGATCCACCCGATATCTTCACACCAGGCTTCCGCCCACCCATGCGGCGCCGGCCGATGCGCCCCACCCCCCAGCCGATAGCCGCTGACATAGCGCGCGGGGATGCCAAGTGATCGAGCGCCGGCAACAAAGACGTGCGCCAGATCGCGCGCCGTGCCGCTGCGTCGCGCCATCGTCGCGGCGGCGGTGACGCCGGGCTGGCCGCGACCGCGCTCGACCGCGAAGCCCTCCTTCACCGTCGCGTTCAAACGGTGGAGCGCGCGGTGGGGTTCGGCGCCCTTGGTCGCGTCGCGGGCAAATGCCGCCAGCGTCTCGTCGATAGCCGTCTTCGGTGTCGAGCGTTGGAACACGGCCGGGGGCAAAGGTTCGTGAACGCCGTGGAGGACGCCGTCGGAGTGGCTGGTCACCACTTCCCCCTGCACCGCGATCTTGATCGCCTCCACCGGGCCATCGACGTAGAGCATCGTCACCGCGTTGCCGAACCCGTCGCGTCCCTCCCGCATCCGCGCATCGTGATCGACATCGATCCGCCAGCTCGCCACTGTCTGGTCGTGCGAATTCTGCGGATTGACGCGCAGCATCTGCACCAGCCGCGCCTGGGGTTCGGTGAACCGGTACACCGTGCGATGATCGATCGACAGCCGCATGGCCCGCTATCCTAGCTGAAGGTGAATTGCCGCCCGATCGCGGCGTGCAGCAACGCGTTCTCGTGGATGAAGGCCTGCAGATACTGGTGCAGCCCCGCCGCGATCACCTCGCCCGACCGTGTCCGCGCCATCCGTGTCGCCCGCACCCGCGCCATTCGGTCCGCTTCTCCGTGCAAACCCGTCCGCCGCGCCAGCAGACCCAGCACATCGACCGTTTCCTCCACCGACGCCGCCAAACTACGTGGCAGTTCGGCGCGAGCGATCAGCAGGTCGATGACGTTGGCCGGCGTCAGGCCATCCGAATAGAGCCAACGATACGCCGTTACCGCCGATACCGTCTGGAGGATCGTCGTCCACTGGTCGCGATCGACGACGCCGCCGATGCGCTCGCCCGCCGGCAGAAGGATGTGGTATTTCACGTCGAGCAGCCGCGCCGTGTTGTCGGCGCGCTCCACCGCCTGCCCCAGCCGAATGAACCACGTCGTCTGGTTGCGCAGCATCCGATGCACGGCGCCTTCGAACCCGCGCGTCTCGTTCTTTACCGCTTCGACCAGATCGAGCACCGCATTGGGGTCGTCGGCCGCCGGCTTGGCTTCGAACGTCAGCCACGCGCGGTTGATCGCCGCCCACGCATCGCGGGTCAGCGCGGTCCGCACCGCGCGCGCATTGTTGCGCGCCATGTCGAGGCACCGAACGATCGATCCGGGATGGCTGTTGTCGACCGTCAGGAACCTTGCCACCTCGCGGCGGCGGACCTCGCCACCGCGCTCGACGAATGTCTCGTCGGTTTCGGTCACCGCCAGCGCCGACGCCCATGCCGCCTGCCCGGCGGAACGCGGCGACAGTACGTCGAGCCGCACCGTCGCCTCCACCAGCCGCGCGATAAAATCGGTCCGCTCGAAATAGCGGCCCAGCCAGTAGAGCGACGATGCGGTACGGCTGAGCATCAGAGCGGCCCCTGCGACTGGGTCATGCCGCCCATCGTCTGCGTCTGTCCAAAGCCAAAATCCTGGGACTGCGCGATCACCGGATCGTCCATCAGGACGAAACTGTCCTTGGTGCCACCGCCCTGGCTGGAGTTCACGACCAGCGAACCTTCCTTCAACGCCACGCGGGTCAGGCCGCCGGGCACCACCTGCACCATGTTCGCGCCAGTGAGCACGAAGGGGCGGAAGTCGACATGCCGCGGCGCAAGCCCGCTTTCCGCCAGCGTCGGCACCGTCGACAGCGCCAATGTGGGCTGCGCGATATAGCGATGCGGTTCCGCGATCAGCGCGGCGCGGAACGCCTCGATCTCCGCCTTTGACGCGGTCGGGCCGACCAGCATGCCGTAGCCGCCCGATCCGTCGACCAGTTTGACGACGACTTTCTCCAGATTGTCGAGGACGTATTGCAGCGCCTGCGGCTCGCGGCAGCGCCAGGTCTCCACGTTCGGCAGCTTCGGCTCCGCCCCGGAATAGAAGCGGACGATTTCGGGCATGTAGCTGTAGATCGCCTTGTCGTCGGCGATGCCGTTGCCCGGCGCGTTCATGATCGCGACGTTGCCGGCGGCATAGGCGGCGATCAGCCCCGGCACGCCGAGCGCCGAGTCCGGACGGAACACCAACGGATCGAGGAAATCGTCGTCGATCCGGCGGTAGATCACGTCGACCCGTACCCGCCCGGCGATGGTCCGCATCCACACGACATCGTCGTCGACGACGAGGTCCGCCGCCTCGACCAGTTCGATGCCCATGGAATCGGCTAGAAAGCTATGTTCGTAATAGGCGGAGTTATAGTGTCCCGGCGTCAGCACGACGCAGGTCGGCGCGGCGACCCCGAGCGGCGCGACCGACTTCATCGTCTCGAGCAGGCGGTCGGGATAGCTGTCGACCGCGGCGACGCGGAAATTGCGGAACAGCTCGGGGCACAGCCGCAGCATCGCCTCTCGATTTTCGAGCATGTAGCTGACGCCGGACGGCGTGCGCGCATTGTCCTCCAGGACCCAGAACTCGTCGGGGCCGGTACGGACGAGATCGATGCCGCAAATATGCGCCCAGATACCGTGCGGCGGGCGCATCCCCGCGATCTCCGGCCGGAACTGCGGATTGCCGAGAACGAGGTCCTCCGGCAGCACGCCCTCTTTCAGGATGCGGCGCTCTCCGTACACGTCGTCCAGAAACGCGTTGATCGCCTCGGTGCGCTGGATCAACCCTTCGGACAGGCGCGTCCACTCATCGGGCAGGAACACGCGCGGCACGATGTCGAAGGGAATGATCCGCTCCGCCGCATCGCTTTCGCCATATACCGCAAAGGTGATGCCAAGCTGCCGGAACGTCGCCTCCGCGGAGCGTTGGCGACGGCGCAGTTCCTCGGGCGGGGTCGTCTCGATCCAGCGGGCGATCGCAGCCAGCTCGTCACGCGTCGGCGGTCCGTCCTCGCCCCCCAGGATTTCGTCGAACGCCCTCGCCATATACCGATACGCCTCCGACGCGGGTTGAACGCTCATGCTGCGGGCAAACGCCGCACTGCACAAGAGGGAGCGGGCAGAAAGACGTCAGGACCGGCAGCCTTCCCCTTGCCGGGAGCAATGAGGTCAGCCGCCCGCCATGCCCGTCAATATTCCCGTCGTCAGCACCTGCGGCATGACAGTCGGCTCGGCCGCGCCCGGCGCGTACCACAGGTAGAGCGGCACGCCAGCGCGGTTGTGCGCTTCGATGAAGCGGCCCAGCGAAGGGTCGCCGTCCGTCCAGTCGCCGACCAGTACCGTGACGCCGCGCTTGCGAAAGGCGTCGCGCACCGTATCCGTCTCGATCGCGGTCTTCTCATTGACCTTGCACGTCAGGCACCAGTCGGCGGTGAAATAGGCGAAGACCGGCTTGTTCTGCGCCCGGAGCGTTGCCAGCCGCGCCTCGCTGAACCGTTCGCCCGTGTCGGCAGCGGTCACCGCCTGCACCGGCGCGGGGCGGACCAGCACCACCGCCATGATCGCCAGCGCCAGCGCCGGCCATGCCGGCCACCACGCCCGCTCGCGACCGGCATGTTGCCGCCGTCCGGTCCACCACAGGCCGACGGCTGCCAGCAACGTCGCCGCCAGCCCGATCGTCATGCCGTCCACGCCCGCCTGCCGGCCGAGGATCCACGCCAACGCCAACGCGGTCAGGAACATCGGGATCGACAGCACGCGCCGCAGCCGCTCCATCCACATCCCCGGTTTCGGCAGCCGTCGCCGCAATGCCGGCACGAAGCCCAACAGAAGGAACGGCAACGCGATACCCAGCCCCAGCCCCGCGAACACCAGCAGCGCCGCAATCGTCGGTAGCACCAGCGCCGCACCGAGCGCGGCGCCCATGAACGGCCCGGTGCATGGCGTCGCGACGAACGCCGCCAGCGCTCCGGTGACGAACGCGCCCGCAGCGCCGCTTTCGCCGGCAAAGCGCGGCGTTGGCAGCTCGAACAGGCCTGCAAGATTGAGCGCGATACCCATCACCAGCAGCAACAGCACGCCGATCACGCGTGGGTCCTGCAACTGGAACGCCCAGCCGACCCGCGCCCCCGCCGCGCGCAACGCCAGCAGCCCCGCCCCCAGCGCGAGGCACACCAACACGACACCCGCAGTATAGGCCAGCGCCTCTCCTCGCGCCTGCCGCTCGCTCGCCCCGCCCTTGGCGAGGCTCAGCGCCTTCAGGCTCAGGATCGGGAAGACGCAGGGCATGACGTTCAGGATCAGGCCACCGAGCACCGCGCCCGCGAACGCCAGCGCGGCGGTCGTCCATAGGCTTTCCACCATCGCCGCGCCGACCACGCCGGGCTTCGCCGTCAGCAGCAATCCCTGCCCGCCACCAGTCGCCAGCACGCCCGCAATCGTCGCAACCGGGGCCTTCGCCGCCACCTTCGTCTCGATCACCAGCCGGTCGCCGTCGCGCGTCGCCACCTGCGGCGCGGCCATATCGACGATGCCGTTCGCGGCCGGGTAGAAATACGCCTGCTCGACGCTCGCCGAAGCCGGCAACGGCACCGACAGGCGCAGCCGCCCGGCCTCCACCTGATACGTCGCGGCCGAACCCAGCGGTCGGGGCAGCGCTCGGCGCCACGTGTCGAACTGCGTCCGCGCCGCCGGTTCGATCGCCCCGTCGCCGACCGTCAGAACCGTCGCGAGTTCCTGTTGCTCTGGCACGCACAGGCTGAGCGTGCAGACCAGATAATCCAGCTTCACCCGCAGGGGCAGCGTCGTCGCCGCCGCCAGTCCGGCCGGCACGTCCAGCGTGGTCAGCATCGCGAACGGCCGTTCGTAGACGTAATTCATCAGCCCAGCGACGGTCAGCCGCCCCGGCACCGGATACGCCACCGTACCCACTTTACCGCCCCCAGGCAGCGTCCACGCGAATTGGGTCGCGAAGCCCGCGTCGCCCGGGTTCTGCCAATAACCGTGCCACCCCTTGGCCGGCGTCGCCACGATGGCCAGCGCCACGCGCGATCCCGCGGCCGGCGCTTTACTCTCCGCGACGAGCCGCATCGGCAGATGCTTGTCCGTCTGCGCCCAGACGCCGGTCGGCATCAGCAGCATCAGGACCGTCATCATCCTGACCAACACGCGGTTCATGCCGACTCCGTTCTCGCGCCGATTGCCTCGCCGAAACAGGCGATCCATAGCGCCCTACAGTTTACGTCGCCCCGTACCAAGGACGTTCCCGACCAATGAAAGCGCCCCTGCCCGCCGCCCTGTGTGCCGCCCTCCTGCTGCTGTCCGCACCCGCCGCGGCCCAGACCGCCCCCGCCGCGGCCCCCGCCCCTTTCCCCGCGACCCCGCCGAAGCTGATCGTCGCGATCTCCGTCGACCAGTTCTCCGCCGACCTGTTCGCCCAGTATCGCAACCATTACACCGGCGGCCTCGCCCGGCTGCTGACCGGCGGCGTCTTTCCGTCCGGGTATCAGAGCCACGCCGCGACGGAGACGTGCCCCGGGCACTCGACGATCCTGACCGGCTATCGCCCCGCCAACACGGGCATCATCGCCAACAACTGGATCGACCAGCGTGTCGGCCGTCCCGACAAGACCGTCTATTGTTCGGAAGACGAGAGCGTCGCTGGGTCCGATCATAACAGCTACACCGTCTCCGACATCCACCTGAAGGTCCCGACGCTGGGCGAACGCATGAAGACGGCAGACCCGCGCAGCCGCGTGGTGTCGGTCGCAGGCAAGGACCGTGCGGCCGTGATGATGGGCGGCCACAAGGTCGACGAACTCTGGTGGTGGGACGGCAAGACCTATGTCTCCTACGCCGGTCGCGCCGTGCCGCCGGTGGTGCAGCGCACTCGCGATGCGGTCGCCGCGCTGCTCGCCCAGCCGCAAGCGGCACTGCCTCTGCCCGGTTGGTGCAAGCCGCTCGACCGGCCGATCACGGTCGGCGATCAGACGCTCGGGCAGGGCCGGTTCGAACGCGCGGCGGGCGACGCGAAGGCGTTCCGCGCCTCCCCCGCCTCCGACGCGGCGGTGCTGGCGATGGCCGCCGGGCTGGTGCAGGACATGAAGCTGGGCGCCGGCCCCGCCGCGGACATCATCGCCGTCGGCTTGTCCGCGACCGATTATATCGGCCATTCGCGCGGCACGCAGGGCACCGAGATGTGCATCCAGATGGATCAGCTCGATCAGGCGCTCGCCGGATTCTTCGCAGTGCTCGATGCGACCGGCGTCGATTACGAGGTGATGCTGACCGCCGATCACGGCGCGCACGACATGACCGAGCGGCAGCAACAGCGCGCGATGCCGATGGAGGCGCATATCGACCCGCAGGTACAGGCCAAGGCGCTCGGCGCGGCGATCGGCCGCGACCTGAAGCTGGCGGGTCCGGTTCTGCTCGGCAGCGAAGGCGACGTGTATCTGTCCTCCGACCTGCCCGCGCGAGAGCGTCCGCGCGTGCTGGCGGAGGCGTTGCGCCGCTACCGCGCGATGCCGCAGGTCGCGGGTGCATACGACGCCAAAGAGGTCGCGGCGACGCCGATGCCGAGCGGCGCGCCGGAGACATGGACGCTCCTGCAAAAGGCGCGCGCGTCTTACGATGCGCAGCGCTCCGGCGACCTGCTCGTGTTTCTGAAGCCCCGTGTCACCTCGATCGAGGTGCCCGCCGCCTATTATGTCGAGACGCACGGCAGCCCGTGGGATTACGATCGCCGGGTGCCGATCCTGTTCTGGCGCAAGGGCATGACCGGCTTCGAACAGCCATTGTCGGTGGAAACGGTGGACATCATGCCGACTCTGGCGGCGACGATCGGGCTGAAGGTCGCCGGACAGGACGGGCGCTGCCTAGACCTCGATCCGGGCCCAGCGGATACCTGTTCCCGCTAAATGCCTCCCCGGAACGGGGAGGTGGCGCGCCGCAGGCGTGACGGAGGGGCAGCCACTGGCCATGCCTGCCGCGGCCGCCCCTCCACCGCTCCGTGGCCGCCCGTCTGGGAGGATTCACCGCGCCTCGTATGCGCGCAACCCCGGCCCCAGCCGGTTCGCACCGACTGCCAGCTTCTGGCCGCTAGCATTGGCCACGAAAGCCGGGCTGCGCGTCTCGCCGGGCGATAGGCGGGCGTCGTTGTCCTCCACGCGCAATCCGGTCGACGGGTAGGTCTTCGCCTCCGCCGACACCACGATCAGCCCCGACCAGTTTTCCTTGTTCCGCCCTTGTACGAAGGTGTTGCCCGCGATCAGACCGGTCGCCCCCTCGGACAGGTCGATCATGTAATTGGTTTTGCGTCCCGCGGTATCGTCGAAGCTGTTGCCGGTGATCGTCACGGTCGGCACGCGCAGCTTGACGTAATGCCCGCCGGTTCCGCGTTCGAATCGGGAATGGGTGATCGTCACGCGACCTTTGTTGGCGAGGTAGATCGCGTGCGAACAGCTCGGCGTCTCCTCGCACTGGCCTAGCCCGGCGAAGGTCGAATGATCGATCGTGATCGTTTGGCCGCTGGGATGGCCACCCAGGATCCCCTCCTGACTATCGAGGAACATCGAGTCGCTGACGGTCAGGTCGCCGATCTCGGTCCGGATGCCCGCGCCGTTACCGTCCGCCACGCGAATGCCGCGGAACACCAGTCCCTCGACGCGAGAGCCGCGGCCACGCAACACCAGCGTCGCCTTGCCTTCGCAGGCGCCCCCCTCGAAAACCGCGGTGCCGGGTGTCGCCGCGCGGAAGGTGATGACGCCCCCCGCCTGGATCGCACAATCCTTGTAACGGCCGGGCGCGACGACGATCGTGCCGCTGCCGTCGCGGATTTGATCGACGGCCTGCTGAAGGGTTGCGAACCCCTGCCCGGTTTCGGCGATCGTGAACGACGCGCTCGACTGCGCCGCGGCTGGAGCCGCCAGCAGCAGGGCAAGAGAGAGGGTGGGACGCATCAGGGAAATCCTTTCGTCCCGCCCTGCGCCTCCCCATGCCGCTGCCGCCAGCCACAAACGCGGTTAACGTACGGGTCGCCGTGTCGCGTTCGTTACCGACCGGTGGCTTCGTGCCACGCCGGGACGCATCGTCGGCCTTACCTCGCGGCGGATCAGTCTTCTTTGCAACCCTGGACGTCACGCATCGCCTACATGTCGAAAGCCGCACCCGCCAGCGATCGGCAATCTACGCCATCTTCATGCAATCCACACCAACTCGATTGGAGCTAACTCGCTGATAATTATAGGATCGAGTGTATGGCACGACTAATGCAGTGACGTCGATGTCGCCAGAACGGGCGGCGCCAATATCACAGGGATCATCGTCATGTTTGCCCAACGCCCTCTTGCCTCGATCGCCACCGCCGCCGCTCTCGTCGTCGGCCTCGCGATGCCCGCCATCGCCGCCGCCAAGACACCGGTCGTCATCGTGCCCGCCAGCGTCATCGCCAACCCTGACGCCAAGCTGTGCATGCCGCGCTCGACCAGCCCGATCGTGGCAAAAGACAAGTCGCTGCCGGCGACGCTGTGCCAGACGGTCGAGGCGTGGGCGGCCCACGGCGTGACAGTGAAGGCGAAGTAACGCCGACCGTATCGCCGCAACCCGATTCCCGAACATCCCGCTTGGTGGGAGAGGTCACGCTCTCGCCATAACCTCTCCCCCTCCCTGAACAGGGAGGGGAGCTTTTTGCCCTCGAACGGACAAAGCGCTTGTTAGTCTAGGTTCGGACGCAACCAGCGTTCCGCCTGACGCGCATCGACGCCACGCCGTGTCGCATAGTCTGCGACCTGATCCTGCCCGATCCGCGCCACGCCAAAATATTCGGCCTCGGCATGTCCGAAATAGAAGCCGCTGACGGCAGCGGTCGGCAACATCGCGAAGCTTTCGGTCAACTCCAGCCCGGTATTTGCCTCCGCATCCAGCATATCGAACAGCGTGCGCTTCAGCGAGTGTTCGGGGCAGGCCGGATAGCCCGGCGCCGGACGGATACCGCGATACTGCTCGCGCACCAGCGCCTCGTTGGTCAACTGCTCGCCCGGCGCATAACCCCACAGATCGGTGCGGACATGCGCGTGCAGCCGTTCCGCGAATGCCTCCGCCAGACGATCCGCCAGCGCCTTCAGCAGGATGTCGTTGTAATCGTCATGATCAGCCTTGTAGCGCACGAGATGCGGCTCGATCCCGTGGATGCCGACCGCGAAGCCGCCCATCCAGTCGCCCGCCGGATCGATGAAATCGGCGAGGCTCATGTTGGCGCGTCCCTCGCGCTTGGCGATCTGCTGGCGCAGGAACGGCAGCCGCACCGTCGCCTCCTGCGTGCGATCGAGGTTGGGGATGTGGAAGCCGTCGGGGATGCTCGCGCCATCCGGGCTGCGATGAGATTCGCGATGTTCGGTATAGACCCAGACATCATCGTCGTGGCGATGGCAGGCCCACAGCCCGGCGACGCCGCGGGCGGTCAGCCACTTCTCGGCGATGATCCGGTCGAGCATTGCCTGCGCGTCTTCGTACAGCCCGCTCGCGCTTTCGCCGACGACTTCGTCGGTCAGGATCGCCGGGAAATTGCCCGCCAGTTCCCACGCCCGGAAGAACGGCGTCCAGTCGATATAGCCGCGCAGGTCGGCGAGGTCCCAGTCATCGAACCGGTGCACGCCCGGCTGCGCCGCCGGCGGTGCCTTCAGCGCCATGTCGACCTTCAGCCCGCGCGCCCGCGCCTCGGCGAGCGGCAGCAGGTCGTTCTGCCCCTTGCCCGCACGCGCCACGCGCACCTTCTCGTATTCGGCCGCGATATCGAGGACATAGGCATCGCGCTGCGTATCGCTGACCAAGGTCGTCGCAACACCCACCGCGCGCGAGGCGTCGAGGACGTGCACGATCGGCCCGTCATAGGCCGGCGAGATGCGCAGCGCGGTATGCACTTTCGACGTGGTCGCGCCGCCGATCAGCAGCGGCATCGTCATGCCTGCGCGCTTCATCTCCTCCGCCACCGTCACCATCTCGTCCAGCGACGGGGTGATGAGGCCGGACAGCCCGATCATGTCGGCGTCGTTCTCGTTCGCCGCCTCGAGGATTTTTGTCCACGGCACCATTACGCCCAGATCGACCACGTCGAAGCCGTTGCACTGGAGCACGACGCCGACGATGTTCTTGCCGATGTCGTGAACGTCGCCCTTCACAGTCGCCATCACGATCTTGCCCTTGCCCTTCGCACCCGGCTCCTTCGCCGCCTCAATGAAGGGGAGCAGATGCGCCACCGCCTTCTTCATCACGCGGGCCGATTTCACGACCTGCGGCAGGAACATCTTGCCCGATCCGAACAGGTCGCCGACGACGTTCATGCCGTCCATCAACGGCCCCTCGATCACCTCGATCGGCCGTGCGAACTGCTGGCGGCATTCCTCGGTATCGTCGACGACATGCGCGTCGATGCCCTTGACCAGCGCATATTCCAGCCGCTTCGTCACGGGCAGGCTGCGCCACTCCGCCGCCTGCTTTTCCGCCGCCGCATCGGTGCCGCGATACTTCTCCGCCAGCGCGACCAGCCGGTCGCCCGCCTCCGGATCGCGGTTGAGAACGACGTCCTCGCACGCCTGACGCAGCTCGGGATCGATCGTATCGTACACGTCGAGCTGGCCAGCATTGACGATGCCCATGTCCATGCCTGCGGGAATGGCATAGTACAGGAACACGCTGTGCATCGCGCGCCGCACCGGCTCGTTGCCGCGGAACGAAAAGCTCAGGTTCGAGAGTCCGCCAGAGATATGGCAATGCGGGCAGCGCGCCTTGATCTCGCGACACGCCTCGATGAAGTCGACCGCGTAGTTGTTATGCTCCTCGATCCCCGTCGCCACCGCGAATACATTGGGATCGAAGATGATGTCCTCTGGCGGAAAACCGATCGTCATCAGCAGCTTGTAGGCGCGCTCACAGATCTCGACCTTGCGCGCCTGCGTATCCGCCTGACCGACCTCGTCGAACGCCATCACGACGACCGCGGCGCCGTACGCCATGCACTTCTTCGCCTGGGCCAGGAATTGCTCTTCGCCCTCCTTCATGCTGATCGAATTGACGATCGGCTTGCCGGACACGCACTTCAGCCCCGCCTCGATCACGCTCCACTTGGACGAATCGACCATGAACGGGATGCGGGCGATGTCCGGTTCCGCCGCGATCAGCTTCAGGAACGTCGTCATCGCGTATTCGGCGTCGAGCAGCCCCTCGTCCATATTGACGTCGAGCACCTGCGCGCCCGATTCCACCTGCTGCAACGCGACCTCGACCGCGGCCGGATAGTCGCCCGCCATGATCAGCTTCTTGAACCGGGCAGAACCCGTAACGTTCGTTCGCTCGCCGATGTTGACGAACTGGGTGGCGGAGTTGGTCACTTGAAAATTCCCGTTATCCCGGCGAACGCCGAAATCTCGCAGTTACACAGCGTGCCCTTCGCGGCACGAGACCCCGGCGTTCGCTGGAGTGACGCAAAACAAGCGTCACGCCGCCATCGTGAACGGCTCCAGCCCGGCCAGCTTGGTCTGCACCGGCGGTGCGCCCGGCACGCGCGGCTTCAGGCCGCGCACCTTGTCGGCCATCGCCTTGATATGTGCCGGCGTGGAGCCACAGCATCCGCCCAGCACGTTGACCTGCCCCGCAATCGCCCATTCGCCGACCAGCCCCGCCGTCGTCGCCGGTGCCTCGTCATATGCGCCCAACTCGTTGGGCAGGCCCGCATTCGGATAGATCATGATCAGCGTATCGCAAATCTCCGACAGCGTCTTCACATGCGGGCGAAGCTGCTCGGCCCCGAACGAGCAGTTCAGCCCGATCGTCACCGGCTTCGCATGCCGCACCGCGTGCCAGAATGCCTCCACGGTGTGTCCTGACAAATTGCGGCCCGACAAATCCGTCAACGTCATCGACAGCATGATCGGCACGTCCCGGCCCAACGCCTCCCCCGCTTCGATCGCGGCCATGATCCCGGCCTTGGCGTTCAGCGTGTCGAACACCGTCTCGATCAGGATGAAGTCGACGCCACCCTCCAGCAGCGCGTCGGTCTGCTCGCGATACACCTGCTTCAGATAGTCGAAGTCGATCTCGCGATAGCCGGGATCGTTGACGTCCGGCGACAGCGACAGCGTCTTGTTCGTGGGCCCGATCGCCCCCGCCACGAAGCGAGGATGCCCGTCGCGCGCGGCATATTGATCCGCCAGCCGCCGCGCGATCTTCGCGCTTTCGATGTTGATGTCGCGGACCAGATGCTCGGCACCATAATCCGCCTGCGAGATGATGTTCGCGCTGAACGTGTTGGTCGACACGATGTCCGATCCCGCGTCCAGATATTCGCGCGTGATCGTCTCCGGCACCTCCGGCTTCGTGATCGCCAGAATGTCGTTGTTGCCCTTCTGGTCGTGGCTCAGCCCCAGCGTGCCGGCATAATCCTCCTCCGACAGCTTCCAGTTCTGGATCTCCGTCCCGAACGCGCCGTCCGTGATGAGGATACGCTTCGCCGCCTCGGCGAGGAATGCCCGACGGATGCTCACGCCGCCACCTCCTGCGCCCTGGCCTGAGCGCGCACGCCGAGCAGGTGGCAGATCGCGAACGCCAGTTCCGCGCGGTTGAGCGTGTAGAAGTGCAACTGCTTGCATCCCCCCGCATACAGCCGCCGCGATAATTCCGCCGCCACCGTCGCCGCGACCAGCTGCCGTGCCGCCGGGTGCGCATCCAACCCGTCGAAAAGCCGACCCATCCACGCCGGTACGTCGGTGCCGCACATCGCGCTCATCCGCTGCACGCTAGCGAAGTTCGACACCGGCATGATCCCCGGCACGATCTCAGCCGATATACCCGCGGCGGCGACGGCATCGCGGTAGCGGAAGAACGTCTCCGGCTCGAAGAAGAACTGCGTGATCGCACGGTTCGCGCCCGCGTCCAGCTTGCGCTTCAGGTTGTCGAGGTCGGCCGCCGCATCCGCCGAATCCGGGTGGTTTTCCGGATAGGCTGCGACCGAGATCTCGAACGGGTGAAGCTTGCGCAGGCCGGCGACGAGCGCCGCCGCGTTCTCGTACCCGCCCGGATGGCTGGCGAACTTCGTCCCCGCTGTTGGCGAGTCGCCGCGCAGCGCGACGATGTGGCGCACGCCCGCCGCCCAATATTCCTCGGCGACCTGATCGATCTCGTCACGCGTCGCCTCGACGCAGGTCAGGTGCGCCGCCGCCGCCAGCGACGTGTCACGCTGGATGCGCGCTACCGTCGCATGCGTCCGCTCGCGCGTGGTTCCGCCTGCGCCGTAGGTGACCGACACGAAGCGGGGGCCCAGCGGCTCCAGCGTCCGAACCGCCTCCCAGAGCTGCTCCTCCATCTTCTCGTTCTTCGGCGGGAAGAATTCGAACGACACGTCGAGATCGCCGCCGACATCCGCGTAAAGCGGCGATTCCAGCGCGCACCGCGCCTCCGCGAGCTGGTTGACCGAGATCGTCATGCTGCCTTCACCTCACGCAGATGCACGCCGGGTTTTTGCCCCAGCCACAATTTCACTGTCAGTTCCCCGCCGTCGAGTACGTCCGTTCTCGCCGGGGTCAGCCCCGCCGTCTCGAACCAACCCTCGATCTGGGCATCCGAAAATCCCAACCGGACATGCGCGTCGCGCGTCCGCAATTCCTCGCGATCGTGGCTTGCGAAATCCGCGATCAACAAACGCCCGCCCGGCCCCAACGCCCGCGCCGCTTCCGCAATTGCGGCACCCGGCTGCTGCGCGAAGTGCAGCACATGATGCAGGATCGCGACATCCGCCGCCTCGTCGTCTACCGGCAACGCGTAAAGATCGGCCTGCCGCAACTCCGCATTCATCACGCCTTCCAGCTTGGCGCGTGCCAGCCGCAGCATTTCCGAGCTGCGGTCGATACCCAGCGCGTGGTGGGCGCGGCCGGCGAACAGCTCCAGCATGCGGCCGGTGCCGGTGCCGATATCGACCAGCGTACCAACATCACCCTCCCCAAGTGCTACCTGCATCGCGGCCTCGACCTGTTCCTCGGCGACGTGCAGCGACCGGATCGCATCCCACTCACGCGCATGGCTCTCGAACCAGGACGCTGCCGCCGCCGCACGGTCCGCCCGCACCGCCGCCAGTCGCGCCGCGTCCGTGCCGCTATCCGGCTGTCCCCAAGTGTCCAGCGCCGCCGCGATCGGCGCTACGATCTCTGCCCGCCCGAGCACGACGAACACCCAGCTGCCTTCCTTACGCCGCTCGGCGAGCCCGGCATCGCACAGGATCTTGACGTGCCGCGACACGCGCGGCTGGCTCTGCCCCAGCACCTGTGCCAGTTCACCAACGGACAGCTCCATCTGCCGCAGCAGCGCCAGGATGCGGAGCCGGGTGGCGTCGCCAAGAGCACCGAAGATGTCGAGTGGGTCAACCATGTCGCATCAAGATATAAAGATATCTTTATATGGGGTCAATCAGCCATTGTCGTGGACCCGAATGCTTTCGCTCGCGTTCCGACCTCTCGACGCGCGTAACCTGCGTCAATGAAAACGGGAGGAACCCTGATGAAGAAGCTTATCGTTCCCGCACTGGCGGCCATCGCACTCGCCGCTTGCAGCCAGAATGCCCAGAACGAGACGTCGGAAGCGGCCAACGCCGTCGCCGCCGACACCGCCGCGACGACGAGCAATGCGGTGGGCGACGTCGATGCCGCCACCGATCGTGCGCTCGGCTCGGCCGAAGCGAACCTCGACAACGCGGGCGCGAACGTGGAGCGGGGCGCGGACCGCGCGGGCGACAGCATCGAGAACGGCCTCGACCGTACGGGAGCGGCGATCAGCAACGGTGCCGATCGCGCCGCCGACGCCACCGGCAGCGCGCTCGAAAAGGCTGGCGCCAAGTTGAAGGATTAAGACCGGGATGCGTCTCGTCGGCCTGATTGCCCCTGCCCTGTTCGTCGCCGCCTGTTCGGGCGGAGAGGAGCAGCCAGGAACGGTGACGGCAGACGAGGCGCGCCAACTCAACGAAGCCGCGGCAATGCTCGATGCGAACAGCGTCGAACTGAATGCCGTGACGAACGATCGGGACGTACCATGACCCTGTTGCGCCGCCTTGGCTCCACCGACCTCAAGATCGCGCCGCTGGTGCTGGGTGGCAACGTCTTCGGCTGGACCGCCGATCGTACCGCGAGTTTTGCCGTGCTCGATGCTTTTGTCGCGGGCGGCGGCACGATGATCGACACGGCGGATGTTTATTCGGCGTGGGTCGAAGGACACGATGGCGGCGAATCCGAAACCGTGATCGGTGAATGGCTGAAGCGGTCCGGCAAGCGCGAAGCGGTGCAGATTGCGACGAAGGTCGGGATGCTGCCAGTAAACGGTGAGAAGCTGTCGCCAGCCAATATCGCCGCCGCGTGCGACGCCTCGCTGCGCCGGCTCGGGAGCGACTACATCGATCTATATTATGCGCATCAGGACGATGACGACACGCCACAGGAGGCAGTGCTGGAAGCGTTCAGCCGCCTGATCGACGCGGGCAAGGTGCGCGTGCTCGGCGCGTCCAACTTCACGGCGATGCGATTCAAGTCCGCCAACGACGTCGCGACAGCTGCCGGGTTGCCGCGATACCATGTGCTCCAGCCGGAATATAACCTGATCAGCCGCCACAAGTTCGAAGGCGAGTTGCAGGATTATTGCGTCACCGAGAATGTCGGCGTCCTGCCCTATTATGGTCTGGCTGCGGGCTTTCTGACCGGCAAATATCGCAAAGCCGAGGACTTCGGCCAAAGCGTTCGGGGCGCCCGCATGGGCGATCGGCTGGCCGCCGGCGAACCCGTGCTGGCGGCGATGGACTCTGTCGCGGCCGAAACCGGCGCATCGCTCGCGACGATCGCCCTCGCGTGGCTGATCGCCCAGAACGGCGTCACGGCACCGATCGCCAGCGCCTCGAAGCCGGAGCAGTTGCCGGAACTGTTGGCGGCGATGACGCTGGAGCTGAACGAGGCGCAGCTTGCGCGGCTCGTCGAAGCAGGCGCCTGACCTCGACTCACGCGATCAGGCCCCCGTCCTCCGCACCCTTGGCCAAGACCCGACCCATCGCTTCGAACAGCTGGTCCATCGCCACCGGTTTGAAAATCACATCGTCAGCACCGGCCGCCAGGCATCGTTCGCGCAGGTCGAGTGCGGCATCGGCGGTGACGACGATGATCGGTACCCGTCCCTTGTCGTCGCCGCGCGCGCGGATGTGCTGGATCGCCGTCACGCCATCCATGCCGGGCATTCGCAGATCGATCAGGATCATGTCCCAACGCTCGGCGGCGATCATCGCCAGCCCCTGTTCGGCATCTTCCGCCTCGGACATCGTCGCACCGGCGACATCCAGCATGTCGCGAACGACGCGCCGGTTCATCCGGTCGTCCTCGATAAAGAGGACTTTCATGATGCCGCCGACCCGGGCGGTACCTGCTGTGTTGATCGGGTCATACGCTTTGATACGCGTCAAGCCGCCTCGGACACAAGTCGATCCGTACCGGAGGCAATGGTTTGTGCGACGAATATCTTCGCGATCAACGCCGCGCCCGCGATTGGTCGAGGCACGACGCGGGTTGCACCGGTGTGGTCGGCTATCGCCCTTACATCTCCGGGGTTTCTCCAAAGCAATGTCGTTTCAGCGAAGCCAGCAGCGGCGGCGATCCGCGTCACCTGCTGCAGATCGGCATCCACCGTCGCGTCGTCGATCAGTACCCGTCGGACGTTGCCGTGCTGCAGCAAGGTGACCGCCTCGGCAGTCGTGGCCGCATAGACGAGGCGTCCGGTGTGACGCGCGAGCAAGGACGTCCACATCGCGCGGGCGATCGGGTTGCGCTCGACAACCAGAAAATCGGGACGTGCGAGTTCGCTGCCGACGCAGTCAGCGGGTGCAGGGGCGGCTCGGAGCGGTAGCGTGACGGTAAAGGTCGCACCGTTGCCCGGCTCGCTGCCGACCATGACGTCTCCGCCCATCGCCCGGGCAAGCTTGCGACAGATCGTCAGGCCCAATCCCGTGCCGCCGAACCGCCGTGTCGTGCTGGCATCCGCCTGCCGGAATGACTCGAAGATCTGCCCCAGTTTGTCCGGCGGGATACCGATGCCCGTGTCGGACACGGTGATCGCGACCCCCTCACCCGTTCCGGTCGCGATCAGCCTGACCTGCCCTGCCTCGGTGAACTTCATGGCGTTCGACAGGAGGTTGAACACGATCTGCCGCGTCCGTGCCGCATCGCCGATGACCCAGCCCGGACAGTCGTCGAGCTGCGCCACGAAGCTCACGCCCTTCGTGCGCGCCTGCTCCTCCCAGAGGCGGCTTGCTTCGGCGAGGGTAGCGGCAAGGTCGAAAGCGGCTTCCTCGATGGTGAGG
The DNA here is from genome assembly GCF_016892685.1 of Sphingomonas longa. Classification (NCBI taxonomy): domain Bacteria; kingdom Pseudomonadati; phylum Pseudomonadota; class Alphaproteobacteria; order Sphingomonadales; family Sphingomonadaceae; genus Sphingomonas; species Sphingomonas longa. The sequence goes on from NZ_JAFEMC010000001.1 coordinate 1,211,403, forward strand.
TTGCCCGTTTCCATCTTCGCGACATCCAGGATATCGTCGACCAGCGCTCGCATCGTCATGCTCGCACCGTGGACCACCCCCAACCGATCACGCATCAGCGGCGCGAGCGTCGGGTCGGACAGCATCACCTCCGTCATGCCAAGAATGCCGTTCAATGGCGTGCGGATCTCATGGCTGGTCGTCGCCAGGAACTCGGTCTTCGCAGCCAATGCGCGCGACAGGGCTTCGTTGCTCTCGCCCAGTTCGGCGTTGGCCGCGCGCACCTCGTCGCGGCTGCGACGGATCGACACCAGCGCAAAGACGAGCAGTCCGACGATGATCGCAGCGGCGCCGGCGCCGCCATAGAAGATCGTCCGCTGCGTACTGGCACGCGTCTGCTCCAGTTCGATACGACGCTGCAATTCCTGTCCGCGCAACGTGGCGATGCGCAGTTCCTGATTGGTGAAGTCGAAGCGCGCGGCCATCAGCGCAGTGCTGGTCGTCGTGGCGAGCCGGGTAGCGTCGTCGTCGATCCGCTTCATCGCCGCCAGATGCGCAAGGGCGAGGTCGGCGCGTCCCATCCGGCGATAGATCGTATAGGCCGTCTCATGCGGCTCCCGAAGACTGAGCGTCGTCGTGCGAAGGTCGACCCCCGCGAAGCTGCGGTCGATCAGCCCCGCCGCGCCCGGCAGATCGCCGCGCTGCAACGCAGCCTGCGCCGCCACGGCCAGGACTTGTGGTCGCCAACCGGCACCGTCACCGCTGATGCTGATCGCATTGGCTTCTGTTATCGTGTGCGCAGCCTGCTCTGTCTTGCCCCGTTTAAGTTGGTTCCGAGCCATGTTGACCAGCAAGCGCACACGAGACGCCGGACTGCGGATTTCATCGGCAGCATCCATTGCCAGCTTGAATTGCTGAGACGCTTCATCAAGCCGACCCATCTCCTGCAACGCTGCGGCCCGACCGTTCCGCAGGGCGATCATCAATCCCGCATCACCTTGATACAGATCGAGCGCCTGTTTCAGGTACCGAAGTGCGCCATGGCTGTCTTTTGCATCGCTGTAGAGTGTCGCGATCAATAATAACGAGATGGCTTGGCTACGCGTGTTATGCACACCACCGAATATACGAAAAGCTTCCTGATAGTCTTTAAGGGCTCCTGCAGGCTCGATCCGCGCACCATGAAGCGATCCCCGGGTCATTAGGATATCGCCCATCAATTGCGTTTTTGGCCCATACCGGCGAGCCAAATGGAAGGCTGCGTCGAGTGGTACTGTCGCGCGTTCCTCCTCACCCAATCTATAACTGGCTTCGGCCTGGAGCCACAAGGCTGCTGCCAACGTCATGCCAGTCACCGGGTTGACGGATGCTCGACGAGCCTGTGCCGCTGCACGGATCGCCACTTCTCGCGCGGATGATGCATCAGCCAGCATCAACCTTTTGGCTCGATCCACATCGGTCGCCGCCACCGCGGCCGCATCAGACTGTGGTGATTGGGTGGCGGTTACCCTTGGCGCTGCAACAGCGGGCGATTGATCCGCGACCATCGCGACGGTCATCAGCACCGCTGCGAATAGGGCCCGCAACATCATGATGCGCGCCGATGACCCGTTGTCAGGTTCAGCAACTTGGCCGGAGCGCTGACGAAAACGCGCGCCTGATCTCGCGCGAGGAACTCTAGCAGGATCGGCAGATCGATAGGCCGACTGATGAGGAAGCCCTGCGCCACGTCGCAGCCCATCACGGATAAAAGCGCTAACGCGGATGCCGTCTCCACGCCTTCGGCGACCACCTCCATCTCCATCGCATGCGCCAGGTCGATCGTGGATCGGACGATCAGCGGGTCGCGGTTGGAACTGGTCAGCTGGGTCACGAACAGCTTGTCGATCTTCAACTCGCTGGCAGGCAACTGCTTCAGATAGGCGAGCGACGATAAACCTGCCCCATAGTCGTCGATGGCGATGACGATGCCGATGTCCGCGAACCTCTTGAGATGCCCTATCGCGCTCTGCGGATCGCGGATCACCGCAGTCTCGGTAATCTCGAAGCCGATCTTCACGCCGCTGCTCTGGATCAGCGCGCAGGCGCGACGGACGAAGCGAGCGTCGGACAACAGGACGCCGGATATGTTCACGAAGACCGGAATGTCATGGCCCCTCGCGGCCAGCACCCTTTGGTCCTTGATAACCTGTTGGATGGTCCAGACCGTCAGGTCGACGATATCCTGCGACTCTTCTGCGAGTGCGATGAAGTCGCCCGGCATGACCAGTCCGCGCACGGGATGGCGCCAGCGGATCAGCGCCTCGACGCCCGACACGACTTGGCGGCGAAGATGCAGCTTGGGCTGATATTGCAGGAACAGTTCGCCCTTGCCGATCGCATCCCGCAGGTCGCGCCCAAGGCTGGCGCGATCAGGCGGTGTCGTACCCCGCGCCAGATGCCGCACGACCGGCGCACGTGTCTCTCGCGCCGCTTCACACGCGCGCTCTGCTTCGTCGAGCAGGCGCACGTCGTCATGGAGGGTCACCGGGAGCGTCGCGGAGCCCAGCACCAGCTCTATGGAATAGGGTTCACCATCGACGTCGAAAGCCGCCTCGAACGCCGCGTCGAGGCGCGCGACGATCGTCTCCACCGCCTCAAATTGTACGCTCGCCAGGGAAACTTCGATGCGGTCCCGGCCGGCGGCAACGATGACGGCATCGGGCACGAGTTCAGCGACCCGGATGGCAATATTTTCGGCCAACATATTCGCGCGCACGATACCGACATGGCGGCGAAGGATCGGAAAATTCGAGATCGTCAGAACGATCAACGCACAACAACAGTCGGTTACCGAGGCTAAGCTGGTCGGCATTGGCGTACCGCCATCGGCACGACGGATCGGCGTGGGGGAGACGAACTCGCTCACTGCCGGGTCGCGGTCGCAGCCGCCGCAAGAGGGAATGCGAGCTTCATCTAGCAACCACCTAGAAGGCGGCTCATGAAAATTGCGTTAAGCCGAGCTTCATCTCCGGTTGTCGCAACCACCGCTGCAACCGGTTGTGCAATGGTGAAACGCGCATTAACCTCGGCGAAGCGCCCAACGAGGCGCTTTTGGGAGAAAAAACATGCTGCGTTTCATTCTCGCGCTGATCCACGTCGACGGCATCAAGCCCTGGTAATGAGATCGGCCCGGTCTTGCGTCGATTGACTACAAGACCGGGCCGAACTTCTTAGCGCCTGCGCTTAGGTGCGACATCTGACCGCGGTGTTTTTTGCGTACCGCATGCTCGGCCGCTGTGACGGCCTCGAGCGCTAATCACATCGGCAGGGGAAAGCGCGGTTGCTTGGATCGCGGGCATCGCTGATGCGCGGTCCATTCCGAGCACGGGCAGCGCTTTCGCGCCACCCGGCCCATCAATAATCCTTCGAATAGCGCAGGCTGCCGCTCGATCCGCCGAACGATCCGGTCGAGGTCAGCAGGCTGAGCGCCTTGGTCAGGGCGATCTCCAACTGCGTTGCGGTGAAGCCGCGCGCATCGGTCACGATTTCGACATAGATGTTGTCCGTCAGGTACTTGCCTGCTGCCAGGCTCGTCCCGCGGCCGGTCGCCTCGTCCGCCCCGAGGACGCGCAGGCGATCGAATCCGGTCGCCGAGCGCAGCTTGCCGAGCGGATTGAGTCCGCCGCCCCCGGATCCGCGCAGTGAATTCAGGGCCGATGCCAGCTGGATCGCCTCCGTCGCCGACAGATTTTCCGGGTTCGTCCCGAACAGCAGGCGACTCAGCACCTCGTCCTGCGGCAGGTTCGGGGTCGAGGTGAAGCTGATCTGCGGACGCTGACCTGTGCCCGTGACGTTGATGACGGCGGTAATGCCATCGGTCGTCGTTGTCGCCTGGATGTTGATGTCCGGATCGGTCAGCGCGCCGCCGCGGAAGCGGATCGTCCCGCGGTTCACGTCGAAGCGCTTGCCCGAGAACGAGTAGGTGCCGCGGACGAGATCGAGGCCGCCGGTGATGACTGGTGCTGCCGACGTACCGCCGATGCGCAAGTCCATTTCCCATTCGGACTCCAGCCCCATGCCGGACACGAACAACTGGTTCTCCGCTCGCACCCGCAGGTCGAGCTTGAACAGCCCCGGCGGTGTCGCCGGCACGGGCCGGTCGGTCGGGCGCGCGATGCGGATCTGGCTGCGGCGGCGAATACCGGTCAGCTCCGGCACCTCCGCCTGACCCTGCCGAATGATCTGGTAGCGCGCGTTCGGGATCGTCAGCTCCCCCTGGATCAGCCCGCCCTGGGGCCCGTTCGTCAGCCGCACCGTACCGCTGCTCGTCGCCGCCAGCGCGTCGCTGTTGGCGAGGCGGGCATTGTCCAGCGTCGCGGTCAGGTCGATCGGATAGCCGCTATCCGCCGCCAGCCCGATCGAGCCCTTGGCCTGCACCGTGCCATCACCGGCACGGGCGTTCAGCGTCGTGATCTCCAACCGATCGTTGTTGAACCGCCCAGCCAACTGCATCCGCGACAGTCGCGTACCATAGGTTTCGTTGTCGTAGGTGAGGTTGTCGGCGCGGATCAATCCGTTGAGCCGCGGTGCGGACACCCGCCCGCCGAAATCCGCCGCCACCGCGATAGGACCGGTCAGCTGCTGGTTCGGCAACGCCGCGAACGAGAACAGCAGTGAGGACGGACCGTTATAGCGGATGCCGCCCGCGAGTGGCGCGGACATCAGCCGCGTCATCCATGACCCCGCGCCCGGCGGCAGCGGCCGGAGCGTCGCGAGCATGCGACCGACCACGGTCGGTCCGCTCTTGACCAGCGCGCGTGCCTCGCCGCCGTCGCCCTGGAGACGACCCGCGAACACCACGTCGACTGGCGTCGAGATCGCCGCCAATCCGGTCCGTCGGAACTGCGACACTGTGATCCGCGCGTCTGCCGTCGGGAAGGACGCGCCCGAAGCCTGCGCATAGTCGAGGCTGCCCGTCGCCGTTCCCGACACGCCAAGGTTCGGTACGAACGCGGAGGCGATCGACAGATCGAGACGGTCGAGCCGGACCTGCGCGGTCGTGGCGCTACCGTACGCGCCCGCCAGCCGCACCGAGCCACCCCCACCGCCACCCTGCCCTGCGCCGAAGTCGATGCGGGTCGGGGCGAGCCGGTACGTGCCGCGATCAGCACGGATCCGGGCGGGATTCGCGGTCTTGAAGGTGATGCTGTTGGCCATCCCTTGCAGCGCGACGAGATAATCGTTCGGGCTGAGGCGGGCATTCATCGCCACGCGGAACGGCACGCCGTTCGATCCGGTCAGCAGCGCCTGTGCACTCCCGCGTCCGCCGACATAGTTCACCTTCGCCCGTGCGGACTGGATGACGGTCGGACCGTAACGCGTATCGGCAAGCTGCACGTCCGCGATCACCTGCGGCGCATTCGGGAACACCACGACGCTGGCATCGACGATCGCGCGGCCGATTGTGAAGTCGACCTGACCCGGCACCGTCGCGTTGTAGGCGCGGGCAGCGACGTCGGCACGCTGATAACCGCCCTGATTGGCGAGCTTGACGTTGCCGTTCATGCCGCGCCCGTTGAACAGCAGCGCACCCGCGAACGGCCCCGCCGCGGTCTGGACGACCCGACCATTGGCGGTGATCCCTGCGAACACCACCCGGCGGACGTCGACCGCCAATTGTGCCCCCGGTCGCACCAGGACGTCGGCAGTGAACGGGCCATAGTTGGTGCCGCCGCTCGCAGTGACGGCATAGGCACCACCCCGGCCGACGACTCGGGCGTTCAAATCGACCAATCCGACACCGACACCCGGGCGTGGTGCGCGCAGCACCACGACGGGCGCAGTCGCCGAGCCGGTGATGCGAGCGAACAACGGGCCATATTGGGTGGAAAACGCGTCCGCATCGACGGCCACCTCGCCGTTCTTGGGGTCGAACCGCCCCTGCCCGCGGGTAATGCGGAACTGTGGTGCGTTCATCCGCAGGTTGCGGAACGTCACGACGCCTTCAGGGCTGTAGCCGATGTCGGCACGCACGACGGCATTGCCGCCGAGGAAGTTACGCGCGCCGTCGTTGAACAGCTGCGTCGTCTGTGCCGCCACCCGACCGGTGATGCCGAAACCGCCCTTCGGACCCGGCACCAGTTTGGCGTCGGTGGTGATGTTGAGGATGCCAACGGAATCGACGCGATAGTTGTTGACGCGCCCCTTCAACGCACCCGTATACCGGCCCGTCTGCATGTTCGCGACGACGATCGCTGTGGCGTCTATGTTGTCGGAGCGAATGCGCAGGTTATCGGACAGGATGTTAGGCATCGAGATCGCGAAGTCGCCATTGATGCGGACATTGTTCGCCAGCCCGCCCACCGCCGCGTTCAGCCCGACGACGCGGCGCGCGCGAGCATTCACCGGCACCAGGATGCGGTCGCTGTTCACGCGGGCGAGCCCCTCGGCGTAGAGGTTTTCGACGCCCATCTCGCCGAAGCCGATCGCTGCCGCGGACACCTTGTAGTCCACAGTCGGGGTCGCGAAGGCGCCGTCCAGCACCACGCGTGCGTTCACGTCACGGCCGCGCAGATTGGGGGCGATCGCACCCGGCGTCAGCAACCGTGCATTGACCGCGAAATTCCCGAAACGGCTATTGGCGAGGTCGAGCAGACCGCCTGCGTCCACCGCCAGCGCGTCGGACTTCAGCGTCACGCGCGTGTCCGCTTTGCGGTCGTTCAGCGTCGTGTCGATCGCGACCTGAAGTTCGGGTGCCGTCAGCCGCTCGACCGGGCCCTCAAGATACAGTCCAGGTCGCGTCGTGCCGCGGACCTCGATATGCCCGTTCTTCGCGGTCAAATTCAGGTTCGCGAGCGGTCCGCCGCCGAGCGTCGCCAGCGCGCGGCCCTGCCACGATGCCCAGCTACCGCGACCGTCGACCGACACGGTCAGCGGCTGCTTCAGCGAGCCCATCGTCGCGACCACGCCGCCGGTCGGAGCCTGAAGCTTCAGATCGACATCGAGCGTGTTCCGATCCGGCACCGCATCGATCTTCAGCGCCAGCCGGTCGCCGCCGGCTACACCGGGGCCACGCAACGCGGCGGCATTCGCCACCAGTTGCGCGCGCCGGTCGGCGATGTGCACGACGCCATCGATCGACAGGATGTGAGCCTGCCCCGTCACCGGCGCGGCCAGCATGAAGCGACCGACCTTAAGACGGTTCACGTCGATGTCGAGATCGGGCAGCAGCGGTGCATTGGGATCGCTCGGCGTCGGCTTCAGCACCGGCTTGCGCCGCATCGTGACGGTCCCCGCCTCCAGCGAGCGCACGTCGACATGATTGCTGGCGAAGGCGAACGGACGCCAGTCGACCGCGAGCTTCGGGCTGTCGAGGAACACGCCCTGCGTATCGCTGACGCGCAAGTCCGACAGCGTCATCTGGCCATAGAGCGACCCGTCGATCCGCCCGACCTTGATGTTCAGCCCGGACGCCGTCGTGTAGCCGCCGATCTGGTCGGCGACGAACCGCCGGCCGGGATCGGTGTTGATGCCGAACAACACCAGCAACACCAGCACGATGAGGCCGAGGATCGCGATCCCCAGCCACTTCAGGATGCGTTGCCATAGCGGCCGGCGTTCGATCACCACCTCGTGCGAAGTGGAGGAAGTGGAGGCGCTGGACGGCTGCGTCACGGGCGTTTCCTCGGCCATCAGAATGCCTGCCCGATCGAGATGTACAGCGCGACCTTGCCGTCGCCCGGCCGCGGATTGAGGGGGGTCGCCACGTCGATGCGGAACGGACCGAAATTGGTGTAGAACCGCCCGCCGATCCCCGCGCCGAACTTCAGCGCGGAGAAGGTCGGCAGCGAATCCTCGTAACTGTTACCCGCGTCGATGAACGGCACGATGCCGAAATTGCCGAAGCGATAGCGTGCCTCGACGGCGAACTCGTTCAGGCTGCGCCCGCCGACCGGATTGCGCTTCGCCTCTGGATCGGCAGGGTTGATCGGCTCGAACGGCCCGAGCCGCTGGAACCCGTAGCCGCGGACCGACCCGCCGCCGCCGCCATAATAGCGCCGCGACGGTGCGAGATCGTCACGGTCGATGCCCTGAATCGACCCGGCGCGCGCACGGCCGGCGATCACGAGGCTGGGGCTGACCGGGTAATAATAGGTGCCCTCCACCATCGTCCGCACGTACGGCCGCACGCCGCCGCGCACCGACGTTTCCGGGCTGAGGTTCAGTTTCAGGCGATAGCCGCGGGTCGGGTTCAGCAAATTGTCCGACTGGTCGAACACCACCTGCCCTGGCAAAGCCGCGATCCCGAACGTCCCGCGACGGCGACGGCTCAGGTCGAAGTCGTACACGTCTTCGTTCGTGCCGGTCAGTTCGACGCCGTAGGAATAGGTGAACTTCTTCTGCCAGATCGGCGTCGAGTCGTAGCTCCAGCGGACCGCCAGCGTGCCGATGAAGGCTTCATAGGCGTCGTAATTCTGGTGGCTGGCATTGGCGATGATCGAGAAGGTACGATCGCGCCGCCCGGCGTTGGACCGCCGGAACGTCGCCCCCGCGCCCTGTTCCTGCGTACCGGCGACGACCGTGCCGATCAGCGCGCCCTCGTCCGGGAACAAGTTGCGATGCTGCCAGCTTCCCTCCAGCCGGATACCCTGCCCCGTCGAATAGCCCGCGGTGCCGGCCAGCGTGCGCGCCGGCCCCTTGGACTGGCGGACGAGCAGGTCGACCTCCTCGGTGCCGTCAGGTCCAGCGCGGCCAGTGCGCTGCGGTTCGACCGCGACGCTGTTGAACAGGCCGGTCGCGACCAGCGCGTCGCGCAGGTCGTCGGTCAGGCGATTGTCGTAGAGTTGCCCTTCCTTGAAGCGCGGGAAGACGTTGAGATGATCGACGCCGAACACCGTGTCGCCGGTCGTCGTCAGCTTGCCGAACGACGAGCGTGGCCCGGTATCGACCGGCAACGTATAGGCACCCGTCGCCTTCGGGGCCTGATCCTCCAGCAGGATGTCGCGATCGCCGACCTTGACGAAGGGATAGCCCTGCTGCGGCAGGACGAGGCTCACATTCGCCTCCGCGCCCTGGACGCGCGCCGCCTCGATCGGGTCGCCGACCTTCAGCGGCAGGTTGCGGCGGAGCAGATCGTCCGGGATCACCGGATCGGCGAGGATCGTCACCGACGACAGCGTGTACAGGCGCCCCGGCGATGCGGTGATCACGGCGCGGAATCGGCCGGGCGTGTTCGGCACCGACTCAACCGTCGACAGCGCGGTGGCGTCGTAATACCCCAGCGAATGCATCAGCCGCACCGCGAGCGCCTCGTCCTCACGCGCCCGCGCGCTGATCTGCGCCGTGTTCGCGGCCTTGCCGTCGCCTTCGTTCAGTGCGGAGAGCGACTTCAACTCGTCGGCCAGTTCCAGCTTGTCGAGACCGTTGACCGTCGTCTCATATCGGACTTCGGGCGTGTCGGGATTGGCGGTGACGGCCGTTTCCAGCGGTGTCGTGTCGAAGCTGCCGATTGGCGGCAGGGGCCGCGCGAGTTCCGGGTCTTCCGGTCCGACCGTCGGCAGCGTGTCGCCGGTCGCGACCGGCTGGTTCGTGGTCGGTGGAGGCAGCGGTGTCGAGGGCGCCGTTCCGGCCGCCGGCGGGGTGGTCATACCGCCGATCGGCTCCAGCGGCGAATTGATGTCGCCGGACAGCGGCGGCAGGGCCGCGTCGAACTCAGCCTCGGGTACGATCGGCGCATTGCCGTTCGGATCGCCCTGATCCGCCGGTGGAACGGTACCGGGCGTCGTGGATACTGGGGACTGGTCTGTCGATGGCTTCGGCGCATCCGGTCCGCGAGCGGGCGCGACACCAGGTTGCGACAGTTGGCCCGTCGCGGGTGCAGACGCGACGAGCGATACCGCCAGCCAATAATGTCGACGAGAACGAGCAGTCACACTGAACACAAAACCCCTTTCACGTCGGCACCCGTGTTCGGTATACCTTCGCTTGCAACTGAACGCCCTGATTTAGGCTTGGTTTCACGGAGTGGGGCTTTTCGCGCATCCGATCAGCCCGCCCACCGGCACGACCAGCGCGTCGCCACCACCTTTGGCGAGGCTGAGCGTCGCCGTCGGCACGATCGCACCGTCGACCAGATCGCTCCGCGTCGCAATCTGGATCGCGAGCGTCGCGGTGATGTCGTCGCGCCGGTAGGTGGTGCTGTCTCCGAAGCCGAACCCCGCGCCACCCGCCTGCTCGGCGCGGGCGATGTCGACGACCTTGCCATCGAGCACCAGCCGCAACGTCGCCGGATCGGCGCCCGCCATCGCCACCAGCCGGCGATCCTCCGCACTCCACAGATACACCGCGCATCCTTTCGCGGGCAGCGCCTGTTTCGGCAGCGTGCCGGGGATCGGCACCGTCAGGGGTGCCGGCACCGGAGCGGCCTGCGGCAGCGGTACCGGAGCGGCTTGCAGCAGCAGCGGGAGGGAAAGCGCGATCATGCCGCAGCCCCTATCATCATCAGCCACGCGGGATAAGCCGCCAGCGCCATCAGTGTCCCGAGCGGCAGCGCATCGTCGCGCGCGACCGGCCGCCGGCCGATCCGCCGCACCAGCACGATGCCCAGCCCGATCAGCCCGGCGACCACCAGTACCGCCGGCAACGGTCGCCAGCCCAGCCATAATCCGATCGCACCGAGCAGCTTGGGGTCGCCGCCGCCCAGCCCCTCGCGCCCACGGATCAGGCGGTAGGCCGTTGCAGTAGCCCATAGCAGCCCGAAGCCGAGCAGGCCGCCGATCAGCCGATCTTCCAATCCCGGCTCCAGCCCGGCCACCACACCCGCGATCCCGGCCAGCGCCAGCAGCGCGGTGATCCGATCGGGCAACCAGAATGCCCGCCAGTCGAGCGCCGCCAGCACCAGCAGAAGCCACCCGAACACCGCACCCGCGACCGCGGTCGAGCTCGGCGCGATCAGGCCCGCCGTGACCCCGACCACCACCGCCGCCGCCTCGATCCGCCAGTGCCAAGGATCGATCCGACTGCCGCAATGACGACAACGCCCGCGCTGGATCGCGGCACTGAGCAAAGGCACCAGTTCGTGCGCGCGCAATGTCCGGCCGCATGCATCGCAGGCGGATCGCCCCGTCATGACCGACCGCCCCTCCGGCCAGCGCAGGACAAGCGCCGCCGAGAAGCTGCCGATGATCGCGCCCAGTCCGCCGAGAATCAGCGCCCAGAACGCAGGCTCGCTCACCCGTTACGTCGGATCAGATAGCGATAGACGCCCAGCAGGTTGATCCCGAACAACACCGTATTCTGCGTCCCCAGCGCCCAATCCTCGGTCAGCCACGCCCCCGCGAACCACGCCATCGACGACGTCACGAAGATCACGAACCCCCATCCGGTCAGACGTCGCCCGTAATCGAGCGACACCATGAACGCCGCAAGGATGCCCGAGAGTGAGGCATACCATTTGATGCCGTCCGTCAATGTTTCCATGCCGATCGTGTAGCCGGGGCGCACGGCTTTGCCATTGACCCCGCTCAACGCTAGATCGCGCGCAAAGAAAAACTCCCGGAAAGCCCGTCATGTCCGATACCGCCGCCAACGACCCTGTCGTCATCCTGTCCTACGCACGGACACCGATGGGCTCGTTTCAGGGCTGTCTGTCGGGCGCGACCGCGACGGAACTGGGCGCCGCGGCGGTCAGGGGCGCGGTCGAACGGGCGGGCGTGGCCGCCGCCGATGTCGAGCGCATCTATATGGGCTGCGTCCTGCCCGCCGGCCTGGGTCAGGCTCCGGCGCGGCAGGCGGCGATCGGCGCAGGCCTGGGCGATCATGTCGAGGCGACGACCGTCAACAAGATGTGCGGATCGGGCATGCAGGCGGCGATCATGGGCGCGGAGGCGCTGGCGGCTGGCTCGGTCGACCTGCTCGTCGCGGGTGGCATGGAGAGCATGACCAACGCCCCGTATCTGTCGAAAAAGCACCGCGCCGGCGCGCGGATCGGTCATGACACGATGTACGACCATATGTACCTCGACGGGCTGGAAGACGCGTACGAGCCGGGCAAGCTGATGGGCAATTTCGCGGAGGATACCGCGGCCGAATATCAGTTCACGCGCGCCCAGATGGACGATTACGCGATCGAGTCGCTGCACCGTGCGCAGGCCGCCCAGAAAGACGGCGCGTTCGATCGCGAGATCGTGTCGGTCGAGGTGAAGGGCCGCAAGGGTAGCGCGACGATCACGCTCGACGAACAACCCGCCAAGGGCGATGTCGCCAAGATCCCGACGCTGAAGCCCGCATTCAGCCGGGACGGTACGATCACCGCCGCCAATGCCTCCTCGATTTCGGACGGTGCCGCGGCGCTGGTGATGACGCGCCAGTCGGTTGCCGACCGCCTCGGCCTGACGCCGATCGCGCGCATCGTCTCGACCGCCGCGCACGCGCACGCTCCCGCCAAGTTCACGACCGCGCCGGTATTCGCGATGCGCAAGGCGATGGACAAGGCGGGCTGGGGGGCGTCGGATATCGACCTGTTCGAGATCAACGAAGCCTTCGCTGCGGTGGCGATGATCGCCATGCGCGACCTCGACCTGCCGCACGACAAGGTCAACGTCCACGGCGGCGCCTGCGCATTGGGCCACCCGATCGGGGCGAGCGGCGCGCGGGTGATCGCGACGTTGCTGTCGGCGCTGGAAACCACCGGCGGGAAGCGCGGCCTCGCCTCGCTGTGCATCGGCGGTGGCGAGGCGACTGCGGTGGCGGTGGAAATGATCTGACGGACTGAGCGCGTCGCCGCATAGCGTCGCCTGCGTCAGGCCGGGCTCGTCACGGCATCCACCGTTCAGCCGACTGCGAGTCTGCGGAGCAGCCGGTGCCGGGACGAGCGTGGCAGGACGATCGAAGCGGCTCCCACTCGCGTCTTTGTGCGGCGTTAACCACTCGTCGCATAGACGGGGCGGACGGCGGCGTGGACGATTGATCTCCCTCGCACGCCGCGCAAACGATGCCAGCGGTGCAACCGGAGGGAAAATGTTGTTCGATGTTTTGGTGATGGCCTACGCCGTCGTCGTGGCGTTCGTCTTGTCGACCGCCAGCCGCAACCGCCGCGAACAGCGGCCCAACGGTCGTGCCGTCCTGTACGCCGGCCAACTCGCCTGTGGCGTATCGATGACCTTTTCCGTGCTGTGCATGGCATGGGTCAGTCTGTCGCTGCTAGGCGCTGCGCCCTACCCGACGATTTCCTGAACCCGGCAGCGCCGGATCGGTTCCGGCACCCTGCTGAATTTTCTTCAGGGTAGCACTTCGGTCGGGCTTACGCCCCAAAGCTGCCCAAGCTCGACGAAGCCGACCTGCCCCTTCACGTCGAAGCGGCACCAGCCGTTTGCGCATTGGCTGATCCGCCCGACCACGCCCGGCGCCGCGCGCCACGCCAGCCGTGCATCCGCCGATGGGCGATCGCGCATCGCCAGCGGCTCGGTTCCGCGTACGATCGCGGTCCGCGTCTCGCGCAACAGCGTGCCCTGCATCCACCCCTCGGTGCCGTCCGGATCGCGCACCTTGCGCCACTCCTTGAACACCTGCACCACCTGCACCGGCAGGTCGGCGCGCTGGTACAGCCAGCTTGCCGGGTAGGCGCGCGCCGGGCCGGTCCGCATCCGCGCCTGCCCGGGACCGATCGACGCCCAATACGGCACCTGACGCTTGGCCTGCGCGGTCGCAGCTTGAGGCGCGATTACGACGCTGCCGGATGTCACCGCGGCGATAAGCGCGAACGCCAAGAAACGCATGATACGAAACCCCTTCGCGTCTGCTCTTCCACGAAAGCCGTGTGCGGATCAACGACCGGCAAGTGACGAGCGTTGACGTGCCGTGTCGGCTCCGCCAAGCCCGCTGCCATGTCCGATACGCGCCCCTCGCGTCCGCGGGTTCCGCACCCCAAAGTCGTGGTCACGCGCGACCTGCCCGATCTGGTGACGGGACGGATGGCGGCGCTGTTCGACACCGACCTGAATCCGTCCGATATCAAGCGCACGCGCGAGCAGCTCGCCGCCGCGGTGGCGGATTGCGACGTGCTGGTCCCGACCGTCACCGACGCGATCGACGCTGCGATCATCGCCGCCGCCGGCCCACGCCTGAAGCTGATCGCCAATTTCGGTGCGGGCGTGAACCACATCGACCTGAAGGCTGCCCGCGCGCGCGGGATCATCGTCACCAACACGCCCGGTGTCCTGACCGAAGATACGGCCGACATGACGATGGCGCTGATCCTGTCGGTCCCGCGCCGTCTGGCGGAGGGCGAAAAGCTGGTGAGATCCGGCGAATGGCATGGCTGGAGCCCCGGCGGCATGCTCGGCCACCGTATCGGCGGCAAGGCGCTGGGCATCGTCGGCATGGGCCGCATCGGTCAGGCGGTTGCGGCGCGGGCCCGCGCATTCGGCCTCGCCATCCACTATCACAACCGCCACCGCCTCCCCGCCGTGCCGGAGGCGCAGCTTGCCGCGACCTTCCACGCGGATCTCGACGCGATGCTGGCTGCGGTCGATATCGTCACGATCCACACGCCGTTGAACGCCGACAGTCGCCTGCTGCTCGACGCGCGCCGGATCGGCCTGATGCGTCCGCACGTGTACCTGATCAACGCGAGCCGCGGCGGCATCGTCGATGAGGAGGCGCTGGTCGACGCGCTCGAGGGCGGACGGCTGGCGGGCGCCGGGCTGGACGTGTGGGAACACGAACCGCGCATCGATCCGCGCCTGCTGGCGCTGCACAACGTCGTCATGACGCCGCACATGGGCTCCGCCACCTACGAAGGCCGCCTCGCCAGCGGTGAGAAGGTCATACAGAACATCCGCATGTGGGCCGACGGCCACCGCCCACCCGATCAAGTGCTGGAAGGTTGGGCGTGAGGCCAGCCATTGCTGCTGTGCAGCATTTCGCTCCCGAAACGGCAGGAACATAACGCAGCGGTCATCCTTTTGGTCGGGTATCTACCCCTAACGCAAGGATTTCCCCATGAAGAAGATCGCTCTGTCCGCCCTGCTCGTCGCCTCCGCCGTGTCGATGTCGGCCTGCTCGACGCTCCGTGGGGCCGCGATCGGCGGCGCGGGTGGTGCCGGCGTCGCGGCGGTCACGGGTAACGATGTCGGCAAGGGCGCGGCCGTCGGTGGCACCGCCGGCGCGGTGGTCGGCACCGTTGCCGACTGACGGTGATCCGTGGGCGATGACCGTCCACAGTCCGTTGAGGAGCGTTCACGAGGGGGCTTAGCCGCCAGCGCCTGCTGCTTTACCCCGCAACCGAGGCGAACCAGCTTCGCCTCGGTCGAGCACTATCTGACGTCTGGGACCCCAGCCAGGCTCGCGTTCATGCCGGCAGCCGCGCCAGCCAATCCGCGATCATCGCACGGCCTGCCGCGACCGCGCCCGGACCTAATCGGGCATGGTCGGCCTCGACCGCCGCCGGGTCGATGCCCGCGTCCGCCATGTAGTCGCGCCCCTCGGCCAGCCAGATGTCGAAGCGCGCGTCCTCGCCCATCTCGGCATGGAATTGCAGCGCGAGGACGGTTTCGCCTCGTGCGAACGCCTGCCGCGCATAAAGGTCGCTCGACGCCAACAACGTCGCACCGGTAGGCAGATCGAACGTATCGCCATGCCAGTGCAGCACCGGCACCCCCGCCAGCGCGGCCAGTGGCGATCCGCGGCCGTCGTCGCTCAGCGTCAGCGGCGAGAAGCCGATCTCGGTGCGCGGACCACGATAGACCGCCGCGCCCAATGCCGCCGCGATCATCTGGCTGCCGAGACAGATGCCCAATGTCGGCAGCCCCTTGACCAATCGCCGGCCGATCGCGGCGACTTCGGGGCCGATCCATGGATAAGCATCCGTTTCGTACACCCCCATCGGGCCGCCCATGACGACCAGCAAGTCGGGTGTATCGAGTATGTCGCCGGAGAAGTCGGCACTGTCCGCCGCCAGCCATTCCAACCCATAACCCGCCGCGAGGATCGGCTCCCGGTATCCGGCCGCGCCCTCGTAATCGACGTGCCGGATGATGAGCGCGCGTTTCGCCGCGGTTATGGTCATGCCTGGCGTCAGTCCCCGGTCAGGATGCGGTCCACCAACTGCTTCACCGTCGGAACGAAGCCGTTGGAATAAAAGGGATCACGCTTGAAGTTATAGGCGGCGTGACCCGCGAACATCAGGTTCTGCTCGGTGTCGCCGCCGTGCGCGATGTCCTGCAACGTCTTCTGGATGCAGAAGCTGCGGGGATCGGCGAGCCGGCCGGTCGAGTTCGTGTCGGTGTCCGCCCAGCTGGAGAACAGGCACTGCGACAGGCAGCCCATGCAGTCCGCCTGATCCTTGCGGATTTCCATCTTCTCGGTGGGCGACACGAACACCAGCGTGTTGTCCGGCGTCTTCAGCGCATCCGTGAAGCCGTGGCCGAACCACTCGCGTGCGCGCAACAGGTCGCCCTGCGTCACCCAGAAGTTCTTGCCCTTCACGCCGACGTCGAGCTGGAAGACGTGGTCGCCCGCCTCCTGCTGCGAAAACGCGATCTGGCGCGCCGACCGCGCCTCCAGCGCGCGCAGGAACGGATTGCGGACCGCCGACGAATAGAAGCCGGTGGGGGAGAAACGGTGGAGCAGCACGTCGCCCTCTTCGATCTCCATCAGCTTCGCCTTCCACCCCTCGGGAATCGGGCTTTCCCGCGTCAGCAGCGGACGCGTACCGTACTGGAACGCGATCGCGCCGAGTTCCGGATTATCGATCCAGTTCTCCCAATCGCGCAGATACCAGACGCCGCCGGCCATCACGATCGGCGTGCTGTCCGGGATGCCGCCCTCGCGCATCGTGTCGCGCAGTTCCTTGACACGCGGGTAAGGGTCCTGCGGCTTCAGCGGGTCCTCGGCATTGGACAGGCCGTTATGACCGCCCGCCAGCCATGGATCCTCGTACACCACCGCCGCGAGCCACTCCGCCGCCTTGGAATAGGCGCGCTTCCACAGCGCGCGGAACGCCCGGCCCGACGACACGATCGGCAGGTACGAGACATTGTAGGAGGAGGTGATTTCCGACAATTTGTACGGCATGCCCGCGCCGCAGGTCACGCCGGCCACCAGCCCGCGCGTCCGCTCCAGCACGCCGTGCAGGATGCGTGGTGCCCCACCCATTTCCCACAACACGTTGATGTTGATCGCGCCCTTGCCGCCTGCAATGTCGTAGGCGCGCTTCACCTGCTCGACCGCGCCGGCGATTGCGTATTCGATCAGCTCCTCGTGCCGGTCGCGGCGTGTCAATGAGCGGTATATCTGGGGAATGATCTTGCCGTCAGGATCGTAGCTGTCGGCGTTGACCGCCGATACCGTACCGATACCGCCGGCAGCGGCCCACGCTCCTGCGGACGCATGGTTGGTCGCGGCGACGCCTTTGCCGCCCTCCACCAGCGGCCACACTTCGCGACCGTTATAGTTGATGGGGGAGAGACCCTTGAACACGAAAACGACACCTTTCGGACGAAATACGACTTCCTATAGCGGATGGATGCGGGCGTGCGAGCGAAACATGGATCATGCGTCCATCGCTGCGCCGTCCACTGCACCGTCAGCCAAGTGCCCCAGGCCGGTCCAGCGCCTGCTCGTACAGCGCCTTGTAGCGCGCGATCATCGTCGCCTCGTCATACTCCGCGACAGCCTTAACACGGTTCGCCGCGCCGACCGTGGCCCGCGCGGCGGGACCGTTGATCAGGCCCTGCATCACGTCGCGCAGGCGTACCTCGGTCGGGTACTCGGCGATGAAGGGCAGGTTCTCCGGCGCGACCATCCGCCGCACGTCGCCGACCGGCAGGCTGGCGATCGGCAGCCCGGCGGCCATCGCCTCAACAACTGAAATCGGGAACTGTTCGCTTTTCGACGACAGCGCCAGCAGGTCGAAGTGGCGTAGATAGCGGTACGGGCGGTCGACGAAGCCCGGCATCAGCAGCCGGTCGGACAATCCCATCGCCATTGCCGCACCCTCGATCGTCGCCCGCTCCGGGCCCTCGCCGACGATGACGAGCCGGAACTTGCCCGACAGTCCACCGGCTGCGCGGACCAGGGCCGGCAGGTCTTTGACCGCGCGCAGGCCGGCGACGGCGCCGATGATGACCTCGCCTTCCTTGCGGACCAGCCCACGGATCGCCTTCGGTTCGGGATCGCGGAAATAATGCGCGGTGCCGATGCCGTTGACGATGCGGTGCACGCGCGCTGCCGGCTGTTTCCAAGCTTTCAGTGCGATCGCCTCCAGCACCTCGGACGGGACCGCAAGCGCGTGCGCCGCGGGCAGCGCGACGCGGCGGTACATGTTGCGCTCGATCTTCAAACCGGCCGCTTCGTCTTCGTTGAACCCATCCTCGTGATGGACCAGCGGCGGCGCGCCCTTGGCGAACACGCGGCGGGCCATGACACCGTCGATCGCGCCCCAGTTATAGGTCAGCACCAGATCGAACCGGCGCATATAGTGCGCAATCGCCTCGTAGCGCTTGACCGAAGGGCGACCGGTCAGCGGCAGGTCGCCCTGCGCGATCTCGTAGCGGACACCTTTCGGAATGGAGTCCCGCGCACCTAGTGCGCCGGGCACGCCCGACACGATCGTGTGCCGCGCGCGGTCGCCCCATGCGCCCATCAGCCGTACCGCCCGTGCCTCCTTGCCGCCGAGGTCGAACGAGGAATGGAGGTGGAGGATGTGAACGGGCGCGGTCATGCCGGCATCGATAGCGTCGTGCGCACCGGCTTCCTACGCGAAAACCGACTTCGCGACGTGCGTGATCCGGCAAGCCAGGTCCGCCTCCCCGCTCGCGACGACATAATGGTCGCCGGCGTCAGCGATGCCGGTCGTGAACACGACGTTGTCCAGGTACAGGCTGTCCTTCAGCGGTTCCGTCAGCGCGGGCGCGGGTTCCAGCAGCGGAGTGTGTTCCGTGCGCACCGTAACGCTGGGGTCGTCGCGGTCGAGGATCGACCAGTAGGTGCGATAGATGCCCACGACGCCCGACGGCTCCACCCCGTGCCACAGCGTCAGCCAGCCTGCATCGGTCAGGATCGGCGGGGTTCCCCCGCCCATCCGTGCGGTCGAGACCGTCGCGGCATGCGGCCGGATTCCGGGCTTGTCATAGGGTTTCCAGTGCAGGCCATCCGGAGAGGTCGACAGGTTGATCGACGGCCCGGCGCGCCACTCGCTGCCCGGCGGATAGGCGAAATACAGGTCGCCGAGCGGGCGGGTCTGCGCCCAGTATTTGCCGCCGACCAACCCCTCGAACACCAGCATGTCCTTGTTCTGGTGGTCGAGGACGATCCCCTCCAGCGTCCAGTCGAGCGCGTCGGCGCTGCTGTACATCGTCGTGCAATGGCGTTCCGGGCTGACCGAGCAGGTGGTCATCAGGAAGCGGTCGCCGACCCGGCTGATCCGCGCATCCTCAACGCCGTAGCATTGATAGTTCGCAGTCGGGGCGATGGCGCGGTCGTAGTGCACGGCGACGACGCTGCGCCCCTCCGCATCCAGTTCGACGGGCAGCAGCCACGATAGGCTGGTCAGGGCCAGCACCTTCCACCCGCCGCCGCGCATCAGGAACTTGCGCGGGTCGGCGGTGTCGACCAGCGCGAGCGGCCACGCGTCGAGGTGATACGCACCGTCCGCCCAGCGGATCGCGTGGATGTGCCCGTCGTGGATCGGCTGCTTCAGCGCCTCTGCGATGCGGACCATCAGCAGCAGGTTGCCGTTCGCCAGCCGCGTCATGCCGGGGTTGAACGCGCCCAGCACATAGGTTTCGGCGTCGATCTTCCCCGCCAGGGGCGACCGCGACAGATCGACATCGGCAGGGGTGAAGACGAGGTGGTCGAGCGGCATCAGCGTCTTGGTCCTTTACTCGCCAGCTTGGGCGCGCGGCACGATCGTCAGTTGCTGTACCACCGTGCGGCTCGGCTGAGTCAGCAGATAATGGACGCCGACCGCGATGTCCTCGGCGCGCAGCATCGTTTCTTCCGCGATCTTTTCGCGCTGCTCCTCGGGCGGAGTGTCCGGCTCCTGCATGGTCGATCCGGTCAGGCCGGGTTCGACCAAGGCGACGCGGATGCCCTTGGGTCCGAGTTCGCGGCGCAGCGCTTCGGAGAAGCCGGCGATGCCCGCCTTGATCCCGGCATAGACGGTCGATCCGGGCCCGAGCACGTGTGCGCTCATCGATCCGATCAGCACGAGATCGCCGGTCGTGCTCAGCCGGGCGGCGGATGCGTGCGCGCCCATGACATAGGCGGTGAAGTTGAGCGCCACGCGTGCGCGACCTCGTCCTCGCTCATGTCGGTCAACCCCTCGGCAGCGACGGCGGCGTTCATCACAGCGATGTCGAGGCCACCGAGATACGCCTCGCCGGCCTCCACGAATTTTTGCGCGTTGCCGGCGACGGCGAGGTCGAGGACCGTGCCGTCACCCTCCCCCACTTCGCGGATGCGGGCCAGCGCGTCCTCCAGATGTTCGGGGCTGGTGCCGCCGACGAACACCTTCGCACCCTCCGCGGCGAGGAGCACGGCGATCGCGCGGCCGATTCCGGTCGTGCCGCCGGTGACGATAGCGCGACGGCCCTGCAAAGGGGTCACGGCGGTGTGGGCGTCGGTCGATTCCGTCATGTTATCATCCACTTGGCTGTTCGCCGCTAGGGACGCCCGACCCTCTTCGTGGTTCCCCGCGACGTGATCCGAAGGGTTGCAGATTGTTCATGCTTTTCTGCGAGATAACCGCTCCTGCCCTCTGGGACGCATGATGAACGCGCATTTCTCGATCACGGTCGATCCGACCATCCACCTTCTGTCGATCAGGATGGGCGGTTTCTTCTCGCAGGCCGATGTCGGCGCGTTCGATGCCGATCTGCGGCAGAAGGTGCCGACGCTGAACTGTGGTCCGAACGAGCACATCACGCTGGTCGATGTCACCGAGATGCGCATCCAGTTGCAGGACATTGTCGCGATGTTCGCCAAGATCGTCAGCACGCCGCAAAACCGGTCGAAGCGCCTCGCCTTCGTGACCGGCTCCTCGCTTGCCCGCATGCAGACGCGGCGGTTGACGGATCGGCCCGACGTGGAGTTCTTCACCGACCTCGACGCTGCCAGGACGTGGCTGTTCGCATGACGCGCCGAACCCGCCGCCGGTGACCGGCGACGGGCGGGCTTCCTCTCCCGGAAAACGCGTCAGCCGAGACGGCCCAGGCGGTGGTACAGGTTGGAGAATTTCGCCGAGCGCGGATCGTCGGCGATCTTGCGGACGTAATCGGCGACGGCTTCCTTCATCAGGCCGAAATCCTCCGTCGAAAAGACGGCGCGGCTGCGTTGGGGTTCGGTGTTCGGCATCGATCGTCTCCTGATTTGCTGCTCTGACTAGGCGGCTTGGTGGAACTAGGCGGCTTTGTGGAACTGGGCGGCTTCGGTGGACTCGGCGAGCGCGGTGGTGCTGCTCTCGCCCCCGGCGACGGCCTGCGCGACGAGATCGAAATAGCCGGTGCCGACCTCACGCTGGTGACGCGTGGCGGTGTAACCTTTGGCTTCGCTGGCGAATTCGGCCTGTTGCAGCTCCGAATAGGCCGCCATGCCGCGGTCACGGTAGCCGGACGCCAGTTCGTACATGCCGTGATTGAGCTGGTGGAAGCCGGCGAGCGTGACGAACTGGTACTTGTATCCCATCGCGCCGATCTCCCGCTGGAAGCGAGCGATGTCGTCCTTGTCGAGGTTCGCCTCCCAGTTGAAACTCGGCGAGCAATTATAGGCGAGCATCTTGTTCGGGTGTTCGCGCTTGATCGTCTCCGCGAACCGCCGCGCATCGTCGAGGTTCGGGTGCGACGTCTCCCACCACAGCAGGTCGGCATGCGACGCGAATGCCAGCCCACGCTTGATGCAATGATCGACACCGGTACCGTCCTTGAGGCGGAAGAACCCTTCCGGCGTGCGTTCGCCGGTCAGGAACTCGTGATCG
Source organism: Sphingomonas longa (assembly GCF_016892685.1). NCBI lineage: Bacteria > Pseudomonadati > Pseudomonadota > Alphaproteobacteria > Sphingomonadales > Sphingomonadaceae > Sphingomonas > Sphingomonas longa. The sequence goes on from NZ_JAFEMC010000001.1 coordinate 1,233,337, forward strand.
CGCTCGTCCACGTCGCTGGTGATGAGCTTCGCGCTTTCGGCGTCGGTGCGGGCACAGATCACGGTCGGCACGCCCGACACGTCGGCGGCGAGGCGCGCCGCATCGAGGTTGCGGATATGCGCCTGCGTCGGGATCAGCACCTTGCCACCCAGATGGCCGCACTTCTTTTCGGAGGCGAGCTGATCCTCGTAATGCACGCCCGCCGCGCCTGCCGCGATGTAGGCCTTCATGATCTCGAAGCAGTTGAGCGGACCGCCAAAGCCAGCCTCCGCATCCGCGACGATCGGCGCGAACCAGTCGCGTTGCGCGCCGCCCTCCGAATGTTCGATCTGGTCGGCGCGTTGCAGCGCATTGTTGATGCGCTTGCACAGTTCCGGGCCGGCATTGGCGGGGTAGAGCGATTGGTCCGGGTACATCGCGCCGGCGGTGTTGGCATCTGCGGCGACCTGCCACCCGGAGAGGTAGATCGCCTTCAGTCCGGCGCGGACCATCTGCATCGCCTGATTGCCGGTCATCGCGCCGAGCGAGTGGACGTAATCTTCCGTATTCAGAAGGTCCCACAGCTTCAGCGCGCCACGCTTCGCCAGCGTATGTTCGATCGGCACCGATCCGCGCAGCTTGGCGACATCCTCCGGCGAATAGGGACGCTCGATCCCGTCGAAGCGACCGGGAGGCGAGGGAACGAGATCGTCGAAGGTCATTGTCACATCCTTTACAGTGTCGTCCGTCTTGTCCGACGAAGTGGAGGAAGCGGAGGCGAACGAAAAGATGTCCCCCTTTCTTCATGCGGTCGCGAAGTGGAGAACTTCCACTTCGGCGACTGTCATGGTGTAAATCGTTGACATAATCCGGGCTCCTGTCGACTGTGTGTAGAAATACAGGATCGGGAGGCTGTAGGACATGGCCGGGGCAGGAACAGGTGGGCGCAAGCTGCTGGCGGGACATGCGCTGCGGCGGCTGCGGCGGGCGCAGGGACTCAGTCAGGTACAGATGGCGGAGATGCTGGAGGTCAGCACCAGCTATGTGAACCTGATCGAGCGTAACCAGCGGCCGGTATCGGCGGCGATCGTGATGCGACTGGTCGAACGGTTCGACTTCGACCCGCGCGCGCTGGCGGCAGACGCGCCGGGCGGTGGTGCGGCGGCGATGCGGCGGCGGCTGGCCGACCCGATGTTCGCCGATCTGGAGATCGATCGTAACGAGGTCGAGGAATGGCTGGCCGCCGCCCCCGGCGGTGCGGCGGCGTTCGCAAGGGTGTTCGACCGGCTGGGTAGTGGTGGCAGCGAGGGCGGAGCGCCCGTGGCCGACGATCCGTTCGCGGAGGTCCGACGCGCGATCGGGCGGTGGCGAAATCATTTCGCCGACCTCGACGCGTCGGCGGAGGCGCTGGCGGACGAGCTGCGGCTAGGCGCGGGTGATCTGCACGGCGCGGTCGCGGAGCGGTTGCGCGTGCGGCACAGCCTGTCGATCCGGGTGCTGCCGGTGGACGTGCTGCCGGATGTGCTGCGGCGGCTGGACCTGCATGCGCGGCAGCTGCAGCTGTCGGAATTGCTGGGGCCTTCCGCGCGGACCTTCGCGGCGGCGTTCCAACTGGCGCAGATCGAGGCGCGGGCGGAAATCGACGCGCTGGTGCGCGGCGAGGCGTTCGTGGCGCGCGCGGCGGAGCGGCTGTTCCGGCGGCATCTGGCCGGATATTGGGCGGCGGCGCTGATGATGCCCTATGCCCGGTTCCTGCGTGGATGCGAGGCGACGGGCTACGACGTGGAGCTGCTGGGGCGGCGGTTCGGAGCGGGGTTCGAGCAGGTGGCGCATCGGCTGACGACGCTGAGCCGGGTCGGCGCGCGGGGGCTGCCGTTCTTCATGATCCGCGTCGATCGCGCCGGACAATCCTCGAAACGCTATCCGGGTGCGAGCGGAGCGGCGCTGGTCGAGGTCGAGGGGCGATGCCCGCTGTGGCGGCTACATCATGCGTTCGATCGACCGGGCGAGGTAGCGACCCAACTGGTTGAACTGGAGGACGGCGCACGATTCGTGACGATGGCGCGGACGGTGACGCCGCAGGTGCGGCGGGTTGGTGGCGTGCCGGTGGAATTCGCGGTTGGGCTGGGGGTGGCGGCGGAGTTCGCGCGCGGGCTGGCGGCGGCACGCGGGCTGGACCTCGGCGGCAGCGCCACGCCGATCGGGCTGGGATGCCGCGCGTGCGTGCGCGCGGACTGTCCGCAGCGGTCCGCGCCACCGGCGGGACGCGCGCTGACGGTGAACGAACGTGAGCGGCGGATCACGGCGCTGACCTTCGCGGGGGATTGAGGACGCCGGGTCGGCGTGCAGGCCGCGAGCGAAGGGAGCACGGCGGGTCCCGGAACAGCCCGACCGCCAGATCGACGCGCGCGGCCCGCGCGGTCAGGCCTCCTTCCACGACAAGGGTTCCCTGCGGGCGACCGTGACCTCGACGGGCACCGGCGGCGACACCGTCGCCGGCCACCGTGCCGCGATAAACCGGCTCTTGGCGACCCAGGCCAGCGAGACGCTGTCCGACTGATTGCCGCCGAGGATGCGATAGGCGTCCGCATCCTCGCCCGCATAAAAGCCGACATGACCCAATCCGCTGTCCCTGGTCTTTCGCCAGAAGACCATGACCGCACCCGGCGTGGGCTTCGTCGCGATGCCGAACGCGCCCCACGCGCGGGCACTCAGCACGCGGGTCGGTAAAGGTTCGCGGTCCAGTGTCGACGAGATGCAGTGGCCGACGAACAGGCCGCACCAGGGAATGTCGTCCGACTTGTAATCGAGCGTCTTCATATCCTTGACCCATTCGATGATCTCCGGGTTCGATCCCACGCCGGGATGTTCGCGAGTACCGAGCAGCCGCTGGGCTTCCTTGAACCAGACCAGGCTGGGATCATCCAGTTTTCGCGGCAGCTTCGTATCGGGGAAGAGCTCGGCGAGTGTCAGATTTCCAAGGATTCCATCTGCCTGCAAGTTGTTGCTGTCCTGAAAGGACCGTAATGCAGATGCCGTCTGCCGTCCCCAGACTCCGTCCAGTGCACCGGGCTTGTAACCCTTTTGCGCCAGCGCCTGCTGTACCTAGATGATCTTCATGATAATTCCCCCCGACTCGCCCTCGAACGTGGGATACTCGCGCGCATGGATGACGGAGTCTATCACTCATGCTGCATATGTTGCCGATTGTTGTGGTCGGTCGACCCACGTCTTGCCGGATTGGCCGGCGTCGCCGCGCGTTGATCGGCACGACCGGCGAAGAGTGGCTTTCGCGCGACGAATCAGAACGCTAGGCGAGACGCGGGGCCGCCGGTGCGGCGCCTGCCGGAGTGCCTGTCCATGCGTTCGATGTTGCCCGTTCTTCTGCTCGCCTCCGCTGCCCTGATCGCGGTGGTTGGGGTGCCGGCGATCGCCTCGGGTCAGGCGTTGCCGCCGCCCGTGCCTGTCGCCGGCGACGGGCCGGAGGATGCGCGATTGAAGCGGTTGTTCTATGACAGCGACGAGCGGGATCTGGCTCTGTCGCCGCTCGGTGCGATCGCGCGCGGGGACATGCGCTACGCCGACCAGTTCGGCGAGTATCTGACCGACGCGCGGCTGGCGCGGGACAAGCGCAATCTGGAAGCCGACCTGAAGGCGCTGAACGCAATCGATCGTGCGACGCTGACGCCGGTCGATCGCATCGCATACGACGTGTTCCGCAACCAGATCGAGATCGGGCTGAAGGGCTATACGCCCGAACTGCTGGCGATCGTCCGGTTGCTCCCGGTCAGCCATTTCGACGGGTTCCAGACCTTCTACCCGGACTTCGCGTCGGGCAAGGGGGCGGCGCCGTTCAAGGCGGTGCAGGATTACGACAATAACCTGAAGCGCAACGCCGGCTATGCGGCGCTGTACCAGCGGCTGACCGACCGGTTGCGCGAGGGCATGGCGAAGGGCGTGACGCAGCCCAAGCTGGTCGTGCGCAACATGATCGCGCAGTTCGATAACCTGATCGCGGAGGGCGTCGAGAAGTCGACCTTCTACGCACCTGTCACGATGTTCCCGGACGGCATCCCGGCGACCGAGCGCGTGCGGCTGACGGCGGCCTATGCGGCGCAGGTGCGTGACGTGATCCTGCCGGCGCATCGCGCGTTCCGCGACTTCCTCGCGAAAGAGTATCTGGCGAAGGCGCGCGATACGGTCGGGCTGTCGGCGCTGCCCGGCGGCGCGGCGCTGTACGCCCACAATATCGAGCAGAACACGACACTGCCGCTGAAGGCGGAGGACGTCCACCAACTCGGCCTGTCGGAAGTGGCGCGGATTACGCGGGAGATGACGGCGCAGCAGAAGGCGGTCGGGTTCAAGGGCACGCTGGCGCAGTTCTTCGACCACCTGCGTACCGACGCACAGTTCCAGCCCAAGTCGGCGGAGGCGCTGCGCGCCGGGTACGAGGCGATCGGCAAGCGCATCGATGCGCGGGTGCGCGAGCAGTTCTCGCTGATTCCGAAGACTCCGCTCGAAATCCGGCCGGTGCCCGATTTCCGCGCCAAGACCGATGCGGCGGGATCGTACCAGCAGGGCACGCCGGACGGATCGCGGCCGGGCATCTTCTATTACAACACCTACGATCTGCCGACGCGGTTCACCTGGGGGATGGAGACGCTGTACTTGCACGAGGCGGTGCCGGGACATCATTTCCAGATCAGTCTGGCGCAGGAGAATGCGGCCCTGCCCGCGTTCATGCGCTTCGGCGGCAACACCGCCTATGTCGAGGGATGGGCGCTGTATGCGGAGACGCTGTGGCCCGATCTGGGCATGGAGACGGACCCGTATCAGCGGATGGGTGGCCTGTCCGACGAGATGCTGCGCGCGATGCGGCTGGTGGTCGACACCGGCATCCACGCCAAGGGGTGGAGCCGCGAGCAGGCGATCGATTACATGCTCGCCAATTCGCCGATGAGCCGGACGGATGCGACGGCGGAGGTGGAGCGCTACATCGCGATCCCCGGACAGGCGCTGGCGTACAAGATCGGACAGCTCACGATCCTGAAGCTGAAGGCGCAGGCGAAGGCCAAGCAGGGCACGGCGTTCAACCCGCGCGCGTTCCATGCGGCGGTGCTGGATTCGGGGGCGCTGCCGATGCCGGTGCTGGAGAAGAAGATCGGGGACTGGCTGGCGGCCAAGTAGGGCAGAAGAGCAACATGCCGTCACCCCAGCGAAAGCTGGGGTCTCGTAGTGGCGGCGGGGATCAATCGCCTGAGATCCCAGCTTTCGCTGGGATGACGGTGGAGGTTACCCCGCCCCCTAAGCGTCCCGCAGCCCGATCCCGATCGCCGCTCTCGCCGCGTCGCTTTCGCTGCTGACGACCGGATAGGCGCAGTAATCGGCGGCGTAATACGCGCTGGGGCGGTGATTGCCGGACCAGCCGATGCCGCCGAACGGCGCATTGCTGGCGGCGCCGTTGGTCGGACGGTTCCAGTTGACGACGCCGGCGCGGATATTCGCCCAGAAGCGATCGTAGAGCGCCGGCGTCTGGCTGACGAGCGCCGCCGACAGGCCGTATCGCGTGTTGTTGGCCTCCGCGATGGCGGCGTCGAAGTCGGCGGTGCGGAACACCTGCAGGATCGGGCCGAACAGTTCGAGGTCGGGACGCTCCGCCATGTTCGTGACGTCGATCATGGCGGGGGCGAGGAATGGCAGACGGTCGTCGGGCCGCTCCAGATGCCGGATCGGGCGGCCGCCGCGCATCAGCAGCGACAGGAAGCTCTCCGTCAGCTGGTCGGCGGCCTCGTTGTCGATCACCGGGCCCATGAAGGGCGCGGGCGTGTCGTGCGGCGCGCCGACGATGATCCGCTGGCAGATGCGCCCGATCGCGTCGATCAGCCCGTCATAGAGCGAGTCCTGCACGATCAGGCGACGCGCGGCGGTGCAGCGCTGGCCGGCGCTGGTGAAGGCGGATTGCACGACCAGCACGGCGGCGGTGTGGAGGTCCGGCGTATCCCACACGACGATGGGATTGTTGCCACCCATTTCCAGCGCCAGGATTTTCTCCGGTCGCGTCGCGAACAGGCGGTTGAGCGCAATGCCCGTGCGCGCCGAACCGGTGAACAGAAGACCGTCGATGTCGCGGTGTTCGGCGAGTGCCTTGCCCTGATCGGGACCCCCGACGAGCAGCCGCACCGACCCCTCCGGCACGCCCGCCGCGTGGTAGCAGTCGACGAGGAACTTGCCCGTCGCAGGCGTCTTCTCGGACGGCTTGAACACCACCGCATTGCCGGCGATCAGCGCGGGCACGATGTGGCCGTTGGGCAGGTGCGCGGGGAAGTTGTACGGCCCCAGCACCGCGAGCACGCCGTGCGGCTTGTGACGCAGCGCCACGCGGGCACCGGCGGCGGCCTCCATCCGGCGTTGCGCGGTGCGGTCGGCATAGGCGGTGGCGGAAATATCGACCTTGGCGATCACCGATTCGACTTCGGTGCGTGCCTCCCACAGGGGCTTGCCGGTCTCGCGCGCGATGACGTCGACGAACGCGTCCTGACGCTGGCGGACGACGTTGGCGAAGCGGCGCATCGTCTCGATCCGGAACGCCAGCGGCTGCGCGGCCCAGCCGGCCCAACCGGTGCGTGCCGCCGCCACCTCCGCATCGACGTCGCCGATGGGCAGCCGTGCCAGCTCGGCTCCGGTCGCAGGTTCGAAGGAGATGATCTCGCTCATGATCGCCCTTCATAGACGCGGCCAGCTTGCGGGCAAGTGAAGGCGCGCATTCGTTTGCGGAACGCGAAAACGATCACAGAGGATGCGAGAAGTCGTTGGAGCGGCAGGGCGCGCGGCAGCAGGAGGCCTGGACGGGGGATTAGGGGAGCACGATGCGGAGATTGCCGGTGGGCGTATACGTCGCGAGCGCGGCCGCGCTGGGGTGGGTCGTATTGGCGGGTGGCGCGGAACTGCTGTGGCTGGCGTTCCGCCACTGAATGTCAGCGCAGCGCCGCCCCGAACGCGCGGATCGCGGCGACCTTTTCGGTGAGCGCGGACCAGTCTTCATCGTCGGCGATGCGCGCCCAGATCGCCTCCACCTCGTCGATCAGCATCGAACAGGGTTCGCCGGTCCAATAGTCGCCCCGCGCCTTGCGCGGAACGAAAGCGGCGGCGCGGCTGCGGACGTCCGCCCAGTCGTCGCCATAGCTGTCGGGCAAGGGTACCGCGAAGGCGTCGTGGAAGAACCCGTCAAGCGGATGGCCGGTGGCGCGCAGCGTCGCCTCCACCGCCCGCACCAGCGCGCGATCGTCGGGCGTGCCGAGCGGCGTCAGCCCCATTCGCCACAGCACCGCCTCCACCAGCGCCTGCTGGAAACGCGGCGAATAGCGCTCCACCGTCTCGATCAGCGCGTCGCTCTCCGCGATCGGGCGGAGCGAGGCGGCAAGCTGCATCACGTTCCAGCCGATCGCCTCCGGCTGACGGCCGAACGCGTAGAGGCCCTGCTGGTCGAAATAGGCGGCGGTGAAGGCAGGGTCCCAGGTCGGTGCGAGCCGCCAAGGGCCGTAATCGAAGCTCTCGCCGGTGACGTTGATGTTGTCGGTGTTGAGCACGCCGTGGACGAAGCCTGCGGCCATATATTGCGCCGAGAGCGTCGCGGCGCGACCGACGACGAGGTCGAGCAGGCGCACCGGATCGCCAGCCGGCTCGTCGAACAGTTTCGTCAGGGCATAGTCGGTCAGGCGGCGCAGGCCGTCGTCGTCCCGCAGATAGGCGAGCCGCTGAAAACTGCCGATGCGGATATGGCCGTGGCTAAGCCGGACCATCACCGCCGACCGCGTGGGCGACGGCTCGTCGCCGCGGTCCAGTTGCTCGCCGGTCTCGATCAGCGACAAAGTGGAGGATGTGGAGACACCGAGCGCGTCGAGCATCTCCGTCGCCAGCACTTCGCGCACGCCGCCCTTCAGCGTCAGGCGACCGTCGCCGAAGCGGCTCCACGGCGTCTGCCCCGATCCCTTGGTGCCGAGATCGACCAGCCGGCCGTGCGCGTCGCGCATCTGCGCAAAGGTGAAGCCGCGACCGTCGCCAAGATCGGGATTGTAGGTCCGGAACTGGTGGCCGTGATAGCGCAGCGCCAGCGGCTGCGGCAACGTATCCGGCAGTGGTTTGAAGCGCCCGAAATGCGCGATCCATTCCTCGTCGCTCAACGCGTCGAGGCCGACCGTGGCGGCGGCGCGATCGTTACGGAAGCGCAGCCGCGTCTCCGGAAAATTCGCCGCGGCGACCGGGTCGACGAAGGTCGGGCCGAGATCGAGCAGGGCGGCGGCGGGGCGATAGGCTTGCGTCACGGGCATGGCCCGATATGGGTGGCGCGCACCGGGAGACGCAAGCATGGCCGCTTATACGAACGTCTATTGGTGGTCCGCCGACGGCGTTCGCCTGCATGCGCGCGATTACGGTGGCGGAGACGATGCCCCGACGGACGGACGCCCTCCCCTGCTGTGCATTCCCGGGCTGACTCGCAACGCCCGCGACTACAAGGCATTCGCGGAGGCGCATGCCGGCGAATGGCGGGTGATCGCGGTCAGCCTGCGCGGGCGTGGCGAGAGCGGCTACGCCAAGGACGCGATGAGCTACGTGCCGCTGACGTACATGCAGGATATCGAGGCGCTGCTGGTCGATCAGAAGATCGACCGGTTCGCGCTGGTCGGCACGTCGCTGGGCGGGATCGTCGGCATGTTGCTGGCGGGTGCGCGCGGTGGCCGGATCGCGGGCGCGCTGATCAACGATGTCGGGCCGGAGATCGATGCCGCGGGGCTGTCGCGCATCCGCGGCTATGTCGGCAAGGGGTCGAGTTGCCCGACCTGGCTGCATGCCGCGCGCACCGTGGCGGAGGCGAACCGCGACATCTATCCCGACTGGGGGCTGGAGGAGTGGCTGGCGATGGCCAAGCGGCTGTACCGGCTGACCAGTGCGGGGCGGATCGTGCTGGATTACGACCTGCGCATCGCCGAGCCGTTTCGCGTGCCGGGCGCGGAGAGCGGGCCGGATATGTGGTCGGCGCTGGCGGCGCTGGGCGATGCGCCGGTACTGGTGGTGCGCGGCGAGCGGTCGGACATCCTGTCGGGCCCGGTGGCGGAGCGGATGATCGCGGCGCTGCCCGACGCCACGCTGGCGACGGTGCCGGGGATCGGCCACGCGCCGACGCTGGCCGAGCCGGAGGCCGCGGGCGCGATCGGGGCGTGGCTGGACAAGGTGCGCGCGCGACACTGAGCGATGTGCTGACAAACAGGCGGGGACCAAGTCGGTCGTAGCGCGTTCATCGCTGCCAGTGCCGACACCTTGGCGGCGCGCACCGGATAGACCTTCATGACGACGCTGACTGGCCGCATCCGCGAGAATATCGTCCTCTACGGCGCGCTGGCCGCCAATCTGGGCATCGGCGTCGCCAAGTTCATCGCGGCTGGGATCACCGGATCGTCGTCGATGCTGACGGAGGGAGTGCATAGCTGCGTCGACAGCGGCAACCAGATCCTGCTGCTGTACGGCCAGCACCGGAGCCGCCGCTCCCCCGACACCGCTCACCCGTTCGGATATGGTCGCGAGCTGTATTTCTGGGCATTCGTCGTGGCGATCCTGATCTTCGCGATCGGCGCGGGCGTGTCGATCTACGAGGGGTGGCGGCACATCGTCGAGCCGGAGCCGCTGACCAGCCCCCTCGTCAACTACATCGTGCTGGGCATCTCGGTACTGTTGGAGGGGTCGTCGTGGACGATCGCGGTCCGTGAATTCTCCGCGTCCAAGGGCGACACCGGCTGGTGGCAGGCGATCCGCGAGTCGAAGGACCCGGCCGGCTTCATCGTGCTGTTCGAGGATTCGGCGGCGCTCGCCGGGCTGGTCATCGCAGCGGTCGGTGTGTGGGCGAGCCACTATTACGACAATCCGGCGCTGGACGGCATCGCGTCGATCGCGATCGGGTGCATCCTGGCGCTGGTCGCCGTGTTGCTCGCGCGCGAGAGCAAGGGGCTGTTGATCGGCGAACGCACCGATCCGGCGACGATCGCCCGCATCCGCGACATCGTCGCCGCGTATCCGGGCATCGCCGCCGTCAACCACGTCCGCACGATCCACACCGCGCCGGACGCGGTCTTCGTCGCGATCAGCGCCGATTTCGACGACGCGGTGACGATGGGCGACGGCGAGCGGATCATCGAGGCGCTGGAGGCGAAACTGCACGACGAATTGCCGACGCTATCGTCGATCTACATCCGGCCGGAACGGCGCGAGGACGCGTTCGTGGCGACGGCTGCGCCGGCGTAGGGCTTTTTACTCCCTCCCCTTCGGGGGAGGGAGACGTGCAATGACGGACAGTTGGAGCCCTGCGCTACTCCGCAGGAACCAGTTCGATAACATCCAGCGTGGATTCGAACGCCGGATAGGGGAGCACCATCCGCCAGCGACGCTCGCCGATGCGCTCGACGATGCCCGCCATGTCGCGCGAACGGTCGCGGCCATAAGGCATCGCGCGCGTTTCGTCGCCGAGCGCCAGCGTGCCGAGGAACACCGCGCGGGCGTCGGTATCGGGGTAGAGCGTACCCACCGGACGCTGCGATCCAGTGGTCTTCGCGAAGGACGCCGGGTCCTTCCCCTGCCCGACCCGGCAGCGAAACCACTCGTGCGGAACGAAGCTCAGCGCATCGCCGCCGCCGAGCTTCACCGTCCGGCATCGATAGTCGCCGGCGGGTGGCACCGGATCGACCAGAGCGTGGTCCGGATCGTACAGCACCCGGTCGCGGGCGATCGCCGCCGCGCCGTCCGGCGTACTGCGCGCCTGCGTCAGTGCGGCGACCCAGGCATCGCGCCATCCCCGCAAACGCCCGCGATCGTTCGGGGTCGCGGTGCGGCGCCAGTCGGCGGCCTGCCCGGCACTGGCGACGACCAGCAAGGCGGCAGCGGCCGTGACGGCAGCGGGCGCGCGCCTCATTGTGCGGTCCAGCCGCCATCCATCGACAGGTTGGTACCGGTGATCGCCTTCGCTTCGTCGCGGCACAGGAAGAGCGCGAGCGCGGCGACCTGCTCGGGGGTGACGAACTCCTTGGTCGGCTGCGCGGCGAGCAGCACGTCGTTCATCACCTGATCCCGCGTCATCCCGCGCGCCTTCATCGTGTCGGGGATCTGCCCCTCCACCAGCGGCGTCCAGACATAGCCGGGGGAAATGCAGTTGGCGGTGATCCCCGCCTGCGCCACTTCCAGCGCCACCGTCTTGGTCAGGCCCATCAGGCCGTGCTTGGCGGCGACATAGGCGGATTTGTTGGGACTCGCGACCAGCGAATGGGCGGAAGCGGTGGAGATGATCCGGCCCCAGCCCTGCGCCTTCATGTGCGGGATCGCGGCGCGCATCGCATGAAACACGGACGACAGGTTGATCGCCAGGATCGCGTCCCACTTCTCCGGCGGGAACTCCGCGACGGGCGCGACATGCTGGATGCCGGCATTGCTGATGAGGACGTCGATCGATCCGGTTTCGGCGACCGCCCGCTCGATCATCGCCGCGATCTGGTCGGGCCGGGTCATGTCGGCGGCGTCGTACAGCGCGGTCGCGCCGCTGGTCGTCGCAAGTTCGGCGCGGATCGCCTCGATCGCGTCCGCCTCGCCGAAACCGTTGAGGACGACCGCCGCACCCTCCGCCGCCAGCGCGCGGGCATAGGCCAGCCCGATGCCGCTGGTCGAACCGGTCACGACCGCCGTCTTGCCCTTCAGGAACATCGTCAACTCCCCCCACGCCTGCCGCCAGTCTGGCCGCGCCGCCTCATCCTATCAACGGCCCTTGAACCTCTTGGGTCCGTCGCGCATTCAACGGGCGGATACGGCAGAGGGGCAAGTGCCATGCGGCTCGACGATTTCGACCCGAATATCAACGTCGGGGACCAGGGCAATCGTGGCGGCGGCTTCGGCGGCGGCGGCGGCGGTGGGCTGCTGTTCGGGCTGTTGCCGCTGATCGGCAGCCGTTTCGGCTGCGGTGGCATCGTCGTCGTGCTGATCCTGCTGGCGGTGTTCGGCGGACTCGGCAACATCGGCTCGATGATCGGCGGTGGCGGCGGGTCGGGGACTCAGGTCACGCGCACCGCGCCTCAGACCGGCGAGAAGAGCGCGACCGCGATCTGCTCCTCCGACCCCGCCAAGCGCGCCGCCTGCAACGCGTTCAGCTCCGCGGAAAATACGTGGGAGGCGATCTTCGCCAAGTCGGGCCAGCAGTTCAAGGCACCGGGCCTGCAGTTCTTCAGCCGCAATGGCCAGTCGGGTTGCGGCGCGGCGCAATCCGCGATGGGGCCGTTCTACTGCCCGACCGACGACAACATCTATCTCGATACCAGCTTCTTCGACGAGCTGGCCAACCGGTTCGGCGCGAAGGGGGATTTCGCGCAATATTACGTGATCGCGCATGAATTCGGCCACCACATCCAGAACCTGCTCAGCACCTCCGAACAGGTGCAGCGCATCCAGCGGTCCGCCGGCGAGGCGGAGGGCAATGCCGCGTCCGTCCGGCTGGAGTTGCAGGCGGATTGCTATGCCGGCGTATGGGCGGCGCAAAATCGCGACCGGCTCGATCCGGGCGACGTCGAGGAGGGCATGACCGCCGCCTCCGCGATCGGCGACGACACGCTGACCAAGGGGCGCGTGTCGCCCGACAATTTCACGCACGGCACGTCGGCACAGCGGATGGAATGGTTGCGGCGTGGTTTGCAGACCGGCGATCCGGCGCAGTGCGATACGTTCAAGGGGTCGTTGTAAGACCCTGACGGGGGGCGGCAAGCGTGCCGCCCCCGGCGTGGTCCTCAGCGCGAGGCGGCGAGCAGCTGCGTTAGTTGCGAGTGTTCGCCGACCCCGTTTGCGTAGACGTGGTCGAGATAATAACCGGCCAGCATGTAGTGCGCCTTGACCGCCTCCGGCACAGTGGATCGCTGCGCCATCTCCAATTCGGCTTCGGCTCGCTTGTAGTAATAGTCGCAGTCGGTGCGCATGATCGAAACCCAAGTTTAACAGGTGCTTGGCTCATGCATCAAGCCGATCTGGCGCGCATTAGGACAAGTTAGTACGCCATCGTACGCGGGAAGGGCCGCAGCAGCCTGCCCTCCCCGCCGCGGTTACAGACGGACCAGCATCTTGCCGGTATTGCCGCCGCTGAACAGGCCGAGGAAGGCGTCCGGTGCGGTATCCAGTCCGTCGAATACCGTCTCTTCGCCACGCAGCTTTCCACTGGCGACGAGCGAACCCATCTCCGCGTAGAACTCGCCCGCGCGGTTCATGTAGTCGCTGACGATGAAGCCCTGCATCCGAACGCGGTTGCCGATCAGGCGCGCGAGATACTTCAACTGCGTGGGCTTGGCGTCGTTGTACACGTCGATCATCCCGCAGATCGCGAAGCGCGCGCGGGGCCGCGCATGCGCCAATGCCGCGTCCAGATGATCGCCGCCGACATTGTCGAAATACACGTCGATCCCGTTCGGAGCCGCCTCGCCCAGCGCGCGGACGACCGATCCCGCCTTATAGTCGATGACCCCGTCTGCGCCGAGCGAACGGACCCACTCGCCCTTTTCCGCGCCACCGGCCGAGCCGATCACCGTCATGCCCTTGGCCTTGGCGATCTGGACGACCGTAGAGCCGACCGCACCCGCCGCCGCCGATACGAACACCGTGTCGCCTTCCTTCGCCTCCGCTACCGCGAGCAGACCGAAATACGCAGTCACGCCGGGCATGCCCAGCCGGCCGAGGAACGCCTGTGGCGGCGCATCGAGCGCGGGCAGCTTCGTGAAGGCCGCCGCAGGGCCGGTCGCCTCGTCGCGCCAGCCCTGCATGTGCAGGACCATGTCGCCGACCTTCAGCGAGTCGCTGCGGCTCTCCATCACCTCGCCGACCGCGCCGCCGTCCATCGGTGCACCGATCGCGAAGGGCGGGACGTAGCTCTTCACGTCGTTCATGCGGCCACGCATGTACGGATCGACCGACAGCCAGCGATTGGCGACGCGGACTTCGCCGTCGTTGAGCGGCGCGGCATCCACGTCGATCAGGGCGAAGTCGGCGTGGGTCGGCGTCCCGTTCGGGCGCGACGCCAGGGTCCAGGCGCGGGGCATCGATGTCTCTCCTCGTTATCGTTCAACTGGGTCTGGCGAAGGCGCGGCGATCGCACAAATGAAAAGGGTCCGGGCGTCGCCGCCCGGACCCTCTCCCGCAGTGTCCCGGGCGTTAGTAGGTGCCCGGGAAACTCTTGTTCAGGTTGCCGTCCGACGTGAAGTCGTCGCGATCCGTCTTGGTCTGGTCGGTCGTCGACCGGCCGGTCGTCGCCGACGCGGTGCTCGACGCACTGGCGCCGCCCTGCGAACTGCCCTGCTGGCGGTTGTTGTCACCGTAGCCGAACATCGCCTGATTGCGGTCCTCGTCGCGCCACGCCTTCTTCGCTTCGTCGGCGGATTTGGTCAGCGTGACCTTGTCGTCGACCGACTGTACCCAGCTCGACGGGATCGAGTGGTGCTGACCGCCCGCATCCACGTCGTTCTTGGTCAACAGGATACGGTCGCCACGCACCTTGTCGACGGTCCCGACATGCGCGCCGTCCGATCCGACGACCTCCTGATGTTCGGTCACCTTGTTCAACTGGTCGCGCTGACCCTGACGAGTGGTGCGCCAGCTGGAGAACTCGTTCTCGAACTTGGAGCGGTTCTCATTGCGATATTCGTCATAGTCGCGGTCGAGCGCGGCGATCTGGCCGCTGCGCCAGCTATGATAGTCCTCGTCGTGGTGGCGCGAGCGGTTACCGTAGCGGGACTGACCGCTGCCGCCCTGCGACGGGTCGGACCGCTCGTCGTAGCGCGAATCCATCTCGCGGCGACGCTCCGCCTCGTCATCGCCGAACCACGAACGGACCTCGTCCCCGGCCCGCGCCAGGAAGCCGCGATCCTCATAGTCATAGCCCTGCGGCTGACGGCCATATCCGCCGCGGTTCGGGTCCCGGTTCTGCTCGCGACCCTGTTGCTGACCACGATAATTGTCGTCGTCGGCGTGGCGGTAGCGGCCGACATCCTCGAACCGGCGGCCGTCGCTGGCGTAGGAGCCGTGATATTCGCGCGACCCGCCCTGCTGCTGGCCCGAACCCTCGCGACCGCGGCCGTAGAAGCCCTGCGATCCGCCATAGCTGCCGCCGCGCGCCTGATCGCGGCTGCCATAATCGCTGCCGTAATCGCGATCGCCATAACCGGAGGTGCCGCGTCCAGGCTGGTTGCCCTGCCCGTACTCCGCGCGTCCATATTCGGAGCGGCCATAGTCCGAACGACCGGCATCGGATTGGCCGTAATCCTGCCGACCGTAGCTCTGCCGCCCATAATCGCGTGCGCCGTAACGGTCGCGTGAGCGGTCGCCGTCATCGTCATCCCGCCCCAGTCGTCCGGCAGCGGCATAGTCGCGTGCACTGGAATAGGTGTACTCCCGGCCAGTGCCGAAGTCGCGGCGCGAGTCCTGCGGATCGGATTGGTCGTTCCCTCGCGGATAGCGTTCGTAGCCCATGATGGTCTCCATTCTCCTGCGGTGGTTGCCGGCCGCGTCACGTCGCGCGGTGTTCGGTTTCCGGAAGCAAAAACGGGCAGTTGGGACCGATGTTCCTGATCTGGAGCACATCCGGTCGTACGGGGGGATCGTCCCGCCCCCGGTGACTTGATGCTGCTGCACCGAAGGCATGTTGCATTGCCCGAAACGGCTCGCTAAGGGCGTCGCTCCCGGCTTTGTCCGGGCTGCTGCCGGCTCAGCCGGAGGGCGCGGGGCTGTAGCTCAGATGGGAGAGCGCTGCAATCGCACTGCAGAGGTCAGGGGTTCGATTCCCCTCAGCTCCACCACCCCGCCCACAGCATCCCATGAAGCGCCGGGATCATCACCGCCTCCGCGCGTTACGCCAGTAATGTTCGACGATCAAAGCCCCGCCATTCCCGCCGCGACGCTGGTGATCCTGCGTGATCGCGCCGATGCGCCGCCCGAGCTGTTGATGGTAGAGCGCGCCAAGGCGATGGCGTTCGCCGCGGGAGCGCTGGTATTTCCGGGGGGGCGGGTCGATCCCGGCGACGTGGCGCTGGCCGCGACGATGCAGAGCGACGATGCCGACGGCACGGCCGCGCGCATCGCCGCGATCCGCGAAACGATAGAGGAGGTCGGGCTGCCGATCGGCGTCTCAGCCGATGTCGATGTTTCAGAGGCGCGCGCCGCGTTGCATGCGGGCGCGCCGTTGATGCAGGCGCTGGACGGCGCGACGCTCGACCTCGATGCGCTGGTGCCATTCGCGCGGTGGCGGCCCAGCCATGCCACGTCGCGGATATTCGACACCCGCTTCTACCTCGCGCGGCTACCGGCGGACGCGCCGGTCGCGGAGGAGGACCATACGGAGAATGTGCGCCTGCTGTGGACCAGCGCCGCCGCGATCCTGGCAGAGGCGGATGCGGGGCGGGCGGCCCTGATCTATCCGACGCGTCGCAATCTGGAGCGATTGGCGCTGTTCGGCAGCTATGACGACGCCGTTGCGCAGGCCCGTGCCCACCCGGTGCGGCTGATCTCGCCCTTTCCCGCGTGGCGGGACGGCATCGAGCAGCTCTGCATCCCCGACGATCTCGGCTACCCGGTGACGGCCGAGCCGCTCGATGCCGCGATGCGCGGTTGATGGCGGTATTGCGTCGCCTTGCCGGAGTGTTGGTGTTCGGCGGCATCGCGTTGGCGCTCGCGTTCATCGCCTGGGCCGCGTTGCGGGGGCGACCGCAGGATCTGCCGTGGACGCCGCTCGATCTCGGCCAGCCGGTGGGGCTGTTCACCGGGCGCAAGCTGACCGCGCTGACGGAGGATTTCCCTGCCTGCCGCGCCGCGCTCGACCGCGCCGGTGTCCGCTATACCGCGCTGCCACCAAGGTCGGGAGCGGGCCAATGCGGCTATCGCGACGGTATTCGTTTCACGGCAAGCGGTGCGCGCAACATCGCCTTCGTGCCCGCGGGCCTCGGCGTCGCCTGCCCGGTCGGCGCCGCGCTGGCGATGTGGGAATGGGATGTCGTGCAGCCGGCTGCGGAGGCCGAGTTCGGGAAGCGCGTCGTCTCGATCGACCATTTCGGGAGCTATAGCTGTCGACGCATCTATGGGCGCGATGCCGGCAACTGGAGCGAGCATTCCACCGCCGATGCAGTGGACATTGCCGGCTTCCGCCTGACGGATGGTACGCGCATCACCGTCGCACGCGACTGGAAAGGAGACGACGGCAAGGCGCGATTCCTGCGCCGCGTGCGCGACGGTGCGTGCAAGCTGTTCGCGACGACGCTGTCGCCCGACTACAATGCCGCGCACCGCGACCACCTCCACCTCGATCAGGCGAACCGTGGCGCGATGGGGTGGCGAGCCTGTCGCTGACGGTCGACCGCCGCGTGAGTGTCAGTTCGCGATCGGCTGAGCGCCCTCGACCTTCTCCACCCAATAGGGGAAGAACGCCGGTTGACGGTTGGACCAGCCCGCCGCGGTCGCCGCCGCTTCGCTGATCGACTGGAGCAATGTGCGCCGCAGTTCTGGATGCAGATGCGGCAACGCCGCCGCCGCGCAGAACGCCGCGGGCAACCACGGGCGCACCTCCGCACCGATCAGCCGCTCGTACAGGAAGCGCACCGCCGAGAAGCTGGGCAACCGGCCCTGCCCCAGATCGAACGCGACCACGGTGACCAATGGCGCCAGGAACGGCTCGATCGCGTCGAGGCCGCTGTCGTCGGGGACGATCTCGCGGATCGCAGGCAGCGCGCGGTACAGGCGGGCCTGCGCGCGGATGCTGGCGGCTTCCACCACGTCGCGCGACCACCGGGTCATGGCGTCGTCGCGGTCCAGACCGATGTCGAGCGAACGGCGGATATACCGCTGTGTCGAGCTGGAAAAGCTCGCGAATTCCTTCATCTCGGCCAACGTCATCGCACCTTCGGCCGGCTTCATCCTCGAACCCATCGTCGTCACCCCGCCCAGAGCTTCTGCCCGACAAGGGATACGCCAAAAGTGGTTACACCGCCCTTAACGAGACCGTCGCCGGATCGTCATGAACATCGCCGAAAATCGCTGCGCTGCAACAAGGGATGCGACGAACCGAGGTTCGCCGCATCCCAATCGTGGATTCATGGTGCTTTTGCGCAACAAACAAAGGTTGCGCCCGAACCGCTCAGCCGCCGTCGCGCAGCGCCCGTTCCTTTTCCTCGTCATAGCCCGACGACACGGCGGGCTCGCTGCCGCGATGGACGGGCTGCGTCGAGGAGGCGGGGTCGCTGGCGTCCATCGACTCGTCCAGCGCATTGTCCAGCCGCGCGTCGCTGCTCTCCGGGTTCTTCTCCAGCCGCTTGGCGATCGACTTGTCGCGTCCCGCATCCTGCCCCTGCACCCGACTGCCGCCCGTGGGTTCGTCGGGATCGCCCGGGGCAACGGACAGGCTGTCGAGCGCGCGGTTATCGATGTCGGCCATCTTGGCTCTCCTATGATCGTTCTAGGGTCAAAACGATCATGCCCCGTCGCCGTTCCTGTAGCCCGTCCAGTTCTCTCGCGACGATCCGATCACAGCCGCCGCACGCGCACCGTCTGCCGCTGAAGGCGGGTCAGGCCCCACACGGTCATGAAGGCGATGTCGGTCGCATCGCGCCCGGCGGTCACGACCGCGATCTCG